>CAZVOA010000076.1:0-2597 GCA_964628465.1 uncultured Pirellulales bacterium | reverse complement strand
TACCTATGAGATTATTATTATCCATGTTAGAAGTCAATATACAAGAACACAGAGCAATATTTATTTTAAAATTCCTCTGCGGTAATATTGTATTTTGTTTTTTCTTGTATTTTCCTCTGGTTTCTGTAATTATACCGGAAATCGTATTATTACTATCGAGACCATAAAAAGGAAATGAAAAGACAGGCAGCAATAGACGAATATATCCAGTCTTTTCCAAATGAAATTCAGATTATTTTGGAAAAGATTAGAAAGTTAATTAGAAAATCCGCCCCAGAGGCTGAGGAGAATATCAGCTACGGCATACCGACATTTGATATGAATGGAAAGCATTTGGTCCATTTTGCGGCGTTTAAGAAGCATATCGGATTCTTCCCGACTCCATCGGCAATAGCAGCGTTCAAAAAAGATTTATCCGGTTACAAAACATCAAAAGGTACAATACAGTTTCCGCTTGATAAACCGATTCCTTATGATTTAATAAAAAAGATTGTCGAATTCAGAGTTAAAGAAACTGAGGCAATATGAGATACATAGCGCTTCTGCGTGGAATAAATGTTGGCGGCAATAAAAAAGTAGAAATGAAAAGACTGAAAATTCTTTTTGAGTCTTCCGGCTGCAGCAATGTATCAACTTATATCAATTCCGGAAATGTAATCTTCGAATCCAACAAGAAACGAAATGCGATAAAAGAGGAAATTGAAACGAGTCTGAAAAAGGAATTTGAATTTGATATTCCTGTACTTATTAAAACGAAGCAGGAAATAAAGAAGATAGCAGATGCTATTCCAGAGGAATGGCAGAACAACTCTGAACAGAAGACCGATGTCGCTTTTTTGTTCAAGGAGATAGATTCGAAAGAAATTATTAACATTCTGCCAATAAAAAAAGAATTTATTAATATTAAATATGTCAGAGGAGCAATTTTCTGGAATATTAAAAGAGAAAATGTTAATAAAAGTCATCTGACTAAAATTATCAGCCATAAAATATACCAGTCAATGACTGTAAGAAATGTAAATACTGCCAGATATTTGGCGGAAACCTTGAAATAAAAGAAATGAGGTAAATATGGGAGCGCTTTGGGAAATATTGCAGACCGGCATGATGTACGGCCAATACAAAAAATCAGGTTCTGTAGAGGAACGTGTTGAGTTTCTTGAGAAAAAGCTTTTAGCAACTCAGGAAACTTTGCAAAAGCTCGTCAAAAAGATAGAAGAAATCCACGGCATGGACATAGACGGTGACGGCAGAATCGGCTGAACTACTAATTACTTAACCAGAGATTAACGCTGATGGGCACAGATTTTTAAATTGGTCGGATGCGATGAATTGCATCATTATTTTTATTAGTGTTCATTCGTGTTAATTCGTGGTTAAATTTTTGACAGGATTTACAGGATAAACAAGATTATTAAAAAGGACAGTTACATAAAGTATTTGGAGCGGCCATAATGGAATACTTGAGTTCGGGAGAAATTGCGATGATTTTTGAACGCTGGCTCAGCCGGAGAGTGCCGCGAATTACCGAACCAACGAAGTTTATTTGCGGATTGGTTATCGAGCCGGGATTTGGATGTTACCTGCATGTTTGTACAGATAAGTCACTGCCCGGCAATATCAAAACTATTTGCCGGTTCGATGCAAGTGGTCCGAATGAGCGTCCTGCAAGAGAATTTCTTAAAGATAGTATTGAGAAGAACTGGAGTTTCCTGTCCGAATTAAAGAAAAGCGATTATGTGCTGGAACTGAAAGAAGCTAAGGGAAATTTATAATAAAAATGGTGTGCATAGCACACCCTACGTTCTATTAATAAAAAAGGGGGGAAATTAATATTTTTTTACTCTTGACTCTTAAGTTGGATGTTTGTATAATATATAGCATATAGTTGATAGTGTTTAGTATTTAGTGAATAGTATATGGTAAACAGAATCGATTAGCGATTAGGGGATAGCGGAATCAATAAGATTGATATTATTCAACAAAATAAAATAGCCGCAAAAAAGCACAAGAGTCACAAAATATATCAGTGTAATCTGTGAAATCAGTGTCAAAAAACAAGAAAAAAGCAAAATATTTTGAAAAATAGCCACAAAAATGCACAAAAGACACAAAAATATTGAAAAAAACATGCTTATTTTAGCGATAAATCATGCGAAATTTGGGTTTGATTTGAAAAACAAAGCCAATTTGCCCACCTGCGGCGGGAAATACTAAACACTAAAAAATAAATCCTAAACAATATCAAATTCAGTAATGATAAATATTCATAACATTTTTGAGAATTATGTGCCTTTTGTGGCAAAAGAATAAAACAAAGCCAATTTATTTGTACTGAGTTCTGAGTGATGAGTATTGCGTAATGGAATTTGTAAAACAAAGCCAATCCGAAAAAACTAAATACTTGAGCCTGGCCATCCCAAGGGGAATCGACCAGCGACTAAATACTTTTTGTGAAACGAAGCCAATTTATAACAAGAATACAGAAAACAGAATACAGGAGTCAGTAGAAAATATGAAACTAAACCCTATACCCTAAACCCTCCTGACTTCAACATTGGGACACCCGGTCAATATAGCAGGTTGTAGAGCATTTG
>CAZVOA010000075.1:0-3175 GCA_964628465.1 uncultured Pirellulales bacterium | reverse complement strand
AATACATTTCTTGAAGCCTGGAGCTGCGGCCTGCCGATAGTTTCAACCGTTGATCCTGATAATGTAATCAATGAACGGAAAATGGGTATAGTTGGTAATGATGTATCACAATTATCCCTGGGTATTCGCGAGTTGTTAAACTCAAATGAAAAGTGGGATACTGTATCACAGGCCGCAAGAGAATATTATGTGCAAAATCACGCGATTGATGTGATAATGCCGAAGTTTGAAAATATTTTCAATGAATTGGTTAATCGAAAAGAGGGGGCATCCATTTGAAATTAGCCATAGTTACATCCTTTCCTGAAGACCCGAACGCTCCTGTTGGCGGCGTTGAAGCGGTAAGTGTCAATCTTGTTCATGCGTTGGCTCAGTTCGATGATTTGGACATTGATGTCGTTACGACAAAACAGGACAGTTCTCGTGAATTGACGGAAAACTTCGGCAAAGTCAAAATTCATCGTCTTGCATGGGCCGGAGGAAGTATGCTGGGAAATGCGATAGGACCCGGCCGCAGGCAGATGCAGGAATATCTGCAAAAATTAGAACCGGATATTATTCATGCCCATGATACATACGGCTTACTTGTAAAGGGAATGTCGATACCGCGGGTTTTTACAATTCACGGATTCATATACGGTGACGTTAAAGTTTCCAATACACGCTTTTCATCACTGCGATGGCGGATTTGGAAATATTTCGAAACTTCCGGCTGGGCCGACCAGAAGCATATTATTTCTATCAGTCCCTATGTAAGAGAACGACTTCAGGGAATTGTTAAAAGCAAAATATATGATATAGACAATCCCGTCGCAAAGTCTTTTTTCGATATAAAAAGAAATGAACGCGGCAATACGATATTTTGCGCCGCGGCTATAATTCCACGAAAAAATATACATACACTCGTAGAAGCCGTTTCCAATCTTATTTCGAGCGGCCATGATATCGAGCTTCGTCTTGCAGGCACTCTCAGTAATGAAGAATATGTTGAAAAAATACGTACGCTGATAAGTCAAAAAAAACTTGAAAAGAAAGTTCTTCTTCTTGGCTCCGTCAACTCCGGGCAAATTAAGGAAGAATTATCAAAAGCAGGTATATTCGCGCTTGTATCTTTAGAAGAAAATTCCCCGATGGGAATCGAAGAAGCTATGGCGGCCGGTATTCCGGTTGTGACTTCCAACAGGTGCGGTATGCCGTATATGATTAGCGATTGCGAATCCGGTTATTTGGTTGAGCCGGAAAATACAGGGGATGTCACTATGAGATTAAGACAATTGCTTGAAAATGACAAGTTGCGTCAGTCTTTCGGCGCAAAAGGAAAGGAAATCGCTCTTGCCCGATTTCATCCTGAAAAGGTCGCGAATCTTACTCGTGAAGTATATTTAGAAGCGATTGAGGATTCTAATTAGAAGTGATTCAAAATAATTCAACAGGCGGAATTGGCGATAGCGTGACATTGCGGCCTATTCCATATCCTTACAAGGCTATGCTGGCGATTTGCAGCGACCTTGACGAAACTCCTGACAGGAAAGTGTATTGGGAAATCATGAAGTTTCTCAATACAACCAAGGAGACTTCAATGGGACCTGGAGTAGGACTTGAGGTTGGTAACTCGATATATTTCGATATGCCGCACGACCAGTTTGCTTATTGGAATACGGATGACACGGGACGCGAAATGGCTCGTGCCTTAATTCATAGCGGCCATATCGACTGTCTTCATTCGTATGGCGATTTAGCGACCAAACGCGAACATGCGGCAAGAGCTTTGGATGAGCTTGATAAGTATGATTGCAGGCTCAAGGTATGGATAGATCATGGAACAGCTGCGACGAATTTCGGCGCCGATATAATGGCCGGACATGGTGACGAAGTTGGTCATCCGGCGTATCATGCGGATTTAACTATCGGTTATGGTATAAAATATGTTTGGCGGGGAAGAGTGACAAGTGTTCTTGGTCAGGATGTCCCGGCTTCTCTTGCTGGTATATTCCAGATGAACCATCCGACAGCTTCAATGAAAACGCTTCTAAAAGAAGCCGTCAAAAGACATTATGCCCGCAGGGGCGATGAAAAATATTCGATGCACGGCCCAAACCGGATTCTGCGGCAGATTACACTTAGAGATGGTCATGGAGTCTATGAATTCATGCGTTGTAATCCCCACTGGGGCGGTGTTAGCTCATGTGATCAGGGGCGTAGCATCTCTAAGGTACTTACTAAGGAAATGTTGGAATGTCTAATAGACAGGCAGGGGATATGTATTTTATATACACATCTTGGTAAAATCGATAATCTTGAAGTACCATTTGATGAAAAAGCGGTCGAGTCTTTTCGAACATTAGCGGAAATGTATCATAACGGTAAAATTCTGGTTACGACTACGAAAAGATTATTAAAATACAAAAGTCTTCTAAGTTGTTGTGAGTTTAATTGTGTAAAAGAAGGAAATGGACTTTGTATTAATGTGGAGACTAAATCAGATGGAAATATAAAAAACGAGTTTACTGAAAAAGACTGTAGTGGCTTGACGTTTTATGTTACAAATCCAATGGCGGCATGTATAAAATTTAATAATAAAATAATAGAAAATATTCGTAAAAATCCTCTGGATAGTACAGGCCGTCCAAGTGTTTCGATTGGTTGGCCGTTGCTGGAATTTCCGGATATGCAATAAGAGGTGATTTTATTTCAGCTAATAAAAGTGAATCTGTAGAAACGCGGGAATGCGCGACAGAAAATTGTGTTTCTTTTGGTAGAAGGTATAAATGTTTGTTTTGGCATTGTATTGCCCGAATGTTTACGCTGTTTTGTGTATTAGCTTTGAAGTTTGCAGGTTTGATTGGACGTCGAAAAAGAAAACTTCTCCCTGATGAAGGTTGTGAGATAATGCTTACAGGAAGATTTGATTCTGATAATTGGATATTAGCTCATCTTGGCCCGCTCTCCAGGTCAAAGCATTGTTCGCGCATATGGATGGTTTCTACCAATCCTGTTCCGCAGCTTGAAAAAATCGAACCAGTCTATCCGCCGAAATGGGTAATAAAAATAGCGGGTGTAACACAGGCGCGATTATTAACTTTTTTGTATCATGTTATACGCAAGCGGCCGCATATAGTGGGTGGTTTCCATATTATGCCAAATGGAATAGCGGCAATAATTACAGGTCGTATTG
>CAZVOA010000074.1:0-4462 GCA_964628465.1 uncultured Pirellulales bacterium | reverse complement strand
GGTGGTTTCCATATTATGCCAAATGGAATAGCGGCAATAATTACAGGTCGTATTGTCGGAGCGAAGTCTATGTATTTTTGCGTGGGTGGCCCAGCGGAAGTTGAAGATGGTGCGGTAGTCAGTGTTGAAAGTCATTTTCGTAAAATGGAAACTCCTGATAAAGTTGTAGAGCAGAGGCTTTTAAAATTAATAAATCAGTGTGACACGGTCGTTACCATGGGTAATAGAGCGGCAAAGTTCTTTAAAGAAAAAGGGATTAATATTGATATTCAGGTTGTATCCGGCGGTATCGATACCAACAGGTTTAGTCAGAAAAATGGAATCAAAGAATATGATTGTATTATGACTGGCCGGATTGTGGAAATAAAAAGAATAGATATTTTTCTGCAGGCAGTTAAAATTGTCGCAAATACGATACCTGAAGTAAAAGTTCTTATTATCGGAGATGGCCCATTGCGAAGCGAACTGGAGAAATTGGCTCGTGAGCTTGGGATAGAAAAGAATGTTCATTTCGCGGGTTTTCATAATGATATTGAAAACTGGCTGCAGAAAAGTAAAGTCTTTGTTCTTACTTCGGATTCGGAAGGTCTGTCACTATCGATGATGGAGGCTATGACATGCGGCTTACCGGCAGTTGTTTCTGATGTTGGTGATCTGGGAGATCTTGTAGATAATGGTGTTAATGGTTTTTTGGTTCCAAGACGCCGGCCGGAATTATTTGCAGAACGTTTGATTGAATTATTATCTGATAAAAAGAAGTTGGAATCATTTTCAAATGCCGCGGGTCTTTCCGCAAAGCTTTATACGATGGAGGCTGCAATCGCTCATTGGGATTGTATTCTGTCTGGATACTCGAGTGAGTAAAAACATTGATTTATATGAATAAAAATGAAATTGTAAAATCAAAAAATGTCGCTGTTTCAACCGGAAATACAGGATACCCGGTCCAGTCTCCTTATTCTCCAAATACAAAATTTCCGGAATATCCTTTTAATCATAGTAGCTGTTCGAATGAGAAGAATTATGCGTATGATGGAGTTCGTGAAGTTTTCAGACTTTTGGGATACGATGCTGAAAATTATAATAGTAAAAACTGGAATCCGCTTTGTCGGATAATTAAAACTGGCGATACCGTTGTACTGAAACCGAATTTTGTTCGTGATTTTCGTGAGACATTTTCCGGTCATGAGGATTGTCTTGTAACTCATGGTTCTATTATTCGCGCAGTAATGGATTATGTATATATTGCATTGCATGGTAAAGGTAGAATTATAATTGCTGATGCTCCGCAAAATGACGCTGATTTCGATGCAATTGTCGAGATGACGGGTATGGATGAAATTCGACGGTTTTACAAACAACAGGCAGGTTTTGAAATCGAACTTTATGACCTGCGGCCGGAAATAGCAAAAAAAATAAATGGAGTGATTGTCGGGCATGAAAAACTGCCCGGAGATCCAGTCGGTTTCATCAAAGTAAATCTTAACAGCAATTCGATGTTTAATGAGGTTGAGTTTTTATGTCATTTGCTTTATGGTTCAGAATATGACACAAGGGAAATTTGCAGTCACCATACTGGCGGCGTACATGAGTATCTTGTATCCAAAACAATTCTCGAAGCAGATTGTATAATTAATCTGCCCAAACTTAAAACTCATAAAAAGACTGGCGTGACATTGTGCATGAAAAACCTGGTGGGTATTAACGGCAATAAAAACTGGCTGCCTCACCATAGGGAAGGCACACCTGCCCAGGGCGGCGACCAGTTTGCAGATGATAGTCTTATTCATAAAATCGAAAGAAAGGCGATGACAGGATTTCGGAGACTATTTCCATTACTGGGACCTCTGCGTTCAATCATAGCTAACCCCGTAAAAGCGGTCGGCAAAGGTATATTTGGTGACACTAATACTGATACTATTCGCTCCGGCAATTGGTACGGCAATGATACTACCTGGCGGATGGCGATAGATTTGAATAAGATACTGTTCTATGCCGATACAGATGGAAAGATTAAAGACAGGCAGGCACGGAATATTTTTAATATAGTTGATGGTATTGTAGGAGGGGAAGGAAACGGCCCATTGGACCCGACGGCAAAATCATCCGGGATAATCATTGCAGGTGTCAATCCGGTAGCGGTAGATTTGGTTTGTGCAAGATTGATGGGTTTTGATTATAAAAAACTGCCGATATTATACAGATCCATGATGAGTGAAACTCTGCCGCTTTTTGCAGGATCTTACAGTGAAGTTCAGTGCAAGTCAAATGAACAGCGGTTTAATCGGGTTTTGTGTGAATATGATGGAAAAATATTTGCTTTTAAGTCTCACTTCGGTTGGAAGGGACATATAGAAATCGACAAATGAAAAAAGCATTTTCAAAAAAGAATCTGTGGGATAAGACACCAGCTTTTATGAAAGCTGCCTTTGGTATGGGATTTGGTTTAATGCCGCTGGATTGGCTATTGGGTGCAAAATTCAGAGCGAAACACAAGTTTATACAAAAGTCACAATGGTGGTCAGTAGATCAATTCCGTCAATATCAAATGGATAGGTTGAGCGAGATTTTGAGGCTCGCTTATGAGAAAACGAAATATTATCACCGGATGTTTGATTCTGTCGGTTTTAATCCGAATGATTTCAAGTCTTTGGATGATTTAATCCATTTGCCGATAATCAACAAGCAAACTATTATTGACAATCTTTCTGATATGTGTACGAAGAGTATTTCTGATAGCGACGTTGATTATGTATCAACCGGCGGCACAAGCGGCGTACCGCTTCATTTTTATATAAACGCAGGACGTTCGGCAATTGAGTATGCCTATTTGACAACAAGCTGGCAGCGGGCCGGTTACAAACTCGGGATGCCGATGGCGGTACTGCGCGGCCGCATAGTCAAACCGGACAAAAACGGCTTTTACCATGAATATGACCCGATTCTCCGGCATCATTATTATAGTAATTTTCATACAAATAGTGATAATCTAAGAAGTTATCTCGAACATATAAGCGGAATTGGTGATTGTGTGTTTCATGCATATCCATCATCAGCTCAAACATTGGCAAAGTTTATTATTGGAAATGGAAAACAGGCGCCGAAAAATATTAAGAGTGTTATTCTTGAATCTGAGAACGTGTTTTCTGATCAGGTTGAAGATATTGAAAAAGCGTTTGGAGTTAAATGTTTTTCATCGTACGGACACTCCGAAAAGCTTGTGCTTGCCGCTCAATGTGAACAATCAAAAAACTATCATGTTTGGCCGACATACGGTTATTTTGAGCTTCTTGATGAAAAAGGTCACGCTGTGACTACACCAGGTCAAAGCGGCGAAATAGTCGGGACAGGATTTATTAATACAGTAATGCCGTTTATACGTTATCGTACTGGAGATTACGCAACTTATGTCAGCGATCATTGTGACGTTTGTAAGCGTCAGAATACTGTGATTACAGATATCAAAGGCAGATGGCCTCAGGGAGAATTGATTGCTTACGATGGTTCTATAGTTTCTATGACTGCACTGAACGTTCATGATGACACTTTTAAGAACATTAAAGAGTATCAATTTCATCAGTTCGTTCATGGCAAAGCGACTTTGTGTATAATACCAATCGTTCCTCTTGATGAAGCTGAGCAGCAGCGGATCGTTAAAAACATAAACAAACGTCTTCAGGGACAAGTCGAAATTAATCTTGAACTGCGAACAGAACTTGTTAAAACGGCGATTGGAAAACAGCCAAGAGTAATTCAAAAGTGTAATATTGTCGATAAACATTAATTTGGTTCGGGTGGTTTAATTTTGATTCATTTGATTTTCAGTCTGGATTACGAGATTTTTGGCAATGGTTCGGGTGATGTCCGAAGGGATATTATTGAGCCTACTCAACGATTGCTTGAATTGTGTGATAAATATGGCGCGAAAATTTCGATTATGTTTGAAGTTGGTGAATACTGGGCGATGAAAAAAGCTGAGCAGGAAGGATTGCTTAATCTCGATTATTCGCCTTCACAGGAAATTGAAAAACAAGTTCAATCAGCCGCTAAGAATAGCCATGATGTACAATTGCATCTTCATCCATGGTGGATTGGTGCGGATTTTGTCAATGGTTCGTGGAAACTCAATCCTCAATACCGGAGAATTACTGATTTGCCAAACGGTATAGGAAATGAAAGTGACATATTTTCAGTTGTTGGAGCTATTGCGCAAGGTAAAAAAACGCTCGAAAATATTATAAAACCGATATGTCCAGATTATGAATGTCTTACATATCGTGCAGGTGCTTTCTGGGCGCAGCCATCCAGAGATTTAATAACAGGTATAAAAAAAGCCGGTTTAATTGCGGACTCATCGGTAGTTAGCGGCTTGATTGAGGAAAAACCTGTATTAACAGATTATCGCCATGCGAAATCTTCAATCGGTTATTGGTGGACTGATAAGGAAGATATAAGTCAGTCT
>CAZVOA010000073.1:0-4795 GCA_964628465.1 uncultured Pirellulales bacterium | reverse complement strand
TATTAAAAACGCAGATTCTGTAATAGCGGATATTCAGACAAAGTTTGCCAAAAACTCAAATCTTGCCAGAACAAATTTCGATATAGGCAATTACTTCCTAAACGATGCAAACGACCCTGAAAATGCACTGAAAGTACACGCCTACAACGCAGATCACTGCACAAATCAATTAGAGTCCATGTGGTCACAGGCAGCTATCGTATGGTATTACGTACGAGCAAATGACGAAAGCAAAGCTGACGCCGCTTATGCGAAAATGCTTGAAGTCTTCAAAGACCAGAAAACTCTTGCCAAAGAAGTATTCCAGATTGCGGATATTTATACCGAAATCGGCGATACTACCAAAGCCAGAACGTTACATAACCAAGTCTTAAAAGATTGGCCTGAAAGTGAATATGTCTTCAATGCACGAGAGGGTTTGATTAAAGCAGATTTCGCGGATGGCAAAGATGAAAATGCTATAACTAATCTCGATTCACTATTTTCAGAATATAAAACACAAGATGACTTAGCAAATAATATGTTTCAATTAGGTGAAGATTATTGGGAAATAGCTAAGAAAGATAATAAGAAAACAGCAGTTCCAACTGGAGCAATGGCAAAGGTTACAACTGGTTCGGGATTAAGTGAAAAGGCAATAAGAAATTACATGAGCGCACAAGCAATCTGGGAACAAGTTATTAATCGTTTTCCGGATTCAGATATTACGATAGCGGCTCATTTGCTAACTGCCGAATCAAGCCGCTATTTGAAGCAGAATGATAAAGCGTTGAAAAATTATAAAGCTATTGTTGAAAAATGGCCTAATAATTCAACTGCGGAACATGCTCAGTTCATGATTGCCCGTATGTATCAGAATATGATCAGAAGCGGAGAATTATCTTTTGATGAAGCAGAACTTTTACAAAAAGAGGCTTATGAGCAATTCTTAGAAAAGTTCCCTGAAGGCGGCCAAGCAGAAATGGCACAAAATTGGCTGAAAATGTACGAGGGCAGACATAATCCACGACCAGAAAGATAAGATGGATATATAAAAAATTAGAATCAGAAGAAATTATTATTTCATATAATAACAATAAATATAAGGAAAGAAAAATGAACAATAAACTATTGAAATACTTACTTATATCGATTTCTCTAATCATTTTTATTGTAACAAATCGATCTAATGCTTGTGATACATTAGGAACACCTGTTATAAACATCCATAATGTTATTCTGAATCAAAACGGAGGAAGTTGTGTTTTTTTTGGTTCGGATTCTTACGACGAAGATAACGGACCTCCATATAGTGTTGGCCATGGTATAACTTATTATGAATGGTGGATTGAAACGCCTTCAAGTGATTATTTTAAAGTTGGAGAAGGTTCCTATTTGAGATTTATTCCTTCACAATTACCAAAGGGGAAATATTTTTTAGATCTTTATGTTACAGATGACGAAGGAAATCCACCTCCTGAAATCAGCCGTGTTGCTCACTCATACGGATATGCTGATTATTGTACAATTATTATTGGAGAAACAACTATCTATACAAACACAGGCAAAACCGAAGAGTTATTGGATTGGCCTGCCGCAGGCAGTTCACCTCGTTCACCAAGATATATTTTTGGAGAAAACGATCCAATTATTATTGAAGCTAAAGGTTTTGATAATAATGCTGGATATGCAGAGCAGATAGTTATTAAAGCCGAAACTTATGCAAATCTAATGAGAACTAATTATATTACGCTTGAGGAAACGGGTAGTAATACTGGTATATTTGATAATATTACATCAGAAAATGAGCTATTATATCTATCTTTCGAACATGGTCGGACTGATTCAGATGATCATAAAATACAAGTAATTGATGAACAAGTTTTAACTTTTTCGTTAATGATTGCACCGGGATCATATATTTATCAAGAATTATTTAATAGTGTTATGGTTGACAGAGCAGAATACTCCGCTTGTGGCTTAAAAGTATTTGAAAATGCAACGCAAGAATTTAAAGAACAGATGGATAATATTAATTGGTATGAAAATAGTTATGAGGAATTTCCCAATAATGCTGGTCTTGGAACTGATATGACATACTTTATTAGGAATGCAAGTGATAATTTAAGTATAAATCGTGAAGCAGATTTTTTATATGTTGATTCTCACGGGGATTGTAACGGATTACTCTTAGATCACCAAACAGAAAGTGCATTAATTATAAATCCATTATTTGTATCTATTGGCAACGCTCACTGGAATAATGATGTCGAATGGATTTGGTTATCAGCTTGCAGTATATTACATTATGGAGTTGGAGCGCATGCTTGGGATGATGCATTATTCGGCTCACCTAAACCGGCACATATGATTTTAAGTTATTATAGTGTTGCTACACCTGAGACATCTGATACCGAAGATTTTTTTGAATATGCGAATGATGGAGGGACGATAATCAATGCATATTATCATGCAAACTCAGATGGCTGGTATGATGAACCGGCAGCCATTGTTACGCATACTGATAATATAAGCGATAAAATTAACGAAATAACTGCAGATTCATCTAGTACTGCTATGAAATATTATTGGTGGGATTTAAGTGATGATGAATGGAATTATTTTTCTTATACTCAACAAGGTGCTAATTCATCAGGTGAAAAAGTTGAGTATGAATTGCCGCTTTCCATTCAGCCGGAAATAGCTCCTTTGTATGTAGAAATGGAGCCATTGCAAGATTCATCTTCTTTAAAGGATCTGAGACATTTTAAAAGAAACTATGGTCTTGATGTGTATTATAGAGATTTTGATGCTAATAGTACAATTATACAAGGCTCAGAAACAGCATTACAGATTGCTAAAAATACATTAAAAAATGTTGTTGGCAAAATCCCCGAACCGAATGAATCTGTCAGTTATGAAAATGTCTTCTATGTAACTGATTATGAATTAGGTCAAGATGTTAATTTATCTTCGAGTACACCCCTTATCAGGAATATCGTTTATCGGCATAAGCACAATGGTATTCCTATTCTTGGAGATGTTTTAAGTGTACATGTTTCAAACAATGAAATAATAAAAACAAAGATTTGCTGGCATAAGATAAAATCAGAGGAAACTAAAGATAAGAAAAAAGTAAAGAACGTTAAAGAATCTCTTGTTGCGGCTAAAGAAAATTTGTCTAAAAAGCTGAAAAATGATAAGTATGAAGAGTTTAAACTGAAAGATGCCACTCTTTGTTACTATGGTTTTTCTGAATCAGGTAAGTCTATCAAGAAGCTTGTCCCTGCATGGTATTTTGTTTTTGAAAACGATAATAAAAGATATTGTGAATATATAGATGCCCATACGAATCAACCTTTTAACGTAAAAAGCGATATCGATAATGCCTTAAAGAAGAAAATTAAATAGCATTATCGTTGATCTATTTGTACCAATAAATATATTTTTTCAATTATAACTATATCTGTTATAATATAAAACTAAAACAATTGTAATTAGTAATTACAATAAGCTCTGTTTTTATGAGAATAAACATAAAAATAATGGGACTTATAGCGAAGTTGGCTATTTTAGGTGTTTAATATATGTTTAACATTAGGATGCATTATTATGAGAGCTAAAAAAGGTTTAACACTTATTGAGTTAATAGTTCTACTTATTATTATAAGCTTTATAATTATTGAAGCGCCGAAGGTATTATTAAATATTCTTGGACCCAACGCCTACTATAGGGTGCATCTCACATGTGAATCTATGTTAAAGGGAATAGGTTTGGCATCTTCCATGTATTATGATGATAATAATGGCAGTTTCAGTTCAGGCACAGCAGGTGTATCAGATCGAGATGGCTGGATTATTTCTTTAAGACCTTATTATCCGCTGAAATCCGATCTTAAATGTCCTGGGCATAAGCAACGACGTCCCGATGGCAAACCGTACGGAGGACCAAATAATACATTTCAGATTACTATAGAGAAAGAAGGTATGAAAGAAATAAGATTAGAGTCCAGTGATAATGAGAAAGGCTATGAGTTATGGGTTGAGAAAGAAAATATAAATAAAGTAGAAGAAGAATCAAGTTATGGGCTTAATTGCTGGATATATAATCCGCCTAAGGATAGTAGTCTTTTTTTAACACATCCAGCAGATAATTTTTGGAGAATGAATGACGTTTCAAATGCGTCTCAAATACCCTTATTTGCAGATTCTATGTGGGTGGGGGGATATCCTGAACCTGACGGCAAAGCAGGCGAACCACCATCAGAAAATGGACAGTGGGATGGCGTTGATGCTGAAATGAAACACTTCTGTATCGACAGGCACTCCGGTGCAATAAATATGGTTTTTATGGATGGTCATGTTGAGGAAGTTGGATTAAAAAGACTTTGGAAATTAAAGTGGCATAAGAATTTTGATACAACCGGTAAATGGACAAAATCCGATGCCCCCTGGCCGAAATGGATGAAAGATAAAAAGTATGGTAAATAATAATAGTTACATCAAATTGTGCTTAATACATTACTAAAGTTGTTTAGCATAATATTATTGGTTCGTTTGGCTGATTTTTATACTCTGCGCAAACGAGTGGTTAAAATACTATTAAACATATAAATCTAAAATAGTAGAGTAAATATTTAATAAAAAATAGTTGTTCTTGATGCTTGATGCAGGCTGTATTGAGTACAGAGAGTGTCTGACTAAATTTTGATATTAAGGAGGCATTATTATGAGGAAAAATGTTCTTAACGCGGTTTGCCAGCCGTTTGTGTGGCTGGTGTTGTCTTTAGTGACAATTCTTATTTGTATCGGAACA
>CAZVOA010000072.1:0-5113 GCA_964628465.1 uncultured Pirellulales bacterium | reverse complement strand
ATTTTGAGGCAATAAGAAATTTATTTCTTGACTTTGAGTTCTTCATAGGTGGTTAATTTTTCTTTGAGTAAATGTAGGGTGTGCTATGCACACCATTTTTTATTCTGGTGTGCTGAAAAAATGTATTTATCGCTTTTTAGCTCATTCTCTTTCTCTCTGTGTCCTTACATTAAGGCTAATATGTTTTTGGGTTTTCTTATCTGGTTGTTTCATGCATTGAGGCAAGTGGGGCGGGTAAGTGACTTTCCGGGGAGTTCATTAATTCGTCAAGTTTGTCCAGGACGAGAAGGGCGGGTGCCGGGCTGCCGTCGGAGTTCCAAAGGGCGTTTCCTCTGCCTCGTCCTTCCGGTGCCCAGTAGAAGACTCCCTGGCAATACGGCAGTCTCTTTGCGGTGTTTATAAGGTCTGCCATGAATTGCAGTTGTCCCTGCGGGGTTCCGGGCCATTCCATATATTTCTGTGACGTGACATTTTCGCCGCCGGTTTGAGGATAGCCGGTTTCGGTAATTATAATTGGCTTATTGTATGCCCGGTCAGATTGTTCCATATTTTGCTGGAGTCCGGCCAGTGTGCCGTGATAATTGGGATAGAAACTTTGTCCTATTATATCGAACTCAACTTTTGCTTCGGTTAGATGGTCGAAAAACCATTTCGTGATTGGCCAGTCTCCGCCGCAGTCGATATGTATTATTGTTTGTAAAGGAGAGTCACCTGCTCCAGCTTTTACGCCGCGAAGTCCGGCTTTTATCAGGCGAATAAGATTGCTCCATTGTTTTGCGTCGTCGTAAGGCTCCGGTAGCTGCTGGATTTCGCCTGCAAATTGCTTCACATCTGATGGCGGCACTTTCACATGGCCGAGCGGCCAGAGCATGCCGCCGGTGATTTCATTGCCGACCTGAACCATATCAGGCATTACGCCCGCGTCTTTCAATTGCTTTATTACATCGGGACTGTACTGTTCAACCTGTTTTTCCAACTCATCTATGCTCATGTTCCGCCATGCAATCGGAGTTTCCTGATGCTGCGGATCCGCCCACGTATCGGAATAATGAATATCAAGCTGGAAAAAAGCACCTGCGGCTTTTATCTGTTTGGCAAGTGTAATTGTATTTTCGAGGCTGTTAATTGGTGCCTGGCGTACTGGCGAAACAAATACTCTCAGTCGATAGGCGTTCCAGCCGTGTTTGGTCATAATGGAGATTTCATCGCCGGGTTGGCCGTTATCCTGATAGCTGGCCTGACCTGCACCTCTGCGGCCGCCAAATCCTCCAGAGCCGCCCGCAAGAGCGGAAACATCTGCTCCAAGATATTTCATCGGGGCGAGTTTTGAGCTTTGAATTGATGTTTCCTGTCCCATACAAACTGTGTTTACCAGGAATAAGCCTGTAAGTAAAAATGTATTGAATTTCCTTAAAATCTCTGATGAACGAACTAATTTATTGTGCATTCCACTTCTCCTGATCGAATGGAGTAAAATTTTTTAGTTCAAAATCTACGAATAGATTAACGCTAAAAATATAACATAAATAAAATATTTTTCTTATTTTATATTAAGAATTTTCACAAAAAAGGGGAAATATGCGTTTTTTTGTATGGAAAACGGGGGGGTATGGGGAAAAAAGAAAAAATGTTTTTTAAGAAAAAACGTTACTTTTGTTCTTCGTGCGGGTACTTATTATTAGATTCCGATAAAAGCAGGACATTTAAGGTTTTAACGGAATCAAAAAACTAAATACTGGGCAGTTTTTACTAATACACACTATCTCATTCAAGCCCCTGTTTTTCTCAAACTCCTCCTCCTTAGGGCAGGGGCTTTTTAAAAATCACATTATTTGTTGATGTTAATAAGTTTTCTTATGCCGTAATTTGCGCTGACATAAGCATTTGCGGCGGAAATCTGGTTTCTGGCAATCACAAGTGTCGGATTATCCATCTCGAATTCTATTACATCGTAAAGAGACTCTGGATTCAGCTTTTGTGCTTCAATTATATCATCAATCGAACTTATGGTCTTACCATTATATTTACTCACAATAAGCTGGCCAAGCATTGAATAGCCAACATTGTATTCGTTCGGAAGGACAAAACTGAGAATCACGATGTCTTTCCGCTCGTTAGTCGGTTTAAAAGCTGACTGGAGATAATAATAATATAGATTTGTCGGTGCGCTGCCTGCGATATCGGCTCCGAATTCGAGCAGGTACTCGACAGAAAGTTTTTGGAAAACAAAGCCTGCTGTAACAATATACTCCGGCTGACGGTCGTATTCATGATATGGTATCAGCATGTCGGCACTCTTGAAATTCTTTACTTTGGTCTGAATTTCCATGCTTTTTCCATCACGCCATATTTCAAATTTAATGTCCTGATCGGCGTTCTTGCTTGTAATAAGATAATCCAGTTCGAGTTGGCCGTATTTGGGATGATCGAAAAGGCCGTACGGATCAATTATATTATCATCGATTTTTAGAATCACATCACCAATTTTCAGGTCATTCGAGCCTGTACCGATTGTATAAACATCTGAAATATATACTCCATAAGTTAAAGATTCAGGCATTTTAAGATATGACCGCAAAGCGGGATCAAGCAAATTCGACGCGGCGAAACCAACACATCCGAAACCTTCGTAATTTCCATCCTTTACAACCTTGAGGAATTGCAGGATTGTCTCAGCCGGTATAAGGCCCGCTTCGTTATCATTACTCGCTCTGCAGGCAATGCCGATAGGTGACGAACCTTCACAATAGACTTCTCCCGAATCTGTTCGTTGCGATGCATCGGCGACAAGATACAGCAAATGTTTGACGAAAGATGTTTTGACTTTTTCGACCCTGGCTCTATCAAGATAGCCTCTTTTGCTGAAGACTCTTTTATCCGAAGACATCCAGTATGAATCAACACTGCTGCCTTTTCTGTACTCTTCTTTGAAAGTCAAAGGTTTCAATGGTTTACTTAATTGATTGGGATCGAGTTCAATCAGGCAAAGGTTCGTCTGGTAATCAACAACTTTAAGCTTTGCGTTGATGAAATCATTTTGCCCATATCGAAGTGCTTTTATGTAAACCATGTTCGCTACTCTATCAGCAGTCGTTATCACTTCATTTTCGCTGACTGCGCAGGCGTATGCGAAATCATTGGAGAGACTTTTCTGGTTCCATGGTTCATGGGTTCTATAGCCGCCTGTGGAAATACTAAGAAAAACAAGAGAGTCTTTCATTTGCTCGGATAAATCTGTTCGCTCATTTCCAATTAAGCAAGTGTTTAGACACAGAATTAAAAACGCGGCGGAAAATATCATAATGTATTTCATTTTATTTATCATTGCGTCACCTCCAGACGCTCTCCGGCTGGAATTTCATATTTATCTAAAATCTTTTGTTGGCGTTCCTTTGCTTTTTTAACTTCAAACGTCAGAATGCGGTCATCTCCCATAAATTTAAGAGTATAAAAATCGCCTGAAGGATTTTTGAAAGCGTCCGAAACATCGTTGAGTGAATAAATTCTTTGCCCGTTTATCTCTTCAAGAACTTTATTTTTGAATTGATTTGCGTAGGAATTTATTTCATCCGCCATTACTTCGGACAGTACAACGTATTCCTTTAGTTTAGGCTCATCGTTTATCTCCGCTGAATTCGCAAAAAGATATTTCAGGTAAAACGGAATTTCCCTCGGCCATCGCGGTCCCCATGATTCAAGGAAATTTCGAGTCGCCTTAATAAAAACAAGTCCCGCGTAACACACATATGGCGGCGGATCGTCGTATAAAAGTGCCTGCTCGAAAATCGGTCTGTTCAGGGCGATTTCCGCCGTCGCTGTTTTCAACTCACCTTGCCTGTAGAAAGTAAGGTTAAGTTTTTCTCCGATTTGTTTTGATTCTACCGCCTCTGAAATAGATGATCTCAGACCGTTTAATGTAATCATTCCGTCATTGTCGATGTTATAATCATCAATCTTTGTCAGAACGTCATTTTTCTGCAGAATCGATTCGACGGATGAGTTCAGCAAAGTTCCAATGACAACCAGGCCATCCTGGTCGGCAGGAACTTTCAGATATTTCCTGTAGCTTTCGTTATGCAAGCCCGGGAAAAACATCGCACCCATCGAGCCGAAACTATCATATTTTCCGTCTTTAATATCTTCGAGGAAATGTTTGATTACGGTTGTCGGAATCATATAGCCGATGTTATCAGCTTCCTGAAGCCCCTGGAACGCTACTCCGGTAACTTTTCCATTTTGTATTACAGGTCCGCCGCTGTTTCCGGGATTAATCGCCGCATCCGTTTGAATGACAAGATGGCCATCGGCTCCGCTGTGGGCATAAATATCTGATTCGATTCGCGAAACCACACCTTCGGTTACTGAAATTCTGTCACCACCCATAGGAAATCCGTATGTCGATACAGTGCTGTTGACTTTCGGCAAACCGGATAATTCCAGTGCTGCTGTGTTATTAAAAAAGCTCTTGTCTTCGACTGAAAGAACCGCCAGGTCGCAATCGTGAGCGACAAACAAGACTTTTGCGAGGAAACGTCCGGCTACGTTTTCTTTGCGAAGTTCCAGATATTTATAATCGCTGACATTGTGCGCATTTGTAAGAATCAAATTGTCCGCGATTAAAAAACCAGTGCCGCTGCTTTGAGACATGCTTTCGGTTTTCCACGGCGTAACATAGTTGTATTCCTGCCTGAACGTTATAATAAGAAACACTGATTTTTCCGGCTCCTGCAGGCCGCTGCTTTGTGCCGCGTATAAGAAAGAACTGGTAATAAAAATCAAAATAATTGTCAAAAAGACATTCTTTCTGTATTGCATATGAATACTCCCTGAAAAATAGGATTTACTATGTTTTCTGCGATAATCAATCATGCTCTAATAAAAATATAATATTAGTCTTATTCTCGAAAAAATAAAGAACTTTTTGAATATGTTAGTCTCTTTGGGATGGCCGGGTTCATTTTTTGTAAGAAATTCTTGTATTTTTCTTGCATTTTTTTCTGATTTGTTATAGATATAGGCCTTTGATTTTACGAAATCAACAGGGCTCGTAGCTCAGCGGTAGAGCAGGAGACTCATAATCTCTTGGTCCAAGGTTCAAATCCTTGCGGGCCCA
>CAZVOA010000071.1:0-5564 GCA_964628465.1 uncultured Pirellulales bacterium | reverse complement strand
CATAAAGGCTCCTCTTTTGATATGCCGATGACATATTTTTTAGATTATCTTGTCGGCTTTATTAAATATATTTGTTGTTTTTTAGGTGCGCCTTTGGCTCATGATGTTTCCAGGGCAATTTGGACATTCTTGATTTTAAGCATAATTATAATTTTATCGATACTTGATATCAGGCGGTTGGACAAAAATCGTTTTGAAAAGATGATACCATGGTTAACTTTAATTATATATGCGATTATAAATGCTGCAATAATTGGTATGGGTAGAATTCATCTTGGGATTGAGCAGGCTTTTGCGAGCAGATATACGACAATCTCGACGCTTTTTGTAATATCCGCCGCAGTTTTACTATATAACTCGATAATATTAAATATTGAAAGAAATAAAAATATTGTAAAAAATAAGATTGTGCTATTGAAAGATATTGTTTTTATAGTAATTGTTTCAGCAGCATTTTCTACGACATATATTGATAATTATATACATGGCTTAAGGAATATGAAAATCATGAGCGACCGGGTTAATGGAGCGGCTGTTTTCCTCAAGGACCCGGATAATGCTTCGGATGAAGACCTGAAAAGATTGTACCCGAATCCTGATGCCGTCAGGCAAAGAATGAAAATTCTTAACGAGATGGGAATCGTGTTCCCGAAAGAAAAATAAACCAACCCCGGCGCAGCCGCAAAAAGATATTTCTTATCCGCAGACTCCCACAGATTATAAAAAATCGTAGGGTGCGTTTCAACGCACCATTTCCATAATTGCTTAGACACAGATTTCACTGATTACACTGAAAATATTTCATTAACTTAAAACTAAAAATTCAAAACTAAAAACTAATTGAAACCACTGATTGACGCTGATTTGCACAGATTATAGACTTTGTCATTCTGAGCCTGCTGCCGAAAAATCTGTTAAAAATGGTAATTTCAATTTCTTCTGTATTCTGTATTCTGTTTTCTTTTTTTTGTTAATATTTCCTTGCAAATCCTCAATCTCTACAATAAATTAAGGAATTAAATGATGTAATTGATTACTTTAGAGTATTTCACACATTACGGAGTCATATATGTCGAAAAAAATTACTCGCATGAATCCAGCAACACTTCCCAATTCAGGTGAAATTGGTTATTCGCAAATATCGATTGTTGAGCCTGGCCGCATGGCTTATATATCGGGCCAGGTAGCCACGCAGCCCAATGGTGAGCCTGTGCCGGATGATTTGGTAGAGCAAATGAAGCTCGTTTCAAAAAATGTGCGCTTGGCTCTTGATGCAGTAGGTGCGGCCCCCGCAGACATAGTGATAGCACGAGTTTATATGGTCGATTTGACTCCAGAAAGATTGGAAAAACTCATGCCTCCGTTTTTAGCCGCTTTTGAAGGCGCTCAGCCGTGCGTTACAGGTGTAGGTGTAGCCGCGTTAGCGGCTCCTGATTTGCAGGTGGAAATGGAGTTGGTAGTAAGACTGCCGGATTAACGTTGATGTGCGTGTCAACGCACCATTTCCATAATTGCTTAGACACGGATTCACACTGGATTAACACGGTTATTTTAGACACCGATTCCACCGATTTACACAGATTACTCGTCACGGCGTAGTTAGACGAAGCCGGAAAGAAAAAAAGCCTCACATCTCATCAGAAATATGAAGCTTGAACTGTCGATTTAATTAGTAAGGTGTCCCAAGATTAATCGTAGATTAATCAAATCTATTTAAAGCATTAGAATACTGTTTATTTATCATTTATTTTAAATTATCTCCCTAAAAAAACTTGTATTCAATTTCTAAAGGTATATCATATAAGCAAATATAAATTCACATTGAATATGAATAACAATCATGGAGAATGAAAAATGATTAATAAAATATTTTACAAAAATCATATCGCTTTTTTATTACTTTCAGTCTTGGTTGTTTTAGCATCGTCATGCCAGGTGAAAACTTTATCTGATCAGAGTCAGGATTATTCTTTTACTCAAACTAAAAAGCTTGGCCGCGGCGTAAATATCATCGGATATGACCCTATATGGCAGTCAAGGGACAGGGCTCGTTTCAAAGAGCATTACTTTCAAATGATAAAGGATGCCGGCTTTAGCACTGTTCGTATCAATCTTCACGCTTTTCGTCATATGGATAGAAACAACGATTACAAACTCACAGATTCATGGTGGGAGGTTTTGAACTGGGCAGTTAATAACGCGATTAAAAGTGATTTGATGGTAATTCTTGATATGCACGAGTATGGCTCGATGGGCAATAATCCTGAAAATGGCAAACAGGCTCTTTTGGCATTTTGGACTCAGGTATCAGAACGTTTTAAAAATGCTCCTGATCATGTCATTTTTGAGATATTAAACGAACCAAGCAAGCAATTGACTCCCGAGTTGTGGAACCAGTATTTAAAAGAAGCTCTTGCTATAATCCGCCAGACAAATCCGAATCGCATGGTAATAATCGGCCCGGGTAATTATAATCAAATCAAATATCTGGATCAGTTGGAACTTCCCGAGGAAGACCGGAACATCATTGTAACAATTCATTATTACTTACCTATGGAATTTACACATCAGGGAGCGGCATGGGCGGCTGAACAGAGAAATCTCTCAGGTATCGAATGGACAGGAACCGAACAGGAAAAAGCGGCCATAAGAGATGATTTCGCTATAGCTCAGAAATGGGCTAAGGAACATAACCGCCCTGTTTTTGTTGGTGAGTTCGGTGCATATGACAAGGCACCGATGGAATCCCGGATTAGATATCTTAATTTTATGACAAGGACAATGGAGGAATTCGGATTTAGCTGGGCATATTGGCAATTCGACAGTGACTTCATAGTTTATGATATTAACAATGAAAAATGGGTCGAATCCATTCTAAATGCACTTATTCCAAAATAATAAAGAAATCTCCGGGTTATTGTTGCTACAAGATTTAATACGATTTGTAAACCATATTCCTTATTTTATTAACCACTGACTTGTCCGCCGAAGCTTTCCAGCGCAAGGTAGGATGGGCTTTAGCCCATGCTGTTTAAATTTAATTATTATCCACAGATTAACGCAGATTTGCGCAGATTGATAAAGACAAAACTCTATACCCTATACGCTAAACGCTATACCCTATTTTACTGTTTACTGTATTCCGGTAAGACCGGGCAGGGGCTGTCTGAGTTCTGTATTCTTTTAATAAGAAAAGCCTCACATCTCATCAGAAATATGAAGCTTGAACTGTCGATTTAATCAGTAAGATGTCCCCGGATTACCCGGTTCAATAATATTTCCGGATTAATAAATGTTCCTGACACCACACCGTTTCAATTCCCGACTATACTTCTCGCTATCTGGTGAATGCTTTGGTTATGCCATTAATTCCTTAGCTTTTCGTTCTAATAAAGCAGTTCGGTTGACAATAAATTCATTATAGTCTTGAGACTCAAAGGTGTCCGGGATGAGTGCTTTTTGTAGATATTCATTTTTTCTTTCAGAGTCAATTTTTGCTCCGTAAACTACTGGTCCGGCATCTTTGATAGCATTGTTGTCGGCCCGTGTAAGAAAGCAAATGTTTGACAGTATATTTATTTCGTTTCGAGCGAAGCCTTTTCTCTCAAGATATTTTTGGGGAAAAATATGGTGGTACTCATGTTTACTCGCTTTTTTTAACACTTTATCTAGGTCAATCTTCGCGCCACTAAGGAGAGACAAAGGAGTAAGACTGTTCAACAATAAAATATGTGTTTTGGAATTAGCATTTCCTGCTGAAAAGTTTGATTTGGCAAAATCAAACTTTATTTCATCTCTGGGAAGTTTAAAGTCATAATTTTCATCATTTTTTAGGCCTAGCATATTTGTAATATCTGTTGCTTGTCTTTCATTTACACCTGCAGAAAATCTCCTTGTAAACAATGACCTCCAAAACCATTTAATTATTACGTTCTTTTGTTTTGAAGAATATGATATACCTTCAGTTCTGTTTGTGGCAAAAAAAGCACTCAATGGAACAAGTAAACCTGGAAAAGGAATCAATCTATAATGTTTAATTTCCGCTTCTCTTTTTAGAAAATCTAGCGCTCCTAATATACCTCCTTCAATCTCATCAAAACGACTTCGAATCTCTTCACCCTGTAGCTCCAAAATCTTTTTGGGGGTTGTTTCGCCTGTTATTATTCCAGCACATATTCTTAACTGCAGATCTCGGTCACTGCATAATTCCTCAAAACCGTGGTCAATGATTTTTTCTTGCAATTCATCAAATTTGTCTACCAAATCGAATTGATCAGACCAACTCCAAGCTGAGAGTAATTCAAAAATATTTAATTCTGTACCAGCCCTGTTAATTCTCTCAAAAACTATGGCAACTTTATTCCTGTCATCTGTTTCGAATGTCTCATTCGGTATAAGATAAGATTTGAATTTATCTTGAAGTGCATCGACTTTAACAACTAGTTCTGAAGAGAGGGCGGTCGTTGCTTTTCTATATTCAACTGAATCAAAGAGAGTTTTAACAGGAAAGTGTCTGGCAGGATCAACTTCGGAATCATCGAGAGCTACAAAGAGCGATTCTTGCACATTTTCTTCTGATGTCATATCAAAATAAATATCTACCCACTCATCTGATGTTGGAGCCAATTCGGTTTGAAACACACTAAACAAACTTGTCAGTCGTTGTTGCCCATCAAGAACATAATTAACAGGATAATCTTTTTGTGGCTCTGGAAGATTAAAGAAACCAAGTTTTTTTTCTGATTTTAATCGATTATCTGTTTTCCATAAAATTATCGTACCAATCGGAAATTCTTTATAAATACTATCTAAAAGGAATGAAACTTGGTCCGCATCCCAAACAAACTCTCTTTGGAATGAGGGTATACGAATGTCACCACTTGATATTCTTTCAATTAGCTTTTTGATTGAAATTGGATCACTCATTTATTTATTTCCTTATTTGTGAGGTATAATATATTATTATATCTTGTCCAGTCATCAACATCTATTAAAATATAGTATATCAAGAAAATATGTTATGAAAAGCAATTTCAAGGCGATTAGACATATTTTATTTACGCCAATATTAAGATTGTAATGTTATCGAGAAAACTCGTCAACTAAGATGTTGAAGTTAAATACAGATTTATTAAAGCTATATTGTGAATTCATGGAAACCAACAACGTACCTAAATATGAGCATTATCAATACCATAAATGGCTTCGAGACTACCTTTAATTTGCTCGGGATAGACTATACTCCGTCCCCGTCGGTGTCAATTCTACATATCTTCGCAAATGGTGTAAAAATCATAGTAAGTTCATATTACCGCTATAATTTATTGTAGAGATTGTGGAATTGCAAGGAAATATTTATAAGAAAAAGAATAAATGGCCTCCCTTGGAGTACCAAGGGGAGAATTCAGACAGCCCCTGCCCGGTCTTACCGGAATACAGAAGACAGAATATTTTTGCTGAAGATTGCCGCGCTTCGCTCGCAATGACAGAGTCTTATTTTCTCTGTGTGCTCTGTGCCCTTGTATATTGACATCTAACATGGATAATAATAATCTCATAGGTAA
>CAZVOA010000070.1:0-5761 GCA_964628465.1 uncultured Pirellulales bacterium | reverse complement strand
CAAATGCTCTACAACCTGCTATATTGACCGGGTGTCCCAATGTTGAAGTCAGGAGTTTAATTCTACTTCCTGCAAATCATCCCGGCTCAGCAACTCTTTTATATCCTCTTTTCCACTTTCTTTATTCATCTGATAAATACCTATCGCAAGAGTTACACATTCGTGATATTTGTCCGTGTAAATATGTTTAATGCAGTCTTCTTTGCTAACACCCATTTGTTCATAATATGCAATTAGAGTCGGCTCATTTTTTTGCAGTTGAATTTCAAACTGATCTTTTTGATTTGTTTGTTCAAATAACTTCATAAAAATAGGAAGTGCTTGGGTAATTTTGTATTTTATAGCTAATTGAACAGCCTTTTTATCCCATCCATCGGTAGCTTCCATCTCATTCAGTAGCTCTTGAATAACTTCTGAATCATTTAGCATTAATAGTGCCTCTATTACGTCAAATTTATCTGATCTGCTTTTTACACCCAGAGCTTCTCTTAACAATGGGATAAATGACTTGTCTTTTAAAGTTGCAACACCTAAAGCAACCCGTCCTATAATACCAGCAGCATCTTCCCTGTACGCCGATAGGATCTTAAGAAGAGATTCTTTACCCTCTTGTTCCCCCAAAATTGCTAAAGTTATAGCAACCATAGTAGAATTTTCGTAAGTCAACCAAGGTTTTAAAAGAGGTATCGCTTCCGCCACTTTAGTTTCCTGTATTGCTTCGAGGATTTCCCGTGAAGGATGATTATGCGGAGGCTGGGAAATCTGATCAAGCAGCCACTGTTTTGCTTTTTCATCCCCAAGACGATAAAGGCCTAACGCACCAAGAGTAGCAACTTTTTTATCATCACTTAATGCCTGCTCAAAGAGTACTTTGAAGGGTTGAAGATCAACTTCTTCTAATATAAAACGTAGAGCATAAAGACGTGAATCGTAAGGAAGTTCTTTCGATTTAAACTCTTTTAATAATATGTCTAATCCCTCAGTACTACCGAGACGAACCTGTGCAACTGCAATTCTAAATTTCATGTAGTAATCTGCTTGAGATTTCTGAAACAGGGAAAATAACTGTATTTCTTTAGAAGGATTATCTCCTCTTGAACGAAAATCTATAATGCGCGTTGCAATATCCAATGCAAATTCCTGAGAATCAGTATTTTGTGATTCAAGATTTGCAATCGCATAATCTAAAGCATCCTCATAATAACAAAACACAAATGTATATGCGTCCCGCTTGGAAATAATTTCGTCCTTTTCATTTGCAATACATACATTGGGAATCCCTAATATAATAATCAGAAACATTGCTATACCGAAAAGCAATCTGCTAATATTTTGTATATTTTTCATAAAATCTCCCTGCCTTAAATTCAAAATTAATCATCAACACTTTTTCTACTTCGGCGTTTTCGTCTTTGTTTTTGTTTGCGGATTTTTTCTGCTTTGAGCGAAGCGGGGCTTTTTTTACCCAATTTATCATTTTCTATAAGCTCGCATAATCTTTTCCTGGCGTAATAACGATTTAATCTCTGGGTGCGATCCTGCTGCATTTTTATTTCAAGTCCGCTTGGAATATGCTTGAGTTGAACGCAACTCGATGTCTTATTTACATTTTGACCGCCCGGGCCGGATGAACGGACAAATTTTTCCTCGATGTCCTGCTCCCGAATACCGAGAGAAGCCATCCGTTTTTCAAGATCATCCTGTTTTTTTTGTGTTACACCAAAGTCCATAATATTCCCAATATGTCATTGCGAGTCCCAAAGGGTCGCGGCAATCTCAACCTTGCGATTGTTCATATAAGTCAATCCACTGGGGATTAAACTGTTTTATCAGTTCTATTTTCTTTTTCCGTGAACCTGCCTTGATTTTCTTCTCAACGGCTATCGCATCCAAAATACGGTGAAAGGATTCATAATAAACCAATTTTATAATATTATATTTTTTTGTAAATGCTGATCCTGTCTTGTTTCTATGTTCAGCAATCCTTCTGGCTAAATTGTTCGTAACACCTGTGTAAAGCACAGAATGAATAGGATTTGTAATTATATATACCCAATACTGATTCATGCCATATTACAAATTCGAACGTTTGAGATTGCCGCGTCAGCCCCAGGGGCTTCCTCGCAATGACATATAAACGGCATTTTCTATTTACAAAACATTATTTCACGGCAAATCGAAGAATGATTTACTCGTTTTAGTCACTTTCGCCGCGAAATCCTCAAGTTCCATATTTTTAAGCTGAGCCAAAAATTTCGCCGTATGAATCATAAGTGCAGGCTCGTTTACTTTCTGCTTCCTCATCGGCTCAGGCGACATATAAGGGCAATCAGTCTCAACCATCATCCTGTCAACCGGAACGACTTGAGCCGCCATACGGATTGATTCGGCATTTTTGAATGTTACTACGCCGGTAAATGAGGTATAAAAACCGTAATCGAGAATAATTCTCACCCGTTCCGCGGTTTCGCTAAAGCAATGAAATACTACGCCTTTTAAATTGCCGTTGAATTTTATGAAATTATCGAGGATTTCCATTGTATCATCGAAAGCCTCTCTTGTATGAATCACAACAGGCAGATTCATTTCACGGGCAATATGCAAATGAGCCTCGAACGCCCTTCTCTGGTCATGCTGCTTCGAGAAGTTATAATGAAAATCCAAACCGGTCTCACCAATTGCTATTACCTTTTCATTTGCGGCGAGTTGCTTTAATTCAGCAACTATTTCTTCCGTCATCTGGTCAGCATAATGAGGATGAACACCAATCGCTGCGTACATATTCTCAAATCTATTGGCCATATCAACGGCTTTGTGATTATGCTCCGGGTCCGTCCCGACATTAATCCAACTTGTAACGCCCGCTTCTTTACTGCGAGCCAATACATTTTCAATATCACCCGCAAGAGGTTCATATACCAGATGACTATGTGTATCTATAAGTTCTATCATGTGCGATAGTATAACAGAACTTATCCCGAAAAATCCAGTGTTAAGATATTTATTTGTCAGTTTGAAGTACAGGTAATTCTTTTGATTTTTCAGCTATTTTTTCCTGGAGTTTTTTAAAGTCTTCGATTGGCACCGACCAGTTATCAAATTCATTATATGGAACTTTCTCCAAAGCTTCTTTGGCTTCATCAATTCTGTCATCAAAATTATCTGCCAGAAATTCAGCATACCAGAACCAGTACGAGTATTTCTCAGGAGACTCTTTGTGCATGTCATCATATATCTGCTCTGCTTTTTCAAGCTCTCCTGCTTTCGCAAGACAATTCGCCAGCCGGGGAAGATAAGAGGAATCTTTGCTCAAATCCACAGCTTTTTGCGCGGCTTCAACAGCTTCATCGTATTTTTCCAGTGTTCTTAGAATACCAGCGTATAAATGCCAGTAATAACGATTATCAGAAGAGGTATTAAGTAACTCATCCGCAAGAATCTCTGCCTTTTCCGGCTCAGTTTTTTCCAATAAAGCGAGTTTGAGAAGATTTATGTTTAATTCTGAAACTCTTCGCGTTCGTAACATAGACTCAGCCTTTTCCAGAGCTTTTTTCGCTTCCTCAAATTTATCCTTCCGGTTATGTACAAGAAAGCTTGCATATTTAAACCAGCAAGCCTGGCAGCCGCACTTTTCTGTCATAAGTTTATAATTAGGTTCGGCTTCGTCATATCTTCGTAATTTTGAAAGAGCATCTGCAAGCTCGCCGTAATATAAACCATTCGGATCAAGTAACACTGCTTTTGTAGCTGCTTTCAATGCCTCTTCATTTTTACTAGTGCCAGTTAACGCATTGCTGTAATGAAACCATACAAGAGGATTATTCGGCTCGATAACAAGGAGTCGTTCTATTATTTCTATTTTTTCATCTGTTTTAATAAGCCTCAATTTATTAAATAACGCCATGCGATTGTTCGGATCTGACACAAGAGAAGCTACCCTGTTCCGTGTGGATCAGATCGGTCATCCCGTCGGCTTCAAGCTTCAAAGCTTCAGTAGCAAAGGTTTCGGAAATCCCCATTCCAGGTACGCTGTTACCCTTTTTGAAGTTGTTTACGTCATTCACTTTCCAGCCTTCAGCTTCGGCTTTGGCAAAGTATTGATCCTTGCTGTATTTGGCAGCGAATTCTTCGGCCTTAGGCTTGACCATGGCGATCTTTTTCACCTTTTCCAGCTCATACTTGATGCGCAGCTTAACTTTCTCGAAATCCTCATAATAGGTTTTCTGATTGTCGGTTAACTGGGCAATGATATAGCGGTTTTGTTGATCGCGCATTAGATCGGAGACTGCTTTGGCTTTTGAGCTAACCATCCAGCTTAGCATCTGGCGATTCTGGCCGATGCCGGGGATGTATTGAGCGTCATGGGCTACCCAATCAGTATCCTGAGCTTCCAGTTCATAGGCTTTTGCAGCTTCATCAATGCCTTTTTTACGCACGATTTTTTCTGCTTCATTCACTTTTTCTTCGATTTGAGCTTTGGTGGCATCACTGGCTTCCACCCGGAACAGAATATGACTGGCTTCAATTTCAGGTTTTTCTGGATCCATGCTTACGATTTTATCGCAAAGAATCACATGCCAGCCAAAACTTGTCTTCACAGGCTGAGAAATCTCCCCTTCTTTGAGAGCAAATGCTACAGCTTCAAACTCCGGAACCATCTGGCCTTTTCCAAATACTCCCAGTGATCCGCCGTTCTGTCCTGAACCGGGATCTTCTGAATATTCCATAGCAAGTTCTTTGAAGCTTTCGCCATTTATTGCACGGTTGCGGATTTCGATGGCTGCCTTTTTCACATCTTCAAAATCTTTATCCGAAGGTTTTTCTTCAAAGGCAATGAACTTGGCCCTGGAAGCTGGTCCCTTCTTGTATTTCTCTTCACGATCTTTATCATATTGAGCTTTGATCTCGTCATCGCTGACTTCAACCTCTGTAATGGTATTGAAATCAAAGAACAGGATCTTACCACTAACAACGTCATTATCTTTGATATAATCAGCCTTCAGGCTATCCATTGTGATCCCTGAATCTGCTTTGATTCGATCTTGCAAACGTTTGCGAGGCAGATAGCTACGCACATAGTCTTCCATCATTACGAAGAACTCGGGGTTGTTTTTCAGGGCTGATAGATACTTGCTCTTGTCAAATATTCCATTGGTCTGCAGAGATTCATTTTGCATCAACTCCTGCGGAGGGTTGTTTTGCATCTCTGTAAGGATATCGCTTTCCTTGACCTTGATTCTGTACTTCTTGATATTCTTGTTCCAAAGGATTTCATCCACCAGTTCCTGCCAGGCCTGTCCCTCAAGAGATTTACGGGTGTTCTCATCCAGAGGTTGATTGGGATTGCTTTCATTATAACGGGCATACATATCCTGAATCTTGGCCTGATACATTTCCAGGGTGATCTTGGTGCCTTCCACTTTGCCCAAGTATGGCTTAGGTGTGAATATCTCCACAATACCAATGGCTCCCATCCCCAGGATGAAGATTATGGCCACGAAATAAATGATGATCTTTTGTCTCTTTCTCAGGTCTTCGAGCATTATATCCTCCACTTCGGATCAATATTTTTATGCATAGAGAGCCACTTTTCTATCCTTGCGTTTTTATACAAGGTTTTTTTTCGTTCGAAGTGGTGAAGATCACGAAACTCTATGATTCACAGTTAAATATGTTGATGGTTGATTCTGACTAATGAGGGGGCTGAAGCGCTTGTGAGAGGCATGCCTTGCCCATTAGTTATCGTCACGATGCGCTTACC
>CAZVOA010000069.1:0-6595 GCA_964628465.1 uncultured Pirellulales bacterium | reverse complement strand
TGCGAAATCTTCAATCGGTTATTGGTGGACTGATAAGGAAGATATAAGTCAGTCTGGAACCGCCGGGGAAAATATTATTGAATTCCCTGTTTATTCGAAAATCAGGTCGTATTTATGTAATTTCAAATGGACGAAATTGTCCGTTACTCTTAAAAGAAGAAAAAATGAACACCACGATCCGCACGGTCACGGCATGAAAAAAGCCAGACAAAGTACAGATTCATCAGGTACAGTTTTCAAGAAATTATTTTCAAAGCAGCCCTTCAAATATGATTTTTGTAAACTAAGTGCAAAAGATATGATCCGAGGTCTGGAACAAGTAATTAGAGAATGTAATTCTCAGGAAGCGGTGGTAGATACTCCAGTTGTAATGCTTGGTCATTGTAAGGATTTTTGGAATGATAAAAATCTCGAAAAGTTTCTAAGCGTAATAAAGGCCAGGTATCACAAAAGCGTACAATTCAGCACTTTTACAGAAATTATCAGAAACATCAATAAATACGGCTAAAGAGAATTAACACAAATTTGAGATGCTTGACAATACGATAGTTGACAATTGTATTAAACAGATGCTTGCTTATATCGAATCGCAGGACTTTGCAGGGTATGATCCTTATGATGCTCTCAATAGTCCTTTCATTCAGCTCGTTGGAGCAAAGAGCAAATGGGTGAGAATCGCCGCTACCCAATTTTTTCGGCGTTCACCTATAAATTTCAGGCCGCTGTTTGGTATAAAAAAAGGTCATAATCCTAAAGGGATAGGTCTTTTTCTTTGGGGTTATTCGAGACTTTTTGCTCTTACGAAAGATAATAAATATCTCGAAAAAATCGATTACTTTATTGAATTGCTTGAAAAGCTGAAGTGTGTCAATTATTCCGGTAATTGCTGGGGTTACAATTTTGACTGGCAGTCGAGGTCTGCAATGCGTCCAAAAGCGACACCAACTATTGTAAATACGTCTTTTATCGGACACGCACTGCTTGACTGTTATGCCCTGACAGGTAAAGAAAAAGCTCTGGAGATGGCCGTCCCGATAAAGGATTTTATTCTTAAAGACCTTCACAGAACAAAACTGGATAATACATTTTGTTTTAGCTATACGCCGATAGACACTGAAGTTGTGCATAATGCCAATCTTATGGGTGCTTCTATCCTTGCCCGCCTGATAAAATATTGTCAGGATGATTCATTGAAAGGTGCGGTCCAGCAAAGTCTTGATTACTCAATGCGGCATCAGCGAGAGGATGGATCATGGTTTTATGCCGATACCAGCAGCCAAAAATGGATAGATTCATTTCATACAGGATTTAATCTTCAGGCGATTCGATACATTATGGAAGAAGGAATTGGACTTGGATATAAGGATTCTTATAACCGTGGAGTCGATTATTATGCAAAGTTTTTTTTTCTGGATGATGGGACGCCGAAATATTATAATAATCGAACGTATCCGATAGATATACATGCTCCGGCTCAGGCTATAAGCTTTTTCAGCCGGGAAGGCGATAAATATAATGTATTAACAGAACAAATTGTAAATTGGATGACTAAGAATCTTTATAGTAATAAAGGTTATTTCTATTTTCGTAAAGGTAAGTATTTTACTAACCGTATATCATACATGAGATGGTCTCAGGCATGGGCATTTCATTCGCTTGCAGAATATCTTTTTTCAAAAAAAATATCGGGTAAACCTCATGAAAGAAACTGATAACAAAATAAGTCATAAAGGTGTTGTTTCTGCGGCGATAGTAACAATATTTTTGATGTTATTGTTTGGTTTGTCACATCATATTCTTGCTAATTTGCTTCTTCTTGATGAAGAAATGCCGCCGATAGACCCTAATGCTTTAGCGAAATTTCCTATGCAGATAGGTTCCTGGACAGGCCGAGAGGCGCCTCTGGATGACGCAATAATCGAAGCTACTGATACAGATGCTCATATCAGCCGGAATTATATGCGTGATGGCGGTTTTGAAGGTGTTGCTCTTTATGTGGCTTTCGGCCAGAAAGCACGTGATTTAATGCCGCATCGTCCTGAAGTTTGTTATGTAGGAGCTGGCTGGACGAGAGGACTTGTTGAATATATGGAACTGCCTTTGGAAGATGGAACGCAGTTACCATGCAATATTTTGCAGTTTTCAAGAGGAAGTCTGATTCAGAATAAGATTATGATACTGAATTATTACATAGTTGATGGTGCGTTGAGCAGTGATGTTGAATTATTAAGATCAAAAATATGGAAAGGTTCAGGTGCGGTCAAATATACTGCCCAGATACAGATAACTTCGCCGATTTCAGCAAACCAGGATTCCGAATCGGTAAAAAAGACAATTTCTGATTTTGCGGTCGAATCGGCGCCATTATTAAGGCATCTGCTTGCGGGTTTTAATATAAATGAATCTGAAACAGAACAAATCTCTGATATGAATAATACATCCATGCAAACGGAAAGTGATTAGCGAAAATATGCGGCAAGATGATAATTTAATTATTTCGAATAAAGAACTTAGACAGGAAAGTTCTATTGTTTTGTGGATAATAATCTTTGCTTTGACTGCGGTTACTTTGTGGGCATATTGGCCTGTAATTATAGATTTGTTCGATGAATGGCAAAGTGACGATGATTATTCCGCCGGACAGCTTGTTCCAATAACAGCACTCTTCCTGATTTGGAAGGAAAGAAAGAAACTGAAAGAATCCACTCTTTCTCCTTTCTGGTATGGGATAATATTGCTTTTTGCATCACATGCCGCGAGATTATATGGCCTGATATATATGTACGAATCGGCTGAAAGATATTCGCTTGTGTTAATGATCGCGGGATTGGTTCTTACGGTAGCAGGTTTAGATGTATTTAAAAGAACTTTCTGGATAATCCTGTTTCTTTTTCTCATGGTTCCATTCCCAGGTCAGATACACAATCTAATAAGCGGCCCTCTTCAAAAAATCGCTACGTCTGGTTCCGTATTCATGTTAGAGGCATTTGGTGCCAATGTCAGCCAGCAGGGCAATATTGTTTCGTTGAATCGCGGCACAACGATGGCTGTCGAAGAAGCTTGCAGCGGCCTGAGAATGCTAACCGCGTTCATTATTGTATCCGCGTTCATTGCCTACATGGTGAAACGTTCAAGATTTCAAAAGGCGTTTGTTTTATTTTCAAGCATTCCTATTGCTGTAATGTGCAATATTATAAGGCTATGTATCACAGCGGTGCTTTTTATGCTTGTCAGTTCACAGGCCGCGGAGAAATTCTTTCATGATTTTGCCGGTGTTACGATGATGCCGGCAGCTGTAATAATCATATTTTTTGAGCTATGGCTTTTGAAAATCGTGACAACTACAGAATCTTCAGAAGAAAAAATTATTATTTCCTCAAAATTCAAATCTTCAAATCCTCATAAAGAGCGATAATAAGCCTCTTTTTTACGTCAAAATCCTCACTATTTTTTTTACATTTTTCATTTCTTTTTTTAATCCCGATAATTAACTATATTTTTTGTTTTTGTCTTGACTTTTATCGGAAGCAGTGATAAATTTTTATATATATCATTGCTGATAATAATGATAAGAGGAATCAGGGTTTCCTCTAAAGTTTCCGTTTAGGGATAGGTCTCTAAAATTAGGAGAAAAGTATTATGAAAAAGCTGGTAATTTATTCAATCGTCGTGTTTCTGTTCGCAATAGGTGTTCAATCTGCAAATGCAGATCTTTATAATGGATCTGTTAGTACTGCTGCTGGGGGCATTATTGCGTCTCCTTCATGGTCATCGGCAGTAGGAACAACTCTTTCTTGGGAAATCACTGATAAAGGGAGTTATTATACTTATAGTTATAAATTTATTGTTCCAATTTTGGAAACCGGTCAAATAAAAGACCTTAGTCATATTATTTTTGAGGTTTCAGATAGCTTTTCTGAAGATAATTTCTTAGAAACCAGTGTTAATAAATACCAAGAATTGGGTGTGTTTTCTTCGGGTGGAGGAAATCCAGGTATGCCTGGTTCTATTAATAATGGCCTGAAATTTGATACCCAAGAATCACTGCTTACATTTGAAACGAATGAAACGGATGGAACGAGAACGTTTTTTATAACATTTGATAGTGACCGCATGCCAACATGGGGTGATTTCTATGCAAAAGACGGTGCTGAAAATCTGGTTCTTTATTCTTTGGCTAGTCAAGATATTACGGTTACAGCATGGAATTCTGGATTTGGTGATCTTGAAGGTGCAGAAATTGCCGTTCCAGATACTGATACGGTTGTTCCGGTTCCAGGTGCGGTTTTGTTGGGTATCCTTGGTATTGCAGTTGCCGGTATAAAATTAAGAAAATATGCATAAAAATGTAATAATGGGAAGTATATTCTTGACATGTAAGTGGCAGTATAGTATAATCTGGTATTGTATATAGTGTGTATAGTGTAAATATAGATAAAATGAACTGTTTTAGGGTATTTTCTTTATAAATAGAAGAAAGTCGAAAGGAAAGGTAAAAATTATGAAAAAGTTGGTAGTTTTAAGTGTTTGTTTGGTGGCGATGCTTGCTGTTTCTACAGTATCGAAAGCCGCAATGTATGAACTGGATGAGGCCATGGCCTTAGATATGCGTATCTTGTCTAGGAGTACAGGTGATTCTGGATCTTTATGGTTTGTTGGTACTCTAACAGGCCCTGATCAAATTCCTAACACTCCCGATTATCCTGATATTTACGGTTCAGACACTATGATTTATCAAGTTGGCTTCACAGGTAATATCAGTGAAGGTACTCCAATAGATGGTTCAGCAACTGCTTGGATTGGGCTTGCGAATGATGATGGACTTGGTCTTAATGGTACATATGATCAAGGGTTTGCTTTACCAATAGCTAACGATAATGGAGATATCTGGAGATATAGAGCATTTTATCAGTTAATGGACGATGATCCTATCTTTTCTGACCAAGCAATATTATTGGCAGATACAGCGACTACGCTTTATATTCCAGGTAGTTTGAATTTGTCTCAATTAGTTGCTATAGGCTTCGAAATACAATGGGTATCTAAAGATAATCCATCACAAGCAGGAGGTTTTAAGACAGGTGACCAATATTCAACATCAGTTGTTCCGGTTCCTGGAGCAATTCTTCTTGGTTTGCTTGGTATAAGTGCTGCTGGTATTAAATTACGCAGATTTGCATAAGATTTAATAAATAAATATAAAACAACAAGAATATATAATTTGTTGTATATAAAAAGAAAGCAGATCAATTAGAGTAATTCCTAATTGATTTGCTTTCTATAATATTATAATCGGAAAAAACTTGTAAAGTAAGTTAGCCGACTTACAAAAACGAAGGAGAAGGGTTGTATAATTTTAGGATGAGAGGTGTGTTATGAAAAGGATGTTCTGTTTTCTGCTTTTTTATGTTGTTTTTGCTTTTAGTAATGTTTTCGCTTTGACAACATATAATATGGATGAAACAAATGCTCTTAATATGAGGCTTTTATCTGTTAGTTCCGGTGATTCTGCGTCTTTATGGTTTGTTGGAACTCTTGCAGGCCCTGATCAAGTTCCTACAACTCCTGATAATCCTGATATTTATGGTTCAAGCACCATGATTTATCAAGTTGGTTTCACTGGTATTATAAGCGAGGGCTTGCCACTTGATGGATATGCAAATGCAGTAATTGGGCTTGACAGTCCGGATATTTCAGGTTCATACGATAGTTTCCTGCTTCCAATAGCAAATGATAATGGAGATATTTGGCAATATCGTGCTTTTGTTGAGATTAACAATGGTGCTCCAGTATATTCTAATAGTGGAACATGGATGTCATTACTACCAGATACTTCTATGGAATTATTTATAAACTTTGGTTCACTTACTGATTTTTCAACTGTTACTGGGATTGGATATGAAATTCAGTGGGTTTCTGCATTAAATAATAGCAAAACAGGTGACCAATATTCTACTTCAGTTGTTCCTGCTCCTGGGGCTTTGCTGCTTGGTTTGATTGGGTTGGGTTCATTAAGACTGAAATTCCGTAAAACAGTATAAAGATTATTAAAAGAAGTATATAAAAAAGCTGTTGCGTAAAAATTCTCTAAAAAGAATTTTTTTGCGGCAGCTTTTTGTATTTTGGGGGAGTTGTATTTATTCAAATTTGTTTTGCATAGAATGCTTTATATCTATATAATTTTCATATTATTTTTGTAAATATGTTCAATTTGAAAAGTATGAACATATTTTCTTCTTTTCGTATAATATGAAAATGAAAAACTTATAATTTTGCGATTCTCAGTAACAATATGAATTTTCGTTAGAAATATAAAAATTTTGTTCTGAAAGTTGAAAATAAATCATTAAGATGGAGATGAGTAGCATGTTTAATGTCAAGAGATACGCGAAGATTAATGTTAAAGTTCTTGTAATTTTGCTGATTATTACCGTTTCGATAGTATTTGCGTTGTTTGCCGCTCGGCAGATACGGCGGAATATTTTATCAAAAATATCCTTGGAAGCCGGTCAGGAAGCGTTTGAAAGAAAGGACTGGGTTAACGCGTATAAGAATTTTCAGGAATATCTCGGCAGAAATCCGGATGATATTGAAA
>CAZVOA010000068.1:0-6755 GCA_964628465.1 uncultured Pirellulales bacterium | reverse complement strand
GCGGCTTTTCAACATCAAGGCTTGATATCTCTCCCGAAGAAGCCTTATTGGGATCTGGAGCGGATATTTTGTCTGGACTGAGAGCGGAAGCGGAACTACCTGTACTGATAAGTTCTAATTCAGCGAGTTTTTTACTTACAGTTCCCGCGTCAACATATTGGATTTGATAAATTTCAAGAGTACGCAAATCTTCCATGGCAATATCAATATAATTCAAATATTCCTGTATTCTGACATGCTGGCCGAAGGTTGCCTTGATTAATAACTGGTTTGTCGATTCGAGAATAATTACTATTGGGTCTTCGGTAAGAATGTTATCTTTTGAATCCGCACCCGTGCTGTTCTCTTTATTACCGGAAGCCTTTAATACTTCCATCTTTTGCAGCTTTTCCAAAGCCTGAGCAGGTTTCAAATGCTTGATAGTGTAAGTTCTCGGTGTTCGCTGATCCACCGGCACTATATCGAGAACATCAATCAATTCCTCGATAAGGTTCAACTCCTCTTCGTAGCCAATCATTAAAATTCTATTCGTTCTTTCATCGCTATCGAGAAATACGGGAACTTTCGCACGCGATTCTACCGAAACATTTCCGCCGCTCGGAGTATCACCTGTAGTTAATATTTTTATTGGTTGTGCAGTTGCCGGTTTTTCAGCGGGCTTGGAACTTGTTATCGTAATTCCCTGCAGTTCCTTGGCGAGTGTTCGTATCTTTTCCGTAAGAGAGCCTGCGGTTATATATTGAATACGCCTGAACCTGCATTCCCTCACCCTGCCGGGCCGGTCAATCATATTCACAAGCTCTTCTATCCGGCTCATGCGAAAAGCATAACATGTAACAAAAAGCATCTGAATATCTTCCATCGGCGTTACGGCTATACCAAGCTTCATATTTTCAATCAGCTTGCTAACACTCGAAGAATTTACATACTTCAGCGCAAATACTCTCGTAACTACCGTATCACCAACAGCGAGCTTTTCTCCATTATCACCTACAAGCTGCGGGTCAGCTTCCAGAACCTTGTCCGATGGAACAATAGTCACTATATTATTCCTGCGTATCATCGCAAGGTTATTGAACTTCAGAACAGTTTCCAGAAGACTGTACATATCCTTTACTCTCATCTGGCCCTGAAGACTTCCGTGAAGTTTTAGAGTTACAGTTGGATTGCCGATAGTTCCGGGATTATAGACATAATCCAAATCCAGATGCTCGCCAGCCAAATCCAGTAACTGAACCAGCGTTAAAGTCTCCGGCAGAACCATATCAAGCATTTCATTACCATTTTCAGGCTCTTCAGTTCTCGAACCAACTGTATCATTCGGTTCCTGATAAACGTCACTTGCAGACTTAAAAACTATCTTAGTGGTTTTTGGTACATCTGTTTCAGAAGGAATTGGTGACGCGATATTGGATATTGAAGCACTTTCTTCCGGTCCCATTTCACTCATCGCATAAACACTCGTAGAGTTGGATACCGGCCGCTCAGAAAGGCTCTCGGTTGCGGTTTTGCTAATTGCAGTATCCTGTACATAAACAGAAGTCTTATCAGCTTCAAGTTTCTGGTCCACAATAACAGATTTATCTGCTGTAGAAACAACTTGCGGTTCAACAGCCTGTTTGAGTTTTTCCGGGTCGGATAGAAAGGCTAAAAGCTCGTCACTGTATCGCGCCGGAAGAATAGCAAAAATAGAATTGCCGAAAATATCAATAATCGCTCGTGACTTATTCGATACCTGGGGCGGCTGAGAAAATGTGCCTATATTGATATCGCCCATAGCTGAAGCTAATTGCGAATTCGACGGCAGATTCCTTACATTGGAAGCGTTACCGAGATTGGCGATTATATATTCTTCTTCTGATTCGAGCAGCTCAATTACAATATTGGCTTTATTCAGTAACTCCGGCGTACTGCTTACAATAATTGAGTTCGGTTCGTTAATTTGAGGAAAATTATCGAATCCAAGTTTAGTTAAATTCGCAATGCACTCCTGGCCGGTAAGGTTCTTGAGTTCATACAGCCTCTGCTCCAGAATATCAGCCGCAGGCTTGTCTTCAAGTTCAGGCGAAATAGTTTTACAGCCGGAAATAATAAATATCAGACATAATAACAAAGTACAATATAATAAATCTGCGAATATCTGTGTCAATCTGCGGATAAATATTTTTGTTTGTTTATTATTCATAATTAAAATCAGTGTTAATCAGTGAAATCTGTGTCTAAATAATTTATTCTAATCACCAAACAAAATACTCTTTCTCTCTACCTGAGGCACACTTTCTACCCTAGGCACATCCTGCCTTGCTATACGAACAGGAGGTTTTGTTTCTACAGCCATCTCGTTAGCCTGATTGCCATAGCGGTATATAATAACTCCAGACTTAATCTCTTCAAGTACAAAATTACCGATAATGTCACCAACCTTAGCCCAATGCTCACCTTTGCCCGGCTCGGAAATCAAAGCGACCGAATCTTCCGGCCGGTCACGATTATAACTGGTCGAAAGAAGTTTGAATTTCGCACTTGGCCTCGGTGCATAAGCAACTGGCGGTTGTGTTATTCTCGGCTGCGGCTTTTCTTCAACTTTAGCTTGCGGCGGTTTTGGCGGATTGATAATAAGAGCATATTCACCCGCTTGACTTACAAGAGGAGATGTTTTTTCCTGCTCGCTTTCTTTTTGTATATTTCCTATGCTTTTGAATATTTCAACAATTGAAGGTCCTTCATTTTGCAAATCATTAGGCGCAAACATAAACCACTGGTTTGCACAGAGCACTAAAATCAGCCCTGCACAAACCAATGATAATAAACTAAACAAATTTAATAGTGTTTTTAGCACAAGCTAATACAACTAAAAATATTTATGTTCCAAACAATTATTCAGTTTTGGATTAAGGTTATATAAAACTTAAATAAGAAGTTACTGTTGATCCTTATCATCGTTCTCCTCAATTACTATTTCAATAGGTTCATGTTTTATCAATATCGTATTATTTGTTGATTCTACCCATAACCAATTTGGGTAGTTTGGTCGTGATATAACATCTTTTGCCTCTAACATTATAGGAAAACCACTTGATTCCATATAATATCGGCCTGGGAATAGCTCCTTAATGTAATTATTTAGAGCATTAGGAATAATTGTTAAAATCAATTCCTTTTCTTTGATTTCTAGCACAGGAAATACAATAATATCTTTTCCTTTATTTTTCATATAATAATGAGAAGGTAAAGTAGTATTTGGATCATCCATCGCTTTATTATTAATGATAACTCCATTTGAATCTCTTATCCGAAAATAAAGATTAAAAACTTGTGGGTCACTAACGGGAATATAAATGGATTTATCACTAAAATTTGCGACTGCTACAGCAAGAGTAATATTTTCTCCTGACAAATACGCACTTTTTGTTTTATCAACTTTTATTTTAACTATATTTTCTAACTTATTTATAGAATTTCCACTTGCTTTAGTTTTATTAACTTCTAAAATGCAAAATCCTACTACTATTGCGACACACATTAAAATCTTCATTTTCATAATTAATGCCCCTTAATAATTAGTTATTATGGATATAAATCATTGCTCTACAATTATTACAAAAGTGACCATGACGTTCATAATTGGGACTAGAATGATACATACAACAAGTACTGTCATTACAATGACCCCCGAAAGAACCGTTGATACCAACAGAATGTCCCATTTCATGGTTGGCTGTTCGCATAACAACATGGTCTTTTGTATAATCATTAGTAATAGTACCAACTGATGCAGCAAATGGCAACTCAATACTTCCATCATTATCGATATCGTGTGGAGATAAATCATGTGTAAATTCCCAAGCAGTTCCAGTCCAGACTGGGTAATCACCATCGAAATTAGCATCGCCGTCATCATGAGGTGCACTAGTATTACCATTCTTTTCATTTGGATCCAAAACACCATCATCATCTGTATCTTCAATTCTTTCAGGTACAATAGAATCTAATATTCCATTTGAAGCGCCACCCCAAGTTCCAGCAGCAGTCCATGTATTATTATCAATATACGGTTTCTGGTTAAATCTGTTGTTAATCGCTACTTTATATACACGTGTATATCCAATACTTGAACCATACTGACTGGATGTTCCAACATCACTCTGTCCATGTGTTGCCCAGTACCATTGTCTTTTACCACTAATTGGAGGTCCAGACCTACCAATTTGACCGCTATTTCCTGGCGCTGTTCCGTCGTAAGCTTCTACAACAAGCACATCTATATTCCTGTCATCAGTTCCAAATGTTCCAGTAAACTCATGAACATCTATTCCAGCTTCATTGAAAGCATTTCCCCAGCTAAAAGATGGAAATGTACCTCCAAATCCAGTTCCCTGAACAAATAAATCTTTTTTAGAAGGATTTAGTCGTTCATTGCTTGATATTTTGCCATCACCATCGATATCAATTCCTCGATATTCCTCATAACGAGTTAAGCCATCACCGTTGTGAGTATTGTTTAGGCTTGTATCTGTATCGTCTGTTGCGTTTCCAGCGTTATATGTCCAATTATCAGCAATCTTATTATCATCATCATCCAAAGGTATCCTTGCAAATAAATCAGTACCATCTTCATTAATTGCAGTATACCATACCCCACTAATTTGTGCTTCAGCTTTTATTTTTCCATATGCGCCACAATCATAACTTTTAACTGTAACTGTTGCATAATTTACAGAACTTGTTGTTGTAGCAATACTGTTACCAGAACCAGATATTGTAAATCCAGACTGGCTTGGAAACTGTATGTCTTTCCATGAATCAGAATCTTCACCACTGTCAGGAATCGTGCTTGGTTTATTCATACAATATCCTGGCTCATCGGATACATCATAAAGAGTAAATTTAATAGGAGCTAATACTTCTGATCCTAAATGAGCTGTAAAAGTAGTAGTATTATCATCCACTGAAGTGTTTGGCCCTCCTGATGGAATAAATCCCGAAGAACACTTAGAAATTATAATATGAGAGACTTTAACAACGTCAGATTCATGCCATGAATCATAAATTCCATTTCTTGCGCGAGTTTGATAATAACCGCAATCATGAAAGGCTGCATATAAAGGATTATCGTACGGTCCAGCCGGATCATAGTACATATCGTATGTATCCGAAAAAATTGACGTATAATTATCCCATGATGAACCATCTTCCGATCTTCTTACTTGCCATTGTGTATCAAGCAAAGAATGTGATGGATTTGAAATAGCTGTAAATGAAACCCATTCTCCTGTTACAACAACCGAGGGTTCAACTGTTACAGAACTAACCTCGTTTACAACAAGATTAAAAACTTCTTCATCAGTGTTGTCAACGCCTGAACCAATACCAGTGATTGTAATATTATAATTCCCAGCAGTGTTAGAATAAATAACTATATCGCAATAACCATCACCTATCCCTCCAGAATGGGTAGATGAAGAAATAACAACATTGGGACTACTCGCATAAACGTCCCACGTAACAACAGAACCAGCTGTTACAGTTACACCTACGTAGGCTTCATAACCTTTGGGTCTTGGTGTTCCACCATATGCTGGGTATGATCGTTCGATATTAACTGGGTCACATGCATAAGTTATAGAAATCAAGTTCAAAAACAACATTATTAGTATTACTAATTTAATTAATCTTTTGTTCATTTTGAGCCTCCTTCCATTTTCTGCATTCTTTGCATGTCACGAATCATATCAGCTTGTATTGCTTTTGCCAAAGCTTCAGGATTTGTTTGATAAAAAATTTCTTTTTTAACATTTTCTACTATAGGACAATCTGGAAACATCGTAAGAAGTTTCTCTTGTGCGGCAAATATCAAACTATCCCCTTCGGGTTCAGATATTTTCTTTGCTAATTTCAGTTTCTTATATATTTTTATGATCCTGCTTTGAGCAATCCATGCGATCTCGTACTGCGTCCAGTTATCAACAAAATCAGTATAATATTCTATTGCTCTTTCATGCTGTTCAAGAGTCCTATGAATTTCTCCAGTTTTAAATACTGCCTCTCCGGCAAAGACTGAATCTGGGAGTTTACTTATAAGTTTCTCATAAACAGAAAGTGCACCTGAATAATAATCAATTACATCCTGACTTGGTGGTTCAATTTCGTATGTATAGATAACCGCTTTTTGCGGCATTTCCGCTCTTCTTTTGTTAAAAGCCTTGTTTTGATATATTTCACCGATTTGAAATATATCATTATCTAAATTGCTTTTATTACTATAATCTTCAATCAGGGAATCTACACCAGCTAAGGCATTTTCATCTTTGCCATCGGCAATATCTGCTTTAATCAAACCTTTACGAGCATCAAATACGTATTCACTTTCAGGCCAATCTTTTAGAACTTTGTTATGTAATTCTCTTGCCTTTGTTGTATCTCCAACTTCAGTATAGATATCTGCGATTTGAAAGACTTCTTTTGCCAAGGTTTTCTGGTCTTTGAAAACATTCAAAAGTTTTGCATAAGCATCTTCTGCTTTGCTGTTATCTTTAGCTCGAACGTGATACCAGACTATAGCCGCCTGCGACCACATGGACTCTAATAAATTCGTACAATGATCGGCGTTATAGGCGTGAACTTTCAGGGCATTTTCCGGATCGTTTGCATCGTTGAGGAAGTAGTTGCCAATATCAAAATTCGTTCGGGCGAGATTTGTGTTTTTGGCAAACTTTGTCTGAATATCCGCTATTACAGAATCTGCGTTTTTAATA
>CAZVOA010000067.1:0-7088 GCA_964628465.1 uncultured Pirellulales bacterium | reverse complement strand
AAGTATTTGGTACCGCAAACGGCGGCCTGACATATGAAGCTGGAAAATACGGTAATGCTTTAGTATTCGACGGCAATGATGACTATGTAACATTACCAATCGGTGAGACTATAGGTACGTTATCGAATTGTACAATATCTACCTGGGTTAACTACGGCGGTGGTGCTGTATGGCAAAGAATCTTTGATTTCGGTAACGACACAACCAAATATATGTATTTGACACCGAACAACAACGGATCAGCTGTTAGATTTGCCATAACCAAAAACAGCAATGGCGAAGAAGACGGTGGTAATTCATCTTCAGTTCTTACGACAGGCAGATGGGAACATTTAACGGTTGTTATTGACGGCGATAATGGAATAGTAAAGCTATATCGTAATGGTGATTTGGCCTCAACAGATGATACAGTAAGAGCATTACCGAAAGATATTGGCCCAACAGCCAATAATTATCTTGGTAAATCCCAATGGCCGGATCCTGCTTTCAATGGCAAGATAGATGATTTCCGCATATACGACAGAGCGTTAACAGATGGAGAAGTGAAGTATCTGTTTAAAAACTAAAAAACCTTGTTTTTTATAAATAAAGCATACTAAACTGACGTAATAAAAAAGACCCTTGTTTGCTTATAAGTTAAGCACAAGGGTCTTTTTCTTTTTGTAAGATTTATTATTATGGGACATGTACCGGTTTGTGTTTATAGCCGTAAACTTATTATTAAAGAAAACACACATACCTGAATCGAATATATTGAAAAGTACAAAAAAATATAATTTGACCTGAGAGAGCTAATTTGAGATTATACTGAACGAAAAATATTTCCTTTTTTTAGGAACTTGTCATGGCGATTATAATCTAAGTAAGGAGAAGGCTTGTGACAGAAGCCGCGAAAATAGAATTTCGATACGATCGTATGCCTAATGAGTGTGTCAGCATGGATGATACCAGTCTGGTGAGAAAATGTCAGCATGGCGATTCTGACGCCATGGAGCAGCTTATTCTCAAGTATCAGAACCGTATTTATAACGTAATTTTGAAAATTTGTGCTGATCCTGACGATGCGGCGGAACTTACACAGGAAACATTTGTCAAAGTAATAGAGAATATTGATAAGTTTCAGGGCAAAAGCCGGTTTTATACATGGGCTTTTCGAATAGCCGTAAATCTGACATTGAATTATCGTCAGAAGAATTCGAAGCATGAAATTAGTTCTTTGGATTCTCAAAAAGAATATGAAGAGACCCAGACAACCCAGTCAATGAAGGAGTTTTTGAAAGATGACAATTCTCCAGATCCTGTGGAGGTCGCTCAAAACAAGGAATTATGCGATTTAACAATACAAGCTCTTTTGCAATTAGATGAGCCGCAAAAAGCGGTGGTTGTATTACGTGATATTGAAGGTATGAATTATGCCCAGATTGCTGAAGTTTTAGACATCGAACTGGGTACAGTAAGAAGCAGATTAAGCAGGGCAAGGGGCAGGCTGAGAGAGATTTTGGAGGCCGGTTGCAATGACAGAAGAAATGAAGACAGAAGAATTGCTGAATAGTTATATTGATGGTGAGCTTTCCGTAAGGCAAAGAACCGAGGTCAAACGTATGATATCGAATGATCCGAAACTTGCCGTGCGATTGAGCGAACTTCGAAAATGTAAAACATTGGTTAGCGCATTACCAGTTGTTCAGGCGCCTTCCATAATAATGGAAAATATTAAAGCGTCACTTGAGAAGAAGCAAATCAGGGAGAAAACAGTTCGTCTATCAGATTATAGAGAAGTAAAGACCCGCCGGAAGATTTTTGCCGCAGCGGCTATGTTCTCTTTGACTGCTTTACTGGTAGTTGTTATTAATATGCTTATGCCTACTCAATTAGGAAATAAAGAAAATATAAATCAATTTGCGGCAGATATCAGATTAAGCGGCAGGCTCGAACTGAAAGCAAATGATTTGCCCGCGGTACAATCTCTTATTACTAATGCGATTGAAAACAGCGGATTACATGATTATAAAAATCCGTTGAGGGATGCTAATAGACGTATCTATACATTATATTGCGGCAGGGAAGGATTAAATAAGATTTTGACTGATTTAGAAGGTGACTGGGACAAGATTTCTTCCGCTAAGCTTTTTCTTGATACTGAAAATTTCAATGAAAGTGTGGAAATCGCATCAGTGACACCATCGCAGATTTCGGAGATTATGAACCAAAAGGGGATGGATCGGTCGATTCAGGTTGCCAGGGATATTTCTGTGATAAATAACTTGAATGAGATATTAAAAGAAAGAGGAATTCCAGCTTTTGGAAGCCACGTAAACTCTGGTGAACTTAAAGTTCCTAAACCTATAATAGTTAAATATTATCCATCGGCTCAGCGGGATAATGAGGAAAAAACTATTCAATTAAGGATAATTCTCAGCAGGTAAGGATGCTTGAAATAGAAAATTGCTCACTGGTAATAATTGATGTACAGGGCAAACTCGCCCAGATAATGTACGAGAAAGAACTTCTCTTTAAAAATATTCAGATTCTCATCAAAGCCGCGAAAATATTAAATATTCCAATTCTTTGGTGCCAGCAGGTTCCGAAAGCACTTGGCCAGACAATTCCTGAAATAGCCGAACTTGTAACAGATATTGAACCGATAAACAAATCTTCGTTCAGTTGCTGTTGTGACGAGCAATTCAATATCCAGCTAAACAAATTAAACGCAGGTCAGGTTATAATTTGCGGCATAGAAACTCACATCTGCGTTTATCAAACCGCTCTCGATTTATACCGAAAAGGCTTCTATGTAAATGTTATAGCTGATGCGGTTTCATCGAGAACTCTTGAAAACAAAACGATTGCACTTGAACGATTGGCTCATGAAGGTTGTAAGATAAGCAGCGTAGAGATGGCTCTTTTTGAGTTATTAAAAACCGCGGAACATCCAAATTTTAAAGAAATAGCCAGGCTAATTAAGTAGCCATAGCCAAACTGATTGTTTTCTGCAGGAAGCGATAAATCGGTCCGAGCACATCGAATCCCTTTTTAAGGTCATCGACTAATTTTCTGCTGAAAAGAGCTTTATCAATTTTCCTTTCGCAAACCAGGTACATACTCTTTTTCTGATACCATTCCTGTATCTCTTTGGGTTTTGAACTGTCAATAATTCTCTTGTAATTTTCACCTTTAAGCTCGAAAGTTTTTTGTTTGGAATAAAATGAAATTGCTTTCAGAAATTCTTCCGGATTCTCGTCTATCTGCTCTCGGAATTTGCTCATAATAGCTGGAGCGGCGTCGTAAAATCCCATTCCATAGTGATACCAGTCTTTGTACACTTCAAAAAAATATGCGCATCCCTGTGTTGACCACTCCTTCTTTTGCCTTTTAAATACAATCCAGAAGTTGCTCCTGTAAGGTGTTTTATCTTTTGAAAATCTTGTATCGCGGTACATTCTTGATATGGTTTTATTTATGGATGGTGCAATTTCAAATCGTGGATCGATATTAAGCATGAAATCGCCCAATTCATCCACAAGATTTCGTGTCGGCTCAAGCACGAACTGTTCGTAATTCGATTTATGCTTTTCAAACCATTCTTTGTTATTATTCTTCTCGATAGATTTGAGAAATTTCAATGTATCAGTACTATAACCTGTAAATATTTTCTCTTCTTCCATCTATACACCATGTATTTATTAACGCATATTTGAAGATCTATGGGCATTAATAACTTTCCACTGGCCATCACGAAAAGCATAAACGATACTTTCGACAAAATCTACGTCAATTTTTAAGTTGCTGGAGAATGTAGCGGTTGTCGTGCCGCTTCCTGTCAAAACCGCGGCAGTCTGGGAAATAACGATTACGTTTATGTGTTTATAATTATACGAGATAGCTTTTATTGCTGCAAAACCTTGCTTTGTGTTTTCGTAAGCTTCTTTTCGAGTCGAACGTAATTCGCCATTTTCGATAATTACATCATTTACATCGAGTACGTATTTAAATAGTTCATCAGTGTTAAGACTTTCTCCGGCTTTTTTCATGTTTTCATGAACTTTAAGAATTTCCTTTTCAATAGATTTCTGTTGTGCTGGCGAAATAACATTTTGATTTGAATTAGCGGCCAAAAGAACTGAAACACAGAGCAATATCACAATTGCAGATACTATTTTTTTCATAAATTCTCCTTGTAAAATAATTAAAGCATTATCGTACTATTTTTCAGCCATTTTCAAATAAAAATTTGCAGATTTCCTTATGTTTAAAAAATATATTTAAAAATATTTATTTTTTTATTGACATGTTCGACATATATAGAATATTATCTATGTATATAGAATATGGAGGTATTTGATTATGTCAGAATTAGAAAACAAAAATGTAAAAAGTAAAGAACGCAAAATCGAAATGACCGAAGCCGAGTGGGAAATAATGCGAATTGTCTGGGATAAGGAGCCTTGTGCCGCCGGTACTGTTCAGGAAGAGCTTGCCCGGATCAGTGAGAATCAAAGCGAAACTGCGGGCAAAGCTTACAGCACTATAAAGACTACAATGGACAGGATGGTCGAGAAGGGCTTTCTGCAAATCGAGAAGGTTCGCAACCTTCAGCTTTTCAAATCCTGCATAAGCGAAGTAGATGCAAAACACCGCGAATTCAGAAAAATGCTCAAGCGTGCTTTCGATGGCGCATTAACTCCCATGATGCAGTTCTTAATAGAGCATGAGGGTATTTCAAAAGATGAAGCGTCTCAGCTTCGCGAGCTTGTGCGAAAAAGTGAGGAAAAAAGCGAAAAATAGGGATAAAGTCTTAGTTTCGGGAGAGTAAAAATGAATAATATAATTGATAGTATCATAAAGGTATTTAATGATGCAGGGCGAACATTTTGCGATTTTTCATTAAATATGTTTGTTCAGGCAAGCGTTCTGGTTGTTGTTTTGTTAATTATTGACATTCTTATTCGCAAGCGGGTTCGGGCTACATTTCGCTATTGCATATGGATGCTCGTTTTTATTAAACTTGTTCTGCCGCCTGCATTGTCATTACCAACTGGAATTGGTAACTTGCTTGGCGAATATTTTGTCGTAAATTCTGCTAATTTCGATAAGCAGGTACAAAACATAAATCATGAACCTGTATATACAGAAATGCCAGGAGCCACTGAATTTTCGCCGCAGCAGGCTCAGCAATTACAGAATTATAACCGGACGGTTACGCCGCAGATAACAACATCACCAGAAACTGAAATTACTCAAGATATATTATCAGTAGAGCCTGTTGTGTCTAATACAAGTTCAATAACATGGCAGGGAGGCATCTTTCTGGTTTGGCTTGTTGGAGTTCTTGTTTTATCAGTCTTATTGATTCAGCGAATATTTTTCGTCAGAGGTCTTATCGCACAAAGCGAACCTGCGAAAAACAGATTGCTTGATACCTTAAAGGAATGCTCTGTTCAGCTTGGTATCAAGAGAAATATTCAGATGAAATTATCTCATAACGCATCAAGTCCGGCTGTATGCGGCTTATTCAATCCCATAATTTTAATACCCGCAAATCTTGTAAGTAAAATATCACATGACAAATTCAAGGCGATTCTTATTCACGAATTGTCTCACATTAAAAGAAATGACCTTATCGTAAATTGCGCACAGACTATATTGCAAATATTATATTTCTACAATCCTTTAGTATGGCTTGCAAATTCGATAGTTCGCAAAATTCGAGAGCAGGCCGTAGATGAAATGGTACTTGTAGCTCTTGGCGCGGAGGCCAAAAGCTACACGACAACTTTAATTGATGTAGCAGAAATGGCATTTTCCCGCCCGGCTTTAAGCCTCCGGCTGGTGGGAGTTGTAGAATCGAAAAAAGCACTTTCACAACGAATAAAACATATCCTCAGCCGCCCATTCCCAAAATCCGCAAAACTTGGATTTCTCAGCTTGATTGTAATTATAGTTGCTGCTTCTATTTTACTTCCTATGGCAGGACAAGAGATTAGCAATGAACAGAGGTTACAGAATCTTGTCGAGAATTGGTTTAAGAACAACTATCTTGATATAAGTGAAAGGAAAACGATTGAATGGGGAGAGCCGCAGAAAAATAAGGACGGAAGCTACTCTATCTCCTATAAATATGAAGCAAAGATTTTGAATAAAGGCTATATCATAAATAACGATATATTTTCTTTTACTGAAAACGGAGAATTTGTCTCAGTGAGAAAAGTTGAAGGTTTTCCTTTAAATGCGGAATCTCCCGGGCAATTTACAGTTACGTTACCTAACGGCTTAACAGTTGAACTTATTGGGTTATGTGAAGAGCCTGTTGAAGGAGCTAAATGGTGGAATCCGAATGGCGATGAGATAGCGGCACCTTCCTTTGAGATTAGTACAAGGACACCGCCGATGGGATCAATTCCTACTCGATATACATTTCTTGCAAAGGCTAAAGGCGGCGAAGATATATCTTTGAAAGCTAAAGTATATGAAGGTGACGGTTTTATTGTATCTAAGCCGGCTCCGGATGGAACTGCTTTGTGTTTCGTAAAATATCCTGATAATTCAAAACCCCATCATGAAGACGCCTTTGAAAAAGGACCTATAGAAATCGGGATTGCGCAGGGGCAATGGATAAAAAGGCAAAATGTTGGAGAAGCACTGCATATACCCAGATCATACCTGATAGGAAACAGTGACGAGATAGTGATTCAGCCGCCCAGAGCGGATAATGCTGAGCCGGATATGGTTACTAATATTTGGGCAAGTGTTACTTCACATGATTATGAATTTAAACTTGTCTGCAAATTAAAAGACGGCAGCACTCGCCAGTCTGAACAGGCATACTTTCAGAGTACCAATATAATTGAAACCGGCGGCCTGCATAACTCTGCTATAAATACGTTTTCATTCGTTTTTGACAGATTAACTTTTGACCAAATTGATGATTATGAATTATATTATCGAAAATTTGAATTCGTACGTTTTAATAATGTAGCCTTCAAATCTGATATAAAAACCGATGTCCAAATCGTATCTACAAATATTTCAGCCGCAGAGCGGCTGTGTCAGAATTCAAGTATTTTTTAGAAATATTTTTGGAGTCCATA
>CAZVOA010000066.1:0-7352 GCA_964628465.1 uncultured Pirellulales bacterium | reverse complement strand
GCGGCTTTTCAACATCAAGGCTTGATATCTCTCCCGAAGAAGCCTTATTGGGATCAGGAGCAGATATTTTGTCTGGACTGAAAGCGGATGCGGAACTTCCTGTACTGATAAGTTCTAATTCCGCGAGTTTTTTACTTATCGTTCCCGCGTCAACATACTGGATTGGATAAATTTCAAGAGTACGCAAATCTTCCATGGCAATATCTATATAATTCAAATATTCCTGTATCCTGACATGCTGGCCGATGGTTGCCTTGATTAATAACTGGTTTGTCGATTCGAGAATTATTACTATCGGGTCTTCAGTTAGAATATTGTCATTCGAATCTGCACCCGTTCCATTTTCCTTATTGCCGGAAGCCTTTAATACTTCCATCTTCTGCAGCTTTTCCAAAGCCTGAGCAGCTTTCAGATGCTTGATTGTATATTTCTTCGGTGTCCTCTGATCTACCGGGACTATATCGAGAACATCGATCAATTCCTCGATAAGGTTCAACTCTTCTTCATAGCCAATCATAAGAATTCTATTCGTTCTTTCATCGCTATCGAGAAATACAGGAACTTTCGCACGCGATTCGACCGAAACATTTCCGCCGCTCGGAGTATCACCTGTAGTTAATATTTTTATAGGTTGTGCAGTTGCTGGCTTTTCAGCGGGCTTCGAACTTGTTATCGTAATTCCCTGCAGCTCCTTGGCAAGTGTTCGTATCTTTTCCGTAAGAGAGCCTGCGGTTATATATTGAATACGCCTGAACCTGCATTCCCTCACCCTGCCGGGCCGGTCAATCATATTCACAAGCTCTTCTATCCGGCTCATGCGAAAAGCATAACATGTAACAAAAAGCATCTGAATATCTTCCATCGGCGTTACGGCTATACCAAGCTTCATATTTTCAATCAGCTTGCTAACACTCGAAGAATTTACATACTTCAGCGCAAATACTCTCGTAACTACCGTATCACCAACAGCGAGCTTTTCTCCATTATCACCTACAAGCTGCGGGTCAGCTTCCAGAACCTTGTCCGATGGAACAATAGTCACTATATTATTCCTGCGTATCATCGCAAGGTTATTGAACTTCAGAACAGTTTCCAGAAGACTGTACATATCCTTTACTCTCATCTGGCCCTGAAGACTTCCGTGAAGTTTTAGAGTTACAGTTGGATTGCCGATAGTTCCGGGATTATAGACATAATCCAAATCCAGATGCTCGCCCGCTAAATCAAGTAACTGAACCAGCGTTAAAGTTTCCGGCAGAACCATATCAAGCATTTCATTACCATTTTTTGGTTCTTCCGTCCTTGAACCAACTGTTTCGTTCGGTTCCTGAGAAACGTCACTTGCAGGCTTAAAAACTATCTTTATAGTTTTCGGTACATCTGTTTCAGAAGGATTTGGTAATGTTGTATTAGATATCGAAGTAGTTTCTTCTTCCGGTCCCATTTCACTCATCGCATAAACACTGGTAGAGTTGTTGGATACCGGCCGCTCAGAAAGGTTCTCTGTCGTGGTATTGCTGATTGAAGTATCCTGTACATAAGCAGAAGTATCTTCCGGCTCAAGTTTCTGGTCCACAATAACAGATTTATCCGCTGTAGAAACGACTTTCGGTTCAGAAGCCTGCTTGAGCTTTTCCGGGTCGGATAGAAAAGCTAAAAGCTCGTCGCTGTACTTAGCTGGAAGAATAGCAAAAATAGAATTGCCGAAAATATCAATAATCGCTCGTGACTTATTCGATACCTGGGGCGGCTGAGAAAATGTGCCTATATTGATATCGCCAATAGCTAAAGCTAATTGCGAATTCGATGGCAGGTCCCTTACATTGGAAGCGTTACCGAGATTGGCGATTATATATTCTTCTTCTGAATCGAGCAGTTCAATTACAATATTAGCTTTATTGAGCAACTCCGGCGTACTGCTTACAATAATTGAGTTCGGATCATTAATTTGAGGAAAATTATCAAATCCAAGTTTAGTTAAATTCGCAATGCATTCCTGGCCGGTAAGGTTCTTGAGTTCATACAGCCTCTGCTCTTGAATAGCAGCCGCAGGCTTGTCTTCAAGTTCAGGTGAAATAGTTTTACAACCGGGAAGAATAAATATCAGACATAATAACAAAGTACAATATAATAAATCTGCGAATATCTGTCGAAGATGCCAAGGGTATGTCAATCTGCGGATAAATATTTTTGTTTGTTTATTATGCATAATTAAAATCAGTGTTAATCAGTGAAATCTGTGTCTAAATAATTTATTCCAATCCTAATATACTTTTTCTCTCTACCTGAGGCACACTTTCTACCCTAGGCACATCCTGCCTTGCTATACGAACAAGAGGTTTCATCTCTACAGCCATCTCGTTAGCCTGATCGCCATAGCGGTATATAATAATGCCAGGCTCGATTCTTTCAAGTACAAAATTACCGATAATGTCACCAACTTTAGCCCAATGCTCATCTTTACCCGGCTCGGAAATCAAAGCTACCGAATCTTCCGGCCGGTCACGATTATAACTGGTCGAAAGAAGCTTAAATTTCGCACTTGGCCTCGGTGCATAAGCAACTGGAGGTTGCGTTATTCTTGGTTTGGGTTCTACCTTTTTCACCTCCGGCGGTTTTGGCGGATTAATAATAAGAGCATATTCACCCGCCTGACTGACAAGAGGAGAAACTTTGTCCTGATCGTTTTCTTTAGAAACATCTTCTATATTTTTGAATATTTCAACGATAGAAGGACCTTCATCTTGAATATTATTTTGCGCATACATAAACCACTGGTTTGCGCAGAGCGTCAACACAAGCCCTGCACAAACCAATGATAATATACTAAACAGATTTAATAGTGTTTTTAGCACAAGCTAATGCAATTTTTGCAAAAAAAGGAAATAACAATTAATTATTTCTAATGAAATATTTTCGTCCATAGCAAAACATTTGAATATACGAATTTATTGACAATTTTATATATTTATTGATTTAACTTATTACTTGGAATACTAACCATATCTTCCTTTTTCTGTAAACTAATAATTTCCTTTAAATGATCAGTAAATTCCTTAACTTCTTCTAATTCTCCAATTAAATCAGATGAAAAAAGAGTATTGCATCTGCTAGCATATTTAGGTTCTTCGTTGATAAGTCGTTCAGCCTCACTTTTTGCTATTCTATATTGCGCCATATCTATTTTTACAAGTTGTGGTCCTATGTTAATTACATCCTCCATGTTTAATCCCTGTACTTTAACTGCCTCACGGAATAAATATCGTTGGTATAGTATTCGGGTTTCTATCAAATAATATTGATATTGTGGTAGAATGTCATTTTTTTCACCTGATTTCATACCCAATATCACCTTCTGGCAATAATCTATGGCTTCAATATATTTATTATTTTCTGTTAACAAATCAATAGCCATTTTTCTGATTCTATAATCATTGGAAATATCACCTTGTTTTTCAATTTCTGTTATTTTTTCTTCAAATGCCATTGTTTTTGAATCGCGACAAATGCCAGCAATACGATTGCATGCGTAAATAACAGGCTGATCAAGACCAAAAATATCCCATAACGCATACCAGCGTTTATTCGTAGTTTTGGTTTCGTTTGGGTCTCGCATTATAATTTGTTGAAATTGCTTATAGATTTTTATCATTTCATATTCATTGGCATCTGATAGCTGTTTTTCTATAGAATTTAAATACATCTGACAGATTTCTTTTTGTCCATCAGTTAAATCCTTTTGCATTTTCTCATAATTATTCTTTTGGACCCGTAATTGGGCAATTTGTTCTTTATGATATTCAGACTTGTATGTGTTAGAATCATTCTGAGAGTAACTTATAAGTGGGAAAATGCCTATTATAAGAATCGTACCAATATTTATCGTTTTAATCATTTTATATCTCCTTATTAAAATTATTACCAATGTAATGAATCAGATGAGTCTGCGTCATATCCGGCTTTTATTGTATCTGTGTTCCATGCACTTGGATCGCTTGATGGACTAAAATATTTATTACCATAAGTAGCACTGTTTGTTAATAAACTTACAGCCACTAAATCATCAACTATCGTAGAAGGACTTCCTACTTGATAAAAATAGATTGGCCCATTACCATTAGCACTATCGGGATGATCCAATATATATTGTCCCCATTCTCTTGCATTTTGAACTGTATTACTAAGAGAAGCCCCTGGTGTATTAAATACAGAAGTATCCTTCGCTAAACCATATATGGTGGTCTGATTATGTCTTAGCGCCGAATCTCTTGCAAATGCATGACCACTCGATATTACAGGGAAATTCCATCTATTTAATATTGTATTTGCTACCGCGGCTCTGCTATCATCGCTTGTATTATCTTCACCTGAAATTGTCTGACCAATTTCTACAGCCTGAGCATTAGCATATACTGGCGTTGCGCTAACTCCTATGCAATGTAGTATGCTTCCATTGTTATCAATATCAACATCAATTCGGAACGAATATTCTGATCCGTCAACTATTGTACTTGGAATTGTAAGGTGAGGCATATAAGTAGTACCACTGACTTCAGTCACTTCATTGTATCTACCTGAATAGGTATGTGTCTCTGATGCAATATCAGAACTCCCATTAGACAAGGCAACTTTTGTCTTGTGCAATTTGACACCTTCTATTCCTGATGGATAAATTTTTATTTTAAATTTGAAGTATAGTTTGTCCCCATATTTTACGATAGGAGATTCAACTTGATCCGTACCAGATCCAGTCGGAGTAGGCTTCAAATAATAATAATTTTCGATATTAATACCAAATATTTCTATTTCAGTCATATCGTAGTTTGACCATGTGTAGTCATTATCTTTGACCCACAAATACACATAATAATGACCAGGCGTATAAAAGATGTAATCTGGACTTATATCTGTCGAATAAGCTATACAACTTGTGTCACTCCAAATCTCCCAATACCACTCACTTATGCCCTGTCCATAACCATAACCATCATCAGGATCATACGAATCATTGTATCCATTAAAATACACAGTTTCACCTACAACTTCACATTCAGGTACACTATCATAAATCCCAGCTACTGGAGTTTCATTAACACAAGCATCTGCTTTGTTTATAATAACAATTATTATTAATATACATTTTATTGTCAAGATATATCTATTCATTACTGACCTCCTTTATTTGTTGGTGGGTAGTTCCCTCTTTTATGGATTTGTTCAACTTTTTGATATCGTCTGAGTTTATTTTGTATAGCATTTGCTGCAGGGGTATTCGGATATCGTTCAATAACTTTCTGATAACCCTCGATAATAAAAGATTGAGCCTCTTCTATAGAAATCATGCCTTCGTTCATCATACGCTCGTATACCTGTGGTATCATAGCCTGTACACTACATGAAAGCCCATATTCTGGCCATTTCTCGACAACTTTCGTATAATATTCTATTGCCTTTTCATACTGGCCAAGCTCCCTATTGATCGTACCTGCATAATGATAATATTCTGCCGTTATTGAATTTTCAGCGATTAGGGTATTAGCTTCGATAGCGGCAATAATCCGATTCCATACAGAAAGAGATTTTTCAAAATTATTCTTTGATTTTTCTTTGGCAGACGTATTTCCGTAATAATCATGCGGATTCTTACCTTGATATATTTTAAGTCCTTCTTTATAGTAATTCTCTCCGAGTGTAAGAATGACCTGTGGTAACTGGTTATTATTGGCATTTTCTATAATTAGTTTATCTAACATTTGCTCTGCTGAAACAAAAAGATTATTATCCAATTGCGCCTTTACTATGCTTTTTTGGGCATCAAGCGAATATTCACTTTCAGGCCAGGTATCTATTGAGTACAGAGCTAATTCTATCGCTTTGGCATAATTTCCAACTTCAGTATAAATGTCAGCGATCTGGAATACTTCTTTGGCGAGGGTTTTCTGGTCTTTGAAGACATTCAGAAGTTTAGTGTAAGCTTCTTCTGCTTTAGCATTATCTTTAGCTCGAACGTAATACCACACAATAGCAGCCTGTGACCACATAGACTCTAATTGATTTGTACAATGATCAGCGTTATAGGCATGTACTTTAAGAGCATTTTCAGGATCGTTCGCATCATTAAGAAAGTAATTGCCTATATCGAAATTCGTTCTTGCGAGATTCGAGTTCTTGGCAAACTTTTCCTGAATATCCGCTATTACAGCATCCGCGTTTTTAATATCTTTCATATCAACATACGTACAGGCCATTTTCCTGTAAATATCTATCGGCTGTCCATATTCAGGCCAGTTTTCAAGCTGGTATTTGTATAAAGAAATCGCTTTGTCGTATTTCTTCTTTTCCCTGTAAATATCACCTATCTGGAATACTTCTTTTGGTAATGTGTCCTGTTTCTTGAATGTATCTATAAGTTTGGCGTATTCGGTATCTGCATTTGCCTGATCATCATGTCTGACGTAATACCAGACTAAAGCGGCCTGCGACCACATCGCTTCCATTACATCTGAATGATTATCAGCGTTAATTTTGTGTATTTTCAGGGCGTTTTCAGCATCATTCGCATCGTTGAGGAAGTAGTTTCCGATATCGAAATTCGCTCTTGCAAGTCTGTCATCTTTGGCGCAATTGGTCTGCAATTGCTGGATGATCAAATCCGCGTTATCCTTATCGTCCATATCAATATACGTACAGGCTAACTTCCTGTATATATCTGTAGGTTCGCCGTAGTTCGGCCAGTTTTCAAGTTGATATTTGTATAGAGATACCGCTTTTTCATAATTTTTCTTCTCATCCCTGTAAATATCACCTATCTGGAAAATCTCCTTTGGCAGAGTTTCCTGACCTTTATAATTTGAAAGAAGTTTTGCATATTCTGCATCAGCTTTTTCTGTATCGTTATGGCGGACATAATACCATACAACAGCCGCCTGTGACCACATTGCTTCCATCACATTCGGATAATTATCCGCGTTATATTGATGTACCTTCAGAGCATTTTCTGTATCTTTTGCGGTATTCAGGAAATAATTACCTATATCAAAATTGGTTCTCGCAAGTTTCGGGTCTTTGGCAAGGTCAGTCTGCATCTGGCCGATAAGAGCATCCGCACTTGCAATATCTTTGGCGTTGATATAGCAGTAAACCGCTTCACGGTAAGGATTTACAATATCCTCTGTCTCTGGCCAGTTCGCTACTTCCGCTTTGTAAAAGTGAGCCGCTCTTATATATTCCTTCTTATCCCTGTAAAGATCGGCAAGCTCGCGAATACCTTCTCTTGCATCTTCATTCTTTTCTGATGCGGCTATAAGACTATCCGCGGCCTGATCAGCGGCGTCGAAATCCTTGTTTGTTAT
>CAZVOA010000065.1:0-8177 GCA_964628465.1 uncultured Pirellulales bacterium | reverse complement strand
CATCAACATTACCTATGAGATTATTATTATCCATGTTAGAAGTCAATATACAAGGGCACAGAGAACACCGAGAAAATAAGACTCTGTCATTGAGAACGAAGAGCAACAATCTTTTACAAAAATATTCTGTTTACTGTATTCTGTGTTCTGTTTTCTTTTTTTTGTTAATATTTCCTTGCAATTCCACAATCTCTACAATAAATTATAGCGGTAACGAGAATTTACTTTGATTTTTACACCATAGACGAAGAGATATATTGAATTGAAACCTAAAAGCTCGTAGCTGAATGCTGAAAACTGACTCGAAACCATAGAATAAGATGTTAAGACAGTAGCATGTAATAGATTATAGAGTTACATATAATTGTTATAAAGGGAAAGACATGAGTATTACACCAAGAGGAATGAGTGTTCAAGAAGCCTACCGAATTTATTGCGATGGTGGTTTTTATGTAAATAGGAAGTATCAAAGAAAACTTGTTTGGACTGTGCAAGAAAAGGAGTATTTAATTGACAGCATTATTAATGGGCTCCCTATACCATTAATATTACTTGCAAGTATAAAAGCTGATAATTATGAAATTATTGATGGCTTGCAAAGATTGAATGCAATATTTGCATATATTGAAAATAGATTTCCTTATAAAGGAAAATACTTTGATGTGAATCAATCTTCTCGTGCCAAGCAATATGGAGATAAAGGTGTTTTTCAGATTCAAAATCAATCTTTACTTGAGGCTCAACTCTGTGCTAATTATCTTGATTATCAATTAGCCGTTACTATTTATCCTAATGCAGATGAAAAAGAAATAACAGATATATTTGGTAGAATTAATTCAGGTGGTAAACAATTAAGCAATCAAGAAAAAAGACAGGCTGGAATGCTTGATATATTTTCTAGCACAATAAGAATTATCTCTTCTGAATTACGTGGTGATTCATCCAAAGAAATTCTCCCACTTCATGAAATGCCTGAGATAAGTATAGATTCTAGTAGAGAAAACATTGGTTATGGAATTAAAGCAGATGATGTTTTTTGGTGTAAGCACGGGATTTTGACCAAAGCCCAACTTCGAGATAGTGAAGACGAAGAAATGATTGCTGATATTCTAGCATCAATCATCTTAAGAGAGCCAATCAGCCGTAGTAAAGATTTATTCGATGAAATATATGATTCAAATAGTGAAGATCATAAAAAGATACTACGTCAGCTGAATTCATATGGGATTGAACGTATTAAACATGAACTTACTGTTACAGTATCTATTTTCAAAGAGATTTTAGAAAAATCAGATGGTTCTCCGAATTTTAAATCAGTTGTAAATCCAAAATCACAAAATCCAGTGAAAAACTCTTTTTACGCTGTTTTCATGGCTCTTTTTGAGTTAGTTGTAAAGTGTGAGTTATCGCCAGAAAATTATGGTTCTATTGTTTCTTCAATAATAAAGCTACAATCAAAGCTGACTGCATCTGCCCATTATGCTACTACTGAAGACAGGAAAAATAATATCAATCTTACACAGGGTTTAATTCAACCATATTTTGTAAAAAAAGATCCTCCTGTATTGACACATGGACCAGGATTACTAATTGATATTGAAAATTCAATAAGGAGGTCAAAAACCGAATCTAATAGATATGAATGCAAACAGGGCTTATATGACTTATCTGATAAAAGGAATTTCGATAAGAATATACTCAGCAAATTAGTAGAGACAGCATGCGGAATAGCAAATGTCGGTCCTGATGCTGATGGTTATATTTTTATAGGTGTTGCTGATAAGCCTGCTGATGCAGAGAGAATTATTGCACTTGATAAAATATCACCATATGAATTGACGAATTTAAGAACGATAGTCGGAATTGATAGAGAGTTAAAAATTGAGGGAATAAAAATTGATGATTATTGTAATAGGATACTTCAATTTTTTGAGAACTCCGAATTAACTGATACTTTAAAAAACCAAATATTAAGTCAATTTGACTTAGTCGATATTCATGGACATTCAGTTATAAGAATTAGAATTCCAAAACAAAAGAATCTTTCTTTTGTTGGAAAGCGATGTTTCATCCGTGAGAATTCAAATACAATTGTAATTGAAGGTCCAAAACTCATTTCAGCAAATGAAATGTTTAACAAATAATTATTGGTTGTTAAAGAAAAGGGGTAAGGTACATTTTTGATACACTGCAGACTATATGGAACAGTCAAGAGGTCACAACTGTAGTATCATGAGTAGGCTTAGATCCGTTGGGATATCTGTAATTTATCATTTCCTATTCATCCTAATTCTTCCTATTATACTTTTATATATGATTGGGACACCTCTTGCGTTTATATTCTTAACCGTATTCAAACTTTTTAGACTACCGAATCGATGGATTCAAAACGTTCGATGCATTGATCCTAGTGCTTCGTACAGGGGGCCTTTCTTTATGCTTTCTATTCTCTTTGGTTTTCTAATTGTATTGGTTGTCGGAATTACACTATTCATTCCTGTAAAAGGACAAGTAGCTATTGCTCTATTTGGACTTCTTGCCGCTGCTTTCGCATGGAGTTTCCGTACTACTCTTAAGGTAATGGAATCGCGTGCAAGGCTTATTATAATTGAAAGTCTTAGTAACAAGCCAGGCCAATCTAGGACATCGCTGAAGCAGGAAGTCCTCAGACATTCTTGGCTCTATCGTAGATTTTCGAATATATATGCCCAAGCATTGGATAGGCTGTATGCTGAAAGGAGTGTATATGTTACTAAAGGGATGTTCTTTCTGAATAGTAATGATCCGGAGGTGAAATAAAGGGGTATGGTACATTTTTAATATCCTTGACAAAATCACATGTCACTTATATCTTTTCAGGATGTTATAAAGAAACCATTGAAGAATATGTTCGGCAAGAAGGAGAATTTAATGAAAACTCTATATGCATTAATTTTAGCGAATGTTATGGTTATTGCTGGCTGTGCGACTGCTCATAAAATGAATCGCCTAAGTTTAGGTATGACTAAGCAAGAAGTTATTTCAGTTATGGGAAGGCCTACCAGCACAGCTTCTCCAGGCAAGGGACAAGAGATTCTCCGATACAATTTATCAGCTACTGGCGAAGATGCTTTTGAAGGAATTACTGATGAATATTTTGTTACGCTTATAGATGGCAAAGTAGACAGCTATGGGCGGATAGGCGATTTTGATTCAACCAAAGATCCGAGTTTGAATCTGAATATCAATGGGAATTGAAACGGTGTCCGGTGCATTTTTGATGTCCCGAATATTGAAGTTATATAGATAGGAAAGGAAGTAATATGACAACTGAGCAAAACAACCTTGTCTATGTCGGTTTCAATAGTCGAGTAGTAGCACTGAATAAACACACTGGTGAGATTGTATGGGATTGGAAAGCACCAGAAGGTCGCGGCTATGTCTCTTTACTCTTGCTTGATGAACACCAACTTATTGCTTCAGTAGTTGGCTATACATACTCCCTTGATGCCCAAACAGGTAAACAGCAATGGTTTAACGAGTTGACGGGTTATGGATCAGGTGTCGTATCAATCGCAGCACTTAACAGAAGCAATCCACATGACGCTTTGGTTGCAGCAGCAAGTGCAGACGAGGCACAGTCTTCCGCATCTGCAGCGGCAACTACCACGACAGGTTAAAGGAAACGGTGTCATAAAAGAAACAGTGTCAGGTGCATTTTTATATTCAATAATATTTTCTCTGTGCTCTCGGTGTTCTCTGTGGCTAAAATGGTTTTAGTCTGATGTCTTTTGTCTATTTATCTCTCTGCGGCTATGCGCCTTGGCGTGAGATATTCATTCCGGTATATTTTTAATATCCCTTGACATAATCGCGGATGAAGTATATCTTTTTAGGATGTTATACAGGGGGATAAATAGGGACAGTCCCTATTTATCCCACGCATTCATTCGGCTCCGCTCAGGACAGGCTTTGTTGCGGAATCTATTTTAAACATATAATTCAACTTCTTCTGTCTCCTGTATTCTATATTCTGTTTTCTTTTTTTGTAAATATTTCCTTGCAATTCCACAATCTCTGCAATAAATTATATCGGTAATGCGAACTTACTTTGATTTTTACACCAGAGACGAGGATATATTTATTGAATTGGCACTGATAGGGATGACGCCTAAGCGGCCTGATTTATAACTAATAATCTGTTAAGCACTAAAGGGATGAGTAGCTATGAAAATGTATATCGTATGTTGTATATTATTGTCTGTTTCTTTACTTGGGTGCAAGAAAAAAGCATCAAATGATATTCCTGTCGAATATGATTCAATGCTTCAATTTGAAGTTGGCAGTAGCGAAACAATAGAAGCTGTAAATTTTAATGATGGAAATGTCGATATTGCAGCTACATGCTATATTCCTGTTCCATCAAAGAGTGGAGCTGGGCGTGTTCTTGCCTATTGTGATGGTTTAATGGTGGAATTGACTTGGAATAAGGTTGAACCTTTTGAAAATGCTGGGAAACCAGGTGTTGTCTTTAAGGGCTTTCAGTGGAGAATAGCAAATTTTCTGCGTGAAAATGAAAGTACCTCAGGAAAAAGCGACTGGGGATCACCTCAAACCGAATATTTTAGCAGCGAATTCAAAACACTTGGATCATCTGTACCGCTTAAGCGTTTCTCAAATTCGAATGAACCGAGAGCCTACTCGATGATTCGCGCACGATGGTTACCGAAGATGATTGATGTTCCTGAGATTCAGTTGAAAAATAGTTTCGAGTAATGGATAAAACCAGATTTATAAAAGAAGGATTATCATGGAAAAGGCTTTATTAGTGACATATGATTTAAGATTAGCTCATAGCGAAAAACATAAACGGGAGAATAAATACGGACAAACCCTATTTATCCCCCAAAAAGCCTATAGCGATAAATTAGCAGAAGCCATGGAAGAAAGCCTAACTGTAGTATTCGTAACAAACACCAAATATTGGTCTGTCTGGAAGCAGATGGAGTAAATTAATAACATCGGGATTCTATGGGACGGTCTGGACGCCGCCCCAAATCCCGTGCGTTAACATATAAAATAAAGGAGAAATAATTATGTCTCTACACATTATGTTCGCTGATCTCTCGAATACTCAAAATCCGCGCGAGTATATTAAGGCAAAATTGGCGCTTTTCTTCAGCCAGGATAAGATTACCCCCGCCGGTATAAGTCAATTGGTTGACGCGATATTTGTAAATGGAGATCCGACAAAACTTCCGATTGCAAACCCCAAACAGCTTCCGAGTTTCAGCAAGGAGCAAGAAAAAACAGTTGAGAAGGAAATGTCGCTCTTTAAGAAGCTGGTTGACCGGAAAAGCGGGCTGATCGAAGGGGAGTCAATGTATCCCGATTCGGATAAATACACAATGTTACTGTACGGTTATGGCGAATACAAAGCCGGAACACCGGTATTGATCAGGAAAACCAATTTTGCTACCCTGTACTATCTGTATAACCGTGCAATTATCGATTCAAAGGGAAACTTCAGTTACTTTCCGCCCACGGAACCTTCCGGAGAAGAAATTATTCAATTATTCAATGTGAAAGCCTTGAGAGGACCGGCAGCATTGATGGTTTCTCCCTGGGCTGAACTATTACTATCGCTTGCGAAAGGACTTGCCGGACAAATAGAATCTCAAATTGGAGCATCCCTGCTTAATTACCTTTTCCCCGACAGTCAGCCGTTTGATTATAAAAAAATGCTGGATGACTTTTCCAAAATCGTATTCGATGCGAATAGGATTCAGACGATCAGCGAACAGGGGGGGAGGATCAACGGGATTTCGAAAGATATTAACGATTACTATATGCCCAGAAAGCAAAGTGCCAAAAAGGATGAGCTTTACACCCAATTGTTGGATTATCACAACAAGGAAGTGGATGTTCTCGGAATACTCACATACCAAGATGATAAAGTTGATTACACAAAACCGGGACTTCCGGTATACATGTACTCAATGAGCGTAAACTTTGCCAATTACCAGGAAATGGCAATTGAGGATCCGAATGTAGATGACCCGCAGAAATCCACGAACATTGATTCCATTAAGCTTGTTTCAAAACATGCTTGTGAATACGCTGCTTCCAAAAGGGATCAAATATTCAACGATAAATTGTCGGAAAGGCTTGGAAAGATCTCTAACGTTCTTGACAATCCGTGGTGCGATGGAACGACAACGGGCGTGGTATGCAAAAGCAGATATTACTTTACGGATGATGAAACAGGATACAGAAGCCCTTACTATGAACAGTCCGGCTGCAAAGATGATCCGGAAAAGAGATGCAAACAAGCCAGAGACAAATACTATAATCGGATCAAAGACGATACGAGCGGGCAGATTGCAGCGGAACTTAAATGGATCCTTGATTTAGTTGATGAATGGAAAAAACTACAGACGAATCCTCTTCCTAATTAAAATAAATAATGCTAACAATGTACCAGAAACCAATGAAATAACGCTTGATCAGTGTGATGAAGATTTTGGGTAACTCGAAAAGAAACTTAAAGGGAAGTTTAAGACTAATCCCTTCTCAAAAGATTTTCCTGTAATCGCCTCAAGCCATCCTGATAAAAGAGCAAAATACCCGTTCTTTCCCGAAAGATGTCTCAGCTATGGTTGCTCTGAATGGGCTGCTAGAAGTACCCTGTCTTTTGTAGACACGTTTTTCGATAGAATAAATGTAACTTGGCATTATAAAGAGTACGTCTCAAAGCTTCCGAAGCTTAAACAAAACTAATTTTACACAAACTTATTCGCGTGCAACATACAACAAAGGGATTCAAGTCGATGCTATTGTCGCGTTGCGATTGGTACCCGACATTAAAAAAAACATAAGTAGTATCACCTTGGGCGTCCCATAGGGAAAAATAGACAGTTAAAGCTTTATATTTCTAATGAGATGTGAGGCTTTTTTTATTTTTGTCTTTGTTGTACTACGCCGTGACGAGACTATGCGACAGGCGTGTTTTTTTGTGTTCAATAATAGTTAATTTCTCTGTGCTCTCGGTGTTCTCTGTGGCTAAAATGGTTTTTAGTCTGATGTCTTTTGTCTATTTATCTCTCTGCGTCTTGGCGTGAGATATTCATTCTGGTATATTTTAAATATCCCTTGACATAATCACGGATGAAGTATATCTTTTTAGGATGTTATACAGAAACCATAAAATATTATGTTATGCTCAGGAAAAAAGGAGGATCAAGAATGAGTTTTGCTGAAAAAGTTGCATTCGTAACCGGAGCGGGAACTGGGATTGGCGAGACAATTGCTGAAAGGCTCTATAATGGAGGCGCGGCAGTCGTTTTGGTTGGTCGGCACCTCGAACCCATCCGGAGCGTGTGTGCAAGAATCGACCCGAAAGGGGAGCTTATGCTGCCTGTTGAGGCAGATGTATGTGATCCAATTCAAATAGAAAAAGCCGTGAGAAAGGCAGTCGATCGATTTGGACGACTCGATATGGCAGTAAACAACGCGGGAATTACCGGTCCGGCAGGTGTTCCTGTACAAGATGTGGACATCGATGTGTGGCGCGAAGTAATAGATACAGATATCTCCGGCGTATTTTATTCTATGAAGTATGAAATACCTGTCATGCTATCAAATGGCGGTGGTGCTATTGTTAATATGTCTTCCGCAAATGGTCTGGTCGGCCTTCCGGGAATGTCTGCATATACAACAGCAAAGCATGCCGTCATCGGATTAACCAAGTCCGCGGCCCTTGAGCTATCTGAGTCAAACATAAGAGTAAATGCTGTCGCACCAGGCTATGTCGCAACGCCGAGGATTCTATCGTCAGGTAAAGAGGTTACTGATTGGATGGCGAGCGTTCACCCAATGAAGAGGCTTGCGACACGGGAAGAAGTTGCAGAGCTGGTTGCCTATCTCCTCAGCGACGCCGCTTCCTTTATTACCGGCAGTGTTCATTCTATTGATGGTGGATATGTCGCGCAATAGACACGACATAATACTTGGATGCAGCCAACGCCTTACAGTCGGTGTCATGTACAATTTTGATATCTACTTTTCTGCGAATATCTGCGTTCATCTGTGGATAGATATTTTGTATCTTTTGTGACTCTTGTGGTCAAAGATGTGTTTATTCGTGTTCATTCGTGAAGATATGAAGAAAGGGCATCCTGTAGTATAATTTGGGTGTT
>CAZVOA010000064.1:0-8840 GCA_964628465.1 uncultured Pirellulales bacterium | reverse complement strand
GTATTCGATACTCTCTTTTTAGCAATGGTACATTTTTGGGGGAGCATACCAGTTATTGATAATCGCTGCTTTAGTTTTTAGTCTGTTTCAGCAGGAGGTAAAATCCGATCCTGCCAGCGAGAAGATAATACGAGAAGCAGCCGCGAAAAAACTCAACAAAGATCCGAATGATCTCACTGATGAAGATTTTGCATTAATCACAGAATTTAATCTTTCAAGCAAAGAGCTTTCTGATATCAAACTACTTGAGAAATGTACGAATCTACAGGAACTAAATCTTATGGGTACCAAATTTCCTAATAATAAAATCCCAGGATGGATGAAGACTTTAGCAAAGCTGGGCATTTTTGATGTTTCCAAGAGATATACCATAGATTTGCTTCCTCTTAATAGACTTATTAATCTGCAAATACTTAGGCTTGACGATACTCATATATCTAACATAGAACCTGTCAAAACGCTGAAATATTTACAGATACTTAGCCTGGGCAATACTAAAGTATCTGATATTAAACCTTTGGAAGGATTGACAAATCTTAGAATGCTTTTTCTTAATGAAACTAATATTTCCAATCTTAAATCCTTAAATAAATTGCATTGGCTGAATACTCTTGATATTACAGGGACAAAAGTGTATAATCTTGATGATATAAAAGATCTGAATAATTTAACAAATCTTTTCATTAATGAAATACAGGCTGGAGATCTTGAGTTAATAAAAATATTCAAAAACCTGCAAATCCTTTGGATAATGTCCCCTCAGGAAACAAGTTTAGGATCTCTTTTTATTGAATTTCAAGGCATTCGAGAAATTACATTTAATTCGTATATTGGAAGTGTAAAAATAACAGATGAACAGATTGAGGACTTGAAAAGTTCTCTTCCTTTTTTAAGAAAGCCAAAAAGAGATAGCTATTTTGTTAACATACACTAATACGTAAAAAAACAAAACTAACTCTTGATTATCCGAGGACTTAAGGAGTCAGGCTTTTTATTATTCTCTCTGTGTTCTCTGTGAACTCTGTGGCTTTAATTCGTAAATAGTAATTTGTCTTACTATCCAACCGCCGTGTAAGTACCCGTCGCGACAGGTACTCTTCTTGTATTGTAAGTATGTTTTTCGAAAGTGTATTATGTATTATGTAGATATATAGATTCTTTTATATATATTTCTGATACGAGAACATTTATATTCATTCGTGTTTATTTGTGTTAATTCGTGGTTCTGATTTTCTGTTTAAATATGGATTCCCGCCGGAGTTTATCCCTTGTGGACGGGAATGACAAAGTCTATAATCTGCGCCAATCTGCGTTCATACCCTTGGTACCTATGGCATCTACGACATCTTCGATCTGCGGATAAGAAATATTTGGTTGCAACTACGCCTCGATGAGCCTCTTTGCGGTAATTATTCTTGACTGTTCATACATATGTTTGTATAATATATAACAAAATAGAAAGTGTAAATTGAAAAGTTAATAGTTGAATTTATAATCTTAACCACAACTCATGTTTAGCAGCGATACTTCGTTGAGCAGCAATCATACAAAGAATCGCAAAGTTTTTATGACAGATCTAATGGATTTCAGAGGAGATTGGCAAGATTTCAGGATATACTTAAAATCATTATTCATCCCGTCCTGCTGCGGCATGGGCCTTCGCCATGACGAGTTATCCTGTCTGAAAATATAAAAAAACCTGTGTAAATCGTTCCAATCTGTGCCAAAAAATGCAAAAAAAAGCCAATTTTTATGAGAAACAGCCACAAAAAATCAAAAATATCACAAAAAAAGAGTGTAAATTGGTGCTAAAACGTGTGAATTTTGGGTTCGTTTTAAAAAACAAAGCCAATTCACCCACCTGCGGCGGAAAAGCTAATATCGAAACTATAAATCCGAAACAATATCAAATTTCATAATGATAAATATTCAAAACATTTTTGAGCATTTTGTACCTTTTATGGAAAATGAAAAAACAAAGCCAATTTTGTCAAGACTTGAGACCTAAGACATGAGAAAGGAGTCAGAAGAATTTGTGAAACAAAGCCAATCCTAAAAAACTAAATACCAACGACCAGCGACTAACGACTATTTTGTAAAACAAACCCAATTTTGAATAAGGAAACAGAACATAGTATAAAAACAAAGCTATTTATAATATAAGTGCTTATGCGGCAACATGTTAAGATAGTATCTTGAATATGATATATTTTCTAATGCGAGCGATAGGAGTCGAACCTACACGTCTTTTGGACACAAGGACCTAAACCTTGCGCGTCTGCCAGTTCCGCCACGCTCGCGTAAACTTATAAATATCTCCCGTTAAAATGGGAGGTTTCCTTCGTCTTCCTTTACTTCTTCGACCTTTTGTTCCGTATCTTCTGTTTGGGATATCTTTTCGATTCTCTTTTCAGCTTTCAGGAGTATTTCCCTGCAATGCTTTATCAGGGTCATTCCTTTTTCGTATTGCTCGATGCTATCCTGCAGCGGGATTTGACCCTGCTCGATTTTACCGACAATATTAGTCAGTTCGCGAATCGAGTCCTCGAAATTCATCTTTTCAATACTGTTATTCTGTTTTTTTTCTGCCATGATATATAGTTTTACTTGTTTATGACCTTACTTTCAATCATATTTTCCTCGGCCAGCTCAGTTATTATTAAATCTCCGAGCTGAATATCGTCGGCAGTCCTTATTAAATTGCCCGTTTTGAGGTTTTTTGTAATGCTGTAGCCGCGTTGTAGTACAGATTTCGGATTCAGCCCTTCAAGACGGTTCGATGCTGCGGTAATCTGTATTTGAAATTTGTTAATTATTGCGTTTATAGCTGTATTAGTGCGGTTTTGCAGGTTGTTCAATTCGAGTTTTTTAACACCTATAAGCCTGTGCGGCTCGATTTTAACGACTTTTTCATAACTATCAGATAGCATTCGTTTGGCGTGATTCAATAGATTTTGCATTGATTCTGCCAATTCGGAAGATATTTCATCCAGCCGCTGTTCGGAAGTGCGCACGATTAATATTGGATTTCTGAACATAGCGCTCGCAAGTATAGTTTTCAGATTTTGATTCGCCAACCGCAAAATTCCGTGTGTATGTCCGGCGATTCTCATTTCGATATTGTTCAACTGTTCGAGAATTTCGTACATATCGGGTACGGCTACTACGCCTGCTTTGGTCGGAGTCGATGCTCTTTTGTCAGCGACCAAGTCGGCTATTGTCGTATCAACTTCGTGGCCTACAGCACTGATAATGGGGATTTTCGAGTCGAAAATGGCTCTTGCGAGTATTTCTTCGTTGAATGCCCAGAGGTCTTCGAGCGAACCGCCGCCCCGGCCAACTATCAGAATATCAAGTTTCAGGGTTTTGTTTTTTTTGTTAATTTCCCGCAATGTAGAAGCGATTTTCGCTGCCGCTCCCTCTCCCTGAACCGGAACCGGATACAGGAAAAGTTTCACACAAGGCCAGCGGCTGTAAATGCTATCGACTATGTCGTGAACCGCCGCTCCCGTTTCACTGGTTACAATTCCAATCCTTTCTGGGTATTTCGGAATTGGCTTTTTATGCTCGTCATCGAAAAGTCCTTCGGCCTGGAGTTTTTTTACCATCTGCTCGAAAGCCAATTGCAACGCTCCAACTCCGGCTGGTTCGAGCTTTTCGACATAAAACTGGTATTTGCCACTGGCTTCGTAAACATCTATATAACCAGTACTTAAGACGGCCATTCCATCGTCGAAATCGAATTTTACGGATTTGAATTTGCTCGCCCACATGACGCAGGGCAAAACTCCGGTAACGTCTTTGAGTGAAAAATAGCAGTGGCCGCTCGAATGGCGTTTGAAATCCCGGATCTCTCCTTTAACCACAAATCTCGACGGTAGATTCTGTTCGAGAACTACTTTGATTAGCGTGTTTATCTGACCAACAGTATATATTTTTATGTCTTTTTGCATTAATTTTGAGCCTTTTTTAAGAAAACATACGAATTATACCCAAAAACAAGTTTACATCAATTTTCATTTGAAAATAAATCAAATTTAGCCGTTATCTCGATTTGATTTTAATTGTCGCGAGAAACTAACAGAATCATAGGTACACGAATAAAGCAGAACTGTCTTTTATATTTGACAAAAGTTCATATACAGGTTAAATAGGCAAATGTTTTGAACCATGTTTATATTATTATATAAGATATTTGGATTTGTTAGATGAAGATAATCGAAATTAAAGAACTTGAATTCGCGGCTGTTAAAGTAATTAAATTCGCTCGTTTTTGCGACCACAGGGGATATTTTACAGAAAGTTATCGCAAAACCGATTTTCACAATCCTGAAACTATGGAATTTATGAAGGACGTTGAATTTGTACAGTGCAACGAAAGTTTTTCAAAAACCGGCACTATTCGCGGCCTGCATTTCCAATGGAATCCGTACATAGGCAAACTTGTTCGTACGCTTCGGGGACGAATGATTGACATGGTTCTGGACATAAGAAAAGGTTCACCGACTTTCGGGAATATAATTCTTTATGATATGCCTTCAGACAATGATATGAACTGCGGCGAATGGATTTGGATTCCGCCGGGATTTGCGCACGGCAATATTTTTACTGAAGATACAATGATTCAATATTTTTGTTCAGGTCACTATAACCCGGCCTGTGAAGCTGGTATTTCTCCACTGTCGAAAGATATTAACTGGGATTTATGTCACCCTGAACTTAAGAAGATATTCGATAAGATTGCGCCGACTACGGCATTAATTACCGACAAGGATAAAAACGGTTTTTCAGTCAGCCAGTGGAATGATAATGAAAATTCTGTTCAGTTCCAGCACGATAGATGAAAGAACCAACAAAACAGACATAAAGACTCAAGACTAAAATCAGTGTCCATCAATTTCATCTTTGTCTTATTGATATTTAGCCCTGTAATATTTCTTTGTGTCCTCATGTACTCAGCGATTTCTGACTTCGCCGAGTTCAGTCGAGTCAAGGCCCAATAAAAAAAGTGCAAGGTGAAAGCTAATCTAAAGATGCTGACACCTTGCACTATATTTTTCAGTTTATGTTGTGTTTAATTCGAGTTTGTAACCGAAAAGTTTTATCTTAACACAACATTATAAGTTTTAACCATGCCGTTATAATCAAATTTCACAACAGCAGTTCCGTCTCTTGATTCCGCCTGTTTAATATCCACTTTAACCTTGCTGTCACTTGCGGACGCGGTTACCTGTGGTATTCCCGTAACATCGGCAGGTACGGCGTAAGCAGCCTGGTAAAGAGTCACATCTGTAATACCGTTGGTGTTTGTTGATCTTACCGGAGTGGCGGGTAGTTGGACATCCACGCCGTTCACCTTAATACTGATAGACGGCGGAACCGGGCGAACAATTTTCTTTTTGTCTGAACTGAATCCCAATCCAATGATATCGCAGGAACCTTCGGCTACGAGGAATATAGCATGTTTTCCATCGAGGTTGTCAACAGCCGCTGCAACATTAACAGTGAATTGTGTAACTTCCTGTGCGGCATTCGCAGGTACATTAATTTCACCAATTTTTTTGCCTTTCCATGTCTCGTTGTCCCATGGTCCGTCAAGCCAGACGTTAATCTTAAACGCGTCAGCAGTTCTTGGAGTAAGGAACAGGTTGAAAACGGTGTTATTGCCGGGTTTGGTTCCTTCAAAAGCCTTCAAACCTTTTGTGTCTTTGTCAAGTCCGCCAAAGCCGAAATACTTGTATCCGATTACATTGCCGTTTTGCACATTTGTAAGCGGCATATTATTGTCCCAATTATCCCACGAATCCTGCATAACTTGCTGGTTGGAAAGATAACACGCGTATCCAGCGGAGTAATATAGATATGGATTCAGTCCAAAGATATTGAAACCTTCCGAAGTCACTTCGGCTCCGGTATATTCATTGCTCTGGCTTTTTGCTGTCCAGATATTGTCTTTGGCGTAAGGGTCATAACCCGTAATGGTAATTTTACCGCCTTCTGCTACGGTCTTGTTATCGTTTTGAACATGGACGGGCGCAACCATAGGCTGACGTGCGTTTGCAAATCCTCTCGGCGCCCTGTGATAGAATACATAATACTGGTCGTTCATAAACTCGATGCTGCCATGAGTGTTGTGTCCCGAAAAAGTTGTTTGCAGTCTTGTTCCATCCTGAGTCGGTACAACCGCGCGTGCATCAACGAGAACGCCGCCGCTTTTCCATGGCCCCAGCGGAGAGTCACCATAGGCATAACGCAACGTAGCAGTTGCCCCGCCAATTCCATATTCAGAACCGGAATTTCCGCTGTAAATCCACACATATTTGTTGCCGATTTTGCGAATAGACGCAGCTTCAAAGAAGCTGAAAGAGGCAGGATTCTCGCCGGGGAAAAGATAGGGATAATTAACCGGTTCCGCATTAGTTTCAACAGCGGGTTGTGCTTCGGGCTGTGCAGCGCCTCGTCGTCCACCGGCTCGCCCGCCAGCTCGTCCACCGCCTCGTGAGGTATCGGGAATAAAACGGTCAATCGCCTGGGTTCCGGGTCTGAGTGAATACATGGTTTTCTGATCCAACTGACCTGCTGACGATCTTTGGAATCCCCAGTATCCGTAAGCTCTGAAACCTATTCCGAAATCAGGGTCGCTTTGGTCTGTGATGTAATCAATATATACTGCCGGGTCAAAACCCATTATGCTTCCAGGTATTGCTCGAGTTCCATCTTCAGTCATATTGATAGGAGTAAATGGCCCGTCGGGACGATCACCTTTGGCCACCATCGGGTTCCGGCTGGTGCTGTGGGGATAGAGATAATAAACTTTCTTACCATCTTTACCCTTGACCTCAACAAGGTCTGGAGCATACATAACATCCCACTGGTTGTTGACCTTGTAAGTAAAAATTGGTCCTTCATCACGCCAGTTGGATAAATCCTCAACCGGAGCTGACCATTCTCTGACATCTGGGCCGCAATAACTGGTCGCTCTGACATCGTGCGAACCGATAATATAAATGCGGTATTTGCCCGGATTATCGGGATCCTCAAAAACCCGCGGCTCACCGTCAGGCAAATGTTCCCACAGCGGCAGGTATGGATTACCCATTCCATATTGGGGTGAATTCGCGTTATTCGACTGATTACTGGCCTCCATTGATGCACAACTGCATAACAGTAATAAAGATGCGATTGTGAGCATTAAATGGGGTTTTTTGAAAACAAATTGAACTTTCTTCATTGTTGACCTTTCTATCGCTCAAATGATCGGACAGTTTACAGGAAATATCATTTCCAACAACAGAGATGATTATATCAATTACTGAGCGGCTGTCAAATCAAACCACAATTTGACGCATAATATTGATTGACGAAACCTGCCGTTAGGGGTATATTTCATCCAATTGGAATGGGTATTTTTAAGCAAATAAATAAACAGATTTATGCTAAAATAATGAAATCGTCTGAATCATACACGATATACAAAATGATATCTGGGTCACAGTGACATACAGATAACGCTATACTAAATAAATCAGGAGAATTTAAATGAATCGCAGGTTTATACTTATTTTATTGGTTGCATTAATGACATGCGGGATTTGCTTTGCTCAGCAATCCGCAGATCCGAACGCGGCGGCCTCAACAGCCGTTAAAGCCGCTTATAAATTGAAGAACGCTCCAGTCCCCAGCGCTGGCTTCGGCAAAGACCTTGGAGATTTCAAAAGCGGAATCTACACGATGGAGAGCGCAGGACTTACACGACAATACACTATCGACATTCCAGAAAATTACGATAAGAACACACCACACCGCCTGATTTTTGCAATGCACATGATGGGCGGAAATATGAAAACGATGGTGGACAATAATTATTATGAACTGAAAACATATGCGAAAAAGGATAATGTCCCCGTCATTTTCGTGGCACCGCAGGGATACACCGACCAGTCACCGTGGCGCGGCCGTGATGATAAAGACCATATTTTCTTCGCTGACATGCTTAAACTGTTCAAGGAAAAGCTGAGCATAGATACATCCCGCGTATTCTGCTGCGGCTTCAGCTTTGGCGCAATGGTTTCTTACTCGCTCTCGCTTGAATTCCAGGATGATCTTCGTGCCGTTGCCTGCTATGCTCCGGCCAACTGGAATATCTATCTTCCTGAAAATAAACACAAACCAATCGCGTTTTTTAGCACGACCGGCACACAGGACAACCTTTGCAAGTACATCAACTCGGATGCACAAAAACAGGGCGGCAAATATTGCGTCCTGACACACATCGAAGACAACGGCCTTAAAGAACTGCCCGAAATACCAATCGCAACCGGCCCGACACATGTCACCACTGAGTTCAAAGGGCTTCCGGAAGAATATCCAGTACTGTTCGGCTCATTCGTGGGTGGCCATTCAAATAACGAAAAAGACCCCGGTTCCAATGTCAACTGGATCGCAAAAGAGACCTGGGATTTCTTCATGCGGTTCTAAAATCGCCGAAGAAAAGAATACAAAAGCTATCGATAAGCAAATTCAGGTGGGTCTGCATAAGTATTATTGCAGCCCACCTTTTTTATGAAATTTTTAATGGAGTATTTCTTAGGGAAATTTATTATTTTCTCTGTGCCGTTATCATCAATTAATAGGTGGCCCATCCTAATGGCGTTGTAGTTGTAGGATGGGCTTCAGCCCATGCTGTTTTTATAACCATGCCACAGAGCACACTACTTCGTTTCCTCTTTCCATTGAATTGATTGAAACCATTCTAGTTTCTTTACATTATCAAATAGATATTCACTTTCCTGACTTCAACGCCCCTATAAAAAATTGCTGTAAGTCCTTGAAAATACTGG
>CAZVOA010000063.1:0-9594 GCA_964628465.1 uncultured Pirellulales bacterium | reverse complement strand
TGACGGTCCTAAGGTAGCGAAGTTCCTTGTCGGGTAAGTTCCGACGTGCATGAACAGCGTAACGACTGGAGCAGTGTCTCAAAAACGGACTCGGTGAAATTGTAGTTGCGGTGAAGATACCGCATACCCGCGGCAAGACGGTAAGACCCCATGAACCTTTACTGTATCCTGGTATTGATGCCTGGCATATCTTGCGTAGGATAGGTGGGAGGCGTTGATGCAGCGTTCTCGGACGTTGTGGAGCCATCCTTGAAATACCACCCTTGCTATGTTAGTCACCTAACTGTGACCCGTGAATCCGGGCACAGAACAGTGCTAGGTGGGCAGTTTGACTGGGGCGGTCTCCTCCTAAAAGGTAACGGAGGAGTTCAATGGTACACTCAGCGTGGTTGGCAATCACGTTTAGAGCATAAGGGTATAAGTGTGCTTAACTGCGAGACTCATAAGTCGAGCAGATGCGAAAGCAGGACCTAGTGATCCGGTGGTGCAGTGTGGAATGGCCATCGCTCAACAGATAAAAGGTACTCTGGGGATAACAGGCTTATCTCTCCCGAGCGTTCATAGCGGCGGGGAGGTTTGGCACCTCGATGTCGGCTCATCACATCCTGGGGCTGAAGGCGGTCCCAAGGGTTGGGCTGTTCGCCCATTAAAGTGGTACGCGAGCTGGGTTCAGACCGGCGCGAGCCAGGTCGGTCCCTATCTGCCGTGGGCGTAGGAATTTTGAGGAGATATTTCCCTAGTACGAGAGGATTGGGAAGTACTGACCGCTGGTGTACCGGTTGTCCCGCTAGGGGCAGCGCCGGGTAGCTAAGTCGGGAAAGGATAACCGTTGAAAGCATCTAAACGGGAAGCCCACTCCAAGATAATAATTCCGTGGTCTTCGGACCAGAAGAGCCCTGGAAGACTACCAGGTTGATAGGCCGGGTGTGTAAGCAGCGAAAACTGTTTAGCTAACCGGTACTAACGCTCAATCACTTGACCGTATCAATCATTGATTGAATATATGGTCAAAACGTCTTATTTTTTTGCTCATATACGCATCTGCATTTTTTTTAATTTTCTTTGAAATTAGAAATTATCTCAACGAAAGTTGAGTTAATACGAATTTCCTGGTGAACATACGTAAGAGGAAACGCCTGTACCCATTCCGAACACAGAAGCTAAGCTCTTGCGGCCAATGGTAGTCCTTACGGGTGAGAGTAGGTCATCGCCAGGATTTATAAAGGTCGATTGTAATAAAGCAATCGACCTTTTCCTTTTTTAAATAAAAAAAATGCAGTTTAATGAAAATATTTTAATAAATACTGGTGCGCGGTGGGGATTTAATGTATCTGTATTTATGAAAGCTGACTGATTCTAAATGAATTTAACAGAGGTAATTCATGAAAAATAGACAGGACAAGGTACTTAAACTGCTGGAACAGCATGGTGAACAATTGCACCGATTGCTGGCGAGATTGACTCGATGTGAGCATACGACGCGTGATTTGATGCAGGAGCTTTTCATCAAGTTGAGCACTTCATATGGTTTTGATCATGCAGACAATCCGTATGCTTATGCGTGGAAAGCCGCGGCGAACCTGGCATTTCGGCGGCATAAGCATAAACAATGTTATGGTATATCTTTGGAACCAGTTCAGCTCACACAAATTACGAATCAGGGAACTCTCACAAAAATGATCCGACAGGAACAGCTCCAGCAGGTACTTCAAATCACTGCTACATTCAAGGAACTCGCTCGAAATGTGATTGTGATGCGTTTCATTGAAGAAAAAACGTATGAAGAAATCGCTGAGCGGCTTGGTAAAAATCCTGACTACTTAAGGTCTTTGTGTTCAAAAACGATCAAACAGTTACGACAAAAGCTCTCTGATCAAATTGATATGGAGGTGTCTTATGAATAAAAATATATCCGAAGAAAAACTTGTTCAGCATTTCAGTGAAATTGCGGAATTCGAGTTGCCGAAGGAAGCAGTCCAGCGGGATATTGAGGATATACGAAAGCTGCTCAGTGATCAGGAAAAAGACAAATCTTCAGCCGGAAAGAATGTCTGGAGAATGATTATGCAAGATAAGACAACAAGATATATTTCAGCGGCCACGATCATTTTCGCTGTATTTATTGCAATGCAGTTTCTACCCGAATCGCAGCTGAATGCGGCACAGTTATTGACAAAAGTATCCCAAAATATGCGAAAATTTACAATTGTCAAGTCGGTGACAGAAAACTATTTTCCAGGTCAAACGGAACCTGTTGACTTTGAAACTCACATCGTTGATTATAATCGAAAGCAGGCTTTTATAGTTTACAGTAAAGGTTATCTGCATCAACTTGATTATGAAAAAATGATCTGGAGTGTTTACCGTCCTGAAGATAATACGATGGTTGTTCAACCGCTCAGCGGTGAGTGGCCTGGGCCGGATGAGCAAGTTGATGAATATATCAAAAAACTTTCGCAAGAGGGCCTCGAAATCCATCAAAGTGAATTACTGGAAGATGGTGTAAAGCTGACAGTGATAGAATATAATGAAATATTGAATAATATCAGCGTTGATCCGAATAAATATATGTCGAATACGATGATAAATAATACGATAGTAAAGAGGATTCATACTAAATTATGGGTCAACCGGAATGAATTATATTTAAGTCGAGCGGAGTTGAGCTATTATGATGTTCAGGATAATCTGATCCTTACAAAAAAGAGTACATCTGAGCCGGCGGAATCTGCCCCTGTAGATATATATGAACTCGGTGTTCCTGCTGATGTAACCATAATCAATAAAGTGCCGGATGAACGCGTCAAAGAAATCAAAAGTCAAATCAATGATCATAAATCCGGTTTCCTGAAAAATTATATGGCAATCCAATTAGAAAACATTGTGGAAACTGATGGCACCGAATCCATGATTGAAGGTATGGTTATTTACAGTCAGGGTAAGAAATTAAGGGTTGATGTGTACAGACGACAACTCTCTCAAAATATAGACAAAGGCATTTCTACTGACGTGGGTACATTACTGAATTATTCTATAGCTCGTCTGTCTCCATATGTCTCGCAAAAAATATGCCCGCGAGCTATAAGGATTTATGACGGCTTATTGGCGCACAAACTTGTCGAAGATGAAGGAGAATTAGTACTTCGTACGCCTCTGCGACGACCGGAAGGGGACGAATACGGCGATGATGACATAGATGATTTTGGATGGCGTGTATTGTGGATGATGGGAGAACCAGAACGGATGTATGAGGATGATTTCTCAAAAGAAAATGACTTGCTGGGTATGGAAGTGACGAGCCAGAGTCAATTCGGCCAGTTACCGGAGCGGAAAGTGCTGTATATTGACTCGGCAAAGGATTACTGTTTCCGGCGATATATAGAAGAAAAACGTGCAGATGCTCCATGGCAGAAGGATGAAAACTGGCTTGAATCAGTCGAAGATAAATGGAACATTGTTGAAACGACAAATATTACTGATGTAACAGAATACGCCCAAACCTCCGATGGGCAATGGTATCCAAAAACCATGCATCTGAAAATGACGACACGTTTTCCGTTCCGGGAAAACAGCGACAAAACTTATGAAGAAAACCGGATCATCCGGATTTACTTGCTGGAGGAAAATCCGAATCTGCCGGATAAGCTATTCGATACTGAGCAATTGTCGATTCCAGAAAGTGAAGAAGAGTAAAAATGTGGGTTCAACTCCAAAATAGTTGGTAAAAACCTACTTTTATTCCGCCTAAAGGCGGTGGAATTATCGCATTAAAGCCTTAAATCCAAAAGACTTATATGTTAATCGTATTTAAATCTACCAACTTCTCTGGAGTTGAATCCAATTAATATAATCCAGCAAATAATTATATCAAAGATATCAGTCTTAATCTTTTTGGAGTTTATTCTTTTTTCTTGAAGTTTTTGCTGTTCGGGCGTATATATCTGTATAATGACAGCAAAAATTGTTTTGCAGGCTCAATAGTTAATGTTTAATTAATCTGAAAGGGAGAACAATGAACAAGATTGATTTCAAGAGTTTTATAATTGGTGTATTAGTTACTTTTTGCATCACATTAGTTATGGGTGCGGCGGATTTTACGAGTATTTCTTCTGAAGGGCGCTTTAAAATAGTCTCAAGAGACAACCATGTTTATGTACTCGATAGCAGCAATGGACGCGTATGGGAAAGATATTCCCCGAGTACTTCAGGTAGAACTTCACAAAATTTCCATGCGGAAAAAATTTCTCCTGATTCAACTGATCGAGATTAATAACAAGAGGAATAGATGAATCACATGCACCATACGCATCATTTTCATTCTTCTAATGGTTATCAAAGAAATCCTTTGGATATAAAGCAGCTTGCGGAATTTGACGAAGCTATATCGCAATACAGCCAGAGTGAGCAGAGACGCAGGCGTCTTATTTATCTGCGTGACGCGGCACAGCAGCTTAAAATGGGAAAAGCCATGCTCAAAGGTTTCGGCTGGTTTATGATTCCGTTTGCGATAATTCCGATTTTCTGGCCATTCTTTATTTTTGCATGGTATATGAGAAAAAAAGCCGGTTCAATGATGAATTCTCAACTTCAAAACGCGCTGGAATACTGGGGCATACACAAAGTGGAAATTGATGCATATGTTTCCGGCCATGACTCGATGGATTCAGATGGGATTATTCCAGGATTGTAAAATAGGTGAGATATTTTTATGGAAGTGTTGGCAATATTCATTTTAATAATTCCTGTTATTATAATTATACGCTTAATTGCCGGTACTATGGACCACGACCGCGTCGATGAGTATATTCATTCGCGTGGGGGAAGGGTGATTGAGAAAAACTGGAATCCATTTGGTAAAGGCTGGTTCGGTTCAAAACAGGAGAGGATATATGAAGTTAAGTATCAGGACAAAGATGGAAATATTCATCAGGCAACTTGTAAGACGAGTGTTCTCGCTGGAGTTTATTTTACCGAAGATATAATAACAAATTCTGCCAAAAACATAGGGAATATGGATAGGGAAACCGAACTTGAACTTGAGAATCGTCAGTTAAAACAACAGATTGAAGAATTGAAGCGGAACAGAGGATATTGAAACTACGGAGATTATTTATGAAATATCGTGAATTGGGACGTACCGGCTGGAAAGTGTCGGAAATAAGTTTTGGAGCATGGGCTATCGGCGGGACATGGGGTCCGGTCGATGATAAGGAATCTCTTGACGCATTGCGAAAAGCAATCGAGATGGGAGTCAATTTTATCGATACGGCGGATGTTTACGGCGACGGCAGAAGCGAGCGATTGGTCGGGCAGGTTTGCAGAGAATCGAAGGAACAGATTTATGTCGCTACGAAAGCGGGCAGGCGTCTTAATCCGCATATCGCAAAAGGATATAACAAGGAGAATTTGACCGCTTTCGTTGACCGCAGTTTGATAAACCTTGGTGTCGAGACTATTGATTTGCTCCAGCTTCATTGTCCGCCAACTGAAGTATTTTACAATCCTGAAGTTATTGGTATTCTGGATGAGTTTGTAAAACAGGGAAAAATTCGTCATTATGGCGTAAGTGTCGAAAAAGTGGAAGAAGCTCTAAAAGCGATTGAATATCCGAATGTACAGACGGTGCAGATTATTTTTAATATGTTTCGCCACAGGCCGTCGGAGCTTTTCTTCGAGCAGGCGAAAAAACGCAAAGTTGGAATTCTCGCGAGAGTTCCTCTGGCTTCCGGTATGTTAACGGGCAAAATGAAATCCGATACGAAATTTACAAACGATGACCATCGTAAATTTAACAGGCACGGCGAAGAATTTGATAAAGGAGAGACTTTTTCCGGTCTGGATTATGAACGCGGCCTGGAAGTGGTTGAGCGGCTAAGAGAAATCTGCCCTAAAAATATGTCCCTCGTACAATTTGCTTTAAAATGGATTTTAATGTTTGATGCGGTGACATGCACTATTCCTGGCGCAAAGAGACCTTCCCAGGCAATTGAAAATTTCTCTGCTTCCGATTTACCGGCGATTCCAAAAGAAATTATGGATAAGGTCAAAGAAATATATGACAAAAAAATCCGTGAGTTAGTACATTATTATTGGTAAAGGATGATTGTTTGAAAGGATTATATATGTTGAAAAAAGCAGTTTTGTCTGTTGTATCGCTGGCAATGATGTTTTCATTTCTGGGTTGTTCGAGTGGTCCAGTCTCGCCGCAAAAGCCGTGGTCGAGTACAATGGGTGAGTTGGTTTGGGTCGAGGACGCGAAAATCGACTATGTATATAAAACCATTATTAAAACGCTCGATGAAATGAAGTTTAACGTAACTAAAGAGCAGCAGGACGGACTTACCGGGGAAATACAGGCAAAGACTCTTACGAATAAGGTAGTCTTTATTGATCTCAAAGCAGAAACCGCCGACTGGACGAGAGTTAAAATCCGCGTTGGTTTTTACTGGACGAATAAAAAAGAAGCCAGAGTCGTCTATGAAAGAATAAAGCAAAATATGTAACACAATATATTCGCTCAACAAGACAAAATCTGTAGCATTAATGTATTATTATGGAAACCGGGCCTCAGCAAATTGGTAAGATACTAATCCTTGTCGGGCTGTGTATAGCCGCGATGGGAGTGTTGATTCTTGTGCTTGGTAAATTTGGCCTGTTCAAATTGCCTGGCGATTTTGAGTTCGGCTCACGAAACTGGAAAGTTTATGTCCCGATAGCGAGCAGTATTGTTTTATCAATTTTTCTAATGCTCATTCTCTGGCTGATAAATTATTTCAGGCGATAAAATAAAGCAGCCCCATTCTGATTATGTCATAATAGGGCTGCTTGTTTATTTTTCTAAGAAATAAATTCTTCTTTTTATTATTTCATGCTTCCTTTAACAGCAAATTCCATTGCACCCATTCCCATGCCGTTGTCTTCACCTAACATTTTACCTTCCATTACATTGTTTTTGACTGTTCCGGTGAATTTTGAGGTCATTTCCATTGGTCCCATTTCCATTCCGCCGCCCATATCGCCAAAGATGACTTTCTGTGTGAATGTGAGTTTTTCGCCATCGAGTTTAATATCGGAAATGGTTACTGTCGGTTGAGGCATTCCACCCATGTCACCACCTGGGCCGCCCATACCTTCTGGCGCGTTCATTGTCTGTACCCAAGTCATGGCGTATTTACCAGCGGCGTCTTTTGTAATGTTTGACTTTATATTAAATTCCATAGCCATTCCCATGCCGTTATCAGCCATGCTCATTGTAAGTTCCCAGTTTCCTGCGAGTGCGTCACTGCCAGCGGCTGGAGCTGCTGCTGGCGATCCTGCTGCTTTCTTGCGGGTCGCTACTGATTTTGATTCGCCCATATCACTCGCGAATGCACCTTCGATTTTGTCGCCTTTAAGTGTCCCGCTGAAGTTGGATGTCATTTCGCCCATTTGCATAGCGGTTAAATCGACTTTCTGAACGAAAGTTAATTTTTCGCCATCGAGTTTGATATCGGAAACTGTAACTGTCGGAACAGGCGTGTCACCCATACCCATACCGCCTTCCATTGGCAGGGCTTCCCATTTACATGAATATTTGCCGTCAGCGGTTTTTGTGAAGGTTGCGTTGGCTTTGATTTCCATTCCCATGTCACTGAAAGTTGTTACGAATTCCCATGCCCCTTCGAGACTGGTTGTTGAAGCTGATACTGCTGCGACTGGAGCTTTTGATTGTTTTTTCGCAACTATTGTCATTTCTGTTGCGCCCATTCCCATACCGTTATCTGTGCCGGCGAGTTTACCTTCTATAGTGTCGCCTTTGAGAGTACCTGTGAAGTTGAAGACCATGTCTCCACCGCCTGCGCCCATGCCGCCCATATCACCAAAACTCGCGATATGTTTGAATGTGAGTTTACTGCCATCGAGTTTGATATCTTCGTTTTTGACCTGCGGCATAGCAAAACCGCCCATTCCGCCTGCATCCGGGGCTTCCTGCTGTTCCCATGTCATTGAGTATTTTCCATCGGCGTTTTTGGTAATGGTTGATTTGATGATAAATTCCATCGCTCCCATTCCCATGCCGCTGTCTGCCATACTCATTGTGAACAGCCAGTCGCCTTCAAGTCCTGCTGCTGTAGATGTTGTTGCTGCTGGAGCCGTTGCGGCCTTGCGTGTTCCTTTGTATGTCATTTCGCCCATTTGTGATGAAGATTTCAGTTCGATTGAGTCACCTTTGATTGTGCCTGTGAACTGCCTGTCTTCCATCATCATTCCGCCACCCATTGCATCGGCGGCAGCGTCACCTTCAGATTTGCGTGTGAAAGATAATTTCTGGCCGTCTATTTTTACGTCAACGATTTTGAATGCCGGCATTTGGAAGCCGCCCATTCCGCCTTCGGGACCGCCCATACCGCCTTCCGGCATGTCGAAACTCATTATCCATGTACCTGTGACGACACCATCATTGCCTTTACTGAAGGTGGAATTAATTGAAATATTCATACCGCCGCCGGGGCCGCCCATTCCGCCTGCGTCCGGCATTTCCATTGTAAATGACCAGTCGCCGAGAATATTTTCCTGGGCATTGACTGTTGTCATTCCGGCGAATAAAACGAAAATAGCTGTAAATATAAAACATTTTCCTGATTTTCTGAGTAGTTGATTCATAACATTTCTCTCCAAAACTTCCTCTTAAAAAACATAAAATGTCCGGCTACGCCGCCGGAACTGCAAACTACTTATGATACCAAATAATTACACAAAATGTTACAATTGTTGTAATATTTTGCATTTTTTCTTATTTTAAACAATTATTCCTGTGCAGCTCTTTCAGGTACTTCTATTACTTTTAGCGGCAGACACGCCGCCTGTTCGCCGTCCATCGCAAAATCGAACCTGTATTCACCAGTTGTATTCAATCTCAAGCCCTGAATATTCAGAATAATATTTCTAATTGTGGAATCCTCGTTTTCCGGCATGTGTATCGAGATGGTTCTTTCCAGTACAGGTCCGGCTGAATTGCCGTCAGAATCAATGAAATTGATTTTCATTGTGTGGTCGCCTTCCTCGAATTTCGAGAATCGCAATCGCACGGCTACCGCACAGGCTGGATGTATCGCCGGAATTTTTCGTGTGTAAAGCCTGTCGAACGCGCCGAGAATATTCAATTTTCCCTGCTGGTCCGTAGCGCAATCGCATAAAAGAAACGCTTCAACTTCCATAATAATCCTTTCACAAGGGTAAAATCCTTATATTAACTTTCACAAACCTATCCTATCATCAAATTTCTAAATTTTAAATCCTAATTTCTAAACAACTTCAAATTTCAAAAAATCAAATGTTCAAACCTTAATATTTAGGATTTGGAATCTGTTTCGGATTTAGGATAAAGCCCGCTTCACTTCAGCAACTTTCAGAAAAATAGTTTTTCAAAATAAAATCCCGCAAAGGCGCCAAGCCGCAAAGAAAAAAGGGTGTGCTATGCACACCAACTAAAAATACATAGCCGCAACCAAACATTTTAAACGATTAATCAAGTTTATCCTGTAAATCCTGTCAAAATTAAAACCACCTATGAAGAACTCAAAGTCAAGAAATAAATTTCTTATTGCCTCAAAA
>CAZVOA010000062.1:0-10858 GCA_964628465.1 uncultured Pirellulales bacterium | reverse complement strand
ACAAAACACCCAAATTATACTACAGGATGCCCTTTCTTCATATCTTCACGAATTCATACGTCCCCTTGGGATGGCCAGGCTCAAATGAACACGAATATTTTTATTAAATATGTAGGGTGTGCTATGCACACCATTTTAGAATTATGGTGGACACAGCACACTTTATTAAAATATTTACCACTTCAAAACTGCGCCGGTATCCGCGCTGGTTGCCATTGATGCGTATTTCGCGAGACAGCCTTTTGTAATTCTGGGTTTTGGCGCTTTCCATTTTTTCCTGCGCTCCGCCAGAACTTTATTCGAGACTTTTACTTTAATACTATTCTTTGGAATATTAATTTCGATTATGTCGCCATTTTTCAGCAGGCCTATTGGTCCGCCGGCAACCGCTTCGGGACTGACGTGGCCAATGCATGCGCCTCGTGTGCCGCCGGAAAATCTGCCGTCTGTGATTAACGCTACTGATCCGCCGAGTCCGGCGCCCATGATATAACTTGTCGGGCTGAGCATTTCCTGCATTCCCGGGCCACCTTTCGGGCCTTCGCAGCGAATAACAACGACGTCTCCGGCTTTGACTTTGCCAGCGAGAATTCCGTCACATGCTTCTTCCTGGCTCTCGAAAATAACAGCAGGGCCGGTATGGACAAGCATTTCAGGAGCGACGCCCGCGGTTTTTATAACGCTGCCTTTCGGCGCGAGATTGCCTTTGAGAATAGCAAGTCCGCCGGTTATCGAATATGGATTTTTCAGTGAATGAATTACTTCGTTATTTGTAATTTTTGCTTTTGAGATATTTTGTCCGAGCGTTTTTCCGGTAACTGTTATGCAATCCTTATTAAGCAGGTTCGGGATTTTGCTTATTTCCTTCAAAATCGCGCTGATTCCGCCCGCGGCGTTTACGTCTTCGACATGAAATTTACTTGATGGAGAAACTTTGCAAATATTCGGACATTTCGCTGAAATAGAATTGATTCGGCCAAGGTCGTACTTGATTTCGGCTTCGTTTGCTATCGCGAGGGTATGCAGAACAGTATTTGTTGAGCCGCCCATAGCCATATCGAGGATGAGCGCGTTGTCCAGGGATTTTTGATTGATAATATCAAGCGGCTTGATGTCCTTTTTGATTAAGGTCATTATTTGCCTGCCGACCGATTTGTAAAGTTCCTGTCGTTCTGGTGCAATCGCAAGAATTGTACCATTCCCGGGCATAGCCATACCGATTGCTTCGCAAAGGCAGTTCATTGAATTTGCGGTGAACATACCTGAGCAGCTTCCCTGGGAAGGGCAGCCTGCGCATTCGAGTTCCTTCAACTCGTTTTCATCAATTTTACCCGCGTTAAATTGTGCGACGCCTTCAAAAATACTGATCAGGTCAACCGCTTTGCCGTCTTTGGTTTTGCCCGCGGCCATAGGTCCGCCTGAAACGAAAATTGTCGGAACGTTTACTCTTACCGATGCCATAAGCATGCCCGGAACAATCTTATCGCAGTTCGGAATACAGATAAGCCCGTCAAAACAGTGAGCGCGAACCATCGTTTCGACTGAATCGGCGACTATTTCGCGTGAAGACAGGGAATATTTCATACCGGTATGACCCATTGCAATACCGTCGCAAACCGCTATAGTATTAAATTCAAGAGGAGTTCCGCCCGCATCGCGAACCGCCTGTTTTACAACCTGGGCGACCTTATTGAGATGGACATGGCCGGGAACAACTTCGCAAAAGCTGTTGGCTATTCCAATCAGAGGTTTCTTAATATCTTCTTCACTAAGTCCGGTTGCACGCATCAGAGCGCGGTGCGGCGCACGCTGAAAACCCTTCTTTACTGTATCACTATTCATAATATCATTTCTCCAAATAAAATACCAATTTAACTTAAAGGTGTATTGTAGTTTCTTTTCGCGAATAATTAAAGAAAAAATCGGTTGTCTTTCTACATATTGTATGTACAATTATAATTTTGATATGTTCTGTTTCTTACTTGGAGAAATGATAATGAGACAATATAAATTAAATTATTTAGCGGCGGCTGGAATTTTAAGCCTGTTTCTTTTCATCTCAGGCTGTGCTGAAAACACTATTGAGGTCGAAAATCTTGTAAAATCAAATCCTGATACGAAACTTGCTTTAACAAAAGTGGCGGGTCAATCCGGAAGTTTCAGGCTGAAAACCGTGTCCCAAAGAAAAGTTTCCATCGAAGGCCCTGCGAAAGAAAATGCCTTGAATTTTGGTGGCGGCCAGACAAGCAGCAAAATTGAAATGGTATTTGACTACCTTATACAGAGCGTTAATGCCCAGGGAAACGCGATTGAGCAAATTACTATTAAAGAGTTGAAATATTACTCCGAGGTTCGCGATGAAGTAACGCTTGATTTTGACAGTTCTAAAGACGAGAATCCCAACGATGCTTTATCCGCGTTAATAGGCCGGAGTTATACTATCGAAGTTACATCTCAGGGGCAGGTTGCTGCAATTGGAGATACAAGCAGCATTATGGGTGCTATCAAAGATATTCCATCCAACAATGAAATCGCAACCGGCCTGATTTCTGAAAGCAGTATCAAATCACGACACTCTATTCCGCTTCCTGACGCGAATGATAATGACTTAAAAGCAGGAAAAACATGGAACTCCATAGTTAGTTATAATTTTGATAGAATGGGTTCCAGTTCTTTCGAGAAAAGTTATAAGCTGGAAAAAGTCGAAAAAAACGATGGTAATCTTAAAGCTGTTATTTCGATGAGCGCAATTCCTTCGGCGGCAAGTTCGACTCCTTCTATCGCGGATGTAAGGCCGACATATACAGGCTCGATGGAACTGGATATCACAACAGGTACATTGATAAAATATCAGGAAAATTTAGAAAACGTATGGGTTATGGTTTTTCCCAATCAAGACCAGCAAGGCCCTCCAAGCGTTATGAACATGACAGCAACGAGGTTATATGATATTAAAAAAATTAAGTGACATTCTTTGTAAAGTATAAAGGTCTAAAGTTGAGCAGGATATTTGCAATATCGTTTGTATTTTTATTAAGCATCGTAACCGGGTGCGGTAATAATAATCTTAAGTCACATGGAGCAAAAGGTGTACTTTTGACGGTGGATTTTCAGGAAGGTGAAACCTTAAGATACAGGTTTGTATCCGAAAGAGAAAGTGTTGTCGATTGGAATCCCGGAAACAGCTCTGTTGGTAATAGTGACTCCGCACTCAATAGAACCATCGAAAAACTGGATTTAGTGATGGCATATACGCCTGTTAAGATTAATCCCTATGGCTTAACAACTATACAAGCCGCATGTGAGGAAGCGAAAGTCAGCAGGAGTGTTGGCGCACCTAAAGACGCTGCCGAGTATTTTAAGGGTACAACTTTTACTTTTACAGTTGATTCGAGCGGCAAAATACATGATTATTCCGAATTGAACGAACTCATCAAACAAACAGCACAAAAGGCATTCTCTTCCGGAACAGGTGACAACAGGATAAAAGAGCCGGACATGATTGGTGATTTTATGGCCGTCCAGTGGTTTCTCTGGGATTCAATCGCGAGCATTCCAAATGCGTCACGCGGCATCAATATTGGTCAAAGCTGGACATCGAAATTATCTGTTCCGACTCCTATGGTCAGCAGATTAGCGAGAGATGTAACTTATAAACTCGATGAACTCCAACCGGGTGAGAATGCGAATATTGCGGCTATAAATAGTAATTATAAAAATTCCAATTCTGTTCCCAAAAGCTGGCCGGTTCCTTTTACAGGAAAATTCCAGATGAGAGGAACATTTGGTTTTCTCGGAGGTTACAAGCTTCTCGACCTGGTGGGGCGGGGACATGAACTTTTTAATATTGAACTTGGGCAAATCGAGGAATATAGCCAGAAATGCGAAATGATCATTGAGGCTTCAGTTCCTATTGGTATCAGCGTTAATCCAATTATAAATATTAAACAAACAATTTCGATGAAACGAGAGACGAGCAGCAAATGACTAAACATGATAATCTCTGGGCGCCGTGGCGAATGAACTACATTCTTGGTCTTGATTCGGAAAAAACGCCGAAAGTTAAGGGCGATTCCGAAAATTCTGAGGAATGTTTTATCTGTCATAATCTCGCGCATCCGCAGGATGACGACAAAAATCTTGTTTTATGGCGAACCCAATATAGCGTAGTAATATTGAATCGCTATCCATACAATAACGGCCACTTATTAATAGCTCCTGTCAAGCACATATCCGGGCTTGACCAGTCAAACGATGAAGAATTACTGGATATGATGAAACTTATCCGTGAATCGAAGAAAGCTTTGTCACTTGCTATTAAGCCGCAGGGTTTTAATGTTGGTATGAACTTTAGCCGCTGTGCCGGAGCTGGATTGCCGGGACATATGCACATTCATGTTGTGCCGCGATGGAACGGTGACACGAATTTTATGAGCGTTTGCGGCGATACGAAAGTTATCAGTCAGAGTTTAATCGAGCTTCTTGATTTGCTGAAAAAGGTAAGCAGTGAAAACAAGCTTCCCTGTTTGTAAAAAAATACATATTGAATTGAATTATGCAGTATAATTATAAAAGGTTTGCCGTTACAGGAAAAAACACGAAGGGAAGAAGTTTCCCTGAGAAACCTCATCCTTACCGTTCGGATTTTGAGCGGGACCGTGACAGGGTAATACACTCTCACGCATTCAGAAGACTCGAGGGTAAAACGCAGGTTTTTACGCCGGGACTTGACGATTATTATCGCACGCGGCTAACGCATAGTATCGAAGTTGCGCAGATAGGCAGGACGATTGCCAAAGCACTTCAACTCAACGAATCTCTTACCGAGGCAATTTGCCTTGCACATGATATTGGTCACTCGCCATTCGGACACGTGGGAGAACAAACCCTAAATAAACTTATGAACCCTTATGGCGGCTTCGAGCATAACTTGCAGGCTTTGAGGATAGTTGATTTGCTCGAGCATCCATACCCGGATTTTATGGGTTTGAACCTTATGTATGAAACAAGACTTGGTCTTGCAAAACATCGCAGTCCTTACGATAATCCCAAAGACGATAAATTTCCCGAAGCAAATTGTTCGCTCGAAGGACAAATCGTCGATATTTCCGACAGGATTGCATATAATTGTCACGACCTCGAAGACGGCCTGCGGGCAGGCTTGATAACACCGGAACAACTGGAAATAGAGATTGTGCGGCAGGCCGAAAAACGAATACATGCATCCGAGCTTAAGGACAGGACAATTCGCCGAACTCGAACTGCCAAATCCATTCTCGATTTTTTAGTGAGCGATTGTCTAAATGCAAGCAAAAACGAACTGGAAAACGCTGACATAAAAAACATCAATGATGTTTATAGTGTCAGAAGAAACTATATCATTATTTCGGAGAGCAGTAATGCTATGCTTTCCGAGCTTGAGAGATTTTTACTGCAAAAATTCTACCTTAATCCGACTTTGATTCAGGCGACCGAAAAAATAGAAAACTGGATTACGAGCCTGTTCAATAAGTTGTGTTCAAATCCTGAACTCATGCCCGGCTATTTCAGGAGGTTTATTGAAAATGAAGGACTGGAAAGAACCGTTTGCGATTATATTGCAGGCATGACAGACGGGTATTGCCTGAAATTGCTCGAAGAAATATAACCTTAAACGAATTCTTTCTTGTAAAAGTGTGTTTATTTTATAAAATCAGTTTCACATGAAAACTGTTTTATACAAATTAGTAGTATAAATAAAATTCATGGATTTAATTTTCTTTGGTTAATGATTGCAGAAAGGAATTGTTAAATCATGTCTTCCAAAAAGAAATCGAAAGAAGAGAAAAAAGCAGGTTCAAAAACTTCCATAGAGGATAATACTTCAGAACCAATCAGTTCCGATTTGCTTCGCGAGAAAAAACCTAAACTCAAGCGTAAATTCTATGAGGAAGAATTATCCAAATTGCAGGTTGAATTAGTCAAGCTGCAGGAGTGGATTAAAAGTGAGGGTCTTAAAGTCGTTGTTCTTTTTGAGGGACGTGATGCCGCTGGAAAGGGCGGCGTTATCAAGCGAATTACGCAAAGACTCAATCCACGTGTCTGCCGTGTTGTCGCATTGGCGGCTCCAACAGAACGGGAGAAAACCCAGTGGTATTTTCAGAGGTATGCTGCTCATCTGCCAGCGGCCGGAGAAATGGTTTTATTTGACAGGAGTTGGTACAATCGTGCCGGAGTCGAACGTGTTATGGGATTCTGCACAGAAGAAGAATACCGAGAGTTTATGCGTTCATGCCCCGAGTTCGAAAGAATGCTAATCCGTTCTGGAATCATTCTTATTAAATACTGGTTCAGTATCGATGATAATGAACAGGAACTTCGATTCCAGTCCCGAAACCATGACCCGGTAAAGAGGTGGAAATTAAGCCCAATGGATTTGGAATCCCGTTCTAAATGGGTAGAGTACTCGAAGTGTAAGGATGAGATGTTTAAATACACAGACCTTAAGCAGGCTCCGTGGTATGTAGTCAACGCCGTCAACAAACGCAGTGCAAGACTGAATACGATTAGTCATCTCCTCAATCAAATTCCATATCAGGATATAACACCGGAACCCCTCAAGTTGCCGCCGAGAGTAAAGAATGACACATATGTCCGCCCACCGATAACTGACCAAACATTTATTGAAGAAATATACTGATATGAATAAGTTCTGTAAATTATAAAAGAAAAGTAATTGTAATTATCGAATGAAGTATTGAACATAATAGATGATACGTATTCTTTTTAATGGTTTTTATTACATAAAATTTTGGATTTGAGAAATGTCAGCATCAAAAAATTTAGCAGAAAAAGCTTTTGACTATATAACAGACAACCGGGACCGCTTTGTATCAGAGCTAATTGAATTTCTTGGCTTCCCATCGATAAGCTCGCAGGAATCGCATAAAGGTGATGTCATTGAATGTGCTAAATGGTTATCAAACCACCTCGCAAACATTGGTCTTGAATCCGGCCTGATTGAAACAAAGGGACATCCAATTGTATGGGGACAGGCAAAAGGCAGCTCTTCCAAGAAGCTAATAGTATATGGTCACTATGACGTTCAGCCCGAGGATCCGATTAAGTTATGGCGCACCGAGCCTTTTCGACCATGTATTCGGGACGGCATAATATATGCTCGCGGAGCTTCGGACGATAAAGGCCCTTTGTTCGCTCATGTAAAAGCTGTCGAGAGCTTAATTAAAACGCAGGGTAAACTTCCATGCGATGTACTCTTCTTATTCGAAGGTGAAGAAGAATCAGGCGGAACAAGCCTAACCGAATACTTGTCTGAGCATAAGGATGAACTTTCAGCAGATGCCATACTTCTTTCAGACACGGCGATGTATGACAAGAATACGCCCGCGATTACATATGGACTCAAGGGACTTCTCGCGTTTGAAGTAACGGTAACAACCATCGAGCATGACCTGCATTCCGGTGTTTTTGGCGGTGCAATTCGTAATCCGGCTATCTTTCTGAGCCAGATTATTGCTAAATGTATAAATGCTGAAGGCAAAATTACAATTCCCGGTTTCTACGATAAAGTGAAAGACATTGAAAAATGGGAGAAGGAGAATATCGAGAAGCTGAAATTTGATACCAGTACTTTCCTCGAACAGGCAGGCACGAAGCAGATTTGGGGAGATAAAGATTACTCGGTTCTTGAACGAATCTGGACCCGCCCGACGCTTGAAGTCAATGGTCTGATTAGCGGCTATGCGGGTTCTGGAGTTAAGACAATTATTCCAAATTCTGCCACTGCAAAGATGTCCGCAAGGCTCGTACCGGACCAGAATCCAAACGAAATTCTTGGATTGATAAAAGATTACCTCAATTCAATCTGTCCGGATTCGGTCGAATTAACTATTAGCAGCCCGTTTAGCAGTGCAAATCCAATCGTCTTCGATACAGGCGGACCAATGATTCAAAAAGTCAGTGAAGCTCTCAAAGAAGGTTTTGGTACTGACCCGGTCTTTGTACGAACAGGCGGCTCAATCCCCGTTGTTAATGCTTTCTGGAATAATTTCAGGAAACCTGTTATCCTTATGGGGCTTGGACTGGAATCGGATGGAGCTCACTCACCGAATGAGCATTTTAGTATAGATCATATGATACGCGGCGCTAAAAGCTCGGCATTTTTTATAACAAATTTATGAGTTATTATGTTCCGATATGTGCTTTACTTTGCTGCACGCCTGAATTTTCGGAAAATAAGAATTGACGATTAAGTCGAAAATTGTTATATTTCAGGCCGTTATGAATCATGCGCTTGTAGCTCAATTGGATAGAGCGTTGGTCTACGGAACCGAAGGTTACAAGTTCGAATCTTGTCAGGCGCATTCTCTTATTTCCCTATTGTGATGATATCTGGGCATAGTCAAGCTGTACTTCGCAGATAGCTCCGTCATTGAGGGCTGTAAACCAGTGATACATTATCGATAAACACATCGCCTGCTTGAGAGCCGCAATTAAATACGACGCGCGCTTCCGAATCTGTCGCATAATTCATGGTAAATTTAAATTCGTAATGCTTAGGCTCGGTAGATATCGATGTATAACCAATTTTTCCATAGTTTGTTTGTGCTGAATCTGCTGATTCTATTTTTGCGCTAATAACTCTATCCGCTGTTGTATAAGCATCGAAACTGAACACGTAGTTTTTGCCTTGCAGGACTAAAAGATAATCCTGCTTTAGTTGGACGCTCTGGAAACTCATGCCTCCCTGTGAAATATTGATTTGATAAAAGCCGTTACTATTGATTTGTCCCGCAGCATTGGCGTCGTCACTGGTTTGCAGGTTCCAGCCGTCAAGTGACTGAAAATCGCCATTATAAACGGCATTTTCTCCCGGCGCAACCACACGTATGCGGGCGGTCTCCAACTGTGAAAAATCACTTTCTACGCCGTTATTATCAACTGCTGTTACCATGAAAAAATATTGTGCGCCGTTACCCAGTGAACTCGCGTTAATATCATAATAAGTCTGTTCCGTACTACCAAAAAGAGCAAATGAATTTGCACTTGCACCGACGTAAATATTGTAATTCGCAACATTCGGATCGCCAAATTTGTTAAAGATGAGTCGAACGACAGACCCCATATTTTCCAGGGTGAGATATGGTTGCTGCATCATTCCGTCCCATTCATAGCGGCGAACACGCGAACAACTGAAGCCCTGGACACGCATTTCGTAAACAAGTTCCCCGTTGGGATCGACTTCCGTAAAGTAATCATTTCCAGCCCAGCCGATAAGCCTGTTGCCATTCTGGAGAGGCTGGCAGCTTCCGCAATATGCCGAAAACAAATCAGGCGTATGTCGATATTCCCAGACCTTCTCGGCCGTCATTACATTCGGATCCGTATTAAGTTTGTATTCTACCGCCCGTGAGAACTGCTTTCCATTAGCACGAGCGCGGCCGTTGTCAAACAATGTATATTGATTCGGTTCTCCCGGTACAGGACGTACATCATGGATACGGGAAAATTCTATATCTTCATTAATAAACACGAAATCACTATTTTTCCCGCCGAGTTTCCAGATCGTTTCGCCCGAGACTCTATCGATTTTTATGACCATATTGTATTCTCGCGGAGAGAGGATAAGATTGCCGTCATAATCCACGGCGATGGAGTTGGTATGTACAAAATCAACAAAACCGCCTGACAGTGAAACCTTTGTATCCCGAATATCAAGATGGTCCCAATTACGCCATTCGAAAATAACATTGCGATCCTGGTCCAGTTCCTGAATATGATGTGCCTCGACCAATGCATTGGAATTGCCGCTGGGTACAATTTCGCTCATGTCGATTCGCACCTGATCACGAGCCACAAGCAGCATATGTCCATTCTCAAGAATCTGAAGTTCATGATCATCCGGCAGATAACCATGCCCGGGCAATACAGTATCGATTTCTACAAAATTCTGATCCATTATCGTATCGTAAACTTCATAGTTGTGGAACGACAGGGCACCCGTTGGATGTGGCTCGAACCTCATCTTGGCATGACTATCATCATATTTCCTATAAAAATAAGGAGTCCCGTCATTATTACAAATGATAATCCATTTGGTTGCAGGGATAAAGATTCGCCCAGGCGCGGTTTCTCCTAATATATTCACAGAAATATTTGGAAAATCGCTCGGTACGGCGACACCATTAATAAGACGTACGGGTGACACTTCCGGTGCGCTGTTTATGGATACATCATTTATTGATGAGCTTGCTGCCATGTTTGTTGTATTGACCCATTCCAAATCATTATCCGAACTCTTGGCTATGGTAAAGTTGTATTGAAAGTCATCGAATCCGAACTGGCTGAGTTCGACAGTGACATTAATCGTTTTTCCTTTTTGGAAATCTTTACGCGGTTTTAATATAATAGTTCTATCATCCGCGGCGAAAAATGTGTTGGCATCACATATTACTCCCGCATCTTTTACTACAATCAAATCGTTCAGGTCAGTTATTTGCTCGTTATAAGATTCATCCAATTTCAAAATGACAGTAGTTTTGACAGGAAGCAATTTACTATCCGGCAGGGGGAAAATATAATCGATTGCCTGATGATATGTTCCCGCACGCGCGAAATTAAATAGCATAATAAGGAGTACTAAAACCTTAATTCTCATTTTGCACCTTTTATAATAAATGACTATTTTTTAGAAGATAGGTTACTATTAATCTTATAAAATTCACCCTGGTAAGTCAAGAAATTCCAATTTCTGACTTGTTTTAATATTTTGCAGAATTTAATTTAAACATACAAGAATCGGCAAGGGATAACAAGGTAGATCATACCCCCTTAGCAACAATTCATCTCTGGTTGCATA
>CAZVOA010000061.1:0-11015 GCA_964628465.1 uncultured Pirellulales bacterium | reverse complement strand
CTTTACCTATGAGATTATTATTATCCATGTTAGATGTCAATATACAAGGCCACAGAGAAATAATAGTATTTAAAATATATGAGGTTTCTTTGGCTGGTTTGTAAAACGAACCCAATTTTAGAAAAGGACACAGGACACAGAATGCTGAATAACGGATATTTATAAAAGGCTTTTCTCTGTGTTCATCTGTGAAATCTGTGTCAAAAATAGTTAAAAAAAAACGAAATTTAAGCCAAAATTTTCAAAAATAACCCAAAAAAAGCGAAAATTTCACAAAAAAACAGGGCAAAATCAGTGCAAAATAGCCCTGAATTTGGGTTTGATTTGAAAAACGAAGCCAAATTTGACAAGACTTGAGACAACAGACATAAGACCAAAGACATGAGAAAGGAGTCAGAAGAAAATGTGAAACGAAGCCAATTTGCCCACCTGCGGCGGGAAACTCAAAAACCTAAATCAGAAATTCTAATTGGAGGTAAAGAAATTGTGAAACGAAGCCAATTTGTTGCAGACCTAAGACATGAGAAAGGAAATAGAATATAATGTTAAACTAAATCCTATACCCTAAACGCTATACGCTATTTTGCGGAACAAACCCAAATATGAAAAAGCTATCCCCAAACTGCGTTTGAGGTTGCCACCCGGTTCTGATGGATGATGCACGAGGGATGAAGGACGAATGTAATTTGGTTAAACGAACCCAATCTTCCTTCGATAAAGCTTGAGGACAAGTTTTTACTAACTATATACTAACGACCAGCGACTAACGACTATATCTATTCTTCGTCGTTGTCATTTGCGGTTGCTATGTATCCCTGCTGGCCTTCGTTGATATAGGCAGGTTCTTTTTCCTGCTCGTATGCTTCGTCGTTCATGTCCTTGAAGCCCGCGGCCGCGTCAGCGTTCATACTCTTGCGAATGTTCTCGTACTCTTCGAGAGTTACCATGACTTCGCGTGCCTGAGAGCCTTTGTATTCGCCGAGTATTCCAGAAGCGGCCATCATCTCTATCATGCGTGACGCCCTGGCGTAACCTATGCCGAGCCTACGCTGGAGTAGTGACACACTTCCCCTCTTGGTTTGGAGTACAACGCGTACGCCGTCGTCGAAGAGTTCGTCCTTGACCATGTCACTTGGGTCAATCGTTTTGATTTGAGTAAGTTCAGGCAGGAATTGCGGCTCGGCAATTTCCTTGAGGTGTTTGACGATTCCCCTGATTTCGCTGTCTTCAAGGTATGTCCCCTGTGCGCGGACAAGCTCGCTTGTACCCGGCTTGAGGAACAGCATGTCACCTTCTCCGAGAAGCGTTTCCGCTCCGTTCTGGTCGAGAATAATTCTGCTGTCCATGCGGGCCGCTACGCGGAAACCTATTCTGCACGGCATGTTGGATTTAATCAGGCCTGTCACTACAGTCGCCTGCGGCCTTTGTGTCGCAAGAATAATATGGATACCAATCGCGCGGCTCTTTTGGGCAAGGCGAACAATATAAGATTCGATTTCCTTTGCGGCGGTCATCATTAAGTCCGCAAGCTCATCGATTATAATTATTATGTACGGCAGCTTTTTCGGAATCTTCGCTTCTTCTTCCGCATCAGCCGGGTTGAACCTTTGAGTGACTTCTTCCGGTGTTAGTTTATTGAACTCTTCGATGTTTCTGACTTTCGCTTCAGCAAGAAGGGCGTAGCGTTCGTCCATCTTTACCGTTGCCCATTCGAGAATCTGCACCGCCATTTTTGTTTCGGTGATAATCGGGCACATCAAATGCGGAATAGTGCTGTATGCCGTCATTTCGACCATTTTCGGGTCGATGAGAATCATCTTTACTTCGTCGGGACGCTTGGTTAGCAATACGCCTGTGATAACGCTATTGATGCAAACGCTTTTTCCAGAGCCTGTCGTACCGGCAATCAGCAAGTGCGGCATCTTCGCCAAATCGGAAATGAGCGATTCACCGGCTGAGTCCTTGCCGAGGAAAAGCGGTATCTGCATTCTCTGTGCTTTGCTTCCGGCGTTGAGGATAAGGCTCTTGATGCGAACCTTTTCTTTTTCGCCGTTCGGTACTTCGATTCCTATTGTATGCTTGCCCGGCAGGGGAGCTACAACACGAACCGCACCGACACCCAGCGCACGTGCCATATCATTCGCGAGTGTAGATATATGACTTACCTTCACACCGGCGGCAAGCTCAAGCTCGAACATTGTCACTACCGGGCCGGTGTCAGCGGCGACAACTTTCGCGTTTACGTTGAACTCCGAAAGTAGCTGCTCCATCGCGGCGGCTTTGGACTTTACAACTTTTTCCTGCACCGAAGCATAACCCGTCTCAGGCTCCATAAGCAGATCGAGCGGCGGTAATGTATAATCGTCATAAGAAGGCTGAATAGGCGGCTGATTCGATTTCTTCGCTTTCGGCATAGCCGCAGGTTTATTTATATCCAAACGTTTTACAGGTAAATTCTCGATACGTTTGGTATTATCTTCTTCGATTTCAATTTCTTCTTCTTCGATATCTTCTTCGACGACAGGTTTTTCTTTCTTGACTTTGACTGCCTGCGGCTGTTTCTGCTTGGCGCTTAGTTTCCGCCATATCTCAGTAATGGTTTGTGAATGTTGCTTAGCCGCTGATAATGCCGGCGGTCCAATAATTCCGATGGTTTTACCTGTGCCGTAAATTAATCCGTGTACCAATGTAAAAATGAAATGGTCAGCGAGAAGAATTGAGCCGACAATCCATATTGCTATTATAAAGATAAAAGCGCCGAGTGACGCGAAGTGAGTTTGGAAGACTTGTAAAGTCGCGATTCCGATTACGCCGCCGGAACCTTCAGGAAATTCAAACACGCTGTGCGGCCATAAGCTATGGAAACTTGTCGAAGCGGCAACGGTGAGCATTACCAATCCGATTGTACGAAGCACCACTTGATCGAGCGGCCTGTTAATCAGCCTGGCGACCAGAAATACGATAACGGAAATTATGATTAAAAATACACCCGGGCCGACATAATACAGCGCATAGTATGCGCAGAATGAACCTATCGAGCCGCACAAGTTCGCCGTAGGATTATTATTGGGTTGTACATAGTTGCTTGGCCAGTCGCCTATATTGAAACTGATGCAACTGCATAGTAAAAAAAGGCAGATTCCTATCGCGATACAAATCCAAGCGGTATTGGCTACCGAGCTGGTTAATTGTACTTTTGTTTTCTTTTTATTAGGTTTTTTCGTTTTCAAACCTCCAACTCCTTTCATCGTCCTATAAAATACTGAATATAAAAGCAGATACATCTCTGCTCTATATAAAGAGTTATGATAATATCGGCTGGATGTGGTTATTTTCTGCACAATTGCTGGCTGTTATTGAAGTGCAGATTTAATTTTATTTATTGTCAGTATGAAAAGAAATATAAATTGCATTATTGATTATCAGTCATTTTATGTTATTATTATGTTACTGAGATATTCAGGCAGGTCTTGTTTTTTGAACTTTTGCACTGAAAATATTAATTCAGGTTTCTGCGAGTAAAGCATATACGTATGTTGTGGACGTGTATTATGATTTACCGAGGTGAATTATTAAATGAGATATTCAATGACGGGATTAAGAAACCCACAAGAAACAGGTTGGCTGTCCCTATTTACTCCTATAGAATAAGATATTAGCGGAGAATAATTATGAAAAAAACAATTCGTACAATGGTGATTGTAACCTTGCTTTGCATATTACTAACAGGTATCGTTTACAGTGATGGTATTTTTGTGAGAGTGAAGAAAGGCCAGACAGACAATCCTTCATGGTTAAATGTATTGGTAACGCACAATCAAGACAATTTGTTCAATGTTGCTATTCATGCAAATAAACGAACAATGATTGCAGGATATGATTTAAAACTAAAAGTGATAGAAGGTGAAATGAAGGGATTATATATACCTGTTGAAATAACAAAAGTAGAATCTGGTTATACAGCAGGTATGGCATTACCCAAATCTATTATATCCAAAGCAACGCTGACTATTAGTGAACACCTTGGTCCAGAGGATGGTATCAGGATTGCTAAAGGTGGTAACATGTACGAGATAGACCTTGGCAGTTATCTTCCCAAAACGGAAAATACAGAAACCGAAACCATGACCGACAAATTAAGTTTTGATGACCTGCGCAACTCAGCAATCGTCCAATTCAGAGGTTTATGGAATAGTGAATTCGACAGCTACATTAAATTCCATCAGATATATATTTGCACTATCCTTACGATTACCGAATCACCGGGAAAACCCGTTCAGTATCAATTAAAAATCAATGAAGTATTGCGAGGCCGCCGCACTGGAGAATTGAAATGCGAATTACCGGGAGATATTCCCGTTCAGCTCCAACCCTCCAGGAAAGTTATTCTTCTTGGCAATGATAGTAAATTAGGCTTCAACGTTATAGGATGGTGGATATACAGTGATATGATAGAGGCTAAAATCAAGGAAGCAATATAAAGTGTTTTAATTTATTGCGGAAATCATTTATACATAATCAGGAGATGAAAAAATGAAACATATGATATTTCTTATTGCCTTTATTTCATGTTTAGCCGCTCAGACATATGCAACCGAACAACGTCCGGATATTGTCATACATGAAGGAGTCATTTACAATATATACCAGGAAGAAAATAAAGATTTCCCCTTGGAATTATTGTGGAAAGACCCTAATACCACCAGACCTGCTCAGGTTCTAACAGATAGCCCCGGCGGGATAAAGTCTACTGCCTGCTGGCGCGGTTATGTCGCTATTTGGGAAGTGGAGAAAGGTGTACTATATCTCAAAGGTTTAGATTCATGGCAAGGGGAAAAGAAAGTAAACCTGAAAGATCTATTTCCAAAAAGGTTCAAGGACGGAAAGGTAAAGGCTGACTGGTTTACAGGTAATCTAAAACTCAACACAGGTGATAGAACAAATCCAGTAAATACAATTGACATACAATTCAATAAGGGGGAACGATCTCTGAACATGGTTGGTTTTGAGACAAAACCGGATAATAAGTTGCCTGGTTCAACAACTTCATTCGACACTATTAATAAAACTGTATCAACCATCTTTGCGGCTAAGGCTAAAGGCGATGCGGCAATTACAGATCGAAGCTCTGCACACATTAGTACTTCCATGAGTATGGGAGGTGGAAGGACTATAACCGGTGGAGGATTCGTAACTTATGTTCGCTGCGACCAGAGGTTTGATGTTTACAATATTCTATATGGCAAATCCACCACAGGAGAACATCTTTTTCATTACGGCATAATAGAAAAGAGTGATGCGTCTCCCGGTCCGCAGGCACAGGTATTAATTCCATCCGGTATGGAAGTGATATTGTTTATAGACAATGAAGACCAAATACTAAAAACACTCATTTATAATCCAGAAAATCTTAAAACTGTAGAGGATGTTATATCAGGCTTAGTTAAGAAATCCAGCGAATCTATTCCGGGGACACCTTAATAATTCAGGTTAAATTGGGACGGACCCAATCCTGTTCGGCACGGACCCTCTTTAATTCTCAGTGGTAATTATTTTGAAAACTTAATTTGAAAGGGAGAGTAATATGAATGCGAGAAAGTTTTTATTTTATCAGATTCTATTTTTTTTAGTTTTTTCTGTATCTTCTTGTAAACAAGGTGAGAATATATCATTGGTAAATACTAAAGAAGTTTCTGCTGAAGTTATGCAAACTGCCCGGAAAATTATCGAATCCAGCGATTTGATTATTATCGGAAAGATTACTGAAACATACGATGGAACTCATCGTGATGCAGGAATGTCTTATGATGTTGAGGTTGAAAAAGTGATTCATGGTAAATATGATGGTAAAGAATTGCTTTTTCGTAGTCCAGGCTGGATTGGTTATGCAGTGTATAAAAAGGATGAGAAGGTATTATTGTTCCTAAGATATTTTGGAGAACCATCACCTGAACTTATACCTATAGTGCTGGATAGAAACCAGGTGATATGCTATATTCGCGATGGTCAGGTAGAAGGCTATTCTGGAACGGATGGTCCATTGGGCACAATGTCTTTAGAGCGATATCTGGACTTAATCAAGAAAGCTGGAAAAGAACCGTAAAAGTAAATTAGGAACACTGATTATGAACACGGTAATTGAAACGATAATGAGCAGGAGGTTGGTTCGAGATTAAGATTCAAAGTGTAATGGTAAGAAAATAGTTGTAAAATAAAAAATGCAAAACTTGTCATGTAAATGTTGTTCAGAGCAGGTTATGAACAATGTTGAAACCTTGATGAGCGATTATTCATTAATTTTGAAGGAGAATGAATTATGCAGGCACGAGGATTACTGATGGTTGAGCATCGCTTGATAGAACGGATGATATCATTATTGAAAGAGGCATTGTCACAAATAGAAACAGCAAAAAAAAACGATCCTGTTTTTATTGATACAGTGGTTGATTTCATACGTACATATGCCGACAGGACTCATCATGGCAAGGAAGAAGATATACTGTTCCGCGACTTGAGCAAGTGCCATTTGTCTAATGAAGACAGCCGCATTATGAAAGAGCTGGTTGACGATCATGTCTTTGCACGTCAAACGACAAAAGCGCTTGTTGAGGCTAATATACTTTATCGCGATGGCAAGAAGTCCGCTTTGTCAAACATTTCAAAAAATATTAATACTCTTGTTGAATTTTATCCGAAACATATGGAAAAGGAAGATAAAGTATTCTTTCCTGCAGCCAGAGCTTATTTCACAGATGAGCAGGATCAGACAATGCTCGCTGAATTCTGGGAATTTGACAGGAAAATGATACATGAAAAGTATAAGTCTGTTGTTGAAAAACTGGAAAAACATTAACAGGAGTTTATATGACATTATTACAAACGGAATCGAAATCTCAACGTTGCAAGGGATTGTCTTTTCTTTCGTTAGTCAATGCGGCTGCATTGGTTATAACCATACTTTTTTGGGGATTAGTATTTTTCAGCAAAGTCATTCCATCGCCTGGAAGTATAACGGAAAATTCTGAACGTGCGAATTCGGCGGTTACTTACGGCTTTATGATAGGCGATGTACTTTACTCCGTTCCATTGCTCTTACTTGCGTGGCTCGGTATCTGGAGATTGAAAAGCTGGGGCTGGATGGCCGCTCAGATGGCGAATGCATTGTGGATATATTCTTTAACAGTAATTCTTTTTCGGGATGTTTATACAACGATTTCTCCGGGTAGTGTAGTGTTTATTCCTTTTGCGCTTATTGCAATTTGGGCAATTCCTTATCTCTGGATTCATCGTATGGACTTTGACATTAAATGATTTATTATAATCGTATTCTAAGGCTAATCAGCAAATCATAATTTAAATAATTTGGTGGATGGATATGAATAATATAATTGAAACGATAATGAACAGAAGGTCGGTACGGGATTATGATTCTAAACCAATTCCGAAGGATATTCTTCAAACTATGATTGATGCTGGAAATGCCGCTCCTACTGGAATGAATGCGCAGGGCTGGCGATTTGTCGTGGTTCAGGGCAAGATTTTCAAAGACAAGTTGTTGTCACTTGCTATACCTCGATATAAGAAATGGATGGAAAAAGCGTCTCAGTCACTATCTGATTTGCGGGAAGAAATTGACTCGGCTGCTGATAATGACCCGGTTTACTATCACGCTCCGGTAATCATATTTGTGATTGGTTCGGGAATGACAGGTGATTTCGATACGCCAATGGTGTGTCAGAATATGATGTTAGCCGCTCGTTCTTTTGGTATCGGGAGCTGCTGGGTATATTTCGGACAATTGCCGCTCGATGATGCGGGTGTACGAAAGGAACTGGAATTGCAGGAAGGTGAGAAAGTATATGGCCCGATTCTGCTTGGTTATCCCAAAGGAGATTTTCCCGATTCACCTGAAAAGAAAGAAGCTAAGATAAAATGGATTTAAAAAACGAAAACATCGGATAATTTTTTTATTACCCGATGTTTTCCGGAGGGGAGAAAAATATTCTTGCTACATCCAATATCGGTAAGCGGGGGAATGTACTTTAAGTAAAACTAAAGCATACTTTCATCAATTTTTAGACAGGATAACTGGATTGTCGGGATGTTTTTATCATAGTTTGTCCTGAAATCCTGTCAAAAAATTATATATATCAGTATCATTAAGCGTCTTAATCATTGAAAATCATTTTCTATATGGCTAAACTGTGTCTTGAAAGTCATGCGGCGGCGCATGCAAAAAATTTTTGAGGGATTAAGAGAACGTTAATGAAATCTGACCAGGAATTGATAGAGGCGATAAATAAAGGGCAATCTGATGCCTTCGAGGTCCTATATTATCGTTATCGCGACTGGGTTTTCAATCTTGCATGGCGATTTACCAGCAGCCGGGATGATGCTCTCGATGTCATGCAGGAAACTTTTACTTATCTGTTGAAGAAATTCCCGGGTTTTAAGCTGACCGCTTCCATGACGACTTTCTTCTACCCGGTTGTTAAGCACATTTCGTTGAATATCAAAAAGAAAAACCTCAAATTCAGTACTGAAAATGACGTTTTCGATGAATATATTGACCCAAAAGCCGATACAAAAGATAACAATTCAAAAGACCTTGCGGCTGTATTAAGTATTTTGCCGGATGAGCTTCGCGAGATTCTACTGATGAAATATGTAGATGAAATGAGTCAGGAAGAAATCGCCCAGGCTCTGAATATCCCAATAGGTACAGTTAAGTCAAGATTATATAGAGCTTTACAGATATTACGCGAGAATGAAAAAACTCAATCCTATTTCCTCGATTAAAAAAAACAAAAATATTTTAAAAATCCAAGAACTTTTTAGCGGGTTCGTTTGCTTGAAGTATAGGAGCATAAAATTATGGCTGAACAAAACGAACAATTTGATGAAAATTTCGACCTGGAAATCTCGGACAAGCTGAAAAGTGATTTGGATTCACTTTTTAAGCCGCGTTTTGAAATTCCGCAGGAAGTCGATATGGCGATTCTGAATAAAGCTTCGCAAAAATTCACTCGCCCTCGAAGCGGCATTCGTTTATTGCGATGGATTGGTCCAGTCGCGGCCGCGGCGGCGATTATTTTGTTTGTGTACATTTCAAAAGTGACGCAAAGCAAAGTTGCTCAAACAGAAGCTCTGGCGAGTGTAGTAAGTACCGATTTCGACAACAACGGCAGAGTCGATATTCTCGACGCGTTCAAGTTAGCGAAAATAATTCAATCAGAAACAAGTGTAGATAAAAAGTGGGATATAAATGGCGACGGCCTTGTTGATGAAAGCGATGTTGATAATATCGCTCTCGTAGCCGTGAGCCTGAATTAAGGGAGTCTGATTATGAAAACTATTACTGTAATTTTGATTAGTGTGTGCCTGATAGTTCCTGTATTCGCTCAGCAGTTCGGCCAGCGGTATGAAACCGAACAGCCGAAAGTGCGTTTTGTTTCGTTGCCTGTATATATTGATTCCGGCAGCAGCACTCTTGCGGCGTATCAGTTCGAGCTGAAAACAAAATCTGGTCAGGTAAAAATCGTAGGTCTGGAAAACGGCGAGCATCCGGCTTTTGCGGAACCTCCTTATTATGACACAGCGGCTCTCGCGAAGGACAGAATAATCATCGCCGCGTTCAATACGGGTAATAATCTTCCGACAGGAAAAACTCGTGTTGTGACTATACAATTACAAGTTATCGGTGACACTGAGCCGCAATATGAGCTTAACTTGACTGTAGCCTCGGATTCAGATGGAAATGAAATACCAGCGAAAATTACTTTTGAAAAGGGAGCGTAAAATGAGAAAGAAATTTATATTCATCACAGCGTTTGTAGTTGGTCTGAGTTTATTTGCGGCTTTGTTGCTTTTACCTTCATGCCAAAATAGTAAAGTACAACCTCTTCTGTCTTCAGGAACTCTAAAACAATCTGATCCTGCTCAAAGCTATCCTTCGCAGTCATCAGAAACAAAAAGAGGCACTGATTCGAGCGGCATGGAGTTATTAAATGCATCTGAAAGTAGTGCTTTGGGCGAAAAAAATAAACAACCAGTTTCAAGTCTTGATATGTCAGTTACAGGTTTAAGCAGTGAAAGTTATGAAGATTCAACAACAAGCAATCCCGGGTCATTAGCATATAATCCTCCCAAGAAGGATAAAAGTGCGATTCTTACTTATGAAAAATCTCATTCTGTTCCAATTTTAGGTGAAATACCATTACTAAATAGCTTATTTAGCAACGGTAAAGAAGAAAGAAGTGATGTTAATGTATCATATTCGTTACAAGGGAAGTTACGTAATGAATTAATAAACTTTTCCGCGGATGAGTTGTGGATTATTGCTAAGGTTGATACTTCTAAGCCGGTAGTTGGTGATGATAGTCCGGGGACGGGTTCTATGCTTGCGAAATTGGCTAATCAGGAAAAGGAGATTCCACTGCCGCTGAAGCATACTGATGTGAAAGGTGACATTTACGGCTATATAGCTACCGTGGAAGTTACGCAGCAGTTCCAGAATCCTTACAGCGAAAAAATCGAAGCGGTTTATGTTTTCCCGCTCCCACAAAATGCGGCGGTAAATGAATTTATTATGATAGTTGGTGACAGGAAAATTCGGGGAATTATTCGCGAGCGAGAAGAAGCTGAACAGATTTATGCACAGGCAAGAGACCAGGGTTATACCGCATCGCTGCTTACTCAGGAACGACCAAATATTTTCACGCAGAAAGTCGCCAATATTGAGCCGAGCAAACAAATCGATGTTAATATAAAATATTTCAGCACACTCGCCTACGTTGACGGATGGTATGAGTTTGTTTTCCCGATGGTTGTCGGGCCGCGATATAATCCGCTTGGAACTACGGATGGCGTTGGAGCGGTCGCGCACGGCAGGGCAGGTATTTCCGGCCAAAGCACGGAAGTGCAATATTTAAAACCTAACGAACGAAGCGGACATGATATTTCTCTTGCGGTAAATATCAACGCCGGAGTGGAAATTGAAGAAATAAAATGTCCAA
>CAZVOA010000060.1:0-11476 GCA_964628465.1 uncultured Pirellulales bacterium | reverse complement strand
CAAAATGTGTGTAACTCTCTATTAACATATGGTACATAAAATGGGAGCACATCAACATCTCCTATATTTTTGAATATTTCAACTATTGAAAGTTCTTCTTCATATGTATTATTCTGCGCATACATAAACCACTGGTTTGCGCAGAGCGTTAATACAAGCCCTGTACAAACCAATGATAATATACTTAACATATTTAATAGAGTTTTTAACACAAGATAATAAAGTATTTGCAATTAAGATCATTTTCAAATAGAAACGGACATCTTCTAATAATTTTGAAATTAAGTACTTAAAAATTGATTTCAAGCACTATTATCTTCTTTATTTAATTAGATTTTTCAAATTTAGGAATAGGACCATTATTACACTTTAGTATTTTACCTGTATCAGCATTTATTACATATCGAATATGGTTAACTTGTCTTATGTTTACTGGAGAATCGCCTACAGTATTACTATGAGGAATAGATGGTATTCCTCTAAGATTAATGACCCAAACGCGTTGAAGTTCTTTTATATCCCATATATTAGAATACCATATATATTTCGCATCCATTTCTTTTGCGTAATATGGATGGCCAATACCAAAATCTGCAACGATATCAAGAGCATCAAGAAAGCTGATTTGGGGAGGTGTGTCTGGAAATCCTGAATAATTCTCTCCCCCCAAATACTTTTCTGCATTGGCAGCATTCGGCTCTGTGCCAACATCCGGATCATTACCATCATACTTTGATGATATTTTCAGGAGATTGCCGTTGTTTGGATCCATTAATATTCTAAAATTTCTAATATACTGATCTTGAGAATTAGGATCTGCTTTTTTAAGCTTGAGATGAAAATCCTTTGCTTCCACAAGCCATACATTTTTTCTTCCCTTAACCTTTTCATGAAGAAAAGGAGTATTATCTTCGGTGATATCCATTTTCTGGAACGAGTAACGTAATCCTTCTATAGATTTAAAATCAGTAATTTTGCTGATATAATTTGTTACTTCGGATTCTGTATCAAGTTTAGGCTTGGCTTGAACATAACTACTAATATTAAAAATGATTATTATCAAAAATGTATCTAATAAGATATTTCGGGCTTTTATATTTGTTTTCATATTTAAATTCTCCAATTCCTGAAATAAAAAAGAATAATTCATATTTTTGTACAATTTTTTTGAGGAAATTTAAAGGTGTCAGGAGGAAATTTAAAGGTGTCAGGACCCTTTTTTAGGTCTTCCTCTTGGTTTTATGGTTGATTCCAGTTTCATTTTTTTTACAGCTATCATTTTCCATTCATTTTCTCCATATGGTGTTCCTCTTTTTATACTATCATTCACTCGTTCTGATTTCTCATCTTCCACAACGATATTCACCGATTTATTCCAATTATCCGGCAAAATTACCGGCCCGGCACTCAGTTCAAAAAGCGATTCGGCTCCATTACGTATAGCTAAACTTGACCACGGCCATAGTTCCGCTTTTTCAACAATGCCTGCCCGCAAAGGATTCGCTTCTATATAACGCAAAACAGTAAGATAATGCACATCATCCTGAACTGGAAAACTCTTGAAACGTCCCTGATATAAGTGTCCGATACCGATGGATTTATGCGAGACGTGATAACGTTGCGTATGCGTTAGAGTAATCCACTGCATGAAATTTGACAAGTCTCCGTCGTTTACCGGCCATAAAAGCAAATGCCAGTGGTTGCTCATAATACAGTAGCCGCATATTCGCATGCCGTAAAGTTCTATAGCCTGAGCGATGATTTTTTCAAAAGCGAGGAAATCGTTGTTATTGCGGAATATTCGTAATCGCCCGTTTGCGCGGTTTAGCACGTGGTAAACATATCCGCCTAATGTAATTCTATTCGCTCTCGGCATGATTATTTTTTATAACTTCCTAAATTGACAATGTCAATATTAATTCATCAAAAAAGTGGTTGATATCTTCAATCAGGAGATAATATTTTTATAAACAAGTGGAGCATTTTTTAAAAAAAGGTTGAAAAACGTGTTTTTTTTTGAAATAATGCGTCACAATATGAAAATACAGATAAGACAAATATTGGTTTTCGTGGTGTTGAGCTTTTTTGCGGCGGGTGCTTCGCAAGCTGGCCTTGCTGAAAAAATCGATGCGGTATTATTACAATCATCTCAAAAGAATGTAGATTATTCCGTTTGTATTGTAAACGCTCAAACAGGAAAAACAATATACGAATATAATGCACACAATGCACTTATCCCCGCTTCCAATATGAAAGTAATCACAACGGCGGCGTCGCTGAGATACCTTGGTTCCGATTTCGAGTACAAAACAAAAGTCGGTTTACTGGATGGTAATCTCGTAATAATCGGGAGCGGCGACCCTTTGTTTGGCGACAAGGTAAATGATGCGAAATACAGCCGCGAGAAAGATTGGATTCTCAAAGATATCGCAAAAGCATTGAAGGACAATAAAGTCAGCGTTATCAAAGATATAATTGTTGATACGGGCGTTTTCGATAATCAGCTTGTTCATCCGAGCTGGCCCAAAGAGGAACTGAACCGCTCTTATGCCTGCGAAGTAAGCGGTCTGAATTATAGTAATAACTGCATAAATATGAGCCTGCAAAATGTAAATGGCCAGATTAATATCTCCATTGAGCCTCAAACTTCTTATGTTACCCTTGTAAATGAAGTTAAAGTCATAAGTTCCGGTGATAGCGCAGTATCAGCTTTAAGAAATCCTCAGCCTAACAAGTTGACTATTAAAGGTACATGCAAAAATAAGGTCGGCCCGTTTGAGGTTACAATCGAACGGCCAGCCGCGTTTTTTGGCTTTATTTTAGCGGAATATCTGAGTAAAAATGGTATAGGCATTACAGGGCAATTGGTTGAAACAGAATATATCAACACGAAGGATTTCAAGCAAATCACCGAATTTGTGACACCTATAAGTGATTGTCTTAGCCGTTGTAATAAAGACAGTCTGAATTTCGCGGCAGAAGCATTGATGAAAACAATCGCGTCTTATAATAATCCTGATGACAGAAACGGAAGCTGGACTCGCGGCGCGAAATTAATAGGTGATTTTCTCAGAGAGTTGAATATCGGCGAAAACGAATTTGCTATAGATGACGGCTGCGGCCTGAGCAGGAAAGACAAATTGAGCGCAAATTTGATTACAAAAGTACTGCTTGATATTTATAAAGGCAGCAATTGGAAGCTATACAGGGATTCACTGGCAATAGGGGGAGTAGATGGTACTGGGCCTGTCGCCGATAATTTCCAGGAAGAAAAATACAAGGGAAGTGTTCTGGCAAAGTCAGGAACGATTACCGGCGTTAAATCGCTTTCCGGCGTGTGTTTAACCGCGAGCGGGGACTTTATTTTTTCAATCATTACAAACAAAGCCAATTGGGAAAGCCGGGAAGCTATAAACGATATAGTTAAAGCAATTATTGACGAAGTTAAAAGTTAAAAAAGAAGTTATAAGTGACTAAAGTGAAAAGTGACTAAAGTTGAGTTGAACGCCTACGGCGTATAATTTTAACTTTTAACTTTAGTTCACTTTAGCTCACTTTTAACTTCTTTTATTTGTTGCTACCATACGGATAATTCGCCGAGAATCTCTTCGACAAGGTCCTTCATAGTAATAATTCCTATTGCTTTTTCTTTATTAAAGTGTCCAGAACGTACAACTAAAAGTATGTTTTGCTTTTGAGACTGCATAAAACGTATCGCGTCAACTATATTTGTTTCCGCATCGATATGTTTTAAGGGATTTATAAAACTGCTTAGATTAGTAAAGTTCTCTGAAGAGCTTAATGCCTGATAAATATTTATATAACCTGTTATGTTATCTGAGGAAGAATCTATAACCGGAAAACGAGTAAGATTATGTTCCCGCAATAATTTTAGAAGAGCAGTCCTGTCTGAATTCATGTTTACCGTCAGAACTTTATCCAAAGGAACCATTACGGATTTTACAAAAACATTGGAGATTTTTACAAGTCGATTGATGATATCGGTTTGAACGGAACTTAGAATTCCTTCTTCGTGTGTATCCTGTAAAATAGCGTGAATTGCATGTATTTTTGTCGAAGTCATGATTGCTTTTGGCGATGTAGTGGATCCTGCAAGTTTTGCTATAAGGCCAGATATAAACCTCAGTATGCGTATTAAGCCGCTCATCCTTAAAAAACTATGGAATATATAAAGTAAAGGTGCGGCATAAGGCATGAGTGTATCGGCACGGTATAGAAACAAATTTTTCGGTAATGATTCACCAAACACAAATAGAATCGGTACTGTCACTATGGTTGCGATAATTTCAGCGAATTGCCATGTTTCTATTTTGGTTGAAAATAAGTAAGTAATTATGCTTGTTGCCAGATAATTAACCAGGTTATTGCCTATTAATATTGTAAAAAGCAATCCAGAGCTGTCATTTACACACCTGCCAAGTAAAATAAAAGGCAAGCTTCTTTTTTCCACCCCAAGACGTAAACGAAGTCTGCTGAGCCTGTACAGACCTGTTTCAGAGCCTGAAAATATTCCAGACATGGCAATAAAAAAAAGAGCGGCCAAAATTAAGAGCGTATTATTTATCATTATTTATGAAAGGCTCAAAAGATAAAATTAAGGATTCTATTCTGTTCTTACGTATTTTTTCTATAGTAAACTTAAGATTCCTTATATTTACGGTATCACCTTTTTTGGGTATTTTTCCCAATCGTGCGGTTACAAGACCGCCAATAGTAGCCTGCTGGGTTTCATCCAGCTCGATACCGAATATTTCAAGCCAGTCATGAATAGCGAGATTTCCTTTCAACCTGTATTTGAAAGGGCCAATTTGTTCTATTGGTTCGCCCTGGTTCGCATGTCCGATTTGTCCGAACAATTCTTCGGCGATATCCTCCAGGATAACAGAACCGGCTATTCCTCCATATTCATCCACAACGATAGCAATATCTGTTTTTGTCTTCACGAAAAACTCAAGCATTGATTCGACTGTTTTTTGTTCAGGTACAAAATCTACCTGTCTAACAATTTTATTTAAAGTGACATCTTTATTAAGTAAAATATCTCGAAAATGAACTATACCCACGATATTATCAATATTTTCAGAGAAAACAGGAAGTTTTGTAAGTTTATTGTCCTGCAATATTTTGTGCGCATTCTGATTCGATTCATTTATATCGCATACAACCATGTCAACGCGAGGACGCATAACATGGCGAACTTTCAGACAACCGAGTTCGATCACTTCAGTTAAAAGTTTATTTTCTTCAGCGGTGATTAATCCTTTTTTTCGAGTTGTCGCAATGAGAGATATAAATTCCGAAGTAGTAATTGCTTTTGGATTAATTTTAGTTCCCAACAGCAATCTTAGAAATGGCTCTAAAATAATGAATTTATAAATAAACTCGAACGGCTTATATATTTTCAGGCAAAAATAGGAAGGTAAAGCGAAAACAATAGACAGAGTTTTCGAATTCGTATATGCCAGAGATTTCGGAACAAGCTCACCAAAAAGCAGAATCGTAACAAAACTTGTTATCGCAATAGCCACACCGATTGCATGGCTATGTTTATTGGCCTTTATTATTAAAATGCTGGATGTGGCGAAATACAAAACGTTTACGGTCATATTTCCAAAGAGGAAACAATTTAGTAGTTGTCTCGGATTTTTAAGCAGGTTATACGCCAGATTTGAGAGTTTATGTTTTGACTCTTTTAGCTGTTTTATCTGTCTTCTCGTTATATTTGAAAATGTAGTTTCGGCACTGGAGAAAAAAGCAGAGCAGCATAAGAGCAGTAACATTAAAACTATTTTGTAAACATAAGCCGCCATCATTTATTTTTTTTATGAGGTTTAGGCAGAACAATCTGAAATTTTGTTCCGCAAGCGGGTTTAGATTGCACTGTAATCGTTCCGCCATGGCTTTCGACTACTTTTTTACAAAAAGCAAGGCCAAGGCCTGTTCCAGACGGTGTATCAGAATTTTTATTATTTTTCTTTGTCGTAAAAAAGGAATCGAAAATATGTTCCAAATGTTCAGGTTTGATTCCATCTCCGGTATCGGCTATCTCAATTAGTACTGAATCCTGCGTTTGGGATGAACTAATTGTTAATTTGCCGCCTTGGGAAAGCATTGCGTGGCGAGCGTTAATAATCAAATTCATTAATACCTGTTGTATCTGTACTATCACGACATGAACAAAAACATCGGAAGGAATATTAATTTCAACATGTATTTTATCCTTTGAAAAATCCCTGCATAGACATGTAAAAATATCTTCAACTAATTCCAATAAATTTATATTTTCTTTTTCCTGTTTGTCACCGTCAGCAAGTGCAAGAAGGCTTTCCATTATTTTTGAAACACGCTCACAATTTTTTGCGGTTTTCTGAAGTGCCTTTTCTGACAACGCTTTATCATCCTGGTTTTGCAGCGCTAATGTAGCATAGCTTCGTAAGGGCGTTAGGAGATTGTTAATTTCGTGAGCTATCATATGGCTGACAGTGCCAATATCGGCAAGATGCTGAAGATGGAAAAGTTGTGACTTGAGGTCGTTATTTTCCTGATTTGCAATTTTTATACTTCTGTGTAAAGAAAGTCGTTTTTCTGTTAAGCTTGCCAATTGCCTGCTCCTGCTGTAAAATAAATCATTATGAAAAAAAATAAACCTTTTTATAATAGTTATTTAATATATCGACTTATAAGATGGTTTTTCTTGAAAATGACACCGATAATAATAAATATATTGGCATGATATGAATGAGCAAAGAATATTAGAAGAGCTTTTGGATTTATTGGAAGCAAACGGTGTTAAAATACGTGAAGAGCCTCTCGGAGGCAGCGGCGGGGGACTTTGTCTTATGAAGGGAGAGAATATGTTTTTCAAAGATACGCAGGCCTCCACATTTGTTATGGCGACAATGTGCGCAAAAGCAATTGTAAAAGTTATAGATATCGAACAAATTTATATCAGGCCGGAAGTTCGTGAATTTATTGAAAATTATCGTGAATTGTAGTATTCTATACAACTTCTGAAAATATTTCGTAATACGCAGTATTTCTGATTAATAAAAAAAGGGAATTTCAAATGGCTAAAAAAGTTGCTATTCTGGTTGATCAACTGTATCAGGTACTTGAAGTATGGTATCCGTACTATAGATTACGTGAAGAAGGAATTGCAGTTGATTTAGTCGCTGCGGAAGCGGAAAAGGAATATCCTTCCAAGGAAGGTTACCCATGTATTTCTGAAATAGCGGCAGGGAAGACTGATGCTAAAAACTACGATTGCATGATTGTACCTGGCGGATTTGCACCTGATTTTATGAGAAGAAGTCTTGACGTGATAAAATTCGCAAATGATATGGTAAATACGCAGAAAACAATAGCCGCTATCTGTCACGGCGGATGGCTTTTATGCAGCACAAAAGCGTTCCGCGGCAAAAAAGCTACATGCTTTATGGCTATAAAAGACGATATTGTAAATGCAGGGGCCGAATACATGGACGCTGAATGTGTAGTTGACGGCAACCTTATTACATCAAGAAAACCTGATGATTTGCCTGCGTTTTGCATGGCAATAATGAAAGCTTTGAATAACAAATAATGCATTGGAGCATTTTTTATGGAAAAAACTAATTTAAATACAGCAGAACAGAAACAACCTGTAATATTGGTTGTGGATGACAACCAGCAGAATCTCGAACTTTTACAGGCATATCTTGAAGATGTGGAATGTACGACAATTTCAGCCCATGACGGATTGGAAGCTTTGGATATTGTAAAAAAGAATCCGCCGGACTTGATACTCCTTGATGTAATGATGCCTAAAATGAGTGGTTTTGAAGTTTGCAAAAGGATTAAAAATGATCCGGCTACAACTGATATTCCGATTATAATGGTTACTGCTCTGGCCGAATTTGGTGATATAGAACGAGGAATTGATTCGGGAACTGATGATTTTCTCAGTAAGCCCGTAAACAAGCTCGAATTGCTCACGCGAATTAAAACAATGCTTAAGCTGAAACATCTTACCGACAAACTCGAACGAACTCTTGCTTATTTGAATGAAATCGAAAAACAGGCAAAATTAGCAAAAGACGAGTAATTTGACAGGTTAAAAATTTTAAAATGGTATATATGGTAATCATATGTACCATTTTTTTTGTAATTTCTTTTGAAAACAGGCCCAAAACAATCAAATTTTATGTAATTTTTGAGTCATATTTGCTTCTGTAAATACAAGAAAATTTCTGAATATTCGTAGTAATTCAAAATTAGTTTACTTTTGTAAAAAGAATTTTTAAAATATTTTACGTTATTCGATAATATTCGGGGTTATACAAAAGAGCTTTTTTGGAACAATATTGCCTTTTTGTCGGAGTATTAGCTGGTGTTTTTATATCGGTAATCATATCTGCTTGTATTATATGGAATTATGATAAGAATTAAGTAAGAGATATGTTAGTATATTATTAATAATAATTAATCTTTTTTTTATTGCTTTATGGATGTTTTATGATAGTATATTCTTATAAAAACAGGTTTTAAGGTATTGTAAAAAAAGAAATTTAAAATATTTTTTAAAATTATTCTTGACGCTTTGACGATAGCAGGATATATTAATTTTTTCGTTAAGTGTTGAAAAGATTAAAAAACTTTTGAAAAGGATATGGTTAGGTTTTGAATAAAATCTTACTAACGATGAGTTTTTTACTTTAGACTGCCTACGGGGCTATGTGATAATAGTGTCCGTAATATTTTAACCGCTGGCAGTAATTTTCAGCGGTTTTTTTGTTGCTCTTTTTTAAGTTTATAGTTATAACCGACGAGCCCAGTTTTAGTTTTGGGGTATGAGTGCTGAGTTTTGAGTTTTAACAGTACTCAAAACTAAAAGCTCAAAGCTTAAAGCTGTGGAACGGGGCTCGTAGCTCAGTTGGTTAGAGCGTACGCCTGATAAGCGTAAGGTCGGAAGTTCGACTCTTCCCGGGCCCATTTGACTAATTTGAAGTTTGAGATTTCAAATTTAAAATTTGAGATTCCCGCATTGCGGGGTTCCCGGGGACGTAGCTCAATTGGGAGAGCGCTAGCTTTGCAAGCTAGATGTCGTGGGTTCGAATCCCATCGTCTCCATTATTTTTTTATAAAATTTTTGGAAATTTTTCTTGACAGGTTTGGAACAAAAAAGTATAAAGTTAAACTTTTACCGACCGTTGGTTATAAAAAAAATAAGAAATGAATAAATATTGCTTTTATGCGTTTTTTATAATAGCTCAATTGTGAAAACAATATCAGCTGTGTAAAAAATGTTTTATATAAAAGTTCTTTGAAAAGTAAATATGCAGATGCGTGGTATTATAATTACAAATATAATACCGAGTTAAAATTTTTTGCAATACTGCAAAGAATTGCTAGATATGAGCGCTCATATAAAAATAAGGCGAATGATCATTCAAATTCAATCATAGATTGATATGGTCAAGTTACTAAGAGTGTATGGGGGATGTCTAGGCGTTGAGAGGCGAAGAAGGACGTGACAGGCTGCGATAAGCCCGGGGCAGGAGCCAAGTATCCGTTAATCCCGGGATGTCCGAATGGGGAAACCCGTTGTCACTGGGCAACCAGATGGCATCATCTATGGCTGAATGTATAGGCCATAAGAAGCGAACGCAGGGAACTGATACATCTCAGTACCTGTAGGAAAGGAAATCAACCGAGACTCCGTAAGTAGCGGCGAGCGAAAGCGGACTAGCCCAAACCTGGAAGCTTGCTTCCGGGTGTTGTGGGCATCGGCAAACAGTTACAAAGGCATCACCAGCAGAATCTTCTGGAAAGTTGAACCACAGAAGGTGAAAGTCCTGTATGCGAAAGTGAGAGCCCTGTGTTACTGCCGATGTACCTGAATAGCACGGAGCTCGTGGAACTCTGTGTGAAGCTGGGGGGACCACCCTCCAAGGCTAAGTACTCCTCAACGACCGATAGTGAAAAGTAGTGCGAACGAACGATGAAAAGTACCCCTATTAGGGGAGTTAAAAGTACCTGAAACCATACACTTACAAGCTGTAGGAGCACTATGCTGCGTCTTCGGACGCAGAATGTGTGACTGCGTGCCTTTTGCATAATGAGCCGGCGAGTTACCGTTTGTGGCAAGGTTAAGTCTTTAAGGGACGGAGCCGAAGCGAAAGCGAGTCTTAATAGGGCGAAATAGTCGCAAGTGGTAGACGCGAAGCCAGATGATCTACTCATGGCCAGGTGGAAGGGGATGTAAAAATCCCTGGACGACCGAACTCACTAACGTTGAAAAGTTAGGGGATGAGCTGTGAGGAGAAGTAAAAGTCAAATCAAATCTGGAGATATCTCGTTCTCTCCGAAATAGCTTTTGGGCTAGCCTTGAGAAACTACTTTACGGGGGTAGAGCTACTGAATGGGGATGAGGGGCCACCAGCCTACTTACCCCAACCAAACTCCGAATACCGTAAAGATTATCTCGGGAGTCAGTCTGTGGGGGATAACCTCCATGGTCAAAAGGGAAACAACCCAGATCGCCAGCTAAGGTCCCAAAGTTCTGCTAAGTTCATAAGGAAGTTGGATTGCTGTGACAGCCAGGATGTTGGCTTAGAAGCAGCCACCATTTAAAAAGTGCGTAATAGCTTACTGGTCGAGCAGTTCGGCGCCGACAATGACCGGGAATAAGCAGAACACCGAAGCTGCGGATTTGCAGGCTGCTGCGGCGGCTTGCAAGTGGTAGGAGAGCGTTGCTATCAGCGTAGAAGCCATACGGTAACGAGTGGTGGAGCGATAGCAAGTGATTATGCCGGTATGAGTAACGATAAAACAGGTGAGAATCCTGTTCGCCGTAAGCCTAAGGTTTCCTGGGGAAGGTAAATCCGCCCAGGGTTAGTCGGGCCCTTAGTCGAGGCTGAAAGGCGTAGACGATGGATAGCAGGTTAATATTCCTGCACTATGTTATTGGACGAAGCAAGTGACGCATTCTCTAAGGTCATCCCATGATTAGTCGTGTGGGTTGAGAAATCTCGAAGCCGATTTACGATGCTGAAGTGGCTGGCGAGAATGCCGAGAAATAGCTTGCGTAGGATGAAAATAGCATATCCGTACTAAAACTGACACAGGTAGGCGAGGAGAATATCCTCAGGCGCTCGAGAGAACCGTTTTTAAGGAACTAGGCAATTTGACCCCGTAAGTTAGCGATAAGGGGTCCCTCCAGAAGCATTTAATTTATTAAGTGTTTGCTGAGGGCGCAGTGAAGTGGCTCTGGCGACTGTTTATCAAAAACACAGTTCTGTGCTAACTCTTAAAGAGGATGTATACAGAATGACGCTTGCTCGGTGCCGGAAGGTTAAGTGGATGGGTCATCCTTCGGGAGAAGCTCCTAAATGAAGCCCCGGTAAACGGCGGCCGTAACTATGACGGTCCTAAGGTAGCGAAGTTCCTTGTCGGGTAAGTTCCGACGTGCATGAAC
>CAZVOA010000059.1:0-11917 GCA_964628465.1 uncultured Pirellulales bacterium | reverse complement strand
CCCAAATTATACTACAGGATGCCCTTTCTTCATATCTTCACGAATTAACACGAATGAACACAAAAAATTATAAAGTTCTAACATTAAAAATATAAACACCAGCCGTACAATCACCCGTCGCGGCAGGTAAAATATTACTTCATAATAAGTTATGAAATTCATTATCGAAAAACAAGCAAAATATACAAGAAGTTTACTGATAGTAGTCTAAATGTATGACTTAACGTGCATATATGGGAATGTTTGGTTTACATAAGGTTCCGCCAAATCTTACAATTTACCGATAAATTGTATTCACATATACAATCTTATCATCTCTGCATTCAGAATTACCAGTTTAAGATATCCTGAAAATCCTGTTAATCCTGTCTAAAAAATATTTTAATATTTTCTGAAATAATTCATTTCCAACAGCGACAAATCTATTAGCAGTTAGTGAATAGTGATTAGTATTTAGTTCATAAAGTACTTAATACTAACGACTAAAGACAAAAATAACTTTTTTTATAAGGAGAAGAACTATGATTACGAAATTATTGTCAAAAGGTGTGCTGATTGTGGTGTTGGTTTTGTTGGTTGGCGGCCTGCTGTTCGGTACAGATGTAGTAAGTTACATCAGCAGTACAGTCAAATCAGCCAGAACAGTGGTAAAAGACTCGGTTCCAATAGAATTCGAGCTTGGCCGGGCAAAGGACCTTTTAGAGGAAATTATCCCCGAAATGCACGCCAATATCCGGCTGATAGCACAGGAAGAAGTGGAAATAGCGGCTCTTAAGACCGATATCTCCAAAAGCCAGGAAGCTATGGCAGAGGAAAAAGCGAGAATAGCAAAACTCCGCGATTCGCTTGATATTCAGAAAGCTTCGTATTCTTTCGGCGATAAGGAATACTCAAGAAGCTACGTAAAAGACGATTTATCCAATCGTTTCGAGAGGTATAAAGAAAGTGAAGATATTCTGGCCGGTAAGGAAAAATTGCTGGAAACACGCCAGAAATCGCTCGAATCCGCTATGACTATGCTTGACCAAACACGTTCGAGAAAAGCTCTGCTCGAAGATAAAATCGAGTCTCTGACAAGCCAATACAGGCTCGTAAAAGCCGCTTCAGTCGGAACGAATATCAACGTTGATAACAGCAAAATCGCACAAACAGAAAAACTTATCGCCCAGATTGAAAAACGGCTCGATGTTGCAGAGCGCGTTTTGGCACATGAAAGCAAGTTTGTTCAGGATATTCCAGTCGATGTAGTCCCGGAAGAAGATTTGCTCACGCAGGTCGATGAATATTTCAATACCGAAAATACAAGTTATTCTGCAATAGCAAACGATATTCAATAATCAATTTGTGGAAAAATAAATGATTTTTCGATAGAATAAAGCGTATTGTGATATAGTTAGTTCAAATTACGCAATACACAATACGCAATACGCAGAACGAAAGGATAAGCCGTGCTGATTTTGAGAATAAAACAAGCTGAGACCGCACTCGCCGATGGGCGTCTGGATGAAGCTTTCGAGATAATCAGGTCCGAACACATCAGGCGGCATTATCGCGGCCAGAAGCTAATCAGCCGGCTATCTCAGGCTTTCGCAAAAAGAGGACGCGAAAATTTCGAGGCCGAAAGGCTGCAGGACGCTCTCGCCGATTGTTCAAAAGCGGAAAAGCTCGCGGGAAATACAGATGAAGTTGCGGCTTTGAGGTCGGATATTTGTTCCAAGATGGAACAGAAGCGCCTGCAGGAACAGCATAATTCCCTGAACCTGGCGCAGGCAAAACGGAATATTCAGGCAGGCTGGATTTCCGCCGGTGAAAAAATCCTCGAAAACGCCAGCGAAAACAACAGTCAGGCGAACGTAGTTATGCGGCAGGCAAATCTCGCAAGAATGCAGATAGATGAAGTGATTGCAAAAACAGAGAACGCATTGAAAAACAATGACCTTGAAAACGCAATCGACATAATTCAGCAGGCCGATTGCGCAGAAAATAAAAATGAGAAAGTTATTGGAATGGTTTTCAAAATAAAAACCGCGGCTATTGAAAAAATTAAAACGGATTTCAATAACGGCCGCATCGACCTGGCTCGTTCTCTCTGGGAAAAACTTTCACCAATCGCAAACGGAACAAGTGACATCTCGGAACTTGGTCTTGTATTGAACTATTGCCAGAAAGCATCGGCTCAGCTTGCGGCGGGAAATCCCCGCCAGGCAGCCGCTTTACTTAAAAAGGTTAAAGTAATTTGCCCGAACGCAAACTGGCTTAATTCTGTTACAGAACAATCCTTGAAGACCGCTGATATGCTCGATGAACTTGCGGCAAGTCCGCTCGGAATGGAAATGGATGATATTTCATTAGAAAATAATAATTTAGCCGAAAATAACCGGAAAGTTAAAAGAACTGTTTCACATGACGAGCCAACTTCACCGGGTATTCCAAACAATTTGAGTAACAATACAGAAAAAGATTTTTTACTTTCATCGAGATTTGTAATGCAGGTTGACGGCGTGGGAAGCTTTCTTGTTTTGCGGGATAATAAAGTAACAATCGGGCCGGTGAGTTCTTCGGCTCAACCTTTAGTCGGTCTTATGGCTGACCCGAATATGCCAGCGGCGACTATCGAGAGAATCGAGGATGATTATTTCATTCGCTCGTCCAGCCCGATTAAAGTCAATGATACTACTGTAACGAATAAACTGCTCGCTGACGGCGACCGTATTGCGTTATCTTCCCGATGCAGTATGAAATTTCATATACCAAATCCGGCAAGCACAACCGCTGTCCTTCAGCTTTCAGGCACCAGACTTGGACGAGCGGATATTCGCGATGTTATCCTGATGGGACGTGACATACTTATAGGGCAAAGCAGAGGACATCACATCACAGCCCAATCGCTCGATGAAACAATTACAATGTACGCACAAAACGGCAAGCTGCTTTGTAAAGCAAGAGAAAAAGTGCTTGTCGATGATTCTCCAATAAATCTTAATGAAGGAATTCCTGTTGACAAACAGGTCAGAATAGGTCAAATATCGTTCGTAATAACAAAAATTTAAGTCAGAATTAGAAAAGAGTTGAAAAGTAAAAGGTATCGGAAAGAAAAATGCAGAGATACATGTACAAACATGGTGACCATCCTCTTGAGGGATATACGATTCAGCGGGCCGCGGGTCGGGGCGGATTCGGCGAAGTGTATTACGCTCTAAGCGATTCCGGCAGAGAAGTTGCTCTCAAAGCGGTCCAGAACTACGAGCAAATCGAGCTTCGCGGTATTACCCAGTGCATGAATCTGAAAAGCCCGCATCTTGTCTCTATCTTCGATGTCAAATACAACGATAAAGGGCAGCCTTTCGTAATTATGGAATATATATCAGGGCCGTCGCTCAGAACTTTAATAAACGAATCACCGGGTGGACTCGGAAAACAGAAAGCCGCGTTTTTCCTGCGCGAGATAGCAAAAGGTCTTTCTTACCTGCACGAATGCGGAATAGTACATCGTGACCTCAAGCCCGGAAATATTTTTTATGAAAACGGTTATGTAAAAATATGCGACTACGGCCTGACAAAAGCGATAAGCGCGAGTCGGCATAGCGGCCATACTATAACTGTCGGGACAGTTCACTACATGGCGCCGGAAATCGGAGCGGGAAAATACAACCTCGGAATTGATATTTACGCGCTCGGCGTGCTTTTATATGAAATGCTCACGGGTGATGTCCCCTTCCTTGGCGAAAGTCCAGCTGAAATACTGATGAAACATATGACCAGCGAGCCTGAGTTGAAAAATATCGATGAGCCTTTTGCACATGTTATCAAAAGAGCTATGGCGAAAGACCCGGACGAAAGATACCAGACTGTTCAGGAAATGGTCGAGGACTTGTTCGGAGAGGAAAATATTCGCAACAGCGTATCTCAATTCGCGCCGGAAGAACTTTCTATGATAGCTCAAAGAGTCGCCGCAAAAGCAAAGCTTGACGATACGGCAAAAGAGCAGTCACCTAAAATACCTGCTTCTGAAGCAACCGCAAGGAACAATGACCAGTTTGCCAAAACCGCGAATAATATTTATGAAAAAGTGGATAAGATCGGGAGGAAAGTTGCCAATAGAGTAGATACCCAGGTAGATACATTTTTAGGCGCAAAGAATAAACATATCCCCGGAGTAACGGACCCAATTCAACCGGCGCAGCGTTATATGCTTGCTTTTATATCTATTGGAATTGTTTCTATCGGTTCCGCTTTTCTATATGGCGACCATGTTTTTCCCTTTGCTTTGGCTGCATTTATTATGACAGCTGTCTGTGCAAATTCAATCCTGATGATGAAGAAATTCTGGTTCGAAAAACTCGATCCTGGTTCGCAATGGATTGAAAGAATAGTGACTCCTTTTAGTGTGGCGCTTATAGTTCAATTTATTTCAGGAATATGGCATTTCGCAGATTATAAATCAATATTTCTTCCGATGATTTTATCTATGGTTCTTATAGACTGGCGACGTATAAGTCTTCCCGACAGACAAAAAAGACTCTCGCTTGGTTCAGCTCTCTGGGCAGGACTTCTCGGAACAATTACGAGCACAATCTTTGGAGCACCAACACTTATGGTAGCCGCGATTATGGCTGGCTCGTCACTTGCTGTTCAGGCGATAAGCTCATTTGGTGAGGAAGCTAAGTATGTTCAAAAAACTCAAAAGATTCATGAGCGAAAATATAAATCAGAATTACATAACAGCTTGAATAACTGTATCGTGCCGAGATTCCTCCGTGTAATATTTTTGATTGGCTCTTTTCTAACACTTGGATTGGGTATCTTTCTTCTAATTTTAGGAGGTGTCGGCAATCTTCATGGTGACGAGTTTGCTTTATCGATAGGTTTTGGTGTTAACAGCATTATATTATCTTTGTTTTTATTTGTAGGATTTTGCAGAAGCAAATTCACCGGTTGGTATAGATATATAATCAAGCCGCTAATTCTGCTTATTTGTTTATTCGCGATAATTTTATCATCCGTTTACATGGGTTGTGTTCATCTTCGGGGTGATGAATTCGCGATATGTTTATTTTTTATAATATTCCCGGCTTTAGCGTTTATTTTTATTGCCGCAATACCCGCTAAAGTAATTGTCGGTGACGCTCCGATACCGAGCACAGCGACAATTCCGCAAGCCGCTCCGGGTGTTTCCGCGTTCAAGCGAATCTGGGCGATTGTACTTTGCTGCTGTATTCCCTTTTGTGGACTTCAGCGTTTCTACGTTGGAAAAATCGGAACCGGTATTCTATGGTTCATTACAGGTGGATTATTCGGAATAGGACAGGTTATTGATTTTATTATGATTATTATGGGCAGTTTTAAAGACCGTTATGGTTTGCCGTTAGTAATGTGGTTCGACAAAGATGAAATAAACAACAAAACATCTGGTTCAAATTTTAATGCGCCTGTCAACGAATATAAATATTCTGCACCGGATTATAAAGAGCCTGTGGAAAATTATAAGGAACCTGCGATTGATAAACAATCAGTTTATACGCCGCAAATGCAGGAACAAACATCCTCTCGTCCCTTTACATCTTCAATTATTTCAGGGCAGTTTCATCCGTTCACCTATTTGTGTTCGGGAATCGGTTATATTCTGATATTCGGAGCATTATTAATAAGTATTTCATCGGGATTACATCTTCCCACTTTTATAGCAAAAGGAAACCCGGGTACAGCAGAATTTCAACACTGGCCGGAATATTTAATAGGATTAGGCCCGGTAATTGTGTTTATAATGGTAATAATAGCTGCTGTTTTAATTGTAATAAGCCGCAGATATTCCGGCGCATCTCATCTAATCAGAGCCTTGCTTGGAATGATTGGTGTTTTCTTTGCTTTATTGTTTTTTTCAATAGGGAAAACTAATATAGTCGATTGGAACCAAATTAATAATAAGCTTAATTCCGGCCAGAACGTGGAGGCGTTTAATGAGATGATTCGTTATTCCATACGCGAAGAATTTGCTTTTTTTGCATTTATTTTTCTTGTCTCTATTGTAATTCTCGCCTGGCCGGTCAGCAGGAAACAAACTATATTAACTAATTCTCAAAGTCAGGGAGTCAACTGATGAACGCAACTTTTGTATTATCTCCATTAGTGCTTATACTTTTAATAGGCATGGTCGTTGGTTTTATTCTTTTATTGATCAAACTTTTAAAGAGTAATCCCAAATTCGCGGCTCTATTGCTTATTGTGCCGGTAGTTCTTGTATTGTTGGGATTAATGTTTTTTGTTAGTATACCTGTGCCGCACTCAGTTTCTGTTAATACTCCTCCAATTCAAGATGCAGTGAGATTTAATTCATATCCGAATAGCTCCTCCCCAATCTGGTCGGAAGGTATCGAAAATGAATTCGAAGCGGATATTTATCCATCGAAAACAGCCGCTGTTCGTTCAATAGCCTTAAAGATTAACAAAGAATTCCGGAATATTATGTCCGGCTTAGAAATGCCAGAGACAATTGTTATTGTTAAGGATTCTCAGGAAATAGAGCTTGCCGAGCAACTAAGAGATGCTATTATCAAACGTTATCCTGAAATAAAAAGCAGAATAGTAAACAATCTAACGATTTTTGATGTAAATGAAGCTTATATAAGATTTACCCTGGCAAACACTCTTACAACTGGTGTATCTCAGGATTTTAGAGATCATATGCAAAGCGGTAAATTTCAGGCAACGCTTTCTTATCTCGATAAAAGTACTATTATAAGTGTTAATTATGTTGATCAGCCATGGGTGGAGAATTTTGCTTCTTTTCAAAATAGCCAGACGAAGAAACATTATATTGTTGCCAAATCAAATGAAACCAGCATTTCACCTGAAGATGCAGATTGGCAGGCGATGAATCAGGCCATCAATCAGGTTACACCGAGACTTTTAAGTTATTTGAATCCGAATAAAATTGAAGGTAAAGATATTATTGCAAGCGGCATACTTGTTGATAAATTCGTACAAAGCTTCGAAGGTTCATCAGGAAAAATATGGAGAGAAGCTATTTTGCTTGATGTCTCGCCGGCCAAACTTCAGCGTCTTGCGAATATGATTTCAAATACAGGAAGAGAAAGGGCCATGGATTGGGCGCGGATGATTTCCTCGATAGTTGGATTATTCATCCTGATAACGATTGCATATGCGTTTTTGAACGCGGCTACGAAAGGTTATTATTCACTAACCTTGAAAATTGTAGGGGTAATTCTGGCCGCTATATTTTTATTTATTATTTTGACGTTAAGTTAGCAAAGATATTATAATATGGCTGTATCGATAATACTTTTAATCATAGTAATCCCGCTTCTGGTCTTGTTTATCAGGCTTTCAATAAAAAGACCTGGACTGGCCGCAATAATTGCACTGGTGCCAATAATACTGTTTGTATTATTTTATTTCACAGAGACTTCCCATAAAGTTTCACATGTCTCTACTACCCAGCAAGCACAGCCAGCAACACTACCAAATCTAAATTCTAATGTGCAGTCTCCCATCTGGTCGGAAGGCATCGAAAATGAATTGTCGGCTGATGTATATCCATCAAAAACAGCCGCTATTCGTGAACTTGGCAGAAAAGTCAATAGATCATTGCCGATTGTTATTGAAGCATTCCCTTCCATCCAGGAAATTGAAATTTTCCAGCATTCCCAGGATTTAGAACTTGTCGAAGAATTTCAAAAAATCATAGCACAAAACTACCCGGATATGAAATGCAAGGTTATATCAGATATTGCTGTTGCTAAAGAAAATGTAATAAGTGTTTATTTTATTATTAATACTGACTATTACTCAGCCGAAGAAAATGTAACAAGCGGCACAATACGTGGAAATATTTTGACAAACCAGGGACAGCAGGCGAGTGTACCAGTTAGTTTTGCTGAAAAACCATGGGTAGAGGATTTTGCCAAATATTCAAACAGCCATCCAAATAGACAATTCATTGTAGCCAAATCTGCAGATAGCTGCATAGCACCTGAAGAAGCTAATCAGCAGGCAATGCAAAATGCCTGTTACGAGGTCGGGAAATTGTTAACAAATTTAAGTAATATCAACTACAACTCTCTTCTCGAAAGCGGAATCATATCTGATAAATTTGTGCAAAGTTTTAATGGTTCAGCAGGAAAAATATGGAGACAGGCTATTTTACTTGATGTCTCGCCGGCCAAACTTCAACATCTTGCGAATCTGATTACGAATACGGGACGGGAGAGATCCATGGACTGGGCAAAGACTATTTTTTCTGTTCTTGGTTTGTTCGTCCTGATAACAATTGTGTATGCGTTTTTGAATGCGGCTACGAGAGGTTATTATTCTTTAACCCTGAAAATAGTCGGGATAATTCTGGCTGCGATATTTTTGCTTGTTATTTTACACTTCCGATACGGCATTGGACTTGGTCACAGTGGAATGTAATTCCCGCTGTAATATTTTTATTTATTATTTTGACGCTAAGTTAAAAAAGATATTGTATAATATGCCCGCGTATGGAAAACAATATAAATCGAATAACGCAGGCAGAACAATACCTGTTGGACAAAATCCGAATAGGCAATTCACAGGCATGGTCGGAATTTGTTGACAGGTACAGGGGCAGACTGTTAAGCTTCGCAAAAAGCAAGCTTATACAATCGCAGGATGCCGAAGACGCGGTGCAGGAAACTTTTGTTTCGTTCATTCAAACCCTGCAAACCTTTCGCGGCGATTGCGCGTTGGAAACGTTTCTTTTTTCACTTCTCCGCAGAAAAATTATAGATACATATCGAAGTCATAAAGCCAGTCACCTATGTTTAATTCAGGATGCTTATTCAAGTGACTTTGAAGAACCATCATCAGATCCGTTCGAGCAGATTGCTGGTCCAACAGAGACCGCAAGCTGGTATTGCCGGGCAGATGAACATTTAGACAGGCAGAAAAACGCACTTACCGAAGCGATTCTTGAAGTAGTGGAAGGTTTAAAGCAATCGCTGAATTTCCGCGACTTACAGATTATCGAACTATTGCTTTATTGTCATCTGTCGAACAAAGATGTCGCGAAAATCATGGACATAAACGATAAAAATGTCGCTCTTATCAAACATCGCTGTATAAAACAAATTCGCGAGCATGTGGAAGCAATTTCTGACGGCCCGATTTCAGAGGAATTCGAGAACCTCCTGACCGACATATGGAAAACGCAAAGGTTCAGTTGTCCCAAAAGAAGCACAATAGGGGCATTTTTTCTCGGCACGCTCGATAAGCAATGGCACGAATACACCGATTTTCATATCAATAAAATCGGCTGCCGATTCTGCCTTGCGAATCTCGAAGATATAAAAACCGAAAGCGAGAAAAAAGAAAAATCAAAGCTTCAAACCAGAATCATGGAATCTACCGTAGGTTTCCTCAAAAAACCTTAGTTTAGGTTCTCAAACCTTCTTATTTCTCCCCTTTTTTCTGTCGATATAAATATTATGAGTAAAAACAGGATATTTCAGTTGATAGGAAAAATCACCGTCCAGTTCGCGACTATGGAGCATCGCCTGCAGGGTCTGCTCGAAAAGCTCATGGGTGATAGCAATAATCTTCTCGGACCTATATTCATACATGATATTCCATTAGCCGGACTGCTGAAAAAAATTCGATTATTGGCACGCTGCCGGAGTCAAAAGAATCCGATGTTTCTCTACGATATGGAACAGGCTCTCAAAAAGATAATGACACTTCGTGAAGAACGAAACCTGCTCATTCACGGCGACTGGAAAATAGATGAGATGGACTCTTTTGGTATAAAGGTCCGTGATTTTAAAATGAAGTACGAAGATGGTACGTGGCAGGAATATTCAGAGATAGAATTGACTGAAAAGAAACTTACAGAACTCAACAAACAACTTGATGGACTCGGTATCGAAGTTGAATCTCTTATGAATAGACTTAATGAAATCCCCAAAGACCTGAAAGTATGTAATCCATCATAATTTCACTCTAATACGCAAAATTTGACAATTGCTGAAAACTGTCGCATAGTTTTGGATATATTGTGCGATATATCGACATTAATTCCGAATAGCGAGTGACATTTTGCGATACAGGTTCATTTTCTTTCGTTATCTTTCCGGCCATTGCCTGGGCGGCACTTTCAGCATTTGGATACCATCCAATAGCGGTTGCTGCGCAAATAGCGGCACCGAGACTTGACGCTTCCACTGTTTCCGAACGCAGGACTTTTTTGCCGCTCACATCAGCGATAATCTGCCGCCATAAATCACTCGATGCCCCGCCGCCTATAGTGACATATTCTTTAATCGGTTCGGCTGTTTGCTCTTCAATCAGTCCTGTAACAAGCGTCTGTTCGAGAGCAATACCTTCAAGTAAAGAACGATACATATGCCCGATTTTATGCGAGCCGGTAAAACCAAGCCAGCATCCTTTCGCCTGCGGGTCCCAATACGGAGTCATTACCGCACCCCAGTACGGCAATAATAATAAACCTTCGCTGCCAATCGGAATATCCACAGCTTCTTCTTCGAGACGCTTGTAGATTGTTTTATCATCTTCTGAAGCCCGGCATACCTGTCGCACAAACCAATCAATAAGGAATGTTCCCGAACGGAGGCTTGTTTCAAAGTAGTAACCTTCGCCTGAACAACTGCCCATTGTGCGCCAAGCGGTACCGGTTCTATATTGTTTTGAATATGTTCCGGAAACAATCGCGGTTCCGAGATTCAGATAAGCACGTGAAGAATTCATCGCATTTACACCCAAACCAGCGGCCTGACCATCTCCCCCGCCGGAGACAACAACAGTTCCGGCAGGTAAACCTGTTTGCGCAGCGGCTTCTGCGCTTACTTCGCCGATTATGCTGCACGGAGCAGCTAATTTTGGTAACTGCCCAGGTGACAAATCCAGCGCCTTCAAAATTTTTTCAGACCAGATTTTCCTTTCCATATCGAAAAGTCCAAGCGGATCAGCACTGGCCCAGCTTGTCTGGAACTCGCCGGTAAGACGCCATGCAAGGTAAGAATGCACATCGGCAAACATTTTGGTTCTTTTAAATAACTCCGGCTCAGAACGCAGCATCCAGGCGATTCGATACGCTACCGGCGCCATGTCCGGCGGTTTGCCTGAAATCCGATGAAGATTTTCAGCACCAACTTTATCGCTAAGCCATTTCACTTCATTGCCGCACCGCTGGTCGAGCCATACTATAGCCTGACGAACTGGTTTTCCATTCTTATCGAGCGGCACAAATGTTTCCCGCTGGTTTGAAATTGACAACGCGGCGATACGCTCCGGCGATACCTGCTGAAGCAATTGCCTGATTGCGGTTTTCACTGATGACCACCAATCATCGGGATTTTGCTCATAAAGGTTTGGTCCTGGATTACTAAGAGGAATTGAACAACGCCCTGTTCCCACTGCCGAACCATCGCGAGTCCAGCCGATAGCTTTCGTCGCCGTCGTGCTGCTGTCAATTCCAATCACAATATCTTTTGCATTTCCCATTTTAACTCCAAAGATACAATTATTTGTGTCTTTCATATTTTCATGTTTTGACACTAAAAATATAATCATATATAATTATGGAATGGCTGCAAAAACAAAAAAAAGAAAAACTTTAAAAAACAATTCCAAAATAGCACCTGAGATACAGGCGGCTATTGACTATGGAATTGACATTTCGATGCTTGAAGCAAATCTGAAATTAAGTTATACAGAACGAGCAATGCGACATCAGGCAACACTTGATACTTATGAAAAGCTTCGGAAAGCAAAATTATTATGAGTAAGGATTTTACTAATTTGCTTGAAATACTTGCACAGGCAAAAATCGAATTTGTTCTCGTGGGTGGTTTTGCCGGAGTAGTTCTGATGTGCTCCCATTTTATGTACCATATGTTAATAGAGAGTTACACACATTTTG
>CAZVOA010000058.1:0-12467 GCA_964628465.1 uncultured Pirellulales bacterium | reverse complement strand
CAAAATGTGTGTAACTCTCTATTAACATATGGTACATAAAATGGGAGCACATCATTGGAACAATTGATAGCTGGCTGCATAGTTTTATTGCACATCCATTTGGACACTTCCGTACGGACTTTAAAGGAGTAGAAGGGGACTGTTCCATTAGGATAGTTGAGTCATCTTCTTCATCAAGTTTCTTGAATAGTTATAAAACGCAATATATCCTAAATCAAACAGGCAATGTTTTTGCTAATCAATATTATTGGGATTATGAGGCCGAAAAGTACGTTTTTTCTTCTAATAGCAAGAATGTAGAATCTGCAAGAAATTCTAAAGCACTTATGGATTGGCAAATTAAAGACCTTGATCGTATAAAAGAGAGTTTTCTTAAAGCAGGTTTTGCTACATATCAAGATATAGAGAATATTTGTATTGAGCTTCTAGTTAGCATAGAAAAACTTCCCATGTTGATATCAAAACGTTTTCCAATGCTCATTATAGATGAGTGCCAAGACTTGTCTTGGATTCAACTTGAAATTCTAAAAAAAATAAAGGATGCAGGATCTAAATTACATTTTGTAGGAGATTTAAATCAGGCAATATATGAATTTAAAAAAGTTGAACCTGAAAAAGTGGCTGATTTTGTTTCAGATAATAACTTTACAGAGATACCATTAAAGGAAAATTTTAGAAGCTGCCAACCAATAGTCGATATTTGCCATAAAATAGTAGATGATGTAAATGAGGTTGAGGGGAAACAAGAACAAATCATTGATAATTGTTGTATTTGTGTCATTTACAATAATGATCAGATGAAAGATTTGCCTATTTGGTTCAAGAAGTACATTGAAAAAAAAGCTCTATCAATAGACGGTTCAGCCATTATTACTAGGAGTTGGAAGAATGTCAGTCGTTTAAGGCCATCTGGTAATAATGATATTAACAAAGACCAGTTAAGGCTTGCTATGGCAATTAATTTATGGGCTTTGTTAGATGTACAGATAATAGAAGATGCTATAAAGTACATGGGGAGATTTGTTGCAAATAAATTCTTCGGCACATTTTCATCTAATCCAAGGCAGTACTATTGTCCCGAGTGTGTCAACTCTTCGATTAAATGGAGATTATTCCTGGCAAATTTACTGGAAAAGTGTTGCAAGGATTCGAGTTTGTCAAACTTCGGTCAGTTATGGTCTGTTTGGGTTGCGAATGTAAAAAATAACTTTGGTGATATAATGAGAAGTTGCCAAGAGCTTTTAGATGAGGCAATAACAGAGAAGAGAGAGCCATTCTCTGATCTTACGGGAAGAAATTTTCGTGTTCTTCCTGGGCTTGGGGCAGAGCCTGTAATCCTATCTTTACCAGAAAGCATAACACATGACACTAGAATGCGTATTACTACAATTCATAGTGTCAAAGGTGAGACTTTTGATGCCATCATGCTTGTTTCTGCTCCAACTAAACAAGGTAGCGATGATAATCATTGGGAGCATTGGCTTAATGATCCTAATTCAGAAGCAGCAAGACTTGCTTATGTGGCCAGCTCTCGTCCTAAGCATCTTCTGATATGGGCCGTGCCAAATGGTAGTGATGCAGACATGAACAAGCTGACAAGTCTCGGGTTTACACTTGTGCATTTGAATGAAGGTGATAGCACGTCTCCTAATAACAGTGAGGGAAGTGATGGTTAAAGATAAAACCAATTCCCAAAACAGCTTAGCTGAAACAAAAGCTGGAGTCGAATGGCTTAAACAATTCGATGCTGAAGACATTGAAACAGCACACCTTTTGCTAGATAGCCTTGTCTTTATTTCAAATAAAGAACTAGTTGATGGTATTAAACGTTGCATTGATGCATTTCTTGACACCCATGAAGGTAAGGTAGCTATATATGTTGCAAGAGAAGTACCTAAGAATGTAAAAGACTATTGGAAGATCCAAGAAGAAAATCGTATAGAAAGAGTTCTAAAGCGGCAACTAGAAGAGACTGCAGGAATAAGGCCACCATCAAACAGCAAAACTAAAAAAACAATAATAGATAAAGCTCCCACTTATTTTAAAAATAAAGTCAGTCGTCCGAACCCAATCGGTTCATCGAAAAAAGGCATTGGCAGTGAAGGTACATTTGCCCATTTATGTCGCGATATTTGTGCTGGAAATAATCGATTGCTTGATCATCCAAGTCTGTCAGGCATTAAAAGATCTATATGTAGCTGGCTGCTTTGCATAGATGACATTATTGGTAGCGGAAAACGGATGGAGGAATTCGTCAGATGGCTGAATATGCATAAAACAATTAAGAGCAAAAGATCATTTCGATGGATTAAATTTGCTGCTATTAGTTACGCTGTGAGTGAAATAGGGCTAGCCCGAATTGAAAACTTTAAAATACTCGAGAGCATCGGTTATAGCACATACGTCCCCGCTGGACGCACTTTTTGGGCAGATTTACAGCGTAATAAAATTATAGAATTTTGTAAAAAATATGGACAACAGACATCTAAGAGTTGGTTTGCTTGTGGATTCAAGAACTCTATGACGTTCACAGTGTTTGAGCATAAATGCCCTAACACTGCCCCGGCAATTTTATGGGCACCTGCATCAAAAAATAAAAAATACAAGGGGTTATTCGATAATAGGCCGGGAATAATTCTAGAAAAATGGCCAAATTCAAATAAAGATCGCAACCAAGATCGAATTCTTAAATCATTAAGACAGACTCGTTTATGTAAGCCGTCCTTTTTCAGTCATTTGAATGTAGAGTCTCGCCAACTTTTAGTTCTTTTAGCAGCCTTGGCTGTTAAAAAAAGAAAGACCGAGATTTTAAGTGATATGCTTGAATTATCTCAAGATTCAATAATATCTATGATATCAAAATGTAAAGATTATGGCTGGATCAGTAATAAATTGTATTTAACTGACGCAGGTTATAACACTTTGAAAGCAGCTCGAAGAAACCTATGTTTGCCTGGAATGGATATTAATTTGAACAATGATTTTTATTATCCTAAGTTTTTAAGGAACTCAGCGAGTTCGTTTAGTTCAGGCTCCCCTGAGAAGGAGCTACCATGACCATAAGCTTACTGCTTATTGTTATGGGAAAACTGGATTGCCAGTTTTCTCGGTTAAAGCCCCCGCATGTCACTAAGGTTGTGCATGCTGTGGCTATCTCTACGTGCGGCTTGAGGCACAGCATGCACAGCCTCACAGCATGGAGGTCAAAGTAAATGAATCGCTGGGTTCCTAATATTTATCTCAAAGAAGGCCAACAGAAGGGTGTTTCTGAACATATTCTTAATGAATCTCTTAGACAAGCTCACAAAGTACAAAATAATGGATTTCCTGCTATTCTAACTTTGGGGCACTTAGCATTTCAAACAGATGTGTCTTATATGAAACTTCATGCATTAGTGTCAAGAAATATTGATCCATACCGTACGTTTTCCATAAAAAAAAGATGTGGTGGTTGGAGACGAATAAACGTACCAGAATTTGGATTGCTAAGAGTTCAAAAATATATTGATCGGTTTATTCTTTCAAAAATACCTTCAAGTCCTTTCAGCTATGCATTTAAGTCTCAAACTTCAATTGTAGACTGTGCTAGGCAGCATCTTGGTTGCAGGTGGTTGATCAAGATTGATTTGAGGCATTTTTTTGAATCGCTTTCAGAAATTCAAGTATATCGAGTTTTCAATGAGATTGGCTACAATAACCTCGTTTCATTTGAATTAGCAAGGCTTTGCACAAAGGTTCTATTGCCAAATGCGAAAAAATATAACAAAACAAACTGGGTGTCTAACCTGCCATTTTGGATAGACGGTAGCTGTTGCCCCAAATATTCTTTTTACAATGATAAATTTAAACGTATTGGCCATTTGCCACAAGGTGCACCAACAAGCCCTCGACTATCCAACTTAATTGTTCGTGAATTAGATTTAGAAATTTCTCAATTAGTTTGTAAATATGGGTTTATTTATACCAGATATGCGGACGATATGGCATTTTCAACGAGTTCAGAAAGCTTTTCAAAAAAGCAGGGCAAAGATTTTATCAATAAGGTTTATTCGCTCTTACCTAAACATGGTCTAAGACCACATCCTCAAAAAGCTCAAATTGTTCCTCCTGGGGCAAGAAAAATAATATTGGGATTATTGGTTGATGGCGACAAGGTTCGACTTACAAAACAATTTCGCAATAATTTAGAATGTCATTTATATTATTGTGTTAAGAATCCAATTGGCCATGTAGCGGATAGAAGTTTTGCTTCTGTTTTAGGATTAAAAAACTATATAAATGGACTTCTAGCTTATGCGAAACAAGTAGATCCAGAGTATGTCAAAAAAATTATAACTAATATTGGACAACCAGAGTGGCCAATCTAAAAAAACAAATTAATTAAATAGAAACAATAAAATATTAGTTATAGGGGGATTGATTAAGATTCAGATAGGTTAACAATGGCAAAAAAGAAAACAAATAAATCACAAGTAGTGCAGGATTCTAACGAAGAGCACAATAAAGAATCACAATTCAAAAAGTATCCAAGAATTAAAAGTCAGCCTAAATCAGAAAATAAACAGCCCGGCCAATGGTTTCCGAAGTATATTCTTGATGAAAACCGAAAAGAAACCGAGTTTTTTACACAACAAGATATTTGGAGCTATTCCTGGCTTTGTAATCTTATGCCCGCTGAGGTTAAGAAAAAAGATTCATGTGTAACCCTTCATCAAATAATCTGGACGCCGGACGATCTTGGTAAAGCATGTTTTAAGCAAAAGGTAAAAGAAATATTATGCAAGCCGGATTCTTATGAATATGAGGATTTGAAAAAATTGACGACAAGAGAGATTCTTGCTTTGATGGATATTCAATTGAATAAGGCAGGCAATGAGTCATTCAATAAATATATAACACAATGGCAATCAGAACTCCGCGAAGCATTTAATATCGGTTTTGCTCATAAAGAGTATTGGCAAAAGAACACTACAGAAGTTATCAAGTCACTAAAACAATGGTATGCTGATTTTATTGAGGGAAATATTTCCGCAAGGTATCCGTTACCTTATATGAAAGATAATTCCCGGCCACCGGATACAGAAGATTTATATTGGATGTATCTGGTACTGGGTATAAAGCTGCAAGATGTATATGGTTTAAAATATATATTTATTCCAGAAGATGTTGAAACAGAAATGGTTGGTTTGTGGAGTTTGATTGAAAAGCCTGTTTGGGGAATCGTTCATAGCGCAGGTTCGCTTGAAGATTTCAAGACATGGTGGGGAATAGTAAAACGAGATATTGAAAAAAACAGAGATGCAAAAAATAAATTTGAAAACAACTCAATGATACAAATAGGAGAAAATCTTTTTCAAACGGAAAAAGAGTATAGAGAACGGATCGAATCTTTTCCGGTTTTTGGGCAAAAGAGTACTTTCGTTCGTTCGATTCTCAATAAATCTGTAAAGAATCGGACGGATGTTATTGGAATGCTTTTACAAATATTTTCACCGGGACGTTTTATGCATTTATATTGGGAACATTTCGGTTTACCTGATCTGGCAAAAGAGTTTGCTGAACTCGATATGGGTAATCGTATTGTGACTTTAAAAAAGACATTAACAAAAGATGAATGTAACCGAGTAATAAGTAGAGTTAATGATGTATTTATCGCATGGCAGGAATGGCGAAAACAAGCTTTTCAAAATGGCATAGAAGAAGTACGAAAAGAGAAAATGGATAAAGAGGCAAAATTGACGGCTTGGATTGATTGGTTTGGTACACATGAAGGATTAAAAAGTCAGTTAGGCGACATAGGAATATATGAGTTGAGAGAATATTTAGAAAATATTGCTATCGAAGTTGACAAAAGAGAAAGTGAATCAAACAACTTTGAATTAATTAAGGATAATACAAAGCCTACCATAGATAATGAAGAGGCATCTACTGGAGAGATAATCAATTTAGACGAAGATGAACTAGAATTGTTGAATTGGTTTAATGAGCAATATCCGAGTATATGTTATGTTAAAAGGTATCCTAAACGAGACGATAAGACAAAATACAATTACGCAAGGAACCTTGAGAAAAAAGGCATGATTAAGCGGCCAACAGAAAAAAAGAGAGGGCATATCATAACTGAAAAAGGGCGGGAACTTATAGAAAAATATTACAGCTAAATTCAGGCTATTTTCCCACTAAACTCCCACGACATAATTTTTCATATATTGCATAATAATGTTATATGAAAAATGAATTATACAACTTGTCAGCAACTGCAAATAAGATTGGTGTTCCAATAAAATGGCTTAAAGAAAAAGCCATAAGTAATGAGATACCATGTCTAAAGATAAAAAAACGTTTTTTATTTAATATTGATGCAGTTAAAAAGGCACTTCTTGATTTAGCCGCAAAAGGGGAAAAATAATGGATAGTACAATTGAAACAACCAGATTAATGACTTCAAGGGACGCGGCAAAGTATTTGTGTATCAGTGAACGCAAATTATGGAGTATGACACAGGCTGGGGAAATACCAGCAGTCCGGTTAGGCCGAGCGGTACGTTTCGATATTAAGGATTTAGAAAACTTTATTCAAAAAGCAAAAGGGATATTTGTTGGAAATGCCTAAAGAAGAATCTCAAAAAATGTTTTTTGAAATTGCTAATTGGAAAAATATTCAGAGCATGATATATCCTGAAGCGCCATGGTTTAAGGTTAATACTTCTTCAATTCTCGACCATGAAACATTCATTAATCTTGATGGAGACTCTTGTAAATTGTTAATGGGTTTATGGGCTTTAGCAGCCAGACTGGGTACTCATATCTTTCCAGTTGATACAAAATGGCTTATGCACAGAATGGCTTTCTTAACAAGTGAACCTGATTTAAAACCGCTATTTGAAGCTAAAGATATGTATGGAAGGGATGATCCTTTTATTCGATATTGTGAACCGCCTGTTGTACAGCAGAAGAACAATACCTCTTCTGATGATACGAAGAAAACCTACTCCCAGAAGAGAGGACAGAAGAAGGATCAGCAGAGGAACAAGACAGACAAAACATTGGATAACCAGCTTTATGAAAGAGCAATTGAAATAGGCATTAAAAAAAGTTATGTAAGCGCTAATAAACTTAAAAAAGAACTGGAAATAGGACATCCAAAGGCTTTAAGCATTATTAACTTGATGCGTGAAAACGGTTTGCTTGGCAAGTATGTTAATTGCATGGGACACGAATATATTACCTCTTCTGAAAAAACAAAGACAGAAGAGAGTAGAGTAGAGAAGAGTAGAGAAGAAGAGAAGATACCCTATCGGATATCGGGAGAGAAGAAAGAGAAATTAAACCCTAACGGGTTTAATAAGAGAAAGAACCCGAAAGCAGAAGCACAAAGACAGATACAGGCACTAATGCAGGCACAGGCACAGGATATAGCACAGAAGCCCGTAAACCCGACAAACCCGATTGATCCCGATGAGTCGGCTGTTGTACGCCATGACAGGCCGAAGCAGCCGACATCGTCGTTTAGGGGCGGTTCGCCGCAATCTCTTGGACGCATTATTAAGGGTGACTTCAAAATTAATGGTGAGAAGCTGCATTGGAACGATCCTGAATGCAAAGAGTTTGCAGGCGATGTGCTTACCGCTCTGGGGGTGACGGCTACTAACGATGAGCTTGGGGCTTTTGCGCGTTGGCTTTTCAGGCTAAAGGCTGTTTGTAAGCCGGATGCTTTGATAGAAGAAATTAAACAAAAGATGGTTAAAAAGGCGCGTTGGATTAATTCTCCGAAGTGCAAAAGAAAAGATAATCCAAGTGCCTTATTAACTTTTATTATAGATAAAGAACTTGAAACGCGAGGAATAAAACTGCCTAATCCACGTGCCAGCCCTGCTTGATGTAAACCGATGTCGTCTTGAAATTGGTATTAATATTTTTTAATTATGAAAAATAAAAACATACGAAAACAAAGCAAACTATATGATTATAAACACTTACATAATAGATACTTATATCACGGGTCCTTCCTGCGATACATAATTTAACGGATTGGAACACCGCAAGCATTAAGGACGTGTAATATTTTTTTTAATGAGACGACATACATAAAAAGAGGATATATAAGGACTTATGGAAGCTATTTTGTACGGTGAAAAATGAATATAAACAATAGAAATTTATACTATGCTCTGATATACCGCCAAAAGGGGGTGGGGGTGTCAAATGATACGGAACTTATTGATTAAAGACCGTTTGCCTAAATATGTGTTTTTATTCACGGGTTTTCGAGGGGGGGTATATTTTTTCGGCAATTATTTTCAAGTTACTGTTCATAATGCTTTATAGGGGCTTATTTCGCATATAAGCCAAAAAAATGGATAAAGAAAGTATCATCGACCATAAACGCTAAAAACGCTCAGAATAGGCAATATAATATGAAAAAACCATCGTTTAATTTGTTCATAAAAACCTTGAAAAAGTTCAATTATAATAGGATAATCGTTAATGTGAAAACTTTGAGAAGTATTGCAGTATTAAAAAGAATGGCCGGGCGTGTTCTGTCTGTAAGGGACAGTCAATTCTAAGTTTCTTAGAGTTTTCACAACGACCGGCCACCTTTTTATAAAGCAGGTGACATTATGGCAAGTATTGAATATCAGAAAAATAAAAACGGGAAAACTTATCGGATACGATTATCTGAGGGAGAATCGGTAAGCCGTTCAAGAATCGGTTTCGGTGGAATTACTAAGCGGCAGGCGGAAACGGCGAAAGTCAATATTGAAAATCTTATCAGGGCAAAGAATACCGGCTCCGAAATTTCAATATCTGTTCAGGACTGGCTTAATGGTTTAACTAACTCCGTACGAAAACGTTTGGAAGCTCTTGGGCTTGTTGAGCCAAAGGAACGAAAAACAGAAGTTGCTCTGGCTAAATGGATAGATACCTATATTGAAAATCGAATTGATATAAAGCCCAATACAAAACGCAATATGCTGGGTGCTCGTAATTCTCTTTTCGGGTTCTGCGCTTCGAGTATGAACATAACTGATTTCAGTAATTATGATGCCGAAGAATTTAGACGACACATGCTGGGATTGGGACTTGCTGAAAACACTGTTAGGAGAAGATGTAAAAGAGTTAAACAGTTTTTTGCGGCAGCACGTAGGAAACGTTTAATAGTCGAGAATCCTTTTGATGGAATTCCTACAAGCACATTATCAAATAATAAGCGGCAGGAGTTCATCAGCCGGGACAATATTCAAAAGGTTATAGATGCCTGTCCAAATATTGAATGGAAACTTATCTTTGCTCTGGCACGTTATGGCGGCTTGAGAACCCCGTCTGAGCTTTACGGGCTAACTTGGGATGATATTCTTTGGGATAAGAAGCGTTTTATCATTCACAGCCCGAAGACCGAACATATCGAAGGTAAAGATACGAGGATTTGTCCTTTATTTCCTGAACTTGAGTTTTATCTTATGGAAGCATTTCAGCAGGCAGAGGAAGGGCAAAAACGGATTATCAATATAGATTTGAATATCAAAAGTAATCTTCGTACACAAGCCCATAGAATAATAAAACGAGCAGGGCTTAAACCTTGGGGGAAAACATTCCAGAATCTTCGGTCAAGTAGGGAAACCGAACTGGTCGAGGATTTTCCTGTTCATGTAGTTACTGAATGGCTTGGAAATAGCCCTGATATTGCCCGGAAGCATTACCTGCAAACACATGAGGGACACTTCCAAAGAGCAGTTGAAAAAAGGTGGCCTGAAATGGGGACGGAAAGTGGCCTGAACACTGCTGCAGAGCCTTGTACCGGCTCGCAAGAGCAAAACAAGGGTAATGATTTAACTCCTTGTTTTGCAAATGGTTGCGATAATATGCGAGAAGATACAAATCAAGACAATTTGTATCTAATACCCCCAAGGGGAATCGAACCCCTGTTACCGGGTTGAGAACCCGGCGTCCTGGGCCGCTAGACGATGGGGGCTTTATAGTTGTTAGTCGTTAGCCAATAGGTTTTAGTTTTTAGAAAGCTTTTTTATTGAAATCATAGCATTTCAAAATACTAAAGACTAACAACTATATACTATTTACTCAAAAAATAGCGGCGGTCGGAGTCGAACCGACGACCCTGGGCTTATGAATCCCATGCTCTAACCAACTGAGCTACGCCGCCAAAGCGACAATGCTGCTTAACGCAACATTACTTTCAATATAATTAAAAGCAGGGTTAATTTACAAAAATGTAGGATATATTGCAAGCAAATTCACATAAATTGGAAAAAACGCTAAAAAATCTGTTTTTTGAGTATTTGCGGTGGGGGATTTTTGTTTTGACGCATAAGCCTTTGGAGAGTATTGTGTTATAATAAAACAGACCCTGTACCGGAGGCGGTATAGAGGAACTTTTTGTGTGTTTAAAATACATTGTGAAATATTTGGAGAGAATCCGATAGAATGGTTTTTGAAGAGGCAATATCAAAGGCATTACATGATACAAACCCCGAGCAGAAGGACTTGCTCGAAAAGGCCGCAGCCGAGTACTTTCGCAATATTCCTGTTCAGGAATACCCATCGGATAGTGATTTGGAAGCGGCTCAATCAGCTCTCCGCTCGTATTTGAGAAATGAATTGCTCAAACCCGCCTTATTGTCGAAAATATCGGGACAATCTTCATTTGATAATAAAAAACTCCAGTCATTGTCGTTTACTTTCGATACGATAGTTCAGCCGATTACAATACCAAAACCAACCCGAATATTCGAAATGAGGGCAATTAATGTAGCTATCGCGGCTTTGCTCGGTGCGTTTCTCGGATTAGCGATGCTCACTCCTCTGGCTCGGTTTCTTTTGGACATGCGGGATTTAGGAATAGTTCTGGGCGGCCCGATTGGCGCCTTTTGCATGGTATTGGTTGTCTGGAAAATATCGAAAAGTAAAACTCTGCGAAGAATTTTAATAGCAGCTCTTGGAATTGCTTCTATCGCGGAAATCTGGCGAGCGGTTAAAGGCAATGCTCTTTTTTCGGGAATCTGGATTTTATTGCGGCGAAAAAATCCCAGGAGCGGGGTACTGAAGCGGCTTGTCTTATATATCGCGATTATTTTCCTGCTTTCGTTCTCCAAAGAAAAGCTGGCATTTGAACGCATGTCTCACGAGGAATTGGTAAAATCCTGCATCGAGTCATGGTTGAAAATGGCCGTTCCGCTGATAGCGGCGATACAGTATTTTTCGCTGAAATCTGAGCAGACTCCTGATAACAAGCAGGAAATTTTCAACTCACTGACTGGATATTTATATGACCTGCATAATGCCGATGCGAAGGATTTGCCTTATGTCGCGGATGAATTGATTCAGGAAGCGAAGAATATCGGTTTCGCGGGTCTTGACGGCCAGCCGCGGTTTTTATCTAACGCGGAGAAACAGGAAGAAAATTTGGTTTGGATTCCCAGCCTGATAGAAAAGTACGAAATATTCGGTAATATTAAGGAAGGTGACGAGGTTAGAGTTGAGCGGAAACCCGTGATTGTTGGCTTGAAAGTATTGAAACGCGGATTGGTAAGAAGGATTCGGGAAAGGAAATGATCATGGATAAGCCGCATGTTTTGGCGGTGGATTTTGGTACCACTAATTCATACTACTGCAAATGTCCGGCAGACCAGACGTCACCGGTTGGTGTTGATTTTGGCATCGGCAAAGACGGCATTGCGACCGCGATTCTCTACCGTGGCGAGAAAGAGCCGCTGGTAGGTGACGCCGCACTTAATGAGTTTGGCGAAACGCCCGCGAATGAAAGAACTTCATGGTGTCTTCGGACGCAATTCAAGCCGGATATCGCGACAAGCGAAGAAGCTTATAAAAATGCGGAAGATTTTTTGAAAACTCTGATTGTCCAGTGTCAGAAGCTCCATATAGATATAGAACCAGGTAAACGCGAAGTAATATTTGGAGCGCCGAGCGAATCAGAAAGCATCTTCACAGCAAAGCTCTCTGAAATCGCAAAGGCGGCTGGATACGGAAGTATAAAAATTGTAGATGAGCCTATTGGTGCTATGTTGTATCATCTCTGGCATAAAGATTTTTCTCCCGCAGAGTCTCAGAAAGGTGTTTTATTCGTGGACTTCGGCGGCGGGACATGCGATTTCGCTTTTCTGTGTCGCCTTGAAGTGCGACATTCGTGGGGTGACTTTGAACTTGGCGGCAGATTGCTGGACGACCTGTTTTTTCAGTGGTTTCTGGAGCAAAATACTTCTGCGCTTGATGAAATAAGACGTAACGGCGATACTTTCTATGTGCATTCTTATTTGTGCCGGGAAGCGAAAGAACTTTTTTCAAGAACTATGGCAAGGGACAGAACCGAGCATGTCAGCAAGTTCATCGGTCGTTACGGCAGTATAAAAGATATGACATGGGAGGTATTTATAGAACGGGCCGCTAATTATGTCCCCAGTTCTGTTTTTACAAATTACCTTAAAGAAATTG
>CAZVOA010000057.1:0-13219 GCA_964628465.1 uncultured Pirellulales bacterium | reverse complement strand
TAACAAAACACCCAAATTATACTACAGGATGCCCTTTCTTCATATCTTCACGAATAAACACATTATATTTTTACAAAATTTATGAGCCTGCCCCTCTCCTGCGGGACAAGATAACAAGATAAATATGTTTTAGCTTAACAATTTGTCCAATTTCATTTTCAGTCATTAATTCTCTGCGTCTTCGCGACTTTGCGGGATATTAAAATTGTAACGCACGCCTTAAAATCCATTTTAGAGAGGTACACCAAATTCTGCTTTTATTTCCTTCCACCAATCTGCAAGATGTTCTGAAGACGGAGGTTGTCTTGAATATATTCGATCAATCAAGCCAAAAAATGGCTTTCGTGCATTTTCGCACCACTCATTAGTACCGATAATTCCATTGCCTTCTAAATTTTCCTTAATAATCTCAAGGTCATTTTGGTTTGCTGCGAAGATGGATTTCTCTGCCCAAGCAGCAAGGAAAGCATTTACTTGGTCAATCGTCCATGACCGAGCCTCGTCAACTGCCTCTTGTACTCCTCCAATGAGGATATGTTTCTTAGAAAGGGGTACTAATGTTATTTGTCCTCCTTGATTTATACCATTTGTTTGGCAGACTGGATTGTCTGTTAGCACAATGTTGCATTCCCTCTGCAATACTTTCATTGACCATCTATAGTTGGACCTTGTCATTATGTCTTTCATCTCAATGAACCAAAGTAGGCGAATTGTATTCGTGATTAATGGTAAAATGTTACAGAAAAAAGTATTATTTTGGTGAACGATTTCGTGAGATAAACAAACTATTGCACGAGTTCGACATAACATAGCGGCGACCCAGTCAATAAATGCAGTACTACCATCTCTTGAAAGCGAATGTGGCTGATCATGTCCAACTATTAATGGGTAGTACCGAGCGAATTGTTGTTCTACACCTTGTAAAATCTCAGCATCAAAATCTGAAAGACAATCCCGATAAAAATTATCTATCCATAGAATTTGACGTGGGTGCTTACGGTGTGTAGCGATTGCGAGTGATGGCTTATAGAGTTCAATAAGTGTCCCATCATCAGACGCAAAGCGTCTTATCATCATTTGTGGAACTATATGTTGACGACTACCTGCTGGCATAATGATTCTTTCGCTAATGTTTGAAAACAGTAATTTCTAAATTAAATGTTATTTTATTTATTTCTTTAGCCTTCTTTTTCTTTGGAAATCAATCGGGATTTCTCCTCATTAGTCAATTGATCTTCATTACATATAAAAAAGGTATTACATGTCTGAAGAATGCCATGAGAATTATGTGTTACTATGTAATAGCCTTCTTTGTGTGGTTCAAAAATAACGTTTCTTTCTGGAATTGTTATACCAAAATGCATGAGCAACCATTCATTAGCAACTTCTGATAATTCGTTCTTGTTTTCATGGGTACCATCGAAAACTTTATACTCTTTATATTTTGATGCTATAAAATGCATTATTTCAGCATGATTTCTGAATTTTGTATAACGTTTTCCACCTTTTCTAATTTGACCAATTAGCACGCACATAGAAATTTCTTCCAAATTATCCATACATATCTTTGACTTATTATATTAACAGTTAGTCTGCTCCATCAAAGTTCGTCACATCTCGATAAGAAAGTATATAATGAAACTCTATTTTGAGCAAGTGGATTATTGTACAGAATAACAGGATTATTTGTATTAAATGTTTTGATTGCGGCTATACCATGATTTATTCTTCGTGGTAAAATTAATAATCCGGGGAAATTATATTATAGGCAATGCACATATTCGAATTCGCCGTTCCTCAAAAACTATAATGCGGTTCTCGATGGCAGTGTTCGTTCCTTCACAGCTTCCGCCGCATAAAGCAGAGCTTCATGGATATCTTCATGCTCGAGGTCGGGATGAGCCTGAAGGATTTCCTCTTCACTCATGCCTTCGGCGACCATAGAGACAATAATCGCCACCGGCAACCGAAGCCCCCGAATACATGGAACGCCGGACATTTTGTCCGGATCAATTGTAATTCGTGTAAAAGTCATCTATTAATCCTGTACAATCAATTATCAATACTATTGTAACATTGACTGCTTCAAATGACACCGAAGAATAATTATTTAATTTCTTAATTCTCTGTGTTAATCCGGTGTTAATCTGTGTCTAAGAAAAGCTTTAAAAGATTAAAATATTCGTGTCCATTCGTGTTAATTCGTTGTTTCATTTTAGATTTTAGAATTAAAGATATTCGTCTTTTTGCAGGTAGTTTTGGACGTAGTCTGTTATTGATTCTTCGAGAGATGTGGTTTCTTTGTCGTAACCTGCTTCTCGGATTTTGGTTATATCTGCGCACGTGTAATATTGATACTGATTCCTGATTGAATCGGGCATTTCGACAAATTCAATATTTGTTTTTTTCCCCATTGCGGCAAATACAGCTTTTACTAAATCGAGCCATGTACGCGGTGCGGCTGTACCTATATTGAAAAGGCCGCTTACATCTGGATTTTCAAGGAAGAACAATGTCATATCAACCGCGTCTTTTACGTAAATAAAGTCACGCACCTGTTCGCCGTCTTTATAGTCCGGATGGTATGATTTGAAAAGGTTCACTTTTCCGGTTGCGTTTATCTGCTCGAATGACTTCAGTATGAAACTTCGCATACCTGCCTTGTGATATTCGTTCGGGCCGAAAACGTTGAAATATTTTAAACCCACGATTTGGTCGAACAAACCATTCTGGTACGCCCACAAATCGAAAAGCTGTTTAGAGTAGCCGTACATATTGAGCGGCTTGAGGGTATTAATTTCGTTTTCATTATCGACGAATCCATTTTCGCCGTCGCCGTAAGTTGCGGCACTTGAGGCGTATATAAAACGGACATCAGAATCAACCGCCCACGAAGCCAGAATCTTAGTATATTCGTAGTTATTATTTACCAGGTACGACGCATCTGTTTCAGTTGTATCCGAGCAGGCGCCGAGATGAAAGATTGCTTCTACCGATTCCTCAATCTGGTCATTCATAATCAGTTCAATAAAAACATCTTTTTCTACATAATCAGCAAATGACAAATTGCGAAGGTTCTTCCATTTACTATCGGTTCCCAGTTCGTCAACTACAAGAATATCATTAATCTGCCTTTTATTAAGTGTGGCGACAATCGCCGAGCCGATAAATCCTGCTCCACCTGTTACTATTATCATAAGATGCTCCTAAGTAAAGAGTGCCTAAAATGCATAAAGTGAGCTAAAGTTATAAGTGTAATTTGCGGGCGTGGAAGTGTCAAATAATAAAAAAAATGAGCGCATAAAAAATGGCTGCCCGAAGATTCGAACAGCCGGGGGAAGAGCTAAACAAGATTAAAAATCAGCAAAGAGCTACATAACTGGCTATCGCCAGAAATAAAATTCGTCTTTTGTTAAATGTGAACGGCAACCAAATTTCGTAGTAAAACTTTTTCATATTCATCTCGTATAATTAATATTAATGTTTTAACTATGTCGTTATAATACCCGAAAACCGAATGAAAATCAAGAAAAAACCTTATATTAGTCTATAAAGTATTGGTGTATAAGGAGTTGCGTCTTGTTACTGTGTGATATTTTTTCTGCATTTAAATAGAACAGACAACTTAAATTTCATAGTTACTCAAAGAAAGTGACGATTAATCATTATTATTGACAAAAAAACCAAGAACCTGTTATAATGACATAAAATAAATTAGGAGAATATTAATGAATTATTTTCAAAATATGCTTGGTATTGGCATGCCTCAAGGGCTTGATTGGCTTTGGATATTTTTATTTGCTTTACTGATATTTGGTGGAAAACGTCTTCCAGAGATAGCACGAAGTATTGGTAAAAGCATGAACGAATTTAAAAAAGGTATTCATGAAGTCGAAGATGATTCGAAAGACGTTGTAGATGATGTCAAAAAAATCAAAAGTGATTTAGTAAATGAGGCTAAAAACTCTGTCGAAAAAGATGGAAAAGACCACTAAGGAGATTGGGTATAAGGCATATTTATCATAAGCTTTATTAACCAAAATGGGCATCATCAGGAAAAAAAAGTCAGAACCTCCCCAGGATACCACGATGAGTATTGGGGACCATCTCGAAGAATTGCGTACCAGGCTCATTCATCTCATTATCGGTCTTGTAATAGCAATGGCCATTTGTATGGGCTTTGGTAAATATATCATTGCCTTTATCAGAAAGCCATATATTGACGCAATGGGAGAGGATGCGATATTACAGAGCTTGGCCCCGGCGGATGGCTTTGTCAGCTATATGCAAATAGCTTTAGTTTGCGGATTGATTCTTTCGTCACCGTGGGTTTTTTATCAGTTATGGAAATTTATCGCAACCGGACTTTATCCAAAAGAAAAACGATACGTTTATATGTCACTTCCTTTTTCAGTAGGTCTTTTTATAACAGGAGCATTATTTTTTATTCTCAAAATAGCTCCGGTAACATTACAATTTCTGGTATTGTTCAATAAGCAATTTTTGGGCGTTAGCTCCAATTTCACATTTTCCAATTATATTTCATTTATTGGTATGCTAACGCTGATTTTTGGCCTTGCATTTCAAACTCCGATTGCGGTTTTTGTCCTGTATTTAACCGGCCTGGTTACAATAAAAGATTTTTGCAAATTCCGTAAATATGTATTTTTCGGCATTATAGCGATTTCCGCCGCGGTGCTTCCCGGCAGCGATCCATTTTCGCTTTTTGCTATGGTAATTCCAATGTACCTGTTATATGAATTTGGAATTTTGCTAAGCTGGATTTCAGAACGCAGGAAAATAAAAAAATCAGCCGCTTAAAAGCAAAATATTTCTTAATCGAGAATAACTTCATCCTGGTAAGCCGGGACGACTACAGGCCAGTTCGTTTTTTCCCTTATGAATTCCGCGAAATGCTGTGCGCTTTCTACTTCGCCATGCACGGCGAATATTTTTCTCGGGGCTTTTTTCAGGCCTCTTAGCCATTGCAGAAGCTCTTCTTTATCCGCGTGTGCTGAAAAGCCGTGAATGCGTACAACTTTTGCTTTAACCTTATACTTATTACCAAGAATTCGCACTTCCGGTTCACCGTCAACGATTCTCCGGCCAAGAGTTCCAATCGCCTGGTAGCCGACGAACATTATCGTATTTTCAGGTTTCTCAATATTATTCACAAGGTGATGTTTGATTCTGCCGCCGGTACACATACCTGAGCCGGCAATGACCATTATCGTGCCTTTGATGTGATTGATTGCCTTGGATTCGTCACTCGTTCCGGCCATCTTCAATCCATCGAACTCGAAAGGCGACTCATGGTTTTTAATATGTTCTGTCATTTCCCTGTCAAACAATTCCTTATGGTCTTTGAATACTTTTGTAATTTTGGACGCCATCGGGCTATCCAGATAAACTGTCAGGCGTGATATCGCGTTTTCAAGAAGAAGTTCATTAATATAGTAAAGAATCTCCTGTGAACGCTCCAGCGCAAAGCTCGGTACAATAATATTTCCACCGGCACTTTTTGTGTCGTTAATCACATCTTTGATAAGACCTTTAATATCGGCAGTTTCGGCATGAACTCTGTCACCATATGTTGACTCAATAAGAATATAGTCCGCCTGATTTACCAAATCAGGATCATGCAGAATCGGCCTGTCGGATCTTCCTATGTCACCTGAAAACAGGACCGTTCGACTGTCTCCGTTATGCTTGACTTTCACTCTTATAACCGATGAGCCGAGTACGTGACCGGCATTGCAAAAAATCGCGTCCATGCAGTGATTGATTTTGACATGCTGCTTATATTTTACCGGCTCGAAAAGGGGGAAGCACGCCTCGACGTCTGAAGTATCATAGAGCGGCTCGTAAGGATGAGGTCCTTCACGGCCTTCTTTTTTATGTCGTTTCTTTTTATATTCCGCGTCTTCCATCTGCAATTTTGCCGAATCAAGCATGATGATTTTCGCGATTTCAGCAGTTGCTTCAGTGCAATAAATTTTTCCCTTGAATCCCTGCTTAACCAGTCTTGGCAATAGGCCGCAGTGGTCAAGATGAGCATGGGTCAGTAAAACCGCGTTTATGCTTTCGGGGGGAACAGGAAAAGGAGACCAGTTTCTTTCGCTGAACTGGCGTTCCTGGAAAAGACCGCAATCCACAAGAATTTTTATACCATCAGCTTGTAATAAATGACATGAACCCGTAACGTTTTGGGCTGCTCCGAGAAATTTTAATTTTATTTCCATTGCTTTCCTTAAATATGCTTAATAAAACGACTGTAAAGCCTTATTTTACAATAATTTGCCTTCTTTGTCAAATTGTACGTCCAGAATGAGTTCCAAATAAGTCACTTCATTGACTTGCGTCCTGAGTGCATTATAATATAATACTAAAGAATTTTGTACAGGGTGCGATTATATCGGACTCTGCGTATTGAGTTTTTCATTCATGGATGGAAAGGATTTGCAGGGATGGCAGTTTTGGTTGGAATTGACGAAGCAGGTTTCGGACCTATTTTGGGCCCGCTCATTGTATCGTCATGCAGTTTTTCGATTCCGAGCGAGCAGCTTAAATCCGACCTTTGGGAAACACTGCGAAAAAGTATTAGTGATACAAAAAAACACATCCTCGGCAGACTGCTCATCACCGATAGTAAAAAAGCATACAGCAAATCAAGTGGTATAAAACATATCGAGCGAACTTCATTAGCTGTTTTGAAATGCCTTGGTGCGCAGCCGCGAACATTAACTGAATTGATAGAAATTTTATGCCCGTCCTCTCTGGAGCGGCTGAATGAATATCCTTGGCACAAGAATATGCAGGCCTTTGAGTTGCCGCATGAAAATATCGAAAGGGACATCGCCGCGGGAGCGTTTGTCAACGATTTAAGCTCGAACGGAATGTCACTGCTTGATGTAAGAAGCTGCTGCCTCGATGTAGCATATTATAATCAAATGGTAGAGGCGGTTAAAAATAAATCCAGCGTTCTTTTTACCGCGATTTCTCAACTCATAAAAAATGCATACGATAATTACGCGGAGCAGGAATTGCATATTATTATCGACCGGCAGGGCGGGCGAATGCGATACAGGCCGAGCCTGCAAAAAATGTTTCCTGATATGGAGATGAAAATCCTGAAGGAAACTGAGACATTGAGCAGTTACGAAATGCAGCAGGGCGGAAAATTTATGCGTTTGCATTTTGTAGTAGGCGCAGATAGAAAGTACATGCCGGTTGCGTTAGGTTCTATTGTCTGCAAATATCTCCGCGAACTTTTGGTCGCGAATATGAATCAATATTTTACCAGCTTCGATTCCAACTTAAAACCAACCGCAGGCTACTGGGAAGACGGCCTGCGATTCATCGAAGATTTAAAAACAAACCTTCCCCACATAAAATACGAAACGAACCAGCTAATCCGCAGCAGATAAAAATTTCACGCAGAGTCGCAGTGTTTTTTTTATAATGATGATATTCCCACCCCTCATGGGTATACTTCGGCGATAATCCAGAATGGTAGGGTGTGCTGTGCATACCAAAATATATAGCCACATAAAGCACAAAAGTCACAAGAAAACTAAGAGTATAGTACAACCTATGAATCTTATATCTCTGGCCACATATACGTTATATCGTGATCATCTCCAATAAGATAGTGCAAATCTCCCTCTCTCAAGTTTTGTCCGAATTTATAGCTATCATATTGATATGGCATAATTTTATAGAGTTCTGTCCAAAAATCACATAATTCACTTATAGACTTTTTTAAGAAATCCAACAAATCAATACTCATCAAACTTGATTCTGACTTATAACGCAATAAAGCACTTATTTCCCATGGTCCATTACCAGTTTTTCTAAATAATATTTCGATACTACTCGGATGATGTTCTAATACATCCCTAAAACCTTTTTTCCCTTGTCCACTTCTATCCATTCCACGTATATCTCTGAACCAATTTGTGTTTTCTTTTAACACTTTTCTAAACTTGTTAATATCACACAAAATATCTGCTTGAGCAAGTTCATCATTTATTGCTTTATGAATCAAGGTTTTGAATTCTCTCGGTGCAGAGTTGAAATTCTTGAATAATATAAATCTTAATGAGGAACAAAAGTTATCGGCCAGTCTCCGCAAATACATTAATCCTGTATCAATGTAAACCTTTATTAGATCTGTCAAGTAGCATTGTCTATTCTTTGAGTCATTGTCTCCATACATTAAATCTAATGAGGTGATATTTCTTATTGTTAAACCAAGTTCCCGTAGGATTACCGATAAATTATCAAGTGTATTGAATAATGAAATAGTGTCTTCAGGTAATATATTTGTAATATTTGAGAGACCAAGCTCACACCTTATTTTATTGGGATTGGCTAAAAGTCTCATTATTGGGAGTCTAATTAGGCGGATGCCATCAGAATCCATAGCCCAACCATGCCGAGGAAATTGTTCTCTTTGCTTTTCGTCTCTAAAATATTGTTTCATCGCAAATTAGCAAATTTATCTGATATTATGTAAAGGTTAAATTACTTTATTTTTTAAAATGCAATTATTTTATTAATATTATATCATATTATAGATATAACACAATATGAATGAATAGTTAAAAAGACTACATTTTATCGTTACCTCAAAATATATTTTGTGTGACTCTGCGTGAGTCTAAAATAATTGATTTAAGATATTTTTGATTTTTGCTGCAAAAAAGTGATTTGTGGTCATAATATTCCTTAAAAATGGATTCCCGCTTGCGCGAGAATGACAAAGTCGTTATCTGGCTTCGTCAATAGGGGGCTACGCAGTGACAAGAAATCTACACCAATCTGCGATTTTTCTGCGGATAAATGTTTTAGAATTGTGACATTGATGAAGTCAAATATCCCGTGTATAAACTGAAGATTTGGAAAATCATCCAGATGCTGACTATTCCGTAAACAATTTTTGGGAACCATTTCGCGAATTCTGTGAAATACAGGTCGGCTCTGTCACTTGAAATTTCAGCAATCTTATCGACAGTTTTCGTTAGCTCGCCAGTCTCCTCGCCGACTTCCCAGAGATTTTTATAGTCGGTGGGCATTTTTCCTGAAAAGCCTGCGAAAGCAGAATTGCCGTTCTGGACGGATTCTACGCCGCCCTGGAAAATTTTCGCGACGACTTTATTTCCAGTAAGATTCACGGCCAGTGGAAGTCCCTGCAGGATTGGTACGCCGGCTTTGTTGAGCATGTTGAATGTGAAGCAGAATCGTGCAATCGCCAGTTCCCATACCGCTTTGCCGAGCAGGGGGATCCAGAGGATAATCGTATCGAGAATGTATTTGAGGAATCCCAGTTTTTTGAAAAAGCGATATGAAAATCCGAACAGAAAAACCAAAACATATATTGCGATTAGAGGTCTTAAAACAGCCCACATGTAATTGTGCACCGTTAGATTCTGGCTCACTACTAATTTGGGGACCGGTATAATCAATAAAGCAAAGTGAAGAATGAAAATGGGAAGTATCATGCCGGACATTATTATTCTCGTTATTTTCAGCCGAAACTCGTGCCATTGCGAAAGCAGCATGAAGCATTCGGGGTATTTGCCTGAAGTTTCCGCCGCTTCTATGAGCATTAAATCCACTTCGGGGAAATCTCTGCGGTATTTATTCATCGATTCGGATACGCCATATCCTTTCGATATCGATTCTCTTGTGCCGTGAAAAGCTTTTTTGAGGCCGCCTCTCTGTCCCTGCGCGACCATGTCGAAAGCCCTCATGATTTCCACGCCGGCCTCAAGTGTGATCGAAAGGTTATGATACGCCACGGCAAGTTTTGCGGTTTTACCCATTTTACTTTTTCGCCTTATATATTCCATGAGCAAGGTGCCCATGAAGTTAAAAGTTATAAGTTGAAAGTGAACAAAAGTTGTATTGGAACGCCTTCGGAGTATTATTTTAACTTTTAACTTTAGTCACTTATAACTTCTTTTCTACTTTATACACTTATATCCTCTTCTTCTACTTTTTGCAACAATTGTTTACATTTTGCATAAAAGTGGATATATTGGACGGCGTGAGCAGGAAGAATTGTCTGCTCAGGAATATTGATATTTTTATAAGAGTTATAAATGACAGTAGAATTTAGCGAAATACAGGAAGTTTTGGAAGACCTTCGCCAGGGCAAAATGATAGTTCTCGTCGATGCCGAGGACCGCGAAAACGAAGGCGATATAGTTTGTGCCGCGGAGAAAGTAACTCCTCAGATGATCAATTTCATGGCGAAACACGCCCGCGGCCTGATTTGTCTGCCTTTGACAAAGGACAAATGCCACGAACTGGGCCTGTATGCCCAGGCCGCTGATAATACCGCACGCTATGGTACGGCGTTTACCGTCAGTATTGACGCTGCCGAAGGAATCTCAACCGGAATCAGTGCCGCCGACAGGGCGCATACGATTCTGGTCACGATTAACGATAAAGTCAAACCCGACGACCTCGCCAGGCCGGGTCACATTTTCCCATTGCAGGCCCGTGACGGCGGAGTCCTTGTGCGTGCCGGACAGACGGAAGGTGCGGTTGACCTTATGCGATTGGCAAAGCTCAAGCCCGCGGCGGTTATTTGTGAGATTATGAACGAAGACGGCACGATGTCGAGAGTGCCGGAATTGCTGCCGTTTTGCGAGAAGCACGGCCTGAAAATTACTTCTATCGCTAAGCTTATCGAATATCGGCTCCAGCGCGATTCTCAAATTAAACGTATCGAAAGTGTAAAGATGCCGACTGACTACGGCAATTTCAACCTTATTGCGTATGAGAGTATCACTTCCGCTGAGCCGCATCTTGCTTTGTGCAAAGGAAACGTCGGCCAGCTTGACGAAAATGGAAACGTTATCGAGCATGACGAGCCGGCTTTGGTGCGTGTTCATTCCGAATGCCTGACTGGTGACTTGTTTCATTCACAGCGTTGTGATTGCGGCTATCAGTTGGTGACCGCGATGAAAATGATTGAGGAAGCCGGACGGGGTGCGATAATTTACCTGCGCCAGGAGGGAAGGGGAATTGGTCTGGCAAATAAACTCAAGGCGTATAAATTGCAGGAAAATGGACTTGATACAGTCGATGCGAATATTGAGCTTGGTTTTTCCGCGGACAAAAGAGATTATGGAATCGGCGCTCAGATATGCCGTGACATCGGATTGAAAAACATACGGATTTTGACGAATAATCCCAAGAAAATCAGCAGGCTCGAAGTTTACGGCATAAAAATCGTAGAACAGGTTCCATTGCTTGCTATGCCCGGCGAACATAACAGGAATTATTTGCGTACCAAAAAAAATCGTTTTGGACATATGCTGGATGAAAACCTTTAAAAGTGACTAAAGTTGAAAGTGACTAACGTGACTAAAGTTTGTAATACGGGAAATATAACACTCTCGAAAAATTCAATCTGCAAGTATGTTGTTACTGCATCAATAAGCCTTTTACTTTTCTTTTCAGGCTGTAATGACCCAAATACACCGGCTGGACGAACTACTGAAAACCCAAAAAGCGAGGCACATAAAATTTCTATATATTCGGAATATGCGCCAGCCAAAATTGATATTCTGCCGTTGACGGAATATAAAATTAATGAAAAGTCTCAGCAGGGAGAGGTCAGTCTTTTCGTGAGCCTGCTCGATGAGTTCGGCTCGCAAGTAAAGTCACCGTGTATTTTCCGTTTTGAGTTGTACCCTAAGCAGCAGCGTTCTTCCGACCCGAAGGGCGGGCGGGTAATGATATGGTCGGATATAGATTTGAATAATCCTAAAGTTAATAATGATTACTGGCAGAATTTCCTGCGTGCGTATAAGTTCAGCCTGCTTTTCGAACTGCAAAGCAATCAAACCTACATCCTCGAAGTGACATGCCTGTGCCCGAACAGTAAGTATCTTTCATCCGAATACACACTGAAAATCAACAGCGTCCCCTGATAATACATCATTTGACAATTTCAAGCTCAGGTAACGCCTTTTGAAGCTTTTCTATCTGCTCATCACTTATATTTGTAGTGGCAAGTTGAATGTACTTCAGATTTGATAATTTCTCAATGAAACTAAAATCTACCGCTTCAACTCCCAAAAGGTTAAGGTAATTCAGTTTCGAGAGACTCTGTAATGGATTCAAATCCAAAGGTTCTGTTTTAAAGTTAATACTGGAAGTTTTCCCCTGAGGTATTGAAGTAATTACTATTACAGCATTAATTTTATTGCGATTGGGCTGAAGTGTAAGATGTTCAAGATTCTTTAGAGCGGCCAGAGCTTCAATATTGCAAACCGAATCATACTTTTTAAGAATAAGCTTTTCGAGATTATTAAGCTTCTTAATTTGTCCAAGATTAAATGGCTCTGGTTTTATGTAAACAGGTCTTGATATTCTAAAAACAGAAAGCAGTTTATCGTACCATTTACTTTGGGCTTGACGACGAAAAGGCTCGAAATTGATTTCGAGCCACTTGAGTTTTATAAGTTTTGCAAGCGGCCTTAAATCAACATCTTCATAACCATAAAAATCTACACGTTCAAGATTTTTAAACTTAACCAGCGTATTCAGATTAGTAACATCATTTCCAAAGACTACAATATTTTTCTGGTTTAGAAAATCTTCTGAAGTCAGGTCATTCGGTTCTTTCTTTAATATTTCTGCGAGTAACTTATTAAAATTAGCTTCGCTGAATTTATAAGATTGCGAATGAGTGGAATAAAAATTATACCACAAAGCAAAAAGCCCGCCCGCAGCCGCTACGAGAATGCATACGACAGTGGCTTTCAACAATCGCTTTTTCTTTTTATTGTTTTGTTCGTTTGTCATATTACCACTCAATCTTCAGGTTTGGTAACGCTTTTTGTAAGTCTTCTATTTGCTGGTCTGAGATATTTTGTCTGTCATATAGTGTGAGTTCCTGCAAATTAACCAGTTTCTTTAATGATGAAATATCGCCAGTAATTGTGCCTTCAATGTAAAGGTTTTGTAGATTGATTAATTCTTTGAGCGGCTCAATATTGCTCAAGTTAGCTTGCGAAAGAAAAAGATACTTAAGGTTGTTAAGTTCAGCAAGCGGACTCAAATCAACCATCTGTAAGCCGGATATGTTAAGCTGTTCCAGATTTATTAATTCTGATAATGGGGCAATGTCTTTTATATTTTCGGTTTCAAATAATAACAGAGATCTAAGGTTTGTGAGATTAGAGAGCGGTGTTATATT
>CAZVOA010000056.1:0-13253 GCA_964628465.1 uncultured Pirellulales bacterium | reverse complement strand
GACTGGGGGTCAAGAGGTCGCAGGTTCAAGTCCTGTCGCCCCGATTTTCTTATGTTTTGTTAAATTAGGTGTTTATTTAAAATCATTCCCAGTTTACTCTGATTAAAGAATAAGATATAGGTTGATCTTGTTAGGGATAAATACTTTTCTAACTTGACAATGTCAGAGTATTTAATCAAAATGTTTTAAGTTTATGATTTTATTATAAAAACGTAAGATATGGAGATTTTACTATGATTATTGGCATACTTTCTGATACACATAAAGACAGAGCGAATGCAATCCCTCATATAATAGAAGAATTTAAAAAACGCGGCGTTGAGGTTATATTTCATTGCGGGGATATCGAACCAAAACATCTTGATTCCGAGTTGTTTGGTAATTTACCTGTAGTGTGCGCTCTTCTCAAAGAACAAAAGGACATGAAGGAATTTTGCTTTCCGCCGAATGGGTGGAGATTTACTCAACCTGATCATAGAGTAGTTACATTACCAAATGGATTAAAATTTTATATTGGGCATAAAAGAGCCTACGACTTCCTTGGAGGTGCTGAAGGCGAACTAATGAAAACTCTTGAAGCCATAAGGAAAGATTACGATTGTGTTCAGTGTCTTTTTTCCGGCCATACTCACCATCAGATTTATAAACAAAATCCAATGATTAGTTTTGTAAATCCCGGAGCGGTTGAGGATTCTTACGATGCTTATGAGTTCGCCGTACTTGATACAGAAACAAAAGAGATTACTTTTTCAAGAATACCAAAGACAAAACCTGCCAAGGCATCATTTTCTGTGGGAATCATTTCGGATAGTTTAAATATTTCTGATTTGGATGTAGATTTCTGGGCAAATCTGGTAAAGCAGCTCAAAGAAAAAAATGTAAAAGATATTATTCATTGTGGTAACATTTCTCTAAAAGATATAGGAAGAGAAGAACTAAATGAATTTAATGTTTATTATTTTTTAAGAGCAGACCAAAAAAATCCTTCCATGGCACCTGCAAATTGGAAGCTTATTAGATACCAGGACCCTATCGTTGAAATTAATGAATATAAATTCTATATACAGCTTGATTTAGGAGTTAAAATTTCTGATTTATCGGAAGGTCGCATGCGTCAATTAGCCCTTGAAATGAGGATGAAATATCCAGAGACGAGTTTTATTTTATTTGGCTCAACCAATTATGCTTTTCTTGAAGAAAGTGAGCAGGTCAGAATTATAAATCCCGGTGATATTGTTAGAAACAGAAATTACGCAATAGTGACGCTGCCTACGGCGGAAATCTTTTTTGGCAGTATATCAACATTTTGATTTTAATGATTTGGGGATACAATTGATTTTTTGCTTTTTATCCGGTTTTGAGCAAGGTAAGCAAAGTCGATGAAATTTACAGTTCCATCTTTATTAATGTCGGCTCGTTCATAAAAATCGTTGGATTTATTGCAATCGCATTTAAGCCAGTAATAGTTTAATTCAGCCAAATCTTTTTCATTAACAACTTCGTCAATTACCAAATCACCTTTTAAAGTTTCACGATTAAAAACGAAAGAGAAAGGTTTTGACGGCTGATAATGATTTGGGTCTTTCGGGTGATTCGGGTCGGCAAGCTCATCGTATAAATAAAAAGTAATCCAGAATAAGTTTTCACCGTCCGCTGCCTGATAGGACATGTGCATATGTGAATCGTCGCGAAGTGCATGAATATAACTGTGATTAAAATCCTGCCCGGTTTTATCTATTGTAAATTGCGGATAGTCCTTATGCACCGTTCTCAAATTTTGCGAGATTGATAAGCAATGGACTATTATCCTGTAATCTATATCCGGCTGGCCTAAAAGAGATCTGTTCGGATCGTAAGTATATGCCGCATTAGGATTGAAATCCTGAAAAGCGTCGAATCCGGGCTCGCCGATACGGTATGGATAAGCTGAAAATATGCTTTCATTCAGCGGGTAAAACCAGTTGCTATAAACAATTGTTCCGCTGTCACGGTATTTCTGGCTGCAATCGACAAATAGTTTCCTGTCGTCATCAGTACCTTCTATTCCATCCTGATTAATACCTATAATGAGATGGTCAAGAGGGCATTCTGCTAAACAAAATGATGATATAAAAAAAGTCATTATCAAATATCTTGTCATGTATAAATATTTCATCTCTAAACTCCTTTAATAAAAACTTTTTAAGGATTTTCAGGCCATTTTGGTGCGGCTTCAGGATACCAGTAACATTTATTCGGCCAGACATATGTCTGCTCGAATTTCAGATTTTCCGCATGTCCGTCCGTAAAAAGATAATTCGATGTCCCTTTGTGCCTGTCCCAAGCGATAAAGCGTTTGGCATATTCAACAGAGCCTTCCCACGATTCGGGATGTATATGGTCCGCAAGGTTGAACTGTTCCGTAGCAGGTGCCTCGCTTATCCATATACAATACATTGGGCGTTTTATATTGTTTATATTATTGTACCTGTTTTTGCTGCCGCTGTAGCGATATTGAACAGGGTCCACAAGCGCGTTTACCGCAAAACTTGACAATCGTCTATCTGTTTGTTCGCTTAGCGGCTTATCCCAGTCAACGAGATTCTTCGTGGTATCACTGGGGCAGCTAAATAAAAGGCTTTCACGAGTATATTGTGCTAATATTCGCAGCCAATAGTCATCAGGATTGTGTATATGACAGGAACTTGGCGGCAAACAATAATTCGAATCAATTAAATACGCCTGCGTGGCTATACCCATTTGCCGCATATTGCTCAGGCACGCTATTTTTTTTGCCTGATGACGAGCTCTGTTCAAAGACGGCAAAAGAATTCCCATCAATACAGCGATTATCGCGATAACGACCAGAAGCTCGATTAAAGTGAAACCGGAATTTCGCTTGAAGCGAGAAAAATACCCGGGGCGCAGAAAAGCACCCCGGATATTTCGTAACTCAATTTCGAATGGATATAAATCCATTTTCATAATAAATCCTTTTCATTATACTCAATCATCATGATCATCATGTTCATGAGGTGTAATATTTTCACCGCTGAGGATACCGGATTTTCCCCAATTTTCTATGAATATAGCGAAATCATTTACATCAACAATACTATCGTTGTTAAGGTCGCCGGTAACAGGCTGGTATATAGTTTTCGCAAAATGTATTGTATAATTGGCTGATCGCTGATACATTCCGCTTGCGTCATTTGCGGAAACTACAATATAGACATCCTCATCCTCGTCATCGAGCCAGAAATAGAATCCCATGTGTTCATGTATTCCCCATGCGTTATAATCTGCGAGCCAGTTTTTTTCCAAATAATACTCATCTCCGTTATTTACCAGCATAGACGAATCATCATGTAACAGCGTAAAGAAATCGTCTTCGAGCAGGTTTTTGCTTATGCCTTCTCTTTTAATATAAATATCCCACGCCGGAATAGTATTTGCGTCAATACTTTCAAGATTCCATGCACCCTGGGGTCCGTCTGCGGAACCCCATCCGTCGATATGATCAAGACCGTTCGCGTCACCATAACCTTTGGCTTTGGTATATGTGAAATTACACGTATAAAGTTTTTTTGTCGAATCACCGGGTTTTGTGATATCTTGTTCTTCTTCTTTTACAGGTGACAGAACAAGAAACGTATTTCCGTTGGCAAATTCCCAGTTCGGCCATCCGGGTGTCGCGCTTGCATGAATCGGCGGCAAAGAGAAGAACCATAATTTATTATTGTCTGTCGGGTCAGAATCTATATATCCCTGGCCCGGGCTGTTCCAGTCTGCCGGTCTCCATGTTGGATTAATTCCTATATGTGTATGTGCCGAGTTACATTCCGCTTTTGCAAATTCAGTTATAGACAAAGTTAATATAACTATCATTGAATAAATAAATATTTTTTTCACCATATAATACTCCTGCTTTAATATAATATCGTTAATTTACACAACAACTCAAAATATTACCGCTGTGTGTAAGACTTGTTATCTTTATAAATACTCAATAAATGTCACTCTTATTAAGAGTTTATAAAAACGGCAGGAGGGCCGCGTGTGAAAAAGGATTGAAATTCAAATGTACTTACTTTTTGGGGAATGATTAACAGGATATAACCCAAAAACGGCTGAATCTTTTGTATTGAGTTTGCGGATGGAATTATAGCTTTTTTTGAAGATAATAATGATTGCTGACAAATCTGGCATTTACTATGGTCATGGCTCACTTGATGTTTTACGTTATGCGTATGTATAAACATCACAAGACCTGTATTCATAGCCGCAAAGCTTATAAGTATAGTAATCAATAAACTTTTACGTGTCAGTTTGAGCAACAATACATCCTTTCAATTTATGAGCAGTCAGGGCATAAGCCTTCAAGGTGAACCTGCTGATGAGTAATAGTAAAACCTTTATAATTAGCGGCCGCCATAGGAATAGCTAAACCGACCAGACAATGTGTACTGCCGCAATTCGTGCATGTAAAGTGCGGGTGACATTGTTTTTCAGTACACCTGTGCGCTAATTCATAATGCGAAGCTCTTTTATTTATAAAAGCCTTGTGTACGATTCCTGCTTTGACAAGACTTTCGAGTGTTCGGTAGATAGTGACTTTATCGAAGTGTTTTTCTGATTTACCTGCAATTGAATCCTGGCTTATCGGCTTACGGGCATTGAATAAAATTTTCAAAATTGATACCCGGTTTTCTGTGTGGTAAAGACCAGCGCTCTTAAGCATTTCACAAATATGTGTATCAAGATTTTCATTCATAGTGACAAAATTCCAAAACTAATGATGATGCTGTAATTTGTACTCACCGGGCTTAACGAATAACATTGGAAAAACAATATCACTTATACAGCAGGGCAGCCAAACGGAAATAAACAAGACAAATATCATACCGAAAAGTATTGGCAGCGAGAAATCACGATGTGTGTTCATAAGGACATGGAATGACGATGCCCATGTGCTGATAAGTACATGAGCGGCGTGAGGAAATCTTGTTCTTGGTATAAAAAAGGCAATCAAAATACCCAGCAAAGCCGCGGGATTGACTATATACCATTCTTCAATAAAACCCAGATGCAAATGGACGCTGCCTTCTTCATGCTTATGTTCATCAATGGAGGCTGTTTCGTGATTCTCAGGTTCATTCGCTTCTTCTGTTTTATGTAATTCATGTGAATCTCCATGTGTTGGAATAGCAACACCAAGAAGACTTTCACCAAAGAACGGCAGGATACAATCGCTTAAAGTAGCAATTCCTACCGAGCCGAAGTAGCCTATTATCAAAAGCATTATAATTGACATCTTTTTCTTATAAGTCATGTACAGAGCGGATGTTACCATCGCAGAAAGAACTACATGAGCAGGGTGGAATATTTGGAATAACTTTTGACTTGTTTCATTGCCAACGTTTTTGAAAATCAGCATACATGCAATACCGGTACATGCCCCGAATAGTGTAAAAGGGGCATGATGTTTTAATTCATGAATGAACGGTGTTAGTTTATTCATTAATAGAATATCCTTAATGTAAAATAAGATTTAGTTTTAATAATAACACTATATTACAAAATATGCAACTAAGTTGCAAATATATTTTTGAAAAAACGTATTTTATTTATGAATCCAAAAAAACATTGTAAAAATGCCCTCGTGCCATTAAATTATTCTTTTCAGTTGGTTATAAAGCAATTTTATTATCGGATAGGTAAAAAACGATGAAAATAATACAGTCATTTTCAGATTGCGGCGATGTTTCAAAAGGTTGCGTTTTGACTATTGGCAACTTCGACGGAGTTCATCAGGGTCATCAGGAAATCTTGAATTTCGCGCGTCAAAAAGCCGTTCAGCGAGCTGCTCCGCTAATCGCTATGACGTTTGAGCCTCATCCTGTAGCGATTCTCTATCCAGAAAAAGCTCCGGGAGTATTGACTCCGCTGGAAGTGAAACAGAATGAACTTGAAAAACTTGGTGTTGATTATCTCATTGTAGCGCGTGATAGTAAGGAATTGCTGAGTCTTTCGCCCGAAGATTTTGTAAAAACTGTAATTGCGGAGCATATCCAGCCAAGTGTTGTTGTAGAAGGAGATGATTTCAATTTTGGTGCCGCCAGATCAGGTGATAATAAAACTCTTCAGAAACTCGGAACAGAATACGGTTTTAAATCTCACATCTTGCCTTCTAAAACAATTACATTGCAAACCGGTCAGGTCGTTCGAGTATCAAGTACACTGATTCGTTATATGCTTGAGAGCGGCCATATTAGTGATGCGTTCGCGGCTTTGGGCAGGCCGTATCGATTGATCGAGCAAATAATACATGGACGCGGAGTTGGGACAAAACTTGGTTTTCCCACACTAAATATGAAAGTACCGAAACAGGTTATTCCTGCCGAAGGTGTTTATGCCGGATTTGTATATTTGGGCAAAACATCTGACGAAGTACTTAATTCTGAAAAAAGATACCCTGCGGTTTATAGTATCGGCCAGGCCAGAACTTATGGTGATGAATTTCCTTTACTAATCGAAGCGCATTTGTTGGATGAAAATGTCCCTGATATTGCGGGAAAATATATGGCAATGGATTTCGTTGGCCATATTCGCAATCAGCATAAATTCAGGTCGCCGGATGAACTTTCAGCACAAATAAAAAAGGATTGCGAAAAAGCAAAGGAAATTCTATGCAGTTAGAAAATGTTTATAAGGAAGCGATAAGTTTAATTAATAAATTTGAACGGATTTTAATTACAACGCATCACAAGCCTGATGGAGACGCAATAGGGTCATTGTCTGTAATGAAAGATGCTCTTGTCGCTCTTGGCAAAAATGTAAAGTCATTAATCTTGTCACCAATGCCCGAATGGTATAAGAGTTTTTTTCCTGAAAAAGTCCCGGTTCTCGGTGAAGACATAAAAATTGACGAATTATTAGCCGGACAGTTTGGCCATTTTGATTTAATAATAATTGTTGATACTAACAGTCCCGGCCAGCTTAATGATTTTAAGAAATATCTTAAGCAAACAGATACACCGATTCTCGTAATTGACCATCACAGAACTTCAGATGGCCTTGGTGCTTTGGAAATTGTAGAAACAGACGCCGCTGCTGCCGGGCTTGTGATTTTCAATTTCATAAAATATGCAGGATGGAAAATAACGAAAAAAATGGCTGAATCTCTTTTTGTCGCGATTTCAACGGATACAGGCTGGTTCAAGTTCAATAATACAGACAGCAGGGTATTTGCAGTTTGCTCGGAATTGATTGGCTTGGGTGTAAAGCCATCAGAAATATACAACAAACTTTACGAAACCTGCTCATATGAACGTGTCAAACTGAAAATCGCGATGTTAAATACTCTCGAACTGCATCTTGACGGCAAGTACGCGGTTATGCAATTGCTGAAAAAGGATTTCGATAATACCGGCGGAACCTATGAAGAAACCGAGAATTTGATTAACGAATCGAGGGAAATAAAAACTGTCGATGTAACGGCTTTGTTTACCGAACTTGGTGACGGCCGGATTCGATGTTCGTTACGCAGCAAGGGCGATGAATGTGATGTAGGAAAAATCGCGGCAAAGTTCGGCGGCGGAGGCCACAAAATGGCCGCAGGAACTTTCGTCCCCGGCCCAATTGAAAACGCAAAAAAAATGATATATAATGAAATTTGTGATATATTTGATTGAAATCTTTTTTGTTTTTTTGAAACAAGGAGAGGAATATGAAAGAAATATCAGAAGGAAGAAAAACAGCGTATTATGTTGGGATGGTAGTTTCAATTATTGGCGGAATATTATTTGGCTCTACATTTTTATCGTTCGCTTTACATTTTGGAGATTTTGATTTAGGTCCATCTTTTGGAAAGTCCTTGGCTGGGCGAGCATTTGGCGGCATGTTTTTGATAATTTTAGGTAGTATAATAAGGAATATCGGTGCGCGAGGTGCCGCTGGTTCTGGACTTGTGCTCGATCCGAAAAAAGCAAGGGAAGACCTTGAGCCGTTTTCGAGGCAGAGTGGTGGAATGCTTAAGGATGCACTTGATGAAGCTGATATTCACCTTGAGAAAAGCTCACCCGAAAAAGTGGTAATGATCAAGTGCAGAAATTGTCAAAAACTGAACGAGGAAGATTCCAAATTCTGCCAGGAATGCGGCAAGCCTCTTTGAAATAGTTGAAAAAGCAAAATTTTATTCTGAGGCAACCGGACTTTATTAGATTCTTAAGCAGAGCGGGGCGCAAAGTCTGTGTTGCGAATTGAAAAGGAGATTCTTCGCTCCGTTAAGAATTACAAAGTAGTCTTTTTGTTAGATGCTGTTAATAATCTTTAAATTCTCTCATCCATTGAGGCCAGTCTTCTGGTTTTACGCCGCCTGCGATAGTCCAGGGACCATTTGTATTAAACTCCTTATACCATTTCAGCTTCCATAATTCTTTAAGTCCGACTTTTCTAACAGACCAGTCAAGAAAAAGACTGTTCACGCCTCCATCGTGCCTGTTTATAACACATGTTGTTTGGTCCTCTGCTCCTGGAGGGGGCTGCTCTTCCGATATGAATTTGCTGAAAGGCATCGTAGAATCCAGAAATACCGGTATATTGGATTGTCCTTTCACGGAATATGCGGCAGTATTTTCCCAAAATAATTTTGTCCAGGGCGGTCCCCAGGGTAAACCACCAAAAGCTAAGTTTGCTCCATAACTTCCAGTAGCCGTTCCTCCCGGACTGTTGCTATCCACATTTTCCCAAACCCATGATTCAAAAGTTGAACCAGAAATTACTCCGCCATAATACATGGTTAAACAAAATGGATAAGCTAACCATTGATAATATTCCAGCCCAAGTGGAACAGGCTGAGTACCTTTTCTGACTGCCATCGGGCAAAAACGAATTTTTGAATTTTTTTGTGTATCATTAAAATCTTTAAAAACTTTACCAAAAAAATTTGTTCGATCTTCAGAATATTTATATATATATCCCTGATTATCTTCAACTTGCAGTGCCAATGCAGTACCCAACTGTTTCAGGTTATTCTGACAGACAACACCACGTGCGTTGTTTCGTACTCTATTCAATGACGGCATAAGTATAGCCAGAAGAAGGGCAATAATTGAAATAACAACAAGAAGCTCAATTAATGTGAATCCTTTTTGCTTTTCCATAACTGGCATCCCTTGAATCATTATTCTCATCTATTAATACTTCACCTGTGTATTAAGTCTATTAAAATCTATATATTTGTTAAATTTACTTCAAAAAACTGTAACTATTTGATATATATAATCATGTATCAAAAGAAAAATTCATGGAGCCGGGTGTTAATTATTGAGACTATTTATACACCCGGCCCAAAGGTCTTCTCAAAAAAAAACACTTAAAGCAATCTAATTACATATTTTCTAAAAAAAAGAAATCCTTATTATTCTTATGGATTAAAAATATAATTGTCCCCACGATTCGACGGTGTAGTGATTTTCGCCATATGTATAGCTATCTTCATCCAAATATGTATATGCGTAAGTGCAATTGTTCACTGATAAAGTTAAAGCTATATAAGTTTCACCATCTTCAACAATAGCTGGGCATCGATTGTCATAATCCCCAATGTCAACTTGCCACCACCAATTATTAATCCATACGTTATACTGATCCTTGTAAATATAGAAATCAGAATCAGCCCAGTATGGCCAGCAATAATCAAATTGAGGTGGATTGATATATGTATTATCAGAACTGACATCAAATGCTGTATAAGTCTGATACATGGTACCGGTACATAAGGTAAGAAGTTCATACAATCATATCAATCACCCCCCTTACAGAAGACACGATGTGTAGAAACACAAACATAATCAATCCGCACTTACTGAATAAACACTTTTGCTGTTGTGATAAACATCATTCGCGTTTTAAAATTCTCTTTGTGTAGTCCGCTATTTATTTTCTATTTCAAACAGAAGGTTGTCAAATTAAAAATGGATTAATTATAATTAAATTTCAAAAAAGCCGGAGGTGTATTTTAAGGACTACACATTCTCCCCCCCCGGCAAGTAAAAAGCCAGATAATACACATCTCTATATAAAAGAATTTATTTAGTTTGTTTTATTAGCTTTCTAAAATATTACTTAGCTTTTGTCTGGAAATTTCACGAATTTTCACTAATACTTAAGCCAGCTTTGGCAGAACGCAAGCAAGTCGTGTCCATTCACATTGCCTTCGTTAGTTAAATCTGATACATAAGGTTTTTCTAAAGTATGCCATTCCGAAGCAAGTACCGTATAATCAGCAAAATTTATATAGCCATCCATATTGAAATCGGCGGCTGAAATCATTTCGCGTGCTTCGCCGTAAATTCCATAGTTTGAGCCGTCCTGATTCATGCTTTGCCATACGGTAATAAAATGTCCATTATCAATAAATGTTACGGCAGGGCATTTCTGGTCTGAATCTGTATAAGAATTCAGACGGAATTCATTTCCAATTCTATTACCTTTTTTATCAAATCGCTGGCCGAATATATCTTTTTCGTTCACATTCGGGTCGCCTTCGCTATCCCATACGATTATAAATTGGCCGGAATCATTTACTGCTGTCTGGGGATTTTGCTGGGCTTTTTCAAGCGTTGTATTTACGGCAAACGGTTCGCCGGAAGGAGTTCCATTTGGTTCATATATGCGTGCATGAATATCATCGTTACCAGCCAGTTTCGGGTCGCCATCCCATGTAATAAGGAAGCAGCCGGCCGCGTCCATAGCGATTGCCGGCTGCGCGAAGGAGGTAATTTTGTCTTTGTTTACCTTGAATGGTTCAGAAATTGGTGTTCCCTGGGTATTATAAAGCCTTGCCATTATTGAATAATTGGTTTTTGATCCTTCTATCCAGGCAATTGTGAAATTTCCATTTGAGTCTATCGCGACATTTGGGTATCTGCTATCATTTCCTGTACTAACCTGGAATTCATCACCAATAGCTGTCCCCTCGTTATTGTATCTTCTGCCGCAAATTACGGTTGAGTTCATATCGGTTTCACTGTCCCATACTATAACGAATGAACCATTATTGTTCATAGCAATGTTCGGGCAGGTCTGATCATTACTGTTTATCTTATTATTGACATGGAGCTCGCTGCCGATTGGAAGGCCGTTTGTGTCCATCCGCTGGGCAAAAATATCAAAACCATCTTCTTCAGAAACATATCCCTGCCATGCGGCAATGAATTCATCGGAGTTTTTTGCCGCTACAGATGGTTCTGTCTGGTTTCCTGTTGTTATTTGGTTGATTTGGAATTCGTTTCCGACAGGGCTGCAATTTGGCTCGAAAACTCGGCAAAATATATCGTTTGATCTGCCTGAAGTTCCATAGTAACTGCTCCAACTCACCACAAAACCACCATTTGGTATAGCGGCAATATCAACATTTGCCTGCGATTGACTTGTCCTGTTATTAACTTGAAATTCAGTACAATTTGCTGCCGCGAAAGATAAAATGGTGAGTAATAATAATGTCAATTTCTGTTTCATTTTTACATTCCTTCCTTTTTGTTCTTTAGTTACTCATAATATGTTTCAACTCTATAATAAACAAAGACTCTTAGTATAATTTTAGAAAAACTCACGTTGCAAAACTCTGGCTTATATATATAAGGCATATCTCGAAGCAAAAATGTTGACTATAAAAATATACATTTTTTATGTTTTTTTTGAAAAAAAGTGCAGGCAGAAACGTAACTCTTTAAATGTAAGGGATTTATAGATATTTGTGAGTTGAAAAGTTTTTTTAAAAAATAGCAATATTTCATATATCACTTATATATTTTCCATTTAATATGAGAATGTTCCCAACATTATTGTCGGTTCAATAGCTTGTCGGTGGCTGAAATGGGAATTATTCCTGCTCATGATTCAAATAAATGATAAAAAACACAAAAAGATTATTTATTCTTGACAGCAGGGGGGAAAATGTGATATAAAATAGATAGTTGTAGAAGCCTATTCTTGAACTGTGGTATGGAGCTTAGGCATGTTGCTTGTATATAACAAATCTGGATTTATTAAAGATTTATGTGTTGCTTTGGCAATTACAGAAGATTTCACACCTATTAAATTTATTCAACACAATTATTTTAATTCGCTATTTAAACCATTTCTATTTCTGCGTTTTTTTAAAACTTAAAAAAGTACAAAATTATAATTATATATTATAGATTTGTATATTGTTGATATATAGAAATATATCGATAACCATATTATTATTATATAAAGGAGACTGGTTATGATTAAATAACTATGTAGTTACATTATCCTGGGCAGGTATATGTCGCTATTTAAATAACATTATTGACGGATTATTGTTTATATTGGAAAAAAAGCATTCGATGTTATAGATTGCTGTGGTTGATAATCCATGCAATCAAGTTTATGTTTTTTGTGAAGGAGTAGAGTTATGTATAAGAAATATGTTTCTGCAATCTCATTTTGTTTATTGCTTGTATTGATGAGTACAAGTGCGGCAAATGCAATTGAAAGTATAATACGGGAAGCTGAATCAGCGAATTCTATTACCGCTCCCTTTGTGATACAGGATGACGCGGTCGCTTCAGGTGGTAAATATATCGTGAATCCGGCAGTAGGTGCCCCAAGTAATACCAATCCGCCAACAACTGGTATAGCAAAATACAATATTACTATTACAGAGGGTGGGACTTATCAACTGTTTCTTCGTGTACTCTGCACTGTAGCTGGAGACGACGATGACTCATGTTATGTTCGTATCAATGGAGCTACCCCAAGTATAACACCTGGTGGTAATGAAGGCTGGACAAATAGTAATAATATTGATGGGGGAGTGGCGGCGGCAGCTACCACGGTTTGGTTTTGGGCACAGGTTCGTGAATATGGCACGACTTACCCAGGCGTTGTGATTACATTTGATATTCCCAAGGGAAGCACTACAATTGAAATAGCTTGGAGGGAGAATGGCCTGAAAATTGATCAATTGATTTTAACAAATGATCCTGCCGCAAGCACTACCAATTTGCCTTTACCAATTTCATCAAAACCGTATCCGGCAAACAATGCGACAGATGTTTCATTAAATACACAAGTATGGTGGAAACCTGGCGTTTTCGCAGAAACATTTAATGTATTCATTGGTACAGATATCAATGATGTCTTAAATGCTACGGTAAGTGCACATGATGGCGTAGAACTGTTTGAAGCTCTTGATGTAAATAATCTCAAACCCGGTATGCTTGAATACGGCAAAAATTATT
>CAZVOA010000055.1:0-13488 GCA_964628465.1 uncultured Pirellulales bacterium | reverse complement strand
CGGGACGGGGGTTCAAATCCCCCCGCCTCCATCCTCCGACGCTCATCAAAGATGAGCTATGGAGGATGCCCTGCGTAGCCTTGGCGAAGAAGGGCTTTTATTATAACGTTTCAAGGATGTTTGACGTGAAATATGTATATCTGTTTGAAAGTTTGAAAGAATCCGGTAGACGATATGTCGGTATCACATCGGATTTAAATCAACATATCAAAGAACATAATTCTGGTAAATCACCCCACACAAACAAATTTAAAACATGGAAAATTATTGTTGCGGTTCAATTTGATGATGAACATAATGCTCATTATTTTGAAAGTTATCTAAAATCAGGTTCAGGCCACGCTTTCGCTAATAGACATCTTTGGTAGTAACCATGAACAATAAACATGAAATCAGGAATTATTCATTTTTAAAATTTTTACAAATATTTATGCAACTATTTTCAGTTTTTAAGCGTCTCTCTTTTTAAATTGGTTAAATATGACTAAAGTACAGGAATATCTGTCTTGAATGTTAAAATGGGATATTTCACTTTGGTATTTTTTTAAAAACTATACAGAAAAGGATATAAAAATGGTTAAAAATGTAACGGGACTGAAAATTTTAGTTATTTTAAGTTTTTTAGCTGTTTTCGCCGGTTGCGGCAATAAAGAAGATGAAGTGCAAACACTTAAGCAAGAACTTGCAAAAACCAGGGAAGAATTAAGAATATGTCAAAGAAATTTCGAAGCTGTATCTCTTGATCTGAAAAACTCGAAAGCGTCTCAAAGAAATCTCGGTACTCAGCTTGGCAGCGTCGATGACGTTTCAAAAACATTAGAAGAGCGATTACAGTTTTATAATCAGCAGATAACCATCTTTCAAACACAAATCCAGCAACTAAACACCACTATTACAGAGCAGGAAAGTATTATTACTGAACAGGAAGCCATTATAGCTGACCAGGAAGCCGCTTTGCTGGAACTTACGGGCGGGGTTACGGAGCAAACACCTTATTATTGAAATTAAAATCCTAAACATCATTACCAGCACACATTGAGAAATCCCATAATTTCACCGTAAAATCGGAAAAACAACGGGAAATATTGTGTAAAACGAATCTTGAATGATTCGGAAATATTATATTTGCAATTTCAATATAAGCCTGTATAATACTCTATTATAAATCTATTTAGAAGAATAATTGTTTTTCTTTCCAAAGTCAGCTTTTTCCCATTTACGCGAAAGTCAGATTTAAAAATAGAGGCTTTAACATGGTTTTAAGATGAAAATCAGTGTTTGAGCCAGTTAGAATATATAATTTTTAGGATTTTTTATGCCATTTACAAAATTTGGTCTTTCAGACCCATTAGTTCGCGGTATTCTGGCGACAGGTTACACCGCTCCAACCGAAATTCAATCTCAGGTGCTTCCAGCCGCAATCGAAGGTAAGGATATTATTGGCTGTGCGCAGACAGGAACAGGTAAAACCGCTGCTTTCGTATTACCGATTCTGGACAGACTCGGACACGAATCATCATCGAAAAAACGAATTACAAGGGCGCTTATATTAACTCCGACGCGCGAGTTGGCACTTCAGGTCGAGAAATCGATAAAAGGTTACGGCCGATTCACGGACGTAAAACCTCTTGCTGTTTTCGGCGGTGTCAATATTAGTAATCAGCTCAAAGCTCTCAAACAAGGCGTTGATATTGTCGTAGCTACACCCGGACGGTTGATGGATCATATGAATCGCCGCTCGATAGATATTAAAAATATTGAAGTACTCGTACTTGATGAAGCCGACCGAATGCTGGATATGGGCTTCATACATGACGTTCGCAGGATTGTGAGCAGCCTTCCGACAAATCGCCAGACTATGCTTTTTTCGGCGACAATTTCACCGGAGATACAGACGCTGGCCGCTGATATGCTAAAGTCGCCGCAAATATTCCAGATAGGCAAACCAAGGAATCCCATCGAAACTATTACGCAGCATATTTATCCGGTTCGCAAGGAACAGAAAATGGATCTTCTGATATATATGCTGAACAATTCAAATATGTACAGTGTTATGGTCTTCTCGCGTACAAAGCACGGAGCTGATAAAATCAATCATCGTCTCAAGAAAGCGGATATTTCATCAGTTGCTATTCACTCTGGTAGAACTCAGAACCAGAGATTGCAGGCAATGGATGGCTTCAGGCGAGGTAAATTCCAGGTTATAGTCGCCACAGATATCGCCGCACGCGGAATCAATATCGAAGGAATCTCGCATGTAATAAATTTCGACGTGCCTGCTTTCCCGGAAGATTACATTCATCGTATAGGCCGTACCGGCCGAGCTTCTGCACTCGGTGACGCAATCACGTTTGTCTCGTACGATGAACAGAAGTCGCTGCACAGAATTGAGAGATTCATAGGCTGCGAGTTCGATTCAGAAAAATGTGATGGTTTTGCTTACAAGAAATCCGATTCATTGGAACCTATGCCTGTAGAAAAATCAAAACGAGAGCATCAGGCAACACCATCTCATAGTGCCGGTAAAAAACTGCATCCTTCTCGCAGGCGACCAAGAAGAAGGTCTGTAAAGCGTAAATAAAGCCTGAACAAATATTAATTTCGTAAATAAAAAAATTGGGGATTAGCATTTATGAAATATGCAGGACTTACCGACGATCAGAAAAAGATAAAAACCGAGCTTGGAAATCCGGCTGATTTCAAAGTAATGCAGCAATTTACTTCGGAATTTTCGGCAAAGCTATGGGAAAAAAGGATGTTTGCACAGGGATATGAAAAGGATAAAAAAGGTACAGGCTGGAAATACGGCTATACCTTTTCTATCCATCATTAGTACAAATGTGTCGTACAAATCAAAATAGTTCGGGACTATATGTGCATATTCCATTTTGCCAGAGCAAGTGCGCATACTGTAATTTTTATTCCGAACCTGTAAACTTGTACGACACAAATCGTCTGGTACAGGCAATCATCAAGGAACTCTCGCAGGCTGATACAAGCTATGTTCTTACAATTTATATCGGGGGCGGCTCACCCTCATGCCTGCCTTTATCAGAATTGGAAGAACTTGTTAAAGTAATATTAAGCAAATGTCCAGAATTCACTGAATTTACAATCGAGTGCAATCCAGGACAGGTAAATCTCGAAATGCTTGAACTTTTATATAGTCTTGGTATAAATCGTATTTCAATTGGTGCGCAATCTTTCAATGATAATGAGCTGGAATGTCTTGGACGCATACATAACTCTACGGCAATTGGAAAAGCAGTACATCAGGCAAGGCAGGTCGGATTTAAAAATATTTCCATAGATTTGATTTTTGCGATTTGCGGCTCGACGCAAAAAACATGGCAACACAGCCTTGAGCAGGCGATTGCTCTGTATCCAGAACATATTTCAGCGTACTCTCTGACAATTGAACCTGATACGCCATTGGGAAAAGCTATCGAAAATGGCAAATATTCGGCTATAGACGAATCTACAGATAGAGCTATGTATGAACAAGCTATCGAAGTTCTCAGCAAAGCCGGTTATGAGCATTATGAAATCTCCAATTTCGCAAAACCGGGCTATGAATGTCGACACAATATCGGTTATTGGCAAAACAGGCCGTATATTGGGCTTGGACCATCCGCCTCATCCTCGACTGGAACTTGCAGAACACGGAATTTTTCCGACATTAAAACGTATGTAAATGCCGTAGAATCAGGTCAAAGCTGCGTTGAAGAATCTATTTCGATTAATAATAAAGAGAAGGTTTGCGAAACAGCGGTATTGAATCTTCGGACAAGATATGGTATTGATATTAAAGAATTTAAGAAGTTTACGGGACAGAACCCTTGTGAACTTTTTGCAGAACCGATACGAATACATTGCAAACAAGGTTTATTGAATATCGAACAAGACCGCATATTTCTGACAGCGAAGGCGTTGCCGATTGCGGATTATGTATTGTGTGATTTCGCGTCGCTGTAGGAATATTTGAAATATAAAACAGGAATACTATTTTATGGATACTCATTATATCAGGAACTTTTCAATCGTAGCTCATATTGACCACGGCAAAAGCACTTTAGCCGACCGAATGTTGGGTATCACAGGCACAGTCACCGCCCGCGAAGCACAGGAACAAATACTTGACGATATGGACCTTGAGCGTGAACGCGGCATAACAATCAAGGCTTCCGCCGTGACTATGAAATACGAATACGAAGGCCATGAGTATATGCTCAATCTTATTGACACTCCCGGCCATGTTGACTTCCATTATGAAGTATCCAGGGCTTTGGCCGCGTGTGAAGGCGCTTTGCTCGTAGTCGATGCGACTCAGGGCGTTCAGGCTCAAACCGTAGCAAATGCGTACCTGGCGGTAGAAAGCGGCTGCGAACTTATGGGCGTTATCAATAAAGTTGACTTGCCCGCCGCGCAGCCCGATGTCGTGGGAGATGAAATAGAGCATGTTTTAGGCGTCAAAAAAGGAGAATGTTTCCATATCAGCGCCAAAACAGGTAAAGGTGTAAAAGAAGTTCTGGACGCGATATGCGCTTTTCTGCCCGCACCGAAGGACCTCTCGAAAGAAAATACTCAGGCACTTATTTTCGATAGCCACTTTGATGAATACAGGGGAGTGATTTGTTATGTACGTGTATTTTCAGGCAAACTCAAGCTCAAGCAGAAAATTCGATTAATGGGAACGGGACGAACTTACATAATCACCGAAATTGGGAAATTCTGTCCCAAGATGAAACCTGCGGATGAATTAGGGACCGGTGAAGTAGGTTATATAATAAGCAATATAAAGCAGCTTGGCGATGTTACTGTCGGCGACACAATAACAGACGAAAATGAACCTGCCCAACAGGCTCTGGAAAGATATAAGCCGCCTTTGCAAATGGTTTTCTCGGATTTCTACCCCGACACTAACACAGACTATCCCAAGCTCCGAGCCGCTTTTGAAAAACTTGCGCTCAACGACGCGAGTTTCTCTTTCGTGCCGCAGAATTCACCCGCACTTGGTTTCGGTTTCAGATGCGGCTTTCTGGGATTACTGCATATGGAAATTATCCAGGAAAGACTCGAACGTGAAAATGATATCGGTGTTGTACAAACCGCACCAAGCGTTAGTTATGAAGTTGTAACACGTGACAGCAAAGTCATTCGTATAGACTCACCGAGCCAGCTTCCCGACCGTACTTATATTGAGGAACTTCGCGAACCATTTGTGCGGCTGGAAATTATTACCGGCACAGACTCAATCGGAAACATAATGAAACTTGCCGAAGAACGACGATGCAAACTGGTTAAAACAGACTATCTCGGCCCGACAAGAGTTATTATGGAATACAGGGCGCCTTTGGCTGAAATTGTATATGATTTTTACGACCTGCTCAAAAGTATTAGTCACGGCTATGCGACAATGGATTATGAATTTCTCGGATTTGAAAAAAGCGACCTTGTCAAAATAGATATTCTTATTAACGGTAATCCTGTCGATGCCCTGGCACTGATTGTACATCGCGAAAACGCAGAACCGAGAGGAAGAAAGCTGATTGTTAAACTCAGAAAGTCTATTCCTCGTCACCAGTTTGAAATTCCGCTCCAGGTCGCGATTGGAGGCAAGATAATCGCACGCGAGACCATCAAAGCCTTCAGAAAAGATGTCACCGCGAAATTATACGGCGGCGATGTCACTCGAAAAATGAAAGTACTCAAAAAGCAAAAAGAAGGCAAAAAGAGAATGAAGAGCATTGGAAACGTTCAAATTCCACAGGAAGCCTTCATGAGCATTCTCGATGTAAGTGACTAATAATAATATTTGTCATTGCGAGTCGTCTGAAAGACGGCGCGGCAATCTACATTCACAGGTTAAGTCAATCCTTACTGTGTTACCTTAACTACGCCTACTGAAAAAGCAGGCATAGAAAATTTAACTGTTTTATTTTCAACAACAGCGGTAGAAGGAGCTACCTTTATATTATTCGGCTGTTCAAGAGAGTTCTTCGCGTTTTCGTCCCCAGGAGCAACTATCTGCATTGTTGCGGTACTCGGAGTAAAGTCACCATCGAGTAAAATCGCGGCTTCAACTGCTTTATCGGTAGGATTTACCGCTTTAAGAAACACGATATTTTTGTCACTGGAGCGAGTCGCGACAAAATTAAGCTGGCGATCAGGACCATCCACCGCAAGTAAATTCGGAGCGAAAGAATCCCGCCATAGTTTCATAACAACATAATTTCCTGCTGGAAACCATGTACTCTGGTCGAAATTTATAAGCGCATTGTCCCATGAATCTGTGACACCTTGTTTACGAAGGAACAGAGCTGGACACGACATGGTGACAATATCACTCTGCCGCTCGAAAGCGTTGAGAATACCACCGGCATAGAGTCCAACATGCCAGTCGTTTTTATACCGGCTTGTAGTGAGATTCCATTCGGAAACATAAATTTTCATATCAGGATTTTCAGATTTCCTGATAATCTCCCCGCGGCCTTTCAGAAATTCTTCATATCTATATGGATCACCGGCGAAATCAGGGTCAAAAGCAATGCCGTTATAATAATGCGGCGAAAGAATATCGAAAAGTTCACCTGCATCTGCAATTATTCGCGGATCCCAATTGCGGTTCGCTTCCTGATTGCCTTCGCCGGGACCAGTGTCATAGCCGTAACTTCCTGCTACTGAAAGTTTCAGATTCGGATATTTCGCTCGAATAGCCGGACAAAATTCCTTAACTATTTCGAGATACCGAGGGTACTCCATCATAAGCCACGGTTCATTGTCAATTTCAAGAGTTTTCAAAACATAGGGTTCAGGATGACCGTTTGCGGCTCGCATTTTGCCGTATTCGGTTGTTGTGTCACCCATACAGTATTCGAGCCAGTTGAGAGCGTCTTCTACGCCGCGAGCAGTGTTGAGAACAAGAATCGGCTCGGCGCCAATTTTCTCGCAAAACTGACAGAATTCATCTGTACCAAACTGGTATGTATCGCGGTCATTCCATTGTTCAGCCGGATGCGGAAGACGTTTTTCACGTGGGCCAATTGCGTTTTGCCAGATATACCGATTTGCAAAACTGCCACCCGGCCAGCGGATTGATGCAGGTTTCAAATCAGCAATTGCTTTGTACAAATCAGGACGATAACCACCAATAGCAAGAGCAGATTCCGAGAATAATGAAATTTGATCTATGTTGAAGTTTGCCGAAGTTGATGCCGCTCTAATAGTCAGTATCGCAGCGTTTGCGTTAAACGACGGAGTAAATTCTATTTCAAACTTCTTCCACTGACCCGTCAGGCCTGTGATTGTCTTGGCTAATATTGCCTCATCGCTATTCTGATTAGCAAATAACACGATTAAACTGCCACTTCCACATGCGTAAAAAGAAAATGTATATTTTTCTCCTTGTTTTAAGGCAATATTATTCTGTCGAATACCAGGACCAAAAGGTAAAACGCTGTCATTCTTTGCTTCGATATGTACAGAAACATCAGCATTGAAAGGATTGTCTCTATCGATTGTCACTTCGTTCGGATCACCGACAAATTCCCAGTTTCTTGGTGGGTTTACTGTGGTTGTAGCGGCAGTGCCTCTTCTGCCTCCTCTTCTGCTTCCGGCGGATGAAACTTCAAGTGTGCCGTTTAGAATCTGGTCACCCCATAGGCCGCCGTGAACCGAATTGAAGATATGTTCGAGAAACTGTCCGTAAATACCGTCATTAATAGTACTGGTAGTTTGATCAGTATGGACGGTAAGTGACAATTGGGCTTCGACAGGAGAAAAAACTATAAGTATAGTCAAAATAAGAATTAATGCCGCAGATATTTTCATGTGAGGTATGCCTCCAAAAAGAATTTTTCTTTTCATATTATTTTAATTGCATATTATTCTGCAATGTACTTTACTGAAAACATACATTTACCGCAAGATTTATTCTGTTTTCAGTATAAAAAGAAACTGTTCAAATTTAAAAAAATATGTTGAAATAGTAAAAAATTACGTTAGAATCCTATATATACGTATTGAAATCGTCTCTTGATTCAAAGGGTTTTTTGTTTCATTTTCGATGAAGGCATTCAATATTACTGATTGAGGAGATTATAACATGTCAGGGAAGCTGGTAATTGTTATTTTATTTGCTTTATCTGCCGGAGTCCCAATGTATCGGGATTGTTTCGCACAGGCGAATCAATCGGACCTATTCTCAATAGAGAACGATACGAATTCTGTCGAGTCATGGCAGAAGACCGGTTTTGTACATCGCCTTTCTCAATTTCCCAAAGTTCATAAAGACGGCAGATTCTGGTTTCAGTTCAACGCACCAAAGACTGCACAATCGGTTAAACTGCAAATCGGCGGCGGAAGCCATGAAATGCAAAAAGACGCACAAGGCCTTTGGAACGTGATAATTCCCCGTCCTCAACCCGGATTCAAGATTTACAGTTTTAACGTGGACGGCACAAGTTTCATAGATCCCGGCGTTACTCCATTCTATTCAAATGGACTGGTAAGTATGCTTGAAGTCCCCTTCCCGGATAACGATTTCTATCAAATGAAAGATGTCCCGCACGGCGATGTTCGTGAACACTGGTTCTATTCCAAGGTAGAACAGAAATATCGCCGTTGTTTCGTTTATACTCCGGCTGAATACGAAAAAAATCCAAATAAACGCTATCCCGTGCTATATTTACAGCATGGAGCGGGTGAAGACGAATCGGAATGGACCCATTCAGGTCATATGAATAATATTCTCGATAATCTCATCGCCGAAGGCAAAGCGGTTCCAATGATTGTCGTGATGAACAATGATTTTGTATATAAACCGGGCGATGTGCCGGGCAATATGGCACTTGCTCCAGATTGGGCGGGAAATTTCGGCCAGATGCTAATCAACGAATCAATTCCTGATATTGATCAATATTACCGAACAATCCCAGACCGGCAGCATCGTACGTTGGCAGGTCTTTCATTAGGTGGAATGCTTACCAATCAGGTAGGAATGAAAAATATTGATGTTTTTTCATATTTTGGGCTTTTCAGCGGCGGCATAGTATCTCCAGCGAGTATAACCGACAAAGAAAAGGTAAAACTTGTTTTTATGAGTTATGGCAGCCGGGAAAGAGCCGCGGAAAGTACAAAAACCGCAGCGGATGCTCTAAATTCCGCAGGTATTAAGTCTGTATCATATATATCTCCCGACACGGCTCATGACTGGATTACATGGCGTCGAAGTTTCTATCAATTCGCACCATTGATTTTTCAGGATTAAATGATAGAAATTAATATTTGTATAATAAACAATAGCTCAATAATTAAGGAGGTTATTGAATGAGTCAAAGGCTTATAGTTACTATACTTACGATAGTAATAGCAGGTGGATTCTGCTTTGCACAGACAGACCAGCAAGCGGCGGTTGAAGATTTCAAACCATCGATTTTAAACCAGCCTAACCAGCAATATCCTCAGGTTAATTCAGAACGACGAGCAAGATTTCGTATCGTTGCACCACAAGCACAAAGTGTTACTGTAGGGCTTGGAGGGCGAACAGTTCTTACCAAAGACGAAAATGGCATATGGACCGGAACAAGCAGACCTTTAGATGAAGGTTTTCATTATTATATGATAAATATCGATGGTGCCCAGGTACCAGATCCCGGAACAAAATATTTCTATGGTTCAAGCCGCTGGGGCAGTGCAATTGAAGTTCCCACGCATGACCAGGATTTCTATGCTCTCAAAGATGTTCCCCATGGCGAAGTGCGAGAAAAAATCTATTTCTCAAAAATCACAAACTCTTGGCGACGTTGTTTTATTTATACACCGCCTCAATACGATAAGGATACCACAAAACGCTATCCAGTGTTGTATCTGCAGCATGGAAGCGGTGAAGATGAAACAGGCTGGGCGGTCCAGGGGCATGCAAACCTGATTCTTGATAACCTGATTGCGGAAAAGAAAGCCGTCCCGATGATAATTGTCATCGAAAACGGTTATGCAAATCCTGTTTCTGCTGCGGATATTACTGTATCAGAAGCAAGAGATGGCGCTCGTCGAGGGGAAATGATGACAGGCAGACGTGGCGGCGCACCGGGCGGCGGTACATCAGCATTTGAGAATGTATTAATTAATGAAGTCATTCCGATGATTGATAAAGACTATCATACTCTTGCCGACCGTGAGCATAGAGCAATGGCCGGTCTTTCTATGGGCGCAAACCAAACTATACAAATTACAATGAATAATCTGAACTTATTTTCCCATATCGGCGGATTCAGCGGCACATCAAATTATCCGAGTACGAATGAAATTGATATCGAAACATTCATGAACGGCAAATTCAAAGACGCTGAAGCACTAAACAAGCAGATTAAACTTTTCTGGCTTGGTTTGGGTACTAAAGAACCAAATCCATTCCCAGCTTCAGTAGGTGCATTTAAAAATATGCTGGACAAAATTGGGTTAAAATATGTTTATTATGAATCACCAGATACCGCTCACGAGTGGTTGACATGGCGGCGTAGTTTAAAAGAATTCGCACCGCTGATTTTTAAGGAATAAATTATTAACAAGAATAAATCTGAGTCAATGTGACATGCAGATATGTATAATCCTAAAATAATTAAGGAGGTCTTAAATTGAAAAAACTATTATTAACATTATTAGCTATCTTTTTAGCTTGCGGAGCATGTGCAGCTCAAACAGAGAATGCTAAACCAGCAGCAGATGCCAAACCGGCAGGGATGAAAGTGTATTATGCTTCACATAGTCTTATGTGGGATATGCCCCCTGTACTGACCGAGATAACCAAAACCTATGGTATCAAGGATCACAATGTATTAAGTATCGATATGATTGGCGTATCGCGTACATCTCAGTTCTGGGATAGACAAGATGCCCAAAATCCAGCCAAGAAGGTTTTAATTGACGGTAAAGCGGACGCCTTCGTCATGTCTCCTATCGGATTACCGGACGAAGCTATCGAGAAATTCGTTAAGCTTGGTTTGGAACACAATCCAAAAATGAAATTTTATGTTCAGATTTCATGGCCGGGAATGGGTTTGAAAGATAACAATGACATGGCAAGCGGCGGTATGATGGGCGGCGGAATGATGGGCGGAATGAGAGGACAAAACATTCAACGCAATAATTCTGTCGGCACAACTCCAAGCGGTGCGATTGTTACCCAAACCGCAGCAGCTCCAGGCGGAGCAGGTACTCGTGGTACCCGTGGCGGTGCCGGTGGCGGCATGATGGGTGGCGGTATGATGGGCGGTGGTATGATGGGTGGCGGCATGATGGGCGGCGGTCAGAATTACAATATCACTCCAGAAGAAATTGACCAAATCAACGTAAAAAACAACAAATCAGCCGAAGAACAGGCAAAGAAAATTAACGATGAAGCCGGCAAAACTGTCATATATCTTATTCCATCAGCCCAGGCTCATAATGCCTTAAGAAAAATGATTTACAATAAAGAAATGCCCGGCATGACTGATCAGGGTGAAGTATTCAGAGATTTCATCGGACACCCAACTGACCCGGTTATTGCACTCAACGCTTATCTGCATTTTGCAGTTATGTATGGCGTCAGCCCGGTTGGCCAGCCGATTCCGAACATACTGAAAAACTCCAGTAAGCCTGAATACAAAACAGAAGAGTTCAATCTTGCTCTGCAGAAACTGGCATGGAAGACTGTTACTGAATATGCACCAACTTTCGTAAAAGCTCCGAAATAAGATTAATTCCTATGAAAAATCTGAGTCAAAGTGACATGCAGATAAAAATAAAATCATTTAGGAGATCATAAAATGAATAACAAAGTTTTAATTGTCTTACTGGCAGTTATATTTGCAGGTGGAATCTGTTTAGTTCAGGCCGCTCAACCACCTATGGCTGGAGGTATGGGTATGGGCATGGGCATGCGAGGAGCAGCGCCAGCTCAGCCGACACAACCGGCTGAACCGATTAAAGACGATTGGAAACCCTCAAGCAAAAACCAGGATTTTGCAGAATATCCACAAGTAAATTCTCAGGGTTATGCAAGATTCCGCATCCGTTTACCGGAAGCTACAAGCGTTGTTGTAAGTCTTGGTCTTGGTGGAACCAGCGGCGGTACTCCCCTCACAAAAGGTGAGGATGGTAACTGGACTGGTACAACAGCAGGACCTTTGGATGAAGGTTTCCATTACTATCATCTTACAATAGATGGCGGCGAATATGTCAATGATCCCGGTACAATGACTTACTACGGTTCTCAGCGATGGGAAAGTGGTATTGAAATTCCTGCACATGATGAGGATATCTATGCACTGAAAAATGTACCACATGGTAAAGTATCACAGATTCTTTTCAACTCACCAAGTACCAACTTAATTAAAAGAGCATTTGTTTATACACCTCCGGATTACGACAAAGATCAATCCGTACGTTATCCTGTTCTTTACCTTCAGCATGGCTGGGGTGAGAATGAATATGCCTGGATGAACCAGGGTCATGCAAATCTGATTATGGATAACCTTCTTGCAGAAAAGAAATGCAAACCATTCATCATCGTCTGCACATACGGCATGACCAACTCAGCCGGTATGATGGGCGGCGGCGGCGCTCGTCGTGGCGGCGGAATGATGGGTGGCGGTATGATGGGCGGCGGACGTGGTGGACGCGGCGCTGCAGCACCTGCTGCACCAGGCGTTCCAGGAGCAGCAATGGCTCCAGCCGCTGGTGACGCTGCTGGTCGCGGCGGTATGATGGGCGGCGGACGCGGCGCTGGCATGATGGGTGGCGCTGGTGCAGGTGCTGCTGGTGGTGCAAGACGCGGCGGCGGTATGATGGGTGGAATGATGGGCGGCATGGGCGGCGGTTTCGAGACAGTTCTTCTCGAAGAACTCATCCCATATGTTGATGCGAATTTCCGCACAATTAATGATCCATTAAAACGCGGTATGGCTGGTCTTTCTATGGGCGGTATGGAAACAAGTCAAATTGCTCCTCCTCACCCGGAAATATTCTCTCATATCGGTCTGCTTAGCGGTGGTACTATTAGTCCTTCACAACTTCCTGAACCATCTAAAGTTAAATTCGTATTCATGAGTTACGGCAGCAAAGAAAACGGCTCAAGTGGTGTACAAGCAGCAGCTGATGCACTTAAAGCAGCCGGCGTAGAAGCTATGGGTTATGTATCTCCAGATACAGCTCATGAATTCCAAACATGGCGTCGCAGTCTTTATCAAATGGCTCCGCATATGTTTAAGGATTAAGCAATTAGATAATTAAAAAAATCTCTTTCGAGTAAAAAATGACGAAGCAATCTTCAAAATGTTTAATTTTTGAAGGTTGCTTCGTTTTGTTATTATTGACTTATTTTTTTAATTAGCGTAAACTATCATATCGCTCAAACAAAAAGTTAATTTAATAACACAATTTAGGAGGTTATTTAATGGGACAAAAACTGTCATTCCTTGTTTTAGCAGTCATGTTGTTTAGCGGAAT
>CAZVOA010000054.1:0-15696 GCA_964628465.1 uncultured Pirellulales bacterium | reverse complement strand
TTATACTACAGGATGCCCTTTCTTCATATCTTCACGAATTAACACGAATAAACACAATTCATAATGTCATTGCGAAGCCCGAAGGGCTGTGGCAATCTTTTTTTGAGTCACGAACCACAAATCTCGAATTACTACTATTTTCTAACTACTGGTTTCTGTTTTAATCCCCATTTTACCCTAACGATGTGGTGAAAAAAAGAGAATTGATAAAATGAAATGTAAAATCTATCCAAGCATGAGAATATATAATAGGTTTTTTATTGCGCCAGCAAAAATAAAAGTTAATAATCTACCAATAGATGTACGGGACAAGATTGGACAAAATAAGGCTTTTAAGGAAATCGATATATCTACGGAACATAATCTCATCGGTCTGGATTCAAAAAAACAATAAACAATATAGAATCCATTGAGTATCACATTCAGTAAATAATAGTTTTGATTAATGAAATACAAGGACAGAATACACCAATTAAATAAGTCTTCTTTGTTCTGATGTAGCAATATACATAACGTCTCTATCAAGCTTTCTCATATTGGATGAAACAAAAATCCGTGTAAATCATGTGTCTAAAATCTTCAATGTTAAAATAGTTAAATTGACTTTGCAGGTTGTGCGAGGTTATAATTTATAGTTCGTAGCATGGGCTTAAAACTTATAAATGCGCGGGCTGGAAGCATGCGACACTAATAATCATGAAAAATAAAATTGAAATAAAACCTAACGATACTATATTATTTATCGGCGATAGTATAACTGATGCGGGAAGGCGCGAGAGTGTGTACAAACCTTTCGGATATGGGTATGTACATTTCGCGGCTAATAAACTGCTTGCAAATTACCCAGATTATAATATTAACATAGTTAATACTGGCATAAGCGGCAATACTATCCGCGATTTAAAATCACGCTGGCAAAAAGACTGCCTCGATTATAATCCTGATGTAGTCAGCATACTAATCGGAATAAATGATGTATGGCGATTTCATACCAACAGGCTTGATGAAGCGGTTTTTCTTGAAGAATATATGTCAATATATGAACAGTTACTTTCGCAGGTAAAAGAACAAAAAGATTCCCAGATAGTTCTTATTGAGCCGTTCATGTTCTGTAATGATACTGATAATCCAATGTTTATCGCATTGCAGGGCTATATTGAGGCGGTTAATAATCTTGCTGATAAATTCGATGCGGCTCTTGTACCCTTGCAGAAATCAATAAATGAAATAATTCATCGTGTTCCGCCCGAAAAGTGGTCGGAAGACATGGTTCATCCCTATATCTGGGCGCATTGCTGGATAACTGAACGATGGCTCGAAGCAACTCGTATATAATTTTATGTCACGATGAAAAAATTTTTCTCTCGTAGATATAGTAACGACAAGGGTTAAGAACTTGTTAGGAAAAAAACATAAAAAAAATAGAAAAATAACTCTTTACAGTTAACCAAATTTTCTTAAACTTGACGATACAGATTGGATGTGCGTAACAACAATATCTGGTTTAATTTCCGTGTTAATTTCTATATGTAGTAGTCCTTTTTATTCGCATGGAGGCGTATAGATGTCTTATAAATTTGATCCGAAGAATCCTTTTGAAGAAAAACAACAGAAGCCAAAAGCATCGATAAAGGTAACTGAATCGAAAGGTTTGAAAGTGGAGCATTACTTCTCAACTCAAGGGGTTCACCCATTTGAACAGATCGAGTGGGAAACACGCTCGGCAAAGATTTCCGGCGATAGCGGACAGACTATATTCGAGCAAAATGATATAGAAGTTCCCGCCTCATGGAGCCAGTTGGCAACTAAAGTAGTCGCCAGCAAGTATTTTTTCGGCGATAATGAATCAGGTCAGAGGGAAAATTCCGTAAAACAGCTTGTTCATCGTGTTTGCAAAGCAATCGCAGATAGAGGCAGAAAAGACGGTTATTTTAAAACAGATGAGGATTCTGAGGTCTTTTATAATGAACTTACATGGCTTTGCGTAAACCAGTACGGCTCATTCAATTCGCCTGTATGGTTCAATGTGGGACTCTGGGATGTTTACGAAATAAAGGGAAGCAAACACAACTACCACTGGGACCCGAAAACCAAAGACGCACAGCCTTGTGCGCACAGTTATGAATATCCGCAGGCTTCAGCCTGTTTTATCCAGTCGGTAAAAGATTCAATGCAGGATATTATGAGGCTTGCCACGAGCGAGGCAATGCTCTTTAAGCACGGCTCAGGCACTGGAACCGACCTTTCGACATTAAGAAGCAGCAGAGAAAAGCTGTCAGGCGGCGGAAAACCTTCCGGGCCTTTGAGCTTTATGAGAGTTTATGACCAGATAGCGGCCGTAATCAAATCAGGCGGCAAGACAAGAAGAGCCGCTAAAATGCAGTCTCTTAAAATTACCCATCCTGATATTAAAGAATTTATACTGGCAAAAACCGAGGAAGAGAAAAAAGCATGGGCTTTGATAGACGCAGGATACAATCAGGATCATAATAATGAAGCATACAGCAGTGTTATGTTCCAGAATTCGAATCTTTCAGTGCGGGTTTCAGATGAATTCATGCAGGCAGTCGAAAAAGATGACTCATGGTTCACACGTTCGGTAACTACAGGCGAGAAAGTAGAAGAACATTCAGCACGCAAACTAATGGAGTTAATTGCTGAAGGCACAAGGATTTGCGGCGATCCAGGACTGCAATATGACAGTACAATAAATCGCTGGCATACCTGTCCGAATTCCGGCCCAATTAACGCGTCAAACCCATGCAGTGAATATATGTTTATTGATGATTCGGCATGTAATCTCGCATCGCTGAATTTGATGAAATTCCGCAAAGAAGACGGTTCATTCAACATTGAAGCATTTAAAAAAGCAATTCGCTTATTCGTAATAGCACAGGAAATTCTGGTAGATAACGGAAGTTATCCTGATAAGAATATTACTATAAACAGCCATCTTTTCCGCCCTCTCGGACTTGGTTACGCTAATCTTGGTTCATTGATGATGAGCCTTGCGTTACCCTACGATTCCGACCAGGCAAGGGCTATCGCCGGAGCTATCAGTGCGATTATGACGGGTTCGGCTTACTGTACCAGCGCAGAACTGGCAGCAATGAAAGGTCCGTTCGATGAGTTTGAAAAGAATCAGGAATCGATGCTGAAGGTAATAAATATGCACCGCGAACGCGCTTTTAATATCCCGGAAGCACATTGTCCCGACTATTTGCGAAATGCCGCAAAAGACGCGTGGGATCAGGCATTCGATGCCGGTTCAAAATCCGGTTTCCGCAACGCCCAGACAACAGTTCTGGCGCCGACTGGGACTATCGGTTTCATGATGGATTGTGATACAACTGGTATTGAGCCTGATATTGCCCTGGTAAAATATAAATTGCTCGCGGGCGGCGGAATGCTCAAACTTGTTAATAAGACTGTTCCTATGGCGCTTGAAAGATTAGGTTACAGTGCCGATGATATAAAATCTATCTGCGATTATATCGATGACAAAGAAACCATCGAAGACGCGGCAAAACTCAATCAGGATCATTTAGCAGTTTTCGATTGTGCCTTTAAGCCTCGAAACGGCAAAAGATTTATACATTATCTTGCGCATCTTAAAATGATGGCGGCGGTACAACCCTTTATTTCCGGCGCTATAAGTAAAACAATTAACATGCCGAAGGAATGCACAGCCGAAGAGATTGCAAATGCTTATATGGAAGGCTGGAAACTCGGATTGAAAGCGGTTGCTATTTACAGGGACGGCTCAAAGAGATTGCAGCCTGTTTCTACCAAAGAACACACTCAAAGCAAAGCCAAATCAGCTCCAGCAGACAACACTCCTCCGGCCAAGCCGTTCAGGAGAAGACTGCCGGAAACAAGGCATAGCATTACACATAAATTTTCAGTAATCGGCCATGAGGGATACCTGACGGTGGGGCTATATGAGGATGGGCAGCCTGGTGAACTTTTTATCACTATGGCCAAGGAAGGCAGCACCGTTGGGGGCCTCATGGACGTTATAGGAACATGTACTTCAATGGCCCTGCAGTATGGTGTGCCGCTTATTACTCTCGTGGATAAATTCCGTCATGCTCGATTCGAGCCGTCAGGAATGACTTCCAACAGGGACATTCCTTTCGCAAAGAGTCTGATTGACTATATTTTCTGCTGGCTTGGCTGCCAGTTTATACCTGGTTACGCCGATAAGAACACGCCGAACAGGTCAGGGAACGTTGTCCCGAACGAAAACAAAAATACTACAACCGCAAAACAGGTTGTTGAAAAAACCAAAGAACTCTCGAAGAAAATCGCGGAAGTTAAAGCTGGCCAGAAAGCCCCCGCTCTGTCAAACCCGAAAGCCGTCACAAAGCCTCAGGTGAAAGAGAACGACTCGAAGAATACAGTCAGTAACAGCCCCAAATACACATCAATTTTAACAGACAGACTGAAAGATTCTTCAAATAACATAAATGTATTGGTCAGTACGGGATTTACAAATGAAACTGAACCTACGCAGACAGAAGCAAAAATGATGCAGGAATTCAGTTCGCAGTTCGCGCATTTCCTCGACGACGCCCCCGCCTGCGATATATGCGGCTCAATAACTGTGCGAAACGGTACTTGCTACAAATGCTTCAACTGCGGCAATTCGATGGGTTGTTCATAGAAACCTTACAAAGATCACTAAATAAAGGAATACTTTTGTATTCCTTTTTCTTTTTTAAAAAGCCTCGTAAACTGGTATTCAGTAAATTTTCCATAACATTAAGGAATTCCCCTATTTCTTTTATACACGAAATTTACGATCGTATAATTAATATCTATATAGTTTCAAGCAATATAGTAAACCATCATTTTCTTATATTCTTTGTTTTTGGAGTCATAAAATGTTTACCAAAATAAAAGAGGTAAGCCCTGAATGTGCAAATGATATTTTTTACAGTGTAAACAAAGTGGAATATCCCGAATATGCAAGCGACCTCGAAAAAAAACATTTACCCGTTATTACCGCCCCAGAAAAAGTTAAAAAAAATGAACAATTTGAAGTTGCTATCGAAGTTGGTAAATTGATGAAACACCCGAACGAACCGGGCCATTTTATTCAATTTATAGAACTATACGCGGATGACACGTATCTGGCAAGAATGGATTTCACCGCGCAAACAACAGAACCTATTATGAAAACTTATATAGTTTTGAAAAGCAATTATGAAAAACTCTGTGCCTATTGCAGATGCAATCTTCATGGAACATGGGCAAACGAATTGGAAATAGAAATACAGTAATTTCAAAGTATCAATTACTATCATAGTTCAGGTTCAGTAAGACCTTCCTGAATCGCGAATTTAGTCAATAGCGCGATATTATCTATTTGCAGTTTATCCATTATTCTCAATCGATGCGCCTCAACTGTCTTGGGACTTATAAATAATATTTGACCAATCTGTTTTGTTGTTTTACCTTCAGCTAAAAGCTGAAGCACTTCTCTTTCTCTCTGGCTTAATATCGAGAAAACCGATTTCTCTTCTTTCTCTTTGCTGGTGTACTCTTTGATTACCATATCGCCTATAGCCGGGCTTATATAAGTTTTACCTGACATTACAGCCCTGACGGCTTCAACCAACTCTTCAAAAGCACAATTTTTCAACAGGTAGCCGGAAGCACCGGCACGAAACATTTCCCTGACATATTTATCGCTTGAGTGCATAGAAAGCCCAATTACTTTTATCTTCGGATAATCTTTGGTAATTTGTCTTGTGGTTTCTATACCGTTGAGGCCCGGCATACCAATATCCATTATTACTAAATCGGGTGACAATTTCTTTACAAGCTCAATAGCGGCATAACCATCTTGCGCCTGACCTACAATAATAATATCTTTTTCCTGCTCGAATGATCTGCTCAGCCCGTCACGGAGCATAGCATGGTCGTCTGCTAATACTATTTTTATGCTCATAGTCAAATCCTATTGTTTTTCATTTCCAATATCAAGAGGAGCAATTATAACAGCCGTTGTTCCTCTGCCCTTTACGGATTCTATATTTAATTTTCCACCTATGTGCTTCAAACGTTCTTGAATACTGAATATACCAAATCCCTTTCGTTTTGTCGAGTTATCATTCAAAATTGAAATATCAAAACCACAGCCGTTATCCTCGACTTTGATGTATATATCAGAACTCGACCTGAATATGGAAACTTTCACATGTTCAGCTTTGGAATACTTGGCTGCGTTAATAAGTAATTCCCGGATAGAACGATATAAAAGAACTTTTACATCATCTGTCAGGGGTTTAGGCTGGGTACTGTTATTAAAACTGCACTTTATGCCTTTCCCCATGCAAAATTTGTCAACCAAATCTTCAACCGCGACTTCGAATCCAAGATCATAAAGTATGCTGGGACTTAAATCGAAACTTAAGGTTCTTGCCTGAGTAACAGCTAAATCGAGCTGACTGGCAATTTTTCCAATTGCTTTTGCCTCTTTTTCAGGTACCATTTTTTGCAGGAATTTCAGTTCCCTTCCAGAAAAAGAGAGTATCTGGCCAATCGAATCGTGAAGGTCCTGTGCGATTCTTCGCCGTTCCTGCTCTTCAGCAAGCTGCAGTTGCGCGGCCATAGTTCTCAACTCTTTTTGATTCTTGCGAATTTCATTCTCCGCTTCCTTGCGCTCAGTAATATCATGGACAGTACCAATCATTTTTACAGGCTTTTGCTGTGAATCAAAAATAACTTCGCCTCTTTCGTTTACAATCCGCAGGCTTCCATCAGATTTGATTAATCTGTGGTCAATATCGTAAGCCTGCCCCTCATATAAAGCTTTATTAATTGATTCTTTAACAAGCTCCCTGTCTTCAGGATGGACAATTGATAAAAACGCATCAAGCGTAGCCGCAAATCTTTTCGGTTCTAATCCAGCAATACGATAAACCTCGTCCGACCACCATAACCTGTTTTTTGTTACATCCAATTCCCAGTTACCAATATGGGTAACTCTCTGCGCATTCAGAAGACGCTGTTCGTTTAAAACAAGTGCTTCTTCCACATTAAATCTGTGTACAGCCTCACCAATCAAAGCCGCCATATCCTCAAGAAATTTAACATTCTCAAACGACACCTTATTTTCTCCCTCATCAGCAATGTGAATTGCTCCTAAAATTTCCTCTCTGTATCTGATAGGAACAATTGAAAGAGTTGCAAAACCAGCTTTGATACAATTTCCGCGGAATCTCTTTTTTTCGTTTCCAGATAATGCTTCGACAAATTTTAAGCTATTGCCGCAATGGAAAGAACCTTTTTCGGTCATAACACTTGTATCCTGCGGCTCATTTTTTTGTGAAATAACCCGAATGCAGGCACAAGCATCTTTGTTCAGGCATAGATTGCTTTCAAGGGATATAAATTTTTCACTAAAGCCCACACAAGAGGCATATGGAATAAAGCCGTCTGAGTTTATCAGACGTATGCCGACACATCTGCAGCCGCTCCAGTCTCGAAGAATTTTTACAACGGAATCAAGATATTCCTTTCTGGAACTCTTTGTAACAAACTGTTCCAGAAGTTCAGCCATAATCCTGTTGCGATTCTCTGCAAGATTTCGCTCGGTGACATCCTTCAGAGAAAATACGAGAAATTCGACATTTTCATCATCACCAAGAATCGGAACAAGCGTCCAGTCCCAGTAAGTTACTCCCAATTCAGGACGATCCGGGAAAGAAAATTGTTTGGCAACAGCCTGATACGACTTTTTTGTCGCTACAACCTGTTTAAATATACGCTCATTTTCCTCATTAGGATAAAATTCAAAATGATTATGACCCGTAAAATCATCTATATTTTTTTGGCAGCCGTCGGCGTAAGCCTTGTTCACACGAATAAAGTTGAATTCCCTGTCAAGAATAACAAGCGGCGTGATTGAATAAGCAAAAAAGGCATCCAGAACTTTGGTACGCTCTTTAAGCTGTGCCTGCGCAGTTATTCTATCATTAATTTCTTTTCTAAGAATCCCAATATTTTTCGCCAGTTCAGTAGTACGCTGGTGTACTTTCACATCAAGCTCGTCACGTGACTTGCGAAGTTCATCTTTTATCTGCTCCTGTATTGTAATATCCCTGCCGTATAAGTTGACATAACCAGCTTCCTGAACCGGTGTTACCGCTATCGAAAAGATGCTCTGGCCACACTTCATATATTCGAGCGTCGAATGGTTATATCGCAGCGAATTGTCTATATAATTCAGCCAGTTATCCGGTACTTTCTGCCCAATCCGGCGATCCCAATTATTTAATATTTCCTGCCCTGGCATGTTGCTGTAAATAATCGTACCGTCTGCATTAATCCTTAAAACAGGATATGGATTCTCTTCAGGAAACCTCGCGAGGTTTTTTATTTGCCCTTGTGAATTGATACGATCCATAGCAATAGCTACAAGATCAGCCAGAGACTTCATTACCTCTATTTCTTCAGAACTGAATCTTATTCTTGTTCTGGTACCGAATGATAAAGTCCCAATTAGCTTATCACGAATCATCAACGGATGGCAGCAATACGCCTGTATGCCATAGGATTTTATTAATTTCATACGAGAATCAGTTATATTCATTACGTCTTCGGCTACGATTCTTTTCCGTTCAAGGGCGGCACAACCGCAAACCTCGATTCGGTCATCGAGCCACTCTATCTTCTGTTTCTCGGATTCATTGATTCCAGAACACGCATTTAAATGCAGACGATTCGACTGTTCATCAACAATATAGTTGAAAAAAACATGGCAGCCTAAAAAGTCCAACACTTTCTCGCACAATTCTCTAATGATATGCTGTGGGTCATCACTTTGAAGCAGCACTTGATGTTTCTTGTTTTCTTTTACCATGATTGTAATTTAATTCTAAGGTTTAAATCTCGAAATATTTACCGAGAGGTTCGGATAAACTTTTAGTGTATTTCGACTTGCGCAAAGTCACAAAAAAATGTAAATTTATCAAATAACTCCAATTCTGATTTTTATTGCTTAATATTATAATTATATTTAAGTTTGGTCATATTTTCAATAAAAAACCCATCCTCGACAGAGCCATAAGTATGAGGTCCGAGAGACCTGATTGAAACACCCGCCGCAGCATGACAAAGAACATAAGTCTTAAAAAGGTCATAACTTCTAATAAAAAATAATTTGATTTTTTTACAATGAATAAGCTATACTTCTTAATATATTTAAGGATAAAAATAAAATGAAATCGAGCGAATTGGGAAAACTAAGTTTTCTTCTGGCACTGCTGCCATGGCTTTACGCCGGGCTTGTATTTCTACGCTGCCCAGGTTTCGGGTGAGGTACTCCAACCAGCGGCCTTGGAGGTCTGCTATTCATATTCGGCCCGCCATTGGCTTTTATATTGGGTTCGCTAACCGTGATGAGAAATAAAACTCAAAAATGGGCATGGATAGTATTTTGCATTTGCATTATTTCGTTTGGTTTATGGTTGTATTCTTTAATAACAAGTTCATGAAAAGTTTAAAAGGAACTTCAGTTTGAATAAAAAAGCATTATTTATTGGTAATTCAGACGGAATCGGTTTGGCAACTACGAAAAGACTACTTCAAACCGGCTGGGAAATTTATGGTGTATCGAAAAGTGACACGCCAATCAAAGATAAAAATTATCACCATTGTATCGCAGATGTAAGTGAAAGCAATTACTCGGATTTACTGAACAAACTTGTCCATGAAAATCCACCTCAGCTATGTATATACTTTGCAGGAATAGGTGAGTTTCTCAATCTTAGTGACATGAGCAAAGAACCCAAAGTAATTGAGGTTAATTTTACAGGCATGGTGAGAACCGCAGCGGCCGTAATCCCGCAAATGGTTAAGTCACAACAGGGACATTTCATCGGTATCTCAAGCATGGCGGATGAACTTATTTCCGCTGATGCGCCTTCTTATAGCGCTTCAAAAGCTGGATTTTCAAACTATCTCGCAGGTTTGGCGAAAGCCGCAAAGAAAAAAGAAGTATATGTAACCAATGTCAGGTTCGGCTTCATTAATACGAAAATGGCTAAAGTTGATAAAAAACCATTTATGATAAGCGTCGAAAAAGCGGTTGATCATTTGGAATACTGCATCCAAAAGAAACCCGCTCGTTACAGTACTCCGAAAATTTTAGTTCCTTTCATTAAGGTACTAAAGCTGGTAACTAACCTATGAGTAAGATAGAGATAAATAATGAAGCGTAATTATATCCTCTTTAGCATACTTGCGGTATTAATAGTTTTGTTTCTGTTTCAGGGAAAAATAAAACAAATGCTCTCACCTATAACAAATAGAATTATAAGAAAGGCAACGGTAGCTGATATAATAGAACAATATGTACCTGCGGCACATAAACGCTTGCTACCATATTTTGAATCAAGTGGCGTAAGCTATCCCCCTTCTGAATTGATTTTCGTCGGATTAAAACAGGATAAAATATTAGAAATCTGGGCGAAAGATTCAAATTCAGATTTCAAGAAAATCAGGGAGTATCCGATTTTAGGTTCGAGCGGAGTTTTAGGTCCAAAACTTAAGGAAGGTGACAGGCAGGTTCCAGAGGGAATTTATAAAATTGAATCCCTTAATCCCAACAGCAGGTTTCATCTTTCCCTGCGGCTCAATTACCCTAACGAGTTCGATCTTAAATACGCCAAAAAAGAAGGACGAACTCGTCCGGGTGGTGATATAATGATTCACGGCAGTTCAGTTTCGATTGGTTGTCTTGCTATGGGAAATGAGCCGATTGAGGAAATATTTGTTTTAGCCGCTGAAACTGGTATCGAAAATATCAAGGTAATTCTAACTCCTGTTGATTTTCGTAAAAATAATTTGCCCGAAATAACACATGATTTGCCTCAATGGACAGATGAATTATACTCCAATATAAGAAAAGAATTTGATCTGCTTAAGCCATAAATACGACAAATCTCACAATTACCCTGCCGTTCATACTTATACGTATTTTCTTTGATAACAATACTTTACAATATTTCGCCCGCACATTTTTTGTACTTAAATACTTTGCAAAATAGCTATAAATATGATATAATTTCGAGTTTATATAAATATCCGGCAATTACAGATTAAATATTGGATTTTTTGAAATGAATGAACTTGAAATAAAAATTCCGGCGTCGGCAGCCGCAAGTTATAAGATTAAAATTGGCACGAACATTCTTGGTTCGCTCTGGTCGGAAATTGATTCTGACTATGCGAAATTGAACAAGTTTATCGTAACCGATGAGAGTCTTGTTTCTGCGGGTCATTTGGAAAAACTCACCGGTGGCCGCGAAGTACCATCATTTGTGATAAGTCCGGCCGGGGAGATTTCAAAAAATATCAATACCGTAATTTCAATAATTGAGGCGATGGAGAAGGCATATCTCGGACGTGATACTCTCGTCGTAGCACTCGGCGGCGGAACAGTCGGTGACATAGCCGGTTTTGCGGCGGCGGTTTTTAAAAGAGGTGTCCCCGTTGTTCAGATTCCCACAACAACGGTCGCGCAGGCGGATTCATCTGTAGGCGGAAAAACAGGAGTCGATTCGAGCATAAGCAAAAATGCGTTCGGGGCATTCTGGCAGCCCGCAAGAGTTTATATAGATGTCGCCACTCTTGCAACTCTCGATGAAAGGCAATATAGAGCCGGCCTTGTAGAATCCGTTAAACACGCGATTATCGCAGATAGTAATTATTTCGATTTTCTGGAAAAGAATCTCGATTCGATTCTTGAAAGAAATACAAACACACTTGAAGAAATCGCGTATCAGAACTGTATAATAAAAGGGAGCGTAGTCGAAGAAGATCCGCTCGAAAAAAACAAACGAAGAATATTGAATTACGGCCATACAGTCGGGCACGCAGTAGAATCCGCGAGCGGCTTCGAACTTTTGCATGGCGAGGCTGTATCTATCGGAATTATAGCCGCTGGTATGATTGAAGAAAGACTTGGAATAGCTAAGCCGGGTAAGTTTCAGAGAGTCCGAAAAATGCTCCAAAAACTGCAAGTTCCTGTTATATCGCCGGATAATTTAGACGAAAATATATTATTGGATTTAATTAAGCGCGACAAAAAGGCCGTCAATAAATGGCCCAAATTCGTACTGACAGATAAAATTGGTAATGTTTATACTAAAAACGGCCAATACGCCGTGGAAGTTGAACCGGAAATAGTTGAAAGTGTTTTGAAAGAACTAAGGTAAAGATGTACAGAGAACAGATAAAAGTATTGGATTGCACCATAAGAGATGGCGGACTTATTAATAAACATTTCTTCACAGACGAGTTCGTTCGTGCCGTGTATCAGGCATTATCGAAAAGCGGCGTGGATTATATGGAATTCGGATATCGAAGCAGCAGAGAATTATATTCACCAAATGATTACGGTGCATGGAAATACTGCGACGACAATAAGATTGAGGAAATTATCGATGGAATCGAATCAAACATGAAAATCAGCATCATGGTCGATTCATACCGTGTCAAAGAGCAGGAATTCAAACCCGCCGACCAGAGCCCAGTTGATATGATTCGATTGGCAACATATGTTAAATATATCGACAGCGCAATTGACCTGATTAATAAATGTCACGACCTCGGATATGAGACAACATGCAATATTATGGCCATCTCGAAAGAACTTGAGCCGGACCTTGTCGAAGCTCTCGACCAGTTAGCAAAAACTCCGGTAGATGTTGTCTATGTCGTTGATAGTTTCGGCGCGATGTATTGCGAACAAATTGAGTATCTTGTCAAACTATACCAGAATCATTTGCCGGGTAAAGAAATAGGCATTCATTGCCATAACAATCAGCAGTTGGCTTTTTCAAATACTATCGAAGCAATTATTCATAACTCTAATTACCTCGATGCATCAATTTATGGCATAGGTCGCGGCCCGGGTAATTGCTGTCTTGAATTACTGCTCGGTTTCCTGAAAAATCCGAAGTTTAACCTTACTCCAATTCTCAAATTCATACAGGATTACATGCTTCCATTAAGAGAACAAATCGAATGGGGATATTTAATACCATTCTTCGTTACAGGCATTTTGAACGAACATCCAGACTTCGGCACATCGTATCGCCAGTCACCAGACAAAGACAAATACGCAGAGTTCTACGAAAAAATGAGAATGCCGCAGGAATAAATATCCCACGAATTGACATTATAACTTTAACGAAGCAATCTTGATTAATATTAAGATTGCTTCGTTTTTTTTAATCCCTGAATATTTTACTAATCTGAAACACTGCCATTTATTATTGATATCATAGAGTTAGCTTGTTCTTCAGTAAATTTACCTGTTATCATAGCCTCTCGACTAATTGCAGATTGAATTACAGGAGCACTGATTACTTTACCATCTATAATCGCAGCAAGTGCCTTTCGAATGTTATTGCTTGTTAACTGAAATAATTTCTCTCCGCCCTTTTCATCTAATTGAAGAGAGATTCCTGCAAATCTTCCATCACTATATTGTGTAATATAGGCTTTCTCCACGTTCCAGCTTCCATCTGATAACATTACAGAAGATTGTTTATTGGAAACAAGAAGGTATTTCTTCCCATTGTATTCTTCTGAAACAAGAAAACCTAATTGCGTATCATCACGTACAGGCAGCCAAATATAGTCATCATTTCTTTTAATACCTGCTTCATGACCATTTTTAAGAAGGTCATCTTTATATTTCTTCTCTTCTTCCTGAGCTAAAGGACTTGGAACCCTGCTCGAAACTACGCTATCCGGTGCAATACGAAATTCCACTTTGCTTTTACTTTTCTGAGTATTTTCATCTGAGTTAGATTTTACAGTTAGCATAAACTCGTTCTCAACAAGTTTTCGGTTATCATCATTTGGATTTAACACAAAACGACATATAATCTTATAAATACCTGGTTCTGTAATGTGACGAAAATCATTTACGTCAATCGTTTCTATCCACATATCGTCAGCAAGCACAGTCCGTGGAGTTGACTTGCCGCCGCCCCGCCATTGATTCGGATCAGTCGGATCTGGCAGCATACCATAGTCATCACCTTTTACATCAGGAAGAAGATTGCCTTTATCGTCATAAACAAGAATCTTAAACCTGTCAGGACGTGCCAACACACGATAATCTCCACCGAAATCAAATACAAATTCTTTTTGACTGCGATTTTCCACTACAAAACTGATTATCAGCTTCTGGCCGAGTTCTATTTCTGTTGCTGCCGATACAAACCCGGCTTTGATTTTATAGTTCTCATATCCTGATTTTATGTCAATATCTGTAAGATATGGTGACATCTCACGTCGATTTTTTATTCCGGGTATAATAGCAACCATAAGTTTGTCACCAACAAAAACTGGAGTCTGCTTAGCACCCTCTAAATAACCCATGCCTACACGATATTCACCTGGTCTAACTTCTTCTTTTATCCCGGGACTATTAAACTCAGCTATTTGTGTCATTTCGTATTTAACACTTGCCTGTCCGCCGGGAGCAAGTGTATCCGGCAGGTCGGGTCCGATAACTTCAAATACGGGACAATACCTGATATTCGGATTTATTCCTTTCCTATCGTGGTTTTCAGTAAATAAAGGACGAAGTTTTGATAAGACATTGAGATTCTTTGTGCTATTACTCGGATTTTCAACATTTAGAATAAATTGCAGGTTCTCTCCTGAAGACATATGAGATTTTGCAGCACGAAATAGAATATTAAGTCCCTCAAATGAAGTACTTTGAACAGGTCTTACACTTCCGACAGTATCGGTATTCACAGCAATATTTTTGCTTTGATTGTCCGCTGATGTATTATTATTTGAAGGATTCATAAGCTGCTGGAACATAGGACTTGCATTGTTTCCGAGCTGCATTATAACTTTCACATAAGTTTTTGCACTTTCTACATTGCCTTCTTTCAAAGCCTGGTGCATCAAGTCAAACTGGTTTGCTCCGGCGGTCACTATTACCTCGAATTCAGTTGATTTTGCAAGAGCTTTCATTTTCTTCGTAACTTCTGTTATGGACTCGCAAAGTTTTTTAGCAGTTTCAATATCTCCCTTGTTAATCGCAGATTCAACGCTTTCGCAAGTTGTCCCTATGGTTATGAACATACTGAGAAGATTTGCTTTGTCAGCTTCCGAAAGAGTGACTTCTGTAGCTAAATTGTTTTCTGTTCCAATTTGTAGATCGGCTTTCCTGTATTCTATATTAAGTCCGCCATTGTCACCATCAACTTTCGATGAAACCGTAATATCATATTTTTCACCTTTAGCAGTTGTAATACGATAACTTACAGGGACCTCGTTTATATAATAACCAGTAAAAAATTCATCTTCAGTATCAGGTCTCAATTGTGAAACGCCAGTTTGGGTCAAAAGCTCTAATTTTGCTCCACGAAGGCACATCAAACCACCCTTATTTTGTGCATGCTCATAAACCAGGTCACCCAGGCCGAGTTTATCAAAATAGGATTCGTCATCCTGCATTGGGTATGCTGATAGCATCTGTCCTGTAGTAAAATCCAGAACAACATTTTTATCCGGCGTCTCCAAATCAGGGAGATATATTTTATGAGCTTCATTTGCATCTTGTTTATTCCCACCCAAGGCATTTTCGTCTGTGGCCTTGTATATTGACTTCTAACATGGATAATAATAATCTCATAGGTAATGTTGATG
>CAZVOA010000053.1:0-17087 GCA_964628465.1 uncultured Pirellulales bacterium | reverse complement strand
TGTGTGTAACTCTCTATTAACATATGGTACATAAAATGGGAGCACATCATAACGACAAAAAAACGGTCGCGGCTAAATATTTTCGCAATGATGGTTTCATTTCATTTTTTATATTAATGCTAATTTGTTTTTATACTCAGATTCGGCAAAGCTTTTCTTAATTCTTCCACTTGATTAGCTGTTATGTTTGGACATCTTCGCATAAAGATTATCTTCAACTTCGTCAGACCCATTAATGGTTTCAAATCATTAATATCTGTCCCGTCAATCCTTAATTCTTCCATGTTTGTTAAACCGCTTAACGGTTCAAGACTTGTTACCTTCGTACCCTCAATGACCAGATTTTTTAATTTTTTCATGTCCTTTATCAATTCAAGATTAGTAATTGAAGTATATTCAAGATCAAGGCCTTCCAGATTTGTCAAACTTCTGATCGATTCAAGATTAGTTACTTGAGTATTACGAAGAGAAAGATAATTCAGATTTGTTAATTCCTTTAGTGCCTCGATATTGGAAATCTGGCTTGAAAAAAGGCAAAGAACTTTCAACCCTTTGAGATTTTTTAAAGGTTCGATGTCAGAAAATTGTCCTTCTGTAATTCTAAGATCTGTAAGGTTCTGCAGGTTCTCTAAATGCTTCAAGTCCGGTATCAAAGAGCAGTTAATATAAAGTGTTTTAAGGTTTGTCAGGTGCTTTAATGGCTCAATATCTGATATTTTATTATAAAAAAGAATAACAGTTTCCAGATTTGTTAGAGCGGCAAGGGCTTCGAAATTGTTTATGGATGAATGTGACAGGTCAAGTTCTTTGAGTCCAGTCATTTTCTTAAGAGGACTTAAATCAATCGTAAATCTTTTATCAAGGTCATAAATGCCCAGCTTTGCCAGAATCTTCATCCATTGAGGTATTGCTTTTTGCGGGTAACGAATATCGAGCTTAAGCTGTATCAAACCAGTGAATTTTCCGAGAATCTTTATATCAGTTACTTCTATTGTTTGACTAAGGAGAAGCTGGCGTAATTTCGCAAAATCTTCATCAGTCAGTTCGTTGGGGTCTTTATAAGTGGGAAATAGTGCGTCATAAGGGTAATTCCGCGAAGGATAAGGTATCTTTTGTGAGGCATATCGTCGGAATATTGCCTCGCTTACCGGGTCGGATTTCTGCTCCTGTGTGAGCCAAATATAAACCAACACAGAAGTCATTAATAGCAACACGACAACAGCCGCGAGCGTGTATTTTAGCCAGGATGGTTTCTTTTGAATATCGTTCATTTTTTCAATATCGTTTTTTTATCTTTGAATTTTTAGGTTTGGCAGAGCTTGTTGTAAGTCATCTATTTGTTCATCCGTTATATTGGGGCAATTATCAATATAAAGGCTTTTCAAATTTTTTAGTTTCTTTAAAGGTTCAAGATTTGATATATTTATCCCACCGATATCGAGGAATTTCAAATTATATAGTTCGCCTATTGGTTCAATATCAGTTACCATATTAAACCTTAACTTTAAACTATCAAGATTTATTAAATTTCTAAGCGGTTCAAGATCAGATACCTCTGAATAACTAAAAGTAAGAGATGTTAGGTTTGTCAAATCTCTCAGAGGCTCAAGGTCGTTAATATTTGAATTACTCATATTAAGTGATTTCAGGTTTGTTAATCCTTTTAAAGGCTCAATATCAGATACTTGAGTAAAGCTAAATCCGATTTCTTCCAGTTTTATAAGATTCTTAATCGGTTTAAGGTCAGATATCGAAAGGTTCAGATAAAGGTTTTCGAGGTTTTTAAGTTGTTCTAAAGGTTTAATATCGCTTATTTGTTTACCGCTGAGAGTAAGTTCTTTTAAATTAATCAGGCTTGAAAGAGGCTTGATATTACTTATTCTATCACTTCTTTCTAATCTAAGAACCTGTAAATTTGTAAGACCTGATAGTATTTTGATGTCTTTAATACGTGAATCGGATAGTAATAATAAACGTAAATTAGATAGCTTTTTAAATGGACTATAGTCAATCAAACATCTTTCAGATAAATTATAAATACCCAGTTTTGACAGAAAGGTTTTCCATTTTGGAATTTGATTTTCAGGATAATGAATTTGATATAAATATAATTCCTTCAGATTTGGAAACTTCTTAATAAATATAATATTACTGAGAGTTCTCTCTGAAAGAACGATTTTTGTTATTTTAGTAAAATCGTCATTAGTCAAATTATTAGGGTCTTTATTAAGTTGCTCTGCGGCAGCTTTGAGGATGGTAGCTTTGCTTGCAGGATCAGATTTCTGTTCCTGTGTAAAATAAATAAAAACCAAAGCAGCAGTTATCAATAGCATCAGGATAACAGCCGCGAGTGTGTATTGTAGCCATGATGGTTTATTTTTGATCATTAAAGATTTCTCTTATTTTTTTATAGTAAAAGTAATATCCCAGTGAGGGACTTTTTGTTGTCTATCTTTTGGTTCTTCCTGGCCGCCGTCATCAATTAAATCTTCGCCAATGCTGTAAATGACGAAGCCTGAATCGAGCTTTTTATATCTCATTTCTTTTCCATCGAAAGGGTCTGATGGAACAAAGTCTAAATATTCAGGAACAAGACTGCTAAGCGAATCAGGTAACTTTCCATTCTTTAACCTGTATCGCTGAACAGCAAGTGCGGCCTGTGCGACTCGGAGCCTGGATATGCTTACCAATTCGTCAGCAAAGAATTTTGAATAGTTCGGAGGAGCAGCTTTCAACTGAACATGGATGCTTGAAATATTATTATATTCAGCTTGAATCTGTTTGTTTGCGTCAAGGCGTTTTTCCAGAGGGAGTTTTCCTGCTTTGATATACTTATCTAAGATATCTAAATAAATAACACCATCAGATTCCATAAGCCCGACGCCCCTGTAAGCTGAATAGAAAAGCCTTTGTGATAAAGGTTGGTCACGAAAAAGGTTATTGGATGTTGTAATATCCTCGAATTGATTTATTGCGTTGCAAAGCTCACCTGTAAAGCCATAAGATATGCCTGAAAGTCTCTGTTTATCTGCGAGTGTCTTACTAAGCTGAGCTAATTGCTCATCATTAAAATCTTTGGAATTTATAATATGTTCGAGAGCCGCAATATTATTTTCCACTAAAACCATTCTACCAATCTGACATATCGTTAATGGAACGTCGGAAAGTGAATCAGCAATGTTAAAACCACATATCAAAGAATCAGCCGAAGTCTGACTGTCTCCATTTTCAGCATGTACAACCGCTTCGATACCAAGCAACATCATCGTTTTTAGTTTATCAACCATTTTCAGTGTCTGGCCGGCGCTCAGGTTTACCGGATACCTGCAATATTTTAATGTCCCTGCCTTATGCAGCGAATCAAGGCTCTTTTGATTGTCATTCAAGTATGAAACTGCCTGTTTCATTACATCATCGGACAACAGCTTTCCCTGGATGGATAGTGTTTTCCAGTCAGGAGTGTCCTTGAGCCTGGAATCATTCGGCTCAATATAATTTGATACTGCATTCAGTATAAAATCTGCGGCGTTTTCGACTCCATCTGGTATGGAATAAGACTCGTCTAATTCTTTTAATGAAACTGGATAACCTTTGGCTTGAAGATATTCTATTTTTAATCGAAGCTGACTTTTTGAACTCGATCGAAAACGTAAAAATATTCCCGCTATAAGAAACAAAAACAGAATGAAAATTAGTATATGATGCTTTTTCAGTTTTCTGCTCTTTTTTTTATCCTCTTTTTTTTCAACCATAATAGATTCTCTTTTTTTATGATTCAAGCAATGTAACAGTAAAATTCAGATTTCTTATAGATAGACGTATAAAATCCCAAAATGTTACAAAAATATTGGAAAATTTCAGAAAATCTCAAAAAGGAAGGTATAAATAACCCCAATATTGGAAATTATATTTGTTTGAGGCAGTTTTGGGCGATTTCTTTGTCGGAGAAGTGATATTTTGTTTTGCCGATGATTTGATAATCTTCATGCCCTTTGCCGGCGATAAGAATAATATCATCCTTATCAGCGGCTTTGATTACCATTTCGATTGCTTGTTTTCTGTCTGATATTACAGAAATATTTTCGGATTTTGGATTTTCAAAACCTGCAATAATATTATCAATAATCGCTTGCGGCTCTTCGGTTCTTGGATTGTCGCTTGTAACTGTTATAAAATCAGCGAATTGTTCGACGACGTGCGCCATTCGCGGGCGTTTTGTTTTGTCCCTGTCTCCGCCGCAGCCGAAAATTACACGCAGCTTGCCTTTACATAATGGTTTTAAAACTGAAAGAACATTTTGCAGCGCATCATCAGTATGTGCGTAATCAATTAAAACCGTAAAGCTTCCATCCCAATCTACCTTTTCAAGTCTTCCCGGAATCAGTTTCAGTTCAGATAGTCCCGCCGCGATAGTTTCCAAATTCAAACCTGCGCCAAGGCACAAACCCGCCGCGGCTAAGTGATTGCTGATATTATACATGCCGATTAGCGGAGTTTTCACAATCGCCGATTGTCCCATGTAGTTCAAGCTGTAAACTGTTCCGCTTACATCCATTGATTTGATTTTTGCGACAAGCCCTGTACCAGAGCGGTTCAGGGCAAGGTCGGCTTTCTTTTCTATCGCATACCAGATGATTTTCGCTTTTGTTTTTTTTGCGATATATTCCGATTCGGGTGATTCTTTATTTAGAACCGCGAATGAATCAGCCGCAAGCGAAGTGAAAAGTTTCGTTTTTGCTTCGAGATAATTTTCTTTTGTAATGTGATAATCAAGATGGTCGCCGGTAAGATTTGTAAACGCGGCCGCTTTGAAATTTATACATGCCAAACGGTTTTGTGACAGAGCGTGAGAGCTTGCTTCGGTTATCATGTATTTCGCGCCGTTTTTTATCATTTCAGCCTGTTTTTCCGCTATGGTCAAAGAGTCTGGCGTAGTAAGCGGGGCGGCTGTGCTTTTGCCTGAGCAATCATCATATATGACCGTTCCTATCAACCCGCATTTTTCGCCCGCCTGCCTGATACATGAGCGTACAAGATATGTAACTGTAGTTTTTCCGTTTGTACCTGTTACGGCCAGATTTATTAGTTTGGAAGATGGATTACCTTTCGCCGCCTGAGCCAGAATTGCAGCCGCTATAATCGAATCTTCGATTAGAATGTTATGCACACTATTTTTAAAATCGGTGTGCATAGCACACCCTACATTTTGTGGTATTTTTTCGCAAACGATGTATTTCGCACCGTTAGAAATGGCTTGTCCAATAAAGTCGTGTCCGTCTGAAACAGTGCCTTTAACCGCAACGAAGATATCGCCGGTCTTGACCGCGCGCGAATCCGTGCAAACGTTCGGCGGATTTTCCGAAGAAACAAGTTTTTTTAGTTCGTCAAAATTCATAATCAATAAATACTATTTCGGCATTTCAGTTCAATTTAATTCATCTATATAATTTAACAATATTAGAATTATTCTGGCAAGAGAATCCCTTTTTGGTTTATAATTAAAATATGAACTATGAAAATTGATAAATTGAGGAATATGAATATGAAAAAGACAATCTCTTTGTTTATTTGCTTTGTTTTGTTGGTTTCTATTGTATCAGGCTGTAAGAATAAATCGGACTCACAGCCGCCGAAGGAACCGAATACGGCTACAAAAAATATTAGGCCTTCGGAACCAGCTCCGCCCGAAACGAAACCGATAATTGCAGAGGAAAAGCCGAAACCTATATCGCCGGATACAAAACCGACTACGATAGATTCTCTTGCCAATGAAGATACAGAATATTTCTCGCTGCTTATGGATGGCCATAAGATTGGCTATGCAATAAATAAACGCATTGTTGAAGAAGATATTGTCAACACATCAATCGAGATGAAATTAACTTTGAGCCGAATTGGAGTAACTGTTAGCGTTACTACGAAATCATCCTCAACTGAGACAAAAGACGGCAAGCCTCTTGGATTTGAAATCGAGGAGGACCTTGGCCTTATCGTGACCAAAACAGTTGGAAAGATTAATGAAAATGGAAAGCTTATTGTAATAAGAGGCCAGGGAGAAGAGGAAATGGACTGGCCCGAAGGTGCGCTGATGTCAGAAGGAATGCGTCTTCTGCATTATAAGACAGGTCTCAAAGAGGGTGCTTCATATAAGGCGAAATTGTTCGAGCCGAGTACTTTGTCGGCTTTTGATGTGGAAGTAAACGTGGGTGCAAAACGGCAGGTTGACCTGCTTGGCCGGGTTGTTGAGTTGACGGAAATCAAGACAAAAGCAACTTCAGAAACTGTAGCAGCACTTAATGCCGATGAATATTATGACGATAATTTGAAACTTCAAAAAAGCGTTACGCCGGTTATGGGCATGGTAATTGAGCAGGTTGCGTGCAGTAAAGAGTTTGCGCTTGGCAAAAACGATGTGTACGAAATCGTGGATAAAATGTTTCTTGCCAGCCCTCAGCCGATTAATAATATAAACGCGGTAAAATCAATTATATATCATATAACGAAAACAAATCCGCAAGCTGATTTGCTGTTCCCGGCAACTGATAATCAGAAAGTTCAGAAGTTGAGCAATGGCAATGTAACATTGACAATCGAAAAAGAAGAATTGCCGAAAGGCGTTGCTATTCCATATAAAGGAAACGATAAGGATGCGCTTGAGGCTCTTAAGCCGTCGCGATATGTCGAGAGCGATGAAAAAATTATTCAGGACCTTGCAAAGAAAGCGATAGGCAATACGAAAGACGCGTCAGAAGCCGCTCGCAAAATTGAAAGCTTTGTTGCTGATTATATAGATGATAAAAACTTGTCGGTCGGTTACGCTTCCGCGGCTGAAGTCGCGAAAAGCAAACAGGGCGATTGTTCCGAACATGCGGTATTGACCGCCGCTTTGTGCCGTGCCGCGGGAATACCCGCACAGGTTGCTACCGGCGTGGCTTATGTTGCGCAATGGCAGACTGTTTCAAATGGATTCGGCGGCCACGCATGGACGCGGGTTTATCTTGGCGATAAGTGGTACAACATTGACGCCGCTTTCAAAGGCGCCGGTTTCGGTGGCTATGATCCGGGGCATATTACTTTATCTTTCGGTAACGGAAACCCGGAGGGTTTTCTAAATATTGTAAACACACTCGGACAATTCAAAATTGAAAAAATTGAGATAGGGAATTAATCAAATAAAATCAGTTATTAATTTGAATTTAGTCGATTTGGATATCTACGAGGTTGAATTCTACGTTTGTGTTTCCGTTGAAAGTGTTTATCTGGGGCTGGTAGGCTACGTCGAAAAATTCGCGTTCCAGTAATTTCTTTTCTAATTTTCCAAATCTAAATCCTATGCCGCGAAGCGTTGCGGTATTGTCGCTTATCACAAGCTGGAGATGGTCGCCGTTCGTTCCAACCCGTTTTGGCGGCGACGCGAGGCGAACGCCCTTTGTCACGAAAACAGGTTCGGGATTTCCCTCGCCGAAAGGTCCGAGCATTTGTAATTCTTTTACCGTTTCAAGTCTGAAACTGCTTAAAGGCGCGATTGCTTCTATTTCAAGTTTGGAAACAATGTCTTTTTCTTCAAGATTCTGTTTTGCGTATTCTTCGAAATCTTCAATGAACTGCTCGATTTTAGAAAAATTTATAGTAACTCCGGCTGCCATTTTATGACCTCCGAACGTATTTAAATGTTTTTCACATGCTTTCAAGCCGCTTATCATGCAAAAACCCGGTATGGAACGAGCGGAACCCTGTGCGATAAGATTTTCAATACTACCAGCGTTTTCAAGCTCTTTGGCTGAAGGAATACCAATTAATATTGTTGGTCTGTGGTATTTATCGACTATTCTCGAAGCAACGATGCCGACTACGCCGATATGCCAGTTTTCTCCGGCCAGTACAATGCTCTTGCGGTCAGGATGAGTCATATTCCGGCTGACCATTATTTCGCAGGCCTCTTTGAATATCTTTCGTTCGGTTTTCTGCCGCAGTTCGTTTTGCCCTTTTAGATATTCTGCAATCTGCATCGCGCGTGTCATACTGTCGGATGTAAGCAATTCAACCGCCAGTCGTGCGTGTCCCATACGACCCGCCGCGTTGAGCATCGGGGCAAGCCGAAAACCTATATGAAAACTATCGAGCTTTTGTCCGATTAAGCCAAGCGTTTCAAGCAAAGCCTGTATTCCTGAAAGTTTGCATTCAGGAAGAGCTTTCAGGCCATAGCTTGTAAGGATTCTGTTTTCGCCCCGCAAATCTACAACATCCGCGACAGTTCCCATCGCTGCTAAACTTGTCGCGCTTAGCATAAACTCTCGCAATTCCGGCTGAAGTCTTGCGCCGGATGTAAACGCGTTTGCGATTGCCCATGCTAATTTGAATGCGACCATAGCGCCGGCGGAATCCTGATTCGGATATGATTTATCAATAGCGGGATGAACAATCGCGCATGCGCGGGGCAGTTTGTTGTCTGCGTTCTCGATAATCTGGTGGTGGTCTGTGATTATCAATTCAATGCCAAGCTGGTTCGCTAATTCAGCGGACTCGTGGGCGGTTATGCCGCAATCGACTGTGATTAATAGCTGTGTGCCTGATTTAGCGAGAGATTCGATTGCTTCGGTATTAAGCCCATATCCTTCTTCGATGCGATGCGGGATATAATAATCGACGTTTCCACCGAGAAGTTTCAGAACCTGCCATAAAATTGAAACGCTCGTAATTCCATCGACATCATAATCCCCGTAAATTGTGATTTTTTCCTTATTCTTGAGAGCACTTTTTATTCTATCAACAGCTGGTTTAATTCCGGGCATGCGTTCTGGTTCGATAAGTTCCGTCAATTTGGGCCTGATAAAAACATTTCCCTGCTCGTAACTGCTGACTCCTCGATTCATCAGGATTTGAGCGATTAGCGGCGATACCCTTAGCGACCTGGCAAGTTCCAGGCAGCCATCCTTTGGGGGTTTTACAATCCATTCATTCTTTTGTCTTTGTGCGCTAAGCAGCATTTAGACTATACCCCCTTATCCTTTCCATTAAATAAAACGAAAAATCGATTGTTCTGTAATATATCAAACGAATGGTGTTATTCTTCGTCCCCTGAGGATTCAGCATGACAATACAGAACAATATGAATTCGTCGAACTTGTCTTTTAAAGAAGCTCTTCAATTGCTTCTGAAATAACTTTATTGCTTGTTACGCCAATCCATTTCTTTTCTATTTGTCCGTCCTTAAATAGAATAAGAGTTGGAATGCTGCTTATGCCGAATTCCATTGCGCTGTCGCGTGCGTCATCGGTATTGAGCTTGCAAACTAATGCTCTATCTTGATATTTATCAGCGATTTCTTCGATAACCGGCCCCATCATTTTGCATGGGCCGCACCATGGCGCCCAGAAATCAACCAATACCGGCATATCTGAACTGTTTACTATCTCATCGAAACTTTCATCCGTTAATTCTACTACGTTACCAGCCATTCCTTGTCCTTTCAGCGAATATTCTAACGGGAATAATAACCCGAGCTGTTAAATTAACCACTAAAACCTGATATTAACTCAATTACACACGAGCGTCAATATATAAAAAAGTTAAAAGAAAGGTTTGAGAATATATGTATAATAAACAGATATTTTCTTCGCCTATTTATATGATATAAAAATCTAATATATTTATATACTTATAATAGTATTAGAATAATTCATATTACTATAATGTATTGTTTTATATATAGTTACGGCCATTAGCACCACGATTCTAAAGATTGTCTTTGATTGAGCCGACATACATTTGTATAGTATATGTATAGGATAATGATATACAACATGGATGTTAAATAGAGAGCATGAAAAGAGTGAAAAGGGGTTAAAAATGAATACTACAACAATAAATGCGCGGATAGATGTAGAAAGTAAAAATCAAGCGCAAGAAATACTCGAAAAATTAGGTTTAAGTATGTCAGGTGCGATAGATATGTTTTTTAAACAAGTAGTTTTGCATCATGGTATTCCTTTCGATGTAAAATTACCTAATAAAGATACAGTACAAGCCATAGAAGAATTAGAATCTGGAAAGGGTAAAAAATATACTTCTACTAAAGAATTATTTAAGGATTTAAATAGTTGAGAGCGCTACGTCATTCAAGCAAATTTAAGAAAGATTACAAAAAATAAAGCTAAAGTCTAAGTATCAAGATTTATTAGATAACACGATAAATAGGTTAATGAATGACGAGCCATTAGATGAAATATTAGACGATCACCCTTTAATTGGAGACTGGAAAGGTTATAGAGGTCTTCATATAAAGGGTGATTTGGTATTAATATATAAACTAACAAAGGATGAAGTATTACTTGCTCGGCTAAATACCCATTCTAACATTTATAAGAAATAAAAAATTTAATATATTAGGACACTACCAAAAGTTAAAATAAAAAGTGTCTTAAAAGAAAGCAATGTTTTAACCTTACCCAATTTAGTCACTTATGACTTTATTTATTTTTCTACCATCCGCCCGGCTGTAACAAATCGCTAACTGATTCATTCCACCATTTCGGGTTTCGTAGGTATTGCTTCATCATCATAGCGGCTACAACGCCATCGCCTGATGCGGTAGCAAGCTGCATAGCCGCTCCAACTCGGCAGTCTCCCGCTGCGAATACGCCCGGAACATTCGTACGAAGATAGGCACAATCGCACTTGATGAAGCCCTGTTCGCTCAGTTCGACAAAACCTTTAAGGAAGTTCGTATTCGGAACCATGCCTACGAAAACAAAAGCTCCGTCACAGGGATAATTTTCCTCTTTATTATTTTTGACATTTTTCAATATAACAGACTCGACTTTTTTGCCGCCCAGAATCTCTGTTGCGACTGTATTGTATTTTATTTCCAGGTTAGAGTCCGGCTCGTTTGCTTTCGCAAGAAGCTCCTCGACGAGAACCTTCGATGCCCTGAATTCCTCTCTGCGATGAATCATTGTAACTTTTTGTGCGAATTTGGCTAAGTGCAAGGTTTCTTCAACTGCGGTATTTCCGCCGCCGATGGATACTACATGCTTTCCCCTGAAGAACGGCGCATCGCATGTGCCGCAATAACTTACTCCAGAGCCGCGGAATTTATCTTCGCCCGGCACACCAAGTTTGCGATAGTCGCTTCCCGGCGTGAGAATGACAACTTTTGCCAGAAGACTTTTTCCGTTGCAAGTAATAGCGATTTTGCCGTCTTTTTGTTTTTCGAGTTTTTCAACTTCGCAGCCTGTTCTTATCTCTGCTCCGAAGCTCTCGGCCTGTTTCTGCATATTTTGAATCAGTCCCGGCCCATCGATTTGCTCGATTCCAGGGTAGTTTTCAATTCTATCGGTATTATTTATTTGTCCTCCCGGCATGAACTTTTCGAGAATAAGTGTTTTATATCTGTCCCGGGAAGCATAAAGCGCCGCGGCCAAACCAGCCGGCCCGGCACCAACTATTATACAATCAAAAATTTCTGACATTACGTACTCCTATAAAAGATAATAAAGCAAATATTATAATATTATCTTCTACTTTATGCCCACTACATTTTTATTTTTGTTTTCGAGCAGTAACTTCATTTTATCTATTACCCATTTCGATTTGACTGATTTTTTATCCAGAACCATTATCGCGAAATTGTCCGCGAGAATTTCTTCCGGGTGAATTAAATAGCTTGTATTTTCTCCGACTTTATTTAGATAATCGGGAATTTGATCTTCATTATAAATAACAGGTTTGCCGTATTTGTTTCGCTTGTATTCATATTGGTCGTTAACGTTTTCCACTTCAACAAGTTTAAGTTCGAGATAGGGGAAAAAAGGTAGATTTCTTTTAATATCAAAGTTTTCTAAAGTAAGCATGGGAATAACAGTAACGTTTCCACCTTCATGCTGCAATTCGAGGCAATATCTTCCTAAAGGTATATCGGGATTGGCAATCTCAAAGTCGAGAAGCATTTTGGGAAGTTCAGCTGTTTTGCATTTTTTAAAATTAATTGTACTATATAGTTTTTCTCTTGTCGCAGGATTATTTCTCGTAAAGATGTGGAACAACTCATGAACAATAAGTGTTTCTAAACCTTGTCCTTGTATGTTCCCGTTCATAAGACTTTGCGGCAATACGATTACATTACTCCGGCAATATGCGGCTCCGCCTTCTTCTTTGCCGGTAGTTTGAATGAGAAAAACTGTAGAAGGAAGATTCAAATCATATTTTTCGAGACGAGGTTTTATATTTTGAATTATATTTTTGATTTTATTCTTTTCACTATCAGTCCACTCGATAACTTGCTCGCTTACAAAATCCCGGTATTCTTCTTCTGATACAGACCATTCTTTGTGGAGCCTTATCATTCTATCGAAGGCTGTTTGAGACTTGATATATTCGTCTTTTGTTGTCAGGATTTTCCGGGCCTCTTCAATTGTGGCAAAAACCAGTTTTGTGTTTTTATATAGTTTGGTACTCGAATCCTGTTCCATTTGCAGTCTGTTCGAGATAATATCAGGATTGTTGTAATAAACTGTTTCGCTATCACTTTGCCCTTCACAAAAATTAGTAATGAGTAATGAAATTGTAAGAGCCGCAATTCCAAACGCCAGGTACTTGATGTGCCTTTTCATGTGTTCACCTTTCACTTCCATGTTTTTTCTTGTTTAGTTCGTTTCTTCCATCAATTCACTCGTATTATTTTCCTGGTCGTCTTTTATTGCATTATTATCATTTGCCTGAATCGTTCTTGTAGTTTTATCTATCGGCTCCTGTATTTCAATATCCGGGTTTGAAGTAACACCAAGTTCCTTAAGCTTTCTGGCCGGAACGAGGACATTTCTTTCGAGAGAGCCGACAGATTTATTATAACTATCGATAGCGCGATCCAGACCTTTTTTTACATTACCAAAATGTTCGACAAAAGTACATATCCTGTCGTATAAGGTTTTTCCTAAGTCGCTGATTTTTCGTGCGTTTTCGGCGATTTGCTCCTGCTGCCAGCCGAAAGCGACCGCTCTTAAAAGCGATATTAATGTTGTAGGAGTTGCCAGAATTACCCGATTTTCCACACCAAGCTCGATTAAAGTCGGGTCCTGCTCAAGAGCGGCACTGAAAAACATTTCGCCGGGCAAAAATAAAACCACAAATTCCGGGGCAGGCTGAAACTGCTCCCAGTAACTTTTGGCGGATAAATTGCGAATATGCGTTCGTACAAGATTTGCGTGCCGCTGGAGCATTTCTTTTTGCTTCTGTTCATCGGTAACTTCAATAGAATCGAGGTAGCTTTCCAGAGGCGCTTTCGAATCAACGATAATAGTTCGTTTGTTTGGTAGCCTGATAATCATATCAGGTCTATTTTTTCCTGTGCCTGTATCTGTACTTTGCTGCTCATAGAAATCGCAGTGATCGACCATACCGGCTATTTCCACAACCCGGCGAAGCTGCATTTCTCCCCAGCGGCCGCGAACGTTGGGTTTTCGCAACGCAGTAACTAAATTCGCGGTTTCTTTCTTAAGCTGTGCTTCTGAGGTGAGAAGCGACTCTATTTTCTCTCTTACGCCGGAGTGGTCCGTCTGGATTTTTTTCAGGGCGCTGTCAACGTTTTTAAGAGATTCTTTGAGCGGATCTACGATTTTATCGATAGCCTGCTGGCGTTTTTCAAGTTCGCCTTTTGCGCCTTCCTGATATTTTTCAAGGTTTTGCTTGGCAAGTTCCAGAAATTGCGAATTATTACTTTTCAAAGCTTCCGAAGATAGAGCCTTGAATGTATCAGAGAACTTTTGCTCAGCTTGTTCCCATGCTCTTTGTTGCTCGGAGAATTTCGCGATTTCTATTGATAATTTCGTACGTTCTTCCTGAAGCGCCACGATTTGTTCTTTGGACTGCTTTTCAGAAAGCTCGAACCGCTTGATTTCCCTGTGTTTAAGCAAATACACCAAAACTGAGCCGCATACCGAACCAATTGCAAAAATTAATACATATTCCATAATCACAAATCCGCGAATTATTATTAATCAGACTACTGAGATTATAGAAATACAAAGCCTTTTCGTCAAAGGGAATAAAATAATGGGAAAATGATTAAATTTCGTTTAGAAAATATTTTATTAAGGAATTAGATTAATCTACATTTTTTTTAATTCTGTTGTGCCACAAAAATGTTCTTTATGTAGGTTAATAGCTAAAGAAGTCATTTTTCTTCTTTTTGTTTTTCTATAAAATTCTTTACATCTTCATAGAAACGCTTTCTTTCTGCATCACTTCTCATTTTGTTGTTATGTAGTGTATTATAAAATTGTTCATCAATATTTTTAGCCAGTTTAACACATAAAGTCGGTACTTCTCGTAAAGCAGGAGCAAAACCTTCTTCATAAACCTCTCGTAATTTAGATATACTTTCATATCGATCCATCATTACATGTAAATACTCTATTTCGTGTCCCTTCAATTTAGGAAAAAATTGTGGCGATAACAATACCGCATCTGCATACATTATATTTAAACTAAGATAAGATATTTTTGTCATTAAAATATTTTCCGGTTTAAGTGATTTTTGTAATAATGGACTTTCACGACTCGATTGTGTTTGAGAAAATTTCTCTATCATATATTCATCACTAATCGATTCTGGCGATAAATCAAATTCTCTGAACATCTTTAAGGTACCTTCGGCCATATCTTCTCTCATATAGAACTCATTCAGAGTATTCGATGAATTTAAAAGACGTTGAACTGCCAATTCCAAATCATCATTTAATACTATGGTAGCAACCATTGGACTTGTAATAAAATGTAAAAGTAATTTATTAGTAGAGGTTTTCTTCACAACATCATCTGGTAAATCCCACTTTTTATAAAGCCTTTTATCATGCTCTATTAAATTATCCAGGGTTTTTTTAAACTCTATTTTCTGTTCCAATGATTTGGATAATAAAAAACTATCATTTTCAATTAACTCATTAAAAAAACGATCCTCGATTTCACTTTCCCTTTTTACATTATTTTCTGTAATGGGATGAATTTTATTTTCACTATTTGTTTGTTCAATTTCAACTTTAGTAACTAACGGAATTTGTTCTTCTTGAAATGACAAATCTTCTATATGCTTGACATTAATATTTATTAGAAAAAGAACAATAATTACAATAAAAAATAATCCAAGAGCTGATAATATTTTCATTTTATTTTTCATTTATAATCCTCTCTTTGGATTTTAATTATTCTACAAATTAAAGCTTATTGATTCACTACAATTTAATTTCATTGCAAAATAATACTTTTATTCCTAATTCTGCTATCTGTTTTTCATCTAAAAATTATTTAGCAGTTTTGGTATTAATAAATACATATGAAGACCTCAATTTGTTATAAGGTCTTCATAAATGATATTTAATAGCAAATAAATTATATCATAAGAATAAATTATACCATGTTATTTTTTCTTTACCTTTAATTATGGATTCTCACACCATCTTTCATAATGTGGACCATATGCTTCACCAGGTGAACCAGACCCATATGAACTATGATAAGCCCATGGAGCGCTTGATGACATTTTTGCCCAATAAACGAATTTACCTAAACCACAATGATAAGCAGAATGCCCCGAAAAACGACAGACATCACCAGAGGTATTGTTTATCGAATATTTACCGGAAGTTAAATATGCAGTAAGATCACCTATAATTACCCCATTACCAATCCATCCGCTTCCAGTCCAGCTTGAAACACCCAAAAATATATATCCGTGACAATTGCAAGTCAAAGTAGCACTTTCCTCTAAACAAGTTGGAACCCATATCTCATTGCCTTCATCATATAGATCAAGAATACTTTCTAAACAACCTGATTTTTCCGTAGTATTCCAATCCCTATAATTAACAAGATCTAGAGTATAATATGTGATTATACCATTATCATGTAAATCCCATCCTGTTCCTGGTGTAAACATATCTGGTAAAGGCAATTCAGCATAAGCAGAATTCCCCAGGCAAACAACAAAAACCCCTAAAAATAACATTCTCGATAAATATTTCGTTGTATTCATTTTTTTCCCTTTCAAAATAAGACGCTTCAAGCTACATTTTGTTATATAAAAAATCACGATTTTTCATTTTTTTTTGTTTTTGAGTATATTTTTCATAAAACAAGGCATATTTTCTCGAGAAAAAATTCGTATCTTTAATATATTAGTGTCAAAAAATTAGATTTTGTTAGGTGGAAAATCTAAAAATTTAAAATATTTTTGTTTTTATCAGGAATTTTTCGAGAATTCTCCTTGTTGCAAAAAGACGTTTTCGATATGTGTTTCTAGATCAATCAGCCTTTTTAGCGGCTGTTTCCGGTGAATAGTCAGGATTAAGTAATATTTCTATGGCCTGGCGTTGTTTTTTGGAAAGTTTCGATTTATTCATTTCGAGGTTTGTTAATAATTCGGCTAAGGAATACGCCGCTTCCGGCTCGGATAACTCCGTTATTAGATGTGAGACTCGATTATTTTTGAAAATTTTGGCATCCCGGTCTAACTTTCGAATATGTTTATGGATGATTCTTTTGGCAATACCATACATATATGTCTTAAAAGTTGATTCGGCACGGAAAGATTCCCTATTTTCCCAAATGCATGTGAAAACTTTCTGTGAGAGGTCTTCTGACCAGCCATCGGCATTTCCGACATTTTTGAAAAAGTTGGAAACCTTTGAATGATGCTTTTGATAGAGATTCTCATAAGCTTCGTTATTGCCATGCTTTACCTGAAGCATTAGTTGAGTATCGGCATCAGTGTAAATTTTCTCTTTATCAATTATTTTTCAAAATCTTGTTCTAATACAAAAAAACGATTATTTTTCGGTTTCTAAAAACATAAGCGTTTCTCAAGGGTCGTTTGTTGATAAAAAAAATAAAATTTTTTAATTTTTTTTCATGAGGTCCATTTTTTTATGAAAAAATCGATGAAATAACGTAAAATACCTCGTTTTACGAACGAAATAATAATTCAGGATTTTTATGACAAAAGATATAAAGGCAGTAATTTTCGATTGGGGCGGCGTGCTCCTGACTTCAACGCCCCTATAAAAAATTGCTGTAAGTCCTTGAAAATACTGGAG
>CAZVOA010000052.1:0-18249 GCA_964628465.1 uncultured Pirellulales bacterium | reverse complement strand
CGGGCCGCTAATTATGTCCCCAGTTCTGTTTTTACAAATTACCTTAAAGAAATTGGCAGCAAATCTGTAAAACTTACTTCTTCAGACAAGAAAATTGATTTACTCTACTGGTTTAAGCAATGTTTGACTCGCGGACTTGAAGAGAAGAAGATTAGCATAAGCGATATAAAACGTGTGATTCTTGCCGGAGGCAGCAGTCAATGGCCTTTCGTATCTGATATTATATCGGAAGTTTTGCACATAGACCAGTCCGCGATTACACGCAGTGACAGGCCTTATGTCGTTATTTCGGAAGGTCTTTCTATTCTTCCGGCGTTGAAACAAAAATTAAGAAGCATTCGACAAATACTTAAAGATGGTTTGCAGGAATTTTGCGACAAGAAAATACGAATCTGGATTAAAGAAAAAACAGATGCGATAGCAGCCGCCTTAATTGGTGACATTACATCGAAATTATTCGACGCAAAAATAAAACCTGTTTTAACAGGATTTCAAAAAAGCGGTGGTTCTGTCGCTTCGCTTAAGAATAGCATATCTTCTCAAGCCAGTTCTTTTGAGCCGGAAATGAAAGGAATCATGGAAGAACGAATGAGTATTCTGACTTCAGGCCTGTCCGACCAGCTTACAAGACTTGTGATAGAATGGTTTTCTTCGTACGGCCTGAGCATTGGTGATGACCGCGTATATCGTGAAGCATCGATGTCGATGGAAATTGATAATAAAATACTTATGCCGAATTTATACGCCGGAATATTAGATATGATGGGCTGGTTTACTGCCGGCATTATTACAACTATCGTCGCGAGTATTTGCGGTGGCGGCGGATTGGCTTTAATTTCATCTGGTCCGATGGGCTGGGTTATTGGTGCGGTGCTTGCCGGGATAGTTAGTGTTTTATCTTTGCGCTATGGTGTCGGTAAAGCGAAACAAATGGCCGAGACATGGATCGCTCCAGCATGGCTGACAAAAAGGATTTTAACAGAATCAAAAATAACAAAAGCAAGGAATAAGTTTCAATCTCATCTTGAAGCTATTCTATCAGATAAACTCGAAAAAATGGAAACGGATTTTGAGGCTCGTGTTCGTGAAGTTGTAGAAATTCAAATCGACGCGTTATCTGAAATTGAAACATTATAGAAAAAAGAAAGGCTTGCGAATGGCTAAATATTCGAGACTTGATGTACTTACAGCAATGAAGCAAATCGGCATGATACCGGTTTTTTATAACGGCGATTTTGAAACAGCGAAAAATGTAATAACTGCCTGCGCGGACGGCGGAGCAAGGGCGATTGAATTTACCAATAGAGGTGACAGAGCGATAAATGTATTTACGAAGTTAGCTGAATACCGTGACTCTGAAAAACCTGAAATTATACTTGGCGTCGGCTCGATTTGTGATGCGCCTACCGCGGCTATGTACATTTCCGCCGGAACTGATTTCGTAGTTGGGCCGCTTCTGGATGAAGATGTAGCGAAAGTCTGCAACAGCCGCAAGATTCCTTACAGCCCCGGCTGCGGCACTGTTACGGAAATACACAACGCTGAAATGCTCGGCGTGGAAATTTGTAAGATATTTCCGGGCGCGGAAGTTGGCGGACCAAATTTTGTCAAGAGCGTAAAAGGGCCGTGCCCCTGGACGGAGATTATGCCGACAGGCGGAGTCTCACCAACAAAAGAAAGTTTAACTGCATGGTTTTCCGCTGGAGTCGCTTGTGTTGGAATGGGTTCAAACCTGATAACAAAAGAACTTCTCGCTGCTAAAGATTACGCCGGAATTACAAAGAAGGTAAAAGAAACAATAGAGCTTATAAAACAGATTAGGTTAGAAAAGAGATAATTATAAATTCTAACAAAATGACAACTATATTATTTCTATTAGAAATTCATAAAATAAATAGTGACATATGCTTGAAAAAGGATTGGTACAAATCTATACAGGTGATGGAAAAGGCAAAACAACCGCCGCGTTCGGGCTTGCGCTTCGAGCGGCCGGGCAGGGAAATAAAGTTCTTATCTATCAATTCTTAAAACCACCATCACTTGCTACCGGTGAGCGGCTGGCCATAGACTTAAAATCCGCCGGAATAAATATCGAAGCACTTGACATAGATTGGAATATGGGAAAATCTCTGTCCGATGAAAAAGTAATTACGCAAACCAGGAAAGCGATTCAGGAAGTTCTCCAAAAACTGGAGAAATATGCCGCTGAAAAGGTTTACGATGTGATTATTCTGGATGAAATAAATTTCTGTATTTCGAAAAATCTTGCAAATTTAGATAATGTCATGCGTATTATAAATAACAGGGCCCCTGGCGTGGAAATTGTTATGACGGGCAGGGGAGCTACCAAAGAATTAATTGAAATCGCGGATTTGGTTACAGAAATGAAATGTATAAAACATCCGTTTGATAAAGGCATAGGAGCCAGACGTGGGATAGAGTTTTAATTACTAAGGAATTTCTTTATGCTTGAAGTAAAGGGAATAAGTAAGTCTTTCCGGGAGAGAGGAAAGAAAATCAAAAATCTTATCGACTTAGTGCAAAGCTTTCGGGATAGTAAAAAGTTCTTTGCGGTTGATAATATCAGTTTCATCGCCAAACCGGGAGAAATTATGGGATTGCTTGGTCCCAACGGCGCGGGTAAAACAACACTTTTGCGAATGCTTTCCACCGCGTTGAAACCGAGCAGGGGGACTGCTTCTTTCATGGGAATCGATCTGGTAGAAAATCCTCTTGATGTTCGCAAACGAATCGGGTTCCTTTCCGACAATACAGGTTTATATGCTCGTCTGACTGCGCGTGAAATGATTGAGTATTTTGGAAAACTTCACGGCATGGATCGCAAAAAACTCTCTAAGCGAATGGACGAACTGTTTCGTGTATTGGAAATGACGGAATTCGTTGATAAACGTAACGATTTGCTTTCAACCGGTATGAAGCAGAAGGTATCTATCGCACGAACTCTGATTCACGAACCTGATATTATAATGTTCGATGAGCCGACGACCGGTCTTGATGTCGCGGCTGCTGAAGCTATTCTGAATTTTATCGAATCGTGTAAGAAGCAGGGCAAGACAGTTATTTTCTGCACGCATCACATGCACGAAGTCGAAAGACTCTGTGACAGTGTTGTTGTAATGCACAAAGGTAAACTCTGTTTCCAGGGCAGCGTAGAACAAATGCGAATACAGACGGGACAAAAACTTCTGGATAAAGCGTTTCTTGCTTTAATAAAATCGGAGGGTTCTGGTAATGCTAACTAATATTCTTATCGTATATCTTAAGGAAATTAAAGAAGTTCTTCGTGACAGAAGGACATTAATCTTCATGGTGGTAATGCCGACAGTTCTTGTTCCGGTGTTAATAAGTATTCTGCTGAGTTTCAGTATTAAGAGTGAACAAAAAGCGGCTACAGAGGTTTTGACTTATGCGATTTTCGGCTCGGAGAATCTGCCGCAGTTGGCAAAGGAGTTTGCGGGCAGCAATCAATTCAAACATGTGAAAATTGCGGAACAGGATGAGATTGCATCGTTCATCAAACAGGACATTATTAAATTTGCTTTGGTAATTCCTGATGACGCTCTCGAACAAGCTAAAAATGGCAGGCAGGTAACTGTACAGCTTTATTATAACGACGCATCGGCTGCAAGCAGGGCAAGAAACCGCGCGGGTGACTTTGTTCGACAGGCCAGTGAGAAGATTCGCTCGGAACGCTTAAGTTTGCTTGGAATAAAATCATCAGAGGAACAGGATGATTTATTGTTTCCCGTCAAAATTGAAAATCACGGCACGGCAAATAGGAGAGAAGTTGTCGGCGAATACGCTGGAGGTTTTTTGCCTTATATGTTTATAATATTCTGCATGATGGGTTCGATGTATCCCGCAATTGATATTGGAGCGGGCGAAAAGGAGCGAGGGACACTTGAAACTCTTTTACTTGCGCCGATTAAACGTTCGCACATTGTGCTTGGCAAATTTTTTGTTGTTTTTACTGCAGGTGTAACATCTGCGTTGCTGAGTCTTGCCGGAATTGGTGCTATGCTGTTGCTAAAAGTTAAGGAAATATCTGCCGAAGTTCCTGTCGGACAGGTTTTGTCGTCAATAAGTGCAGCAGATTTGCTTTTAATAGCCTCAATGTTGATACCGACCGCCGCGATGTTCGCCGCATTGCTTTTGAGCGTGTCGATTTATGCCAGAAGTTTCAAGGAAGCAAGTTCGTACTGCGGCCCGTTGAATTTTCTGGCTATTATTCCGGCTGTTATCTCACTGCTGCCAATTGTTAAGCTGGACTGGTTTTGGGCGATGATTCCCATTACGAATATTTCGCTGGCGATAAAAGAATTGATAAAAGGAACCATGAATTACGAAATGTTTATTGCAATTCTCGGTTCAAGTTTTATCATAGCTGCAGGTTTACTGTTTTTCAGTACGAAATGGTTCGAACGGGAATCAGTGCTTTTCAGGCAATAAGATAAATATTTGTACCTGTGAATGTTTGGGTGGCAGCCTCAAGCGAAGCTTGGGGATGGTTTGATATTAATTGGAAGTAGAATATAAAATGGGTAAAAATGTAGCTGCGATAATTTGTGCCGCTGGTTCAGGAACCAGGTTTGGCGGAAAAAGAAAGAAACCTTTTGTCGATGTCGCCGGACGCGCGGTTTTCCTGCGAAGTGTCGAGCTTTTCTCAAATAGAGAAGATGTCAAACAAATCCTTCTCGCTATCCCGGAAGATGACCAGGAACTAATAAATGTCAAGTGGGGTACGAACCTGAAATTCTTCAATGTCACTACATACATAGGCGGCTCGGAACGATTCAAGACAGTTCAAAAAGGTCTTGATCTGCTCAAAGACGATATAGATTTGGTTGCTGTCCACGATGCCTGCCGGTGCTGTGTGACAGAGGAGATAATAGATTCGTGCATAGAAGCCGCGATTGCTTCGGGTGCGGCTATACCCGCTTGTCCTGTCACCGCAACCTTAAAAAAGGTGAACGAAGAAGATGAAATGATTTTCGGAACTCTGGACAGAACAGGTTTATACGAAGCGCAGACGCCGCAGGTTTTCGCGACAAAGATGCTGAAAAAAGCATACGAGAATATCAAAAACCTCGGCAAGATGCCAATCAGTGACGACGCCCAGCTTGTCGAGGCAATGGGTTTAAAAGTCTCGATAGTAAAAACGGATTCGTCGAATATAAAAATAACGACACAATGCGATATCGCGATAGCCGAAGCGATTATAAAGTCACGACCTAAAAAACAGCCCGAGGGACCAACAGGAGCATTCTACGAAGCACAATGGTAAATATTGGAATTAAATTGACAATAGAAAAGAAAGTATTATTTGATAAAAATATATCAAAGTATTCGTTCTAAATAGAAAAATATTGTTTTAAATTTAATAAGAGTTTTATAAAAATATGCTCGATAGGATCGTTAAATGAACGGATTATTTTAGAAAAATTCCAGTTGCTTTCCTCGTTGCACGTTTCGTTATGTTTTTTATCCAGAGTTATTTATATAAACAGAACCTCAAATATTTGCAAAAAACATTGCATCAATTAACACCAGAAGAAAAAGGATATTTGCGTCCATTTATTGAAGAACAAAAAAATACGAAAAATGGTGTTTAGATATGGCATGACCATTTTGGCTAAACATCATGGTTAAGATACCCATGACACGAAATTAATCTGCGGGTACGCATCTGCCTTGCGCCCATTGTCTTAGTGACTCGACTTGTTCGGCTAATGTTACTGAAAGGGGCGGGGATGTTTTTAATGCGTTGAGGATTTTTTCTGTTGTTAGTTCCTCTTTGTCTGCGTATGCGTTGTGAAGTGCTGAAAGGATTACCTGTTCTACTTCTGCGCCGCTGAAACCTTCTGAAGACTCGGCGAGTTTATCAAGGTCGAATATTTTCGGGTCGCGTTTTCTTTTTTCAAGATGGATTCGGAAAATTTCTTTTCTTACCGCGGCTTTAGGTAAGTCAATGAAGAAAATTTCATCGAAGCGGCCTTTTCGCAGCAATTCCGGCGGTAAAGCCTCGATATCGTTAGCCGTAGCTACTACAAATACAGGTGCTTTTCTTTCCTGCATCCATGTGAGCAGTGAGCCGAATAATCTTTTTGATAATCCGCCGTCTGAGCTTTGGCTGGCCGCGGACGCGAAGCCTTTTTCAATTTCGTCAATCCAGAGAATCGCCGGTGACATCATTTCAATTTGCTGTAATGCTCTTCTGAGATTCTGTTCGGATTGGCCGATGAAGCTATTATACAGGATTCCCGGGTCGAGTTTCAGCAGCGGCTGGTGCCATGCGGTTGCGATTGCTTTTGCGCAGAGGCTTTTTCCGGCGCCCTGTACGCCGAGCATGAAAATTCCTTTCGGGGCTTCGAGGCCGAACTCAATAGCGGTGGAATTGAAAGTATCTTTTCGCTGATCGAGCCATTTTTTGAGATTTTTCATTCCCCCTATTTGTTTCATGTTCAGGGGAGTTTCTATAAATTCGAGCAAGCCTCCCTGTTGAATCAATCTTCTTTTGCTTGCGATGACGGTATGAATATCAGCGTCGTCGAATTTTCTGTCGTTTATAACTGTTTCGATAATAATCCGTTCCGCCTGCCGCCTGCTTAAACCTCTGAGATTGCGAATTATTGTATCCATGCCTTTTTGCGTTATACCGACTTCGATAGGTTTTTTGCGGTGGCATCGCTGGAGAGTTTCTCGGACAATATTTTTCAATTCGTTTACGTCAGGATAAGAAATCTCGAATTTTCGTGAGTAGGATTTTACAACACCCGGCAGAATATCCTCGCTGTCAATCATAATAAGGGTATTCTTTTTCTTTTCACAGGAATCGATAAGGTTACGAAGCGCCCGTATTGTTATACCTTTATTGAGGTGATCCGCCAGGTCGAGCGTTACGCAGATGGAGTTTTCCTGGACATTAGAGAAATGCAATAAACCCTGTGCGGGAGCTTCAGTATCGCTGATATAAAGGCTGTCGGCCAGAAAACCTTCGCGTACGCCGCCGGCGACCGACCAAATCCAGAGACCCATTTTCAGGTCCATAGCCGCCTGGCGTATTGTGTCCAGAGCGTATTGTTCTTCATAAGTAACAATCGAAATACAACGATTGTCGCTTTCTATATAACGTCTGATTCGCTCGATATCGTCCATAATAGAAGGAATTATAATAGAAATTGAGAATGATAAAAGAAGAAAGTTTCTTCAAATACTTATATTTTCTCAATATAAGGCCTTTTTACAGGTGAGAACGCCCAAAATCATTGACAGAAACGCCTGTGAGTTGTATCGTAATAGCTGGTTTTTTAAATAAGAATACAGAAAACAGAATACAGAACACAGGAGAAGTTGAAGTTTCCATTTTTATTAGATTCTTCGACAGACTCAGAATGACAGAGTCGTTGTACTGAATAATCAGTGTAAATCAGCGTTAATCTGTGGTTATGAATAATTTGGTTTTATTATGAAAATATCTTTAAATTGGTTGAATGATTATATCGAGACAGGTCTTAGTGCCGAACAAATCGCTGAAACTCTCAGTAACATGGGTTTCCCGTGCGAAAGCATCGAAAAGCTCGATAATGATACTGTAATCGACGTTGAAGTGACCAGTAATCGCGGCGATTGCCTTGGTTATATCGGAGTTGCCCGCGAACTTTCAGTAGCGACCGGTAAAGAACTGAAAATTCCGGCTGTTACGCTGGATGAGTCCGATAAAGATGTAACGGAACTGGCTTCTGTTGAGATTCGTGAGCCGGAGCTATGTGGCAGATATACCGCGCGAGTTGTCGAGGGAGTGAAAATTGGTCCATCGCCAGACTGGCTCGTAGAGCGGCTTGAAGCGATTGGGATGCGCAGTGTTAATAATGTTGTTGACGCGACCAATTATGTAATGATGGAAACCGGCCAGCCGCCTCATGCTTTTGATTACGATAAAGTCAAACAGGGCAAAATAATTGTTCGCAAGGCTGCCGCAGGCGAAAGTCTTGTCAGTATAGATGGTTCAAAACGTGAGTTGAGTCATGATATGCTTATGATTACCGACCCGACCGGGCCGATTGGTATAGCCGGAGTTATGGGCGGCCTGGAAACCGAAGTCACTGATACGACGACAAGGATTCTTCTCGAAGATGCCTCGTTCGATCCGGTTTCTATTCGTACCACTTCGCGAAAGCTGAGTTTGCCTTCGGAAGCTTCATTCAGATTTGCGAGAATAGTTGATATTGAAAATATTGACTGGGCATCGCGGAGAACATGTCAATTGATAACTCAACTGGCAGGTGGTAAAGCCGCGAAGGGTGTTATAGATATATACCCGAAGAAGAAACCGCCTGTAAAAACAAGTTTGCGGCTGTCACGATTAAAGAAACTTCTCGGAATTGAAGTTCCGCAGGAAGATGTATTGAGGATTCTAACAGCGTTGAAGTTTGAGCCTGAATTACGGGGTGATGTGGTGAATTGCAATATCCCTACATGGCGAAGTGATGTATATCGCGAAGTTGATTTGATTGAAGAAATAGCACGTGTCTATGGTTATCATAAGGTTCCTACCGAGAAAAAAATTCAGATAGAAGTAGTTCCCGCCAACGCGAGACAAAAACTTACCAATTCAGTTATAACATATTTAAACGCATGCGGTTTTTACGAAACAATCAATGTGACATTTACCGATAATATCGTTGCTGGATTATTTAATAATTCGGATTCAGCTTATCTTTCGGTTAAAGATGAATCAAGAAAAAGCGCGAATGTACTGCGTCAAACACTTATTGGTTCTCTGATGGGTGTGTTCCAGACAAATGTAAACGCAAAAAACCTACCGTGCAGAATATTTGAAATAGCGGATACTTTTGTCCCTGTCAAAGACAATAGCGATGTTTTACCGAATGAACAGGCAAAGCTTGCTCTTGTTTGTGATGGAGATTTGCGAATCCTTACCGGCGTAGTCGAAGGGCTGATAAAAAATATCAGCAGAAACGCTGTTGTAGAAATTTCTCCGTTGGATTTGAAATGGGCGCAAACAGGCGCGCAAATCAAAGTCAATTCCCAGTCGATAGGCATAATTGGAGTTGCCGGTGCAAATATAAAGGATAAATTTGATTTGAAGGAAGTTACACCATGTGCGGCGGAAATTAATTTCGAATTCCTGTTGCAACTGGAGAAGGGGCAGTTAAATGTAAAACCTATTCCAAGGTTTCCCGCAATACATCGTGACTTATCTATCATCGTTGATGAGAATGTAACATGGTCCCAAATTGTTCAGGCTGTCGAGCAGAAGGCTTCTGCGGAGCTTGAGCAGGTGAATTTTACGGACATATATCGCGGCAAAGGAATTCCTTCGGACCGGAAAAGCGTTACTTTGTCACTGCAATTCAGAGATGAGGACGGTACGCTCACACATGAAACTGTAGATACGTTCCAGAAGGAAATAGTCCGAAGTCTTTGCGATTCTGTACAGGCAGTCTTACGTGATTCATAAACCAATATCGTAGTTTAAACTTATCTCAAATATAGGTCCCAAAATATCTCTAATTCTGAGTAAATATTTTGGTACAGATTTCGATTCCTATTTATATTATTACCCATTTAAACTTTCTTATATTATTATTGCAAAACATGTATATTATTAAAATACTTTGATATATAATACATCCTTATATGCACGATGTATTTATTTATTGACAAAATAGACAAAATATTGTACCATGACAGTTATCAATGAAAAAGTTGGGGTTTTTAGTGAGAAGGAACATTCTTTTTGTTCATTTATGTAATTTCGCTTGTATAAATTAGGGTTGAATGTACCTTTATATTCTCTAAGACCACATCGGATAGATTTATTATTTGTTGCTGTAATATTATGGGATGTTTCTTAATTTATTTCAGCAACTTACGGGGACGGAGTCTAAGCAGATATTATAACAGTTGGTTATACAGTGTTTTTTTAGCAAACATTGATTGGAAGATGTAAACCGGGATTAGAAGTCGAATGACAAACTATTATTTATTAATATTTTTTGGAACAGTACTTACCGCGATATTTTTGGTACCGATCGTTTCACGATTGGCGAAAAAGCTTAGCCTTGTTGATAAACCTGATTCACGTAAGGTTCATCATACACCTATCCCGCGTGTTGGCGGAGTAGTTTTTGTTCTAACAACTCTTGTTTTCATTATACCCGGATTTTTCCTGGATAATTACATTGGTGAGTCTTTCCGAGAGTCACAAACACAGTTTATCGTTTTGTTGGCGGCTGCATTTTTTATTTTTATTGTTGGTTTTCTTGATGATATATATTCTTTGCCGGGTTTTGTAAAACTCTTAAGTCTTATTGCCGCATCTGTCGCGATATGTGCATCCAGTGTTACATTGCAAACAATTTCAATTGGCCAGTGGGAGATAAATACAGGTCTATTGTCGTGGCCGCTTTCTATTCTTTGGATAGTGGTCATAACTGTTGGAATGAACTTTATTGATGGTCTTGACGGATTAGCCGCTGGAATAGCGGCTTTCGTATGTGGAACGATTTTTGTTATTGCTCTGCTAAGCGGCCAGGCGGCTATGTCGCTGTTAATGCTTGTACTCGTTGGAAGTGTGACGGGATTTTTGTTTTTTAACTTTTATCCTGCTAAAATATTTATGGGCGACTGCGGCTCCATGTTTCTCGGATTCATGATAGGCGCCGGAAGTCTCGTTTGTCAGGCTAAAACAGCTACTTTTGTTGGTTTGGCTATACCTCTTCTTGTATTGGGTATCCCGCTTATTGACGCGGCATTTACTATGGTCAGGCGCGCAATTCTCTATCGCCGTTCCGTATTTTCATCTGAAATGGGACATATTCATCATTACTTGCTGGATATGGGTTTGCCGCAGCTTACGGCGGTCATTATCATTTATGCTCTGACATGTATTAGCGCTTGTATAGGCTTATTAATGCTAACTACGAGCGGCGGCTGGTCTGTTTTATTATTTGCGGGCGGTTTGACACTAATTTTCGTGGCTTTTATTTATCTCGGAGCCGCACGTGTTCGTGAGACAATAGGAGCTATAAAACGAAACAAGTCCATTTCTCAAAAAATTAAAGCTGATCAGATTTGTTTTGAAAATGTTCAACTGCGTATGCGTCATAATGTTTCATTCAACGACTGGTGGGAGTCAATTAGTATTTTGGCAAAGCAGATGCAGTTTAATGAAATGGATTTTTATTTAAACAAAGACGGAAGTTCAGAAAAAAAATGTTCCTGGGTATCAGAAGAAAATAATAATCAATTTGAATTACAGTCAGATTTTATTTTGCCTGCAGGATATAAAGACTCTGATAAATCAGCGCAAATTAAATTAAGAACTTCGAGAAAGGACTTGTTGGAAATTACCTGCAGGCGTGTTGCTCTTATAGGACGACTTGTGGATGAATTTCCACCACCGCAAGAAGTCTTTGAGGTTGACCATAATGCATTACCTGGACTGGTTTCACGAGAAGAAAAGCAGGCCAAAGAAGGATGTGCAATTATGCCGGCCGCCATTAATGTGATGGGAGTTCAGGTGACACCCTTTACTTCTTATCAGCATGCTCTTTCGTGTATAGAGCAAACAATTGAGATGAATCACAAATCGTTCTGGGTTGCGATGAATCCTCAAAAATGTTATCGCGCCTGGCATGAGCCGGAATTAATGAAGATTGTAAATCATGCTGATGCCTGCATTTGCGACGGAGTTGGCATATCGGTAGCTTCAAAAATCCTCAATGGAACCAGCATTATTCGATGTACAGGCTGTGATCTTTTCTTCCATACTATTGCTATGGCCGAGAAGAAAAAATGGAGAATATTCCTTTTAGGAGCTTCTTCTGAATCTAATTCCAAAGCCGCTGCTAATCTTAAAAAGCAGCATCCTGAACTAATAATAGCAGGGCGGCATGATGGATTTTTTAAAGACGCATCAGTGGTAATAGGGGAAATTAATGCCAGTAAAGCGGATATTCTTTTTGTGGCGATGGGTTCGCCGAAGCAGGAATATTGGATAAAGGAAAACATAAAATCCATTAATGTAAATTTTTGTTTGGGGGTTGGCGGTAGTATTGATGTTGCTTCTGGTACTCTTAAAAGAGCGCCTAAAATATTTCAAAAAACAGGAACTGAATTTCTTTTCCAGTTAATTACTCAGCCTCGCCTGAGATGGCCGCGACAAAAGGTTTATTTTCCTTTTATATTAATGGTTATCTTTAAAAAGATTTTTGGTACAGCTCTATTAATCGGAGAAGATGGTGAGTCATTAAAGAGGGAATCTGCTAAATCTTTAGCTTCACAACCTCAAAAAAGTAATACATAAAGCATTTTTTTACAATCTCTAAAAAAGAATTAATTTGCAATAGAAAAGCATATGAGTTAATTCAAGGAGACATTTGAATTGAAAAATATAAATAACCAATTTGGAAATTCGTCAAATGAAGGATTGCCATCTAATCCTGACCCGATAATTCAGTCAAGGGATGAATCCGACAATCTAAACGGAAATATTCAGCCGGTTGAAACTGTATTAAGAACGAAAGTGCCAAAGCCGCTTTCTGACTCTTCGTTATCCTACGGTCATTCCGCTGGTACACGGCATTATGGCAAACCGGTATGGACGTTGAATTATATTATAAAAGCAATATACCGTTACAAATGGTCTATATTATTGATATTTATTCTTACGGCGGCACCTCTTCTTGCTCTTATCTGGACACAAATTGTTCCGAAGTACCAGGCCAGGGCTGAAATACGAGTCAGGCCGATAATTTCATATATTGTTTATAAAGATGAAAGTGGAATGATTCCATTATACAGTTCGTTCCTTAATACTCAGGTCTCTATTATCAGAGGAATGACTGTTCTTCAGCGTGTTTTGGACCAACCTGATATTCAGAATACGTCATGGTATAAGAAGCCGCAGGAGTCGTTATTATCAAAATTAAGTGGTAACAAAATACCTCCGATGGAAAGACTCAGAGATGATCTTTCAGTAAGCCCACGCAGTCAAACAGAAATTATCGATGTATCTTTTGTCGCGATTAACGCTAAGGAAGCAAAGCTAATTGTGGATTCCGTTTTGGATAAATACCTGCAATATGTTAAAGATAAGTCAGATGCGACAGAAGATGTACTTTATCGTCAGCTTTCAGATGAAAAAACGAAATTGGAAAGAGAAATTCAGGGCAGCGAGAAATTGATCCAGGAGCGTCTTAAAGCTTTGGGGACGAGTTCTCCCGAGGAACTTGTTACAAGTAAAAGGAATATAGTGGAAGAAATCGCGCAGAAACTGATCCAGGTACAACAGGCTATTGCAATTTTGGAATGGGACCAAAAGAAAATAAATGAATTAATAAACAATGAAAAAGAGCGGAGTGGCGATAGTAACGATGTTTTGGCTGCGATGCCGGAAGAAAGACAATATTACAATGATCCTGAATGGCGAACATTGGAAAGAGATGTAAGAACAATTAAGTTTCAGATTGAAACAAGTAAGTTTACAGCGAATAATCCAAAATTGCTTGAGCTTCAGGAAAATCTGGAGTTTGCAGAAGAATTACTTAAACTTCGAGAATTACAAATTGATACACAAAGAAGGAGTATGCCGAATAGCGAGATGGCTTTAACCGGCGGCTCAGGCCTGGATTACAATACACAGTTAAATAATATCGAATATCAGAAAGAACGGGCCAAACGAGAGGAACAAATCCTGACCGAAAACCTGAGTAAACAACAGGAAGAATTTGAATTGGTTTTCAACAGCGCACAGTCGCTTGCAAAAGATAAAAGTGATTTGGAATACACACGTCAGAAATATGAATTAGTTCGTCAGCGTTGGGACCAGAAGAATATGGAACGAAATGTTCCCGGCTCTATTGAAATATTAACGAATGCTTTTGTGGCTTCCGAACCATACAATGACCGAAGAATAGTATTTTCTATGATGGTGTTGTGTTTAGCCGCTGGCTTGGGCATAGCTGTGTCATTTCTCAGGGCTACTATGAACCAGGTAATTTTTGCCTCTCAGGATATGCCTCTGTCGGTAAATGTACCTCATCTTGGTTCAATACCTTTGATTCGTCTTAAGAATCCTTTGGGTAAAATGCTCGGTGATGAGATTGAAAAGAATCAGGTTCAGCTCTTTGAGTCAGTACGTGTTATTCGTACAAAACTTCTGCTTCAATTGAATAACCAGAAAAGCTCTACGGTTATTATTTCCAGTTCTGTAGCTGGAACTGGTAAGTCGAGTTTCATTAAAGTATTGGGCAAGTGCATCGCGAAAACAGGCAAACAAGTTCTTATGATAGATACTGATTTTTATAAGAAGACGCTATCGAAGCGTTTTGGTCTGGCCGATAAGCCCGGTATTATTAATTATTTGAATACGAAAACCATGGATTTTTCCGGTATTTGCCAAACAGAAATACCGAATTTGAGTATCTTACCTGCCGGGAAACAGGATGGTGAAAATCTTGTGTTCGAGGGAATAGACAATGGCTTTTTCGGGAAATATCTCGAAGCGTTACAGGATAAATATTCGGTAATTATTTTGGACAGTTCGCCAGTTTTGCCGCGTGCGGACACAGTTATAATGTCTCATCATGTGAACGGAGTTATCATGGTCGAGCGTGAACTTTTATCTCGGCGTGAGAATATGATTAACGCAATTGAAAGAGTTCATTCTTCCGGCGGCAATATTTGGGGTGTTGTTTTTGTTAGTTCGAGCGATTTTGAATCTTACGGCAGCTACTCCGGCTATTACGAAACCGATAAAAATTAGAAAGTTTCGTCTTTCTTACAAAGTATCCATTTTCTCATTTTTTCCAAATATCAGTTTTGACTTTGAAGTTTGAATCTTTAATTCTATGAGTATTCGAATAACAGCTCTTTATATTTTCGTTGCATTTTTGTCAATTTATGCTTGGAAAGACTGGTTCAAAAGTCTCTGTGGTTTGATTCTTATGATGGCGATTATGCAGCATGAGGATATGCCAAAATCCATGTTTGGCATACAGGGATTTAATACATGGAACATTCTTTTTTTGATAATCTTTTTCGCATGGCTTGTATCACGTAATCGTGATGGTTTAAGCTGGGACATGCCTTTGTCAATATCTGTCCTTTTAATTTTATATTTATTAGTCATTTTTGCGGGTTTTCTCAGGGCTTGCTTTGACTTTACCAACCTCGGAAGTTATACAAAAAAAGATTTGGTTAGCGAGGAATTGATAAATACTGTTAAATGGATATTCCCTGCGATTTTACTTTATGACGGGTGCCGGACCAGGAAACAAGTCTTAATGGCTATTGGAAGTATCCTTGTGATGTACTTTCTCTTGGCAGTACAGGTCGCAAAGCGTATTTCACCTGCGGCGCTTGCCAGCGGTGACGCTATTATGCAGGGACGAAAAGTATGCGATGATATAGGCTATAGCGCCGTAGATATGTCTGTTTTTCTTGCCGGGGCATCTTGGGCGATAATTGCCGCGATTCCGTTATTCAGCAAAAAAAAGCATAGAATCTGGGTGTTCATAGCCGCTGGTTTTGTTGTCTATGCTCAGGCTCTCACCGGAGGAAGGGCCGGCTATTTGGCATGGGGAGCTACCGGTCTCACATTATGCCTATTAAAATGGCGTAAATACCTGCTTCTTGCGCCGGTTGTTGTAATATTATTGCCGATAGTCTTTCCAGGCGCCGCCGCGAGAATGTTTATGGGATTTGGCCAGACGGACGTTACTGGGCAAACTACCATAGATGAAGAGGAAGTATCTTCAGGCAGAAACATTATCTGGCCTTATGTTATCGACAAAATAGGTGAGTCTCCAGTTATAGGCTATGGCCGTCTGGCTATGAACCGTACCGGTCTTTCAGAATTAATTGATATCGAAAAACCAGGAACTGGTGCCCCTCACCCTCATAATATGTATCTTGAGACTCTGTTTGACAACGGCATTATCGGCTCTATCCCATTTTTTCTGTTCTGGGGCTTGCTAATTATATATTCAATAAAATTATTCAGAAGCCCGAACCGTTTATGTTCAGCCGCAGGGGGGTTGGGTTTGTCAATGATGCTTACTCAATTAGCGGCAGGTGTAGGTTCTCAGCATTTTTACCCTGAAGAAAGCACAATGGGTATCTGGGCCGCTATGTTTCTAATGCTTCGTGTTTACCAGGAAAAATTATATACTCGAACAAATACAGTATTGTTTGAAAATAATGTAAGTGAACAACTTACTTATCAGCCGATGACTGTTTCAAACTTTTAATGTAACCTTTCCAACATTATAAGAATTTATTGATTTCAAAATTATAATGTAGAATTCATATAGAATAAATTACCATGACATTTAAAGAAGTGAAATTCTTAATAAAGACTGACTTGCTTCGATATAGATCGAACCACACAATAAAATCATTTCTATTCGAATATATTAGAGGTGCAGGTTTCAAATATATTTTTTGGTGGCGTATAAATAAGTTTTTGGATTCAAAGTCAATTGCATTATTTCTTATAAAAGTGTGGGCTAAATACCGACTACGATACTGGTCTTTTAAATTGGGTATTGATATTGGTCTGAATACTAATATTGGACCTGGCTTTAAAATAGAACATTTTGGATGTATATTTATCAATGGTCAGTCGAGTATTGGTATGAGATGCTCAATTCTACAAGGAGTAACTCTTGGAAATTATAGAGGGGGGGCGCCAATTTTAGGGGACTTTGTTTTTTTGGGACCCGGATCTAAGGTCATCGGGCAAGTTCAAATTGGTGATAATGCAATTATCGGTGCCAATGCCGTAGTTACAAAAGATATCCCTGAAAATGCAGTAGTAGTTGGAATTCCTGGACAAGTAATTTCTTTTAAGGGATCTATTAGGGACGATTATAAGAAAGTAGTAGCAGATCATGTCGAATTATATAAAAAATTATGTCCAGAAAAACTATGGGAAAAATATAATTTGCTCAAATTTCAAGAATAAAAATTATTTTTAAATACACCGTTCGAAAAAATGCTAAAACTTGTATATATTCTCGCGGCGAGCCATTCCGGCTCGACACTCCTGAGCATGCTCCTTAATTCACACCCGAAGGTTGTAACTACCGGTGAATTGAAGTTTTCTTCTCATGCGATTGGTGACATCAATCGCTATCGCTGTTCATGCGGGCAGTTTATCAACCAGTGTGATTTCTGGCAAAAAATAAAAATTGAAATGAGCAGGAAAGGATATGAATTCGACATTTCCAACGCTGGTATGGATTACAGTTCAGTGGAATCTCAATATGTCCGAAGACTTTTGAAACCTCTGCATCGCGGCGTATTACTTGAGTTTTGCCGTGATTTTGCTTTGAATATCAGCCCCTCATGGAGAAAGAATTTGCCGCAGATACAGAAACGCAACGCGGCTTTGATTGAAACTATACTTCAAGCCACCGACGCTGAAGTTGCAGCGGATTCCTCAAAAACAGATTTACGCTTAAAATACCTCTTAAAAAATAAGCAGCTCGATATAAAAGTCATTCGACTTGTCCGTGATGGACGCGCGGTAGCTTTAACTTATATGGATCCCGCCCAATTCGCCGATACAGTAACACCGCAGCTTCGAGCCGGAGGTACAGGAGGCAACAGGGAATCTGAGCGGTTGACTATGGAACAGGCCGCACATCAGTGGAAAAGAAGCAATGAAGCGGCTGAAAATCTCCTCAAAAGACTCGATAAATCACAATGGATTGAGATTCGATATGAGCAGTTATGCTCTGATTTGGACAAAACTCTGGCTGAAGTATTTGCCTTTTTAAACCTTGATCCTGACCTGAGAAACAAGGATTTCCGCGCTGTAAGAAACCACGTTATTGGAAACGGCATGAGGCTGGATACCACCTCACAGGTAAAACTGGACGAAAGATGGAAATCCGTCTTAAATAAGGACCAGTTGCAGGTTTTTGAACAGGTTGCCGGGGTGTTGAATCGTCATTATGGTTACAAATAATCCCACAAAGTCCTATATTAGATTGACAAATACGTTTAATATGGGTAATATGACGAAATAAAATAGTATTTGCATACTGTGCGTATATTACCTAAATTATATGTAGGAAAAATAAGTATGTTTTTTTTGTGGGGTTTTATTATGAAAAAAGTAGTTTTCTTGCTGATTTTATTATCTTTAGAAGTAAATTCATTTGCTGAAGACCAGAAATATGTTCCGCCGATAGG
>CAZVOA010000051.1:0-18864 GCA_964628465.1 uncultured Pirellulales bacterium | reverse complement strand
AAACGGAAGGTCCAACGCCGCTTTCTCAACGGTAAAGCTCCATATATTGCCTTTATTCACCCCAGTTTTTGGTGGAGCATTTACTTCATCGACTCTCCAATAATAAGTCTGTCCATAATCGAGAATACCTGGGTCAAAATAGTTTACATCAAGTGCCTGACCAGCAGATACGGTTGCACTCAGCGGCACACTAATGGTCGCATTTGTAATATCATTCACATCTGTACCGAAGAATATGTTGTGACTTCCAATAGCTGTTCCTGGTTTCCAACTTAGAATCGGATTGTTAGCAATGTCTTTTTCACCATTTGAAGGAGAAGGCGAACGAGCCATTCCTGGATTAATTGATTCTCCGAGCATATAACGAATTGTATTCAAATAAACTTCCCAGCCTGTATCAGTTAAGTTATAACCTCTGGCAATAGCTGTTCCATCTGTTTTTTCATGGTATCCAATACTAATGTACATTCTATGGCCGGTAGCTGTTGCGCCAGCGCCTGAATAGAACTCAACGCCCTTTTTCCATTCAGCAACCCATAACCAGTCGTTACCTTCCGGCTTGGCAATCAGGGTACCATTACCAACATTAATTGTGGCAACAAATGAAGCGTGGCCGGTACCTAAGGCTGGATCAACAACTTTAACTTTATTATCGGTCAATGTTATTCCATAAAAAATGGGATGGCTCGCCTTCACGGCTACCATATCAGGTGAACCTTGATCGCCATTAGCATTAGGAAGTTCTGCATCTCCATTATTTACCCATTTCCAACGAGTACTTCTGATTAAATAGGGATTACAGTTCAACATTGGTGCGGTAACAGAGTTCCACAAAGTAACTTCTGCCGCATCAGTAGCGAAAGTACCGCTCTGGATTGTTCCACTTACAATTACCAGATCAGCGGTATTAAGCTCATCGACCTTTGCCTGAGTAAGTTCATTCCAATATCCATCCGTCTTAAAATCGACGGTATAACCTTCGGCTTTAAGTTTGACTACCCACTCATTTGAATCATTAACACCATCGCCGTTTGCATCCCAGTTTTGTGCGACCCAAGTTATATTCTTGGCATTAGCGAAGGAAACAAGGATAAAAAGAATGCTTAATACTAAAAAAATAGTTCTTTTTTGCATCATACTGCTCCTTTACAAAAATTTGATTAAATTGAAGATGTATAATTGAAATTTGAGTATGGACTTATACTATAATTTTCAATAAATTATTAAAATCCGGCTGCCCAAGACCACTTTTCTGACTTGTTATTTTACCTCCTTCCTACCAATAATAATAAGAAAACAACAGAAAAATCAAAATTTCAAATAATAAAAAATTTAATTATTTCTAAGTTTAAAAACTAAACCATACATGGTCTCACAAAAAACACACATACATTATAAAATCTATCATATTTTAGGTCCTTAGTCAAGGAAGAAATTAATCATATAATGGGGTACTATAATAAAGAAAAACTGATAAAAAGTCTTAGAAAGACCTTTTTTCAGCATGAAAAAACCAAAAAATCAATAATTCATGCCTGTTTTGATAAAAAACTTGATTAAATTTGTCCTTTCTTTATAAAGTGCTTATCGTTACATATCTGAAACCATAAAAAGAAAAGGCCTATACTGAATTATTCAGTACAGACCTTTTCGTGTTAAAAACAGTCTGCTAAATACAAACTATCAGAGAGCTATTTGACTCTGATAAAACATATTTAATTTCCTACTTTCTGAATCATCAAGGCATCCAATTTGGGAGGATTCGCAGCATCGGATTCTCTATAAGCAATCCTAATTGTAGCTTTACCGGCAGGTATTTTCCATATTACGACTGGATTATTGCTAACAGAAGCGTTGTGAATATCATCCCAATGCCAGTTGGCTCCCGTTGGTATGTTATTCCACATACACCATCCGCTTTCGTGGAGTACCTGATTTGGCGTCGCTTCATCCACTTTAACCCAGAAGGAATCCTGATTCTCATTTCCAATAATAACTCGGCCCGAAATTACATACTGACCGCCATCTAAATCCACCTCATAAGTTACGATACCGACTGTTGGTGGATTCGCGGTTGATGATTCTGTCCCATTTTTCACATGTATATACTCCCCACCAGACGCTCCTGTGATAACATTATTCACCTCCATAGGTGCGAGTATATCATCATAATCTTCAGCTTCAATTAAAATTTCCGGATAAGCAATTACAGGCTCATTACCTGTAAGCTGTATATCATCAAGATAGATGACGCCGTTACCGCCCTGGCCGCTAACCTTCTTGATACCTATGGTAATCGTAGGGATGTTTGAAAGATCCACTCCAAGAGTGTCAAGATTAATATCAAACTGGCGCCACATATTTGTCATGAGTATATCAAGAGAACCGCTGTAAGTAATAGTTTTACCGCCTATCTTGCAATACAACTGCTGGTCACCAACTTCTGTTGTATTCGGATCACCCCTGAACCATATTGTTAGAGTCGAAGGTAAACCGATTGACCAGTCAGAGCCATTCAAAAGTTCTGATGTATCAGCTATGACTTCTGAATAACTGTATGATTTATTTTCATATTCCATAGGTGCAGAGTGACCGCCGCTGTGGTTAATTGTATGCAGGTACGGCGTACTCCTTCTACCCATATATGAACCGTTTGCCCCATCACCAAGTTCGGCGCCGTCTTTCCATGTCAAAAATATCGCATTGGTTTCTGGATCATTACCATAGTTGCTCTCGAAACCATCAATCAGAATATTGGCAGGTGTTGAGAAGCTCAAGACATCACTTGCCCATACTGAAGGTGTCATATCCGGATTGAGTTCATCTACTCGCCAGTAATAGGTTTTTCCTAAACGAAGCACTGGTGCATAGACGCTTTCTTTCAAAGAAATAGGCGTAACAATTCTTTCTGTAACATTTACTTCGTTTGTGTCAAAATAAAGATTGTGAGTAAGAGCTTCTCGGCCTTTACGCCATTTAAGTATTGCGTCAAAATCAACAGTTGCTTCATCTGCCGGAGTAAAATTTCTCGGCCAAACAGGAATATAAGTAAAACGAACCTCACTTAACCCCCTGCTTTTATCTTTGTATGTCGCACTCGTGCTCCAGTTACTATACACTGTAATACGCACTGCTTTGGCAGCGACATCATTCATGTCAATTATATTATTACACTCATAACTTTCTTTGCCTGAGGCCTTTTCAAATTTGTTTACATCAGGTATATCTTTCCATACACCACTATTTACATCTTCGGTGTACTGAATAAGGACTTCTTTGAAGCCGTAGTAGTTATTCCAAACGGCTCGGTTATAGTTCCAGACAAGCATTTTATGGATTTTATATATCTTATCGAATTCAAACTGAACCCAGACATCATTAGTATCTAATCCCGAGGATGCCCAGTGACCTTCGCCTGTTGAATGCTTGACTTTATTCGGATCAAGTCCTGATTCGTTTATTAGATCGTTAGGATCACTGCCTTCAAGGCTGCTTATTGCAGTTACCTTTATAATATTGTCAGGGAGCAAATTTAAAGCAGCATCTTCAACAGTGAAACTCCATATCATTCCTTGAGTTACTTCTGAAGAAGCCGATACTGCATCGACTCTCCAGTAATGAGTTTTTTCTAATTCAAGAAGTCCATGATCGAAACTATTTGCATCCAAAGCTTCTGACATAAATGCATTACCATGATTATCGATGGTAGCTTCTTTAACATCGTTAAAATCAGTGCTTATAAATACATAGTGCGTTTTAACATCGGTTCCCGGTTTCCATGAAAGAATTTGATTATTAAAAACATCTGTTTGTCCATTTACAGGATAAGGCGAACGTGCTAATCCCGGATTATCAGAATAGAACTTCCACAATAATAAATTCTGTAGAAATTCTACAACTTCCTGGGTATCTGCATCTGACACTGACTCAAGAGTCCGCAAGCCGCTAAAAATTACATATCCTGAACCATAGTCTGCTCCGACAACCATAGCCCAGCCTGAAGCTACATCTTTAACCAGTACTTTCCATGGTGAACTCGCTTCATGGGCACCATCAGCAAAGTAACGATTAGCACCCCAAAGGTTCGCTGCAAAGTGTGTCTCCGCTGTGATTTCATTAGGAAAATCAAATAAGGGGTGGTCTGTCAAAGTAGCTTCTTGCGAATTTACAATATCATCATCAAAAAGAGTGAGTGAATAAGGCAGGTACTCCGCTTTCCAAGTGCTGTCCTGTTGGTAATCGAGAAAAACCAGATAACCACCATTTTGGATATATTGTTTGACCACTTGATAATTTGTTTTCAGATCCGGATTGCTATCATAGGCTAATGCGTCAACACCGATTACATTATATTTTGATAGATTACTCAAAGTATAATCATTTTCACCTATTGTTTCGTATTTAATACCTGCTCTTTCAAAAGCCACATCTTCATTGCCTGCCCATTGGCCAACTCCAGGAATAAAACCGATTTTAATTTCAGTTGCATTAATTGTCGAAATAAGAGCAAAAAGCAACATAATCATAAATAGATATGTTTTTTTACACATAACACTTCTCCTTTTTCTAAAAACGGAAAAAATAATTTAATATTTACTAAAATATTTTAATTATTTGCTCCTTTCCCAAGATTGTTTCCTCTATTTACCCAAGATTAATCCTTAAAATCAATAATGCCTCCTTCCTCAAATGAAATTAAAATCATAATTTATTGTATATTGAGATGTTACAACAAAAGCACAATTTTTTTCCCTTTTTCCAAAATCTGAAAACTAAAATGATCTATAGCTTTCTATATTTCTGAATATCGTCAAATCAGCATTACTCTGTTCAAAAACACCTTCTTGCGCTAAGCTTTCAAAAACATAATTAACACCGATAAAAACGCCTCTATATGTATTTATACCAAATAAATAACATTTATGTCAAGAAAAAGAAGCGATATATCCCTAATTTCTTAAAAAATCACTTGTCCTTCTTATCTAAAATGTTGTATAAAGAATGTTTAATTGTTATGTAGAATGAACAAATAAATTAAAACAGGCATTATTGGAGGCAAAAACGTGGCCAATATTGACAAAATTCGCAACATCGTCCTTTTAGGACACGGCGGAAGCGGCAAAACATCATTAGCAGAGGCAATTCTTCATAAGACAGGCAAATCCAATCGATTAGGAAGTGTTGACGAAAAAACAAGTATCTGTGATTTTTATGACGAGGAAAAAGAACATCATCACTCGATTCTCTCGTCTGTAGTTTATACTAATTACTCGGATACTCTGATTAATATTATTGACACCCCAGGCTCACCTGATTTTATTGGCCCTGCTATTAAATCAATTCCTGCGGCGGAAACCGCGATAATTGTAATTAGCGCTTCAGCAGGAGTGGAAACAAACACACGTAAATTATTTGAACTTGCAAGTAAAGCAGATATTCCGAAAATTATTGTAATCAATAAAATTGACTCGGAAAACGTAGAATATTCCGAGCTGCTCAATAATATTCAGGAAACTTTCGGCTCACAATGCCGATGCGCGAATCTTCCAAGTCAGGATAAAAACTCGATTATCGATTGTATCGAGAACGAGACCGGAGATTCACCATTAGGAAGTGCCGCAAAAGCACATACTGAATTAATAGAAAGTGTAGTCGAAGCGGATGACGAGCTTATGGAAAGCTACCTCGCTTCTGAAGAGATTTCAAAGGACAAGATTTCAGCCGTATTTGTCCATGCCCTGATGAAAGGCACTGTAGTTCCGATAGTCTTTACAAACGCAAGAAAAGAAATCGGTATTCAGGAACTTTTGGATATAATCGTCAAATATTCACCTTCACCTGCACAGGCAAAACCTGCGAAACTCAAAGATGAAGACAAGGAAACAGAATTAAAAGCAGACCCGTCAGGCCCCCTGGCAGGATTGGTTTTCAGAGTAGGTTTCGATCCCCGCTCAAACATGAAATACTCATCAATTCGCATTTTCAGCGGAACAATGAAATCAGATTCCAATATGATACGAAATGATGAGAAGAAAGGCGTGAGACCAGGTCACATACTGAAATCATTAGGCCAGGAAAACACCGAGATACCAGACGCCCAGGCCGGAGATATTATTACACTGGCAAAAATTGAGGACTTGAGAATAGGCGACCTCATACACGACGGTAAAGTTTCAGGTAAATTCTATATGCCGCCTGTACCGCAGCCTATGTATTCCCTTGCCCTCGAACCAGCTTCAAGAGGTGACGAACAGAAAATCGGCAGCGCTCTTGAAAGACTTTGTGAGGAAGACCCCTGCTTCAAGACAAGCAGAGATATACAAACTCACGAATTGGTCGCAAGCGGCCTCGGCGATTTGCATTTGCGTGTAACGCTTGAAAAAATGCACAACCGCTTCAAACTTTCCGTCAATACAAAAGAACCGAAAATCCCATACCGCGAGACAATCACCGCAAAAGCAGAAGGTCATCATCGTCATAAAAAACAAAGCGGCGGTGCAGGTCAGTTCGGTGAAGTATATCTTCGCGTCGAACCAGCGGAACGAAATTCAGACCCATCTCTCGTTTACAAATGGGACATTTTCGGCGGTTCTATCCCCGGCCAGTTCGAACCGGCAATTCTAAAAGGAATACATGATATAATGGATAAAGGAATCGTTGCGGGTTTCCCATTGCAGGATGTCGTGGTATCCGTTTATGACGGAAAATATCACCCGGTAGATTCTAAGGAAGTTGCTTTCCGAGCCGCGGGCAAAGGCGCATTCCTCGATGCTATGCAAAAAGCAAAACCTGTTCTGCTTGAGCCGATAGTTGACATAGAAGTAACAGTACCATCAGAAAATGTCGGCGACATCACAGGCGACCTTGCGTCAAAGAGAGGCAGAATTTCAGGACAGGAAGTTTTGCCGGGCAATTTACTTGTAATCAAAGCACTTGTGCCGCTTTCTGAAGTAGCTCAGTACAACAGCCAGCTAAAAAGCGTTACAGCCGGTCGCGGCAGCTACTCAATGACACTGAGCCATTACGAAGTTGTACCGCCAAACATACAACAGCAGGTAGTAGCACAATACGCAAAAGCAAAAGAAGAGGAAGAATAACAAAATCCCCTCTTAAATATTTAAAATTTTATTAAGAGCATAAGAACTTGATAAAACAAGACTTATGCTCTTTTTTATTTATCCCCATAAAAAATATTTCGTAATTTTCTATTTTTTCATAGACATCTACTGTATTTACAGTATATACTACGTTTACAGTACAAGATAATAATCAGGAGAAATAAAATGAAAACGAAAGACACAAAACCATCGGATTTGGAAATGCAGATATTATCGCTTCTCTGGGAAAAAGGCGATTTGACGGTAAGAGAAGTGCTTGAAGCTATGCCGGACGGCAAGAAACGCGCTTATACATCTATTCTTTCCGTGATGCAGGTTATGGAAAAGAAAGGACTGCTCCAGCATTCAACACGAGGTACGGCTCATGTTTACAAACCCGCGGTAAAGAAGGAAAAAATTATTCAGCCGTTCATGAAGAAAGTTCTTAACGAAGTATTTGGCGGAAAACCTTCTGCAATGATGCAGGCACTTCTTACAGAAACACCAATCAATGATGCAGAAATGGCTCAAATTCAGGAAATAATCAAAGAAGCAAACACAAAAAACGAGAAATAAAGGGAGAATGAAATGTATCAGTTAAATATGATTCTGCAAAGCGAGTCGTGTCTGAATTTGTTATCAGCGCTTTTACATAGCCTGTGGCAGGGGCTGATTATCGCAGGTATTCTGTTATTATATTTAAAATCAAAATCAGCGAAAAACGCAAACACGCGATATGCGGCATCCCTGATCGCATTATCTTCTATTCTCATTTGCTTGCTGTTCACATGGTCCATTCTTAATTACAAACCTGTCACCACTATTCAGGAAAATGTGGTTACAGCCGAATCCTCGAATGAAATAAGTACTATTCTGACTGAATTTCAAAACAATCAACCAGTAATAAATCATACAGAGAAACAAAATACCTCATCAAGTTTTAACTGGAAGCCGCCGGTAATTGGTTTATGGCTCACTGGTGTATTAATAATGCTTTTCCGCGCGATTTACATTATAGCTGGAGGAGCGAAACTGCAGGTGCAATGCGACGAGTTGAAAGATGAACGCATATTGGAAATTATTGAGAAGTTGCAAAAGAATCTGCGAATCACACGAAAAATAAAAGTCGCAACCAGTGAATACATCACTGTCCCGGGCGTAATTGGATTTTTCAGTCCTATGCTGCTTTTGCCTGTATCATTAATTACAGGCGTGCCGGATGAAGCATTAAAAGCTATCCTTGCTCACGAACTTGCGCATATACGAAGATATGATTATCTAATAAATTTCTGTCAGATGGTTATCGAAGCAATATTATTTTTCAATCCAGCCGTATGGTGGATTAGCAGACAAGTAAGAATCGAACGCGAAGTTTGCTGTGATAACGCAGGCATCGCGTCTATTGGCCGGAGGATCAGGTACGCGGAGGTCCTGATCCAATGGGCACAACAAATGAAAGAACATGACATGAAAACTGTCGAAATAGCCGTAGCATTCGGCAAACAAAACGATAGCGGCTTACTCGAGAGAATAAAAAGAATCGTAAGCACAGACCATCGCCCCGGCTTAAAAGTTTCATGGCACATCGCAGCAATAACACTTGTATTATCTATCGCGACCTTAGCCGCTCTATGGCAAGGGACAAATATGACAGTCGCTTTTGCAGGAGATTTACTCACGCCGCAGGAGAGAATAGATAAAATTACAGAGATTACAGAAAAATACGGATTTGAGAAAAGAAAATATGGTCCCGAAGACGAAATTAAAGTCTCCGGTACAGTACGCACGTTTGATGGTAAACCTCTACCACCCAAAACATATATAAGTATTGAAAGTAATCGCCCAAGTAATGGTGCTTCAAGTTCGCACAATATTCATAAAGAAAATCCTTCTTCCAACACAGGTACATTCAAAGGCTCTGTTGAATTTGGTGAGATATACGTAACAGTTACGTGCGATAACTACGCTCCGGCATTTGCCGGGCCGTTTAACAATAAACCGGGAGGTAGTATCGAAAATATTGAGATTGTTTTGGAACAGGGATTTGAAGCAAAGATTAAAGTTGTCGATGAGGAAGGCAAGCCGATAGAATCTGTAAAACTTACCGGTGGCTACCCAATAGAAAATTCCTGGAACTATTCGATAATTTTAACTACTGATGCTAATGGAATTGCTATCGTTGAACATGCCATAAACAAAGAAGCTACTATAGATATAAAAGCTGATGGCTTCGAATCAGAGCGATTCAAAGGTATTACACTTGATCCTGATAATATCAAAACCTTAATACTCAAATCATCACCTGCAACAACCGGTATAGTATTGTCAAAGGAAACAGGTGCTCCGATTGAAGGAGCAGAAGTTAGAATAATGAAATCAACTGGAAGTGATACTACAAATGGTATGTATGGAGAACCGGAAACATTAACTGATGAAAACGGTAGGTTTAATTTATCAAGACTTCGTAGTGATAATCAGTATTTAATTCTAATTCGAAAAGAAAATTATAATCGACAATATCTCAGTTATGTCACTGCCGGCCAGAACAATCTCAAAGCTGAACTTGGTCCGAAAAAAATTATTAAAGGGAAAATATCAGGTAACCTCGATAAGTTGGGAAAAGACAGAAATGGAGTACCAACAATCTGGTATTGGCAATATTACCAGCTTGGAAATTCTTCCAGTTCCGATATGCAGGAACAAACACAAGTGACAATTGAAGACGGCGTGGGCTATTTTCAAATCGATGATTGCTGGGGCCAAAGTGTTAATATACAGGCAGGTGGAAAAAGTGTATCAGTTAATCTTGATGATGATTCTCCTAATGATGTAGTAATTGAACTGGAAGACGGTCAAGTTAATATGAGAGAAGTTGTTCTTAACTTTATTACGCCAGAAGGTTATCCCCCTGTTCAGGGAGGAGTACGTATCGATTATGTAGAACCCCATGAAAATGGTTATCATCCGGATTGGCTGGAAATACAAGACAATCAGGCCAGCTACAAAGTTCCAGTACCATGCAAATTCAAATATAAGATTGATTTCAATCAGGGTAAAAAGCCGGTCGGTTATTGGTTCAACGAAAAAGAGGTGGAAATTACCGCAGGTGACAAGCCATTCAATATTGAAATACCGGCACATCCTGCCGGTGTAATGTATGGAAATATCATTAAACCTGACGGAAGCTTTGCTGAACGCGGGAAGGGATTCCTTTTTATAGTAACCAAACCGGAAATAATTACGAGTCCATTCGCATTCAATGACGCATTCAACAATGATATTATTGAAGAAGGGAAATACAACGTATCGCCTCTGCCTTTAGATGGCCAATATCAGTTAGTAGTATATTCCGGTAATAGCTTTGCGATTGTAGATCCAGTAACTTTAAATCGTGCAAATCCAATCGTAGAGAAAAACGTTCAACTTGCAAAAGGCATAACACTAAAAGGCCGGCTTCTTGATGCAGATGGCACACCTGTAAGAGATTATATCAAGCTGAATGTTTCACTTGCCATTGCCGGTCATTCATGGGGTACAACTCTCGACCAGATAAAACCAGATATAAATGGCAGGTTTTCTATTGAAAATGTTAATCCGGATTTTGAAGGAAAATACTCGATAGAAGTTAATGTAAGAAATGGTTACCGTCCCAAAAGACAAGAAATAGAAGATCCAAGCAAGCCGGTAACTATACAACTTGAGAAAGGATTGCGATCAACCGGGATTATTTTAGATGAAGAAACAGGTTGGCCTATACCTGGAGTTGAAGTAAGAGCTTACCGCGTTTATGAAAATGATAGCAGCAAAGTTTTTTCAGATAATATAGAAGCTGAAAGTCCCACAAACGATAAAGGCGAATTTGTTTTCAGTAATATGTCAGATAAATCATATACGCTTTCTTTTTCAGGTCTTCAGGCTAAAGAAAGTTATACATTAACAGGAGGGCAAGTAGAACCTGTTATTATACGAGCAAATATTCAGAAATGGAGCAACCTAAAACCTCGAAAACCTGATTAAAAAATACTATACAACTTTAGGCACTTTAAATACTTTAGCTCAGTTTAGACACTGTATTCATTCGTATTATTGGAACTTGTGTTTATTTTACCCATTTTATCTGTTTACGGGCTTTTTTTCTTGAATTCCATGCGTTAATTTGGTATATTTGTAAAAAATGGATAATCTCATCAGGAGGATATTTTCAGTAATGGTTTTGCGAATTGCGGAATGTTTCATGCAATGCGGAGAATGAGGGGGACGAAATGAAAAGAACGTTATTATGTATTAGCATCTTAATATGTTTAAGCGGCTCGGTTGCTTTCGGCATAGCTCCGATAGGTGAGCCGACGGCTAATCTTTCCCAGAAAGGCTGGTGGAGCCTCGGAGTTGACTATTCCATGTCAGAAATCGACCTCAATTTCGAGAATTCCGGCACTTCTTCCATTTTCCCTAAAGAAACTGTTGAAGATATAAATTTCGACCTTATGCTTGGAAAAGCCGGATTGGGAATTGCAGATAACTGGGAAATATTTGTCGGTTTGGGAAAAGCAAAAACAGACGGATTCTCCTATGAACAAAACACCCCATGGGGAGATAATCCATCCTACACACAAGAGACAAATTATAATTTTGACGCTAGTTCTGGTTATGCGGCTCAAATCGGAACTAAATACACCTTCTACGAAAAAGCTCTCGTAAAGGCCGGTGTCGCCTGCCAATTCACATGGCTTAATTTTAGCAGCGCACTTAGCGAAGAATTATTCAAAGTGGGACAGGATGGAAGCAATGAATTAGTAGGTACAGCCCAGACTGATGTAGATTCCGATTTGTATATTGTTCAAATCGCTCCGGGTATTTCATACGAAATCGCGTTTGGTTATTCCATCTATGCAGGTCCGATGTTTCAATGGATTTACGGCAAGGCTGAAACCAAACCCAGCAGCACTCAATTATTCAGGACAGCAAGTGAAGTAGATATAAAAAATGATTCCAAATTCGGCGGCTGGGTTGGATTACGTGCGAATATCGACCCATTTATTTCATTAAATATCGAATACCAAATGACAGGCTCGTCCAGTACAATTGGAGCAAATCTTACTGCGAAATTCTAAAAAAAATTCGGATATTCACATATCAATACGATAGCTAAAGCAGAAAAATATCTGCTTTAGCTTATTTTTTTACACATTTTCCAAAAAATATTTCAAATCTACGAATATTTTCGTTGACTTATACGAAAGATTTCGTACAATTTAACCGATATAAGAAATTATATACTGAGATAATATAGATTTTTTGTCTAAAGGCATTACTGAACAGGAGATAAATAATGGCGAAAAACACAGATTTTCGACCCACAGATAGGGAGTTGACAATTCTTGGAATCCTCTGGGATAACGGCCCATGCACGGTGCGGCAGGTCAATGAAATCATGAGCAAAGACGCGAATACAGGCTATACCACAACTCTAAAACTCATGCAGATAATGACCGAAAAAGGACTTCTTATCAGGGATGATTCGCAATTCAAGCATGTATATAAACCGGGCGTAACGCAGGAGAAAGCACAAAAAGCGTTAGTCGGAGATTTGCTCGAAAAGGCTTTCGCAGGCTCGGCGGAAAAACTCGTAATGAGAGCGCTTTCCGCGAAAAAAGTCTCATCTGAAGAACTTGAGAAAATCAAAAAAATGATTGAGGAAATTGAGAGGGAATAATCATGTTCGCAATTGAAAATTTCATTTCGTATGAAGTTGTTCAAAAAATCGGCTGGGTATTATTACATTTTACATGGCAGGCAGCGGCGGTTGCATTCGTTCTGGCGATTGTTCTGAGAATTCTGCGGAGATTCTCCGCGAACACTCGATACATAGCCGCCTGCTTTGCCTTGTTGATTATTGTAATAATGCCCTTCGTAACAATGCAGTTTATAAAAGTTGAAACTCCCCCTGCCGCTGCCATAACCGAAATCGCTCCTGTTATTGATATTGAACCTGTAATTTCACCAAGTGAAATAACTTTCCAAACACGATCAGAAAAACCGGCAAAGGTAGTTTATATTGAGCCAGAACCTGTAATTACAGAACAGCACATAAACTGGAAAGAACGGGCAGTGACATTTATCGAGCCGAAACTTTCAGCTATTGTCACTATCTGGCTGATCGGAGTTTTCGCTCTTGCAATCTGGCATCTCGGCGGTTACGCTCAATTACAAAAATTACGTAAGAAAATGGTAAAGCAGGTCGATTCTTCGCTTCACGACAAGCTGAAAATATTAACCCAAAAACTTGGAGTAATTCAGACGGTACAACTTTTGGAATCCGCACTGGTTCAGGTTCCTACTGTCGTAGGATGGCTCAAACCTGTAATTTTGCTTCCTGCAAGTACATTAACTGGATTAACAACTGAACAACTCGAAGCTATTTTGGCTCACGAACTTGCACATATAAAAAGATACGATTACCTTGTAAACATACTTCAAACCATAGTCGAAATATTAGGCTTTTATCACCCTGCCGTATGGTGGATTTCGCGCAAGATTCGCAATGAACGAGAAAATTGCTGCGACGATATAGCGGTAGCAATATGCGGCGACAAGATACATTACGCCAAAGCATTGGCATCAATGGAAGAAATCCGCGGCCGCGACCAGTTAGCCGTAGCGGCAACCGGAGGAAACCTGTTCTCAAGAATTTGCAGACTTCTTGGAAAAAATACCTCCGAAAAAAACACATTAAGCTGGATTCCCGCTTTAACTGTAATCCTGCTTCTTATCGCACTTGCAATTCCGACAACAATTGCTTTTACATCTAATAGGAATGATGATCCGAATAGCTCGCAAATTGAAAAAATGCTCATCGATAGTTTCCGTGAAAATCATGATAAGTTCGAATCAGGCATTCTCGCATGGACACGAACAACTATGAACGATGGATTTGGTAACTTCTCAGATGGAAAATATGAAACTAAAGGCTCATTCCAGTTATGGTGGGATGGAGATAAAATCGCAACAAGATATACAAAAGAGCAATATTACACAGGAGAAAGAGGCAGCGGGATAGAACAAATAACCGGAGGTAATATCTATGATGGAAAGCTTCTCTCAAGAAAACCACAGTTTAATGATTACGAGAACTGGTTAGAACAGGTTATACGCTGGACAGGCGAAGCATCTCTTGATAAAGATATTGCTCAGACCAAGACACTCGAAAATGCGAAACTGGACTGGGAAATAGTAGAAGCCCAGAAAGGAAAACTAATAAAGATGACATTCAAGAGTTTAAACAATGTCATTTACAGTATTCGATATTTCGATATCTCAAAGGGCTGCAATCAAATACGACGAGAATCTTATAATGATCAGGGACAATTAAGTAGTCTTGAAACAAGGAATATTAAACAATTCGGAGATGGATGGTTCCCTGTCGAAGTTGACATGAAATCATTCGATACTAAAACCAGCAAAGTGACATTAAAGAATCATTTTGTACTTGATTTGGAACAGTGCAGTTTTAACGAGCCTGAAACACTACCGAAAGGGATATTTGATTTCTCAACTGTAAAAGAGCATGAGCAGTTAAACAAAATCCTGGAAAAATATTCTAAAGACACGACAATCTATGATGATAATATGAAAAGTGCGTGTGATTCAGTATTTAACTATATAACCTCTGTGATGTCTAAAAAAGATGAAGAGGCAGTAAAATTCGCATATCCTGAATCAAGTATATCACATTCCGATGATAATGAACAAATGCGTGAAATATTAAAAGGCCAACAGGTACAGCTCATCGCGGTTTATGCCGACGACTGGAACGCACTGGTAACAACTTCGGTCATATTAGCTGATCACGGCAGAATAGGACCGATGGTTTTTCAGCTTAAAAGAATTTTTCTCGAGCAAAAAGAACACTGGCTGATTGAAGATATAGATATTGAAACAATCGACTCGATAGAAGAAGGATACGAGCGTTTTCTCAAAGAAAATTCCGATGCAAAAACCCTAAAACTTGAAGAACCTATATCCATTCCCTTAGATATTGAAAATGAAAATAATGCTGAAATTCAATCTGAAAATACTGATTCGAATACAAAAATTCTAATCGAAGCACAGGTTATACAGGCTAACGACATGTTTTTGAATCAGGTTGGACTGATTAATGATCCTAATTACATGAAATATCCCAATAAATTGACTTTTAACTCAGTTGATGATACAAGCACTCCCTTTATGTTTACCTTGGATTCCATTAACAAAGAAGGACTTCTAAAAAGTATAGATGACAGCAAAAATACTTCATATAGTTCGCATATTTTCATGATGTCAACGTCCGGCCGGGAAGTGACAATTAAAAGCGGCACAAGCTATAAAATCAATTCGCAGGAATTAGGCAGGTTTTTAAAAATAAAACCTCAAATATCACAGGATGATGCAAATGTAAACCTTAATTGCGAACTTACTACGCGGCAGTTTAAAAAATTCGATTTATATAATAAAAATATTGACCAGAATAATATACCTGAATCTGATATTGTCGAATACAAGGTTAATACTAAAAACGCCCTGCTTTCAGATGGTCAAATATTGCTTATAGTCGGCGGGAAACTGGTTTCTTTGTATGATGAAGAAGATGGGGAACCAATTTTAAGTAATATACCTTTTATGGGTAAGTTTTCTAATGAAACATCAGAAGGTATAGTAGAAGATAATGAAATAATCCTGATAAAAGCAACTATTGTCCCTGCCGAACTAAACAATAATTCCAAATTTTTATCTGATAATATATTTATTTCAAAGTCTATACAAGTCAACTTCGATCTTCATTTATTGGAACCTGGACAGTATGTAGAACTTAAAGGCAATGGTAAAAGAGAAGTTCCCATCGAACAGGTCACAACCAGCAGTCTCGGCAAATCACAGGAAGACTTCCCTGCTTACGCCGCTAATATTGATTTTGATATAAGGTCCAACTTTGACCTTAATCTTGCGTCAAAACGTTATACCAAAAGCTTGATGCCCAAACATGATACGTGGGATGCTTCTTTTACAGATACAAATACAGTTATTGGAAATGGTAATTTTACAAAGAAAACTCTATTTATTAGTGCATGGAGACAAAATATATACAGTGCGCCCCCAAACGCTACTTTTGACAATCTGGTCGAAGTACAAATAAAACCTGTTAAATCCGAAAATCCATCCGATGCACAATGGGGACAGGATGTTAACGGCTTGCGAGCGTCGTTGGAATTTATACCCGATAAAAAATCCTATTCTTTGGGTGAGCGGATTGGTATTCGTTTCAAAATACAAAACGTTAGTAATAAAGATATTCAGATAGCTTACTCTGAGCTGCTTGATTCTTATGCTGAAATAACAAACAGCAGAGATGAAGATGTCTCTCGTCCTTCACCTTATACTGTTGGGAGCGGCTGGCCTCGTACTACCAGAGTTAATCTTAAGCCGAACGAAACTATTACATTGAATAATTTTGGATTAGGTTTTGGTCGTCAGGATGACCCGGCTTTAGTAAAAGAAGTTTTTGAACCAAACGATTATACAACAAGAGAATATAATCAATTGGAACCGGGGCAGTACTCTATCCAATATAAAATATCTCTTCCGAATGTATATACTAACAGCATTTATGAGGAAGACAATGTTCCCCAGCCGAATGACTGGAAAGGAACTTTAAATACACAAGCAAAAAAAATAAACCTCACTGAAAGACAATCATTACTTTCAAATGCGAATAAAGGCAATTCCGATAGTGCCAATGAAGAAGACATGATTGGTCCTTCGCCTAATGAATTCATTATTAATACTTCTGGAAATACTCCGACGGCTAAAGAGAAGAAGGAATCAGAAGAAATACCTGACACTAATATGGTTCAGCATACATATGATATTACTGATATTGTTTACTATTTAGCCGATAAAAGTAATGTCAAAGTTTCAAACTATACTTTTGGTTCTATGGGTGCTTCTGGTGGTATATCTAATCAAACGCTTGTAGATGCGGCTAAAGAACTTGTGAACCAGATTATGGAAGCCGTTGAACCTGATAGCTGGTATGAAAAAAATAACAAAGCAAAAGGTACTCTTTATCCTTATCCAGCCGCACAACCCAAAAAACTCGCGGTTAAAAATACACCTGAGATTCAAATTAAAGTCGAAGAGTTTCTTGAAACATTACGAGAGTCTATTGATTATACCCTGGTAGCTATCGAAACTCGTTACATATATGGAAACGAACAGGCTATTAATGAAATTCTAAAGAGTATTGGAATCAGAGAAAGTGGTGCTGCCAATCTCGAAGATACACAAGTAACTAAATTAATAAAAGGTATTCAAGGCAATCAAAATACAAAACTTATGGCGCTACCAAAAGTGACTGTTTTAAATGATGAAACAGCGGTATTTCAAAATATGGTACAACAACCAGTACCGCCTGATCAAATAAATCCATTTTTCAAAATCACGCCCCATATATCTGAAGACAAGGATATTGTATTTATAACTTTCGATGACAAAAGGCCTTTAGAGTGGAATGATTCGAATCGCCCACCAGATATTACCGGAACTTTGGAAACAAGATTAACGATCATAAACGACAAAACTTGTGCTTTTTCTCTTGATGGAAATAATCAAAAGGATTCATCTTCAGATAAAAAGTCACTCATCCTGATAAAAGCGACAATTGTTCCGCCAGAAGAAGACAAACAGGAAGACACCGGCTCAATCACAACATTAAATCCAGAAGCGACTCCACAGAATGTTTCAGAACAATCTATAAGTTTCCAACTAAACGACTCGAAACAGGTTTTAATCGAAACGCAAATTGTACAGGTCAGCAAGTCTTTTCTCAAACAACTCGGACTGGATGCAAACTCACTAAAAGAATCAGACAAATGGTCGAAATATAGTATTGATGAATCCAGCGAACCAAATAAATTTGTTATAGACGAACTTACTGCAACCTTATTACAAAAAACTATAGATGCAAGTATTGATACTAAAGTCACAAGCAAACCCGCATTAATAACAGAAACAGGTAAACAAGCAAACATGACATTTCTTACAGAAACATATCTTATTTATAAAGCATCTTTAGAATCGAAATCTTTAACTAAACAAGATCTGGAGAAAGTTACTTTTGGACCTTCTATTAATTTTACTCCAGAAATTGTTAACCAAAACAATGTCCGTCTAAATTCCGAATTCCATATTTTAGAAAATATAAAACCCTCAACTGTATTGAAAATCAATGATAAAATAATCCCGACCCATTCAACTCTCTCGGTAGTTAAGACATTATACGGTGAATCATTCGAAACTATTATACCCAATGGGTATACTTTACTGATAATCGGCAATAAAATTTCCAAAGGTTTCTCAAATGAATCCAAAACACCAATTTTAGGCGACCTTCCTTTATTAGATAGAGTATTCAGTAATCGCTCTTACATCGTACACGACGAATATATACAATTTTTCCTGATCAAGCCAACAATCGTTTTAAAATATTCTTATACACATCAACCAGTTTTTCATGATCCAATAGATCCGAATAACCCATTAATTCGAAAACTTGAAAAAATATTCAAGGAACCACCAGTTCCATTGGAATCAAAACCATGATTATTTTAAACCACAAATGAACACGAATAAACACGAAATAGTGTGAGGCTGTAAAATTTTTTTGTGTTTATTCGCGTTCATTCGTGAAGATATGAAGAAAGGGCATCCTGTAGTATAATTTGGGTGTTTT
>CAZVOA010000050.1:0-19785 GCA_964628465.1 uncultured Pirellulales bacterium | reverse complement strand
ATTGTATTCGATACTCTCTTTTTAGCAATGGTACATTTTTGGGGGAGCATACCATTTGTAAAATTCCATTGTCGATGGAAACTGTCAAATTTATGCTGATTTTGCTGTCTTAGAATTGATGGAGAAGTACCTTGTCGCATTACTTGTACCAATAGATTTCGAGCTTCCAGCCAGCCTTCACGTGAATACTCGTTATGCTGGAGCATAAAGCATGCTACAATTAGTAGATGGACTTCTCCATAAGAAGTCGGATGTTCATAATCCTTTGACAAACATGATTCAAATCGTTCTCGGCAATTTTTGTCATGCTGCAATATAGCACCGCATTTTGAGCATTTATTGGACATTATAATAATTTAAGTTGATAACAAGATCGTTATAAGGGTAATAAAATATCTTACACATAACTTTGAATTCTACTTAAATCCAAGTTAAATCTCACGTTAAATCTTCATTTGTAAAAGATAAACTACATATATTTAATGAAATACTTATCATTTACAGGTGAACAATTTTTGACATAGAGTCATGATGTTTTATTATAAAATTGTATTGGAGTTTGAATCGTTTTACTCAACTTATATAATCATTAATTTTAAAGAGGACTTTTTGGTAATGTTATAGCTGCCAGGATGGCTTTTCCGTATCTTTGCCAGAGCAGTTGAGAATTTAGAATCGAATCGTGTTCACGCATTTCAAAAGTTATAATTGGAATCTCTAACGTAAGACCGGCATACGAACCGAGCGAACCGGGCAGGGCTCCAACTTTCTCAACGGGTAAATCGCAATACAAAGCCATTTCTTTAGCGAGTTCTTCCGCCGGACCATCATAATCGATGCAGGCGTAAGGTTGATGGATGCTTACAATTCTTGCTGGTTTATATTGCTGTATCAAAGTGTATATAATGTGTGACTCCGGCTCGGAAAGACCGGAAGGGCCATAGTTTGGATCATTTATTCGATTGTCTGCCGGGAAATTGCGATTAATATCTACTTTATTTGCGTTCGCACGTGTTTTGTATTCTAAACCATCAGGATTCGCGACTGGAAGAATCACAACTTTGCGTCCTATAAGGATATTTTGATTTTGATTAAGGTAATCGGCAAGGTGATTTGCAAGTAGAGGGCTTGCAGGTTCATCACCATGTATGCCGCCTATTATAAAAGTTATATCGTTTCCGTTGCCGAGAACACTATACATTATCGGGCGATTTTCTACGGAAACACCCGCAAAATGCTGTGGCACCGGAATATATGTTTTTGTCGAAGGCTTACCAAGTTTTGGTGCTTCCGGCGATTGAACGCAGCCGGAAATCAAAAACAAAGCCAAAATAGTAATTATTATGGCGAATTTCATATAAAATTGTTGTTTTATTTGTCTGTTCATATATTTATTTTCGACTTTTTTAAACCGGTTTCTTTCGATTAAATATAAAAAAAAAGGCAATTGTCAACAAACAATAAGCGATAAAAACCGTAAAATATGTAAAGGTATGTATTCTATCATTAAATAGTTGAGATAACCAGAGGAATATGCTATTGTAATGGCCTTGAAAAATAACAGATAAATTTATTAATGAACCTTATTTATATCGAGGCAATGAATGAACGTATTACTACTCGGCAATGGGGGTCGTGAACATGCAATCGCATGGAAATTAGCCCAGTCAAAGAAATTAGGAAAACTTTTTATTGCTCCGGGTAATCCCGGCACAGCCCAATGCGGGCAAAATGTTCCGATTGGAGTTTGTGATATTGCTAAACTTCTTGAATTTGCCAGGCAGAATAAAGTTGAATTCGTAGTAGTCGGCCCGGAAGATCCGCTTGACGCTGGAGTTGTGGACGCATTCGATGCGGCGGGAATAAAAGCATTTGGGCCGAGCGGTAAAGCCGCCAAGCTCGAATCGGATAAGGCATTCGCGAAACAATTAATGCGTGCAAGCTGTGTCGCTACCGCGGAAGGGCGTATTTTCGATAGATACAATGATGCTAAAGCATATATTGCCAGCAGGGATGAAGCGGTTGTCATAAAAGCCTCTGGACTTGCCAAGGGCAAGGGAGTATTTGTTTGCGATGACCCTGCTGATGGAATATTAGCCGCTGAGAAAATCATGGTTGATAAAATATTCGGACCGGCAGGCGATGTTATTGTAGTTGAAGACAAGCTTATCGGTGAAGAAGCTTCTATTCTTGCTTTCGTCGATGGTCGAAATATATATATGATGGAAACATCTCAGGACCACAAACCAATTGGTGATGGTGATACCGGCCCGAATACGGGCGGAATGGGCGCATACTGTCCGGCTCCCGTAATTACCGATAAACTGATGGATCAGATAACGCGTGAAATTATCGTGCCGATAGTCGATGGTATGAATAGAAATGATACTCCTTATAAGGGTGTATTATATGCCGGTATTATGGCGACCGCCGGTGGTGCAAGAGTACTTGAATTCAATGTACGTTTCGGTGACCCTGAAACGCAGCCAATATTAATGCGTTTGCAAAGCGATTTGCTCGAAGTATTACTGGCTGTAGCTGACGGCAAGCTGGATGAGGTCACTCTTAAATGGGATCCGAGACCGGCAGTCTGTGTCGTGATGTCTTCCGGCGGTTATCCCGGTGATTACAAAAAGGGGTTCAAAATCTCCGGCCTGGATGATGCTAAGAAACTTCAGGATGTAGTGGTTTTTCACGCAGGAACAAAAGAGGAGAATGGGGATATTGTAACTGACGGCGGAAGAGTTCTTGGTGTAACAGCTTTGGGACAGACAATAGCGGAAGCTCAGAAAAGAGCTTACGAAGCAGTGGATTTAATTAAGTTCGAAGGTGCTTACTGCAGGAGAGATATAGCGAATAAAGCCTTAAAAAGATACAAATGAAAAAAATAAAAAAAAATAAATCGAAATTCATTACCGTAGTACAATGGTTGAGTTCCATTTCGATTATTGCGGTTTTGATGTGGGTGATTTATATTTATGCGGGGAAATTGTTGTGTCAAATTGCTTTAGGGCAAATCGGAGAGCTTACTAATACAAAAATCAAGGCGGATTCTATAAAATATATGTCAAACGGATCTGTTGTTTTTACTAATCTTGTCGTTGGTCCGTGTAAAGGCAATGGAGGCAATTGCGACATAATCAGGGCAAAGAGATTATTTGCGAGTTTTGATTTAAAAAGTCTGTTTTTATTAAATCCCAAACTGAATGTTATTGATGTTAATGATTTTATTTTTAACGCGGTTTATGATGTCGATACAAACTGGTCAAATTTATCAAAGCTCAAAATAAAACCTTCAAGTAAAAGTGTTCACAAAGCGCCTGATATTCATCTTGGTTTGGGGACGCTTCAATATATAAAAATTCTCAACGGGCAGGAAGAAATAGCGTTATCCGTGCCTGTCGATGCGGATTTCAAATCCAGCGAAGAAGCGCAAAAAATGTATAGTTTTAATATTACTACAGCAACAATGAGTTCAGGTTATGGGCTAAGCCGCCTGCAGGGATATTGGAAACCTGGACAGGTTATTGTTGCCGGCGGGGTTTCTTCTTTAAGTGTTCCAGAATTCGAGACGGCATGGTTTATTAACGTTTCCGCCGCTGAGTTGAAATACGACAAGGATGATAATTACTCTCTGGCTCTTAAAATTAAAGACATGCAATCCTTAAGGAATAATGAACCAAATGCACTTGATGTAAAAATACCGTCTTTTGCCCGGCGATATGGTTTTATATCGGCTTTACAGAAATTTCTCGATGAATATAAACCTAAAGGATTAATCGACATTGATTTGAAAATGTCCGGTAATACGCAAAAACTCGCCGATAGCGAAATTGATGGTACTGTTCATTGCAGAGATATCGAGTTTATTAATTCAAAATTTCCATATACCATTGAGCATCTGAAAGGCGACCTTGATTTCAGTCATGAAAGCATATCATTTGATAATCTTGTAGGAAAGCATGAAGAATCGGAATTATCATTTAGCGGCCGGTACACATACCTCGGTGCGGATCGCGAATATAAAGTAGATATAGCAAGTGACAATTTACCATTGAAAGATGATTTATATAAAGCTTTGAATGAAAAACAACAGAAATTCTGGTCCTCGTTTTCACCCACAGGTAACGTCACGATTGATTTACGGATGGAAAGAAATAAAGATACAGGCAGGGAAACAAATCTGAAAATAGGATTACTCGATGTCGATGCTTCCTATGATAATTTTCCTTATCCATTAAAGAATCTGACGGGAGAACTTGATTTCGGTCCTGATAAAATATTGGTTCGGAACGCTTTCTCCCGAGATGGCAATATTGAGCTTAAGATAAACGGCGAAATTATAAAAAATCAAATGGAGGATGACCCGTATAAATTCGTAATTGATGTGAATAATATCCCGATGGATCCGGTTTTGGAGGCTGCACTGCAAAATGGTCAAAAACAGATATACAAGAATTTCCAGCCTTCTGGTTTTACCAGCGGTACGATTACTGTTGAAAGGTCTCAATCTGGTGATATAGAATATTACGCGGATATGAATTGTTCGGATACCGCGATAAAGATGGATTTTCTTGAAAAACACGTTACTGATATTTCCGCGAATATTCTTCTGTCGCCTGATTTAGCTGAAGTAAAAAAGCTTTCCGGTAATTACGGTGACATGCCGGTTTTGCTCACAGGACGCTTTATGCCTGAGATGGAAAAGCGGTTATGTTATGATGTTTCTTTGGATTTGAAAAATGTTCGTTTGAACGACAAGGAATTGCAGTCCTTATTACCGGAGTCCATAAAGAAAACGGTTGAGAGCTTCGATCCGAACGGTATGGCGGATATGGTTATCGATTTAAAGAAGCTGCAACCGGAAGAACCTGTCGAATACAGCGTTATGATGAATTGTCTGGGAAATAGTATATATCTCAAGGATTTTAATTGCCTGGTGACAGATGTTACAGGTTTGATGAAAATTGATGCTAATAATGTCAAACTAAAGAATATTACCGCTTTTTTGGATAACAGGACTCAGGAAGAATCAGAGAGAGAGAAGGTTTTCCTCAACGGTAATATACGACTCGATAATGGGGCATTGAAGCAGGCCGAATTGAGTGTTTCCGCCGGTAATATTTCAGTTAATAAAAATCTTATTAAATTTTTACCTCCCCAAAGCCTGGATTTGTATAAAACTTTGTCACCAACTGGATATATTGACATTGATTTTAATAATTTCCGTTTAATAAAAAACGACGACGCAAATACAATAGATTTTAATGGCACAGCCAATCTGGGTAAATGTGATTTTGTATTGTCCGGCAAGCCGGCAAAGCTGGATTCGATTATCAAAGTACAGGGTAAGTATGCTTCCGGTAGAGGTTTTAGTGATTGTAAAATGCTTATTGATAATGGTAATCTTAGCTTGCTTGGCAAAAAATTCACTGGTTTAAGCACAGAAGTTACTTATGACCCCAACCAGAAGAAGTGGTTATCACAATATTTTCTTGCCGATTTATATGATGGTAAAACAACCGGCCAATTAGAATTTATCCAGCATGAAAATTCTCCTTCGGAATATATTTTGCAGGTCGCTTTTGAAAATGTTGACCTGGAGAAATTTTTATCTGAGGCAAATGACACCCAGGCAAAAGCAACCACAAGTGGGAAAATGAGCGGCTCGATGAGTTTGTCTTCACATGTTCCACAAAATAATTCGCGGATTGGGTCATGCAGGTTATCGATTAAAAATATGAAGGTAGGCAAAATGTCGCCTATCGCACAGCTTTTACAGGTTCTTAATCTTAATGAACCGAGTGAATATGCTTTCGACACTATGTTTATCGATTCATATATTAAAAGGGACGGCCTTTTCGTGGAAAAACTTGATATGTCAGGTAAAAGCGTTGCTTTTCACGGTTCAGGCTTGATAAGTTTATTAAATGGTGATATGAATTTATCTTTAACCGCACGAGGAAACAGGCTGGCTTCCGATGATCCTTCCATTATTCAATCACTAACCGAGGGACTTGGCAGGGCGGTTATAAGAATGGAAGTCACCGGTAATTATCGCGATATTAAAGTTGAGACAAAAACTTTACCTGTTATCGAAGGTACTTTGCAGATTTTCGGTGAGCCGAGAGCGCAAAATTGATTTTCCAGAGCTTCTTTTCTTCATTTCAACTATCTTTTGCAATGCGGAGAATATTTCCTTTGTAATGGAAATTTTCGCCGTATTAAATTCGCTGCAATTCATATTAAATCATGGAATATAATTTTGTGTAATCATAACTACTTGCTATATAAAGGGATATGGAGTATTGAATTATTTTTATAATTTGCTGGCACGCATGTTGCATATAGATAAATGAATTAGGTTTATTTGTATATAAAGATATGATTGAAAACATAACAAATATTGGACAACTACTAATACCGGCGAATCAGGCTGCCCCAGTCAAGGCAGATGTTTCCAGCGGTAAGCGATTTTCTGTCAGCGAGGAACCATACCGGGCGGAAAGAAATGATTCTGAATATTCATCTGCGGACAATAAATCACAAAATATAAATGAAAACAATGAACGAAGTGACGTTTTTAGAGATAGACCTGAAGTTGAAAAAAAGTCCCCAAATGAAACAAGTCCGAAAATAGAAAACCATAAATCAAAGAATCATCAGACGGCTGAACAAAACAAAACAGATGAAAATTGTAATAACGAAATCCAGGAAAATGAGCAGGTAAACCCTCAGTCGGAAGTTGTGGATGATTCGACTCAAAAAGAATTACCTGAGCAGAATGAAATAACAAATGAAGATGTTCTTGCCGTCCTCGAACAATCCAATACAGTGACATATTATGCGGTTAAACCGGAACAGATAAAAACTCTTGATGAAACCGAAAATGGAAAGCTTGCTATTGAAACTATATTGCCGGAAAACTCAAACGGCCAAAACGGTTTAAATCAAGTTCCTGTCGAAGGTCAACAAACAGAAAAAGCTTTAACAGAAAATAATAACACTCAAGATGTTTCAAAACTTCTGGCAAATAATAATGCGGAACAAATATCCCCGGAGACTTTTACTGGTAAAAACAATCTACCTGCTGTTAAAGACGTTTTTAATATGGTTCAGGAACAGAAAGACGTTATGTCTGAAACTATTTCTGAAGGTAAAGGCAAAATCGATGAACTATTAAGCGATTCTAAACCTGTAGAGCAAATATCTCAGATTGCGAAAAAACATATACAGAATTTACAGGAATTTAGTAAGCATACAAATGAACAGCAGGCGGATGCCGAAATAAATGTATCACAAGCCTCACAGGAAAGTGATGGTTTATTTGATAGCTTAGCGAAAAATGCAAATGATTCTTTGAAACAAAAACCTGATATCGCTGATGCGTTGTCTTCTGCTTCAATAAAAAATGATGTTCAGGTTATTAATGATAATAACCTTGTAGTCGAGCAACCATTTGCAAATCCTCAAACGAACGAAACTCAAAATATTTCGGCGGTGACATCAGGAAAAGCCGCTTCGGATATTTTGAAAGCCAGTCCAGATAACGATGTTTCATCTCAAATAAGCAAACATATCTCAGAAACGATTAGCAGTTCGACGATTCAGCAGGGCGGCGAAAAGCAGATTACAATCCACCTGAATCCGCCTGAACTTGGTTCTGTCATGATCAAATTCAGTGAAAAGAACAGTGAGTTGACTGGAACACTTCAAGTAAGCAGGGCAGAAACCAAAACTGAAATCGAACATGCTCTACCTGATATTCTAAAGAGTCTTTCCGAGAGCGGCATACAATTGAAAAGGATTGATGTTGTCTCGACAGAAAACAGGTTCAGCGCTAACGATTCCACCAAAGAGCAATTAATGCAGGGTGACAATTCCGGAAATTCAGGCCAGAACGATTCTCGTAACCAGAATGCCGGAGCAGATGATTTTAACAAATCAAGATTCCAGCAATGGTTCTCAAACACGATAGAATACAGCCGCGGCTACAGCGCACAAAATCAATTTGCTTCCAGTTCAATCAATATGCTCGCATAATATTGTCATTCTGAACGATAGCGAAGAATCCGGATTATTTGTATAATTATTAAAATTGTTTCTTCACTGCCTGCGTATGAATCAATTCGAATAGAGCTTTTGTGAATTCTTTATCCAATCCTTTTTCAAGACCCTTTTCGATATGGTCTTTGAGAAGAGATTCCCAGCGGTCCATTTGTAAAACGGGTATCTTGTGTTGTTGTTTGAGTTGGCCGATTTCCTCGACATATTTCATTCTATCGGCAATGTCCTGAATGATTCTGGCATCTATCCGGCTGATGGATGTACGAAGACGGGCGATTTGAGCCTTTAGTAAAACATCCGATGGAACCGCGTCACGTACCTTAAGGATACCAAGTAATTCGATAAGTTCTTTCGGTGTAATTTGCTGTTTTGAGTCACTTAGTGCCTTCGCTGGTTCAATATGCGTTTCTATCATCAGGCCGTTTATACCTAAATCGAGCGCCATTTGGGAAAGAGGCTCGATATATTTGCGGTCGCCGCCGATATGACTTGGGTCGCAAATAATCTGAATGTTAGGTAAAAGCCTCTTGAGTTCAATTGGTATTTCCCAGTGAGGTTTGTTGCGGTACTCGGTTTCATCGAACGAAGAAAATCCCCTGTGGATAGCTCCGAGTTTTTCAACCCCAGCCTGATAGAGTCTCTCGAACGCGCCTATCCACAAACCAATATCGGTATTTACCGGATTTTTGACCAGGACCGGAATATCAACTCCGCGAAGAGCGTCCGCGATTTCCTGTACGATAAACGGACTGACTGTAGTCCTTGCCCCGATCCAGAGGATATCGACTTGATTGTTGAGACATAGCTCGACATGTTTGGAGTTGGCTACTTCGGTCGCGGTCAGAAGTCCTGTTTGTTCTTTCACATTTTTGAGCCATTTGAGACCTTCTTCGCCTACTCCTTCAAAGCAGTTGGGACGCGTTCTGGGCTTCCAGATACCGGCACGAAAAACCTTTACGTTGGGGCATTTTGCCAATCCAACAGCAGTTGCCATAACCTGTTCTTCGGTTTCGGCGCTGCAGGGTCCGGCTATTAGCCATGGAAGTTTCTTAACGCTCAGCAAAGCTGGAATATCTTGTATATGTTTATTTAATTCTTTAAGTCCGTCAGGCATAAGTTCATTTCGCTAATATCAATAAAAATTGCTAAATTACTAAAAACCTGTATTATATCAGCTATAGCGAATATAAACCAATAAAAATGCAAAATAGTAAAATAGGAAAAAATATTTTATACACTCAGGTAAGCAAAATTACTTGCTATTTTGGAGTGAATTGAATATTGTTAGAACAAGCAATAAATCCAAATTGTATTATTTTTTGGCGTGTTATGTTCCGAAATCAATATAATTTTATGTAATGAATGATACGCGGGCGTAATTCAGCGGTAGAATGTCAGCTTCCCAAGCTGAAAGTCGCCAGTTCGAATCTGGTCGCCCGCTTTTTGTAAGTATAGAAAATATAAGCTTTTAAGAAAGCTCAATATGCGGAGCTATTGCTAATATGTTTGATAATGTTTTCATGTTGTTTTTATTAAACACAATATAGGAAGGCCGCAATTTCCTTGACTTTACCGGTGTAAATTTGTTATAAAATATAATAGTAGCGTAAATGTTTGTTATTACTATAGTTATTATAATATTCTATCCTTAATTACTTGGTTGATAATCCGAGGAGGATTGGCTTGAAAAAAGCGGTTATTTTAACCTTATTTACAATAATTTTATCCATTTGTTCTTTAGTTCATGCTCAAACTATAATTTGGGTCTCAGAATGGAAGGTTGATGCCAATGGTATTCCTTTTGATATGGGGTGGGTAGATTTACTTAGATCACAGGGATATAACGTAATTGCGGATACAACTGGCACCTTTGAGGTGTTAAATACTGCTAAAATTTCAGCACTCGACAATGCGGATCTTGTCATTATAAGCAGAAACACAAACAGCGGAGGTTATATTGACGGCGGAGAAATTACTCAGTGGAATTCGATAGATTCTCCATTGATATTATTAAATTCCTATCTTACCAGAACAAGCCGCTGGCAGTGGATTAACAGCAGTCAGGTTGAAGAATTCCTGCAAGAGGGAGCGATGGACATCGTTGATGAAAGTCATGATATATTTAAAGATATATCAGCAAATAATGGACAGGTAGATATGATTGACGAGTCGGTCAATAAAGGGGAGGTTACCTTTATCACTTCAGAAACGATAGGCAATGGAACAATTTTAGCCAGAAGAGCTGAAAATAATTATGTCTGGATTGCTGAATGGGAGGCTGGTACCGCATTTAATTCTGGTACTTCGCAAAAACCGCTCGAAAAAAGAATGTTTTTTGCGGCAGGGGGAAGTGCTGGGCAGGAAAGCGGGTCGTTGAATCTTACTGAAACAGGCAAGTCAATATTTCTAAATTCGGTAAATTATATGCTTGGAGCAGCGAATAAAGCTAAAGCATTTTATCCTGCTAATAATGCAGGGGATATCGAATATGATCCAATTCTTAGCTGGATACCTGGTACTGCTGCTAATACTCATAATGTATTTTTCGGCAGGGATTTCAACGATGTTCAATACGCGACTATTAGTGAGCCGCTTGGCACGATAGTTTCCGCCGGTCAGCCTTTGGACGCGAATAATTTTGTTCCAGGTATTCTCGAATTTGGGCAGACTTATTACTGGCGAGTCGATGAAATAGATGAATTCGCTGAGGTATATAAAGGCAATATATGGAGCTTTACAGTTGAGAAAGCGGCGTTGGACCTTCCGTTCGCAAATATTGCAAATGTCACCGCGATAAGCAGTGCAAAAGATAATGACCCGAACAATACAGTAAACGGCTCAGGACTGGGAATCGATCCGAATTTCCCGAATCGTCATGAGATAAGTTCAGGTTTAAACTCATGGGTATCCAGTGGAAAGGATACCAATAATGTCTGGATTCAGTATGACTTCGATAAACTTTACAGGATTCACGAAATGCTGGTCTGGAACTATAATCATACTCTTTCATTTCGTTATGGTTTCAAGGACGTTCTTGTCCAGTATTCCATCGACGGCCAGGCATGGGTTGATGTACCAGACGCGAATTACTTCAACAAAGCCGCAAACAATTCAAACTATGAGTATAATACCACAGTTGACTTCAATGATGTAGTCGCCAAATCAGTCCGTATAACAGCATTTTCCAATCATGGAACCAGTAGTGTAAAGTCTTACGGTCTTGCTGAGGTTCGTTTCACTTATGTTCCTGTTTATGCGAGAATTCCAACTCCAGCCGATAATGCGCAAAATGTAGCTTTCGGAACAATGTTGAAATGGCGTAAAGGCAGAGAAGCTCTTACTCATAAGTTATATATTGGAACAGATGAAGCCGCTGTAACAAACGGTGCTGTCACTCCTGCCACTTTAACAGCGAGCAGCTATCTTCCAAATCTTAGCATGGGAAATACTTACTACTGGCGTGTTGACGAAATCAATAACGGTATGGATCCTTCATTATGGAAGGGAGATGTATGGAGCTTTAGTGTTCCATCTACGATTCTGATTGAAGGTTTCGAGAGCGGCTATGGTAATGATCCAGGCTCCAACGCGGTCTTTTTGACGTGGAAAGATGGCGCCGAACTTGGTGACGGGGCAAACGGTTCATATATGGGCAGGAAAGATACGCCGTACCTTCATACAATTAATCACAGCGGCGGTCATTCTGCACCAATGCAATATGACAATGAATCATACAGTTATTCAGAAGTCACAGCGGAAACTTCAGAGCTATTGAATGGTTCCGACTGGTCCAAAGGCTCACCAAAGACATTAACAATATGGTTCAGAGGTGATCCGAACGTAACAGATGTTGGTGACGCACAATTATATTGCGAAATAGGCGGCAAGAAGGCTGTTTATACCGGTTCAATAAACGCACTAACACAGGACATATGGCGTCAATGGGATATTAATCTTACTACTCTTGGAGTGAATCTTTCAAATATTACAACAATTACAATTGGGGTAGAGAAGATTGGTTCTAAAGGCAGTATAGGTGTCATTTATCTTGATGATATTATGCTTACTGGCACAACTGCTTTAGTTGCCTATCCTGATGTATTTGTCGAAGCAGAAGCATATAGCACTATTACGTCACCTATGGAGGTAAATAATGTCTATCCAGGCGCATCCGGCGACCAGTACATAAAAGTTAAAAATGGTACAACATCGTCCAGCACTGCTCCTCCAACAGATGGTCATGTCACTTATCAGGTTAATTTGACCGGCGGCAAGTATGTAATTTGGGGCCGCGTGAGTATTGAAGCAGCAAATCAGGATGCTTTCTGGGTTAAAGTCGATGGAGCAGCATCAGATGTTAAATTGGATGGCAGTGGCTGGTGTAAGTGGAATGCTATACCAGCAGGCGCAGCATGGCACTGGGATGATGTTCATTGCACCCAGGACGACTATAGTAATCCAAAAGTTACCTGGACATTACCAGCCGGTGTAACTACTATTTCAATAGCATACAGAGATTCTGATGCCGCGAATCCACCACGCCTGGATTGCTTATTAATTGAAAAGGTTGGAGAGTAATCAGATTGTATTTAAATATAAAGGATTGTAAATATGAAAAAGAAATGGAATACCGTAATAATTCTTCTCGCTGGAATAGCGATTTTCTGTCAGGGATGTGTTGTTGCTGCTGTTGGACTTGGTGCCGCGGGTACTGTTGCATATGTAAGAGGCGACCTTGAATCGACGGAAACAAAAAATATCGAAATAGTTTATTCTGCCGCATTATTGGCTGCTGAACAGCTTGAATTAAGAGTAATCAGCAAATCAAAGGATGCTCTTTCGGCGACAATTATCGCATATGACGCTGAAGAAAAAAGAATACAGATTAAAATGACCGCTCCTTCTGAATATTCTACTAAAATTGCTATTCGAGTCGGAACATTTGGAAGTGAAACCAAATCGCATCGAATTTATCAGAGAATTTATAATAATATGAATCCTGTGAAATAGTCGTTCGGATAAGATGGATTATAGATGATTTAGATTAACTGTCTTAAACTAAACATTTATAAGTTCTATTTCAATCGGTTTTTCGGGTAGTGGAGTACCTGATAAAGCAAGAATAGATCCAAGTCTATAAGCTTCTTCGAGAGCTGTTGGATGTTTCTCAACTGCCCCTGACTCATCGACTTTGCCAACAAATAGGCCGCAGATATATTTGACGTTAAGGCAGTCAAAATATGTTTTGAAAATATATCTGGAGCATTCATATTGCTTTTTGCTTTTTGAACCTCCGGTAGCTATTATCATAGCTCTGCAATCACGGGAAGAGTTTATATTTTCTCTTTTTAATATATATTTTTCAGACCATAAGCATTGGCCGCGATCAATTAATATTTTTGCCTGTGCGCAAACGCTCATAAAAAATATGGGAGTTGCGAAAATCAGCCTGTCAGCACGAAGGATTTTCTCAAGAACCTGTTCGTAATCATCCTTAAGAATACATCTTCCCGTTTTATAGCATGAATTACATTCGGTGCATGGATTGATTTTGTAGTCTTTTAAGCTGAGATATTCAACATTCGCTCCTGTCGATTCAGCACCGGAAAGGGCTTTTCGGATAAGTAAATCGCTGTTTCCGTTTCGCCTCGGGCTGGTGGATATTCCAAGTACATTTATTTTCATTTTTTTCACTTAATTAAAATATATTTTATACAAAACACGATTTTTAAGCCATAATAACGCATTATTAAACATGCTTCAAACTCTTTTTTGCTGTAAGTTCTGTTCCTGTAAATGCTAATGAACAATTTCAGAAAAAGGCTCAAGCTTTACAGAAAATCATACCGATAATTTATATATATCTTTGACAAATGGGTGGCTCTAAAAAATGACCAAAAAGGCCATATTAGTTTTAGCTTGTTTTGCCTGTCTGAAGTTAATGCCAACAAGTCTGATCGTAAATCTGGTAAAATAAGTAAGGATTAATATAATACGGAAAGAGTCACATAGACATCGGGAGAGCGTTTAGTGCTCTCCCATTTTTTTTACTTCATATTTTACCAGTATTAACAGCAATTCAATTAGCATATTTTCACTATTTCTGCTCAATTAGAAATATTGACATATATCCTTAATGCGCGTATTATCTTATAAAATATTTTAAAATTTTTCTGGAGCAAAAAATGGCTGAAAAAAGTTGGGAAAAAAGGTTATCGGGTGAGCCTGATGATTTAACTGTTGATTTTGTCGAATCGCTTTCATTTGATAAGCGGCTGTACAAATATGATATTGTCGGCTCGATTGCGCATGCTCAGATGCTTTCCGAGCAGAAACTTGTTACAAAAGATGAGTTTCGGCAAATAAAGGATGCGCTGATTACGATAAGTGACGAAATTGAGGCGGGGAAGTTTAAGTTTGATAAAAAGTTTGAAGATATACATATGGCGATAGAAGCCGCTTTGATTGAAAAAACAGGCGATATCGGCAAGAAACTTCATACAGGCAGGAGCCGAAATGACCAGGTCGCTACTGACATCAGGCTCTGGATGAGAGATGAAATTGAAATTATTCAGGCGAAAATCACTCTGCTCCAGAAAGCATTTGTAAAGCTGGCTCAAAAGTATGTTGATAATATTATGCCTGGCTATACGCATTTGCAAAGAGCGCAGCCTGTATCGATTGCTTCATATCTATTGAGTTTTGTCGAGCGGCTCGAACGCGATTTTATACGGTTGAAAAATTGCAAAATATTGCTCAATATTTCTCCTCTCGGCAGCGGCGCTCTGGCAGGTTCGACTCTTCCTCTGGATAGGAAAAACTCCGCGAAATTGCTTGGCTTTTCCGACATAACTTACAACAGCATAGATGGAGTAAGCGACAGAGATTTTTGCGCCGAATTCATTTTTGATTGTTCGCTCATCGCGTCACATTTATCTACTCTTGCTGAAGATTTAATTTTGTATTCGTCCAATGAGTTCGGATTCGTTTCTGTTGACGATGCCTACTGCACATCATCGAGCATGATGCCGCAAAAGAGAAATCTTGATGTCGCGGAATTGATTCGCGGCAAAACCGGCCGTGTTTACGGTTCCCTGATTGGTATGCTGACAATACTCAAGGGCCAGCCTTCAGGATATAACCGTGATATGCAGGAAGACAAGATTCATATATTCAGTTCATCCGATACTATAGAAGCATGCATTGATATGGCTCGCGGAATTATATCGAATATGAAGTTTAATGTCACTGTAATTGCGGCTGGACTTGATGAAGGTTTTCTTGATGCAACTGCACTCGCGGAATACCTCGTGAAAAAAGGTATTCCATTCCGCCAGGCTCACGGAATAGTCGGCCAGCTTGTAGCGAAATGTGAAAAGGAAACAAAAAAGCTTGGTGAGCTTAATCTTGATGAAATGAAACTTGCTTGTGCCGCTATAGAACAGGATGTTTTTGATAGCCTCGGTTCAGTAAATGTCGCGAATAGTTATGTCACTGAAGGCGCGGCCGGACCTAAACAGGCAAAAAGACAAATCGAATATTGGACGAAGCAGTTGGAACAAAGATGACAAACGGCGAAGACAATATTACAAGCTGGTTTGCGAGCCAGTGTTCGTTACCTGTTGAGGATTTTCCTATAGGTATCGGCGATGACATGGCTCAGATTCGTATTGGAAATGAATCTGTTTTGATTACTACGGATATATTGCTTGACGGCGTGCATTTCGATTTATCGAAAGCGACTATCGAGCAGGTGGGTTACAAAGCGATGGCTGCAAGTCTCAGTGACTGTGCCGCTATGGCTACGATTCCTCTTGCGGCGGTTGTCTCAGTTGGCTTATCAAAAGATTTCGGCTCTGATGAGTTAAAAGAGCTTCATGCGGGTATTATGCGAGCGGGAAAAAAATATAATTGCGCTTTGGTGGGTGGTGACATTACCAAGTGGAGAACCGATAGTCCTTTCGTAATAAATGTCGCAATGTTAAGCAAACTTGCGAGTAATAAACCCGTCAGAAGGTCTGGCGCAAAAGCCGGAGATGCTATTTGTGTAACAGGTTCTTTGGGCGGTTCAATTTTCGGTAAACACCTTGATTTCGAGCCGCGGGTAAACGAAGCTCTTAAAATGGCGCAGATGGTTGAACTGCATTCCATGATGGACCTTAGTGACGGCATAAGCAGTGACTTGAATCGAATATGTGCGCAAAGTAAAGTCGGAGCTTTAATAGAAGCTGATAAAATTCCGATTTCAAAAGATGCGAAAAAAACTAAAAATCCACTTGAAGCAGCATTGAATGACGGCGAGGATTTCGAGCTGCTTTTTACTCTTTCGCAAAAAGATTATGATAAATTGCTCGAACAATGGGACGAACAAGTTCCAATTACACAGATTGGTACAATTACCGAGCAATGTGAATTTAAAATAAAAATGCCTGACGGACAAATTAAAGATATTCAGGTTAAAGGTTTTGATCATTTAACGAAATAAATATGAACGATACGTATAACATAGTGACAGATTCTCCACGAGAGACAATTGAACTTGGTCGAAAAATAGGCTCAATGCTAAAAGGCGGCGAAATAATCGCGTTGACCGGGCAGTTGGGCGCAGGAAAAACACATTTTGTAAAAGGAATCGCGAAGGGAGCGGGAGCAGAAGGCAGCGGCTCGGTAAACAGCCCGACATTCGTGATTGTAAACGAATACCATGGCCGTCTGGATATTTTCCACATAGATGCATACAGACTCGAATCAATAGAAGAGTTCGAAGTGTTAGGTTTCGATGATTATTGTTACCCAAATTCGATAGTTGTTATCGAATGGGCGGACAAAATCGAAGCGGCACTTAAAACAATAAATTACATCCGCATAGAACTCGAACACAGCGGCCAATCAACCAGAACAATAAAAATTTCCAATTGCCCCGAGTATATAGATTTGTAGTATGTAATAAATATACCTCTTATTTCTTATGTAATTGAAAAGCTGCCTGTTAAAATCGTTGGGATTTTCTTGCGTTAAAGAAACTGCAAGATTTTACAAAACTTTTACAAAACAATTCTGACGCTAAAAACGATGATATTGCGTCAATATCGCTGTTTTATTTATGGCCATGTTATTATTTTCATCTGATATTATGCAGCATGTCAACCGTTAAGCCTCCAATTACGTCTGTATTAATGAAAACTATTTTATATAGACAAAAATATTGAAAGGAAAGAAAGATGAACTGGAAAAGATTTTTTCAAATTGTTATTACAGTACTATTAGTTTCATGCTCTGCCGCAATGGCTGAACCATCTCTTACAATCTACAATCAAAATTTTGCGGTTGTACGTGATATGATAGACCTCAATCTTAAGAAAGGAGAAAATGAAGTCAGTTTTGCGGATATAACAGCTTTGCTCGAACCAGATTCTGTAATTCTTCGCGACCCGCAAGGCAAGACTGATATCCAAATTCTCGAGCAAAACTATCGTTCCGATCCTGTATCACAAGGTTTGCTTCTTTCATTATATGAAGGCAAAGAAATAGATTTTCTTGTTAATACTGTTAATGGAACGAATCAAATTGTTAAAGGCAAAATTATTCGAAGCGGCTATGTCATTCCCAGACGCTACAATTCAAATTATTCATATAATGTCAGTACAAGTACTCAGCCTATTATTGAAGTTGACGGCAGGCTGCAATTCAGCTTGCCCGGCCAGCCTTTGTTTCCGTCTCTTGCGGACGATACTATTCTAAAACCAACTCTGAATTGGTTGCTAAATTCCAATAACACACGTGATCTTGATGCAGAGTTGAGTTACGTTACCGGCGGAATGAGCTGGAAAGCAGATTACAGTATGATTTCAATGGATGAAGACGATACCTTAGATGTTATCGGATGGGTGACAATTGATAACCAGACCGGCAAAATGTTCAAAAACGCGAAGATTAAACTTATGGCCGGCGATGTCAGTAAAATTCAGAACTCACAAAATATGTATGAAGCCGCAGAGGTTTTGAGAAGTAAAAGAGAGGAAAGCAGGGCAGAAGTAGTAACAGAGCAGGCATTCGAGGATTATCATCTTTATACACTCGCGCATAAAACAACTCTTTATGACCAGCAAACAAAACAAGTTGAGTTTTTAAAAGCTGAAAAAGTAAAATCCAAACGCATTTATGTTTACAATGGTGCAAAAATAGACTGGAATCGATACCGCGGCTGGGATGCAAGCAGTATCAGGCAGGACAAGGAATACGGGACAGACTGTAACAGGAAAGTCTGGATTATGAAGGAGTTCAAAAATTCAGAAGAAAATAATCTCGGCATCCCGTTACCAAGAGGAATCTTAAGGTTTTACAGAAAAGGTGATGATGGTCAGCTTGAATTTACCGGAGAAAATATAATTGACCATACACCTAAAGATGAAACTGTCAGAGTATATACGGGAAATGCTTTTGACCTGGTTGGCGAAAGAACAAGAACTGATTATAAAATTGATACTTCATCTGATTGGCTTGATGAATCGTTTGAAATTAAAGTTCGAAATCACAAGGAAAATGAGCCGGTAGAGATACGGGTAGTTGAAAATCTTTATCGCTGGATTAACTGGGATATAACTGAAAAATCAGATAGTTTTGTAAAAACAGACAGTCAAACAATTGAATTTCATATAACTTTAAAACCAGATGAAGAAAAAATTATTACTTATAAGGTTCATTACACATGGTAAAATTATTCGGGAATAAAATGATATATGTACATTATTAAAGGAAGTATTTAGCTTCTGATGAAATGCTCAGCTTTTCGGATTAAGAGGTTGCCGATTTTATAACTGCCGTAGGTTATGAAAAATGCACCAAAAACATCTATGCTGTAATGTACGTGCATTAATAAAACCACGGTTCCCATCATTGCCGAGCCGAATAGAAACAGGTATCTTATTTTCTTTTTAAACATCAGAAATCCCAGGAACGGAATCGCGGTATGGCCGGAGAAAAACATATCATTTTGAAAACTTAATTTCTGAAATATTCCGGGAAAGTCAACAATAATTGCATCTTGCGGCATATGGAGATGAGTTAAAAGAATAAAAACTGACCTGAGCATTATAAGCAGGCTAAGCTGACTTATTACAATATGCAAAGTCCTGATATGAAATAATACGGGATAAAAAACCAGTAACGAAGTGAAAAATATATAACCCCAGATATATATAATACTTAAATTAACAGGGTTAATATGGTCTAAAATTAAATCTGGCACATCTGCCGTTTCCACCATTGAAGTGTACACACCGGATAAATAGTCAAGGTAAGTAGCTATAGCAAAAATTATCAGCGAAAGAAAAATTAAATATTTATACTCAGCAAATTCTTTACGCCAGTCGCTAAATCCGGTTATAAAATATTCTTTATTTTTAAGCATTATTTTCCCACTTTCAAATAAGCTTTGAATTATACCTTTTAAACTTTTAGATAGATAGTTATTTTCTTTGTAGGTCTCATGGACTCCTTGGGATGTGCGTTCAAACGCACCGTTTTCCTATTTCACACCCTCATTTTCAGCGTACTTTTCGTTCAAAAGTGTAACACCCCATAGAGAAAATCTGAAAAAAATAAAATAATTTTTATTGCAGGCCGCATATGGATTTAGCGATTTTGCCCCTATGTCACTACCTTCATTTTTGGCGCAGTTTTCGTTCAAAAATGTAACATCTCGCTAATTATAGAGGG
>CAZVOA010000049.1:0-20533 GCA_964628465.1 uncultured Pirellulales bacterium | reverse complement strand
AAAAATCGAAAAAAATAAATATTTTTGAAAAAAGTAAAAATACGTAAACTACGTACATTTTATATTTTAATGCCACCATAAATGACTTTCATTAAATAGAATATTTAAATATCTCTATTATGAATTCTCATTTTTCCTTGCGTTTGAAAGTTTATTTGCCGTATAATAGCAACAGAGAGTTCTTCACGTTGGGAAAGCTTTTTATCCCTTGAGGAATCTTTCATTTACAGTACTATGATTTGCCGGTGTTAATAGGAATCGGGAGATAAAATGATATTTTCAGGTTGTTATTCCAAAATCAATATAAAATTTGTAATGATAGGAATTCTTATTTTTTATCTCTTTTTCCCCGCTTCATCGGTTAAAGGAGACTGGATAAGCGAAGCCAACGCGAGAATTGAGCAGATACGAAAGAGAAACGCACAAATTACAGTAGTAGATTCCAATGGAAATCCGGTCATTAACGCTTATGTACAAATAAAACAGAAACGCCATCTGTTCGCTTTTGGTACATGTCTCTCTTACGGCCAATTATCAGGCAACAGTAAATACAGGGATTTCGTTCTTAACCATTTCGAGTGGGCGGTGTGCGAAAACGAGATGAAATGGTCTTCAAATGAATCAAATAGAGATAAAGAAAACTATAACCAGGCGGATTATATAGCCAAATGGTGTAAAGATAACAATATCATTTTACGGGGACACTGTATTGTTTGGGAAACTGGTGCTCAAACGCCGAGTTGGGTATCAGGCCTTGCTTGTAATACATATCCAAATTCAAGCGAAAGGTTGACCGAAATTGATGAGCGTATCAACAGTGTAGTTGGACGTTATAAAGGCCAAATTGTTCAATGGGACATAGATAACGAAATGCTGTCCGGAAACTCTTTTAATTGTCTTGGAGAAGCTGGCCGCGCCCATTTTTTCGATCTGGCCAACCAAATCGACCCCAACTGTGCAATGTATATGAATGAATATTCGAATAATTCCTTTGGCGGTTATAACGGTACTCCATATGCTAATCGAGCTTTGGGACTTATCAACCTTGGAGCGCCGGTTGAAGGTCTTGGAATTCAGGCTCATGTCAATTCACCTTTTCAGCCTGAGAAATACTATAATGATGTTCTTCAAAAACTTGCTGTAGTAGGCGTGCCAATTATGGCTACCGAATTCGATACAAACGCGTCGAGTGAATCTCAGCGTGCCAATGACCTTGAGAACCTCTTTCGCATATGTTTCAGTCATGGCAGCGTAGAAGGAATAATCATGTGGGGATTCTTAAAAGGCTCAGTCTGGCGTGAGAATTGGGGTATTGTAAATAGTGACTGGACTTTAAACGAAGCAGGCAAAAGATACGAAAAACTTAGAGATGAATGGACAACTGAAGATTCCAATTTCACCGATTTATCGGGAAATGTAAATTTAAGGGGATTTCACGGGACATATGAGATAAAAATTGCTGTTGTCGGTATGCCGACAGAGGTACACACAATTGAACTTGAACCTGGGGCAAGTACCCAAATATTTGCGTTCGAGACAAACCTCAAATCTACCGAACCAATCAAAAATATCACGAGCGGAAATCAGTATATTTCCATTCAGGACGCAATCAATTACGCAGATCCATGTGATACTATTATAGTTTACCCCGGATTATATAATGAAGACATCGACTTCAAAGGTAAACAAATAACTGTTAGTTCCTCTGATCCGAACAATTCTAAATTTGTCGCTTCAACAATCATTAAAGGAAGTGACATAGCGGTGAAATTTTCTAATAATGAAGATGCGAATTCCATAATTTCAGGATTTACAATCACCGGCGCGGACATCGGCATATATTGCGACGCCGCGTCACCTACTATTTCCAGTTGCAGAATCATTGAAAATAACGGTAACGGAATAGAAATGCAGAATAACGCAAGCCCGAATATTTCATATTGCGAGATTCTATGCAATCAAGGCAGCGGCTTAACTATTTCTACTGGTCGCACTTCTTACTTAAGTATGCCTGTAATTGAACACTGCGTCATTGCGGCAAACCGACTTCATGGCATCAACTGCAATCTTCCAAACGTCATCAATAGCACAATCTCCTCTAATGGACAGCGTGGAGTATCCGGCCAACAGCCAAAGATAAAAAATTCAATTATCTTCCATAACAGCCGTGACACTGATAACATTCAAATAGAATGTATTTCCGCTGCGATAGAATATTCCAATATACAAGGCGGCTGGGACGGAACAGGTAATATCAATCAAGACCCCTGCTTTGCTGAAACTGGATTCTGGAATGACAATGACACATCCGAAGACACATGGCTGTACGGTGACTACCATCTCCAATCTGAGGTTGGCAGATTGAATCCAAATGCACTAACTTGGGTAAGGGATAGTGTTACAAGCCCTTGTATAGACGCGGGTGATCCAAATTCAGACTGGAGAAATGAATTGTGGCGGCATGGAAAGAGAATTAATATGGGAGCCTATGGCGGCACAACACAAGCCAGCCTGTCCATGTCATACGCTGGTGACATAAGAGATATAAACGGCGATGATATAGTGTCATGGGATGATGTATTACGCCTTTCTGGTAAATGGAGTTCCAATTATACCCCGTTGAAGGAAGACTTGAATCTTGATGGAGTGATCGATGTAAATGACCTGGCGTTTTTTGAAGGTAACTGGCAGGAAGTTTCTGATAATAATGTTCCTGCGTTAGATTTAATTGAAGATCAGAATATCACAATTAATAATCCTTTGAGTTTTACTGTTTCCGCTCTGGATAATGATAGTAATGATTTAATATATAAGACTTTAGGTTTACCCGAAGAAGCGGAATTTCCCGAGCAAATATTCAATTGGACTCCTGAACAGGCAGGCACATACTTTGTTACATTTATTGTAAGCGATTACAAATCTCTTAATTATTTAACTGTCAAAATAATAGTCTCTGAAGATTAATTTCGGCAAATTATCCTCAAAAACCGCCTGAAAAGGTACGATAAGAAAAGATTCTTGACGATTAATTATGAATCCATTAATATTGCTGATAATAATTGTATTTATAATTATGAATTTTAATTGATAAATCGCTGTAGAGACGCACGGCTGTGCGTCTTTATATACAAACAAAGAGTGAGGTTAAAAATGAAAAAAATAATTCTTTTCACAGCACTTGTAATTTTAAGCTTTTCTTTAGCGGCTAAATCCGGCGAAAGCAACGCCGCGGATGTCAATGATCCTCGCGGAGTAATGAAGCCGTGGGACAAAGGAGCATGGGAAACCGGAAAATATCGCAATGTTTTCCTCGAAGCCGGATATAAACAGGAAGATATCGACGCCAAATTAGCCAAAGCTTATCACGACCTGTTTGAAGGTCCGAACCGTGTCTATTTCGAGGTTGGCGACAACAACGATATGGCATACGTGACAGACATCAAGAATCACGATGCCCGTACCGAAGGTCTTTCATACGGCTTGATGGTTGCGGTACAATTGAACAAAAAAGATGTTTACGATAAGCTATGGCGTTGGACAGTCAAATATATGCAGCATCAGGAAGGCCCGCGTGAGGCTTATTTTGCATGGTCAGTTGATCCTCAAACAGGCAGAATGAGATCACAGGGTTCCGCGTCAGACGGCGAATTTTATTTTGTTACAGCTTTGTTGTTCGCATCCAACCGCTGGGGAAATGACACAGGAATAGATTATTACAAAGAAGCAAGAAGAATTCTCGATGCCATGTGGAAGAAAGATGGAACTGGCAATATAACACATGTGATAAATCTGGAAAATAAAATGATTACTTTTGTGCCGGATAGAGGCGGTTACGGCTACACTGATCCTTCATACCATGTCCCTGCCTTTTATGAAGTCTGGGCAAAATACGCCAAAGACGGACATGAAGAGTTTTATCTTGAATGCGCAAAAGTTTCACGAGAATTCCTGCACAAAGCCTGCAACCCGGTGACAGGTCTTACACCGGATTACGCCGAGTTCAGCGGAGCACCACGACGCGGAGGAATGAGTGCCTTTGGTTTCGACTCATGGAGAGTACCAATGAATATTGCGTTAGACTATTCATGGTCATGCAAAGACGCTGAATGGCAGCAGGATTATTGCAAACGTCTTCATAATTTCCTTTTTGCCAAAGGTGTTGATAAGTTCGAGGATCAGTTTAATCCTGATGGTTCTGCTCGTCAAAGAATCATGGGAGCTGGCGGCTATCAAACATTACGTCACTCTCTGGGCTGGGTCGCAACTACAGGCGCGGCGTCTCTTATGAGCACACAAGCCAAAGGCTGGAAGTTCGTAGATGGAGTATGGAACGCAAAACTCGAACCATATGAAGATGGATATTTCGACCCATATTATGACGGCCTGCTGTATTTATTCAGCCTGATGCACCTGAGCGGAAATTATAAAATTATTACGCCGGAAATGGCTCAGTAAAACATCTTAATACGTCCGATAGAAACCGGCCATCATCGCATTTTTGCTGATAATGCAGTGAATTTTAACTGTACGTGAAGTTGTTTTGTCCGTATTAAGGCTGTTTATATGGCTTTTAACATGAACATATTTTATCTTTAGCCGTATATTGAAATTAACTGTACTTTTGCAAAACTTTTATTATTCGTTCAAATTAATATGAGAAAACAAATATTAATAAATTTCCTTACAGCAATAATGTTTATCAATTACTTAAGTGGTTATATGACCGTAATATGCCATGGTAATGATGGACATGTCTCTATCGAAACCGCTGGTCATAGCCATTGTGACTGCCCGGCAGAAAATGATATGAATTCAGAAATATCCAACTTTCTTTCTACTGACCATATTCATTGTACCGACTCATTAATGGCATCAACTTTATATGCTGTAAAACAAGGCAATATCAAATCCCCAATTTCGATGATTGCAACTACAAATGACTTTTACATTTCTCATATAGTACCAACTTATTCTTCTAATAGTTATTCAATTTCAAATATTGATAATTTCTTCATTCCCTTACAAACTATAGTCCTTATTGCATGAAATTTCTCTGCGAAGTTTTTCTACCAAAGCGTTCTCTGGTAAAAGTCTAACTATTTATCAGTAATCCCTGGCATTGAATAAATATCGCAAGGAAATTTTTATGCATATTCGTAATTTATTTTTAATACCATTATTTTCTGTTTTATTATTATATGGCTGCGCCGAAAAAATCAACGAGCGCACTTCTTCTGAAATTGCTGAATATCATTATGAAGTAAATCTTCAAAAAAACTCAAAACAGGCTGAATTAAATGACCGGCAAATTGTCAATGAAGTCGAATTAGAGGATATATTAAATCTTAAGCAAGCGTTGGCTCTGACATTAATTCACAATCCAGAATTAAAGGCTTATTCAATTGAAATCAGAGCCGCAGAAGCTCGCCAGTTGCAGGAGAGCCTGAAACCTAATCCTGAACTTGAAATCGAAATTGAAGAAATCGGTGATAGCGGCGAAAGGAATGGCTTCGATTCGGCGGAATCAACAATACAGATAAACCAAACTATTGAACTTGGCAGCAAATCACAAAAAAGAGAGAAAGTTGCTTCCCTTGAAAAAGAATTAACACAATTCAATTATAAGATTGCGAAACTGGAAATATTAAGTGAAACGACTAAAGCATTTCTGCAAGTTTTGAATGCTCAGGAACAACTCAAACTGTCGAATGAGTTGCTGAAACTTGCCATCGAATCGTTTGAATCTGTCGAAAAAAGAGTTGATGCGGGCAAGGATTCGCCTCTTGAAAAAACAAGAGCTTCCATTGCTCTTTCCAATATAAAATATGACAATCAACAGGCGCATCTGAACCTGGAGTATTCGAGAAAAAAACTGGCATCATTCTGGGGACATGATGATTTAACTTTTGAGCGGATCGAAGGTAAACTTGAAACCATAGAGCAATTACCATCGTTTCAAGACCTCACAGAACAGCTAAAGCAGAATCCGGAATATACGCAATGGGAAATCGAAGTTAAAAAAAGTCAGGCGGAATTGAGTCTGGAGAAATCAAAATCATTAATGGATATTACAGTAGGCGCAGGTGTGCAGAACTTTAATGAAACCAATGACAATGCTTTTGTTTTGGGCTTTTCGATTCCCCTGCCCATATCAGACAGAAATCAGGGAGCAAGGCGGGAAGCAATTTTCAATCTGTCACAAAAACAACAATTGCGGAAAGCCGCATGGCTGAAACTGCAAAATGAATTTAACGATACATACAAGGAATTTTCAAAATCATATAATCTTGTGGTTACGATAAAAAACGAGATTCTACCGGCGGCGGCTGAATTGTTTGACTCAGCGACAAAAGCATATGAGCAAGGGAAAATAGATTATTTGAATATGCTTGACGCACAACGTACGTTTTTTAATGTTCAAAATGAATATATCGAAAGCCTGACTGCTTACCACGTTATGAAAGCCGATATTGAAAGACTTACAAACAACCAATCTATGACTATCGAAAAATGAGAAAGCGGGAGATAAAATGAAAGTACACAAAATTCTCATATTAATAACAACTATAATTCTTGTTGGTTCAACTGGTTATATCGCTTCTAAAAATATAAAGCGTGAAGATTATAGACCTAATAAAACCACAGGGCTTACTGATAAAAATAATGAAGGACATAATGAGCAAGGTCATGAAGAAAATGAAGCGCGGGTCATCGAATTAACACCAGAACAGATAGCGGAAATTGGTCTTGAAACTTCAGCCGCAGGCCCCGGCACAATAGATGTGCATTTATCTCTTCAAGGACAAATTGCCCTCAATCAGGACACAACTATTCATATTTTGCCGCGAGTGAAAGGAGTCGTAACCAAAGTAAACAAAACTCTTGGTGACTATGTACAGGCCGGAGATATATTAGCCGTCCTTGAAAGCCCGGAACTGGCAGACGCAAAAGCCGATTATCTTGCGGCGAATGAACGATATAAAATGGCTCAATTGACATTCCAGATGGAAGAAAAACTATGGAATGACAAAATATCATCCGAGCAGGAATATCTTCGCAGCAAACAGGAATTCATAGAAGCTGGAATCACAAAACGCGCAGCGGAACAAAAGCTCTATGCGATTGGTTTTAACAAATCCTATATCGAAATCCTTTCCGATGAACCTGATGAATTTCTGACTCAGTTTGAAATTAAAGCCCCATTCGATGGCACTGTAATTGAAAAGCATACTGTACAGGGAGAACAAGTTGACACTGACTCGGCTATCTATATTCTTGCTGATTTAAGTACAGTATGGATTGACCTGAAAGTATATCCGAAGGACCTTGGATTTATAAGAAAAAACCAGGACGTAATAATATCCGCCAACTTGGATATCCCGGAAGTAAATGGAGTAATAGATTATATCGGTCCGATTGTAGAGCGTGAATCCAGAACCGCCCTTGTACGAGTAGTGCTTTCAAACAAGTCCGGATTATTCAGGCCGGGACTTTTTGTTAATGCTGAAGTTTCTGTTTCCAGTAATAACGTGAATATAGTTGTTCCGAGGGAATCAATACAAACTATAGATGAGCGGCTATGCGTCTTTGTTAAAGATGAGCATGGTTTTGAACCTGTATTTGTGGAAATTGGACTCAAAGACGCGACTCATGCAGAAATTCGTTCCGGTTTAGCAGCAGAGCAGGAATATGTAACAAAAGGCGCGTTCATGCTCAAATCCGCGATTATAACTTCAACACTTGACAGCCATGCGGGTCATGGTCATTAAATAAGGATAATACATATGCATCGCAGAATAGTTCATTTTTCACTTCATTACAGGTTTTTTGTCGTATTGGGAATTCTGGCCGTCACGGGTTTAGGCATCTACGAATACACAAAACTTCCTGTGGATGCTTTCCCTGATATTTCACCTGTTATGATTCCTGTCTTTGCCGAAGCACATGGAATGGCTCCGGAAGAAATCGAAAGGCTGATAACCTTTCCTATAGAATCCGCAATGAACGGGCTTCCCGGAGTTGTTAATATTAAATCAACTTCTGCATTCGGAATGGCGGTAATTTATGTGTATTTTGACGATGACATAGATATATATTTTGCCCGGCAGATAGTATCTGAAAAACTGAATGAATCACGTTCTCTACTTCCAGATATGCATGAACAACCTGCTCTTGGGCCTATTTCGACGGGCCTGGGACAAATTTTCATGTACTACCTTACTATCGACGAAAACACAAATACAGAAGGAAAAGATACGGCTTCTTATCTGCGTGAAATAAACGACTGGATTGTAAAATATCAATTGCAAACAGTTCAGGGCGTTACAGACATCCTTTCCGTCGGAGGTCATGTCCTGCAATACCAGATTCGCGTAAATCCTCATCTGCTGACAAAATATTCAATTGGTCTTGAAGATATTGCAGCCGCAGTGAGAGAAAACAATAAAAACGCGGGTGGGCAGTTCATGCTTCTTGGCAGCGAAGAATATCTCGTAAGAGGTATAGGATTGCTGGAAAGCCTGGAAGATATACGAAATATTCACATAAAGGTTATAGACGGCACTCCAATTAAAATTGATGACGTGGCAGAAGTCGAATATGGAAAAGAAATTCGGCGGGGTGTGGTTTCGCTTAATGGTGCGCAAGAGGTTGTTTCCGGAATAGTCATGAAACTATACGGTACAAATACATCGGATGTCATTGAAAAATTATATAAAAAAGTCTCCGAAATCCAAAATACATTACCTGAAGGAATAAATCTCGTTCCATATTATGAACAGGCGGAACTGGTCGAACAGGCTACGGGGACAGTGAAGATAGCCTTGCTGCAGGGAGCTGTTTTAGTTGTTGTGGTTTTGTTTTTGTTTCTTGGAAATATCAGGTCAGCTTTTATCGTATCTCTCGCCCTGCCTTTATGCGCGTTATTTTCAGTCATACTTATGAGGCTGACTGGAATCTCAGCCAATTTGATGTCACTCGGCGGCATTGCTATCGGTATCGGTATGCTTGGTGACGGCGCTATTGTAATGGTGGAAAATATTTTTCATCATCTTAATACAAATGCGTGCGATTCCCCTGCTCGTAAAACTGATATTATTTTCGAGGCGGCTAAGGAAGTAGCAAGACCGATTATATTTTCTATTTTTATTATTATCATAGTTTTTTTACCCATTTTCAGCCTGGAGAATGTAGAAGGCAAAATGTTCAAACCAATGGCCTTTACTTTGTGTTTTGCTATTTTCGGTTCGTTAATAACAGCAATTGTTGCAGTGCCAGCTCTATGCACATATCTTTTGAAAGCAAAAGTTCATAAGGAATTCGCCTTAGTGACATTATTGAAAAATATCTACAAACCGCTTCTGATATTTAGCATAAAACACAGATTTATAATACTTATCGCAGTTCTTTCAGGATTCATATTGAGTATGCTTTCCATACCTTTACTGGGTACAGAGTTTATCCCAACTCTGGAAGAAGGTTCCATTCTTATCGGCGTAACGATGGCACCGTCAACATCACTTGAAAAAGGGACCGAAATAATTCAGGCACTCGAAAGAAAGGTGATACAATTTCCTGAAGTTAAAGAAGTAATATCCCGTATCGGACGACCTGAAGCTGGCAGTCACCCTCATCCTGTAAATTATGCCGAAATTCATATCGAGCTTAAGCCGCTGAAGGAATGGGAGAATTACAAAAACAAAAAAGACCTCGTAGAATCGATTAACAAAACTTTGTCGTCTTATCCGGGAATCCAGTTAAATTTTACGCAGCCAATTCAGAATGCTTTTGACGAACTTCTTTCGGGTATAAAGGCGCAGGTTGCGATTAAACTTTTCGGCGAAGATTTGAATGTTTTACGCGACAAAGCCAATGAAATACGAAATGCCATAGATACTGTCCCCGGCCTTGTTGACCTCGCGGTAGAGCAGAGTTTCGGCCAGCCTCAAATCCAGATTATCGCCGACAGGCAAGCCTGCTCACGCTATGGAATAAATGTCAGTGAGATTTTGGAGTTAGTCGAGCTTGCCATCGGCGGCGAAGTTATAGATAATATTTACCTGAACACTCGTCGTTACGGAATTCAATTACGTTACCAGGAAGCTTACCGTTCCGATCCGGAAATTATTAAAAACTTATTGGTTCATTCCGCAAACGGCAATACAGTACCGCTTAAGGAAGTTGCTATTGTGAAGGAAGTAACGGGTCCGATTCAGATAAACCGCGAACAAAACCATAGGCGATGGATTATCCAGGGTAACGTCAGGGACAGAGACTTGGGCAGTGTTGTTGCGGATATAAAAGAGCGAATTGGAAGTTCAGTTCAATTGCCTGAAGGATATTTTATCGAATACGGCGGCCAATTTGAAAATCAGCAAAGGTCTATGACTCGTCTATCCATTATAATCCCGATTGTGCTGGTCTTAATATATTTTCTTTTATACCTGACATTCGGCTCACTAAAAGAGGCTTTCCTTATAATTATAAACGTTCCGCTTGCGCTGGTCGGCGGAGTGATCGGTTTATTTGTCATGAAAGAATATCTTTCCGTACCCGCCGCGGTGGGATTTATTGCCTTGTTCGGAATCGCGGTACAAAACGGTGTTGTTCTGGTCAGTTATATTAACCAGTTGAGACAGAAAGGTATCGAAACCAAAGACGCGATAATTCAGGGTTCTCTTCAGCGGCTGCGCCCTGTCCTGATGACTGCGACAACAACTGTACTTGGCCTTTTACCTTTACTGCTGTCAGAAGGCACCGGCTCAGAAGTCCAGAGACCTCTGGCTGCAGTCGTAGTTTTCGGATTAGCATCCGCCGCAATACTGACTCTGTTCGTAATACCTGCTTTCTACCCATGGTTTGCAATGGAAATCGAAAATGACGAATGAGACGCACTAAGCCTTCTGATTAATTACACCGGCGACATCTCACTAATGGCCTAATCTCTAAATGCCCTTAATCCCCCGTCTCAATCAATCCCACAATCCCATCTCCAATCGCAACTAATCCATACGGCGTGCTTACAAATTTCCAAACCGGCTCACCGTTTAAAATATTATTTTTTATAATCTCAGCCTCTTCAATACTTTTATCTTTCCTTACAATAATTATCTGACTTCTCCCTAATCTTGCCCAAAATTTATTTTTATAGATGGCGCTCTTTGATAAATCTAAAACGTCGGGATGAAAAGAATATTCACCTGTTATAACCGGATTGTTCGAGATTTTATTTAAAGGAATACTATAAGCTGAAAACAAACTCTTTATATGCTCATAATCACCATACATTAAATTAAAATGTTCTGACTCTATATCGTATTCAGTTAAAGATGAATTTGAATATATCAATAATTTATTATCCGTTGTTTCCTGAATATCCTGAATAAACTGTATTGGGCCTATGTATTTATAGTTTCGATTATGAGAATCGATACACCATAATCCCTGTTTTCTTGAATTGTTAAATGTGCTAAGTTCAAAGAAAATTATACCTGATTGAGTTGATATGAGTTGTTTTATTTTATATGGGTAGCCTCCGTTAAATGGTTGCTCTTTATTTAATGTGCTGCAAAAAATCGTTTCCCATTGTCTCGTTTTTGTATCATATAACCCCAAGCCACATTCTTGTCTTGATTCACCATACGCTATCCATATCTTGTTATTTATCTGTTCGGATATTGAAGTAATATTATTAGAAGGCAAACCATCGCTTTGTGTAAGCACTTTTGGATTTTCAATGAATCCACGTCCCTCTTTAAGATTGCCTGGAAACTCTAAAATACCGATACCAGATAAAGATAAATAACTGTTATTTTTACCAATCGATAACCCGGTCAGTTCTGGCAATCCATAGCCGGAAAGCTCTGTCTGCCATAAAGCTTTTAATGTTTTGTTTTTTAAATCTATACCTGCAAGTGAAACTGAGCGACCTTGTTCTTCTCTAAAAGCAAGCCATAACATATTCTGATGAATTTTTGTTTGTAAATTATCTTTATAAAATATCCTTTGATTTATCCAGTCATTTTTTGATAACAATAGCTTAGCCGATAAGCTTATTTGTTTATCTTTATTTTGCGATATTTGCGGGAATCTCTTTTTAAATAATGACTGAAAATCTCTGACATCAGCTAAGGCGGTATTTATTTGTTTATCACCTTCGCAAGTATCAAGAAAAGAATATATTTGTTGCAATAGCTTGCAGCAACGTTCCGCCACTTCTGGAGTCAAATCTTTATCGACAGGTGAAATATGCGGCCAGCCGACCTTTAACAAGCCGTCAATGTCATTTGTTTCTATTAAATGCCTGTACAATTTCTCTAAGTAACTGGCTCTCTCATTAAGATTCATACCTGCCATTGACATAGCATCAGCAAGAAATCCTTTAAGTAACAATTTAATTGAATCATCGAACTGACCAAAATCATTTTGGATTATTTCAAGACATATTTTCCCATAGTATATTTCTTCTTCATGTCCATTTGTAGTAGATCTTGGATACTCTATCATAATCCGACAAATGCTATTGAATTTAACAGAAAGATCATTTACTTCAGCAAGCTCCTTGAGATATTGCTTCCAAAGTTCAGGCAACTGATTACCTGTATTTTTCAGATGCGTCTCGGATGGTGACCTTATATACTCTGATGAAGCGCTGAATAACTGGCCGCAGAATCTGTTTCTTAATTCTACAGAATTAATTCGTCCTCCCATTTCAGGCGGCATTACGAACTCTGTAAAGATTTTCTTGACATTGCCCATGAGTTCATAAGGATCATCTGAACTTATCCACACTAAACGCCCGACAGTTATATTCCTATCTGGCCTTTCTTCTTTTATGAATTTGCTTAATGTTTCAAACAATATTTTGCGATTACTTTGGTTTATTGTTTTTATCTGCTCTGTAGCTACAGAATCAGGAAGTCCTAAATAACCTGGAGGAAAAGTTCCTCCCCCCAGAGACTCCAATAAATCAAAAGGAAATATATTTTGGGAAATTGTTTTCTTTTCACATCCATCTCTTATTTGTCGAACAAGTCTTGATACTACTTCAGCTAATTCAAGGTCTGTATAGCATGGTTCTACTTCTTTCGTTAGAAGAGAGTGATAAACGATGCCCGCATGGCCTCGCAAGGACCATTCATTTTTGAATAGAGCAATGGTATAATAAATATTCTTTGGTTGTAGTGCATACGCAGTTTCTAATAGTGTTATAGCATCCTCAAAATGCTGATAATTAAAAAGAAACATACCTTGGCGATAAAATTCTTTTGCTTCTTGTTCGGGATTCCATTTTGCTGTTGGAGGGGAATTTTGTAACTTTTTTATAATTTCTGTTGAAGCTTTATCTATTGCCGCTACTGATTCGTTTGGTTCGACTGGTATAACAATGGAATCTAAATTATCACCTGCGGCTTGTTTTAGATTCAGGTGCAAGTCTAATTGGCCGTTGTGAGGTTGGATATAGCCGTCTATTAAAATTGCGGAACTCCAGAACTCGGTATCTTCTCCTTCTGTCATTAATTTTTCATCGAGTAAAACCTTCAAATCCTCGCGTTCCAACATAATTATCTGCGGCTCAAGGCTCAGGCGTATCGAAAGCATTGTCGGCAAGGTTCTTTCGAGCATTTTGTATTGTTCGCCAAGCTGGACGCGATGGATATCTACAATTCCTACCAGAATCAGTTTTTCATCCGGCTGGCTTATCTTGTGAAGTACGCTCTCTATTTTCTGGATTATTCCTTTAACTGCTTCCTGTGGGTTTTTGCTGTTTGATTGCTCGAAAGAATCCAGAAGACGCAGGCCGTGCGCGGTCTCCGAAACCCGCACACGGATTAAATCATTTGCGTCTTGTACCTGGTTTACCCTGGACCGTTCTGGTACAGGGTTTTCGAGAGAGAGAATTATAAATGCGTCGGCACGCAGTATTTTGCCGATTTTGATGGTCATATTTCTATCGAGAAGCCCCGCCGCACTCAATTTCTGTTCTTCAAGGATTTTATCAATAGCGGCTCGTTCGAGCAGTTGAATGTCTTTTTTTTGCGATAATTCCACTTCAAGTATGGAAATCAGGGGGGATTTATCGAAATCTGAGTTTTTTTCGGCAATAAGGGCGATTTTTACTGAATTTTCCGAATTTGCGAAAACCGTGTTAATTGAGAGTATAACAGCCGCTATTATTAAAAAAAACTCTCGAACGTGCATAAATTTATCCTCAAATTACAATAATAATCAAATTTTAATCTTTTGGCCTGACTTAATATTATAGATTCCGCAGACCGGCAAAAATTTCAAAAAACTTGACTTTCGTGAATATTTTACACTAAAATCATCCTTTTATGCCATAAGAAACATAAAAAATCTGTTTTTTCGTGTCAAAAACGAAGAAATTATCAAAAAATATTTTAAAACATATTAATATTTTCTTGACATTATGCTAATACTATTATATTATCAATACCTTATCCTTATTTACAGAAGATATTGTTTACCCTTCCTTTAGTATTAATTCCTCTAAATGAGTAAGGTCATTAAGACTTTTGCCATTTTGACCGACTAAGGGATAAGCTTTAAAAAATGAAAAACTATAAAATTTAAGAAGAAACAGAAGTAACATGGAAAAGATTAGTAAAATTAGAAATATCGGTATCTCAGCTCACATTGACTCAGGCAAAACCACTCTCAGCGAGCGTATTCTTTATTATTCAGGCCGCATTCATCGTATGCAGGAAGTTCACGATGGTGACGGCAAAGCCGGCGCAACCATGGATTATATGGAGCTTGAGCGTGAACGCGGCATTACTATAAATTCAGCAGCAACACAGGTGAACTGGCAGGAAATGTCAATCAACCTGATTGATACCCCAGGCCACGTTGATTTCACAGTGGAAGTCGAACGCTCTTTACGTGTTCTCGATGGAGCGATAATGGTTCTTTGTTCCGTAGGCGGCGTACAGAGCCAGTCTTTTACAGTTGACCAGCAGATGAAACGTTATCGCGTACCGAGAATTGCTTTTATAAACAAGATGGACCGTACAGGAGCAGATCCAGAAAGAGTAATTCGCGATATAAAGGAAAAACTCGCTCTTAATGCTGTACCAATCCAAATGAATATGGGAACAAGCGAAAACTTTGAAGGTGTGATTGACCTGGTTACAATGGAAGCTCTCACTTTCGAAGGCAGCAACGGCGAACGCGTAGTCACTAACGAGATACCGGAAAAATACAAATCCGCAGCGGAAAAAGCTCGTCATAATATGCTTGAGTCATTGAGCATGTTCAATGATTGTATGATGGAAATGCTCCTTGAAGAACAGCAAATAGACGAAAGCCTTATACGCCGAGTAATACGAAGCGCAACAATCAATCGTGAAATCGTTCCGGTCATGATGGGTTCGGCTTTTAAGAATAAGGGTGTTCAGCCTCTAATGAATGCGGTTTGTCAATATTTGCCAAGCCCGATAGATAGAGCAAGTTTCGCGCGTGACCATGACAATGGAGGTACTGAAATACCTTTATCCGCTGATCCTGATGCTCCGATGGTAGCAATGGTATTTAAGATTTCTGATGACCAATTTGGCCAGCTCAGTTATACACGAGTGTACCAGGGAAAATTATCACGCGGCGGAACGTATGTTAACGCCAGGACAGGTAAAACAATTCGCATTGGCCGTATCGTTAGAATGCATGCTGAAAATCGTGAAGATATTCAGGATGCCGGACCTGGCGACATTATTGCCCTTCTTTCCGTCGAATGCGCCAACGGTGATACACTTTGCGGCGTGGGAATCAATTATTCACTCGAAAGTATTTTTGTAGCGGAACCGGTTATCAGTTTATCAATCACTCCAGCAACAAATGCTGATAAAGAACGTATGGCAAAAGCTCTGAATCGTTTTATGAAGGAAGACCCAACGTTCAGAGTGTCAACTGACCCCGAAACCAGCCAGACTATTATCGCTGGAATGGGTGAGCTGCACCTGGATGTTTATGTCGAGCGTATGCGTCGTGAATACAAAGCCCAGGTTCAGGTTGGAAGTCCAAGCGTAAGCTATCGCGAAGCACCAACAGCCGAATCCGAATACAACTATAAACATAGAAAACAAACCGGTGGTTCAGGTCAATATGCGCATGTTGTCGGCCGCTTGATTCCGCTCGAAAGTGATTCGAAAACCACTTATGAATTCGAAGACAATATCGTAAGCGGAAGAATACCGGGCGAATATATTCCAGCGGTTAATAAAGGTTTCCAGGCGGCTATGAAAAAAGGCCCGCTTGCCGGTTACGAAGTAATTGGATGCAAGATGTGCCTGAATGATGGTTCGTTCCATGCTGTTGACTCGAGCGAAATGGCTTTCCGTGTCGCAGCCCGTGACGCTTTTATCGAGGCATTCAGAAGTAGTAAACCTTGCCTGATGGAACCCATTATGAAGGTTGAAGTCGAGACACCACAGGAATTCCAGGGTACTATCGTCGGCGATTTGAACAGCAGACGCGGGATTATTATGGAAACCTGCGTTCGTGATAATATTTGCGTAATAAATGCTGAAGTTCCGTTAGCGAATATGTTTGGTTATTCGACAAACGTTCGCAGCATGAGCAAGGGTATGGCGACTTTCTCAATGGAAATGTCACGTTACAGCCGCGTACCACAAAAAATTGCTGAAGAAATTATTTTAAACCGCAAACAAATGCAGTCCTCAAAAAGCTAAATAGAATACAAATTATAAAATAGTTAATCAAGAAAGAGTAAGGTAATTCTTACTCTTTTTTGATTTTTAAAACTTCCCCGCGAACATCTTTTGGTAATTTCTCTATCGCGTAAAGTGTAATTGTCGATGAAACTCCCCTTCTGCGCAGGTCTTTCACATATTCAAGTACACGGTCGTGCGCATAATCCATATTGACCTTCAGCGTCCAGCCAACACCTTTCCTGACAATATCTTCGGTGTCCCAGACAAGATTTTCACACAGCCGCAAAGCATCATCAAGAAATTTACCTGACTTCGCTACCTTTTGTATGAAAGTTACAACACTTGCTCTGCGTTTGAATCTATTGGGTGAGTTATTCCATTTATCGAGAAAATCCAGCATTTGTTCTGGATAGTTAAATAATAATGTCGGAGTGACTTTCGTACATAACACATCAACATGCGTCCAGCTTGTGAATTCATCTGCTGCCGCATCAAGGAAATGAAAATGCTCCGGCTGTAACTGCTTGCAACTAATAGAAAAAATATAAATTCCAGCATGTCCCAGTTCTCCAATTCGTGTTTCAAGCAGTTTTACGGCAAGCTCAAGCCGTTCTGAAAGTGATAACTCAAGAAAACGAGACCTATATTCTTTCATCATCTTATGAAAGGCAGAAGTTTTCAATCCATAACAAACATACTGATCATCCTTATGGTATCTCCTCTCCACCTGCGGCTTTTCACATCCTGAAACTTCGATAATTTCTTTCTTTAAATCATTCAATATTATTTCTATCATATACATATTTTATTATTTATGTAGTCGTATTAAGACTTTTTGAAAGTGATCTTTTTTCTGATAACCAGAAAAGTATTCCTATTATTGCTCCACCAAGATGAGCAAGACCTGATATATCAGACATTCCATCAGTTTGCTTAAGAGCTATTAATACTTGAATAATAATCCAAATTACAATAAATGTTTTGACATTCATGCTAAGCCAAGCAAATCTAAAATAAAAAAAATAGAACATCTTTAAGCGAGCATCAGGGAAACGCAAACAATAGTATGCTAAAACCCCTGATATCCCTCCGCTTGCCCCAACGCTTGGAACCAATTTTTGCGGATCAATCATTATATGTAAAATATCACCCGCCAAAGCCGCGAATATTATTAATAAAATATATTGTCGCTTACCAAGAACATCTTCAACATTATCACCAAAGACCAAAAGAAAATAAAGATTACCTACTAAATGTGCTATACCAGCATGCAGAAAAAATGATGTTATGAATGTAACTCCATAACCACGAAAAAACTCGGCCGGGATTAAGCCAAATACTTCAATAGCAGATTGCATATCGCTTATGGATAAAACAGTAATAAAAACCATTACCAATCCTATTACCCATGTCACTATGGGCATATTTTTCAACACATAAACATTATCCTCTACTGGATATCCTAACAATGCAATAAGTTTTTGATAAAACTTTTCCGGCGGATCATCTGTGTTTATTCCAGCATATTCTCTTGTTTCTTTCATGCTTTTAATTTTGAATATTGCTAAAGCTTCTCTCGCTTCTGGAGGCAATTCTTCTTCTGCTGTCTTTGGTATTTCAACTTTAGGTAAAGATTCATATTCCTTACAATCAAACCACACGAAGTAGCATTTTGTACAAACATCGAGGCATATGGTTTTGTCATCATTTATAATAGGTACTTCAGGTAAATCCTTCATACAAATGGGACAATTACGATATGATTTATATCCGCCTGATTTTGCTCTTTGCCAAATTTTATTTATAATGCTCTGCGGAATTGCTTTCCTGATCACATGAATCGAAATAGCTTTGCCTGAACATTGCGGGCATGACCAGACAATACCGAATGGGCTTATCCTTTTATTTAATTGTATTTTACAAGAAGGACAATAATACATCTCAGACATCTTTCATATTCCAGCCGTCACTAAAACTCACTGACCGGTATATTACTAATATTTTACTATAATAATCAAGAAAAATGTTTTCAAAACTCCCGCTTTAGAATTTCATAGAATTTATCTTTTGCATATTTTTCAATCCATGGTTTATGGCCGCATTTTTCGAGAAGCACAAAACGGAAATCTTTTATATACTTTGATAATGGTTCTTTTACTCCCTCGTAAGGATGCGGATCATAGTCGCCATGAATTGCGATTACGGGACATTTTATATTATCGGCATATTTCAGAAGCCTACCGCTTTTTCTCAACTTCTCTGCCTGTTTCCAAACATTTTTGTAAATATCGTAGCTGTAGATAATATTTTCATCAGTATATTCTATTGGATCATAAGTATCAGCTTTTGAAATCAGTTTACCGAGTTTGGCAAAAGAAGTATTTCTTTCTTGTATATTCGGTTTGTCCAAATCATTGAAAATGGAATCAAATTTCAATCTTTCACTTTCATCTATGCGGCTTAATCTTATCTCCATAATTTTGTCAGCGTATTTTTGTTCAAAAGGACCACTGCTGACAAGTACCAATTTTCCTACAAATTCAGGATATTGAGAGGCAAATATAAAACTCAACCACGACCCCCATGAATAACCAATCAGAGTTACCGGCAAATCAGCATGTTTTTCAAGAGTATATTTTATCTCAACCAGTTGACCATCAATCGTATATTCTGTCTGCAAAGGCTCAAGAACACCCATATTATGAGACAATTCACGTGCTACAGGAGCCATCTCTCCCGCCGCTCCCGGGCCGCCATGAATTAACACCGTACGGAAAAGATAAGCACCATATTTTCGCAAATTGTTCAAATTATGTCCTATCAAAGAATTTTCCGCAGAATGTATTCTGTTCTGATAGTGTTTTTAAGAACATTTATTTATAAGCAACTGCTTTGAAAAAAGTATAACAGAAAGTCCCGTCTTTTTCCGCGGTACGATAGAGGTCTGTTATACCTTTTTCCCATTCTATTGTATCCATAAGATCAGCACCAATAGCCTCTTCTCCGACACCTTCTACCATTGCGATAAAAGTATTTTTTGTGAATCCCTCGACATACTCTGGTTTGCTTGAATCTACATATACCATTCTCGGCGACACACTTACGTCATTGAATCCTGATTCGCACATTAATGGATATAATCCCCTGCCGATAAGAGAATCGCCGCCCTTTTCGGCCTGAAGGTCAATAAGGCACTGAATAGTTTGTCTTGCGTATTTACTGTCAGGATAAAAATATGCCGAGCCGTGATCTCCTTCGATTACCGTAATCGAACCTCCCGTTTTGAGCTTTCTTTTCAGGCTTAATAAAACATCGACAGGCTTTTTAAGATGTTCCAGAACAAAGCATACGAAGATATGGTCGAATTTATTATCCTCAAAAGGCAGGTTAAATAAATCAGCTTTTTTGAATTCAGCATTGTGAAAACCTGCTGATTCAATCCGGCTTTTCGCTTCTTTTAGAGATTGCTCGGAAATATCAACGCAAATAAAATTCGCTTCCGGGCTGTTTTTTACAAGAGTAATAGTCTGCGCCCCTACGCCGCAGCCTGCTTCAAGTACAAGAGAACCTGATGCGTATTTAGTATCATGGTGCAGCAATTCCGTTAATGTTGTCGCCTGATCTATAAGTCTCTGATTTTCTCTTTCCGAATATCCATGAACATATTTATGATTATCTGTCACTTTGTACCTCATTTCTTTACATTAAATTAGTAATTATACCTTTTAATGCAATAAGAACAAATCAAATAATCGTAAATATAAACTATGCAGAAAATATAACTATATTTAATAAAAAGGCCTGTACCGAGTTAATCAGTACAGGCCTTTTTTCTGTTAATCTAC
>CAZVOA010000048.1:0-21097 GCA_964628465.1 uncultured Pirellulales bacterium | reverse complement strand
GTATTCGATACTCTCTTTTTAGCAATGGTACATTTTTGGGGGAGCATACCAGTTAAAGAAACTCGCTACGGTTTTTTCAGCAATTATTCTATGGTGAGTTCTAAACAAAATATTTTTCATTGAGTCAGTTTCTTCGAATATGATCTTAGCCGCATCTCTGTTTAATATATTGTCATAAAAGTCCCTATATGTACATTGTAAAGCACGGAATAATAGTTCCATGTTAATAGATAAATTATATTGATGAAAACAACAAATATACCGAAATACCTTTTGAGCATTAAGTGAAAGGCTTTGATATTGGTCCCGGATTATTTCATTCAACGGTTTTTGAGCCGGATCAATTATGCTATAAATAGTTGCAAAGAAAGAATTATCATAATTTTTCTTTATTATCTCATCCCAAAATGCTCCGGTATGCTTAACATAACCAAGTTGATGAAGATGCTCTATTATTGATTGCTTTTCTATTTGATTTAATGTCTCATTAAATTCAAAGATATTCTCTTGTGGTATTTTTAGTAACTGTTGCTTCCATTCATTTTTCCTTTCCGCACCAATTATTACAAAATGACGACCTCTTGATGCTAAATAATTTTTAAGATTCGATATAATTTGAATGCAAGAAGCAATATCATCAACACAAATAGCAAACCTGAGTTCTTGATTTTTTATATCATTATTTGGGAGGTAATATGCATTTATATTTTCAATAAAGGTAGCAAGCATTTTATAATCAAAATCAGAAATAGGTGGCTTGATATAAAATACTGGAATTCCAATTTCTTTGTATATATCATAAGCTAATCTTTTGAGAATTACAGTTTTACCAACACCAGGCATTCCAGTTATTAAGAAAAGATTATTTATATCTTTATCACCTTGTAAGTCAGAAAAAACATGATCCCTAAGCCCTGAACCGTTCAAATTGTGATATAATTCACGTTTGAAATCCCAATTTTCCTTAAATGCACCCCAACTTGAATTTATACCTCGGAAAAAGTCATCTTTATCTCCCGATGGTTGATATATTTTTTCTTCAGTAAGGACTTCAAGGAATTCATCAATATTTTTCATATCCTTAGCATCAATAGAAATTGTATTACCACCAATTTTTATGTGATGCGAATCGATTTGTGATACTGGAATCTCTAGTGACGAGTGTTTATCTAAATCAGAAAAGAACGTCTCAAAATCGCATTCAATTGGTTGAATTTTGCGAGAGTTAAATTTATATAATAATTCTTCATTCATTTGAATCTTATCGAAGAGCGCAAAACTTTGTGGTAGTCTTTCTATACTAATAGATTCTCTTAATTCATCAACAACATCAAATACGAGATTGTCATCAAAACTGTAACCAATAAAAATAACATGACCATTTCGAAGATAATCAGAAAGATGTTTAAGATAGCTCGATCTTCGTCGTAGAGACTTATTGTAATCAAGCCGGGTAAGAACCATTTGACCATCAGTTATATTGGGTTCTTCCGGGATATATGCATGAATGCAACCCATTATTTTAAAAAGGTAGATAGTTTCAGAATTATTGGGCAAAAGCCTAAATTCGTCAGCTGTAATTACTTTTATGTTCTTAACAGGATTTTGTACACTTCTATATGTATGTTCAATTAAATCATCATAGTTCGTTGTAAAAAATGCAGCCCAATTTTGATGTGTTATTATCTTATGAGCTTCTGTGGGTTGTAAATTACTTAATTGTTTCTTTATAAATTCTTCTAGCATAGTCCGAGTATTTAAGGGATTGTCAAGAATTTTTTGACATACTTCTATAAAATTATTATCTGATGATGATATTTTGAATTTTTCCTTTAATCTCTGTGTTAATTCGTAAATAGATGGGGCTCCAGCAGCACAAGAAGCGCCAGATCCTAGAAAAAGTACAGTTTTGCCATTTTTAATTTCATTTCGTAAGTTATTTAATAATTCTATTTTGTCTGTATTTACCATTTTCTCTCCAATCCTATCAGGTATTTAAGGGACTGTTCTGTTATCCTTTTATGAAATTATTTCAAAATCAGTGCCCATCAGCGTTAATCTGTGTCTAATTTTTATTTGTATATATTTTCTCAGCCGCGTGAAATGGGAGGGCGAAAATGCTTTAGTCTCCAAGCTTTTCGACGAATCCGGATTCTATCGCGGCCGTCTTTATATCTCTAAAATACTAAAAAATATCTTTTATTAAATAAAATAGAGTTAGTCAATATAAATATGCATAATTTTTTAATATGGCCATCCTTCTTCGTTAAAAGTACAACAGGACATGCAAAAAGGCACATAATTCACAAAAAGTATTTAGGAACTTGGTGTGCATAGCACACCCTACAGCTACACCGCGACAAGAAATCTCCCCTTGGGATGGCAAGGCTATAGAACAAGTATTTCCAATCACAACTTAAATAATATTCGCAAGCCAGATTCTTCGTTTCACTCAGAATGACAGTCATTTTCAATTAGTAAAAGAAACAAGTTATTTAACGCTCTGTACAGCCTTCACACAATCCGGTAATTTTTCATCAGGATAATGTCTTTGCAACGCCGCGGCGACAAGTCCCACAAACATTGGTTGCGGGCGCAGCGGACGTGAAGTCAGACATGGATGAGCCTGCGTACCCATAAAGAATGGATGTCCCTGAAGCTCAAGAATCTGCATAATAGGCTGATTCGGCGCTTTGCCTGAAAATATAAGGCCCTTTTCTTCGAGCGTTTCGATATATTTCGGGTCAACTTCGTAGCGATGCCTGAAACGCATTCTCACAGAATCTTTCTTTCCGAAAATGTTCCATGCAAGAGTATCCGGCTTTAAAGCAATATCATAACCTCCGAGTCTCATATTTCCGCCGAGACCTTCTATCGCCTTCTGTTCCGGCAGAATATCAATCACCGGCTCAGCGCATTTTGGTTTTATCTCGGTACTGTTTGCATTTTTCAAGCCGCATACGTTTCTCGCGAATTCGATAACCGCCATCTGAAAACCGAAACATAAGCCAAGATAAGGCATATTGTTTTCGCGAGCGTATTTTATACATGCGATTTTTCCTTCCGTACCTCTTGTACCGAATCCGCCGGGAACGATTATTCCGTCAACATCAGCGAGAGCTTCGGCTGCGTTGGAGTCATTTATATCAGTCGTATCTATCCATTTGATGGACTCCTTGCAGCCCAATGCAATACCAGCATGTTCGAGAGCGTTAATTATTGACGCATAACTGTCACGCACGGTTATGTATTTACCGGTAATTCCGATTGTCACCTGTCTATTGAGCGATTCCATTTTCTCTGTGAAGTCGCACCATTTGCCCCACTCTCTTCGCTCCTTTTGCAGGTTGATTCTATCTTCTATTTTTAGCAGGCGAATGACCTGAAAATCAATTCCATTTTCGCGAAGCATCGCCGGTATCATGTAAATGCTCGCCGAATCTGGAAGACTGATTACTCTCTCGAACGGCACATTACTGTAAATACTGATTTTCTGCCTGGCCTTTTCGTTGACCGGACTACTCGCTCGACACGCTATAATATCAGGCTGCACGCCGCATTGCATTAGCTGCTTGATTCCAAGCTGTGCGGCTTTTGATTTCTGCTCGCCTAATGTTTTCGGTTCGAGAATATATGTCAGAGCGACGAAGCAGCATGAACCGGGGCCTTCTTCGTACGCAAGCTCACGCATCGCTTCGATAAAGTATGCGTTTTCAAGGTCACCTACGGTGCCGCCAATTTCCACAAAGACTACGTCGGCGTTAGATTTCATCGCAAGCTCACGCAATTTAAGTTTCACTTCGCCGGTGACATGGGGAATCATCTGAACGTCACGGCCAAGATAGTCACCATGCCGCTCTTTGTTGAGTACTGCGCTGAAAATCTGGCCGCTGGTCGTAAAGTTCGCTTTCGATAAATCCTGGTCGAGCAATCTTTCGTAAGTGCCGAGGTCCATATCGCATTCCATGCCGTCATCGAGTACAAACACTTCGCCGTGCCGGAACGGATTGAGCGTACCGGAATCTACATTGAGATAGCCTTCGAGTTTTATGGGCGCGACTTTGAGTCCTTTGTCCTGCAATAGCTTTGCCATGCACGAGGAAAAAATCCCTTTTCCTAAGCCGCTCATTACAGTACCCATTACGAATACATATCGAGTCTTGCCATTTTTATAACCTTTAGGTATCGGCGAGAAAAATTCACTCTCGGTCGATACGTCACTAACTGATGCTAACAATTCGTTTTCTTTACTCATATTATTCCTTTTCTTTTTCTATTTTTAGCCACAGAGGGCACAGAGAACACAGAGATTTCATTTTTTGTTTTTTCCAAAAATAATAGGTTTACTAATCAATTCTATGTCAGAAATTATAGCTTCTATTTTCGGGATAATTGGATCATTTTTCCTATGGAACCAAATTATTTTTTCATATTCTTTTTTTTCATCTTGAAGTCTTTTTTTGTCTTCTGGATCATAGGAAACTTCACACCATATCTCAGCAAGGTTATTTGCTGCACATTGAATATCAATTAGAGCGGTTCTTAGTTCGTCATAAGGTTTTATTTTATCTTTCCCAAACCTTGCCATAAACTGGTAACGCAATGAATGTAATTTATTAAATATTTGTTGTTTTTTCTCAAAACGCTCATATACAACAAAGGCACGATCTCTTGCTTGTTTTTCTTGAGTACTTTCATTTTTTTGTGGTTTTCTTGTTGAACCTTCACCTTCAAATCCAAATGGATTTCTAATTGCAGAAATGGCATCTCTTGCTTCATAGAACAGAGCTAATACTTCCTCTGCAAGCTCAATTCTTCGTTTACCTTGAAATTCTTTTCGCCAGGCACTTACACCACATATAGCAACAACAGAAGCAATAACTATTGCAATAGTATTTATTATTTCTAATATCAGTTTTATATCTTCAAAAGGCATTTTTCTAATATTCCTCTGTGTTCTCTGTGCCCTCTGTGGCTAAAAATAATTTAAAGAGAAACACGTTTGATACCATCTACAAGTCTTTGCATACCGAAATTTATTATTAGCCCGCGTTTAAGGTTTGCGGCCTTAAGATAGGAGATAGTTTGCGCCAATGCCACTTCCGGCGTTTTTGATAACGATTTTAATTCTACAACAATTTCATCCTGAACAATTATATCAATAATCTGCCCTTTAATGATTTTACCTTTATATATTACGTTTGCGGGAAACTGTCTTTTATATTCAATTGACCGAAGTTCAAATTCATAACACAGAGCTTCTTCATAAATCGATTCGAGCAGTCCGGGGCCGAGTTCTTTATGAACTTCTATAGCCGCCGCAATAATTTTTTCCGTCAATTCATCTGCCATTTTCTTCTTTCATAATTTCTTAGCCACAGAGTTCACAGAGGCAATTTGTAAATCATTATATTATTTTACAACTTTTGCCTGTTGCCATTGTGAATATGGTATTCCACCATCATTAACATTTTCTTTATATATAAATATTTCTTTTTCTACATCAAAAATCAAATTCACACCCAAAACTCTTCCCCACCAGGCATCTATATATATCAGCTTTTCATTTATCCAGTTTGTTGTTATCTGATAATGATTAAGTTGCAGTAAGTTAATACACAAAATATAATCACGCTCATTATAAATGTTTATTTGTGCATCTCGTATAGCAGAATTAATCGAATTAGGTTCGATTACTGAAAACCAGTAAGCTTTGTTAGGAGAAAACACTTTATCATTTTGGAATTCTTTCAGGGGAATTTTTTCAATATTTATTCTATCTGCCCAATGGTCATCGAAAGGAGTTTGAAATATTCTTGGTTCTTCCCATTTATCCGGGGTAGTATGAAAAGACCATTCCACTTGAGTATTTACGGATGCATTCTTATTTTTGCATCCTGCAAATAGCAGCAAAATAAAACATATTATTAAAATTATTCTTTTCATTTATTCTCTGTGATCTCTGTGCCCTCTGTGGATTAACTATTTTTATATCTTTTTACGAATTCTGTGTATTGTTCCGGCGTGTCTATACCATCGCAGGTTCGTTCGACTTTTCCTACCAAAATTCCGTAACCGTTTTCAATTGCTCGGAGTTGTTCGAGTTTTTCTGTTTTTTCCAATGGACTCTGCGGCAAGGTAGTTATTTTCAATAAGAAATCTTTACGATACGCGTAAATACCAATGTGCCGCAAATATAAACTCAAGTCACCGATTCCGCCGCTCTGCCGGTCGTATGGAATTGGTGAACGGGAGAAATATATCGCCCTTGGCGAGTTCTGAGTTCTGAGTTCTGAGTTCTGAGAAATAATAACTTTCACGATATTCGGATTTGCTACATCTTCGGCTCTCTCGCACGGAGCTACGAGCGTTGCCATTGGATAATCGGGATTATCAACGAGCAATTTCGCTACTTTATCAATGTTCGCCGGGTCAATTTCCGGTTCGTCTCCCTGGACGTTGACGACAATAAAGTCAGTCGCTGGTGAATAGTCGTTAGTATTTAGTTTTTTTACTACTTCTGCGATACGGTCTGTGCCGCTCTGGTGATTTACTGAAGTTAGAATACATTCAGCACCAAATGACTTCGCGGCGGCAACAATTTTTTCATCATCAGCGGCTATAATTACCCTGTCTGGTAATTTGGCTAAAGACGCCTGCTCGTATGTGTGCTGGATGAGATATTTTCCCGTATCTTTGAGGAGAACTTTACCGGCCAATCTCGTTGAACTGTATCTGGCTGGTATAACTGCTATGATTTTCACTTATAAACCTTTACTAAACAATTGAAATTCCGCAAACAGGCATTAATACAATTATAAGACCAGATGCTTCATTTCATTCAGTATGACAAAAAAATCAGACTGAATCACATAATTGAATAAAAACAGGGAATTCAAAAAACGCGATGATTGAGCGAAATCGAATTTCCAACTGGACTTGTATAGTATTAAAAAAAAGTATGCTTGTCAACAAAGGCTTGCAGGAAAACCTGATTTTTTCAAAATTATTACTTTAAGTCCGGATTTTGTTCCTGAATGTTTTTTTGCCGAGCCTTTTTCAATTTATCTCTTTTGACACTTTCTGTCATAGTTTTTGAAATGGTATCAAGAAAGACGAGGAGTTTTTGAGTTTCTTCAGGATTGAAAAGAGCTTTCAATGATTCACGCATTGTTTCGTTTTCATCGGAAACTTTTTGATAAATCTCTCTTCCTTTAGGAGTAAGTGTAACATTTCTTTTACGCCCATCGTTTGGGTGCTGGTCCCGTTCTACTAAACCTTGTTTTTCCATCAAAACAAGCATAGCGCGAACTGTGTTGGGGTCTGAAAAGGCGCGTTCCACCAAATCTCTTTGAGAAATTCCGTCTTCTTCAGCAAGAAGCATGAGAAGAACGAATTGGTTAGCAGTAATGCCGTGTTTAAAAGCGTTCAATTCCGATTGACGGTGCATCGACAAATAAGCCGCTCTGATACTCATCGGAATTGTGTGTTTGTTTAACATTAAAAACCTTCATTAAAATCTTCATAAATGCGCATAGAAAAGAGCATATTGTAAACAGTAATCAATTAAAGTCAACCAATAAGAATTGAAACTGCAAATGAAACTTGAAATGAATAATAAACAACGCATTAATCCGGGCAGTGCCTCAATTGAGAGTACCGCCCGGACTAAATACGATTTTATGTTTTATGGAGCCGTGCTTTCATACGAAGAAGCTGATTCGACCGGCCCGCCGATATACTTTGGATAATTCGGAAACGAGCAAAGCGGCAGGCTGCGATTTCCGGCTGTTACTACGAGTGTTTTGGCCGGTGCTTCATTTTTCTCTACCCATGCGAAAAGTATATTCCTTTTGTCATATTGATTTGGTATTTGGAATGAAGGATTCGTTTGCCCATCACCATTTGTGGTGTAGCTGTTTCCACTCAAGCCGTGACCAGTTTGGGGAAGTACGAATAAACGGGCAAATGCGTCAACTGTATCCTGACCCATCTTATCTATTACAGACTGGTAATAATCCAGTTGCGCTCCCGGAGAAGCGAGTGTATCGTTTGTTCCTATTGTCACAATAATCTTTCCGCCGCGTTTGTAGAATTTTGAAAGGTCTGGATTAGTCGAGTCGAGCCATTGGGAAAGTTCCTCTCTGCGTTTGTTGTATTTGCCGCCTTCGACATAATCAAGCGGATTGGCTGAAAGTTCCTTCATTAAAAATCCTGTTACACCTAAAACGCCCATATGCGAGTGATTACGCGCATTTGCTGGAGCACCTTCTTGTCCAAGATAACGAGTAGATTCCATAAGACCTGAACCGGAAACGTCAGTATTAGGTACCCACATTCCAAAAGTTGTAACTCCGTTTGCAAGCGGAGTAGCGAATTTGTACCTGCTGTAAATAAATTCGAGCGTTTTAATCTGGCCGTCTGTTAATTTAGCTGACGCGGATGTATCATTCGGATTGGGATCAATTCCGCCCGGCGTTCTCAAGGCTGCCCAGGGATCAGTTGTACCTAAACCATCGGTGACATCGAAAAGCCTGCGAGCGGCTGCATAATTATTGATAATTCCATCCGCAAGGCCGTCGAGCTTGTCGCACTGTCGAATAAATTCTGCGCGAATTGTATTGACTTTCGATGGTGTAACCCAGTTAGCTATTGGCTTTTCCTGGATTCGGATAAGTTCCGGCGCGAGCATTAAAGATGAGAAATTCACGATAGGTACATCGGCAAGAATTCCGTCATAATCTTCAGGATAACGCTGGGCGACTGTAAGAGCTTCTCGTCCTCCTTGTGAACCTCCGGTGTAATAATTGAAACGAGGACGCTCACCATAAACTCTTTCGATGATAACCATAGCGGCATCGTGAGTCTTTTTCATCTGCATGTAACCCAGATTCTTTATTGCTTCATCATTAAGGGCCCAAACATTACCAGCATTTGAGCCGCCGCCCATCATTCCTCCCATCATACCACCACCCATCATACCGCCGCGTGCGCCGGCATTAGGAGCCATAGCAGCACCTGGAACTCCGCGTTGAGCAGGAACATTGCCACGTCCACCTCGGGTAACGCCTGGAGCTGCACCACGTGTGCCTCTCCCACCCATCATTCCGCCCCCCATCATACCAGCCTGATGACCTGAATCACTACCATACATGACTTCATGCGAAACTGAAGCTCCTCCTCGGGCTCCACCGCCCATCATGCCGCCGCCTCCGACGGTAATAGTGCCGTTCATACCGCCGCCGCCCTGCTGTATAGCACGACGATTCCAGCTTGCTGGTAAAACTACTCGGAAATTGATTGGGTATCCACATGGATCAACCGGCATTATCGCACCTTCAACTATAGCCGAACTGGCTTCAGGTGTAGCTCCTGCGACCCACCGCGGCGCAGAAAGATTAACCGCACTGACCGGTTCGCCAATAGCTGAAACAGGAATTGATGTGCCGACTTTTTCGACAGTTACATTTGCTTCGGTTATAGTTATATTTTCACTGGCAGGTGCCAATTTTGAATTCGGAGCCGGAATAGAATCCGCCGCCGGCAAGATGTTTGAAGTTGAGAGGAAGATAAAGACAACTAAAACTATAGCAACAAAACTTTTTTTCATTTTCATGATGTATCCTTTTCTACAAAATATTATGAAGGCTACTATATGTTACGTGCACGTAACATAATACGATATTACCTATATTATAGTCAATAAAAAAGTTTTTTACATTTTAAGCAAACAAAAAATAAAATTTTCCCAACACTATTGCGACTTTGCGCATTATACTTATAGAAAACAGGATTAGCCAGGAGTTGAAATATTAGTGAATGAAATTTGTGCGGAAATTGAATTGGAAACCGAATGCGATACATGCGGCGAGGCAATGGACCTGAACCTTGTGGAAATATTTCTGGTTCAGCAGAGCAGGCTCATGCAAATCGTTGGTGGTATGGGCTTAAACGCCGCTGACGCAGAAGATGTATTGCAGGATGTCTCGATTAAAGCAATGCAAAATTCCGCAAAATTCGATACAAAAAACGATGGCTTTAAATGGCTTGTAAAAGTAACTGTAAATGAATGCTTAGCCGAACATAGACGAAGAAAAAGTTTCCGAAAAAATGCAAATGAAATACTGGAACGAAAATCGCAATCACAAAATAATTCAGGTGACAAGAGTGCAATAGACGCAGAGGAGCTTGAAATTGTGCAACAAAGTCTGAAAAAACTCGATGATGATTTGTTAGGACCGGTTGTGCTTCGGTATTTCTGCGATATGAATTCGAACGAAATTAGTGAAATATTAGAGCAGAATCCTTCGACAATACGCGGCAGGTTGCGCGACGCAAGAATGATTCTGGCGAAAACTTTATTGGAACGAGGTATTGAACCATGAAAAATATGTCATGTGAAAATATACAGGATATACTGGTCGATTATTCCGACGGCTTATTGTCACAGGAAGAAAACGAGCTTGTATTGAAACATCTTGGGAAATGTGAAAATTGCAGAAAGTTATTTAAGGCTTTGAACCGCTCGCTTGAATTATCAAATGTCATCTGGGAAGACTATTTGCGAGAAATAGAGCATGTTAAGATTAAAGAACCTGCAAAAACAAAAAAGATTCACTGGTTGCGATATGCTTCAATCGCCGCAAGTATCGCTATTATTGTGATAACTGGTATTCTGTGGCATTCTTTTAATAAGGAAAAGGAACCAGAAGTACAATTGACGTTCGAGGAAATCGAGAAAAATATCAATGATTCCGCAAACGCGGCTCGTTTATTAGCAGCTACTGAGTTGTTAGCAAATAATCCTGATTATAAGGAAATGGTTGAAAACCAATATCGTTATATAGCACAAACATATCCTGATACTGAAGTTGCCCAAAAAATAAAATCAAAAATTAATTAACAAATCCTTTATAAGGAGACAAAAAATGATTAGCTCAAAAAATATTCAGTTTGTAATTATTCTTATTTTATGTATTTTATTACCCGTTTTCGCTGTTGAACCAAACGAACCAAACAATCCAGCAGGACTGAAATTTAAAATATCTGATTCTCCAACAACATGGACAATAACAGGTCAATCAGTTCGAGGTCCCATCAAACCCGAATATATGGCTATGTTTTTCATTAAGAACTCAAATCATATCCCAAATCAGAAAAATAATGGACAATTAGAAACATCCGTCCAAGCCGATCTCGAAAAATACATTTCATCAAAGCAAAAAGAATTCATCTCAACTTCAAGCTGTTACGAACAGAGATTGGAAGCAACTGCCGAAACGCCATTTGGCTATGCAAGAGTTCGTTTGTATACCGTAAGCCAGGAAGATGCTAAAAATATGGCTCTTGGTTTAGTAGAATTAATAAATAAAAACATTCAAAGAGAGAAAGAAAACAGTGAAGAATACCTCCGAAGTAGAGAAAAAACTCTTTTAGAAAAAAAACAAGAATTACCCGGAAAAGAATCCGATCTTAAAAAGATAGAGGAAGAATATAAAAACATAAAAGAAGAAACACATCAATTTTCTTCCGACGAAGAAGCCATCGATATTGCCAAAAAAAGTATTATAGAAATGGATAAAAAATTTAATGATCTTGATATAGAATTAGCCGGTATTAGGGAAAGAATTAAATCAATTAAGGATTATCGAAATCAATCAGGGCTACGTTCAGATATTGAAACAAAGTTAGCTTCTATGCACATTGATTTGATGATTGAATTGAACGGTCTTGAAGCACAAAGAAAAGCTGCGAATGAAATCTATGAAAGAGAAAAGCTATTTTTAAACCTGTTTAATAAAAAGACAGAGTTATTAAAGGAAGTAGATAACTTACAACAAAGCATAGCTGATAATCAGAAATCTATTGAAAAAACGAAAAACTACTGGAATCTAAAATCTATTACTGCGGAAATATTTCAAAATACTGTAACGATTGTTCCTGTAGCCGAGGTAAGCGAATTAAGAAACAGATAAATGGATTTTTGAAGTGGAACTCTGTATAATTAATGAATGAGTTTGACTGAAGAAATAAAATCCAAGGCTCTTGAATTGGGATTCGATATTGTCGGAATTACTAATGCAGAGCAAATAAGTTCTGAGCAAGTCAAGAAGTTTGAATCGTGGCTTGAGTCAGGTTTTGCGGGCCAGATGGCTTATATGCACAATAATTTCGATAAAAGGACAAATCCTTCACAACTTGTTGAAAACGCTCAATCTATTATTATAGTCGGTTTGAATTATAACAGGGAAATGGATAGATTTGATCGCACCCCGCAAACCGGCAAAATCGCAAGCTATGCCTGTTACGAGGATTATCATACATTTATTAAAAAGCGATTGCTTGAGTTGGCGGATTTTATCAATTCGAGTGCAGATAAAGATTATCATTTCAAAATTTGCGTTGATTCTGTTCCGTTGGCCGAGCGTGCGTTGGCGGTTCGAGCCGGACTTGGATTTATCGGGAAAAATCATATGCTCATAAATCAGGAATTGGGCTGTAAGATATTTCTCGGCGAAATAATATCTAATCTAAAATTGGAATATTATGAGCCTGTAATTGTTCCTGAAATAAAATGTTCAAATTGTGAAAAATGTATCAAGGTTTGCCCAACCGGAGCGCTTAGACCAGATGGTTTTTTAGATGCGAGCAAATGCATAAATTACCTGACCATAGAATACAAAGGCGAAATTCCATCTGAGCTTGCAGAAAATATCGGCGATAAACTCTTTGGATGTGAAGAATGTGTAAACGTTTGTCCCTATCAGAAAAATGCTCCAGCCTGCAAAAATAAACAATTTCAATTTTATCCCGAAAGATCACAGATAAATCTTAATGAAGTTTTGAGTATGAACGAAGAAACATTCAAAACTATATTCAGTGATTCTGCAATATATCGCACAGGTCTTGAAGCTTTAAAGCGAAATGCCCGAATTTGTCTTACTAATTCAGTTACTAAAAAAACTTCTTCATAACCGCGGCGGTGTGCATCGACAGGAGCATTAGGTAGTCAAGGTCACTCAAGCTGTAATGCTTGTCTTTCATTCCATTATCCATATAGATAACACCGTGACAACCATTCGGACGCATAACAGCCGCTATCAAGGCGGAACGTATCGCGTCATTTTCTTCCAGTTGAGCCGAAACTCTCGGCAGAACAAGGAACTGTCCTTTTTCGACAACCTGACCGATTTTCTGCTGAAGTTTCAATTGTCCCAGGTCTATTGGCGCGCCGTTTCTTTTTTTGCCCGCGTGACAAACCATAGAGCCTGAAGGATGGGTTCTCAAAGCACCCCAGACATGAGCCGCCTCGAGCTGTTCTATTGTCAAATCCAATAAATTCAGGAGAATCTCATCCAGACTTTGAGCAGAGCATATTTTTTCGGATGCTAAGGCAAAATCCGTTAATCTTCTCGCGGCCAGTCGCATCGCAGGAGCATGGCCAGCATCTGGTTTTCTGATAATTGTTTCGTGAGGAGGTACAGCCAGAGCCGCTTCAAGGTGCATAGTATCATCAAGCTGCATCTCCTTTTCTTCTTCCGTAATTTCCTCATCGATTATCAGGTCGATGATAAAATCAGTTATCCTGAGACAGTCGCGATGTTTGAGTTCCGCTTTGTGAATCGCCTCGTCGTTCAGGTAGGTTTTGCTCGTTGAATCAAGGTCCTCAATAAACCATTTGCCATCGTCGGAACTTTGGATTACCGCATGTTGTCTTGAGACCGCTCTGTCAGGCAAAAAAATGTTGCTGTTCTGCCCCCTGCCTATAACAATAGGCCCTTTTTCGAACTGAAACTCTTTAGTATTGCCGTCTTTCTGTTTTAGGAGTATGCGCATCAGATGTCTCCTTAATCAAAGGGCTACATTTTTGTATTATTATACGACAATTGGATTTTTATGTCAACGGGCATAAATTTCTTAAATTTTTATGATACCAGTATTTTCTTGAATTTGTCTGTTTTAATCAATTAAACAGGTTTTTATTTGCACTAAAAAGGATAAAAACAAAAAATAATTTACTTAAATATACAATTTTCTATTGTTTTTTTTTGAGAATTGCTTAAAATATGATAAAATGGTCAATGTAGTATGTTTTCCTATTACAGTTTTATTATTTTTGAAGGGGTGTTATTATGAAAATAAAAAAGGGTTTCACATTGATTGAACTCCTCGTCGTTATTGCTATTATTGCTGTTTTAATGGCGATATTATTTCCCTCACTAAACAGAGCAAAAGAACAGGGTAAGCGTGCCGTGTGCCTGCAAAACCTGAAAAGCTTAACTCTCGCATGGATTATGTACGCCGATGGTAATAATCAAAAAATCATAAACGGCAACGCCGGCTCTCCTGGTGCTTGGGTTGGAACAGGGTGGCATGCAGATTACGCAAAGGGAACGCAATTACCAAAAGAACAACAAAGAGCAGCAATTTACGCTGGCTCACTATGGTATTACGCTAAATCGGAAGATTTGTATAAGTGTCCAACCGGCGGTAAAGACGCTCTTGTTACTTATACAATCATGGATGCAATGAATGGTCTTCGATCATATAGAGATGCAGGAAGTCCTTTCGTGACAAATATGATGAATATCAAACAGCCTGCAACAAGACTTGTTTTTATCGATGAAGGCTGGCTCACTCCTGACAGTTACGCTGTTCGTTATTCTCAGAAAAAGTGGTGGGATATGCCGAAAATCAGACATGGTAATGGAACTACATTCTCTTTCGCAGATGGTTCTTCGAACTATTATAAGTGGAGAGGAAGTGAAACAGTAACGCTTGGTAAAAACAATGATAAATCCCAGCAAGCTGAATACACACCAACAACTGAGGATGGAATTGAAGATCTGGTTTGGATACAAAAAGGATGCTGGGGTAAGTTAGGTTATACACCGTAAGCTATATATCAACATTGGTTTACATTAAATAATACAGACACAAAAAAGGCGGAATTTATTCCGCCTTTTTCATTTTATTATAAAATCTTACCAGATTATAAATATTCGCCATATATCAGTTTTTTGGTGCTGCGTTTATTTGGGCGGCAAGAAGGATATGACGCAGCCTGTCAACGCTTAGTTTATTGAGATATTCTTCAGTAAAATCAAATTTGAATCTGCCCTGGAAGTTTTTGATTCTTTTTGTAAGTTCGTTTCGACCCAAAGATGCTATTGTTGTAGCCTGCTTATCGAAATATGCCGCTGATGCCATTGTGTAAATCCTTTGTTTAATGGTTACTTTTGTTTCAACATACAGTTCTATCGTTTCAAAAACTCAAAGACTTTGGTTGTTTATAAAATTTATCTTTATAAAACATTAAATTACCTTATTATTGGCCTAAATTTTTTTTGCGATTTTTTCGCAGGTCTGATAACTTTATATTATGAAAACAGAACAACTTAACTATGATTTACCCGAAGAGTTGATAGCACAACAGCCGTTGCCGATACGAACTGATTCACGGCTGCTCGTCTTGAATCGCGCAAATGGAGATATTTCAGATAGCAGTTTTAGCAGGCTAAGTGAGTATTTATCACCCGGAGATTGTCTTGTTATTAATGATACAAAGGTTTTACCTGCTCGTTTTTTCACAAAACGTGCTTCCGGTGCCAAACTCGAAGGCCTGTTTCTGGAAGAATCTCAGGGCAATATCTGGACTGTATATTTAAAAGGTCTTCGCAAAATAAAAACCGGTGAAATAATGTATCTGCTCGATAAGTATAAAAACGAATACAACAAAGCCAAACTAATTGAAAAAACAAGTGATGGAAAATGCCTGCTGCAAATACAGTCAGATGAATCAGCACAAGCGATTCTTGAGGAAATCGGCTTTCCACCTCTACCGCCGTATATTAAACGCGATGATAATGCTGAAATTGCGGAATCTGATAAGAATCGATACCAGACGGTTTATGCGCAGAAAGCCGGGGCGGTAGCCGCCCCAACCGCCGGTTTGCATTTTTCCGATTCTTTGATTGAGCAGCTTAAAAAGCAAGGCATTAAATTCGCAAAAGTGACTTTGCACGTAGGCGCAGGGACATTTAAACCGATAACAACTGAAGAAGTCGAAGACCATGAAATTCACGAGGAGCGTTTCAGTATCGATAGAGGAAACTGCGATATAATCAACGAAGCAAAAAAATCCGGCTCAAGAATAATCCCTGTCGGAACGACTTCAATGCGAGTTCTGGAAACGATTGCCTCAAATTCGCAGGTAGAACCGATAGATTCTTCCACGAAATTATTTATAACTCCCGGCTACGAATTCAAAATATGCGATGCTATGATTACGAATTTCCACTTGCCGAAATCTTCGCTGCTTGCATTGGTCGGCGCATTTGCGCGACTGGATAATATTCTCGCCGCATATAAATACGCCATCGAGCAGCGTTACCGTTTCTTCTCCTACGGCGACGCAATGTTTATTCACTGACATATAAAAAAAAACAGCACGGATATAAAACCCGTGCTGCATGTAATAACTTATTCAACAAATGTAATTATTTATACATCTCGTCAAAATGAACTTGTGCGCTGACGACCGCGGCTCTCATCATATCTTCAGCTTTTGCGGTTTCTCTCTGGGCAAGTAATTTCATCAGGTCTTTTGTGCTAAGTTCTTTTGCGGCCATTTCACAGGCTTCCCAACTCAATACGCTGCGTATAACTCTGTCAATTCCCTGCTCTGTGTTGTCATAGGCTCTTGTCTGCATATCGTGACCTTTCCAGCGTGCGAATTTTGCCTGCTGAATAAGTCCCGCGATAGCTATATTCATTCCGTTGATTCTCGCGCCATGGTCAATGTCATATTTTCCAGGTCCACCATAAATTATACCATCGTTATAACCCTGGCTGTTGAGATGCATATGAACCATCATGCCGTTGTCCAGTTCCTCAACTGAATCATATACATGATCAAGACTAACCATTTCCGAGTGACCGAATTCCTTGTTAACGCCCTTCTTCTTTCTTGATACACCGTATTCTTCTTCAAGTCTGAACCAGAAAAGCAAAGCACTCGCGACTGTCGGAATAAGCATAGCCGGGTGACCTTCATTTGGTTTTGGTTCGAATCCTATATGAAGTTTTCCGCCTTTTTTCTGTTCATATTTGCACAATCCGGCAACACTTTCCTTGAGATTCTCATACATCTTTTTAATTCCAACGGTTGCGATATCATAACCGAAAGAACCATTCCAGATTACGAACGCCGGAGCTTTCTCAATGTCAGGATGCCATGTTTTCTTTAATATACCATAAGCCAGGTCAACTGTTTTTGTTCCAAGCTCTTCGGCTGCTTTGCGTTCCTTCGGATCCAGCGACGCGATTCCGCCGTATGCGAAGTGGCTATGCGCACCGGGTGTAATCATAGCAAGATACAACTTGTTGCTGATAAGCGCATCGGCGACTGCGGCTGCGTTTTTATCATCGACTTCCGCATCGTAATGCATTTCAATACCAAGTTCGATATTCTTTGGAAGCCTTGGTCTAATTCTTTTCGCGACCAGTTCAATCATTTCAGGTGTTCCGAAAGAACCACCCCATTCAGGTCTCATGTCACCTGGGACGAATCCGCCTTTACCTGGATTGAACGTCCATCTGCATATACTGTGTAATGATTTCTTTGCCATTTAATTTCTCCTATAATTCTTGTCTTTATTTTTAAGGCAAGCACAGATTAATTAGTATTAAATATAAGCATTAAGATAGTTTTCAAGCAATTCCTGTTTGCCGCTTTGTACTTTCGGCTCGCCGTTCTTGATTGTATAGGCTTCGAGTTCCTCGAAACCAATTTTCTTGCCTTCAATCTGTTTGCCAAGGTCTTCACTCCAGCCTTTGTAACGATCTTTAACAGCATTTTCAAAGACCTTATCACCAATCATCTTTGCGGCGTTCTTTAAACCGCGTGCGAATACATCCATTCCGCCAATATGAGCATAGAACAAATCGACTGGATCAATTGACTGGCGTCTTACATGTGCATCGAAGTTGAGACCGCCGGTAGTGAAACCGCCGCTCTTAATGATGATGTACATAGCCATTGTTGTTTCATAAAGGTTTGATGGGAACTGGTCAGTGTCCCAGCCGAGAAGCAGGTCGCCGCGGTTGGCATCGACTGAACCGAGGAAATTATTTGCGGCGCAGAATGCCAGTTCATGACAGAAATCATGGCCAGCTAATGTTGCGTGGTTTGCTTCGATATTCATTTTGAAATAATCGAGTAAATTGTTTTTCTGCAGGAATGCCAGGCAGTTACCCGCATCGAAATCATACTGATGTTTTGTCGGTTCTTTTGGTTTCGGTTCGATATATAATTGTCCCTTGAAACCAATTTTCTTTTTGTAATCTACCGCCATTTGCAGAAGAATAGCCATATGATCCAACTCTCGTTTCAAATCGGTATTGAGTAATGTATCATAACCTTCGCGGCCGCCCCAGAATACGTAACCTTCACCACCAAGCTCTTTTGTTATTTCCATAGCCTTCTTAATCTGGCTTGCGGCGTATGCGAAAATCGCGGGTGATGGATTTGTACCTGCACCTGCCAAAAATCTGCGATGTGAAAACGCGTTTGTTGTACCCCAAAGCAATTTCATACCTGTATCTGCCTGAAGTTTTTTGGCTTTTGCGACAATTACATCAAGGCGTTTATTTGTTTCAGCCAGGTTATCCGCTTCAGGAGCAATGTCTCTGTCATGGAAGCACCAGAAATCTACACCAATCTTTGTGAAGAATTCAAAAGCTGCTTCCACTGTCATATCCGCAACTTTCATTGGGTCAGATGAGTTATTATAATTGCGAATCATTGTGTTGCCGCCAAACTGATCCTGTCCCAAACCCTTGAACGTGTGCCAATAGCATGAAGCAAAACGCAAATGTTCCGACATTTTTTTGCCGAGAACAACTTCATCTGCATTATAATATTTGAACGCAAGAGGATTCTTTGAATCCGGTCCCTCATATTTAACTTTTTTTACTTCTGGAAAATACTCTGTCATTATATCAACTCCTTTCTCGTACCTTAATAACGAGATACCCTATACTCTTATTGAGACGGGATTTATGATTTAATTTGTTTCGTTAAAACTTCTAACCAGTTCTGATAAGCCTGTTTATATTGTGATTTCAGCTTTATATTAGGTTCAATTGTCTTTACAGGTTCGAGACCGACAAAGGCATCCTGCGCACCTTTATATATTCCGGCACCGATTCCCGCACCTCTGGCCGCTCCCTGTGAACCGTCAGTTTTATATAATTCAACCTTCGCTCCAGTTATTGTCGCAAAAGCTTCCGCAAACAAAGGACTCATGAACATATTCGCGTGACCTGCTTTTACGGTTTTCATCTTAATTCCTATGTCACCCATTATTCCAAGGCCATAGTTTAGCGCGAATACAATTCCTTCCTGTGCGGCTCGCATGAAATGTGCTTTTTTATGTATATTGAAGTTCCAGCCGTGAACTGAAGCACCGATATTTTTATTTTCAAGTGTTCTTTCCGCACCGTTACCGTAAGGTAATATTACCAATCCTTCAGAACCGACTGGTACTTGTGCGGCCAAATCATTCATCTGGGGATAATCCATACCTTCCGGCACAAAATTATGCTTGAGCCAGCTATTGAGGATTCCCGTTCCGTTGAGGCATAACAGGACACCATAACGCTGTGTTTTAGGTGTATTATTTACGTGGACAAAAACATTCACTCTTGAAAGCTTATCATAATTCTTCTTGTCACTTACGCCGTAAACAACACCGGAAGTTCCAGCGGTTACAGCTACTTCACCGGGTTTCAGCACACTAAGCGACAAAGCATTATTTGGCTGGTCACCAGCACGATAACTCACTTTCGTACCTGCCGCCAATCCAAGTTCTTTCGCCGCTGCTGCTGTCAATTCACCCTGAACAGAGAAAGTCGGTACGCGATCAGCTATAAGCTCTTCCGAGATACCTGCTTTATTAAGCAGGAAACCGGCAAGCTCTTCCTTTTCATAGTCCCACATTATTCCTTCAGACAAACCTGATGGAGTTGTCTTGATTTCGCCGGTCATTTTCATGGCGATATAGTCACCGGGAAGCATTATTTTATGGATTTTCGCATAAAGCTTCGGTTCGTTTTCTTTTACCCACATGAGTTTTGCTAAAGTGAAATTTCCCGGTAAATTAAAAAGCTTCTTAAGACATTTTGCTTTACCGATTTCTTTCGCTGCTTTTTCGCCGTATGGGACTGCTCTGCTATCGCACCAGATTATAGACGGCCTAAGGACCTGTTGGTCTTTATCTACGGCGACAAGGCCGTGCATCTGGTATGAAATACCGATTGCTTTTACATCGCCCGGCACGAATTTTACCTGCTCGGCAATTTTTTGTGATGTGATTTTTACATGCTCCCACCACGTTTGAGGTTCCTGTTCCGCCCAGCCATTTTTTTTGGCAATAATTTCAAGCTCCACATTCGGCGAAGTAGCGCTTGCGAGAACTTTACCTGAATCAGCGTCCATCAATGTAGCTTTTACTGAAGAACTTCCAACATCGTATCCGAATAATAATCGCGCCATATTTGCTCTCATTCCTTATAAAATTGACAAAATATCATTCATTTTCGGGATTATAACCGCTAAGTAAAGACTGCTCAATAATATTTTTTTAAAAACGTCTGAGAATATAAGCCAATAAAAGAAAAAAAACATTTATTGCCATTTTGCGTAATATCTGATAAGATATTCATATTGAAAAAGTGAATAAGGGGGCGAACGGCTTCGACCGGATGACGGATGGTCAAGTCGCATGCTCAGGACACCGGTTGGCCTGGCTAAAAATCCGGTACTAAATTTTAATTGGCAATACACAGTATGCCATGGCTGCTTAATTAGCGGCCCGTTCTTCCAGATTTCGCCCGCGGATCTGATAAGAGCGTCAAAAAGTGGGCTATACTGAGCTGGTTTTTCGGGACGGCTCGGTGAAACTAACTCGAAATAGCCGAGTCGAAAGCCTGTCGTTTGGCGTTTGACAACGCGAAATAAAAATAAAGCGACTAAGCATGTAGAAGCTTGTCTTGAAACATCACGGGACGGGGGTTCAAATCCCCCCGCCTCCAT
>CAZVOA010000047.1:0-21284 GCA_964628465.1 uncultured Pirellulales bacterium | reverse complement strand
CAAAATGTGTGTAACTCTCTATTAACATATGGTACATAAAATGGGAGCACATCAATAGCATCGCCTGCACTTGAATCTTGCCACGCTATGTCGTAATTATTCATTCTCAACACATATTCTTTCCAGTAATTACTTCCTAATCCCTGTTCATTTGCTATTCTCGATACCGCTTCTTGAAAAACTTTTAGACAAATTCTCCTGCTTCACATTCAGAGCTTATTGTATGGAATGCTGATTCAATCATATAGAGTCTAAGAAAACGAAATTCAGTAGAAACTTTTTCATAAGGTATATCTAATTCATCAGATACTTTTGTAATATCATTAATGCGTTCATCTTCAATATTTAAAGCAAACTTAGCAAACTCATTAGCTAATTCAGTCGCAGGATATTTTTGTTCAATAAATCTACCCATTTTGTTATTGACCTTTGAATTAAAAGTATGACTATTTAAAGTCTGAATAAACAATACCAAGTAAGAGGCAAACATAATAACATTATAAGAACAGATAAATTGGACATAACTTTCCATTGTGACGGATTAGTTTTAGAGACTCTTTTTCCAGTTTTAATTTCCCAAAGCAAATCTGGTAAACGACAGACCATAAAAATTCCAGCAGTAACCGCAAGACCAATATTCCAGAAGTGATATAAAGCATAAAAGAAAGCAATTGTTAAGACTATTGAAACTAATGTTGTTAAAATTCCTCCTCGACTCATTATCCCATACTCTTTTTTAAGTATTTCAACAGTTTGTGGTGATACCCCTTCTGTAATTGTTGGCAATTTCTCATAAAAACCACGTACAACTAAGCCAATTAGATTGATACTCAGTTTTAATAAAATGATATACGCTACGAATGACCAAAAAATATGAACAAGTGCTTCTTTCATATTAATCTCGATTATCTTAATGTTCTGTAAGACTTTTAATTGCGGTAGGTGCAATACTAAGCATCGATAATGCTTTACCCTCAGAATCATCTGATTTACTAAAACCAGTTGGCTGAGAAGAGAATATACATTCAGAAGCATTCGTTAATACAATATCTCGATTTGCATTGTCACCCGCAGCACTAACCAGTGCTTCATATGTTTTGAGAGCATTCTCTCGATGTCTGTTAATTACTTCGTTATGTTTATTGGCTAAGTAATTTTTGGCAGACATTCCCAAAAGGAACGATAGCGTGGCAAAAACAAGAACTTTTGAAATAGAAAGCTGAACAATAGCATAGGTTTCATTTCCTGCATGCTGGGTAAGGTCTATGTTCCATTTCAAGAAAGTAAAAGCAGTAATAATTAAAGCTACTGCAAAAATAGCCGTAAAGACCAACCAGAAATTTGAAGCATTGGTATGTCGGGTGGCTTCTTCTTTGAAATAGATAGCTTGTTGTGAAACTCCATGTTCCTCTGCTACTTTCTTAATGCTCTCTAATATCTTGGCTGCATTTTGCCCATGTTGTTCCATAGATTCTTCTAATGCATTTGATTTATCTTCAATACTTTGCAGTTTAGACCTTGCATCAGCTTCTAATTTTGCAAAATCCGTCGTCTTTCGGACTGAGTACGAAATCATAGGATGTAACACTATAAAGACACGGTCGTATTCTTTTTCTACCTTCTTTATGATATTATCCCTGGTTGCTACTCCCTGTTCGGCTGTAAATTTGCTAATTTCATTAAATAAATTGTATGTTGCATTAGCCGATTCTTTAACTTGATTAATCATATTCAAAGCTAAAGAATCCAAAACCTCAATAGGGAGTTGCTTGTAAAGGTTTAAGACATTTTCCGACGGTTTTACTGCATCTCTAAAACACATAGAAGTACCAAGTTCATCCAAACGAGATAATAACATGACATCAAAATCCTGTACTCGGTTTAGTGAATCTCTGGCTTCTTTAATAGCTTGCAACTTCTGTTCATCCATTTTAAGCTCCTATATCCTTCCCAAAACAAATAATCAAGCTTTTTTAATCATTTTACGCCCAACGTCTCGCGTATTTCAGAATTATCCGATAATCAAGATATACAGTCAATAAAAAAGCCTGAAAGTCTCATGCTCTCAGGCTTAATGTCACCATATGTTTAAAGGTCTTTAAAAGGTCTAAGACTACTGTCTTTTAGTCTATGGCCTTACTGTACTGTTACTGTACACTATCGTTATTTTGCTAAAAACCGCGGTTTTCATAAGTGCTTATCCCTTTTATTGTTATGTTTTTGACCATTTTTGAGTTCGAAGCCCAACACTCTATCCAATTGAGCTACGGGCGCATGAATCTTTAATTTGTACATTATAACAGCAAACAGGGTGAATTGTCGAGATTTTTATGAAAGAAAATCCATTGTATTTTTAACCAGATAAGTTTCAAAGTTCCTATAGATTCCAAGTTTTTCATTGCCCGATTGATTGATTTGATTTAGACTTCTTCTCAAGAAAGTGCTTTTTGATTAAGGATAGTAATAAATGAAAAAAAGGTTGAAAGTTGATAAAAAAGAAGCGGCTGAGCGAATTAAAAAATTCTTGCCTATTTTGAAAAAATTATACCCCGACGCGAAAATTGCTCTGAATTTCAAAAATCCCCTGGAATTATTAATCGCGACTATTCTTTCGGCACAATGCACTGACGCAAGGGTTAATATTGTCACGAAGGACTTATTTAACAAATACAAATCAATAAAGGACTGGATCAAAGCTGATATAAGCCAAATCGAAGAAGATATAAAAAGTACCGGTTTTTACCGCAATAAGGCCAAAAACATAAAAAACGCATGTATTAAAATTGACGAGCAATTCGGCGGAAAAGTTCCAAACACAATGGAGGAACTTACCACTCTTCCCGGTGTCGGCAGAAAAACCGCTAACTGTGTTCTCGGAGACGCTTTCGGAATTCCGGGGATAACATGCGATACACATGTTATAAGACTAAGCAGGAGATTGGGCCTGTCCGATAAGAGCGACCCGGTAAAGTTGGAATTCGATTTAGCCGAAATAGTTTCTAATAAGGATTGGACATTGTTCAGCCATTTGATTATTACGCATGGCAGAAATGTCTGTATCGCACGTAAGCCGAAATGCGAAGTTTGCGAAATCGCTGAGTATTGCCCTTCAGCGAATAAACCAGAATTATGGTAGAAAAAGTTTTGAGCTGCAACTTAAAACTAAGAGCTAAAAACTCAAAACTATTTAAAGGAATTATTTATGATAGATTTTCCAAACACCCCTGTGCAGGATTTATGGCGAATATTCAGAATCATGGCGGAATTCACAGAAGGTTTTGAAGAGCTTGCTTCTGTTGGAAACGCGGTCTCAATCTTCGGCTCAGCCCGAACGAAGCCAACTGACAAATATTATAAACTCGCGGAAACAACAGCATCAGAATGTGTAAAAGCAGGCTTTTCTGTTATAACCGGTGGCGGCGGCGGAATTATGGAAGCCGCAAATAAAGGAGCTTCCGAAGCAGGCGGCCAGAGCATAGGGCTGAACATCGAGCTTCCAATGGAACAGATTCCGAATGAATACCAGAATCTGCCTATGCACTTTCGATACTTCTTCGTGCGAAAAGTCATGTTCCTCAAATATGCTCACGGCTTTATCGTCTTCCCGGGCGGTTTTGGTACGATGGATGAGTTTTTCGAGTCACTTGTTTTGATACAAACTTTCAAACAGGCGAGTTTCCCTGTTGTTTTAATGTGCTCTGACTACTGGGGCGGCCTTATAAAGTGGGTGAAAGAAACAATGCTCAAGCAGCATGGATATATTTCTCCTGAAGATTTGGATGTATTTACTTTGGAAGATGATCCGGCAAAAGCAGTGAAAATCATAACAGATTTCAGAGATTCACAGGGAAAAGTCGGCTTACAGGAACCAGAAGGAATGAAAAAAACATAATAAGGTTTCATCCGTATATATTACCATTATGAAACCCAGAATATTGCTTGTAAATCCTCCGATTTATGATTTCGCCGCATACGATTTCTGGCTAAAGCCGTACGGTATGCTTAGTGTGGCCGGAAAGCTGCGCGGTCAGGCGGATTTTGCAATGTTCGATTATATTGACAGGCACCACCCTTTTTTTGCCGAGCGAAAACAATTCAAATCAGACAAATGGGGACGAGGTACGTTTTATTACGAGAAAATTACCAAACCATCTTGTCTTGCCCAAATTCCACGTTACTATCGCAGGTATGGTTTACCACGAGCATTATTCGCGGATTTTTTGAAAAACGAAAAACCTTTCGACTTCGCTTTTATTCAAACCACAATGACATACTGGTATCCCGGCGTACAGGAAGTAATTCAGGACATTCGCGAATTTCATCCGAACGCGAAAATTATCCTCGGTGGTGTTTATGCCACTTTGTGCCGCTCACACGCCGAAACTATCGGCGCCGATTCAGTTATCTCTGGAATAAATCTTGAGCCGCTCTGGGATTATATGAACATTACTCCAGACCAGAAACAGCCTGCTTTGTGGGAAGTTTATAATAATCTGAATACCGGCATTCTTAAGTTGACCGATGGCTGCCCTTTCAGTTGTACATATTGTTCAGTTCAGAAAGTTTACGGCAAATTCAAGCCGCGTGACATAGAGCATTCTTTCGCTGAGTTGGAATTCATGTGCAAACTTGGAGCGAAGAACGTTGCTTTTTATGATGACGCCCTGCTCTACAAGCCTGAAGAAGTTCTTGTACCATTTCTGGAAAAGGTAATTAAAAACAAAATACAAGTCAACTTCCATACGCCAAACGCACTTAACGCGCGTTTTATCACAAGTGATTTGGCGAATCTAATGGTTCGCGGCGGCTTCAAAACATTTTATCTTGGTTTTGAAAGCTCTTCCGTAAAATGGCAAAATCAGACTGGCTCGAAAGTTTTCAGCGAAGAACTGGTACAAACGGTCGAACACCTTAAAAAATCAGGAGCAAATTTGAATGATATCACCGCGTATCAGATTCTCGGCCATCCGAACGGTGACATGCAGGAGCTTGAGGAATCTATGCACTTCGTTCATAGTCTCGGAATTCGCGGCATGCTTTCTGATTTCTCCCCCATCCCCGGCACACCCGACGGCGAATCCTGCCGCAATATAGTGAACCTTGACGAGCCGCTAATGCACAACAAAACCGCATTCCCGATAATTATGATGGGCTTCGATGAATCAAACCGCCTGAAAGACCTTCAAAGACATTTGAATAGAAATTAACATATAGAATATTTGATAAGGACTTGACAATATGTATGACTATTATCCATAACAACGGGTGGCATCCTCAAGCGATAGCTTGGGGATGGTTTTGTATTGGCTTACCATTCCCATCCTGAAAAAAACAGGATGAGGCTGCCACCCTTCATAACTTCTTGTTCAACTTACTCTACATAATAAATTCAACGCTTTTACTTTGATTTTTAACTGATTTTAAATATAATGGTTTCACGTGGAACCTTAAGAACCCGGCTGAAATCGATATTTTTTGAAAGCTTTTATGATTGTTTATATTCTATTAATTTTAGGTTTTGTCTTATTAATAAAAGGTGCCGATTATCTCGTCAAAGGCGCATCTTCACTTGCAAAAATACTCAAAGTCAGTGACTTGATAATAGGCCTGACAATTGTCTCGTTCGGTACTTCAATGCCGGAATTCGTAGTAAATATTTTCGCGAGTTTCCAGGGCAACGCAGACATCGCGATTGGCAACATTATAGGCAGTAACATTTTCAATATACTGGTTATACTCGGTATCTCATCAATTATTCTGCCGCTCATTGTCACTAAAAGAACGGTATGGATAGAAATCCCCATAACTTTTTTTGCGGTCTTCATACTCGGCTTATTGGCAAACAGTCACGTTATCACAAAAAGTTCATTCCGCGGCCTATCAAGAATCGACGGCCTCGTTTTGCTGGTATGTTTAGGCGGTTTCATGTATTACATTTACCACATCGCCAAAAAAGAAAAGAACTCAATAATAGCTTCCGAAACAGAACACATACAACTATTATCTCTGCCCAAATCAACTATATGCATACTCATCGGATTTGTCGGCCTGTCTATCGGCGCAAAACTTGTCGTTGACAACGCGGTAATATTAGCGGCCAGACTTGGAGTAAGCCAGTCTTTAATCGCACTGACAATTGTAGCCGCCGGAACGGGTATGCCGGAACTCGCTACTTCAGCCGTCGCGGCTTACAAGAAGAACAGCGACATCGCGGTTGGAAACATTGTCGGATCGAATATACTGAACATTTTCATGGTGCTTGGCATAAGCTCGACAATAAAACCGATCCCTTTGATATCCAGAAATAACATAGATATCGGAGTGGCCGCACTTGCAAGCCTGATTTTATTTCTCGTAATGTTCACAGGCAAAAAAAGAATACTCGACAGATGGGAAGGCGCAATTTTCATCGCAATGTATATCGCATACACTATTTTCCTGATTCATCAAGGTTAAGACTTTAAAGTGAATAGTGATTAGTCGTTAGTGAATAGTATAATAATCAGGGATTGAAACTATTTGAAATAAATCTCTACTCTTTTTTCTTTCAATATTTTAACATGTTCATCATTTTTAAACTTCTTAGGCAGAGCTAATTCTTTGAGATGTATTAACTTGTTTATCTGGGGCGGCACCTGCGTTAGTTGATTGTTGTGTAAATAGAGTCTCGTGAGATTCGTTAACTTTACAATCTCATGCGGGACTTGTGTAAGTTGATTGTTGGATAATTCGAGTAACATGAGATTCGTTAACTTTTCTATCTGAGGTGGTATCTCTGTAAGTTGATTGTTGGATAAATCGAGTATTGTTAGATTTGTCAGTTTTTCTATCTCAGGCGGTATCTGTGCAAGTTGATTGTTGGATAAATAAATACTCGTTAGATTCGTAAACTTTTCTATTAAAGAATAATCTTTTATTCTTGTATCGCTAAGATTTAGAGATTTTATGTTAGTTATTTCTTTTTCAGTCAGTTCGTTTACAGATTTTCTTAATTGACTTGCTATTCGTTCCATGATTATTTGTTCATCCGTTGTTTCAGCTTCTACCTTACGTGTTACAATGGCAGCATTTCTTAGAAGTGGTGAATCCTCTTCTGGATAAGGTATCTGCATTAAAAGTCCTAATCGCTTGTTATCTAAAAGATGCAGATAGTTCTTAAAAGCCGAATTATTAACAATTTCCTGATATGCCGGATGTACTTTTTTCTCTTTCGATTCTTCATGATCTTCTCCTTTCTCAATTTCCGTTGCTCCCACGAGTGGGTAAGACCCGTAGCCTCCCTTATCTAAACGTAATTTTTCACTTATATGAGTTTCCACTATGGAGAGATTAAGCGGGACTTTACCGCAATTATGTGTAACAATTCTTGACCAGTTCCTGAAGAAATCGTCTCCTGAACCGCCGTCACCCAGCATTGTAAGGATTATTTTATGCTGTCTGAATTCTTCACGAATAAAGTACAATTGCATTCCCTGTGCACAGGCTAATTTCTCATTTCCATCTGTAGCTACTTTTACTGCCCCGATACCCTCCCGCATCGATGAGTTAATATTTCGTTTAATCTCTCGTGGCGTTCTCCCGCCGCGATATTCAATTAATTCTTTGAAAATCTCCTGATGTTTCTTCTCTAAATAGTCATTCCATACCGGCATATTTTCTTCATTGAGACATTTATTAAGGAAATCCTTCATTTGCGGTACTGTAGGTAATAGATGCACTTCCAACTGAAATATTTTGGCGAGATATGTACTGAATTTATGCTTGTCATTATCTTTATGGAATCCCTGTTCTGTGTAGTGATGCTCTACGAGTTTATCTATGATTTCCCTGTCAACTCCGACAACGAAAACGAGCTTATCGATATTCAGATATAGCTTGAGTGCCTCAAGTACCCGAAGAGCAACTTCAGGCATACATCTGTCAAGGTCATCAACAAATATAACCAGCCGCTTATCACCTTTGACTGTATCCTTAATCCAATTTTGTAATGCCGATTCGAACTCATTCAGGTACGCGTTTTCAGGATGGTCCACTTTTTTGAATTCATCTACAATATCCCTGATTGCCGAGGCGATATCACTTCCTTTTGCTTTTATGCCTGGTATTTCAAGACTGACCGCACTTAAGGCATGAAGAAAGCTCTTCCCAAGAAATAATCCGAATTGCTTGGTTGCTTTCGTTATCGTTCCAATATCGGCCCCTTCAACTTTGATGCTTTCAAGAATAATTTCCGCAATCAAACCTCGCCACACATCTTCTTTGTTATCGTATTTCCATGGATAAAACCAGACCGGTTTTACAGTTATTTTCTTGCCTTTAAACTCACCCTTTTTGGGTTTATAATAGTTCCAGTGCCTTAGCATAACATCGAGCCATTTCATAGCCGTTGTTTTACCCGTTCCCCAGTCTCCATATATTGCAATTGCCATCGGCGGCTTAGTATATGGACTTCGGAGAATGTCATAAATGGGACCTATGTGATAGTTAAGGTTGAAATCTTCCAGATTTATAGATTGATCTTCAAGAGGATGGTCACTGATAATACTGAATTGTGGTTCCTTTTCCGCAATCTTTTTGAGTTCTTTATTAAGTGTTATTTCGTTATCTTTATTTGCCATTCTTCTTCCTCTTTTAAAACAAAAACTACTTTTTCATGCGTCTTATTTTATATGTATCTATATTTCTTTTAAAGCAGTTAATCTTATTCCGAAAATAGATTATATCTTTTTCTCATATATATACAATAATATTCTAATATTTTAATTGATTTAAAGATTGTATTAATTAGTTTTTGTAAAGAGCATGCCAACGTACCCTACATTTCATACCCTCATTTTCAGCGTATTTTTCGTTCAAAAGTGTAACACCTTTTATAGTTTTTAGTCGTTAGTTTTTAGTGTTTAGTTGTTTTGTGGTACCCTTGTTTTCAGCGTACTTTTCGTTCAAAAGTGTAACACCCCACAGCGAAAATCTGAAAAAAATAAAATAATTATTATCGCAGGCCGCGTATGGACTTAGCGATTTTACCCCTCTGTCACTACCCTCATTTTTGGCGCAGTTTTCGTTCAAAAATGTAACATCTCGCTAATTATAGAGGGGAGCATGTTTTTCCTCTCAATGTTGAAAAGTTAATATTTATATAAGCCACAGAGGGCACAGAGAACACAGAGAAAAAATAAATAATTAAAACTCTGTGACCTCTGTGCTCTCTGTGGCAAAAAATGAAAGGAATAAAATGTCAACTGAAGCACAAATCAAAGCCAATCGTAAGAACGCACAAAAATCCACCGGGCCGCGTACGGAAGAAGGAAAAGAAGCCGCATCGCAAAACGCTACCAAACACGGCTTCTGCTCTTGTAAGAATGTTATTAGAAGCGAAAGCCAGGATGAATACAATCTCTTTCACGATGAAATGATTGCGGATTTATCGCCGGCTGGAGCGATGGAGGAAATGCTCGTCGAGCGAATTATAAGTCTTTCATGGCGGCTCAAACGTACTGAAGTTTATCAGAATGCGGTTATCGAGTCTTTCATGGACTTTGTTTTAAACGCAGATTTCAGAAGCTATCGCAGTATTCAGGATCAGGCGAAAAATGGTGATATGAGCCTTCTTCTTGGAATGTCTATACGCAATGGTTTTGGCAACTCCAAGATACTTGAACAATTGCTTGCTTACGAAAAACGAATCGAGAGCAGCCTGTATAAAGCCGCGGCGGAGCTTCGCAAATTGCAGAAACTTCGTCGGGAACGGGAAACGATGGACGAAGGACGAGAGAAGAGGGATGAGGGACGAGAAATTGTTGACGAAAAACATTTTGTGAAACAAAGCCAATTTAGTGATTGCCATCCCCAAACTGCGTTTGAAGATGCCACCCTTGGTATTGAAGATGGACGAAAGACGATGGATGAAGGACGAGAGACGATAGATGAGGGAAAGGTAATAGATAATTCTGCGAAACAAACCCAATCAACCGGTTTTCAAACGGAAATTCTAAATACTAAATCCGAAATCCTAAACGCAGAGGACAGGTTTCCAATAACTAAATACTAACGACCAGCGACTAACGACTAATTTCATCTTGTATTTGAATAAAAGCTCAGAACATGCTATACTTGCTGTTCTGTATGGATAGTAAGAAAGTACATATAAAGAGCTTCGGCTGCCAAATGAACAAGCTGGATACAGCGCTGGTTTGCACTGCGCTGGTTCAGGCCGGTTTCAGTATTACCGAAAGCGTGAAAGACGCTGATGTTGTATTGATAAATACCTGCTCTGTTCGTGAACACGCCGAACAGAGAGTTATTTCGCATATCGGCCATCTCAAACATATTAAAGAAACCAGACCGGATATGATTGTCGGTATAATCGGCTGTATGGCCCAGAGGCTCGGAGATAAGCTGCTTGAACATAAAACGGTTAATATCGTGTGCGGCCCGGCGCAGATTCCGCAGATTGCAGCACTTATTACCGAAGCCCAGCAGCAAAAGAAAAATGAGCTTGCCGTTACAGAACATATTCGCAAAGCGGTTCAGGAAAATGAAAATCAGGCTCTTGAAGATTTCGAGACGGCTTATAGTAATGAAGACGAGCGAAATCCGGCACAGGCTTTTGTTCGCATAATGCGCGGCTGCAATAATTTCTGTACATATTGCATCGTACCTTATGTTCGCGGGCCGGAAGTATCACGGCCACCTGCAACTATACTCGAACAGGTTCGCAAACTCGCGGATAACGGTGTCAGGCAAGTCACCCTGCTCGGCCAGACGGTAAATTCCTATAATTATAAACAGGACGGCAAAACATGGAGTCTCGCTGATTTGCTTCTTGCGGTCAGTGACATCGACGGTATCGAATGGGTTAAGTTTGTCACGAACTACCCTTCTGAGGAGTATTTCGAAGATATTATGCACGCGATGGCGGGTTCGCCAAAAATCTGCAAATACCTTCATATGCCGGCACAAAGCGGCTCGGACAGAATTCTCAAAGCGATGAACCGCAAATATACCGCCGCTGGTTATCTCGAACTTCTCGACAAGGCAAGGTCGATTGTGCCGGGTATCGCTATCGCCGGTGACTTTATTGTAGGTTTTCCCGATGAAACTGAAGACGATTTTAAGGACACTGTAAAGCTGGTTCAAAAGGCTCAATACAGAAACGCTTTTATTTTCAAATACTCGCCGCGGCCGGGAACTACTTCTGAAAAGAGATTAGCCGATACGATTTCAGACGAAATAAAACAAAGAAGGAATATCGAGCTTTTAGCCGAACAGGAAAAAATAAGCGAAGAGCTTAGCAAAGAATTTTTTAGGAAAGAAGTTAAAATACTTGTGGATGGCCTGAGTAAAAAACCGCATCTTAATTCTTCCGAAGGTGACAATAATCCACAGCTAATCGGGCGAACTGAAACGGATTATATAGTTGTGTTTAACGGCCCTATATCGCTATCCGGCCAGTTCGCAAGGGTAAAAATAACAAGAAGCTCCCCGCTTACTCTTTTCGGAGAGCTTATTTAAGCACATTTTTGAAATATTAATCTGTAAAAGATTAGCGATATGTTTTTAATCTTAAGCAGTTTTCGGTTTTGCCGCTTCTTCGGTTGGCGCTCCGATTTTCTTTTCCTTCTTGGCGGCATGAGTTTTACGATGTGAAACTTTGGGCAGTCCTGTTAAGGAATCACCTTCAGACCATCTTTCATCATCTTTCAAAAGGTCAATTCTTTCTGCACGTGTCAGCACATTTCTATGCCTTGCTAATGCACCCTTAACTTTCAGGGAACGATCTATAGACATCTATTAATTCTCCAATAATTCCAATACTGATTTTTCTAATTTTCTACCGTAAGCATCACTAAACTTATGTGGTGCAAATGATTCATAATTATCCGGGGCTTTATAATCTTTCCCGATTCTTTCAATTCTTTTTATTACTTCATTTCCTTTGGTTCCGGGATTCGCCGGATTATCCTTAAATCTATCAATAGTCCATAATTGATACTTATTACCAACTTGATAAAGAGCAGTCGGTATTCCATTGCCACCAAAATACTTCTGTACCGGCTCTAAATCTCTTTGAGCATGATATTCAGCTATAACAATAACGTTAGTGCCGTCCGGGTCACCCAAAGCCATCACATTCCCACGATTTACAGGAGTACTGTTTTCAGTACGATCTGTATTTTCAGTTGCAGTAGTGGTCGCCGTCAAGGTTGCTGGACTTGCTAAACCCGGCAAGCTTGTACCAGAGCGGCTGTTATTACCAACTCCTGAATTCCCAGCAGGCTGAGAAACAGTCTTTTGCGGGTTACTACCTGCTGAATACTGGCCAAATCTGAAAGCCAGCAATAAAAGCAAAACCAGACCAAGTCCGGCTGTAATCGCAAGCTGGTACGGTACCGAAAACTCGATCCGACCAAGATTATACTGCAAATAACGAGGTTTTTTACGCCAATTTACAGTTTCCTGAACTTCAGGAACTTCAATTTCTTTAGCCGCCGGAACAGGTTTAACAGATATTACAGGTTCCGGTTTCTTTGGCGGCAGTAAAGGCTCTACAGTCCTGTTTTGTTCTGTCCTGGCATGAACTTTACTCATCACCTCGTAAAGCGCCATTTTTCCCCGCTTCCGTGCCATAATACAACCTATCTAAAATATTAAAGTTTTATGAAAAGTTTATTATACAACTGAAATTCAAAAAAACAAGGCTAATAATACCAAAGCTTAACGTTAATCGCAAACTTTTTTCTTAATTAAATTCAAAAGGAAATATATTAACAGCAGAGAACGCTGTGAACAAAGAAAATATATACTATAACTACTTATAAATAAATATCTTATGCAGAATTGATATTGCTGCTGATGATAAAAACTTTTCCGGCCCGGCAAGATATGATAACAACTTAAAATTAAGATATTATATTTATTCTTCCGGGCCGGTCTCCACACCTCATAAAATGGTGTAACCCACGCCCTGTACTATTAAAGACGCACAAGCGGCGATTTCGTTTCACAAAAAATGCGGATTTTTAAAATATTTTTTATTTTTTCGATATTTTCTGAATATTTCCCGTTTTGGCAGCCTCTTACCTTTGAATCTTTAACAAAAAAGTAAACATTTTTATTGTTTAGGAATAAAAATGCCGAATGTTAAGGTTATTAAAAAAAGTTATATTCTCCCTATAACTTTTGAGTATTTTTCCTGTGGTTCGAGTGCTTCCATTATATCCGGTGAGAGTTGTTTTTTCGCGACTAAATTTTCGCAGATAGCACGATAAAGATGAAGATGTTCATCTTTCACACCACCCGGTTTTTGTGAATATCTCAAAAAATAAATAAGCTCTAAAATCGCATTGATGTAATCATCCCCGATTCCCATCATTTCCGAAATTTTTTCAGCTTCTTTTGCTTCCGATTCAGCCATGCTCAGAATTACATGTTTGTCTCTGTCTTTTATATAATCTACAAATTCACAAAAATCGAGTTTCAATGAAATCATGTCAAATCCCCCTCCATACGCATGATAATTTTATGAGTTCTGCCTATTTATATTTTTGTTTGTAAACCACTCTACCTAAAATATAAATCAAAAAAAGCAAAATCAAAATAAATTTTAAGTTTAATTACTGCCGTAAATAATTGGTATAGAAGCCGCCTTAATTATTTCGGCGGTACATACGTCAAAGAGACGTTATCTATATAAACATCGGTATCATCCAACCCGGCATTAATTACTACCCGCGAATTCATATCAGTAGGATCTTTCATATCAAACTCAAAATAAAGATGTTTTTTCGATGTATCAATATATGAGTATCCTATGCTGCTGCTGCCGTAATTCTTATTAGGGCTAACTTCCTGCTCCACTTTAGTTTCAATATATCGCCCCCCATCAGCCCATGCGTCAAGTTCAAAAATGTAATGTCCACCCTGTATGAGAGTTATTCCTTTTTGACGCAACTGTACTGATGACCACGAAGTACCTCCATCGCTAATTACATAATGGAATACTCCGTTTAATATTTCCAGTGAAGCTGAGGCAGCAGGGGCCGTCGCCCATATCCAGTTTTGCATACCTTGAGAAAAATCACCATTTTTAACCAGAGCCGCACTTGAACCTGATACTGTAACCGCGGCACTTTTTTCGTTGGAATAGCCACTTTCTGTGCCGTTCACATCAACGGCTGTTACCCTGAAATAATACGTACCGGAATCAGGAAATCCAGATACATAAGCAAGTGTAGAACTTGATACAGTCCATAGTTCATTAGGCTCGGACTCTTTACCGGCATATATTTTATAATAGCTGACGTTGGGATCACCGAACTTGTTAAAAATCAAAATAAGATTATCGAGGGCCTGATACTCAATGTTTTGAAGTACCGGCTCAAGCGACATGCCATCCCATTTGCATCTCCAGACACGATACGCTTCGTAATTATTTACCCAGTTCATCTCAAAAGCCTTCGTTCCATCAGGGCGAACTTCTGTTAGTTTCGGTAATCCACCCACTGCCCAATTGATAAGCGTATTACCATTCGACAACCGTTGCGTATTACCCATATAGTGAGAATACATGCTTGTAGTAGTTGTCCCTGGATATTGCCAGACAACTTTAGCCGTCATGTTGTTAGTATCAAGTTCATACTCAACACCTCTGGAAACTGAAGGACTATGCAAGTCACCGTTATCGAAAAGCAGATAACGTCCGGGGGTTGTCGCACTAATTGAATGCTGATTACGAAAACCATTCAAAGAATCATTAACAAAAGTAAAATAACTTTTTTTACCGCCAAGTTTCCAGATGACTTCGCCTGTATGCAGGTCGATCTTCACACACTGGCTGATATGTCTCATAGAAACCAGAAGCTGCCCGTCATGGTCGAAAAATATTGCGTTAAAATGCGGATAACGCATTGACGAGCTTGTAGGGCTATCAAGTTCCATATCCGCGATATCTATATGATCCCATGCACGCCATTGGAATATCAAATCCCCATCAGGAGTAAATCCCTGAATTTGTGTCTGGTCAACACTTGCGCTGGATGAACCGCCGGAGACATATCTTCTCATATCAACCGTTTCGGTTCTACGGGCGATAAGGAAATAATAACCATCCTCGCGCACGAATAATTCATGTTCGTCAGTACTGGTACCATTTACAGCCGTGTATGTTTTAACCTGTTTATAATTTTTATCCAGACCGATAAAACTCATCGGCGAACGCTGCAGCATAGTCAGCATTCCATTCGGCTGGACTTTCATGTCACGTCTTTCATCATTTGTCTGCCAATACCAAACCGGTGAACCATAGTTATCGAATATGACATTATATGAATTGCTTCCGGAAGTACGATTATCCAGGAAAATATAACTATCATCAGGTTTATCATTCACACTGATATTTATATGAGGGAAATTGCTCGGCACAGAAACGCCATTGCCCATTGTCATAGGCATACTTGCTGCAGCTTCCAGGGATACACCACTCGATGAATTAGAGTTATCTTCCTGCGCCGGAGCAGAAGCGGCTGTCATTACTCCAGATGTCATGAACTGATATTGATAAGAAGCAATAGAACCTTTGGTGGAACTGATTGAAGGACTTAATGTTACGGTAACCAGTTCATTAGTTGAGAAAGTTGAATCAACTGTAAAAACAACTGTTTCTTTATCGGCGGCGATTTTCGACGTTCCAAAATGCGAGCCGCTCTTTTGTCCATTTACCGTTATAAATGAAGATAAATTTTTAATTTCGTAAGGAGATATATCCACAAAACGAACAAGAAAATATTTAGTACCGGCTGATTCGTATTCAGCTCCGGGCAATGGCGATAAATACAGGTAACCTTTACTGCGGTAATCAGTCAAAGCGTTTGGATACAGGTGAACACTCATTGCAGAATAATGTGTTTCTTCTCCATCGCTTGCGTAAAGACGAAATTCATAATAGCCGGGTTTGAACAATTTCACATTGGGATCAACGACAATTATTCGATTCGGATCATTATAAACAAACGCTGAACCTGCAATATCATCCGGATTATCACTCATTAAAACAGGTTCGTTTGCATCAAGTGGTTTTGCGGTGACTTCCCACCACCATGATAATTTGTTCGGGTCGTTAGAATTAGGTTCAGACGGATTAGACGGAAGAGGAAAGCCGTCATCACAAATGCTGCCATTCAACTTGAACTCAGTACCATTACTTCCCAAATTAAGAACTTTTCCGGCAGGAAGAGATACGGCAGGCATCGGGTCCAAATAAGAAAAAGAAAACAGCTCTTCGATATCACTGTCACTCAACGCACGATTATATAAACGCACTTCGTCAATAGAACCTTTCCATTGCCTTCGCAGAGTACCTTCATTAATCTGAGCGCCGATAGTAACCGGATCGTTACCACTCATACCGATGGAGCCGGTCAGAACATCATCATTGGCGTCATCTCGAATTCCGTCTATCCACATTTTAGCGGGTTTGCCGGAGCCTTCCCAAACACCAACGATATAATGCCATTGCCCGTCGTTCACATTAATCGCGCCCCAACTGCCATAAATATTTTCCTCTCCTGTAAAACCTGAAAGATGAAAACACGCCGCGTTTGTTGAGCCATTTCTTGACAAACGCCATGACCAGTCACCCCGGCTGAACATTGTCTGCCAATCGGTATCAAACTGGTCAGCCTTGAACCACAATGAAATAGTAATGCAGTTAGTTATATTAAAGTCCGCATGATTCGCGATATGCACATAGAAATTCCCATCAAAATACAAAGCGTCTCCAAGACCAGACGGCCCTTCAACTATTGTTGGCTTTTTAGTAGTGGATTGGTCCTGCCGGCAAATTCCAAAATGACCATTACCGCTTTTATCCATGATAAGCGAACCTTTTGCATCAGATACGGATTCAAAATCATAATAAGCGACCAAATCGGATTCAATATCACCTGAAACGGTATTACAGAAAATGATGACACTTAAGAAGCAGATTGAAATGACTGTTGTTTTCATCTTTACTCACCTTAAAAATTCCCTTTTGTTTTCAGACGGCAGAAACAAACATGGATTACCCGTACTCCTCAATAAACCACTCGTATTCTCACAATACAACAGTTTAATTGTAAACTATTGATATAAATATGTCAAATCTCTTTTTAGAAACTAATTTATCTATAAAAATAGTATTTTAGGGATATAAGGCCACATTTACCCTGCCGCTTTGATTGCATCGGCAAGCTTTATCGTTCCCTCATAGAGGCTTCGGCCAACAATCGCCGCCGCGGCTCCAATTTCAGCCACATTTTTAATATCTGAAATTGTCGTAACACCGCCCGAAGCGACAACCGGGACATCCACCTCTTCGATAAGAGCTTTCGTACTTTCAAGATTTGGCCCGGACATCATACCGTCTTTTGTAATATCAGTATATATAATCGCCGCCAGAGGCATTTTAGCCGCTTTTTTCGCGAAATCCAGTAGAGACGCACGGCCGTGTGTCTCTACGAGCCATCCTTCAGTAGAGATTTTTGAGCCTCTGGCATCGAGTCCCAGCACAATTCTACCGCTGAATTTCTTCGCCATCTCGCAAAACCACTTAAAATCAGTAACCGCTTTAGTACCTATTATTACTCTCTCGACTCCAATATCGAGCAATTGCCTGATGGAATCCTCATTGCGAATTCCGCCTCCGACTTCGATTTTCAATTTTCCAAGAGCCGCGATTGAAGATATTGTTTTGGTATTTACAGGTATTCCGGCTTTGGCGCCTTCCAAATCCACGATATGCAGCCATTGCGCCCCATCGTCGATAAAAGCCTGAGCCTGTTTGGCCGGATTGCTTTCGTAATTGATTTTTTTATCGTATTGCCCCTGAATGAGCCTTACGCACTGGCCTTCAATCAAATCTATCGCGGGTATAATATACATCAAGGTATCTCCGGAGTTATATTAAAACTTCATTTATCAAAGGAAGAATATTACATTGTTTTCGTATATTTTTCAACATTATCCAGTCACCGGCCTGATTTTTTCTATGGAAAAATATATAAAATGCCTTGCTGAATCGGTTTTACTTTCGTGCATCCTTTGCCTCTGTGAACGAATTTTCTCTATGATTTTTATATCTGTTTCCTCACCCGCCATCTTCAAATACAATCGCGTGCCTTTATAACCTTTGCCGCTTTCAATGAACATATAAGCGGCTTTGGGATTCGACTGAATATTTGCATAGCTTGTTCGTTCGAGCATACTGAACGCGATTTTGTTTTCATCTATAACATAAGGTCTGGAATATATCGCTAAATCCACATTACCTTCGGAATCACTTGTAGCAAGAATTCCGGTCCCTTCTATATTCTCAAAATACTCTTTCAAATCCATTGTTTCTCCTTCAAATAAAGATAGTTTTTAACGCATCAATGACTTTCGGATATTTGAATCCAAAACCTGCCGCGAGCAATTTCTCAGGAATCACTTTCTGGCCGGACAGAATCATTTCGTCTGCCATTTCCCCCATGAATTTACGCAATATCCATCCCGGCACGAATGTCCATGAAGGACTTTCCAACACACTTCCTAACTTTCTGCAAAACTGTTTCATTATTACAGGTTCAGGGGCAGTGAGATTGAAAACGCCCTGTTGTTTTTCATTTTCCATCAGGAATCTTATCGCGGCTATTTCGTCTTCAAGCGTAATCCACGAAAACCATTGTTTTCCCGAACCCGGATAGCCGCCAACAAAATATTTGAAAGGTTTCGCAAGTCTCGGCAAGGCTCCACCATTTTTATCTAAAACAACTCCAGACCGAATAATAACAGGCCGCACGCCAATTTCTTTTAGCGGCTCGGTACATAATTCAATCCCCTGACATACTTCAGCGAGAAATCCTTTACCCGCGGATGATAATTCATTTAACTCTTCGTCACCGTGTGGGCCGTAATAACCGATTGCCGAAGCCTGAATCACAACAGATGGTTTATCTTTCAACTGTTTTATTCCTGATACAATCGCTCGTGTCGAATCGAGTCTGCTATGCAATATCGCCGCTTTTTTAGAATGTGTCCATCTTCCCGAAGCGATAGATTCGCCCGCGAGATTTATTATGGCATAGACACCATCGGCGTATTTTACCCATGTACCGGTTGTTCTGCTGTCCCATTCGATAACTTTTGCGTATTCTCCAATTATCGCTGCGGCTCTTCTTACATCGCGCGACAACGCGATAATTTCATAATCCTTACACAATTCCATGCACAAGGCTTTGCCGATAAATCCTGATGCTCCTGCTATTAATACTTTCATGATATTCCTTTATCTGAATTTTTCAGTGCGTTTATTTTTTCTACGTAAGCATCAGGATTGAATTTTCTTTTGAGTCCCGCCCCGTTCATATATCGGATTTTACCGAAAACGTCTCTTTCGCCCCATGCCCTGTCGTGCTTGCCGAAACACCATGCAACACCGGCGAAAGCGTTCGCGTCCCTGCCGTCAAGTTCGTATTTATTATTCAGTTCGAGTGCAATCTTAAATCCGGTTTGCGGATTCCTGCTCCATTCGAGAATTTTCTTTCCCCAGTACATTCTCATATAGCCGTGCATTTTGCCGGTAATTACCATTTCTTTCTGAGCCGCGTTCCAGTATGGATCATGTGTTTGTGAATTCTCGAATTGTTCCTTGTAATAAACATATTCTCTCTTGTCTGTCCGATGGACATTAAGCGTTCTTTTCGCCCAGTCAGGTAAACTCGCAAATGTATCGTATTTATTGTTATAATAAACAAAATTATGACTAAGTTCCCTTCGCACAATAAGCTCTTCGAGAAAAGCATCTTTGCCGGGACTATTTGTTTTCATCACTTCAAGAGCGATATACAAAGCTGAAATCTGGCCGAAATGCAGATAGGGACTCATATTTGATGAATAATTTTCGCATGGATTGTTACGAAGCGTCTCGAATTTATCTAATTTGTTTTTGATAAAATCACTTAAACGACGTTTCGCTTCATCTGTCCCGCCGTGGAAAGATTCTACCTTGCCTACACTTGTATCAATTTCGAGTTTTGATAGCACTGTGTCAATATCATCAATTTCGATACTTTCGATTTTCAGGCCAAGTGAATCTTTTTTCGGCTTGGTATGCTTTAAAGGTACGAGATATTTATCAAGCTGCTTTGTAATTCTCGGCCTCAATGTCCCCGCTGAGAAATTCTCTTTATCAGTGGCTTCTTCAATCGGAACTATCAGGTTCGTTTCAACTTCATAAAATGGACAATCAACTTTACCTGCGGCGTCCCGTCTCCATTGCCTTTGTAATCGCAATTGTCCCGAATCAACTACCACAAGTGCGGCATTTTTTGCCAACTCAACCGCACATTCCTCGGGCGATTGAATTCGGACAACAAGCTTAATTCCCCTTGCATCGAGAGCTTTCTTCGTTTCTTTTAAACCCTCAAGCATGAAGTAATAATGTCTTAAATTTGCCTGTGGGAATTTGTCTGTAATACCGAAAAACACCAGAACAGGTACTTGCAGCTCGTTTGCTTGCCTGATCGCATATTCCAAGGCGTGATTGTATTCGCTGCGCTGGGCGGCCTGCATCCAGTAAAGCACATATTCGCCATCCCTGACGCTTTTGTTATTTAAGCTCTCAATCCGTTCTTTCTGAATCATTATTACCCATCTTGCAATAAAGTTTAACAGCTACAATTTTGTTGCAAATTTTCATAAATGTATCATCATTATTACTATTATAATGAAGAATTGTAATTTATATACATTTTTTTGGAATTTCAGGAGTTATCTATGAATCGCAAAAGGATTTATGAAATATTAACATACTCAAAAGAAAACGATTCCTTTGGCAAAGCTTTCGGTATTTTTATTGTTACACTCATCACTCTAAACGTTATTGCTTTGATGCTCGAATCCGTTAAATCAATTTATACTTTGGCACCGGCATTATTCAAAATATTCGAATACGTTTCTGTTTTTATCTTCACAATAGAATATTTTTTACGTATCTGGTCATCTGTCGAAAATCCTAAATACAAAAATCCGGTTACTGGCCGGATGCGTTTCTTAATAACACCTATGGCACTGGTAGATTTATTCGCAATACTGCCCTTCTACCTGCCTTTTACAGGCATTGACCTTCGTTTTCTCAGAATCATGCGAATGATGCGAATTTTTCGAATCGCCAAGCTTGGAAGATATTCACAATCATTGCAAATCCTCAATCGAGTAATTATGACAAAAAAAGAACAATTGTTATGTATCGTGTTCATCCTTTT
>CAZVOA010000046.1:0-23555 GCA_964628465.1 uncultured Pirellulales bacterium | reverse complement strand
AACAAAACACCCAAATTATACTACAGGATGCCCTTTCTTCATATCTTCACGAATTTAGAAAAAATGAAGCCGTATCTGGAAAGGAACATACTTGAGACTTATTACACTCCTCAAGTTCTAAGTGAGATATTCGAACGGGAAATAAATTATAAATCAACAACACATTACGATTCTCAATATGATTTAATAGTTAATATGTTACTGAAAGCATCTCCAGAATTTGCTAAAGAATATACAAATAAAAAAGGTATTCTCAATACGATTATGAGCTATATGATGGAATCTCATAAATCTGATAAGGAAAAATCAAGAAATTCATTTATTGATATTCAGCTATTTGATTTTTCGTCGAATTTTTTCGCAGTAAGATATGCTGAATCATGTACACGATTTTCCTTGGATTGGCTCAAACGTCCAAGAGACCCAAATGACGCAGAGAAATCTTATTCATTTTATTTACAATTTCAAAATCAACTTCCAGAAAAAATGACAGATTTCGAAAAGCAGATTTTCGGAAATCCGGAAACAGAAAATGAAAAAAAAGATGTTTTTCGAGAAATCATCGGGCAAATTGGAGATAATACTAGTTCTGAAGGAAAACGCATTCTTGAACAAGGATATAGACGTTTCCTTCATCTAAGCAGTAAGAATGACCTTCCGGAATTAAAATCATAGAAAGGGAAAAACAAATGTTCAAAAGAAACATAGTAACGTTAATTGTGCTTATATCATTTCTGGTATTAACTAATATATTATCCGCCGCTGAGCTTAAGCCGCGGCTGGTTGTGCTTACTGATATTTCGCCCGACAGGGTGGAGCCGGATGATATGGAATCCATGATTAGGCTTTTTGTCCATGCCGACCTTTTTGAAATTGAAGCTCTGATTCATTCTACCGGCTGGAGTGTATCCGGTAACGCTGGAGATACTGGTCTGAACCTGATTAAGGAAGACATTGATTTATATGAAAAAGATTTGTCCAACCTGATGAAACGTTCCAATCAGGAAGGGCATTTGCATGATAACGATAAACAGGAAATCGGGTATTGGCCGAGTCCCGACTATCTGAGGTCGCGTACTATGTTAGGCAGCAAAAACAGGGGGCAGCGGTTTATCGGCGCGGAAAATAATTCTGACGGTGCCAACAAGATTATTGCATTAGCCGATGAAAATGATGACCGTCCTATCTGGGTAACAGTTTGGGGCGGCGGAAACACACTCGCGCAGGCATGTTGGAAAGTACAGCAGGAGCGTACGCCGGAACAACTCAAGGCGTTTCTAAAAAAGATTCGCGTTTATACGATAACGGATCAGGATGGAGCGCAAAAACCCGGCAATACAATCAACTGGGCAGAAAGCTCTCATCAATGGATGCGCAAAGAATTTGAAAAGGACCTGTTCTTTATCTGGGATGAATCCGCATGGCGTTTTCAAAATGGTACTGGCTCAAGAAATTGGCAGCAATACGCGGAACATATTCAGGGCCATGGCAATCTTGGCGGCAGGTATCCTAAATATAAATATGGAGTCGAAGGTGATACTCCTTCATTTCTTCATCTTTTGCCGAACGGACTGAATAACCCGGAAATTCCGAACCAGGTAGGCTGGGGCGGCTATTTCGTATTCGGCCAATGCAAAGATAATGAAACAAACGCTTATCAAAATCATAGCGGCAATGAAAACAGTATTTCCGGGAAGTATCAGCAATATTTCTACCCGGCCACCTTTAATAACTTCGCCGCTCGTATGGACTGGGCAAAAGACGGCAAGGGAAACCGCAATCCTGTTGTTGTCGTTAATGGCGATAGTAGTCTTGCGGCTATAAAGATTGCCCCTGCTCATGGTAATACTGTTATTCTCGATGCTTCGGCGACAACTGACCCGGATGGCGATAAACTGACGTTCAAGTGGTGGGTTTTGCCTGAAGCAGGAACATGGACGCAGGATATCACAATTTCAGGCAGTGATACAAATCGCGCGACGGTAAAGATTCCTGACGACTCCGCAGGAAAGAGTTTTCACGTAATATGCGAAGTAACCGATGACGGTGTACACAATCTCAGTTCGTATCGAAGGATTATTTTTGAGCCTTTCTCTGAAGAACGATAAGCCATAAAGAATTACTTAAAACCTTGCAATTAAATGAAATATTGTGTAAACAATAGCAAAACAGTTGCATTTACGAACCGAATCTAAGGTTTTTCGTAAAATAAACAGTTTTGGTACGTTTGAAAAGGTAATTTATGGCTGAAAAATCCGAAAAAACACCCGATAGACGACAATTTCTTGCCGAGACGATGAGATACGCCGCTTTGGGTGCGTTTGGGGCTATAGGGGGAATTGCACTTGCCAAAAGACACAGGTTGGTCAAAGAAGGCTTATGCGTTGAAGATGGGCCGTGTTCGGGTTGTTCGCAATTCGTAAAGTGTTACCGGCCGCAGGTCTGGCAGATTGATCCGTATAAATGTGTAGCGTGCGGCAATTGCGCGACTCATTGCGTACTTGAAGAATCAGCTGTCAAATGTGTGCAGGTTTATCCGATTTGCGGCTATTGCAAAATATGCTTCGGATTTTTTGAGCCTGACCCATACGAAATAAACGAAGGAGCGGAAAACCAGCTTTGTCCTACCGGCGCTATCCTGCGGAAGTTTGTTGAAGACCCGTATTACGAATATACAATTGATGAATCACTTTGCATTGGTTGCGGAAAATGCGTTAAGGGCTGCAATACTTTCGGCAACGGCTCGTTTTTTCTGCAGGTTCGTCACGATAGATGCGAAAATTGTAACGAGTGTGCGATAGCAGCCGCTTGTCCTTCCGATGCGTTCGTTCGCGTACCCGCTGATAAACCATATTTATTAAAAAAAGCGGGGCATGCTTAATGTTGCGATTCAGGAATATTGTAATATGTATAGCCGTGGTGTTGATTCTCGGTGGTTTGGTTTATGCCGCGGAGTCGAGATTTCCACCTCCTGAATTCGAGAGCGGCCACGAGTTCCCACAAACTACTACTCCCCAGGCTCGTGAAGGTGTGTTCAGTTACATCGATTCGATTGTTCTTTTGGGTACACTTGGTTTGGCGACGTACCTTGCTTTAAGAAAACGCAGCAGGAAAGCGATTTTCGGATTGACCGTTTTTTCTCTGCTTTACTTCGGATTCTATCGAGAGGGATGTATTTGCCCAATCGGTGCGATTCAAAATGTCACCATGTCCTTTTTTGACCCGTTATATGCCGTCCCGATAGTCGTAATTATATTTTTCTTATTGCCGCTTATTTTCACATTGTTTTTTGGCAGGACGTTTTGTTCGAGTGTATGTCCCCTCGGCGCGATTCAGGAAATGGTTTTACTGAAACCAATTTCCGTGCCGCGATGGCTCGAAAGCGGCTTGCGTTTACTGGCGTATCTTTATCTTGGTTTGGCGATTTTGTTCGCCGCGACGGGAAGTGCTTTTCTTATATGCAGGTACGACCCGTTTGTTGGATTCTTCCGATTAAGCGGAAACGCGAATATTCTGATATTCGGCGCATGTTTCCTGGTTCTGGGAATGTTTATCGGCAGACCTTATTGCAGGTTTTTATGTCCCCTTGGTGTAATATTCCGCCAAATTTCGAGAATCTCAAAAAAGCGTGTCACCATTACTCCCGCCGAATGTATCAAGTGCAGATTATGCGAAGAATCATGCCCATACGGCGCTATTCAAAAACCGGCTGAGCAATGGACTAAAGAGCAGTACAGTAAAAGCAAAAAACGAATCGCTCTGTTGCTCGTTCTGCTGCCTGTTTTGATATTTATCGGCGGCTGGGCGGGAAATAGTGTAAAAAATACATTGGCACAAATGCACCCGACCGTACGCCTGGCCGAACGGGTTCGCCTTGAAGAAACCGGGCAAGTCGAAGGCGTTACAGATGCAAGTGACGCGTTTAGAACTACCGGTGTAGAAAATACAGAACTTTACAAACAGGCATCGGATATACGGCAAAGCTTCGGAATCGGAAGTTTGTTGTTGGGTGCTTTTATCGGTTTGATAATTGGAATGAAATTAATAGCGGTTTCAGTCTGGAGAGGAAGACCGGATTACGAAGCGGACAGGGCGAGTTGTTTCGCCTGTGGAAGATGTTTCGAGTATTGTCCAATAGAGCATAAAAGACGAAATGAACGAAAACGTAAATAACAGCAATAATAAAGATACAATGAGCCAGTGGTATAAAACCGCAGTTTCGACTGCTGTTATAGCCGCGGGTATTTCATTTGTTGTAATGTTACTTATGCTGGCAAATTTCGTTCGTTCGAGCATAACCGAAGCAAAACAGGAGCAGGAGTTAATCAATTTAAAAGCTGAAATTGTAAAAACAACTGATGATGCGCAGCTTTTGGAAAAAATTCGCCAGCGGGATTTGCGGTACAGACAAAATATTTTCCGCAGGATGGAGTTCAATGAGATAGGGGGGCATTTGCTTCTGATTTCTGTAGTTGTTATGCTCGTAAGTTTTAAGATTGCAATGTCACTTAATAAAAAAATGCCTGCGCCTCAGCATGGCGGTGACAATCTCAAAGAGCAGATTCGAGAAGCGATTCTTTCCCGATGGTCTGTTACAAGTGCTTTGACTCTTCTTGCTTTTGGAGCGGTTTTGTTCGCGATAAAGCCTGATATAATATTTTTTGAAGAGCAGACTGGTGATGTGACTTTTCCGACTGACGAAGAACTCGCTCGGAACTGGCCTCGTTTTCGCGGGCCGGGCGGTCTTGGAATAAGCGCTTATAACAATATACCGGAAAAATGGGATGGAAAAACGGGCGAAAATATTTTGTGGAAATCTCCTGTTCCGCTGCCCGGCAGAAATTCACCTGTCGTATGGGAAGATAAAGTATTTATAGCAGGCGGTGACCCGAACGCGTTCAATGTATTTTGTTACGATGCCAACTCCGGCTCGCTTCTTTGGACGGGCGATGTCACGAACCTTTTTGCGAAAAGCGTGGAAGAACCTTTTGAGGTTCAGGAAGATACAGGTTATTCCGCACCGACGGTGACAACAGACGGCAAGAGAGTTTATGCGATTTTCGTAACTGGAATTGTCGCGTGTTTCGATTTCGATGGTAAGAAGGTTTGGGAAAAAGACCTTGGAATTCCTGACAGTATTTATGGTTATGCGACATCTCTTACGATGTTCCAGAATATGCTTTTAATTCAGTATGACCAGGGCAGAGATGGTGATGATGGTAAATCGAAAATAATATTTCTGGATGGCGCAACTTCGCGTGTTGTACGGGAAATACAGAGATTTGTCCCCGGTTCGTGGACAACTCCGATTGTAGCGAAAATCGGTGACGGCTATCAATTTATTACAGCCGCTGACCCTTGGGTTATTTCGTATGATCCTGCAAATGGCAGGGAACTATGGCGTGCGGATTGTCTTGGTACTGACGTGGCGCCTTCACCGATATACGGAGGCGGACTCGTATTTGGTATCCGTCCGTATAGTGAACTGGTCGCGATAAAACCGGATGGGAGCGGCGATGTCACTGAAACTCATATTGCATGGTCTGCTGGCGGAAACGCGCCCGATATCTGCTCTCCTGTATGCGATGGTGAATATGTATATACATTGACTATGGATGGATACCTGAGTTGTTACAGGGCTTCAGATGGAGATGAAATCTACGAGCATGATACAAAGGACTATTTTCAGGCGTCACCCAGTCTTGTTGGTAATAAACTATATCTGCTTGGCGATTCCGGTGTTATGCATATAGCTCAGGCCGGAAAAGAATATAAAGAAATTGCCAAGTGTGAGCTTGGTGAGAAATGCTATGCTTCTCCTGCGTTTATGGATGGCAGAATTTATATCAGGAGTGAGAAGAACCTGTACTGTATCGAAAAAAAGAATTGATGGAAACGATTGATATAAAATTTGTTGACGAAGCTGTATCGCAAATAGGCAAGGGCGGTGAGAAAGTACTCGAACTGCTCCAGGCCATACAGGGACATTACGGCTATTTGCCAAAAGAAGCGCTCGAACGTGTTTGCGAACTGACACAGATTACACCGGCATCTATTGCAGGCGTATCGACTTTCTATGACCAGTTTCGTCACAAACCCGCTGGCAGTCATATAATTCATGTCTGCGTAGGTACGGCCTGTCACGTCAAAGGAAGTGATCTTGTCTATGATGCTTTCCTGCGTCATTTGAAGATTCCAAAAGGTGAAGATACCGATTCGCAAAAATTATTTACCGTCGAAAAAATCGCGTGTTTAGGCTGCTGCACATTAGCCCCGGCGGTTCAAATAGGGCCGGTGACATATGGTCACTTGACAGCGGAAACTGTTCCTGATGTAATCAGCGATTATCTTAAATATGAAGAAGCAAAAGCCTCACAAAAGGGCGGGAAGAAACATGATGCAAAAACCAAAGGCAAAGATTTTGCCGGTGAAATCAGGCTGGGACTTGGTTCGTGCTGCGTAGCACGCGGCAGCGGCAAACTTCGCGAAGCACTCGATCAGGCGCTAAGGGAAACCGGAGTTAATCTCGCGGTCAAACGGGTAGGATGTGTTGGTATGTGTTTCCAGACGCCGCTTCTTGAAGTTGTCATGCCGGATAATAAAACATTTTTATACGCAAGAGTGCAGCCTGAAGATGCCAAAGCAATTATAACAAAACATTTCAAAGTAGGCTTAGGCAGAAAATTAATTGATTCTACTTCTGTATTTCTTGATAGAGTTCTTACAGATAAACAAAGAGAGCCGGTGACACGTTATGCGATAAATGTTCGAGAAAATGAGGTTGCGGATTTTTTAGACCGGCAGGTTCATATCGCTACGGAGCATGGGGGGAAAATCGACCCGGTCGATATAGATGAATATATCGCGAAAGACGGTTTCGCCGCGATGCAGAAATGTTTGAGCGAGCCTGAACCGGAAAAAATAATCTCACAAATTGAAAAGAGCGGCCTTCGAGGCAGAGGGGGAGCGGGCTTTCCTACGCATTTGAAATGGACCGCCGTGAAAAACGCAAAAGCCGCTAATGGCAAATATATTGTCTGCAATGGTGACGAGGGCGACCCTGGCGCGTTCATGGACAGGATGCTTATGGAGTCTTATCCATATCGGATTATCGAAGGGATGATAATCGCGGCTTACAGCGTTGGCGCGAATGAAGGTTATCTTTATATCCGCGCGGAATATCCGCTTGCGCTCGAGAGAATAAAGAACGCGATAGCAAATTGCAAGCAGCGAGGTTATTTAGGCGACAATATACTGAAGAGCGGTTTTTCGCTGAATCTCAATATAATGCCCGGCGCCGGAGCGTTCGTATGCGGCGAGGAAACCGCGCTTATGGCGAGTATAGAAGGTAAAAGAGGTATGCCGCGATACAGACCTCCATATCCCGCTCAAAGCGGCTTATGGGGAAAGCCTACTCTTATCAATAATGTCGAGACGTATTGCGTTGTTCCGTGGATTATCAGAAACGGCGCGGAAGCATTTGCCAAACATGGAATAGGCCGCAGTAAGGGGACAAAGGTTTTCGCTCTCGCGGGAAAAATCGCCAACGGCGGATTAATCGAAGTGCCGATGGGTATTTCTGTAAGAACAATTATCGAAGATATCGGCGGCGGAATCGCCAAAGGATTGAAACTCAAGGCTGTGCAGATTGGCGGGCCTTCCGGCGGTTGTGTTCCAGAGAGCCTGGCTCATATTTCCGTTGATTATGAAACTTTGAAGGAAGTAGGGGCGATGATGGGTTCCGGCGGAATGGTCGCGCTGGACGAAACGGATTGCATGGTCGATATTGCGAGATATTTTCTTGAGTTCACACAGAACCAGTCGTGCGGCAAATGCACTTTCTGCCGGATTGGAACAAGGAGAATGCTCGATATATTTGAGAGACTCTGCGCAGGTGAAGGAAAGAAAACGGATATAGAGGACCTTGAGAATTTAGCGAAGATTGTTCAGAATTCGAGCTTGTGCGGCCTGGGTAAAACCGCTCCGAATCCTGTTCTTTCAACTATCAGGTATTTCCGTGACGAATACGAAGCTCATATTGAAAAACGATGTCCGGCTGGAAAATGCAAAGCCCTGATTACATATTCTATAACTGACGATTGCATCGGATGTACTTTATGCGCCCAGCATTGCCCGGTTGACGCAATCGCGATGAAACCTTATCAGAAACATGAAATAGATACTGAAAAATGTATCCGCTGCGGCGGGTGTAAAAATGTTTGTCCCGCCAACGCTGTGAAAGTTCAATAAATAATGCCAGTATTAACTATAGATAATCGAAAAGTAGAAGTCGAAAAAGGCAGGACGATTCTCGACGCCGCTGAGAAAATCGGTATCGAGATTCCGACTATGTGTTTTCTTAAAGGTTTAAAACCTTCGACCAGTTGCATGATTTGCGTTGTGAAAGTTGAAGGTAAAGCAGGTTTTATTCCATCTTGTGCGACTCTTGCCGAAGATGGTATGGTAGTTCAAACTCGTTCGGAAGAGATAGACCTTGCGCGAAAAGCCGCTCTTGAGTTATTGCTCAGCGACCATTTGGGTGACTGCATGGGGCCGTGCCATGTCACTTGTCCTGCGAATATGAATATTCCTTTAATGATTAGACAGATATTGGAAGGAAAACTTAAAGATGCAATAGTGACGGTAAAAAAAGATATTGCTTTGCCTGCGGTACTTGGGCGAATTTGTCCCGCGCCATGCGAGAAGACCTGTCGGCGCGAAAGTTACGATAGTGGTGTTTCCATTTGTTTACTGAAACGTTATGTTGCCGATATTGATTTAAATTCAAAAATATCTTATTTGCCAAAGTGCAAAGAGAAGAAAAATAAAAGTGTCGCGATTATCGGCGCTGGCCCCGCGGGATTGGCCGCGGCTTATTATTTGGCGCAGGAAGGGTTTGACTGCACTATTTTCGATGAGCATGAAAAGCCGGGCGGTATGCTTCAATACGGTGTGCCGGAAAGCGAACTTCCGAGAGATGTACTCGATAAGGAAATTGCGCAGATCGAAAAACTTGGAGTGAAATTCAAGCTCAAAGCAAAAATAGGAGCGAGCGTGACATTGGAAAGCCTGAGAAAAGATTTCGGTGCGGTTTTTGTCGCTGTCGGAAAGCTTAAAGAACAATCCGACTCGATGGGTTTGCAAACAAAAGCTGACGCGATAGTTGTTGACTCCCAGACGTACCAGACAGATATACCGGGAGTTTTCGCTGGAGGTGACGCGGTTCGCAAACGAAAAGTCACTGTACGCGCGGTTGCGGACGGCAAAGAAGCATGTGCGGCGATAAGCCAATATTTATCAGGTCAGAAAGTTACCGGGCCGGCAAAATTATTTAACACGAGAATTGGAAAACTCAATACAGAAGAAGCGGAAAGATTTGTTTCAGGCCATAGTAGAGAATCGAGAATAGAACCTGCAAAAATTGAAAATGGTTTTAATAATAACGAAGCTGTAAAAGAGGCCGCACGTTGTTTGCATTGTGATTGCAGGAAACCTGTAAACTGCAAGTTAAGAAAATATTCGGATCAATACAACGCGAAAGCGAATCAATATAAAGGCAAAAATCGTCCTTTTGTTCAGCTTGCTGAACATCCAGAGTTGATTTTCGAGCAGGGTAAATGTATAGACTGCGGCTTGTGTATTGAAATTACTTCCAAAGCAGGTGAAAAAACCGGATTAACTTTTACCGGCCGCGGATTCAATGTGCGTGTTGCTGTTCCGTTCGAGCGTTCGATAGTTGACGCGATAAAACAGACAAATACCGCGAAAGAATGTGTTAAAGCCTGCCCGACCGGGGCTTTATCATTTAAGATATCAGATGGTGATGAACAAAACTCACATAAATAAATATTACTGACAATTATTTTGGAGCGAAACGATGAATTCAAGACAATTCAAAAAGATAACACTCTGTTTTTTCATTACGGTTATTATTTTCAATGCTAATTATATTGTTCAAGCCGCGGATTGGGCGCAATGGCGCGGGCCAAAGCAGGATGCAGTGAGTACAGAGACGGGATTGCTTCAGAGTTGGCCGGAAGGCGGGCCGGAATTGCTTTGGGAAGTTACAGGTCTCGGAGCGGGCTATTCCACGGTTTCAATATCTGGCGGAAAGCTCTTCACAATGGGTGATTTGAAAGTTGACGGCCAGGACGCACAATGCGTTATAGCCGTGGATATGGAAACTCATAAGAAGCTTTGGACGAAGCCGATAGGGCCAATACTCAAAGGTGACACAGGTGGGCCGCGCTGTACACCTACATATGACAATGGTTTTGTTTATGTGATGGGGACTTCAGGTGATTTCGCTTGTTTGAGTGCCGATAAGGGTGACATTATCTGGAGTAAAAACCTTGAGAAGGATTTTGACGGCAAAAATCCAACCTGGAAATATTGTGAATCGCCGCTTATAGATGGTGACAAAGTATTATGTTCTTCGGGTAACAGTAACTCGATTATAATTGCGTTTAATAAAAAGACGGGCGATATAATCTGGAAAAGCTCGATGCCTGATATAGGCGAAATCGGCAAGGAAGATGCCGGATATTCATCTATTATTATCAGCAATGGCGGCGGAGTGAAGCAATACCTGAAAATGGTCGGCAAGGGATTGATTAGTGTATCGGCTGATGGAAAATTTCTTTGGGGATATAACAAAATAGCGAACCGTGCCGCTACAGTTCCAATTCCTGTTGTTGATGGCGACTATGTTTTTTGCGCATCTGGATACAATGCCGGTGCGGCTCTGCTGAAACTAAGTCCTGACAACGGCTCAGTAAAAATGGAAGAAGTTTATTTTATTGACGGCAGAGATTTTCAGAATCATCACGGCTGCTTCGTAAAAGCTGGAGATTATATTTACGGCGGTCACGGACAAAATCTTGGCAAGCCGACATGTATTGATTTTAAGACTGGAAAAATAATGTGGCAGGAGGACCAGCCGGGCAAAGGCTCCGCGGGAGTTTTATACGCGGATGGACATGTATATTTCCGGTATGAGGATAATAAATTGGCATTAATTGAAGCAAATCCGGAAAAGTTTATAGTTAAATGTACTTTCACTCCGGCAAAACGCGAAGGAGCAACCGGCCAGGCATGGGCTCATCCGGTAATTCTCGACGGAAAGCTATATTTGAGATATGCTGATGTTTTAATGGTTTATAATGTAAAGGCAAAATAAAAGTATTTGAAAATTAAAGGGAGTGAATGTGTCTTCAAACATAGAGAATCAGGTACAGGCGGCAGAAGAAAAAAACTCAATGCCGGAATATACTCCGTTGCAGGAGGTTATAGATAATATTCCTTACGCGGTGATGACATTGCTTGGCTTGGTAATTTTCATAACTGCTTTCAATAATTCATTATGGGGTACTATTGCGGGATTTGCATATCTGTTTTATGGAATTGCTGGTGCTGTATGGATAATGATTTTCGTATGCCCTTATTGCAGGTACTGGAATACAAGGTCATGTCCTTGCGGGTATGGGCGAATCGCTTCGAGATTCATGCCTAAAAGCACAGTCGAGTGTTTCTCCGATAAATTCAAGAAACATATCCCGGTTATAGTTCCATTGTGGTTCATTCCTTTAATAGCGGCTATTCCTGTTATTGTGATGAATTTTTCCTGGCCTCTTTTGATATTACTGGTCGCATTTGCAATTGACGCATTTGTTATTTTGCCTTTGATTTCAACCAAGCATGGCTGCAAGGAATGTCCGCAGAAGGAAACCTGTCCATGGATGAAACATAAGATAAAGCCGGCCTCTGCTGGAAAAGTGTAGTTTTTGTCGCTATCACAAAAGCCGATATAAAGTAAAGTCCCGTTTACGAAATTCGGGAACATATTTCTTTTCTTGACATAAAGGCATATAGGGATTATACTTATATTATGAAGCTGTTTAATATCTGCAAACGCGGATTAGATTTTTTGACATCGTTGTTGGCATTGGTTATTCTTTGCCCATTTTGGGTTATAATCGCTGTTGTAATCAGGCTTGAGAGCAAAGGAGAAGCGATTTTTAAGCAGGAAAGGGCGGGAAGGTCTGGTAAACCATTTGTTCTTTATAAATTCAGAACTATGAAACAGGATACGGATATTTATGGCCCAAGCCCCAAATCCGGGCAGGATGCAAGGCTGACAAAAATCGGTAAATTTTTACGCGAATACTCGCTCGATGAACTGCCGCAATTGTACAATATTTTAAAAGGTGATATGAGTTTTGTCGGGCCGCGGCCTTTGTATATTTCACAGATGGCCGAATGGAACGAACGACAGAAAAAACGTCTTCTCGTAAAGCCGGGTTTGACTGGCTTAGCGCAGATTAACGGCAGGGGCGAATTGACGCAGGAAGAAAAACTCGAACTTGATGTCAAGTATGTGGAAACCGCTGGTTTTTGGAATGACGTAAAAATATTGATGGCAACTTTTATATTGATATTTAAAAAGAAAAATATTTATGAAAAAAGATATTCCAATGCAGAATATACACGCGGTGAAGAATAAAAATAAAGAAGCAATAGAAGATGAAATATATTACAAAAATAAATGAGTTGGACAAGCTAAGTGATAAGGAAAAATCTGAACTGAAACCGGTCGCGGAGAAGTTCGATTTTCGTTGCAGCGAATATTATATGTCACTTATTAACTGGGATGATCCTGAAGACCCGATTAGAAGAGCGATAATTCCATGTATCGATGAGATGGATGACTGGGGAAGGCTTGACCCGTCTGATGAGAATTCATACACTATTATGCCCGGCCTGGAGCATAAATATAACTCAACAGTTTTACTTTTGGTTAGTAACAATTGCGAAGGAATATGCAGATATTGTTTCCGTAAGCGTATTTTTATAAAACCCCAGGGTGAATATCTCCGTGATTTATCCGCCGCTGTGAAATATATCAGGGAACATACCGAAGTGACTAATGTATTGCTTACCGGCGGGGATCCGCTGACATTGAAAACGTCGAAACTCGAAGAAATAATAAACAAGCTTATGGCGATTGAGCATGTTAAAATAGTTCGAATAGGTACGAAAATGCCTGTTTTCAATCCGTATCGAATTATTGAAGATTCAGATTTGCTGGATGTAATAGAAAAGTACAGTGACGCGGACAAAAAGATTTATATCATGACACATTTTACGCATCCTCGAGAGTTGACTGATATCGCGATAAAAGCTATTACCATGCTTCAAAAAGCAGGCGCGATAGTCAATAATCAAATGCCGCTTATCAGGGGAATAAATTCGGATTATGAAGTATTGGCGGCTCTTCTTAAAAAGTTATCGTTTGTTGGCGCTGTGCCTTATTATATTTTTCAATGCCGTCCGGCGACAGGAAACAGAGCCTATACTGTGCCTATTGAAGAAGGTTATGAAATAGTGGAGAAAGCCAAGTCGCTTGTTTCCGGTCTGGCAAAACGCGCGCGTTTTGTAATGTCACATTCGTCAGGAAAGATTGAAATAATCGGCAGGGATGAAAAGCACACATATTTCAAATATCATAGAGCCGCAAATGATCTTGATAGCGGTCGAGTTCTTGTTCTAAAAAGTAATCCTCATGCCTGCTGGTTCGACGATTATGAGGAGATATCAGCAGATTATCCCAACAATAGGCCGTATAGAATTTATGGTCCTGAGTAATATCAAAGAAAGAGAAGTTATGATTAGAATTAAAATAATATTTTTATTGGTATTAACATGTTCTGCTGTTTGTTTGGGATTGGAGCCGAATCAAATCCTGATAATAGCGAACAATGAAATTCCTGTGTCCGAGCATATTGCGCAATATTATTGTCAGCAGAGAGCTGTACCGGCTGATAATCTTGTTCTGCTGCCTCTCGGTAATAAACCTGCAGATTCGATAAGCCGGACAGATTATGATGAAAAAATTGTTAAGCCGCTCCGTGACATTCTGAAAAGTGAGAAGTTTAACGGTAAAATCAAATGCCTTCTGACAATATACGGAGTGCCGATATCAGTTGACGGCAGGGGACAGTTAAAAGGAAATGAAGAGCAGTTAAAAAAAATAAATGAACTTATCGCGCAGGGCAAAGAAGTACAGGAAAAATTAAAAGCCCAAACCGTAAAAAATCCAACTGAAGAGAAAAATGTCGAAACGAAACTTGTGCAACTTCAGGCTATGGTAAATATAATCAATGGAAATGAGACGCACGCTTCATTGGACAGCGAGCTTTCCATGGTTCTTATCGAAGGTTATGAATTGTATCGCTGGCAGGTTAATCCTCTTCAGAGCGTGGTTTCAAATATTGCGGATTCCAACGATAAATTGTCAGCCACGAGGGACAAAATAATGATGGTTAGCCGTCTCGATGGACCTTCTGAGGAAATAATAATATCGCTTATTGATAAAGCTGTTAAAGCTGAAAAAACGGGATTGAAGGGAATAGCTTATTTCGATTCGAGGGCGATTATCGATAAGGACCGATACGGCGAATATGACCAGTCGATACGTGACATAGGTTTTGTAACAAACTCACTGACCGGCCTGACAGTAAAGCAGGAGCAATCGAAAAATCTTTTCGAACCTAATTCATGTCCCGATACAGCTATTTATTGCGGCTGGTACAGTGTTAGTAAATACATTGACGCTTTTGATTTTGTTGATGGAGCGGTCGGTTATCATATAGCAAGTTTCGAGGCGCAGGGTCTGCGTGACATAAATTCACAAAACTGGTGTCCCGCAATGCTCAAAGATGGTATTACCGCGACTTTAGGGCCGGTAGCGGAACCGTATCTCCATACCTTTCCCAAACCAAATGATTTTTTTACGGAGCTATTTAAAGGATACAGTCTCGTCGAAGCATATTACAAATCAAATCCTTATAACTCGTGGATGATGTTATTAATCGGCGATCCACTGTATAGACCTTTTAAGCCGAAGGCCAATTAATTTTTATTGGTTAGGAAAAGAAAAATTCCTTCAGGTACATTGAGACTGCGACTGTTATAATAGTCGCAATTGGAACGATAAAATCTTCCGGTTTACTTTCTCTGCCGAGAAAGAATGAGGAAATTCTTACAATTAACAGAAAACAAACAGGAATCCCCGCACTGATTATCAGCCGTTTGAGATTTCCGAGCTTTTTCGAGAAAATCCAATCCATATTCAAAATCCAGAACACGGTGAATATAGAATAAGCGAAGAAATGAAATACACCATAGGCAAGGGGGAATATTTCTGAAAGGTCTGTTTTGGCTACGTTTGAAATGCCAAAAATAACAACTGCCGAAATTAAAAGTGCCGCCGGAATGAAAGACGCAAACGTAAACAGCAAAAGGCCGCACAATATACCGCTAACGTTCGTTGCCAAATCCATCGCATCGCAGCTTCGGCCAATGCGGCCCTGTATTACTTCGTCTATTGCACCGTATGCCGTCAAACCGAAGAATATGAGCCAGACAGGAATTTTTAGCCAGTTTACTTTTTCGTATGGTTTTACCGCAAACCAGATCAGGAAGGTCAAAACGAGATAAGCCTGAAAATGCAAACTTTTATCGGATACATTAGCGCTGCGCACAGAATCGGGAACAGGAATATGCGCTAAAACGATTAACGCCGGCCAATAAAGTGCAAGTGTTAGTAAGCTTATCTTACGTTCTATAAGTAAAATCATTTGTATTCCTTAAAAGTTTTTTTCAGATTGATAATCGGTAAATTCTACCAAATGTAATAATATAATGTAACAGGTATCTGAAATAAATTGATTTTTGGTTTTATTATTATTACTATAATCCTTTTATAACAAGTAGTGTTAATTATCCCATATTTGGATACCTTAGAGGCAATGATATCAAAATTTATTAACATAGTTACTTTCCGTGCAATAGCAGAGTTGCGAAGCGAAGCTACACGGACATACGCGGGCTTTTTGTGGTGGATTTTGGAACCTCTTTTGAGCCTTGCGGTTTATTATGTAGCTTTTAAATACATATTTCATAGTAAAACAGAAAATTTCGCGATTTTTCTCTTTAGCGGCATTGTTGTTTATCGGTTTTTTTCAGGTACTGTGACTCGAAGCGCTACGTGCATTTCAGAAAGTCATGGATTAATGCAGTTGGTTTATATTCACAAGAGCATTTTTCCTCTTTCGATATTGCTGGTAAATTTAGTTAAATTCCTCGTAACTGTCTTACTCGTAATGGTTATTGTATGGATTAGCGGCATTCCGCCTTCATGGTCCTACCTGGCTTTGCCGGTATTAGTTTTTCTTGAAATGCTAATGATTGCAGGGATATCTATGATTTGTGCAGCTATTACACCATTTTTCCCTGATTTTAAACTTATCCTGGATACGCTAATGCAACTATTAATCTTTTTATCCGGCGTTTTTTATGATACATCAACATTATCCCCGCGGCTGCAAAATATCATACGGTTGAATCCAATCGCGGTTTTGGTCGAACAGTTTCGTGGAATTCTGCTTCATGGAAACTGGCCGGTCTTGCAGCCTCTTGGGTTTGCTTTTTTGGAAAGCATCGTATGTATTTTTATCGGCGGGCTGCTGATTCACAAGTTTAACAGGTATTTTCCGAAATTGAGCTGAGGCGGTTAACTTCATGGAAGAGATGATATTCAATCTGCAAAATATTGGAATGTTTTATCAAAAGGCGGCTTCATTGCCATGGAAAGGCAATAAGTACTGGGCGCTGCATGACGTTTCATTTGAGGTCTATCGCGGCCAGACGGTAGGGATTATTGGCCGAAATGGAGCGGGAAAAAGCACACTTCTAAAAATAATGGCCGGAATTATCAAGCCGGACAAAGGTAAAGTAAATCGCGCTAAAGTTACAATTACCATGCAATCGCTGGGAGCCGGTTTCGAGCCGCGACTTACAGGAAGGCAGAATATATTTCTAAGTGGCCTGCTGCTTGGTATGGAAAAAAAACATATTCAAAAATGTGTTGATAAAATAATCGAATTAGCGGATATTGGTGATTTTATTGATGAACCGATAAAGCATTATTCAAGTGGTATGCGATCCAGACTTGGCTTTTCGATAGCGTATTACGTTGATACCGATGTAATGTTAATAGACGAAGCCTTAGCCGCAGGAGATCTTGCGTTTCAGGAAAAGGCTTCGAAATTGATTAAGGAAAAAATTAAAAGTGACAAGACGGTGATTTTAGTCTCTCATTCGATACCTACAGTTGAAGAGTTATGCGACAGAACAATTCAGATAGAAGATGGGCATTCATTACCTGAATTGTCAGTTGAACAAACCATTAAAAGATATATTGATATGCAAAAGAAATAGTAATGATGTTAGGAAAATTAAGAAATTTTTTAAAAGAAATATATATTATCCGAATAATAAAAAACAGCGGCCTTTTCGATAAGGAATATTACCTCAAAAACAACCTCGACGTAGCAAGAAGCTGCATGAATCCAATAAAGCACTACATCCGCCACGGCTGGAAAGAAGGACGAAATCCAAATTGGTTTTTCGATCCAAAATGGTATTTAGAAACTTATCTTGATGTTGCTAATTTAGGAACGAATCCTCTGTACCATTACTGCAAATTTGGCTGGCGTGAAGGCCGCAACCCTAGCTCCATGTTTGATACTAATTGGTATTTACAGCAGAATCCCGATGTAGCCAAAGCCGGCATGAATCCACTGTATCACTATGCTAAACACGTTGCAACCGAAATTATTAACTATGATGTTTTTTTGGTATCTTTTTCGCCTCCACTAAGCGGAACTGCTTTGTACAGGGGTAAATTTTTGGCAGAAATGTTATCTAATAGTGGATACAAAGTAAAATACCTTACTCTTTTAGAATTCCATAGAGATTACAAGTCAATATTAAATAATAAATCCAATAAAGAAAAATTTGTAATAATATCCAGACCTGATTCTTCTCATGGTTTTTTATGGGAATTCCTGTTTAGAGCTGACAGAACCAATTTGCATATTTGGGCAGATATGGATGATTTGTGTTTCCCGCATTATTCAACTTATAGAGGATGCGTACGCAGTAAAACATACAGTATTTCCACAATTTACGAAAACGCCTGCAAAGATATTATTTTCCATCAGGCTTTTGATGGTGTGTTGGTAACAACAGAATTACTTAAAAAAATATATAGTCAATTCTGTCTTAAGACGATTTTGGTTCCAAATCGGATATCCGCCGATTTTCTTAAAGAATCACATGAAAAAAGTAATCAAAATACATTAAGATTGCTTTATCCTTCAGGAACCCCTACTCATCTAAAAGACTTTTGTGTAGCGGGCTATGCGATATTGCAGTTTATGATTGAATATCCCGATAGTACTATAACATTTTTGGGTGATACAACAATTTCATCCTTGTTTCAGCCTATCTTAAAAGCAGGGCGATTAAATAAAATTGGTAGAGTCTCTTTTGAAGAAATGCTCAGAATATACTCAGAGCATGATGTGGTCTTAGTGCCATTAGAAGACACTGATTTCAATAGGGCAAAATCAAATATTAAATTTATAGAAGCTGGTACTGTTGGAAAACCGATAGTAGCTTCAAATCTGCCCGAATTTAGTAAAGTTATAAAACATGGCATAAATGGATTTATTTGTAAAAATGAGAAGGATTGGTATGAAACTTTAATTTATGTATATGAGAATCGGCAAGTTCTGAGGGACATAGGCAAACAGGCATATATTACGGTTGATAAACAACATACGACCAAAAATTATCAAAACGAATTGTTGAAACTTTTAGAATGTAGGTAATATAAAATGATTCCGGGTATAAGAACTAAGGGCTATTATTTTGATCCTGAGAAAAAAGAAGAAAACAAAATTGTATTACTTTTTTGTGGAAATGCAATACATGTAGAAATGTATAGTTCTTTATGGAAAGAAACAGATATAAATTTTCTGGTTTTATGCGCATCATTAAATCAGGAATCAGTAATAAAAGTCGCATCAAAATATAATGAAGGCAATGTTAGATTTACTAATGACATGAATTGGGTTATGCTAAATGCTGATCTTTTAGGTTTAGTAATTACTTCTTTCGGTCTTCCACTAAAACAACATGAATTATCCTTTCCATTAATTCATCAGATGATTCAGTTAAATATTCCTGTTTTGGGCATACAGCATGGCATGTTTCAATGGGGAATTAATTTTGCAGATGAAGCGAAGTTTTTTACATCAACATCATTAGTAAATACGGTCATTGGCGCAGGCGCTATATATCCGTTAAGATTTTTTGCAGATGAAATGATTCTCTGGTATGGAGAAAATGGGATCGGTTATCCAAGGATGACAAAAACTAATTTGTCTAATTATAAAACGCTATGCCAATGCAACTTCACGTTGTTAGTAACAAATTTGAACCATCATATTTATTCACCTGAAGAGTTGCATCTATTTTATACATCAGTGTCAACTTTAATAAATAATTACCCAGACAACCAGTTTTTTTGGCGTCCCCACCCGGCGGAAATTGGTTGTCGTAAATCAGTATTTGATATGTTCTATCAGAATGTTTTTAGTCACGCTAAAAACATGCGTATTTTGGATAGCCAGGTTAACAAATGTAATTTTCATCCAATGGATGATGAGCCAACAGAGCATTTGATTGCAAGAGCAAAAAATATTATTTCAATGCCCAGTACAGTTCTTCTTGATGCAGAAATGTATCAAAAGCCTACTTTGTTATTCGAAACATACTCCAATAAAGATATGATTAAAGCATTCAAAAAGGTAACTGTTTTCAATTCAAAGGAAACTCTTTTAAGTACTTTTGAAGAGGTTTTAAAAAAACCTGAATCAGCAGTTATGGAATCTGGCATGTTGGAACCTTTTTCAGCTATAGAATTTGAGAAAATAGTTAAAAGAAACCTAAATCTAACTGAAGTAAAGAAAGAAAATGTACTGTTGGCTTACGCAAATGCCAAAATGTTTGCTCATTCTATTTCGGTTTAAACAGCAATATCATCACCCGGAGAAAATCTTAATATAAAATTGGATTATTAAAAAATATTAGTACTTTAAGATGTAAACAGGTTTAAAAAATGAGCAAAAAGATATTGTTGATTATATATAATCTCTTGGAGACATTATTTTTCAGTTTGTAAAAAAGGATTTGAGGTATATTTTTATGTTGCGAGTATTATTAAAAAAAACAGGTAAAGCGTTTTATTATTTATTTACAGATTTTTCTGAATTTCGTCGCCGTTTGTCGATATATTTTAATTCTCAGAAATCGAAGAAACCTGTGTTTTCGGGAAAAATTGTAAGGAATCTATCATATAAGCTTACTGTTTTTAGTGAAAAGTATAATCCCAGACCTGCTCAGTTTTTAGGAAATCAATATATTCTCAAGGATTTTTTAGATCACTGTGATAAAATGCAGAAACCTCGTGTTTTGGAGCTTGGTACTAAACGCTCAATACCAGATCGCCCAACAATACGCAGAGGAAAGTGGATTCCAAAAGCTGGAGAATATTTAGGCCTAGACATAGAAAGCGGAGATGATGTAGATATTGTTGCTGACGTTCATAGATTAACTGATGTCGTAGGGGAAGAACAATTTGATATAATAATTTCTTGTTCAACATTTGAACATTTGAAATATCCACATCTGGCTGCCCATGAAGTGATGAAAGCTCTTAGAATAGGAGGTGTATTATTTCTTCAGACTCATCAAGCTTTTCCGCTTCATGCGTATCCGTATGATTACTTTCGTTTTTCAAGAGAAGCATTGGCAGGTTTATTTGGTACGAAAATGGGATTCCGTGTTATTAGTACAGCATATCAGGCTCCTGTGAGTCTCTATTCTAAGCATGCTCTGGATCGGGATTGTCCTGCTTTTATACTCGTGCAGCTTTTTGGTGAAAAGGTTAGCGAGACGCCGAGTGAGTTAATTTATGAATTCGATTGCAATTTATAGTTTGATATATGATTATAATTAAAAAAATATATACGTCTTTCCTGATTATTATTCGTGGATTTGTATGGTTTGTTTTCGGAGGGAATGTCAGGAAATTCTCAAAAATATGGTCTGCTTTTAAATATGGTGGTCTCAGGTTTTGCTGCCGTCGAGCAGTTGAGAAGTTTGGTGAAAATAAGATTGAATATGATCATGAAAATAACCAACTATCCAGACGTCAAAGCGAATTTCTAATTGTGAGATTTAAAAATAAACCTCTGATTTCTATAATAACCCCAGTTTATAAAATCGATACTAAGTGGCTTAATAAATGCATTAGATCTGTGTTTAGGCAGCATTGTGAAAATTGGGAACTTATTTTAGTCGATGATGCATCTAATAGTGACATAATTAAGCAAGCTATGAAACAATGGGCATCTAAGGACGAAAGGATTAAGATTTATTTTCTGAATCAAAATTCCGGTATAGCAGGTGCGACAAACTTCGGTATTGCACAGGCAAAAGGAGATTACATCGGCTTTTTGGATCATGATGATGAGCTTACGCCTGATGCACTGACATGGATTGTATGGGCTATAAATAAAAATCCCCAGGCTCTCTGGTTTTACTCAGATGAAGATATAATTACATCATCAGGTAAATGCCATGCTCCGCATTTAAAGCCGGATTTTTCACCTGAATTGCTTTTGTCGATGATGTTTACATGCCATTTCAGTGTTTATTCATCCAAAGTTGTATCTCAAGTAAATGGTATAAGGCTTGGTTTTGATGGTTCTCAGGACCATGATTTTGCATTGCGAATGTCAGAAATTGTTCCTCAAAATAAAGTTGTTCATATTCCAAGGGTGTTGTATCATTGGCGGGCAATTCCCGGTTCAGCGGCAATGTTTATTGAAGAAAAACCAAAAGCACCGGCATCTGGACGTAAAGCAGTTAGAGATGCTTTGGAAAGAAGGAATATAAAAGGTATAGTCACTTCCAATGAGATATGCCCGACTCTTTATCAAATAGAGTTGCAGCCGTCCAGTTATCCAGAAGTTACTATTATTATACCGACGAAAAACTCCCTCAATCTTATGAAAAAATGTCTGGATTCTATAAAGAAGCATACAAAATACCCCAATTACAATATTCTTGTAATTGATAATCAATCGGGCGATAAAGAATTTCTTGAATATATTCACAAGCAGGAAACGAAAGGCCATTTAAAAGTAATGAAATATAACAAGCCTTTCAATCATTCTGATATGAACAATATCGCCGTTCAATCAGTATCTTCCGAGCTTGTTGTTTTTATGAACAATGATATTGAAATTATATCGGATAATTGGCTCGAACAGCTTGTTGCTACTATTAATTTAGATAAATCTGTTGCATGTGCTGGGTGTTTACTTGTATATAAAAATGATACTGTTCAGCATGGTGGAATTATTTTAGGATTACATGGCCTAGCCGGTCATTCTCATCAATACTTAACTACCGAGACGCCAGGTTATCAGTGTCGTTTAAAGGCTTTGCAGGAGATGTCTGCTGTAACTGCGGCTTTAATGATTGTAAAGAAATCGGTCTTCGAGGAAATCTGCGGTTTTCGCGATGATAAGTATCCTACTTCATATAATGATGTTGATTTATGTCTTCGTTTTCGCAAGGCAGGATACCGCTGCCTTTATAATCCGATGGTAAAGGCTTATCATTATGAAACGAAAACTCGCTCAATAAAAGCAAATGAATATAAATACAGGGCAGAATTTATAAGAGAATACAAAGATGTTCTTCTGAACGATCCATTTTATAATCTCAATTTGTCACGCAGTAATCAGACTTTTTATGATCTTAGGGAATTTCAGATTTTGGAGCAAATACCGGAATTGAAGGATTTATTGTAATAGTTTGATATCATTTTAAGTCAAGGATGAATAACATGTCACCAGAGAGAACGATAAAATGGCTAACAAGAACAGGTATTATTCTGCCGGTATTAATTGTTTTTTATATTGTATATAAATACGGCTATACTGTTCCGTTCTGGGATGAATGGGAATTCGTGACTTTTCTCCAAAAGTTTCATAACGGTACTTTAACTTTTACAGATTATTGGGCTGCGCACAATGAACATCGCATGTTGTTCCCAAGAATTTTAATGCTCTTTTTGGCCAGGATATCAGGTTGGAATGTTTTACTTGAAGCATATTTTGGTTTTATTTTCGCTTGTTTAAGTCTTTATTTTCTCTTATCTATGCTCAACGACAAACAGAATTATAAGAGAAACGCTATATTAAAAATTGTTATTTCATTATTATTTTTTTCTATGATACAGTATGAAAACTGGTTATTCAGTTTTTCAGTTCAATATTTCATGGCAATGACAGGCGCGATCGCCGCGATATGGTCGATAAACAAATGGCAGGGACAAATGCGAGGTTTGGTCATAGCAATATTAGCGGCGATATTTTCCAACTATTCGCTTGGTTCGGGTTTGTTCGTTTGGCCTTCTGTGTTATTTATGTTAATTCTGCAGAAAAAGTGGAAATTAAAACATATTACGATATGGATTACTGCCGGATTGGCCACTTGCGCTTCATATTTTTATCACCATAAAGGCTCCTCTTTTGATATGCCGATGACATATTTTTTAGATTATCTTGTCG
>CAZVOA010000045.1:0-24804 GCA_964628465.1 uncultured Pirellulales bacterium | reverse complement strand
TTTGAGGCAATAAGAAATTTATTTCTTGACTTTGAGTTCTTCATAGGTGGTTTTGGAATTAGCTTCTTCCTGAAAAATTAATGCCGAGATTATCATTGATATACTATCTGCTAATTGAATATTATTTACACCTAAAGGTTTTGCATTTAAGACATGCTTTTCGAGAAGCACCAGTTCTTCAAGATTTGCAAGACGTATTTGCGAATCAATTTTTCCCATCATATAACTATAAGCTATATTCGCAAGTCCCTTCAATATCTTCTGGGCTTTTATCACTTGAGGCGCCAGGCCGTCAGAATTAAGTTGTCCTGTATTTTTATAGTACCTGTAGCTATGTATTGTACCAATTTCAGTTTCTTCACAAAGTTGCTTTAAGATAACTGAATAATCTCCAGAAGCGGAATTTGAATCTGCGAATTTAGCGAATAAATCACTATTTGCTGAAATATTATTATTCGGTTCAGAAGCAATTGTATTTATAATACATAATAAAAGTAACAATATAACAAACGAAAGCAGAAAGCATATAAATAAAAGATAACGTTTCTTAATCATAATTGTTCCTTTAAGTTTATTTGGTTCAATATCACTATTGCGACTCTTATGTTACTCATTGACCGATGTTTTCTTTTCTCATTTACTTATGCACCAGTCTGCACGTTCTGCGAACTCTTTCTGATAGTCCTTACGCCATTTCGAGATAGTCGCTCTGCCAGGTCCATCAACATAATGATTAGTCGTACCATCACGCTTGAACTGTCCGCCCCAGCTTTCCTGTGTGGGATCTTCCGGATTGTTAAGCCCGCGATTTGCACTTACTAAATGCAGGAACGAAGGTGAATCTCCTTCACAGACGCCGGTACAACCAATTCCTTCATGCGGGTACACGTCACAGAGAGGGCCGTGGTTATTACGAATATTCTCGTTAACCCATGCGAGGTTAGAAATCGAATCAGAACCGCCGAACATACCCTGATAAGTCGTCCTCGAATAGATTATGAACAAATCCGGAAAATTATTGAGAAGCCAATCGATAGTGTCATCCTGATGCGCGATTTGATGGATGCGTATCTTGCCAAGGAAGGTTTTCAACTCAGTGTCACTGCGCGTATTCTGCACTTTCCAGATAGCTTGAGCTATATTGCTGCAATCACCCCAGAGACCAATCCATACAGGACGCGAATCAGGTTTATCAACTATTCTTATGATAGCTTCCGAAGCTTCGCTGTCTTTGCCTTCGCCAATATTATTGCTGACTGTTTTGCCCCATGTGCCGGTAAGACCCTGGAAAGTGACCGAACGCAGATAATCAGCAGTGGGATAATTTGGATCATGTTTCTTCAGGTTATCATAAACCATTTCATAGCGGCTGAGTACATCCAATATGTTTTGTTTATTGGCAACATTGGCAAAAGTACCTGACGAAGCGATTAGTCCTTCAATGTCAAACTCATTGGCATATAACAGGAAACGGACCATAGACTGCATATCATCAGGATCGCTTTTTTGAGTATTGGGTACATCGCCGCTCTTGACAACGCCTATTGGCGGAAAATCCGTTGACATGATTACACGAAGAACTTTGCGGTCTGTTTTTTTACCGATAACCTGACTATAACCATCCAAAGGAATCATTAAAAGCGCAATTGTTATTATCAGGAATAAACGTTTTATAAAAGTAATCTCCATTATTCAACTGCTTTCCATCTATAATCTGTGCTGTTTTTTAACTACTTTTCAATACTTAATAATATTTTAACAGTATTTCTAATAGTATCCAGAATAAATATTCGCTTTGCTGTGTTGCAGCAGTTGAAGAAGCCCTCGACTTCACTGGAATTCTCGCCACTCGAATGCTCAAGATCGCCTGCGAATTCAAAATCAGAACAATTTCGGTGTATAACCTAACTTTCCATAGCAGCCCTTTTGCATGAACTGCAAATCCTTCTGATCTTCCATACTTATAGGTGAGGATTCTGTGCCAAGTTCCCAGGCACCGCCGTTCACGACACCAAGGTCGCGAGTCTTGCCGCATTTAATCGTATTTTGACCAGCCCATTTATAATATTCAACGTGAGTATCCGCAAAGGAAAAAGTACAACCACACCCGTGCCGTATTCCCGGAACATCCCACCACCACTCACGAGAGTACCTGACCGCAAAACTTGATGGAGTTATATAGCCTTCGTCAAGGAATACAATTCTATCTGAAGGACGTTTAATTTCGTTTCTATTTTTACAAATAAGGCCGGTTTTAGATATTCCCGTTTGAGTGAGGTCTGCTCCTTCTCCGTTCATACCATCCACAACCGCAAAGGATACAAACTCACCTCGCACGGCGGTAGTACATTTATAAGCAGCATATTCTTTAACGTATGAGAATAAAGCCCCGTTTCTAATTGCCGTTTCTTGTTGATCTTCCGAAAGAATTTTAGTAGCCGTCTGTGATGCGTCACCACACCATGCCGGAGCGCCATTGTTGGAGGCACCCAGTCGTCCTGAACAAATTTTATCGTCATAATCATCGGCATACAAAATCCAGCCTAAGTTCAGACTCTTCAAATTGGCCAAACACGTAATCCGTTTGCCGGATTCTCTGGCTTTGTTTAATGAGGGCATCAATACCGCTAACAGAACCGCTATTACAGCAATGACTACTAGAAGTTCAATCAATGTAAAACCCCGTTTTTTCTCCATTGTCGCTCCTTTCATGAGAATTAATACCCGTATATATACACTCGTACTTTCCCAAGTTTTCCTCAATAATAGCAGTATTGATAAATAGCAACACTACCTTGAATCAGATTTTATTCTAAAATAAAATTTAAAAAAACACAAGACTTTTTGTGTTATTTTATATCTATTTTTTACATGGTCAACAGCACATTAAATAGCCACAGATCAAGCTCCAAATTTACTATATAATCTTTCTAAGTATATAGACGTTAAAAGTATGATTCTGTTACATAAAATCTTAAAAATATGCCATTAAAATCTTTTTTTACTCTCTTTCAATCAAGGAGAATGTTCTAACAATATTTTTAATAGTATCCAGAACAAATATCCGGCCAGATGCATCGACCGCAACGTCGAAACCGCCCATTTGGCATTCTTCTGGTGAGTCGCAAACTTCGACTTTTCCACCTTCTATCAATTGTTCAGGTCCGGCTACAACCGAGACAAATTTCCCCTCATTGTCATAAACTTTTACTCTGGTTAGACCTTTTTCGCATGTTATGAATTTATCATCGTCACCAGATGGGTCATCACCGAATAGTATCGCGAAGTTTACCGGATTGCAGCAGCCGCAGAAACCTTCGACTTTGTTGGAAGACTGGCCCCATGAAAATTCGAGATAGCCTGAGAAAGTGTATGCTTCTATCTTTTGCCTGCCGGGATTTACAATCCGCAAAAGGCCGTCCCGGCCAATCGCTAAATCGAAATATGGACTTGGTATTACAAAACCGGGAACATTTCTGGATTCGTTTTTTTCACCGATTTTATTTTTGATGTTGCCATCCTTGTCGAAACGTACAACTACGCGGTTTCCAGCGTCAGCGACGAAAACATCTTCATCAGAAACCGCGATACTTGTCAGAACAGCTTTATCGCCAAGGCTTTGCCATGTTTTAGATAACTTTCCGCTGCGGTAAATCTCAACATGGTCCTTCATTCCGATATAGATTGTCACGTTATTAACTTCGTTTTCAATCGCAAGGCAAAGCGGCTCAGAGTTCAACTCAATTTCATTTTGCTGTTTTCCGGTGTCGTCAAAAATTCTAATTGCTTTATCACCCGCTACGTAAATCGCACCCGTTTTATCGACCACGACAGCATGAGTTATAGAAAATCCTGTTTTGATTGGCGGAACAGTTTCTTCATACATAATCAGGCTGGGATCAATTTTCGCAAGCTGCTCAAGATTATATTCGAAATCAGAACCGAGGCCGCTGCCCTTTTCGCCGGTCGCGTCGAAACGCAAAACAGCGATTATGCCAACTATACAGACAACGCCAATCACAGCGCCGATTAAGGTTTTATTATCCGATGTGCCATGATGAACAGCCATAAATAACCTCCTGAATTTTGCGAACTTATTCAGGGAACAAACTAAAATTCCCCGATTCCTTTTTTGTCATGCTGAATCCCAAAAGGGTGAAGCATCTGGCTATTGAATATGAAATCGCTATCGATACATCCTTACTATTCTCATGTCAGATCCTTCGCTTTCCCTTAGGGACACCTTACGGCGCACTCAGGATGACAAGTCTTCATAATGACAAGTCTCAATACTGATATTTATTTATCAATTTCAAAATTCGAGCTATCTTCGAGTAATTTGTGGACGAAATCCATAAACTGGGCGGCGTATGCACCGTTTACAACTTTATGATCGACCGAAAGAGTCAGGCTAACCTGTTTGCGTACGGCCATAGTTCCGTTATCAGGAACGCATATATCGTTGATTTTGCCGACGCCGAGAATGCTGCATTGGCCCGGCACGACAATCGGAATAAAATTATCAATACCGAAAGCGCCAAGATTGCTTATTGTTATACATGCCCCTTCCAAATCAGTCAGGGCAAGTTTGTTATTTCTGGCCTTATCAATCAGAACTTTACTGTCGTTCGATATCTGCTTCAAATCTTTGCTATTCACATCTTTGAGAACAGGAACCACCAGGCCAGCAGGAACAGAAACCGCGAAACCAATATTAATGGATTCCTGCACCATTATCATGTCACCTTCGATCTGCCCAGTCATAATCGGAAATTTCTCAAGGCCGATTGCAATCGCTTTAACTATGAAATCGTTAAAAGAATATTTCATGTCACTATTGTTATTCATCTGGTCACGCAGTTTGACCAATCCCGTGACATCAGTTTTTACTGTAAGATAAAAGCATGGAATTTCACGCTTGGATTTAAGCATTCTTTGAGCGGTCAATTTCTGCAGCCTGTTGACCGGGAATCTTTGTCCGAGCTTTACCTGATCCGGCGAAACAGTTGCCTGCGATAAGGAATTACCAGACAACGCGTCTTTTATGTCCTGCCCTGTAATTGTATCTGAAGAATTATCGATTGTTATCTCGATTGGAATGACACCCATCTCAGAAATCTGTCCCGATTGAATTTTCTTCGATATTGATTTAGAACTTGTAAGAGAGTCAATGAAACTCTGAGGAACAGATTCTTCCTTGCCGCCGAGTACAAGCAGAGGTTCTCCGACACGGATAGACTGGTCTGCCGAGACGAGAATGTTTTTTACAAATCCTTCATCCGGCGATTCCAGTTCGAGCGTCGCCTTGTCGGTTTCTATCTCGAAAATAATATCACCTTTTTTAATCTCATCACCCACCGAGACGGGACAGTTGACCACCGTTCCTTCCACCATAGTTTGACCAAGCCTGGGCAGCCTTACTTCTTTTGCCATTCATAAATCCTTAATTTTATTCGTGTTTCGTATAATAAAACAGCAATATTATACCATTTTGAAGATAGTTTCAATAATTCTATTGATAACACGTTTTTAATTTATGGCTTTTTTACATATTTTTTACTTTATTCCCGATAAATCCGAATTTATAATAAAGAAAAACAAAAGAGGCTTTGTTGCTGGAGATAAATACATGGAAAATATCAAGAGAATTCTATTTATAGTCCTTGTTTCTGTAATTTCCTTATTTTATATAAGCAAAACGCAATCACTCGCATCAGAAATTAAAACTAATGAACCTTCAAATTCAAAAACAGACAGCAATGAATTGAATCTGCCTGATTATGCACAAGATGTTGTGCGGGTTTTTTCAAAATGGGAACCAAAGTGGGAGGTTATCCAATGTGATGAAAAGCCAACATTAAAAATCAGCGGCTTTGATGGATACAGGCTAGTTCTTCGCCAAACGCGGAAAAGCATCAATTTAACAAATGCAAACAATGTAGGAAATTTAGCATATACCCAGGAACCAAATCCTTATTACTTTACCCATATAGACTTGGTTCTTATAAAAAATGAGATTGCTCTTCCTGGTAAATTTATTGACAAAATACCATGGCTTGAACTCGAGCAGGAGTATTTCACAAAACCTGTATATATAGGGAAAGGCCAGGGCTTTGATTGGTTCGCAAATACAACGATTTGTGCACAGGAATATTTGCGAAGAGGATTAAACCTTGAAGGCGGAGAAGATCGCATTAAACTGTTAATGGATGGGCTCTACATAAAAGATAAAGGTAGCTGTACAGCGAATACTGTTCCGTCCTTATTAGCAGAATTTGGCGACAAAGCTGTCGAAACCATCGAACGGGCAGTTCAAACATGCAGTGAAAAAGATTTATCGCGTAATATCCTGTTATTAAATGAAATTAAAACACAAAAAAGTACAGAACTTCTGCAACGTTACTACTATTCCGAAAATAACACAATTAAAAATACAGCCACGGGTTGTCTCATTCATGGACCTTTAAGAAAACAGGCAAAAAAAGAATATTTCGATATGCTCTCTAAGCAAGGAGCCGTTACTGAAATTGGGAAAGCATGTATAGAATTTAACTGGAAGGATGCTTTACCCTTATACGAAGATATATGCACTAAACCAAAAAGGTTGAGTACTTATTGTCTTGCCTACCCTATTAAAAGAAAACTTGAAGGAAATCCTGTTCCTGAAGAATTGGTCAAGGCAAAAGAGGCAATTATAACATTTACTTTATCAACCCAAGAGAACGCAAAGGATGGGGTAAAAGAGGTAGAAAAGGCAAAACAAGCTTTTATCAAATCACAGGATAAAGAAGCCGCTGCGGCGACAGCTATTAGTTTTGTTTATTTCACCACAAAGGGAGGCAGTAATACAATAAATCAGGTCAAAGACACCGGATGGGAAATTTTAAGAATGCTCCCAAAATCAGAAACAACAAAATTATATAAAATTCTCGAAGAATCGCTTGTTTCTGAGGAAGACCGCGATTTGCTGCAGAAATTTAAGAAAATATTAAATTAAGCACGTTAAAATTCACAGAATCATTCTGCATATTTTTCTTACATTTCAATTCATTTTAGGTTATGATTCACTCTGTTCGCTTGTAACAAGTTTCGTATTATTGTTTATCGCCGGAAGTCTGACAAGGAAGGTTGAATATGGAGAAAAACAAAAACAATATTTTTGAGAACATCCTATCAAATGGCAATATTGATAATACTCTTAGCTGGATGTTTAATATCGATGGCTGCAAAAAAGATATTCGCAAAGAGCCGAGGGAATTTCAGGAACAGGCTTACTATAGCGGCATGATTCCTTTCATTCCGGCGGATTATCCAAAACAGCAAAAAGTAAAAGAAATATTCGAGAACAATATTAGAATCGTCGAATTTCACCCAGGAAAAAATAAGAAAACAGAAACCTTCTCAATTTCAGCCCAACAAGACTAAAACTCAACTACCTTCGATTAATTGAAAGATTAGCAATGCAGAGTGACGATATAAAAGATACAGGCAATAAAACTGTTCCATGGTGGCACTGGCACAGACGGCTGTATGACTGGGTAATTCATTTCGCTGATACAAAGCACGGACAAACCGCATTGTTCGCTTTAAGTTTTGCCGAATCAAGTTTCTTCCCCGTTCCGCCGGATGTTTTACTCGCACCACTGACACTCGGAGCGCCGAAAAAATGGCTGCGTTTCGCAATGGCCTGCTCGATTGCTTCCGTACTGGGCGGAATATTGGGTTACTGCATCGGAATGTTTCTCTGGGAAGCAATTAACGTTTGGGTATTCGCTCATCTTGGCGGAATCGGCCTGAACGAAGAGAATTTCGCGAAGTTCCAAGGTTGGTACGATAAGTACGATTTCTGGATAGTCTTTCTGTGCGGCTTTACTCCCCTTCCCTACAAAGTTTGCACAATATCAGCAGGCATAGCGAGAATCAATTTTCCGGCTTTTCTTATCGCTTCAGCAATAAGCCGCTCCGCAAGATTTTTCCTCGTAGCAGGACTTATGGGCTGGAAGGGTGAAAAAATCAGACCTTTCATCGAAAAATACTTCAACTGGCTTTCGCTTGCTTTCGGTATATTGTTGATTGGCGGATTCATTGTGATAAAATATATACATTAATATGAACGATACCCAAAAACAAACATTGCTCAAAGTTGCGCGTGATACACTGGAAGCGGTTATCAATCGCCGGGAAACACCTGTTCCGAAATCAGATGATCCGGAACTGAATGCGCACTGCGGCTGTTTCGTGACATTGAAAACACATGACAGACTTCGCGGCTGCATTGGCCGATTTATTTCGGACATACCGCTTATCGAACTTGTATCGGAAATGACTATAGCTTCAGCTACGGAAGACCCTCGCTTTGCGGGCAACAGGATAAAAGCGGGCGAGCTAAACAAATTGGATATAGAAATTTCTGTCTTGTCGCCATTGAAGAAAACCGATAATCCGCTTAGCCTGCGGCTTGGCATAGATGGCATTTATATAAAAAGAGGCCACGCCGCCGGATGTTTTCTGCCGCAGGTAGCGACGGAGACCGGCTGGACTAAAGAAGAATTCCTTTCATATTGCTGCGAGCACAAAGCAGGAATCGAACCACACGCCTGGAAAGACCCGAAAACAGAAGTAAACCTCTTCACCGCCGAAGTCTTCGGCGCCGATTTCGCAAAGATATAAATAAGTAAATTGTATTTTTACAGCCGAATTGATTTTCCATAATAAAATCCATTGAAAATTTATGTAATTTAGATACACTGTCCGATTGTAATATAGGTAAATTTCTAAAATTTTAAAATAGATTAAATATAATAGGATGTTTATGACAGATTCAACAATAAATAATGAAGTAAAAATCGAACCGGCACAACGCATAACTCGACTTCCGCCGTATTTGTTTGGGCGGCTTAACGCAATCAAACTCGCAAAACGTCAGGAAGGAGCCGATATTATCGACCTGGCTATGGGCAATCCGACAGACGGCGCCCCACAGGTTGTTGTCGATAAACTCATCGAAGCTGTAAAAGACAAACGCAATCACAGATACAGCGCTTCAAAAGGTATTAAAGGCCTGCTCAAAGAAATAGCAAAGAAATACGAACGAAAATGGAATGTATCTCTTGACCCTGAAAAAGAGGTTCTGGCTTGCATCGGCTCTAAGGAAGGGTTCAGCCATTTGTGCCTGGCAATGATGGGTCCCGGCGATACAGCAATCGTTCCCGACCCGGCTTTTCCGATACATAACTACGCCGTAGCTCTGGCAGGAGGCAATGTCGTTTCTGTATCACTTGGCAACGATGAGGATTTTATAAAGAGAATCGCCCTGGTAATTGAGCATTTATATCCAAAACCCAAGCTCCTGATCCTTAACTATCCGCATAATCCGACCTCAATGACAGTTGACGAAGGATTTTTCGAGCCGGTAGTCGAGTTGGCAAAACGATTCGGTGTCGCTGTAATTCACGATTTCGCTTACGGCGAAACATGTTTTGACGGTTACAAAGCACCGAGTTTCCTCTCGACCAAAGGCGCAAAAGATATCGGCGTGGAATTTACAACCTTGAGCAAGCCTTATAATATGGCTGGTTTCCGCGTAGGCTTTATCGCCGGTAACAAAGACATGATCAATTATCTCGCTACTATCAAAGGCTATTATGATTACGGGATTTTCCAGCCTATTCAAATTGCGGGCATTATCGCGATGAGAGAATGTGATGAGGAAATCGCAATTCAGAATCAGAAATACCAGTCCAGACGTGATGTAGTTTGCGAAGGATTGGAAAGAATCGGCTGGCAAGTTGAAAAGCCGCGTGCTTCGATGTTCGTTTGGACCAAAGTTCCGCAGGAACATTCAAAGGGAAAGAGCAGTCTTGACTTTGCGGTTGACCTGATTGAAAACGCTGACGTTGTAATTTCTCCCGGCCGTGCTTTCGGCGAGAATGGCGAAAACTATATGCGTCTCGCCCTGATTGAAAATGAACAGAGATTGAGACAGGCAATTAGAAATATTGGCCGCTATGTAAGAAAAATTTCATAAAGTATTTGAAAAATATTTCTTGGCCGTAAAAAATAAGTCTGTTTTTAACGTTATTTTTATTATCAGACTTTGAATAAAAAACAAAAAGTATCTAAGAAAATCAGCACTTCTTTCTTAGATACTTTTATTTTTATAGGGCGTAAATTATATTTTCCTGTTTGTATGATGTTTTCTGCTGAATCGATAATACTTTACGCTTGAGAAAACACACAAGAGATATAAAAAACTTGACATTTCCACCCATTTATGGTTTAATATGGAGAACGTGGGGTAAATAGCAAGCACATAGTATAACGTAATCAAATATATTTTTGGGGAGACAGTACAGATGAAATTCAAATATCCAGCTAATGTTGGATTCAGAAGCGTATTGCTTGCCGTCATTATTGTGGTAAGCTGCACGTTTTCATCTGCATATAGTCAGAGCCAGAAAATTACACTTCTTGTCCAGCAAAATCCAAGTGACGGCGGCAAGGTAACTCCGAACGAAGGCACATATAAATTTGACCAGAATTCAGAAGTAACAATTACAGCCGCTCCGAATAAAGGTTATGAATTTCTATATTGGCTCGGTGATGTAAGTAATCAGGAATCGATAAGCACAACAGTTCGTCTTGACAAACCGAAAATCGTAATCGCGGTGTACGAACCTGTTAAATCCTCTGATGATGTTTCTGAGCGTAACATCCCAAACTTTAGCGGCGGCGGCGGTGGTGGTGGCGGAGGTTTGGTCGGTAATCGTGTTTCTATTGGAAATTCTATAAGTATTAACGACGGCGGCGGGACACCTCAGAAACCAACCATAATATATGTACCATCGGGTGAAAATTCTCCGGTTGTTCCTGAACCGGCAACAGGACTTTTACTTGCTCTTGGAAGCTTGTTTACATTAACGAAACGCCGCAGCGAGAAAGCTAATCCTTCCCGAAAGTAAAGCCGCACGTTTCCGGCATAATATGCTCACTTTCAGTGCGGGGATATTTTCTGCAATTCAACGGCCTGATTGGATAAATCGAACAATATTGTTTTCCATCCTCTGAGTATTTTATAAATTTACACACATTTGGCAGTTTGCAGCACGCTCCGCAATTGACACAATGTCCTTTTCGATTTTTCGATACAGGAAGCAGGCACGTGAGTGTTCTTTTCATCTTAGCCGTCCATGTATTATTATTTTTTGCCATAGCATACCTTAATAGACACAAGACACAAGACAAAGGACACAAGACATAGGATTTAGAATTTGCCTTTGGTCTTAAGTCTGTTGTCTATGGTCTTCTTAAAAATTTCATTACAGAAGAAGCCAATATACACAATATGCCGACTATATGAAAGCGTTATTTTTTGCCTTGCCATTCCTGGATATTTTTGGCAAGAATACTCACGTCCTTTTTTTGCATGATATGATTTATGATAGCTTCAGGAATATTCATTTGAATCATAGCTTTTTCCACTCTTTGCCAGAGTTTTTTTGCCTTAGCTTCCGTCTCCGCAAGGTACAATTCACTCACCAATTCGGAGAGTTTGCCAAGCATTATCGTATCAACGTTTTTATAATAATTCGATATCGCATTCTTTTGATAATCCGTATATTCCTGTTTAGCCATTTATTGTCCAATCTTTATTAGCAAACGTCTTTGAATTTATATCCCGCACCCAGGGCATCTTCGACAAAGGCGCCAAGACGCTAAGTTATTCTTCAAGTCCATTAACAACTCTGGTTATACCATCTTTCATTAATTCCGTATTTAATTTAAATATAAAAATGTAGGATAGGCTTCAGCCCATGCTGTCACTATATTTTTTTCATAGATAACTTTAAAAAGATATTTTTTGCAAGGTCATTCTTCAATACTTGCGAGGTTTTTTCTATTGCCACTGTATCGTTCGGATCTTTATTTTCTTTCTGAAGCAAAGGAACTACCTTTTGAATTGCTTCCAAATCATCAATCATACTTTCAGGAACTTTAACAAGACCTTTGGGTTCAACAAATAATATGGAATTGGGTCTTGATGGTGGAATTCCCTCATCGTCTGGTTTTGGCCAATATAAACATAAAGCTCCATATCCAAATCTGAATTGAGTAAAAATAGAATACTCATTAAGAAATTCATTCTCATTGATTTCATTACCCCATCTTTCAATACAATAATCTTTTGTTGTCTTTCTTAAAGCCAATATCCATTTGCTTCCCGGAGCAAAGGAAATTGTTGGAAAGCGACCTCTTGAAGGAGGACTTATCATACTTACAGAAATTAATGATTTACTAAACTCACCTTTTATCGGTTTGACAAGATGAAGCACCCTAAGATTCAAGGTAATGGCTTTTAAAGAATTCTGTAATATAATACTTTTATTCTTTGCTGAAAGATTCCCGGAAATAGTTTGTAATGCAGCATCTTCAAAAACTCCAATAACAATATTTGGATCATTAAATGCATCTGAAAAAGTATCCGTATGATTCGAGTCTGATACATCCATTACTTCTATTAACGTTAGAGATGATGTTTCTTCTACCAGATTAGAATCAACAGGTTGTTTTACTTCCAACAAAAAACGTTCCTGACCAATTATATCGATAGAAGCAATTGTTAATAAAATCAATAATAACCTTTTTTTCATAATCATTTCCTGTCCCATAATAATAGTCCTTTCTTTTTTTCAATTCATTCAGTAATAAGGCTATGAAATATTTTTATTCTTGTCAAATGAAATAAGGCATTTTTCTTATACTAAAAACCATATAAAACACGTCTAATATATTGACGATATAATGAGAGTAAATATTTTCCGGCCAAGAGAAAGGTACGAAAATGAAAGAGAAAAACGAATATTTCCAGACAAGGCGTGATTTTCTGCAAACTGCGGCTTTTGCGGGTACGGCTCTGATATTTTCCCCAATGATTTCTGCCCAGCAAGATTCCGAACAAAATCAGGACGATATAAATATCGCGTTAATCGGAACTGGAGCACAAGGACAAGTATTATTAAATTCCTGTAAAAATATTCCCGGCGTTAAATTCAAAGCTATTTGCGATATATGGGAAAATTACAATAGAAAACGCACAGCGAGAATTCTTAAAGCGTACGGTTATATCGTTAACGAATACGAAGATTATAAAGAAATGCTCGCAAAGGAAAATGACCTCGATGCGGTTATTATAGCTACTCCGGATTTCTGTCACGCTGAGCAAACTATCGCCTGTCTTAAAGCTGGTTTGCATGTGTATTGCGAAAAAGAAATGTCCAATACGCTTGAAGGTGCACGCAAGATGGTAGAAGCCGCAAGGCAAACCGGCAAGCTGCTGCAAATAGGCCGCCAGAGAAGAAGCAATCCGAGATACATTCATAGTTATAATAAGCTGATAAAAGAATACGATCTGTTCGGACAATTTAAAGCTGTGAGCGGCCAATGGAACCGAAAAATATACGAATCATTGGGCTGTCCGGCAAACGCACCTATACCACCCGAAACGCTTACAAGGTACGGCTATAAATCCATAGGACAATTCAGAAACTGGCAATGGTACAAAGGTCTGGGTAATGGCCCGGTCGTAGATTTCGGCGCGCATCAAATTGATATTTTCAACTGGTTTCTCGAAGCAACCCCAAAAGCAATTACAGCGACCGGCAGTATAAACTTTGACAAAAAACTTGGTTATGAATGGTACGATACAGTAATGGCATTAATTGAATATGAAACGTCACATGGCACAGTTAGTGCCTTCTATCAGACTATACCATACGATGAAGGTTATGAAACACTTGAGAAATTTGTGGGTAATCAGGGGACACTTATGATATCAGAATATAATACACGTGACATGATTTACCCTGAACGAAAAACCATGAATCCAAAGAAATGGTATCAATGCGTTATGGATGGAAATCTTACCGCATCTGATATCACAATGCAGATGATAAAATCCATGGATCCTGATAATTTTGCACGTTTATTTCGAGTTGAAGAAACTCCGGATATACCAGAGTTGAAGAAATCAGCGTCAAGTCAATCCAGCCTCCATTTACCGACAACAAATTCAGACAAACCGTATCATCAGCCGCATTTGGAAAATTTCTTCGATGCTATTCGCGGCAAAGCAAAATTAAACTGCCCTGCCGAAGTCGGATATAAGACTGCCGCCGTTGTTCTGAAAATAAACGAAGCAATTGAAACCGGAAAGAAAATCCAATTTAAGCCAGAGGATTTTAAAGTTTAGCCGAAGTTATAATATTTCTTAACAGCTTTTCTGACGGTCCAGTTGCATTCGAGTCCTTCGGGGAAAATCACAAGGTCGCCGGGACCGAAACTCACTGAACCTGCCCCTGCTGATACTGTTACCTCACCTTCTATTATCAAACATGTTTCTTTTTCTGTATAAATCCAGTCGAAAGTGCTTGGCTGGCATTGCCAAATCGGCCATTTGGAATATTTAGCCGTTTCTTCTTTAGTTGGTTTTCTGACAATTACATCTTTTATTGTCGGCATAAAATTGCTCCTTTGACTTATTTTTGTTTTCGTTGTATTATACTGGCCGAGGACTTTTTTGGAATAACAATATTAACTTGTCTATGGAGAAAATATGTTAGCCAGATTGCACAGCGTAACGCTTGAGGGAATTGAAGGCGTAATCTGCGAAGTAGAAGTTGACGTAGGCCGGCACGGATTCGAGAAATCCATCATAGTCGGCCTGCCGGACGCGGCGGTAAAGGAAAGCATCGAGAGAGTAGGAAGCGCAATTATAAACAGCGGCTTTAAGTATCCAAGAACACAATCGCTGATAAATCTCGCTCCGGCTGATGTAAAAAAGGCCGGTCCCGCTTTCGATTTACCTATCGCGCTCGGTATGCTCATAGGACAGGAATCGTTAGTCAATTCCGGATTTAATAATACAATCGTTGTTGGCGAATTAGCACTCGACGGCAGAGTCAGGCCGGTAAATGGCGTGCTGAGTATGGCTATGACGGCTGCGGCTAACGGTTTTCAAAGAATGATTGTTCCATTGGAAAACGCCAACGAAGCGGCGGTCGTTTCAGATATAGAAGTTTACGGAGTCGGAACTTTAGCTCAGGCGGTGGGATTTCTCGCGAACCAGTTACCTCTTGAACCAACCAATGTCGATATAGAAAAAATCTTCAATGTAGAAGCAAATTACGACGTCGATTTCTCGGATGTTAAAGGACAGGAATCTGTAAAGCGTGCGCTCACAGTCGCCGCGGCTGGAGGCCATAATATAATGATGATTGGCCCGCCGGGAGCGGGAAAGACAATGCTTTCCCAAAGACTCGCTACGATTCTGCCGCCGTTGAGCCTTGCGCAATCACTTGAGACAACGCGGATTTATTCTTCCGTCGGCCTGCTCGGCAAAAACCAGTCTCTTATCGCAACACGTCCGGTGCGCATGCCCCACCATTCCGCCAGCGGCCCTGCTCTTGTCGGTGGAGGTTCATCGCCGCGACCGGGAGAATTGTCACTCGCGCATTTCGGAATATTATTTCTCGATGAGTTTGTCGAGTTCCCGCGCCACGTGCTTGAGATGATACGCCAGCCTCTGGAAGATGGGTTCGTAATTGTATCTCGTGCGAAAAGAACAATCCAGTTCCCGGCACGTTTCATGCTGGTAGCCGCGATGAATCCGTGCCCGTGCGGCTATTACGGAAGCGAATCAAGAAAATGCAAATGCACACCTAACCAGGTCTCCCGCTACCTCGCGAAAGTTTCAGGTCCATTGGTTGACAGAATTGATATTCACATCGACGTACCGGCGGTAAGTTTCAATAAGCTGCGTTCGGAGAACGGCGAACTTGACTCGGCGACAATGAGAAACGTGGTCACGAAAGCCGCCGCGATACAGGCAGAAAGATTCGGCAGCGGCAAGGTTCACACAAACTCAGCGATGAGCCACCGGCAGGTTGAGAAATTCTGCAAACTCGATTCCGCAGGCGAAATGATGTTAAAACACGCAATGTCAGAATTCGGCCTAAGCGCCCGCGCCCACGACAAAATCTGTAAACTCGCAAGAACAATAGCCGACTTAGCCGGCTCAGAAAATGTAGCATCAGAACACATCGCCGAAGCAATCAGCTATCGCAAATTGGACAGAAAGTTGTAATATGATATTATTTATATATCACTTTTGGAGTATAAATAGCTTAATATTGTTTTTTAAATAATTTGTTTCAGTGAAAATAAGTTAGATTAATAGTATATTTTATATAATGGTTTAACTATGAAAATAATTGAAAAGATTGAAATTCACAGATTTCGTTCTATATCAGATGTTTCTTTTAAAGCTGATGAGATTACCATTTTTTCTGGTATCAATAACTCTGGAAAATCGAATATTTTAAGAGCATTGAATTTATTCTTTAATGGGCAATCAAGTTTTGATCAACAATATGATTTTGAAAAAGATTACAATAAAGCATTTACTGGCAAAGCTGGAGGTAAACGTGCAATTAAAATCACCTTACATTTTAAGAATCAAGGAACTGCTGCACTCAAGGGTCATTTCTCAATTTCAAGAACTTTTCAATTAGGACAAAAAGATTCTTTATTAGAATATTGTTCAGAAAATCCAGAAATACAAAAAAGTATAGAAAAAAAAGATGGTAACATAACGAGACAATTTACAAGATTCCTTAATAAAATCGAATATTTTTATATTCCTGCCGTACGGGGCAAAAATTTTGTGCGTAATTTATTTTTGCATTTTGAAAAGTTGATAGAGCATGATTCTGGAAGTGACTTCAAAGACAAAATGAACGAACTATCAAATGTATTACAAAGAAATTCTCAAGATATTAGTGCTGATTTTGAAAAATTTATTGATTTACCAACACAAGCAAATCTTTCTTCTAAAATAACAGATATTCTGGGAACCGTTGAGGTAAATATTAAAACGGGAATAAAAGTGCTAAGGCATACAAAAAATGCTCCTCATAGAGAAGATGTATATGTGAACTTATTCTCATCTGGTGATGGTATATTGATGTCATATTTAGCTTATTTTTTAGCACATATTTGTAAAAAGATTTCAAATCAAATATTTATATGGGGTTTTGAAGAACCAGAGAATTCATTGGAATATTCCAAAGTTCAAAAAATTGCACAAGATTTTTTAGTTGATTTTAAACAAAATGCACAAATATTTATAACAACCCATTCACCTGCATTTGTTAAATTAAATACCGAGCAAGGTGTTATTTTTTATCGAGTATATATTAATTCTGATGATATGAAACAATCTTCATTAATAAAATCTATACAAGAAATAGAAACACGACGTCTTACTTTACTTAAGACAGGAGATATTGAAACTTCAGAATATAAAAAATTAGGAAAAGAGCTTTATTTAGTTGAATTTGCGATTGAAATAGAAAATGCAGTTAAGAAAGTGAACGAAGTAGAGAAAGAACTATTAACTGAAAAAAATAAATTCCAACAAAAATATGAACAAATAATAAAAACACAACCCACCAAAATATTTATTTGTGAAGATTCTGACAATAAAATAATTAGATTTTGGGAATATCTCTTAAAGCTATATGGACTTGAAGATGTAAAAGTTATGACTTCAAATGGTTGTACAAATACTTTAATTGAAACAGGTGTACGATATCAAAACAATCTTGATAATGCTTACTGTCCAAAGATATTTAGACAAATTGATAGGGATAGTTTAACTGAAGAACAAATCAATTTCATCAAAGATAACTTATTCAATAAAGTAACAGAAGGACTTAACTATAAATATCAATATCTTCCGGTTAATGAAATTGAGAATTTCGCAGTTTTGATAAATGATCAATTTACTGATGATTTTTGGGAAAGCAATAGAATTGAGTTAGAAGATATATTTAGTATCTCTGCACATAGTACTTGCCTTAATCTTTTTTCAAAGTTTAGAAATGAGCCATTATTCAATGTACACAATAATGCAAAGATTACACAACCTATGAAAAATTTCGCACGAACAGATTGGAAAAAATATTTTCCAGGAAAAGAAATATGTGCCAAAATAGCACACTTCAATCCAATATCATTTTTGAGATCTAAATCCAAAGCGAAATTACCAGATGAATTGAAGGCTTATATGGATAATATTATAAGTTTCTTTAATAATAATGAGCCAGAATAAACGGCAATTTATCTCATCAAATAACAAATATCATTGATATATAATTGTGGTATAACTAAAGAGGTACCTTTAAACACATCGCCGAAGCAATTAGTTATCGCAAATTGGACAGAAAGTTGTAAAAAGATGTAAAATGATGTAGAATAGATTTTTACTGAATTTCAACTATGTTTGATTTGGATGGATTTATGACTATAGCTCTTGAGCTTGTGGCACCGGCTGGGAATGCGGATATTGGAATAGCCGCGATTGATCATGGCGCTGATACCGTTTATATCGGGGCACCGAAGTTTAGTGCGCGAAATGAAGCGGGTAACAGTTTTGAAGAAATTGAACGCCTTATCACTCATGCGCATCAATATTACGCCAAAGTGTATATGGCTCTTAATACTATTCTTAAAAATGAGGAATTGCCCGAAGCTTTTGAGATTATAAAAAAAGCGTATGATACAGGAATAAACGCCCTGATTATTCAGGATGTCGGCTTGCTCGAAATGGACCTCCCTCCTATTCCGCTGATTGCAAGTACACAGATGCACAACGATACAATCGAAAAGGTTCAATTCCTTGAAGCAGTTGGTTTTAAACGTGTTATTCTTGCAAGAGAATTATCGCTCGAAGAAATCACGGCTATACGGCAGAATACAAAAGTGGAACTTGAAGCGTTTGTTCATGGAGCGTTGTGTGTGTCCTACAGCGGGCAATGTTACATGAGCCAGGCAACGAGAGGACGAAGCGGAAATCGCGGCGTATGCGCTCAGCCCTGCCGTCATACTTATGATTTATTAGATGGTGACGGCAATATAATAAAAAGAAACAAATACCTGCTCTCGCTTAAAGATTTGAATCATTCAAATTCCATTTCTGAGCTGGCCGCGGCTGGAGTGACATCTTTTAAGATAGAAGGCAGGTACAAAGAAATAGATTATGTTAAAAATGTTACGGCTTCGTATAGAACAGCTATCGATAAATTAATAGAAACCAACCATAACTATCGAAAAGCCAGTTCGGGTAAATGCGAATTCATGTTCGCACCCGACGCGGCCAGGACTTTTAACAGAGGTTATACGGAATATTTTCTTCACGGCAGAGATTCAAAAATCGCGTCTATTGATACACAAAAATCAATTGGTCAGCCTGTCGGAACTGTTACTGAAGTGAAACAAAATTACTTCAGAACGGATTGCGAAGATTTGCATAATGGCGACGGCCTGTGCTTTTTCAACAAGCATAGCAAACTATCCGGCTTGAGAGTAAATAACATAATTAACGGAAAAGTTTATCCAACCAAGATGAGGGAAATAGCCGTAGGGACATTGCTTTATCGTAATTTGGATTTCGAGTTTGACAAGCTTCTTCATAAATTATCAGCGCAACGGAAAATCGATATCAAGATGGATTTTGTGCAGGGTAAAAACGGAATTTGTATTTCCGTTACCGATGAAGATGGAAACGATGCGAATAAATGTATGGATATTCCTTACGAGCGGGCGAAGGATTCGGCAAAAGCTTTTGAGCAGATCAAGAAGCAGCTTTTGCGCACGGGAAGCACAATATATAACGTGACAAAACTTAATATAACTCCATCTGAGCCGGGCTTTATCGTAATAAGTGTTCTCAATAATCTAAGAAGAGAATGCTTAGATGAACTGACAAAAATACGTCTCGAAAAATATCCTACTCAGAAATCGATTTTTATTCCCAACAATGTCCCCTACCCGGTAAAGCAACTCGATTACCACGCAAACGTCTTAAATGATAACGCAAAGCGGTTTTATGAACGTCACGGCGCAGAAGTTACCGAGTCCGCATTTGAAACAATTTCAGATGTTCACGGCAAAGAAGTAATGACAACAAAATATTGTATAAGACATCAGCTTGGTGCATGTCTTAAAGATGTTGACTCAGAAGTTCAGTTAAAAGGTCCTTTACAAATCCGCGACGAACGATATATTTACCTGCTCGAGTTCGACTGTAAAAACTGCAAAATGAAAATAATTTTACAAGGTAAATACGAAAATACTATACAAGATAATCTTTAAGGAATTAATGCAATGCAATTAACAATACAAGACGTTTCCAGGATATTCGCGGTCAATGAAAAGACTGTATATCAATGGATTGATTCAAAATCATTGCCCGGCTACCAGGTTAACGGCGAATACCGTTTTAACCGCGCTGAAGTTATTAACTGGGCTATGACTAATCGTGTCGATGTTTCATCTGACATTTTCAGCGACCCGCAATCTGAGGGGATAACGCTTGAAAATCTCGGCAATGCAATCAAAAGCGGCGGAATTTATTATAACGTAAAAGTTAAAGATAAAACTTACGCTTTGAAATCAATTGTCAATTTAATGAATCTGCCTGAGGAAGTTGACAAGGAATTCCTTTTCAATGTGCTACTCGCTCGCGAAGAACTTGCTTCGACAGGCATCGGGGACGGAATTGCTATTCCTCATGTAAGGAATCCGCTTTTGCTGCATATACCAAAACCGATTGTGTCACTGTCCTTTTTGGCGGAACCGATAGATTTCAACTCCATTGATCGCAAACACGTGTTTTGCCTGTTCACTATTGTTAGTCCATCTATTAGGGCGCATCTCCATTTATTGTCACATCTTTCTTATGCGTTACGGGATGAGAAGCTGAAGAATGCAATTCAGGCGCAAGCTCCTCACGATGAAATTCTTTCTCATATAACCAGAATAGAAAACGAACTTGAGCAGATTAAATAAATTTCTTGTAACTTCTAAAAGCATATTGATGACTGCTATTACACATTAGCCAGAAAATTATAATGATAAAAAAACCGGATTCCTTTTATGGATATCCGGTTTAATATATCTTTGTATTACAACTTATTATTTTCCGTATTTGAAGATTTCGCCGCCGTATTTAGCTCTGCTGCCCAATTCTTCATTGATTCTCAGAAGTTGATTGTACTTGCATATTCTGTCTGTTCTGCATGCGGAACCGGTTTTAATCTGGCCTACTCCGGTAGCAACCGCCAAATCCGCAATTGTCGAATCCTCAGTCTCGCCGCTGCGATGACTCATTACTGCGGTATAGCCGTTCAGACGAGCAAGATTAATTGCTTCAAGTGTCTCTGTCAATGTCCCTATCTGGTTAAGCTTTATCAATATCGAGTTGCCGCATCCAAGCTTGATACCCTTTGCCAGTCTTTCTGTGTTGGTTACAAACAAATCATCGCCTACGATTTGAATTTTGTCACCCAGATTTTTCTGCATTTTCGCCCAGCCGGTCCAGTCTTCTTCCGCAAGACCATCTTCAATACTAACTATCGGATATTTTTTCGCCCACTCTTCCCAGTGCTGGATCATATCATCGGAAGTAACTTTCTTATCCGGATCTGACTTGAAAAACTTATAAGTCTTTGTACTGTCCTGCCACATCTCAGTCGAGGCTGGATCCAGGGCAATAGAAACTTGTTTACCGGCTTTATAACCTGCTTTTTTAATAGCTTCCAGAATTACTTCAATCGCTTCATCGTTGCTCTTAAGCGAAGGAGCAAAGCCGCCTTCATCGCCAACAGCGGTATTGTAGCCTTTTGCTTTCAGAACGCTCTTTAGTGTATGAAATATTTCCGCTCCCATCTGAAGCGCTTCAGGGAAATCCTTTGCGCCGATAGGCATAACCATAAATTCCTGGAAATCGACATTGTTGTCGGCGTGTTTTCCGCCGTTAAGAATATTCATCATTGGGACCGGCAGAATATTTGCGTTGCAGCCGCCGATATAACGATAGAGTGGTAATTGAGATGATATGGCAGCGGCTTTTGCGCAGGCTAATGAAACACCCAGAATGGCGTTAGCGCCAAGCTTGCCTTTATCTTTTGTGCCGTCAAGAGTGATCAGCTTAGCGTCGAGTGCTTCCTGTTCCAAAGCATCCATACCTAAAATTTCCGGGCAAATGATTTTATTAACATTATCCACTGCTTTGGTAACGCCTTTACCCATATATCGTTTTTTCCCGGTGTCGCGAAGCTCTACCGCTTCAAACGCACCAGTACTGGCTCCCGAAGGCACAGCAGCTCTGCCGAACGAACCATCACTCAACAAAACATCAACTTCCACAGTCGGATTACCACGGGAATCCAAAATCTCTCTTGCTTTTACTTCTAAAATATCTGTTAGCATATAATATCCTTTCTACATGTGATTTTTTAAGCAAACGGGATCGTATCTTTCATTTTACACAAAAAGGAAAAAAGATAAATTCCCCTTAATCCTGCCAAAACCACAGAAACACTAAAATTTCCAAAAGTTTAGTCAAATTTTATACTTTTTACAACAAATTCTGTATGTTTTTTAAAAAAATCTCAAGTTTCAGTACTATATTAGCCGTGAATTGCTTATAGAAACAATATTTTTATTTATAATTCGTATATTATTGGACAATTTTTTTATAGCTTATTTTCGAAATGATGACTTTGCTTAAAGAAATAAAAAAACAAAAGGAAAAATAACTTTTGTTAATTTGAAAGATAGTTATGCCGATAAAATATCAGCCGCATGTTTTATGTTAGAAGCTAAATGCCTTTTGGCAGCGGCAAAACGTCGTTTTTAGTATTGAAAACAAGTATTTTTGACAGGATTATTTGTTTCGATAAAAAAAAGGGTAAGATATGCTAAAGCAAAATTATCCTGAAAAAAAAGTTAATCCTATTAATAATTGACAGAAGGAGATTAGAATGGGGATTCAAGATTGGTCAGAAAATGTAATTTTAGTTGATTTACAGCAAGAGCCGGATATGGGCGATGAGCTTAAAACGGTAACCGAAATCGTTCGTGATCGCGGCGATTGTGATGTAGTTATCGATTTTTCAAGTATCGATATAATAACTTCATCAAGCTTGTCAAAACTCTTGAAATTGAGAAAAATGCTTGGCGATTGCGGCCATCAGTTGATTTTCTGCTCTGTAGCAGCGGCAACAAGAGGTATTTTTACAGTTACAGGACTTGATGGCATATTTGAATTTGCAGATGATAAATTTGTCGCTTTGGCAAGTTTACAATTAGTTTAATATTTTAGGAGATAGGTTTAGGGATAGTGGCTCAGCCATCCCTAACCGGAGAAGATTTTCTCTTCCTATTCCTATTCCTGAAAATTATGGAAGAAGAAATTAGGCTGCAAATTGAGCAAATCTTAGGCTACAAGTTCCAGAATGCGGAACTTTTAGCCCTGGCATTTACTCATACATCCGCAGTAGATAGTCGTATTTCAAGCAATGAAAGACTGGAATTCCTCGGCGATTCAGTCCTGGCACTCGTGGTCTGCCAGCGTCTTTTCGAGCGATTCCCCGATTATCTCGAAGGAGACCTCACCAAAATAAAGAGCATGCTCGTCTCGCGCGAGACATGCGCCCAAATTTCTGGCAAACTCGGCCTGCAGAAATACCTTAAAATCGGCAAAGGCATGATTTCCAATAAAGCACTGTCAGGCTCATTGGCAGCCGGTGTTTTTGAAACCGTCATTGGCGCGATATACATCGACGGCGGCCTCGAACCTGCACGAGATTTCATTCTAAAGGTAATGGGCGAAAAAATTGAGCAGTCGGACGCGGACCATTCTCAGGGCAACTTCAAATCTTTGCTCCAGCAGTATGCGCAGGAGAAATTCAATTCCACGCCGTGCTATGTTTTGCTCGACGAAAAAGGACCCGACCACAACAAATGCTTCGAGTTGGAAGTTACAATCTCAAATCAGCATTTCCAGAGTGCATGGGGAACAAATAAGAAAGAAGCCGAGCAGAAAGCCGCTTTTAACGCACTCGTAGAGCTCGGCGTACTTCAGGATAATAACGAAGAAGAAGGCCAACAAAACATAGAATAATCACAACTTATTGCTGCTAAGAGACTTATGTCCACAAAAGACATCAACCGTCACAAAAGGTATCTTTTATCTATTTTAACATTGGCTTTGTTTCGCAAGATAGCGTAAAACGTAGAGCGTTTAGCGTATGAGACTTAGTTTCATATTTTCTACTGGCTACTGATTTCAGTATTCTGTATTCTGTATTCTTTTCTTAAAATTGGCTTCGTTTCACAAATTCCATTACGCAATACTCATCACTCAGAACTCAGTACGAATAAATTGGCTTTGTTTCGCAAGATAGCGTAGAGCGTTCAGGGTATAGGGTTTAGTTTCATAATTCTTCTGTCTCCTGTATTCCGTTTTCTGTATTCTTTCACAAAATTGGCTTCGTTTCACAAATTCCATTACGCAATACTCATCACTCAGAACTCAGTACGAATAAATTGGCTTTGTTTCGCAAGATAGCGTAGAGCGTTCAGGGTATAGGGTTTAGTTTCATAATTCTTCTGTCTCCTGTATTCCGTTTTCTGTATTCTTTCACAAAATTGGCTTCGTTTCACAAGACTGCGTGTAGCGTTTAGTTTCATATTTTCTACTGACTCGTTTCTCATGTCTTGGGTCTTATGTCTGTTGTCTCAAGTCTTTTCAAAACCTGCCATGAGCGTAGTCGAATGGGCATAAATAAAACAAAGAAAATTTTAACTAAAAACTAAAGACTCAAAACTAATAAAGTTTAATATTTTAAGCCACAGAGCGGCTGTGTCAGAATTCAAGTATTTTTTAGAAATATTTTTGGA
>CAZVOA010000044.1:0-26614 GCA_964628465.1 uncultured Pirellulales bacterium | reverse complement strand
CTCCAGTATTTTCAAGGACTTACAGCAATTTTTTATAGGGGCGTTGAAGTCAGGATGAAATCGAACAAGAATACGATCAAAATATAGATAAATATCTTGAACATGTCTATACAGAACAAAAAAAACATGGACAAAAACTTGTATGTCGTAAGCCGAAATTGTTACATAAACGCAGGGCCGTATAAGATATTTGTGTTATTGAGTGCGTCATTCTTAATAAAAAAGGACAGTTACTTTTAAGCAACTGCCCTTTACTTCAATCCTGACTATTCTGGATTATTCTATATTAAACTTCTTTTGCTTTGATCCACTTCATCATTTTGCGGAGCTTTTTGCCTACCTGTTCGAGCTGGCAATCGTGGTCTTTTTGATAAAGAGCATTGAAGTTTTTCAGGCCGCTCTTGTATTCATTGACCCATTCTTTGGCGAATGCACCAGATGTAATTTCGCCGAGAATCTTTTTCATTTCAGCTTTTGTCTGGGCTGTAACAATTCTTGGGCCGCGTGATAAATCGCCGTACTCGGCTGTATTTGAAATACTGTAACGCATATAGTTAATACCGCCCTGATACATCAGGTCAACGATGAGTTTAACTTCGTGCATACATTCAAAATACGCAATCTCCGGCTGATAACCTGCTTCGACAAGTGTCTCGAAGCCAGCTTTGATAAGAGCGGTTAAGCCGCCGCAGAGAACTACCTGTTCGCCGAACAAGTCTGTTTCTGTTTCTTCTTTGTATGTTGTCTCGATAATACCGGCACGTGCTCCGCCGATTCCATTGCCCCATGCCAGAGCGATTTCTTTGGCGTTGCCTGACGGGTTTTTCTCGACTGCGATAAGGCATGGTACGCCGCCGCCTTTTTCGTATTCACTGCGAACCAGGTGTCCCGGACCTTTGGGAGCAATCATTACGACGTTAATGCCTTCCGGCGGAACAATGTATTTGAAGTGAATGTTGAATCCGTGGCAGAAACCAAGTGTCTGGCCTTTTACCAGGTTTGGTTTAATCTGGCTTTCGTACACTGTTGACTGTACTTCATCGGGCAGGGTGATAATAATAAGCGCCGCGCCGTTCATAGCTGTTTTAATATCAGATGGGTTGAATCCATACTCTGTCGCGAGCTTGAAATTGTCGGTTCCTTTAAGTTCCGCGACCGCAACTTCAATGCCGCTATCACGCAGGTTTAAACTGTGTGCATGCCCCTGACTACCGAAGCCAATGACCGCGACTTTTTTACCTTTTAGTGCGGCTATCGGAGCATTATCTTCATAATATATTTTTAGTGCCATAAAACAATCTCCTAAACATCATATCAATTTCATACTGATTTATAAAACCTGCCATGACAAAAACCAATACAGGCCTTTTTTGAACGAAAAGAAGCATTATATTGATAATTCAGGAATTAGCAAGGATTTTATGGATTTCTCAAAAATATGTAAAATTATACTCCTGACTGCCTTTTTTGTCTTATGGCAATAAATTTACCGCTATTATTCAGATACTACAATCGGCACGGCTGTTGGCTCCAAAGGAAGCTGCAGCGTTGAATTGTCGTGAACCGCACCGGTTATGGTCGGGCTTTTACCATAGAGATACCTTATGCTGATTGGCCCGGCAGGAGCGGCGGCACTCAAATTTACACGCAATTTCGCTGAATCGATTTTCACTACAGATGATATATTCAGCTTTGCTTCTGATGAGTTAAGAACGTCAAATCCAGTAATTCCGGTTGCCGGAGTTATGTCATTTCCGCCCCTGTGGGAAATGGAAACATCAATATAAGTTCTGTCCCCGCTTATTGTTGCCGATGCAATCTCCGGCCCGCGGTAGTAATCAGATTTGTGAAAATAATAAGCAATGGCGTTTCCAATACGCAAACCAATCGTGTCGTAGGCATCCTGGTAATAGTGGTCATCATTTGGCCTTACGGAAACATCGATACATGAAGCTGCCAGATACAAACTATTGTTAGGATCATCAGAATACAATTGTGCGGCACGAATTGCCTGCATATTTTCATCAGTGCGGTTTTTCTCGGCTATTGAAGTAAACGAGCGAGCCAGTTGACAGAAAAACAAAGGAACTGTTGGATATAAATCTTCGCGGTAGTGAGAAAGAAGGGTTTTGAAATCTGCTATGTATTGTTCGGTCGAGACGACATTCTGCGCATCGGTTTCGCCCTGGTGCATTATAATCAACTCTACTCCTCCGACGTTATTTGCCTCGGCAATTGAGTTACCGTAAAGATTTTCGTAATTAAAATGATTTACCTCATCACGGTAGAGCCAGCACAGATTTTGATTTTGCGGGATGTGGAGTGGACTTGAACCTCTGGCGGCTGGTATGATTCCAACTGGAACACCCGGGAAAGTCTGAGCCAGAGAATTGAGCAGGTACGGAATCATGGAAACTCCTATCCACGAATCATAATCTATATCAGTAGAAACTCCGCCGCCGTCATATGGCTCAGCGAATTTTTTCCAGGCTCTGTTATTGTTGTAAAGTCCAGCCATATCGCTATTCAGATTGTGATAAGTGAATATAGCGCCATTTCCGCACATGTTCGACTGTCCGATGCAGAGGATGTTAATGCCAACTCCCCAGGGATTTGCGCCGGTTGTTCGGGCAACTTCAGCATTATTTTTGTTTAACGCTCGTACAACCAGTCGATACCAGTATCCCTGCGGAACTGTGATTGTATCAGAGAAACAAATGCCACGTGGTTTAATCGGTATTTTCTGCCATGCAACAACTGGATTGCCTGTACTGAAATCTATAACCTGCGCTTCGATACGATTAACATCGCTATTGTTGAACATACCGTATATATATACTTTTCCATCGGTCGAGCCGATAGTACGCTGAACAACCTGATGGTCACCAAACATTGTATCAATTTGGATTATTTCATTTGTAGCCAAAGGTGCATCATGATACAGGCGAATATCATCGACATAAAAAAAGCCGGAAGTTCCGCCTTCTATTCCAATTGTAAAGTTTTTGATACTAAGGCCTCCTCTCAATTTTGCTATTGGCGCAAGGTCTATATTCCATTGTGTCCAGCCGTTTCGTGAAATGGCACTGCTGTCGATAGTATAGGCGACCTTGTTAGTGTTGAATTTTACGTAAAGCTGACCGTTGTTTCCAGGGTTTCCATAGAAAGAGAGTACTAATGTTTTTAAATTAAAGGCACTCCAATCCTGTGTCACTTCAAAGTTCCTTATGGCCTCAGAGAATTTTTTAATACCTGTATTGTCATAAAATATCGGCATACTTTGCCTGCCGCTCCTGATAATTGCCGTTTCAATAATATTGCCTGTATTAGGGTCGTGACCGACAGTTGAACCTGTACCATTGCCGGCATTTCCCTGTGGATAGAACTCATCTGCTATAAAGCCTTTACCGTCAATCCATGTTTGATTGACCTTTTTCGGAGAGATGTTTTTATAACTTTCAAAATCATCCACGATGAGGTAATCATACGTTGAAAAATTCCAGACGTCACCCTTAACAATAGAAGGATTCAGAAGGGCGTTGACTTCGTCGATTCGCCAGTAATAAGTCTTATTGAGATCAAGCAAACCAGCAAGGCTGAAGTTATTTGCGTCATGAGCTTGTTTTACCAAAACACCGAGAGGATTGTTCCTATCTGCGGTATTGACATCGTTAAAATCCGTCCCGAAATACACATCATGTTTATCGGCATCCATTCCCGGCGTCCAGCTTAAAGAAGCAGCAGGAGCGGCGGTAATAGACGATTTATGAGCCGGTACAGGATGAGCGGCACAATCAAGAGAATCAGTCATATAACGAACGGCATTTACAAAAAGCTTCCTGCCAGCAGCATTGAGATTCAATGTCCCCTGCGCTGTTTCCTGTGTTTCGGGCAAGCTTGATAAACCAGCGGAAAATACCATTCTCTTACTTCCAGCCGGACTATAGGTTCCGCCCGGATAATATTGGATTATTTCACTTTTTGGCCATTCCGCAATCCAGACATAATCTGTACCGTCACCAATTTTTGCGATTATATTGCCGTTCCCTGCCGAAGTTGTTTTGAAAAATGTTTGCGTACCGGGAATTCCGCCTGCATTAGAATCGTCAGGCAGCCAACCAATAGCTGGGTCTATAATTGAAATCTGCTTGTCAGTATCAAGTGAAATATTAAAAAACATGGGATGCCCAGGGAGTACCGCTTCAAGTTTGGGATGTTGAGGAAAGTATAGATTTGATTCATTATTGACGATATTCAGCCATCCCCAATTATCGCTTGATAATTGAGTAACAAGGGTAGATAGTATCGGAGTCGTGACATTATTATTCCAGCTTGTCACTTCATTTCCGCCGTTTGAAAAATCTTCACAATCAGCGGTGCGGCTTATTACAATAAGGTCTGCTGTGTTTAGATATTCTAACATGCCTTCACTTAGCGGTGTATCGTCTGTTCCGTTGTACCAGTAACCATTTGGATCAGAACTTAATGTGCGAACATTAACCTGGTATCCTTCTGATGTAAGCCAGTCAATCCATCCCTGGTCATCACGAATTTCATTTGAATCAATATCCATATACTCATTGACCCATTCAATTACTTTGCCATCAGCAAAAGATGAAAAGAAGAAACAGAGACTTATGATTATTGTTAATACGGATTTCCTAAACATACATGCTTCCTCCAACACAAAGACTTTTTTAGATATTTAAGAGCCATTTGACCAAAATACTAAATTTACTCTAATGCTTCAATTCATTATACTTTTTTGCTTGAACAAATCAACTTAAATGCGCATATCTTCTCAAGAACTATCAGGTTCTTCAAAGCTTCAAGTTTGAGATTTTCTGTATAAAAGGGATCAAATGAATTGTTGTATTAGTTTAATTGTTCGTATATTTTGGCAATTTCAGTTGAGAGGGTTTCGAGTTTTGAGAAATATTCGTCTTCGCTATATTTGTCTTTGGAATCTCTCAGTTTTATTATTTCCATTTCTATACTATCTCTTTTTGCTTTCAATTCAGCAGATAATTTTCGTTCAATCTCGCTTGGAATCAGGCAAAACTGATTGGCGCGGTATCCGTCCGGTGAACTCTTTTCTGTCGCTTTTTTCGATGGTTTTATACCCTGATACCAGTCGGCGGATGTTCCGAGAGCATCTGAGTTGTCGTCTATAAGAGCGTGTTCCGTGGCGAGTCTTCCTTCCGCTGAGTAGAATTCCTCTACCTGCCTTGAGGCTGCGAGAAATGCTTCGAGTAATGATGTTTGGCCGTCTTTATCCAAATCTGATGATAATTCGCCGATTGCCTTGGAAATAAACTGCCCGAATCTTGAGTAGCTGAATTCATATCCGCTCTTGGTTGCGGAAATAACAACCCGGTTATTTCCTGATAATTTATTTAGGAAAGGGGAGCTTGCTGAAAAAGCGTTAATTACAGCGATAGGTCTTTTGAATGGTTCGAGCCATTTCGCAAGAGTGTCTGCTGAAACATCGGGACCTTGTAAATTAAATTTCGCGGTTTTGCCGTCGAAAGTTCCGTGTCCTATTAAAACGAGCCAGAGCGGGGTATCGCCTTCTTTATCCTGATTATTAATTGCCTGTTCAAGTTTTTTCAAATCATTGACATCATTAGTATTATTAGTTGGCTTCAAGCCGATTGAAATATAATTTGTGTCACCTTGTGAGCATGCTTTTTCCCAAAGACCAGCCGAAAGAGTGAACTGTGCCTGGTATTGCGGCGTGCCTCCTGCCCCGACTACTACGATGACAGTTTGCTTATTTGCGCTATCAGCGGCAAAAGCTGTATCAGCACACAAGCCTATAAAAAGAATAAATAGCAATATAATAATTTCTGACGTTTTTCTCATGGAATACCTTTCCAGCGTCTTAAAGCCCATTCACCGGCGAAGCATAACAAAACAAGAATAAATACAATCTGCGAAATTCCCGGCATATCCCATAAAGGTCTTGTCCATGTTTCTGATACAGGGACATCTTTCCTGGGTAAATCGCGAACAAAACTTTCCAAGTCATCGATTTCGATAACTTTGCCACCGGTTTGCTGAGCGATTTTTTCAAGCAGGGGGCGATTTGTTTTAATAGATTTGAATTCCAATGCGTCTAACTCCGCCGCCCATCCGGTTTCGGCATTTCCAATTTCATTATCTTCTGAATCTTTCACTATCGTTTTAGCTAAGTAACCGCCGTTTGTTCTCGGAATATAAGCTGCTTCGTAAACGCCTGATTCTGTTGATACCGGCTCTGCTTTCAGCGTTGTCTGGTCGCCTTGCGGATCAAAGACTTCGATAGCAACTGACACATTATCCATTGGCTCGAATTCCTTGTCACGGACATTTACCCGCAGCATAACAGGCTGGTTAACCTGTTCGGATTTTTCCTCAGCTTTAATTGTAATACGTTCCGGTACATCCGCGACGATCCATCGCAATGTCTGCCTCCAGAATTTATCCATATCTTCATGCTTTTGGGTGTCTTTCATACCCCATCGCCAAATGTCACCTATTGTTAAAGCCACAGAGCGTCCGTTTCCGAAACGCTGTACAACTACGGCAGGGAATTCCTGTGAATATTCATTACTGATATACGCGACAACACTTGCACCCGGCTTAACTGAAGCAAGGCGGTTGAGTACCTTGAAAGCGGGCATTTCTGATAACCGTCTTTTTTCATCTATCTCATTGTCACGAAGTCTTGCCCACGGCTGGAGCCAGCCTTCTCGGCTTAAATCCACGTGCATCAGGCCTGTTGACGGTCTTTCAGGAAGTTTGTCGAGATATACTGGTAATATCTGGCCTATTCCTGTATCGTTGAACTTGCCTTGCTGGAAGGATTCTTTTCCGCCGAGCATCATAAAACCGCCGCCTCGTTCGGAGACGAATTTTCTTATCAATGTCATTTGCGGCGTAGTGAAAAATTCAGATTCTACATCGTCAAGAATAATCGCGTGAAATTTGTAAAGGTCTTCCGCTGAAATTGGGAATCCTTCACGCAGTTCTGTTTCATCTTCCGGATTCAGGCGAATCAATACCGGCTGGTCATATTGCTCGGCGTTTTCATCATCTTCATTGCCGAATCCCCTGTAAAGCGGGTTTGTATCTTCGCCGGGCCGACCAATCCAGTTGAATTTAGGCTCACGCCGTGCGACTCGAATCAGGGCGGTTACTTCAATCTGCTCATCATCGGCTACAGCGCGTCTGAGGAATTTATATTCCCAGTTCGGTCGTCCAGTGACATATAGAATTCTGTATGGTCCGCCGCCACGGTCAACCGCGAATGTTTGTTTGTTATTGACCATAGTCGCTTCATCTGAAGCTGCGGCTTTAGTTTGAGTATTGTCCGAATCCGTTTTTTCCTGAACATCGATATTATAAAAAAGGATACCATTTTCTTCCGGTTTCAGCCGGAAATCCGCAACTATTTTCTGTTCATCCTGCCCGATATTTATTGTTTTACGTTCGACAAGTTTGTTTGCATTGTCAAGTAAATCGACATTTATTGAATCACCTGAATAGCCGCTTGCTTCTATATTGGCTTGAATTGTTACAGGAGCATCTTCAAAAGGACTCTGAGTTACAGCGACATTGCTGAGAGAAATATCTTTTTGATTTTTCGATGAACCTATTACAACCGGATAAACAGGCGGAATACCAGAGGCATCGAATGGCTGATCCTGCATGTCCGTAGCATTTCCGTCGGTGAGAAGGATTATGCCTGCTAAAGGTCTGTTGCTATAGCGATTCGCGATAGTACGCAAAGTCATACCAATTGAAGAAGCTTTACCGTCAAAAGCCAGTTCAGTAAAATCTATCGAGCGTTTCAGTCGGGAATCGAATGTATATTTTCTAACCTGGAAAAAACCTTCGAGTGTATCAAGCCATTTGGAATCATTTACATCCACAACTTTTCGGAGCATTTCGCTGCGGGGCTTATCTGTCCCTTTGTCGATAATATTCATGCCGCTGCTGTTATCTGCTGCTACAGTGAATAGATTTGCGCCGGGTTTCGCTCTTTTACCGCTCCATAGCGGCTCTAATAAACAAAACATTAGAATCAATATGCCGAGCAGTTTGAGAATAAACGCCGCTTTGTTTCCGGGACGGATGATCCTTGCCCGGCTGTATGTCCAGATTAGCGAGACAAATAACACTCCCAGAAAACCGGCGGCTAACCATATCCATGAATTTGTTGGCAAAGTAATCGAAGCAGGTATAATCATTAATTGTTGCCTCCCAGATTTTCATAGTAAGCTCGTACTAATTCTGAATAACGTTCGGGTACAGGGTCGCGGTCTATTGGAACAATCGCTTCTTTCGATTCGATTTTTGCCAGTTCCTCACTTATACGATTTCTAACTTCGACAAGAGGTTTTACAATACTCATTTCGACCACGTTCCATTGAGGTTCTTCACTATTACGTGTGAAATCTTCTCGAATTTCTCTTGCCTGCTCGCGAACTTCAGCAACCTGTTCGCGAAGTTCCTGTTCGGGAAGCATTTCTTCCACTTCACGTAATCTATCCATCCATTGTCTGTAATTCTGGCCGGTTAGAGGATTGTTCGGATCATTTATATTCCATTCTCCATTAAATTGGAAAGCTCCTCCCTGACCATTTTGATTGCGTAACATGTTTTCCAATTGAGTTATGTCAAATTGGCCACCGCCGCCTTGAGCAGTCTGATTCTGTTGAGAATCTTGCTGCCCACGCTGGCCGCGTTGACCGTCCTGAGCTTGCATTTCACCAGGCTGGGAACCTCGTTGACCACGCTGGCCCTGTTGTCCATCTTGAGCCAGCATATTACCCGATTGGTTCGGGTCGGAACCACGTTGACCTCTCTGGCCTTGTTGCCCGTCTTGTGCTTGCATATTGCCCATTTGGTTAGGGTCGGTACCACGCTGACCTCTCTGACCTCGTTGTCCGTCTTGTGCCTGCATATTGCCCATTTGATTAGGGTCGGAACCACGCTGACCTCTCTGGCCTCGCTGTCCGTTTTGTGCCTGCATGTTACCCATTTGATTAGGGTCGGTACCGCGTTGACCACGCTGTCCCTGTTGCCCGTCTTGTGCCTGCATGTTACCCATTTGGTTAGGGTCTGAACCGCGTTGTCCTCTCTGGCCTTGTTGACTGTTTTGCGCCTGCATAGTATTCTGATTTGGATCGCCTGAACCTAACTGATTTAATGCTTCTTCAAGCTGTTCTCTTGCAAGACGTAATGAATCGGCTTCATCTCCAAGTACACCCTGTGCGGCTTCTTCAATTCCTTCGCGAAGATTTTGAATACCTTCACGAGCCTGCTCCTGCGATTGCTGTGCCTGCGGAGCAAAATTACGTCTTAGTAATTCTTCTGTGGTTTGAAGAGCTTGTTCGACATTTTCAGTGCTCGCCTGACGATATGTATCGTAAAGTCTTCTTGAAAGCAGCGGTTCTGATTCTTCAGATTGCTCACTGGTTTCTTTCATTTGCTCCAGCAGTTGTTCCAGCAAATCTCTTTGCTCCTGAACTTTTTCAGCAATGTCCTGATTCGTACCGGGCTGGTCGAGAGAACCTGGCTGCGAACCTGATTGCTGCTGCTGTGACAATTCCTGAGAAATCTGCTGCTGTCTCTGGTCAAGTTCTCTTGCCTGCTGACGCATATTCTGCATTTGCTGTGAGAACTGTCCCGATGTACTTCGCTGAAATTCTTCACGCATTTGTTCAAGTTCCCGTTCGGCACGTGTAGAATTAGCGGCTGCCTCCGAGACTTGTCCCTGCTGCATCTGCTCGGCTGATTGCTGCATTCTTTCGCGGGTCTGGCTAAGCTGTTCTGCTGATTCCTGCATACGCTGGCGATTTTGCTGATTTTCCATACGCTGCTGAAGCTCATCGGCGTCTCTCATGTTCTGTATTTGTTCTTCTCTGAGCCGTTCGAGTTCACGCTGTATTTCCTGCCGCTCCTGCTCATTTTGTGCTTCTCTCAATGCAGATTCGGCTTCTCTTAGCCTGTCAGTCATTTCATTTTGCCGCCTGGCTAAATCACGCAATCTGTTTAGAACCTGCAAATCTTCTCTTTGCTGCTCCTGCTGCTGTTGTTCCTGCTGAGCCTGGCTCTGCATTTCGTATCTGTCTTCTCTTTGTCTCATTTCAAGCTGCTGCAATTGCTGCTGTTGTCTTTGAGATTGATTTTGGTTTCTTTGCTGCTGGTTGCTTCTATCACGAGCCACCTGGTTTTCCTGTTCTCTTAGTTTCAGCAATTCCTGGTAAGCCGCCTGTTCAGAAGACAGTGCCTTCAATAGTTCTTCTGATGTAGAATTCGCAAGAGTCTCCTGAAGATGCTTTAAAGCGGTCTCCATATACTGAATCGCTTTATCCATCGGTTCGCTGGATGGTGCGGCATCAGGATTTGGCGTAGGGGGATTGACCTGTCCCATTACTTGCGACGTAAGATTCATTCCTCCGCGTGCACCTCGACCGCCGCGGCCTCCTTGTCCTGTTTGACCGCCGCGAGTACCGGTTGCTCCGCCTCGTTGGCCGCCCTGACCTGTGCTTTGGTCGCCACCATTACGGGCAATGTCAAGTGCGTCTGTCTGCGATTCAATTATAAGATTTATATCTTCTTTTTTATTTTCGATGCCATTGCTTGACGAATCAACCTGTCTTTTAATATTCCACGTAGCGCTTATAATTTGCTTTTGTAACTGAACAAGCTGCTCACGTCTCTGTTGGTCATTCTGTTGACCTTCCTGCTGTTGCTGCTCTTGCTGTTGTTGTTCTCTTTCCTGTTGGCTCTGGTTCATAAAAGACTGGTTCTCACGGTATATCTGCTCGAAGTCACGAACTTCCGCAAAATATAAATCGCTTACTGTTTTGCGGAGATTTCCGTCAGGGCCAATATCTTCCGCCCACATATAGTAGGATATAAGCTGGTCAGGCTGAGCGTTCAGGTCTTCCATAGCAAGTACATATTGAACCGGTTCTTTTTTGTTGGCCGGTACAGGTTCATTACCGATAGTAATATCTTTGGACTGAGAGTCGGCCATAATATACGCGAAGCCGCGAGATGTCACACCATAATCATCAGAAACCTCACCTTCCAGTGACACTTCTTCTATAGGTGACGCGTCTATGTCGCCTCTCGGAAATTTCAGTTTTAATTCAGGCGGCATATTTTTGTGAACATCAATAACAAATCGCGGCGGGGCTTTGTTGGCTCTGCCATCCGAATCGAATAATTTAAGCTCATACCGCAAATTTTCACGAGGTTCGATTAATGTTGTCAAGGTTGTCGGGTTATCAGTGTTAGCAGTCAAATTCAGAGCGGAACCGTCTTTTGAAATAAGCTGAGCGGTTGCGACAGGTTTGTTGATAGAGAAAGTAAGGGTGACTTTCGAGCCTTCGACTACACTGAAATTGCGGGTATCCTTGATTTCCTTATTCGGGATTTTTGTGTATGAGGGATAGATAATATTCGCGTCCGCTCTTTCGAGAGAAGGATGTGTAAAAGTCCCTATCGCATAATCCCGCGTTACAATGTCATCATATTCTATACGGTATATTGTATCAGAGTTTATCTGAGGAATAATTGCGCCGAAGACTGGGTCTTCGAGATTTTTATTGAATGGAAGTTCCTGTAAATTATCCTTGTTTGAACCTGCAAATAATTTCGCGTTTGCCGGTAATTTTCCATCGAAACGCGCCAATATAATTACTGAAGTTCCAAGCTCGACCGTTGTGTCACCGGGTGTGACAGTAATTTCATATCCTTTGGGTTTGACGGCTGTACCCGGATTATTTGATGAAGATGAAAATCGCGGCAATGAAAAATTCGACAGAATAAAAATGAAAAAGAATAACGCAGCCGCATTTGACAATCCCGCGAAAACAAATTTCGATTGAGGTACGCTTTCGACCCAGTTGTGCTGCCTGGCATGCGCGAGCGCTTCGCCGATAACACGTTCCTGAAGATAATCAAGCTGCCCGCCGAAATCTTTCGGTTTTTGTTCTATCGCGGTAAGCAGAGTTGCTTTCAGGTCTGGGTTGTGTGTCTCTATACTTCTTGCGATTTTCAAATAGTCCGGCTCGACACTGCCTGATTTGATAAACACTATAATCGTCGCAAGGCATGCCAATATTATTAAGATTCCGAATCCGCCCGGTAAAGTCCATCCGAATAGTTTGTCAGCCGCTAATAAAGCGATGCCGAAAACTGCGGTCAGGAATAAGTATAGTGACAGTTTTTTCATGATGTAAAGTCGTTTTTGACGAATTACAACCGGTTTGAGCCATAATCGAAGACTTTTCTCAATCATTTTTCTTCTCCCTGTGTTAAAACGGAAGGACGAGTTAGCCAGCCGCCTAAACAGATTTCAGCTAATAATAAAATGAATAGTGCGATAAAGAGCCACCGCCAGTATTTCTGCTGATATTCGAGTTCGACAAAATTCTGGTGAGCTTTGATTTTTTCTGTTTTTTCAGATATTGCCCCTGTCGAGCCGGTAAACGCAATACCGAATCTTTCGATTTCCTCTTCAGGCAGGGGAGCTGTTCTGCATTCGGCTAACGGTAAATTAACCGCGAAAAGCTGATTTCCCGAAGATGATTCGATGGTGTAAAATCCCGGCTGGTCAGTTTGTCCGAAGAGTTCCTGTCCTGAGTCAAGATTTACCAATGAGCCGTCGGGTTTTTGAATTTTTACTTTTTCTGAACCTGATACTAATTTTTGCGGTATCTTAATTGTGTCACCGACGAAATATTGCGATTGTTTATTACCAAGAACGCCGTTATATTCCAGAATAGAATAGAGAAGCGGGACAAATTTCGATGATAATGCAAGCTGGCTGTCCGACGGCTGCCAGCCTGAAGTTAATACGAGCAATGAACCTTTGCCGGAAGGAAATTCAATTAAGATTGGGTCCTGGTTATCGTATTGAGCCAGAACTCTTGCCTGCGAAACATCCTGAAGATTAAGCTTCCTGTATTTCCAGAAATGAATCTTGGAGAAGTTTCCAAAACGCGGATCGGAAAACGGTTTAAGAATCGGATGCTCGAAATTAATCGAACCAAACATCGTGTAGTCTTTTACATTTGCTTCTTCGCAATTCAGTCTGCTCAATCCTGCCAGTTCAGCAATATCTGGAGCTATATCACTTGATTTCATCGCTAATAAAACAGTTCGCCCTGATTCGATGTTTTGTTTCAGAATTTTTATTTGTTCAGATTTTAATGTATCCGTTATAATAACAAACTGTGCATCCTGTATATTTTTCTCAGTAAGTTCTGTGTCTATCGGACGAGGATAAACATTGAAATTCAAATTATTAGTTTTAGGAAATGCCCGCTTTATATAATAAAGCATTTGTTTCGTATCTTCCGGCTTTTCATTTCCGAGATACAGAATATTTATCTCCTGCTCAAGGTTCGGCGCAAGGTATAGAGTATTGTCATAGTCCTGTCCATCGCCTGTAAGTATGAGTTTACGTTTTGTTATATCATTTTGCCCCGGCGGCAATTCCGCAACGATACTCTGTCCCGGCGGAACATAAACAGAAGCAGGTTGGAGTAAAGTATTTGAAGAATCAGAATCTGCCCATTTTAACTGGAAATTCTCTGTCAACGCGTCAGAAGAATTTGTAATGCGTACACGAAGCTTTTCGTTCGGGTCAGATTCAGTTATATAATTACTGCTCGCCATGATTTGAATCGCGGCGTTTGTAGTCTTTTTCGCTGTGACAGGCTTTACAATTAATTCCGTTTTTTCAGGCCATTCGTAGGTGTTGAGTGCGTCGAAATCGCTGCCTTCCTGCAAATCGCTTATAAGAATAATCTGCCGCTCGTTAATGAGCATTTTATCATTGATTTCATCGTCTTCAATAGCTTCAGAAGCCGTGACCATCGCGTTTCCAAGGTTCGTTGAGAACCATGTTGGTGATAATTTTGATATTTCCTCTTTTATTACTGAAATTCGCTGCGACGGCTCAAGCTCGCTTGACGTCTCGAATCCCGCAATAGTGTTTACATTTTTATCGAAGCTCATGACACATAACCTGTCTGTCGGTTTTATATCGTTCAGAGCCGATATGGCTTCTTCTGCTGCCTGTTCCCACAAGTTTTCACGTCTCATGGATGCGCTTGTATCAATTAATAATACAACTCTTTTTCCTATTCCCGCCGCAGCGGTTTCCGATGACGGTTTTTGAATAAATGGACGGGCAAAAGCAATCGCAAGAAGGCAAATAATCAGGCATCTAAGAATTAAAAGAAGCAGGTTTTCAGGTTTGCTCCGGTTTTTGAATCTTGGAATCGTTGTGCGCAGGAACATCAGCGAACTGAATGTTATTCGCTTTCGTGTATGCCGGCGAATCATATGGAGCAAGATGGGGATACCAATTACCGCTATACCTGCGAAAAACAATGGATACAGGAAACTCATACCGCACTCCTTACTGATGAGCCGCCGGGACGTCTGACCTGTTTCCTGCGGTGCATTCTATCGTGCAGGAATTCAAGCAGAGCCAGGTCGAACGGGCGATTCGTTGTGAATAAATGGTAATCAATTCCGAGGTTGCGGCAAATTTTTCTAATCGCGGTCATATGATTTTGCATTTTTTCGGCATATTCTTTTTGAGCCGCGGGCGGATCGACATAGAAAGTTTTTCCAGATTCAATATCCTCGAAAATAGCGGGGGTGTTGAAGTCGAAGTTTAATTCTGCCGGATCAAGAACATTAAAAAGAACAACGTCATGTCCATTTGCTCGTAGGTAGCTCAGGTCCAATTCGAGCTTATCAATGGAAGTGAGCAAATCAGACATTAATATCACCAGTCCGCGTCTGTTTAAGGTTTCAGAAATTCTCTTAAGCGGCTGATTCAAATCGGTTGCTTTTCCTTCCGGCGTCATTTCCAGCGCAAGCATGATACGGTGCAGATAGCCGGGACGATTCCTCGGCGGCATGTATTGTCGTATTTCGTTATCAAACGTCGCAAGTCCGACGGCATCTCCCTGCATAAAAAGAAAATACGCTAAAGTAGCCGCAAGCGTTCCGGCATACTGAGCTTTGGAATAACCGACCGAGCCGTAACCCATGGATTTGCTATGGTCCAAAAGAATATGACAACGCAGGTTTGTTTCATCTTCGAATTTCTTGATATAGAACCTGTCGCTCCTTGCGTAAAGATGCCAGTCAATATAACGCGGGTCGTCACCGGGTGTATATTGTCTGTACTCGGTGAATTCTACGGAGAAGCCGTGATAGGGACTCTTATGAATTCCTTTCATAAATCCTTCCACGACGACTCTGGCCCGCATTTCCATCGACTTTATTTTCATCAGCGTGATAGGGTCTATCATACCTTTTGCCTGAGACCCGTTGCTGATTATGTCGGATTCAATGACCTTGTTTTTCATTAATTGCCGCTTTCTTTAATAGAATCCAAAAGGCGGTCAACGAGACTTTCTACGGTGACGCCTTCGGCTTCAGCACGGTAATTGATTAAAATACGATGCCTGAGAACAGGATAAGCAAGTTCCCTGATATCTTCGAAGTTTACATGTGATCTTCCGTGCAGCAATGCTCTTGCCTTGCTGCCGAGAATCATATATTGCGATGCTCTGAGTCCTGCTCCCCATGTAACCCACTCGTTTACATAAGATAATGGGTTTGTTTTTCCGGGACGTGATGCGGCCGCTATTCTTACGGCGTAACGCACAACATCTTCAGCAACGGGGACTTTACGGACTACGTCATGAAAACGCAGTATATCTTCGCCGGAAAATATCGGCTTTATAGGTTCCGGGTCATTTGTGGTAGTCTGGCGAACAACCGCGATTTCCTGCTCCTCTGGAAGGTAATCAACCCAGATGTTGAACATAAACCTGTCAAGCTGAGCTTCCGGCAGGGGATAAGTTCCTTCCATTTCGATTGGGTTCTGTGTCGCAAAAACATAGAAAGGTTCGCTTAAAGCGTGACACACTCCAGCGGCGGTAACGTGATGTTCCTGCATGGCTTCGAGCAAGGCGGCTTGTGTTTTCGGCGGAGTCCTGTTGATTTCATCCGCGAGAATCATATTCGCGAATATAGGCCCTTTTACAAATACCATTTTTCGTTCGTTATCATTCTGCTGGAGAATTTCCGTGCCGGTTATATCAGCGGGCATAAGGTCCGGCGTGAACTGAATACGCTGGAATTGCAGATGAAAAAGCTGCGATAGTGATTTTACAAGAAGTGTTTTAGCCAGTCCCGGTGCGCCAGTAATAAGACAATGTCCGCCGGAAAGCACTGCGATACACAATTGTTCGATTACATCTTCCTGGCCTATGATAACTTTTGAAATTTCAGTAGCCAGCTTTGTACGGGCTTCCTTGATTTGCTCTACAGCCCATCGTTCGAATTCGTATGTTTTTGTTGCCAATATTCGTTCCTTTCCGTCTAAAACGTTTATATATTTTTAGTGTGTCATAGCATAAAATACGATATTAATACCCAATGGGTATGCTTTCTTTTCCGAGAATTCTTTAAAAAACGTGTGACTAACGCCTTCTCTTTCCCAGCCGTCACCAAGGTCAGTATCACGGCAGATAATTACCATCATTCTGCCTTTATCATCATAGATACCATAATAACTTGGCGGATATCCGCTTTCAGATGTAGTTCCTGTTAGGGTGTCAGTACTTAAATTGACGGCTATGTTATAAGCCGGAATCTGCGGTATTTCCTTAAGCTCGAATACACAGTGAAATACAGGGTGTTCCAATGTTAATAAAACAGGTTCACGGTCAGGAAAAACTCTTCTCATCTCATTGCGGACATTAGCCCATGCAGAAGTTCCCCAAAAATCGTCAATCATTAAAAAACCGCCGTTAAGAAGGTATTCTCGGAGTTTTTTAACATCTTCTTCTATAAGATGCATAGATCCTGTTTCAAGCATATATATAAAAGGGTATTCAAACAGACTCGGATCCTGTAATGTAATATATACCGGTTCAGGATTCACTTCTATTGAAGTAAGTTGATGCAATCTGTAAGAGAAATTGTTATCACTGTCTGGCCAGTCAATTGCTGACCTGCCACCGCCCATGCCGCTCATGCGGCCGCCACCACGTCCAGACATTATGCTTCCATAACCAGTATTTCCATAAGATGTGTTTCCGTAACTGCTTGCATCATAAGCAATTCTTACAAATGTAAAAACATCATGTGGAAATTCCGGATCAACATCCCATTGGAATAAGCTGTCAGTTTGACTTGAACTTAAAAATCCCTGGTTCGGAAGTCCGCGCTGTCCCTGAGACATACCTCTTTGAGTAGTAAATCCGGAACCGCCGCGACCACCTCGGCCAGAAGATATTCTCGCTAAAACACCACCTGCGGTAAGACATAATGATAGTATCAGGAAAAAAGTTAATCTTTTATTTTTCTTTATCACAAAATATTCTCCTGAACAGCGGCAGGGGACTCATTTGTTTTAGGTTGAGATTCCTGCTCTTTTTCAATGATTTTCAATAATAATTTTTGTGCGTCTATATAACGCGGGGCTTCCGCCAAAGCAGAAAGAACATATCTTTTGGCCGCTTTCAAATCTTTATTTTCCAAAAGCCTTCCGATACGGAAATTTATGTCCGCCTGGTCAGGATAATCCAGCTTGAGCAGGCGTTTATATCCCGCTATCGCCGGTTCATCTCTTCCAAGTTTTTCATTTGCTGTACTAAGTTCGAGATGAATGCTTATTACATGCGGATTGATTGCGAGATATTTTTCACAATTTTTCGCGACTTCATCCCAGTTATTCGCATCAATCGCTATTTCCATTAATCTTGTGTAAGCATAAATCGAATCAGAAGAATACTCACAGAACTTATTAAGTATCTGCTTTTCCTGTTCAGTCTGGCCAAGTTTCTGGTAAACCTGCGAAAGAATGATGTAGGCGCTATTGGTACCAACATTATCAGGATACAACTCAATCAGTTTATTCAATGGCTCTTTCGCTTCTTCAAGTTTATTTTCATTTATGAGGTTTTGCGCATGTTGTGTTAATGCCCATAAACTATTTGGATGACCTGTAAGCCACTGTTGAAGAGAATTCGGATCACTAACATAGAAATCCATTTCAGCTTCGTCGGGTTCTTCCCAGTCGGCGCCCGGAGCTAAATCTTCTGCGCGTTTTTTTGCGTATGCTGCGAAATCGGCTTCAATCTTTTTAAGCGAGTCAGTATTTTTCTCAATCGCTTTATCAATGGTGATATTGTTCGATAAATCGGCGAGAATTTTTTGCACAGCTTCGTAGCCGTAATTTTTTACAATAAATTCCACAACCAGCATAGATTCAAAATAGGCAAACTGCAAATGTGCGGAAGAAGGGGGACTTAAAAACGCTGAACTCAACTCGCCTACTGGTGTGAGTTCGCCCTCAAGTATCATTTTTCGATACTGAGGCGTCATTCGCTGGCCGCAGCTTGGGTCTCTTTGTATTTCTTCAAAAACAGAAATTCCTTCGCTGAGCCATCGCGGCATCCTGTTTTTTGTTATATTAAGAGTAACTACATGTGTAAATTCATGCCATAAAGTCGATTTCCAATTGGCCGGAAGTTCAGGTTTTGGGCTATTCGCTGTTATGACATTTCCGAAACATACGCCAAGAAAACCATCGCCGCCGGGTTCACCAAATGTCCTTACGGCAAAATCCTGCTGATCAGGGAAATATTCAATGATTATAGGGCCTTTCAGGTCAATTCCATATTTTTTACATAAATCTTTTTCAGCCTTTTCGAGTAAATCGATGACTTCATCACCATAGACAATGGCTTCACGCTTATCCATACGCACAATAAATTTGCCTGATTCAAGTGTTGTGAAAGTCGATAAATGGTCGTGAAGACTTACAAGATTGTAGGCCATTATGTTATATTTATCATTCTTATATACCTCTTCCGCCAATTTCCAGCCTTCTTCTTCTTTACCCAGGCGAAGCATATCCTGAGCCAACTGGATTTTCGCGGGTTTATAATTCGGATTGAATTTCAAAGCCTGCTGCTGGTATGCCGAACCTTCAGAAAAGAGATATTTCTGAGACAGCTTTGCGCCTATCAGATAATCAACTTCAGGATTATTGGGCCAGTATTTTAATGCTTTATCCCTGTTATTTTTCGCTGCTGCCATATCATTGTCTAAATATGCTAATGAGGAATGAAAAGCCCATGCTCCCTGATTCCATGGATTTACAGCGATTATTCTATCAAGATAGCCTTTGGCGATGGAATACTCTTCGCAGTCAATATAATGTTCCGCCATAAGCAGCAGCGAAGGAGCATGGTTGGAATTCAGAAAAATAGCCCTGTCGAGCGATTCCATCATAGATTGCCTGTTGCTGTAATAAAATGCTTTCGCGAGGCCGTAATGGAAATCCGGGTCATCAGCAAAGTGTTCAATTCCTTTTCTGAATTGGGTAGCCGCCAATTCATAATCCTGTTTATCCAATGCGAGTTGTCCGGAAGCCAGAAAAGCGTCTCTGCATTCTGGATCCATTCTTAACGCCCTGTTATAAAGCTCGCCAAGTACAATTTTCGGCTCAGAACCCTGAAGAAGAAGTGCCTCTCCAAGTGCTACAAGGTCCGAGGGTGACCAGTATGAAATCTGGTATGTTGTCGCATTCCGGTATATTATGCTTAATAGTTCATTGGATTTTGTTGTATTACCAGTGTATAAATTGACATGATAACCAAGCATCAAAAGACGCAGGCTTACCGGCTCGCCGATTCGAGCCATGTCGAGTTCGAGTGCCGCCTGCTCATATTTGCCTAAGGCCATAAGTGATTTTACTAATAAAATTCCTTCTTCTTCATCAACGATACCGGATTTAGCGCTGTCTTTAACAAATCTAACGCATTTTTCGTATTGGCCGGTAAGATATTCCTTGCGAATGGTTTCAATGTCAGCACTATAAGATAATGAACTTGAAAGGAATATGATAATTAATGATGAAATGATGAATCTGGTTTTACAGAGGACGTTTTTATCAGATTGAGAAACCATTATTTATTTCCCTTCAACCGCGAATGAGAAATTTACAAAAAACTCAAAGCAGCTCGTACAAACACTATTTTCATGTTATTCTACAAACAATCCTGTTTAGTAGAATACACTATAATAGAAAAGAAAGTTCACGTCAATCATTGTAAAAGATGTGATTTTCCTTAATTTTGTCAATAAATCCTTTTTTATTTCACATTGTTTTCATGTCATCTATACACAACGGCTCTATATGTATAGAATCCACCTGTATAAGAAAGACGTTTAGTATTTAAGATATATTGCCAAAATCCGAAAAAAATAAAATAATGAATAATAAAATTGTATGTATTACCGCCGAGTTCGCCATGAACGCAGAGGTTTTTGTAGAAGAATGATGTAAATTCCAACTTCTCCACGTAAAATCGTTTGTAGCTGTTTAAAATAAAAAAAGTGACCAAAGCTTCAAACTTCAGTCACTTTTAACTTGTAACTTTGCACTTTTTTAATTTCTACATAACTTTATAAATGTAAGTAGCTTCCATAGCCTTTTCGATTTGTATTACGGCATCCTTTAAATGCGATTTCGTATATGAATCGATATTTCCCAGTTCAGAATCCAAAACTTTTTGGATGTTATCTTTTAATTCACTAAGTTTCAGCATAGCTAAATTTCCAATTGGTTTGTATGCTGATGTAGATTGATAATCTGAACGTGTCAGGTCTATCATCAGGTCAATATATGTACGCTGAAGATTTCTTCTAAGACTCGAAACCATCGGTTTTCGGTCATTGTGTGTTATGCCGGTACGGGTTTCCAGCTCACTCCATATCTCTTTTGAAACTGTATTGAGAAGTTCAGGGAGAGTCAACGCGTCCTCGTCATTCGGTATAAGAAATTCATTATCATAAATCTTGCGAAGAGTGTCCGGGTACATTATGTTCGATAAGACAGAGGCCTGAATACCCATAATTCTGTCATGAATCGGCCATGTGGCATCGTCCAGCATTATTGTGTCACCTTCGAGCCATAGGTCAACGGACATTCTTTTGAGAAGGTCTTCATTGAGTCCGAAAGCATCATCTCTGAAAGAATTGTTTATTACAAACTGAAGGGCGTCACGCTGCTTTTTAGCGGGGACTACTTCGATTGGCAATCTTCCATTCGGATCGCCTTTTTTGTCCCTGTAGATATGCGCGCCGCCAAGCCAGTTCAGCATTGTGCTTAATGAGCGGAGCTGAAGGCTGAGTGTCATTTCGTAAGCCTTGCGGGTCTTCGACCAACTGTCGCCGTCTTTGACTAACTTATCGATAATTCTGCCACGATTAAATTTAGCGATGCGTATCTGGTTTTCACAATATTCCAGGGGATTACTGCTTAAGTCGTATTTACGAACCATCGGGTCTGGGCCGTAGGTGTCCTCATCTGTGCCGTATTGTAATTCCGGCTCTGCTACACGTGACAGGATTTTCTTAATGTCACCATCGTTCTGTGTGTAGCCGTATTCGATTGCCCAGATATCATATTCGCCGACTCCAATCATCGTATAATCGCCCTGAACTTCACCATCTTTGTAATTCATATTAACCGGCAGGTAATCCATAACTGATGAAGAACTTGGCTTGCTGCCTTTAATTTCTTTACTGTTAATCTCCGCCATTGTGTATATGCCTGAGCCTTTGAAATTGTGTCTGAGTCCGAGTGTGTGACCGACTTCGTGACATACAAGTTCCGAAATCATCGGGCCGATGAATTTCTCCGGCATTCCATCAATTTTAGGTTCATTATCGACTTTTGGTTTTTTCTTTTCTACAGGGGCTTTCTCATTTGGATCGTTAGAATCTGTTTTTTCTTCGTCTTCAATATCTTCCATTAAAGCCATCTGCATTCTGAATAACGCTACATCCATCGCCATACCCTGAGACAAGGTACACATGCCGTTGATTTGCGATGTTCTTCCAATCAAACCATCGTATTCGTCATCACCAATAAGTGCTGAATCAACGTGAGCGAGGGCGTGACCTCCGAGCGGCAGGCTTTTGTTTTGTTCGATTTTCTGCCTTATAGTTTCTCTTTGAGATGGAGGAGCGAGCAGAATTCGCGGGTCCCAGTTCGGATGGCTGTTAATCCAGACAAGCGTTTCAGGGCTGACTCCTTCCATTGCTATTTCGGGCATAATTTCATTGTACTGGCTCCAGAAGTGCCGAATCCAGCCGTCAGTGAGAATTATGTCCGCGTCGAGTATTTCGCCTGTTTCAGGATTTACGCGGCTTGGTCCTATTGCTGTGCCTTCATTATTGCTCAGCCATCGAATAAAATTATAACGAACATCTTCCGGGTCCTTATCCATATGGGCTCCGGACGCTTCGTCCTGGTAATATACTTCGATTGCGTTGGAAATTCCGACTTTTTCAAAGGCTTTATTCCAGTATAAAATACCCTCTCTTACCCAGCGTCTGTATCTTACCGGGGTTGTATGCTCGATATAAAACACGATGGGATTCTTTGGCGGGCTTACGGCCAGTCTGCTATCGGCTTTTTCTACGTTCCAGCGATTTACATAGCGAACTTTTGTTTCCGGATCGTCGAATTTGCCGTAGTCGCTATATGTTGTTGTAAAATATCCTATACGTTCATCTGCCTTTCGAGGCCTGTAACCTGAACGATTCGGCATTTCGCTTATTGAATAGTAAAGCGTTTGAAGCCTTCCGCTTGATGTCGGAACTTCTATAGCCAGTTCGATATTCTGCGGAAATGCCTTTGCTTTTTTAATCTTGATAAGACCTGGATTGGAAACACGCACGGTAGAACCGAAGAATGTGCTTGCCTGACCAATTAGCAGCTGGTCCATATCAATTACCGGTGAACCTCCCGACATTGCGACAATAGGGACATCCAGAATTATTCTGTCAGTGAATAAGCGTTCGATAGAGCTTTTTGATTCCTGGTCGCCGGTAGATTTGATTTGAATGTTCGGCTCGACCAAAGCAAGACGTTTGTCATATCGTTTCCAATATACATATAAATCTCCGGCCTGAAGTCCAGCGTAATTTTCGCCGCTTGCTATTGTCAGAGCGATGAAGAATTTCCTGTTTTCAAAACCGGATGGCAGGGCGGCTAAAATCTGCCCGTCTTTCTCACGCGTCCAGACGGTATAATAGCTGCGTTCACCATCGGCGGTTGATACTACTTTCTCATAGCCTTTAGTTACCTCATCAATCGAAGGATATTCCGGCCTTGGTTTTTCCTCATCCGGCTTCGATTCTGATGAGCTTTGTGCGAAAGCGAACATGGAAGTCAGCAATACAATAATCATCAACGATATTATTGTACTTATGTTTATTTTTAGTGATGACTTGAACATTATTTATTTCCTTAAAAGATTCATATTTATAACGGACAACATACTTATTTTTCGGCCATTTTTAAAATAAACTAAAGACAAAGCCCGAACCAATTTTTGCGTCCTATATTGCTTTGGTTTTCAGGTTTTTAATTAAGGTGTGACTTTTTCAGATATTTCTTTTTAAAACTGTCATTGCGAAGACCGAAGGGATGCGGCAGTCTTCATATAATTTTAATAAATCATTTTTATCACGCAGGGACGCAGAGAAAAGATACTTTAATTTAAAAACATAGCAGCTTCATACCTTCGCGAGAGGAAAATAAGATGCCTTTATTGTTGATTTATCTTGAATTATCATTTTCTGTTCTATCAACGAGAATTAAATCAACGCGATAAATTTCTCCAGGACCAAGACTTTTAGGTGTCCTGAATTTTACCTCCGATGTTTTTTGGGTGTATCTATTATTAGGATCACCAAGATAATAAGTTCCGAGTATCGAATATTCCCTATCCCACAGTAAAGACGATAATCCATCCCCTATTTTGGCAAGACCAAGACGCAAACCGTAGCCTCCTGCCAAATAACCTCCTCCACTGATTAATTCTCCTTTGGCTGCTTGAGAATCAATTAATAACGTTTCCAAATATAGCGTCTTAATAATATTATTTAAATCTCTTTCGTAAAAACGTATCTCAATTAATGGTGTAGAGTCATTATAGTCAGAAGCAGAAGGCATGCGGTTTCTGATTCCATTAGAATCGACTCTTTGAACATTGCCATTAAGAATATCTTCTCGAACAAGTTGATTATATTCATCTTCCTTGCTTAAAATACTTATTGTGACAATGTCCTCCTGAACAAATTCTTCATTATCATTATTATCTGAAGTGAGTATTTCAGGAGTTTTTTGTAATGAAAAATATATAACCCCAAATAATATAACAATACATCCGATTGTTGCTGCTATAGTTATTTTATGCTTGCCCATTAAATTTCTCCCTGAAATTAATTCTTACTTTTCTATTATTTCTTTAATGAATGACTTTAAAAAAGGATTTTGCAATTGTTCGCCGTTTCCAAGCAACTGATCAAAAGCATCACCGTAATAAAAATTAGTAAATTTTAGAGTTCTGCTTTCACGAACGATGTATTCGTATTTTATATGATTCATAATATCATTGGTATTTTTATACTTTGGATTATAATAGAAAACTATATAGGCGGGATCGCCATCAAGAACGAAAACGATTTTTCTTTCATTTTTAATGAGCTCGCCAAGTGCATATTTATTATAATCATCTGTTTTTAAGTAATAGTCATGAAACTTTTTCCCACTTGATTCAGTATAGTATTTTGAAAATTCACCTATGCCTTGATTACGCAGGGTATGATAAGCTTCCTGATAAAAACTAATAATCTCATTTGATGAGATACTATCTGAATAGGTGTTAACATCGCATACCGTACCATCAAAACACAAATACGCCTGATTTTTCTCGGCATCTTCTACAAGCGGAACTTTGTATTTTAGTGTTAATGTTTCTTTTGGTAAATATGCACCTGGCGTTGCAGCTTGTTGCCGAGATATACTTACTGAGAGGGAGTTTAGCGTATGTATAAAGTCTAAGTTTAGTAGGATGGCTCCGGATGCATTCGTTTCGAATTGAAAAGATCCGAAAGTTATAATATCTTTCGGGTTCAATGATGATTCATTGAACCATTTAAATAAAATGTTGTTTCCAAATTTAACACACTCAATTATTTTTAATCCTTTGAAATCTTCCCCAATAGCATCTTTACTGAGAGATTTAGCAAAAGCATTGACGATTAATTGAATATTTTCTTCTTTTTTATCTAAACCATTTTTAGTCATCGCAATAACTTTTGCATAATCCTTTTTTTTCACGGCCAAGATTAAATCTTTAAATTGATCTTCTTCAGGATTTTTATATTGGGATGCAAATTCTTCGAAACTTATATTGTTATAAGATTTCACATCGACTTTTAATAGTATGGTTGATTCAATATCTCGCTCTAAGTCTATACCGACAGGAATCGGTAAATATACAGTTTTATAGTCTTTCGCTATGGCGGAATGTGAAATGAGAGAAATAATTGCAAATACAGCAAAAACAATTGCTACTATAATAGGAATGATATTTTTAGTGTATTTCATAAAGCTTCCGGCTATTAAAATAACTTACTCTGTTTTTCCGAATGTAAAACGCCGCATTCGATAATCTCTACTATGTAAGCACAGTGTACAGGAGAGATAAAAACATGTCAAGTCATTCCGAAATAATTATTTTTCACGCAAAGGCGCAGAGACGCAAAGAAAATAGATGTAAACAAAAATGCTTGCCAGGGTGAAGTCACAAAAGAAGCCTGAGCATTCTCAATAATTCGGAAATCAATAAACTATTCACTACTCACCAATCCCTATTCACTTAATTTTCTTAGCGACTTAGCGCCTTCGCGGGATTATCATAAATAATATAACTGATTAAGTTTTTCATGACATTAAATTAGTAAGGTGTCACCGATTAGTAGAGCAATAAGCAGGATTTTCTTAAGTTAACAATTGTACCGGACGCCGTTAATTCTCTCCGAAAGCAAGGATTGGAAGAAAGGAGAGGGACAAAAAATGTGTAAATTTCATAATAATTGAGATTTTTACGTTTTTTTTGTACAATTATTGTAACGAACGCGGGTTTTTAACGTCTATATATGAGAAAAATGATATAGTCTTTGTTTGACTAAAGGAAATTATGTTTTTTAAGAACTTAAATGGGAAATGTCTGCTTAGAGGAATTTGATTTAGATGCTATTAGCATTCTTTTATCTAAAGTTAATGATTTGATAATGAATAAAATACTTATTGCGTAAAATCTCTCATATTATATAATAATTTAATTATAATTAAATGCGAGTTTCATTATGACGAAAGAATCAGATTACGGGAAAAGACGATTTATAAAGTATTTTTGGGGTATATCTCTCGTTCTGCTTTTTATATGCATATTGGTATTCATACTAAATTTAATTGCGAATTCCAATAAAGAGAGTAATAAGTTTATTAATGAAGATATTGCCAGGCAATTGAAGAAAACTCCAAATGAACTGACTTCTGCAGATTATCAAAAGATCGAAATACTGTATTTAAGCGGATATAGGATAACCAATATTAAATTTATAGAAAAGTGTAAGAATTTGCAATACCTGGTATGCTCCCCCAAAAATGTACCATTGCTAAAAAGAGAGTATCGAATACAAT
>CAZVOA010000043.1:0-28409 GCA_964628465.1 uncultured Pirellulales bacterium | reverse complement strand
CAGACAATCCATATTTCAAAGGCAAGATTGATGATTTCCGCATATACGACAGAGCGTTATCAGCAGAAGAAGTAAAGTATCTGTTTAAAAACTAATTTTTAAGAAACAGGATGTGGAGTATTACAGGATTTAATTCTTGTAAATAATTGAGTATTAATGCTGTTAGATTAGCATTCGCAAACTCAGTGATAATAGGAGCTTATGTAGAAATACATAAGCTCCTGTTTTTTTGTTTTTCCAGAAAAATACACTTTTGTTGTAATTGAAAAACAATTTAATTAGTAATAAAATAAAGGATTAGCGAATTTAATTGATAAATCTAAAGAAATTAGTATAACATAACCGAATGGAAAGTCAGGAAACGTTTTAAAATATAAATCTTTATAATTACTAATTCTGGAGATCAGGATGAAGAACAGAATTTTGCTCTCAACAATATTGTTAAGTTTATCACTCATCATTGGATGCAGGGTACCAACTAAAGTAATTGAAACTAAAAAAGATTATAGCAGGCCTTTGCCGCCGGGGAAAAATGCACTTAGAAAAATCACCAATCCAGCGGAAATACCTGATTTTTCCGTCGCATGTCTTGATTTGACCGATTTAAGTAAGGCAATAAATAACAGCCTGAATTACCTTAACAAGCCTTCGAGCAAAGAATTTTTTCCAATCGGGCAGATTTCTCATGCTAAAGTTGTAGCCAGTTTGAAAGCATTTGATAAATTATTAGCTTCAGGGCTGCCAATAAGAGATTTAAACAAAGCGATTACCCAGCAATTCGATGTTTATATGTCTATTGGCTGCGATGATCGCGGAACAGTGCTTTTTACCGGATATTATACTCCTATATTTGATGGTTCATTTACCCGAACAGAACGTTTCCGTTATCCTCTATATAAAACGCCTTCCGATTTAAAAAAAGACACAAACGGAGAAATTCTTGGACGTCGAGGCCCGGATGGAAACGTAACGCCATATCCGGCAAGAAGAGAAATCGAAAGTTCAGGCATGCTCAAGGGGAACGAGCTTATATGGCTCAGTGATCCTTTCGAGGTATATATAACCCATGTTCAGGGTTCAGCAAAAATCAAACTTCCCAATGGTAATTTAATTACAATCGGTTATGCGGCCAATAATGGTCAGGAATACAAAGGAATCTCTGAAGGACTTGTAAACGATGGTAAAATACCGGCGGACCAGATTAGTCTTGCGGCGATGATTGACTTTTTCAAGAAAAATCCAACTCAGGTTGATAAATATATTAATCAAAATCCCCGTTTTGTTTTCTTCAGACAGGATGAAGGTGAGCCAATGGGGAGTCTTAATGAACCAGTTATCGCAAATAGAAGCATTGCTACCGATAAGTCGATTTTCCCCCGCGGCGCTCTTACATTTATCTCGACAACTCTGCCTAAAATTGAAAACGGCGCAGTAGTAAAGCGAGTTTATAACGGTTTTGCGCTGGATCAGGATACTGGCGGCGCAATTCGAGCTCCGGGCAGGTGTGATGTCTATATGGGGCAAGGTGATACAGCAGGTAAACTTGCGGGACAGGTTCGTCAGGAAGGTCGATTATATTATCTGTTTCTCAAATAATATGTAATTCAGGTTAATTTGAGAAAACAAGCGTTTGACTGGGGATTGAATGAACAGTACAATAATCCGGTTTACCGGAAATACTTCAGGATAAAATAAATGGTCATGGCAGAAAAACAAAAAAATACGAAATTTAAAAAAACGGTTTCAAATACCAAAAATCCCGATGATAAAGGGAATTTAGGTATTTTGCGTGCCATGCCGGAGTCTCTTTCCGCCGAAGCGGCTGTTTTAGGCTCAATGATTATTGATCCGCAGTGTATTGGGATGGTTTTGGAACAGTTGAAACGCGATGCTTTTTACCGCTATGAGAACCAGGAAATATATGATGCGTTGGTAAACCTGTATGAGAAAAACAAGGGTTCTGGAATAGACGCTGTATTGCTCAGGGATGAACTTCTAAAAAGAGGATTACTCGATGAAGTGGGAGGCGTGGCTTATATCGCGAGAATTCTTGATTCCGTGCCATCTTCTGCCAATGTTGAATATTACACCGGTATTCTGAAAGATAAAATGCTGCTTCGTGAGCTTATCGGGGTTTCAAGCAAAGTTCTCGAAATGGCGTATGAGCAAACAGGCGAAGTACGAGAAGTTCTTGATGAAGCGGAAAGTGCGATTTTCGCTGTTACAGATAAAAATATTGAAAGAAACGGCATTGCGGCTATGAAGGATTTGGTTGTCCAGTCTTTCGAGCTGATTGAGAAACGGCAGGGGACTCATGTTACCGGCTTGAGTACTGGTTATTATGAGCTTGATGATTTGACCTGCGGTCTGCAAAATGGTGAAATGATTATCATCGCTGGACGTCCAAGTATGGGAAAAACCAGCTTTGCGTTGAATGTTGCTGAAAACATCGCTTTAAACGATAAGATACCGGTGGCGGTATTTTCATTGGAAATGGGAAGGCAGCAGCTTGCTGAGAGATTTTTATGCAGCGTAAGCAGAATTGATTCCCAGCATGTCAGAAGAGGACTGCTTAGTGAGGAAGATTTCAGAAAACTTGCTGATGCCAGTAATATATTGGCCGAAACGCCGATTTATATTGATGATACTTCATCCCTCACTCCGCTTGAAGTTCGGGCAAAAGCAAGAAGACTCAAGGGAATGTATAATATAAAATGTATCGTTGTTGATTATTTGCAATTGATGCATATAGATTCAGGAAGGTCTGATTCACGCCAACAGGAAATCACGACAATTTCAAGATATTTAAAAGGAATCGCGAGGGAACTCAATATACCTGTTATTATTTTAAGCCAGTTAAATCGTTCAGTCGAAGGCAGAGAGGGACATAAACCCAAAATGAGTGATCTTCGTGAAAGCGGCAGTATCGAGCAGGACGCGGACGTTATTATGCTCCTGCATCGCGAGGATTATTATCATAGAGGTGAAACAGACTACCAGGATACCAATACGGCGGAAATAATAATCGCCAAACAGCGTAATGGACCAACGGGAGTTATTAATCTTACATTTCTGGATAAGATTACGCGTTTTGAAAATGCTTCACGTATAGAAGAACCGGCAGGAGGCGTGCCATTCTAATCTCTGGCGAGAAGCGGCTCCGAATGTAAGGATAAAATATGAGCTATAAGATAATAAAATCAGTTTTGGTAATAGTCCTCGCTGTCATATTGATATCGCTGCCCGGCTGCAAATCTGCTGAAAAAGCAAGGCTTACAAATTTACAGAATGAAGGAGAATACAGCAATGGTGCAATTGTTCAGTCCATTACTTTTATAGGCAAGGGGAAATTTTCCAACAAAGCTCTCAGGAAAAAGCTGGATTATAAAGTTGGTGACAATATCGATTCTGTTTTAATTGAATCTGGCAGGTATGAACTTTCTGAATTCTATCGTAAAAAAGGATATGCCGAAGTAAAAGTAACTTTGGATAATTCTGAACTAATAAAAGGAAAAGTTGCGTATATTATTGATAGCGGAATAAGATATAAAATCAAATCTGTCAAATTTAAGGGTAATAAATTAATTAAAACAAGCGATCTCAGGAGCATTCTAAAAACAAAGACAAGAGAGTGGTTTTTGTGGTCGGGTTATTATACCGAGGAGAAAATTGCTTCTGATCTTAAGAAAATAAAAGATGCGTATTATCAGCGCGGATTTCTTAACTATGACATTCAGGTACTGGGGCGAAGTGACATCACATTCTTAATTGATGAAGGGCCGCAATATAAAATTAATAAAATTGAAGTTACAGGTAATATTAAATTTGATAGAGAAACTCTTCTGGCCAAATTTGGATTAAAGCCTAAAAGCATCTATTACCCGTTGCAGGCAAAATCGCAGGCAGAACGAATTTTGAATCTTTATCGCGAAAACGGATATGTTCGGGTAAAAATCAATTTTGAACATAGTTTCACGGGGGGGGAAGCAAATACAGTTGATTTGAATTTCAATATAACTGAAGATAAGCAGTTTAGGATAGGAAGAATAGATATTACCGGTAATGAACAAACTCAGGATAAAGTAGTTCGCAATGTACTCTCGGAATATAATTTCAGTCCGGGGCAACTTTATAATGCTAATATGGCTCCACCCGAAGGAGGCGGTGAGCTTGAAGGTCGCATTAGGAGAGCCACCCTGGCGGAAGAGGCGATAATTACACCTGTAATTTCGGATACGAACCAGACGAGTGATATACTGGACGCGTCAGTGAATATTAAAGAAGGTCTGACCGGGATGTGGAATCCAGGTGTTGCTTACGGCACTGATGATGGTTTTGTCGGAATGTTAAACTGGTCTCAGGGAAATTTCGATGTTTCTGACTGGCCTGAGAGCTTTGGTGACTTTATTTCTATGCGGTCATTCAAGGGAGCGGGGCAGCGTTTAAGTGTTAATCTTCGTCCAGGAAGAGAAATCAGTTCTTACTCTGTTTCTTTTACGGAACCTTATTTCATGGATCAACCAACTTCGCTTAATGTTGCCGGGCAAAGCTGGGAGAGATGGTACCGAAGTCATGACGAGCAAAGATTAAAAGGTGCAGTCGGTTTTAAAAAACGCTACAAAAGTTTATGGAATACAAGTCTTGGGGTTAGAGTTGAGAACGTAGATATAGGAAATATAGAATATGATGCTCCAGTTGAAATAGCGGATTTCCACGGAAATAACTTTTTACTTGGTACAAAAATCGGTTTCGGCAGAGATAAGACCGATGATATATATGTACCGTCAAAGGGATATATTTTCAGTGTTGATTATGAACATGTTACCGGTCATGATGACTTTGGAATACTGGAAGGATCCGGAGTTATCTATAAAACTTTATACAAAGACTTCCGTAACAGGAAAACAATACTCGCGACCAAGGTATTGGCAGGGACAATATCTTCAGACGCCCCGTTTTTTGAAAAGTATTACGCCGGCGGCATCGGGTCGTATGGAATCAGGGGATTCGAGTATCGCGGCATAAGTGACAGAGGATTGCCATCTTATAAATATCCGATAGGCAGTGACTCGATATTCGTGGCAAACGCGGAAATGACAGTTCCTTTGATAGGTGAAAATGTTTCGTTGTTATTCTTTGTTGACAGCGGTACTGTTAATACCGGCCCTTACCGTGTTTCCGCCGGAGGAGGTTTGCAGATTACTGTGCCGCAATTCTTTGGACCGGTACCAATAAGATTAACATTTGCCGAGCCGATAAGAAAAGACGATTATGATGAAACGCAGTTATTCAATTTCTTCATGGGCGGTATGATCCCGTATTAATTAATAAAATGTCTATTTGTTGATAACTCTTGAAAGGATTTTCTATGAAAACTAAAATGATTGTATTAATATGCCTGTTGGTTATGGGGATTTCTTTTTTAAATCGTGAATATACTTCAGCTCAATCGAGCAGTCCTGTTTCCAAAATTGGTGTGGTTAATATTGAACGTGTATTAATGGAATGTGATGCCACAAAAGCCTATATGGAAAAGGCTAAAGTTGAAATACAAAAACTGAAAGATGAGCAGGAAAAGTTAAAAATTTCCATTAAGGCGCTTGACCAGGAGCTTGGTTCTGGATTTTATGCAGTAGGTTCTGATGAGTTTTATAAAAAGAATCGGGAATTAGCAGAAAAAGAAAACAGTTTGAAATTGTTGCAGGACTTTAATCAGCAGGAATTGAGTCTGAAAAACAAACTGTGGCAAATAGATTTATATGGCAAAGTCATGCAGATTGCCAAAGAGATAGGTAAAGAGAAAGATTTATATTTAGTTCTTTCTGTAGAAGAACCGGAATTGTCCCCGAAAGCCGCGGATGACTTTACTCTTGTGGTTAGAACACATAAAGTTCTTTATAGCGGTGACGGTATGGATTTGACAGAAACAGTTATTACAAGGCTGAATCAGAAAAAATAGTAAAATCGTTGTTGTAAATAATTCGGAGTATTTAAACTTACAATGGAAATGACTGTCGAACAATTGGCCAAACGCCTGAAGGCCGATTTGAACGCGAACACAAACAACCTTGACAGGTTAATATCTTCAATTGCGCCGGTACAATCCGCAAAGGAAAGTAATGTTACTTTCCTTACGGATGACAGGCATAAAACCGGGATTAAAGAATCAAAAGCAGGTGCGGTTCTTGTTAATAAATTCATGGAAGATCTGGATATGCCGCAGCTTATTGTTGCTAATGTCAACAAGGCTTTAATAGAGGCGATGAATATTTTTGCTCCAGAACTCAAAATTCCTCAAGCAGGTATTCATCCAGACGCAGTAATAGCAAAAAGCGCTATAATTGATAAACAAGCATCTATCGGCGCAAATGTTTTCATTGATGAGGATGTAGAAGTCGGCGCAAACACAATAATAAGCAGCGGCTGCAGTATCGGTCAGAAATCCAAAATCGGGATGCACTGCCGCATCGATTCTAATGTCGCGATTTATCATAATTGCAAGATAGGCAATAATGTTATTATTCAGTCAAATAGTACAATCGGTTCTGAAGGTTTCGGATATGTATTTTTTGAAGGCCGGCATAATCGTATTCCTCATAACGGCGGAGTTATAATTGAAGATTTTGTCGAAATTGGCGCGAATTGTTGTGTTGACAGGGCGAAATTTGACAATACTATAATAGGTGCCGGTACAAAAATCGATAATCTTGTACAGGTAGCCCATAACGTTATTATTGGTAAATGCTGCCTTATTGCTGGTCAGGCCGGAATATCAGGAAGCACAAAGCTGGGCGATGGAGTTGTACTTGGCGGCCAGGTAGGTCTTAGGGACCATATTGAACTCGGTAATGGAGTAATGGTTGGCGCTCAGGCTGGTGTAAATAAAAGTGTTCCTGATGGATTAAAAATGGCATGGACTCCTGCTTATGAGTGGACAGAAGGTATGAAAATAATGACACTTGTGAGAAGGCTGCCCAAGATGGCAGAGCAGTTAAAGCAATTAAGTGATAGGATAAAAGAACTTGAAGCTGCAAAAGACGATACAAAATGAATGCAAATTACACGGAAACGGCTTGTTTGGAGGTAAAGAAGCAAAAGTTCTTTTCCGCCCGGCACCTGTTGATTCGGGTATAACTTTTATAAGAACAGATGTTCCGCAGCCTGTGCGAATAAGCGCCCTGGCGCCGAATATAGCTGAGCGGAGCCGACGTACAACAATAAAAAACGGCTCTGTCAGCATCGAGACGGTAGAGCATTGCCTGGCGGCTGTTGGCGCGCTTGAAATTGATAATCTTATTATCGAAGTCGAAGGGCCGGAGCTTCCTGCGCCGGATTGCAGCAGTGCTGATTTCCTGAAATGTCTTAAACGTGCGGGAGTTGTCGAACAGAATCTGGGCAGGAAAGAATTTATAATAAACAAACCTGTTTCATTATCTTCCGGTGATGCGAATATATATGCGCTCCCGTATGCGGATGAGGGTTTGAACATAACTTATGACCTTGACTACGGCGGTCATACAGGGATAGGAAGACAGGTATTTAGTTGCAAGGTTACACCCGAGTATTTTGAAAAAAATCTTGCTCCGGCAAGAACTTTTTTACTCGAGTCAGAAGCAATGCAATTCCAGGCACGCGGCATGGGTTCGCATATCAGTCCACGTGATTTGCTTGTAATAAGTTCGGATGGACCGATTAAGAACAGTTTCAGATTTGATAATGAATGCGTCAGGCATAAAATAGTCGATTTAATCGGCGATCTTATGCTCGTTGGAAGGCCTGTTAGCGGAAGAATTGTAGCCTATAAAAGCGGGCACACATTAAACCAGATGCTCGCGAAGGAACTTTACGAAGCGGCGGAGCGTCAGGATCGAATGAAAAAATTTGGTACTGATGCTATTTTGGATATTCGCAAGATAGCGAAGATTCTGCCACATAGATACCCATTTTTATTAGTGGATAAAATAATTGAGATAGAAGGTGATACAAAGATAAAAGGAATTAAAAATGTAACATTTAATGAACAGTTTTTCCAGGGTCATTATCCCGGTACTCCAATTATGCCGGGTGTTTTGATTGTGGAAGCGATGGCACAGGTTTCCGGCTTGTTATTTGCTCAGAGTCTGGAGCATACAGGTAAACTTGCGCTTTTGTTAAGTATGGATAAAGTAAAATTACGTAAATCTGTTGTTCCCGGCGATCAATTGATTCTTATTGCCGAGACTGTCAGATTAAAGAAGTCGATGGCACAATGTCGTTGTACGGCAATGGTGGGTGACACTCTGGCCGCGGAAGCACAAATTAGATTTATGCTTATAGATGACGACCAAATTTAGGAATTTTTTAAGAGCAAAACAATGAATCAGATACATCCAAGCGCAATCATTCATAAAGAAGCCGAGTTATCGGATGAAATTACAATAGGTCCTAATTGTGTGATAGAAAAAGGCGTCACAATCGGGGAAGGAACTATATTCGAATCCAATGTTGTGATTGGTAGGGACGTTAAGATCGGAAAAGGAAATCACTTTTTCGCGAATTGTGTTATCGGCAGCCGACCCCAGCTTTTAAGATTGAGCGAGGATACGAAAACCGGCGGTCTTGTTATTGGTGACAATAACAGTTTTCACGAACAGGTAACTATTCATCCAAGTATTTATCCCGGTGAAAATACAATTGTTGGTAATGAAAACTTCCTAATGATTGGTGTCCATCTTGGGCATGATTGTATAGTTGAAGACAAAACAGTTCTCAGCAATTATGTACAAATCGGAGGTCACTGTCTGCTGCAAACAGGAGTATGGATGAGCGGTCTTGCCGCGTCGCATCAATTTGTTACAATCGGAAAGTGGAGCTATGTCGCTGGTTTGACCGGAGTCAACAGGGATATAACGCCATTCGTAATTGTAAGCGGCCTATATCCTCAGAAAGTTCGCGGCGTTAATGTACGCGGCATTACCAGAGCCGGTTTGAACGAAGAGGTGAACGAAAAGATTTGCACGGCTTATAGAAAATTGTACAGAGGTAAAAAAACTCTGCTCGAAAGCGCAAAATTGCTGGCTTCCGAAGATGGATTAGATGCAAATGTTAAAGCTATGACTGACGCTATAATCCACAGCAGCAGCCACAGATTTGGAAGATACCGTGAGCTAAGTCGAAAACATTAAAAATAAGGTTAGAAAATGCAGGATGTAAAAATACGAACCGCTGTAATCGGCGCAGGCAAGATGGGTGGTATTCACGCGAAGGTCTATGGACAATTACCTCAGAGTGAACTTGTTGCTGTTGTTGATACAGATATTGCAAAAGCAAAATCCATAGCGGAGCAATATAACTGTTCGGCATACAGTGATTGTGCGGATGTTATTGGTAAAGTCGATGCGGTGACAATTGCCGCTCCGACGGTCGCTCATCTTGAACTGGCAAAAATATTCATTGAAAATAATATTGCTGTATTGATAGAAAAACCGCTTGCCGCTTCGGTAGAGCAGGGACAGGAAATAGTCGAGCTTGCGAAAAAGAAAAATACGGTTGTTGCGGTTGGACATTCCGAGCGATGCAATCCTGTTGTACAAGCCATAAAAAGACTCAGTATAGAACCTAAGTTTATCGAATCGAGCCGCATTAGTCCTTATCCATTTCGCTCAACTGATGTTGGTGTTGTACTTGATGTGATGATTCATGATATTGATATAATTCTTTCTCTGGCCGCAAGCGAGATCAAGAGAGTTGACGCCGCGGGTGTAAATGTTATCGGTGACAAGGAAGATATTTGCAATGCGAGAATCGTTTTTGAGAACGGCTGTATCGCGAATATTACCGCGTCAAGACTTGCAATCAAAACCGAGAGAAAGGTACGATTATTCAGCCGCAAAGCGTATTTGAGTGTGGACTATTTCAAGAAAAGCGGAATCATCATAAAAGCGGACGCGAATATGAATATTGTAAAACTTATCAACGAAAAGAAAACCGCGGGCGATTTTGATTTTTCAAAGATGAATTGGGCCGAGCTGCTCCAGATTGAACCGATTCAAATAGATGACAAAGAACCTGTTCGACTTGAGCAGGAAGCTTTTTTAAGGGCGGTTATGGATAATCATTATACGCCTGAAGTAAGTGCCGAAGAAGGCCTCGCCGCACTTAAATGCGCAGAGAAAATATTGGCTTCTATAGAAGAAAATAAATGGGACGAAAAAATTGTTGTATAAGAAAGAAGGAAATAAATTATGATCAAGAAAATAAGCTTATTGGGATTGTTTGCATTTACTTTATTAATTTGTGGATGTGTGAAAAAAGAACCTTCAACTGCTTCGACTACTTCAACGCCTTCAGGCATGGAGCAGACTAAAATTGAAAACAACCCGGTTGTGAATGAAAATGTGAACGCTGTAAATCAGAAAGTCAAAATGCAGACAAGTATGGGTGACATCGTAATCGAACTGAATGAAGAAAAGGCACCAATCACCGTAAAGAATTTTCTCGATTATGTCAATGGCGGTTTTTATAACGGAACTATATTTCATCGGGTTGTAAATGGTCCTGGGCTTTATGTTATACAGGGTGGTGGATTAACCCAAAATATGCAACCAAAGCAGACAAAAGCTCCTATAAAAAATGAGGCTTCTAATGGACTAAAAAATGACAGAGGAACTATCGCAATGGCAAGAACTAACAATCCAGATAGTGCTACCTGCCAGTTTTTCATTAATAATGTAAGTAATGATTTTTTGAATTATTCAGGGGCCGCTAATCCTGGTTATGCAGTATTTGGTAAGGTTGTTGAAGGAATGGATGTTGTTGATAAAATCGCTTCGGTGCAAGTAACAATTCGCAATGGGATGGAAAATGTTCCCGTTAATGTAATTACAATTACTTCTGTAGCAGTTGTTTCTCAATAGAAAGGAATATCGTGAGTGTTGAAAATAAAGTAAAAATGCAAACATCGATGGGTGACATTGTCATCGAACTGAATCCTGAAAAAGCACCTATTACAGTGAAGAATTTTTTAGGATATGTAGAAGAAAGTTTTTTTGATGGTTTAATTTTCCATCGTGTAATAAAAGGATTTATGATTCAGGGCGGCGGGTTTACTCCTGATATGGCTCAGAAAGATACTAATGATCCCATAAAAATCGAATCTTCAAACGGCCTTAAAAATGACAGGGGAACAATTGCGATGGCAAGGACAAATGTTCCTGACAGTGCGACAAGCCAGTTTTTTATTAATCATGCTAATAATGATTTCCTCAATTATGCTGGACCTGGTAATCCGGGTTATGCCGTCTTTGGGAAAGTTATTGAAGGCATGGATGTTGTTGATAAAATAGCGTCTGTAAAAACAACAATACGCAGGGGCATGGAAGATGTTCCTGTAGAAACAGTTGTTATCGATTCGGCAGTGATAATTGAAGAATAAATAAAAATATTTGAGACGGAGAAAAAATGAAAACGCTAAGGATTAAAGTATGTTTTTTTGCATTCACGATTTTCTTAATCTTTTCCTCTTTTTGTTTAGCACAGGAATCTGAGAACGGCTACACAGCAGTTACGACTAAAGATCCTAACATCTCAATTAAGGAATTAAAACTGCTCCTGAAACCTCTTACAAAAGACGAACTAATCGTAGAGGCTAATGCCTGGCAGAATGTATTAAAGAACAAAATGCTGGCAATAGCAGATACCGAAATACAAATATTAAACATTTCGAGTAAGACAGAAGACGAAGAAAATGCTGAACTTAAAAAACAAATGATAATAACCTCATCTAAGCTTCAAGGAGAAAAAACTGAAATTATCGATCTGTTTGATAATGTAGTTCTCGAAGAATTAAAAGATAAGGGAGGTGAAATAGGAAGTTATGAGACATATATAGAAGCTGTTACCCGAAATAGTTATGGCGCTAATGATTTCGACGCTTTAAAAACAAGGATAATTGAATGGCTCAAATCTTCACAGGGTGGATTGCGATGGTTAAGTAATATAGTGTCTTTTCTTGTTATTTTAATAATTACTTTAATTTTATCCGGATTTGTCGGAAAAGTTACAAGAAAAGCAGTAGTAAGGTCGAAAAAGTTTTCTGATCTTCTTAAACAGTTTTTTGTCAGCATAGCAAGTAAAACTGTCTTGGTAATTGGTTTAATTATGGCTCTTTCGAGATTAGGTTTCGATATTGCACCGATACTTGCAGGTCTTGGAGTAGCCGGATTTGTTATTGGTTTTGCCTTACAGGGGACTTTGAGCAATTTCGCTTCCGGTCTTATGATATTGATTTATCGTCCTTATGATGTCGGTAGTGTTATCGAAGCGGCTGGAGTTGTCGGCGTTGTTGATGCCATGAATCTTGTTTCGACGACAATTAAAACTTTCGATAACCAGATTATTGTTGTTCCAAATGGCTCCATCTGGGGCGGAGTTATAAAAAATATCACTGGAAGTGACACACGCAGAGTCGATATGAAGTTCGGTATAAGCTATAGTGACGATATTGCCAAGGCAGAAAGAATTCTTAAAGATATAATAACATCGCATCAACTGGTCCTCAAGGATCCTGAGCCGGTAGTTAAGATGCATGAATTGGGAGATTCTTCTGTTAATTTTATTTGCCGTCCCTGGTCGAAAACCGCGGATTACTGGAACGTTTACTGGGATGTAACACGAGCTGTAAAAGAAAGGTTTGATAAAGAAGGTGTATCGATTCCATTCCCGCAGCGGGATGTTCATCTATATAAAGCAGATTAATAAATGTAAGGGAAGCATTATTAAAATATTTTAAGGAGAATGAAAATGCTAACAAAAGTATTAAATGCCGTATGTTGTGTTCTTGTAGCTTCAATTGTTATAGGCTGCGGTCCTCGCGGCAATTTGACCGTAGCTGAAAAACAGCAGAAAATCAATAACATGGAACAGGAAACAATGGAAAGGCTTTATTCCGAAGCCCCAGATTCAAAAGACAAAGCTAAGAATGCTGCCGGTTACGCCGCTTTCAGCAATGCAAATGTAAATCTTATTTTTGCAAGTGCAGGCGGAGGATATGGTGTAGTTGTTGATAACGCGACCGGGAAACGCACATATATGAAAATGGGTATGGGCGGTGTCGGTCTCGGACTTGGGGTCAAGGATTACCGTGTTGTTATGATTTTCAAGGATAAAACGACTCTTGACAATTTTATCGCTAATGGTTGGGATGTTGGCGCTCATGCCGACGCAGCCGCAAAAGCTGGTGAGTCCGGTGGGGAAGCGAGTGCCGAAGGTGATTTCAGAAAAGGAATAGAAGTCTTCTCTATGACTGAATCAGGATTGGCTTTGCAGGCTACTATTGCAGGAACAAAATACTGGCAGGATAAAAAGCTGAACTAAAGATATTTTTATCTTTTACAACGATAATTTGAGTTTGCTTACGTACTGGTGAGCTAACCGTGTTGGTTCGGGGATGCGATATTTTTTTGCACAGGCAAGTGTAATATTTATCGCATCTTCGAGCAGACAATTATTTCCGACAGAAACAAATACCGGTTTCACCTTATTACGCGTTCTTACTACGGAACCGATTATTTCATTTTTGTCTTTGAGTGAATAAAACGCACCTTTTTCGATAGATGGTTCAGCGAATTGGCCAATCAATCTGCTTTTTGCACAACCGATGGTTGGAATATCGAAAAACAGTCCAAGATGAGCGGCGATACCCAATCTGCGAGGATGAGCGATTCCCTGGCCGTCAATCATAAAAACATCTGGAACAATTTGAAGCTTTTTAGCCGCCTCGATGCAAACAGGAGCCTCGCGAAAAGAAAGAAGCCCCGGAATATAGGGGAAAGTTACGTCCTGAACCGCACTTACGGTTTCAAGTAATTCAAAATTTTCAAATTTTAAGACTACAATAACAGCTATTATTTTCTTGCCGTTTTTTGAAAATGCGCAATCGAGACCAGCTATGGTTTTAAGCGGAACCATGATTTTTTGATGTTTTACCTTATTTGCGAGTTCTTTTTGCAGCAAAACGGCTTCAGAATAAGTCAAGTTCCAGTCATGTAAATTCATTATTTTCATAATGCCGTTTGTTTACCTTTCTGCATCAAATATGAAAAACATATTTTACCTTTTTCTCAAGGTATGTTACAATTATCAATTTGGTTGTACTGTAAATTTTACAATAATTAAATTCAAACTTGAGGCAGGATGGCTAAAGCAATAGAAAAGGTAATAAAAATAACAGGTGCTGCTGAGCATAACCTGAAAAACATAGATGTTAAGGTTCCTCGCGATAAAATGGTTGTTATTACAGGCGTAAGCGGCTCAGGCAAAAGTTCTCTCGCGTTTGATACGATTTACGCTGAAGGGCGCAGAAAATACGTTGAATCACTCAGCACATATGCACGGCAGTTCCTCGAACAGATGCAGAAACCCGCGGTTTCTGAAATCACGGGACTTCCGCCTACTATCGCGATTGAGCAGCGAAGTACCAGTTCGAATCCTCGCTCGACAGTAGCGACGACTACAGAGATTTATGACTATTTGAGACTGCTTTATGCGCGTGCGGGTCAGCCTCACTGCTGGATTTGCGGTAAGGAAATTCAAAGCCAGCATCCATCGCAAATTGTCGAATCTATTCTTTCATGGCCGCAGGAAACAAAATTGCAGATTTGCGCCCCGATTGTATCAGGTAAAAAAGGTGAGCATAAAGATATTATCACTAATATACAAAGGGAAGGATTTGTGCGAGTCCGTATAGACGGGGAAATTTATGATATACGAAATATTCCTGAACTGAATAAAAACCAGAATCACACAATAGAAGCGGTTGTTGACAGGTTGATTATAAAAGATTCTGTCGGAATTCGATTATCTGATTCAATCGAAACCGCTTTGAAACTCGCTGAAGGGATAATCCTGGTTTTGTCTCAGGAACCTGCTTCTGACAAAAAAAATGGTGGTAATGGAGAATGGAAAGAAACGATTTACAGTGAAAAATTCGCCTGCTCCGATCACCCTGAAGCAAGTCTCGCTGAATTGTCGCCAAGGCTTTTCAGTTTCAATAGTCCTTATGGCGCGTGTCAGAGCTGCGATGGTCTCGGTACAATTCTCGAATTTGACCCTGATTTGATTGTGCCGGACAAGAGTTTGTCGCTGGAAAACGGCGCAGTTGATGCCTGGCGCAAGGGCGGAAAAAGGATGAACATCTTTTATAACAGGCTTATTAAACGCTTCAGTAAAAATATTGGAATTAATAAATCTGAACCATTTAGCAAAATCCCTGAAGATTTAAAAAAGATTTTGTTTTATGGAACTACTGACGAGGACGAGAAAAAATATGGAGTCTGGTTCGAAGGAATAATCCCGAATCTGACGAAGCGATGGAAAAATACGACAAGTGAATACGTAAAAACAAAATTACATAGTTATCTTTCTGAACAGCCCTGTCACGTTTGCAACGGGGCGCGTATAAGGCCAGAAGCCGCCGCGGTGCTGGTTGGAGGAATGAATATCAGCCAGCTTTCTGCTTTGAGTGTGGAAAAGGCGCAGGAATTCTTCAATACATTGAAATTGGATAAGGAAAAAACTGTTATAGCGGCGGCAATTACAAAAGAAATAAAATCACGGCTCCAATTCCTTTTGGACGTTGGGCTTGGTTACCTGACACTGGATAGAAAAAGCAGCACGCTTTCAGGTGGTGAAGCGCAGCGTATTCGTCTGGCTACGCAGGTCGGAAGCGGCCTTGTCGGAGTGTGTTATGTTCTTGATGAACCGACTATCGGTCTTCATAAGCGTGACAACGACAGGCTGGCGGGAATTTTGCGTCAGCTTACAAAAATTGGTAATACCGTTATCGTAGTCGAGCATGATGAAGATATTATCAGGGATGCGGATCACATTATCGATATTGGACCAATGGCGGGTGCTCAGGGCGGATACCTGGTCACCCAGGGAAGTATGGAAGAAATAGCGGCATGTGAAAATTCATTAACCGGGCAGTATCTCAGCGGGAGAAAAAGTATTGTTTTGCCGCAGCAAAGAAGAAAATTCAGCTTTTCAAAGTGCATAGAGATAAAAGGAGCGGCACACAATAACCTTAAAAATATTGATGTTAAATTTCCGCTTGGCGTTTTTACATGCGTTACAGGTGTTTCCGGTTCAGGAAAAAGCTCTCTCGTCAATGAAATTCTGCTCAAGGCAATGAAACGCAGGTTATATGGTTCTCGAGAAAAACCGGGTGAGCATAAATCTATTCTTGGCATTTCACAAATCGATAAAGTGATTGAAATTGACCAGTCACCTATCGGGAAAACTCCACGAAGCAATCCGGCGACATATACAGGTCTTTTTGATGTGATACGAAAATTGTTCAGTATGACACGTGAAGCGAAAATTCGTGGTTATAAGCCCGGTCGTTTCAGCTTTAATGTAAAAGGCGGCCGCTGTGAATATTGCATGGGACAGGGAACCAAAAAAATCGAAATGCACTTTTTGCCTGATGTTTATGTCACCTGCCAGAACTGTAAAGGTACAAGATTTAACCAGGATACTTTGTCTATAACATACAAAGGCAAGAATATATCGGATGTGCTCGATATGCGTATTGAAGAAGCGGTTGATTTCTTCGCTAATTTCCCGGCTATAATTAGAATATTAAAAACTTTGATGGATGTCGGGCTGGGGTACATGCAATTGGGCCAGGCATCGACAACTCTTTCAGGCGGCGAGGCGCAGCGTGTCAAACTATCCGCTGAACTTGGTAAAAGCAATACCGGCCATACCTTGTATTTGCTGGATGAACCTACGACGGGACTGCATTTTGCCGATATTCACAATCTTCTAAATGTTTTACAGAGATTAACTGATTGCGGAAACACGGTAATTGTGATAGAACACAACCTTGATGTAATAAAGACGGCTGATTATATTATTGATCTTGGCCCCGAAGGCGGCGAAGCAGGCGGCCAGGTTGTCGCGACCGGCTCGCCAGAGGAAATTATTAAAAATACGGATAGTTACACCGCTAAATATTTGAAGGAAACTCTTAATAAGAAATAAGATGTGGGATTCTCAAATACGTAACATCGAGGATTTAGAAAGACTAAATGCCAGACTTGGTCTTTTCATACAAGCACAGGAAGATATTTCTATTCTGGCAAAGCCCATCCATGCTGGAAAACTGTTACTGCCAAATTCTCTTGCAATACATCCTATGGAAGGTTGTGATGGAGATTCGCTTGGCAGCCCAGGAGAGCTAACATTAAGACGAAATAAGAGGTTTGCCGCAGGAGGAGCAGGTCTAATCTGGGTTGAAGCAACCGCGGTTGTTCCCGAAGGGCGTGCGAATCCGAGGCAGCTATGGATAAATGAAAATAACGTAGAAGATTTCGCCGCTATGGTTTCTATGATGCGAAAAACCGCGGCTGAAAATCTCGGTTCAAACCATAAGCCGGTAATTGTTCTGCAGCTTACACATTCGGGGCGATACAGCAAGCCTGAAAAAGAAAATCGTCCTATTATTCCGCAACGTGACCCTTATAGAGACCCGCTGATTCCTCAACCATTTCCAGAGATGAACAGGGAAAGCAGGATTCCTCAAAACTGGCCGATAGTTACTGACGAATATCTCAATAATTTGCAGGATGCTTATGTTATAGCCGCAAGACTTGCATTTGAAGCCGGATTCGATGCAGTTGATATAAAATCGTGTCACGGCTATTTAATTAACGAGCTTCTTGCGTGCTATAATAGAGAAGGTAAATACGGCGGTTCGTTTGAAAATCGTACAAGATTCCTGCTGGAAACTATCGGCAAAATTCGTAATGAACTTGGCAATGACGCGGCTGTAACCGCTCGTCTGGGAATATATGACGGCGTACCATATCCTTATGGTTGGGCGGTTGATAAAGAAGATTACACAAAGCCGGATTTAGCTGAACCAATAAAACTGATAAAACTTTTACAGGAACGCGGCGTTAATTTGCTCAACATAACAATTGCGAATCCGTATTACAATCCACATTTAAATCGGCCTTTCAACAAGCCTGTTGTTGGCGGTTACGAAGAGCCGGAGCATCCTTTGATTGGTGTGAACAGGTTATTGGATTTAACAGGCAAGGTGCAAAAACAATTTCCTGAGATGGCAATAGTTGGTTCGGGTTATAGCTGGCTCAGAGCTTTGCTTCCGAACGTAGCGGCTGCTTGCATTTCTAAAGGTCTTGTCACTATAGTTGGCGCCGGACGAATGGCTTTAGCCTATCCTGATTTCGCCAAAGACATAATTCTGAATGGAAAGATGAATTCCAAAAAAGTCTGCATTGGCTGTAGTCTTTGTACGCAAATAATGCGTGACGGCGGCAAAACAGGTTGTGCTGTACGCGATAAAGAAATTTATGGAAAAGTTCTTAAAGATACGAAAGAAAACGATTAGAATATTATTATAAAATAATTCCGGAAGGATTCTTTAATGAAAAAACCAGTTGCGATTATCACAGGGGCAAGCAGAGGTATCGGCAAAGCTATTGCTATGGAACTGGCTTCAATTGGTTATAACCTTGTTATAAACTATTTTGATTTTACAGGCAATGGCGAACCGGACGAGTCCCACGCCGGGCAAACTAAGAAAGAAATTGCGGAACTCGGTGTAGAGTGTGAGATTTTACGCGGCGATATCAGCAAAGCGGAAGACAGAAAAAAACTGGTCGAATTAACCAAAACAAAATTCGGCGGATGCAATATGCTGGTAAATAACGCCGGTGTTGCACCATTGAAAAGAGTTGATATACTCGAAGCAACTGAAGAAAGTTACGACAGAGTAATGTCAATCAATCTCAAGGGACCATATTTTTTGACGCAGCTTGTCGCGAACTGGATGATAGAGCAAAAGAAAGCGAATCCGGTTCATGAGTTCAGGATTGTAAATACAGGCTCAATGTCAGCATATACAAGTTCGCCCGCAAGAGGAGAGTATTGTGTGAGCAAAGCTGGTGTTGGTATGATGACGCTGCTTTATGCCGATAGACTGGCTGAATATAATATCGGAGTATTTGAAATCAGGCCCGGCATTATTCAAACCGATATGACCAGCGCAGTAAAAGACAAATATGACAAGCTGATCGCAGAAGGAATAACACCTGTTAAAAGATGGGGACAGCCGGAAGATATCGCAAAAGTAGTCGGAGCAATCGCTGAAGGTAAACTTGATTTCTCCACCGGTCAGGTTATTAACGTAGATGGGGGCTTTCATTTCAGAAGGCTTTAATTAATTGGGATATTAATCGAAAGCAGGGGGTTTTATGGATAATAAATACAAATTCAACATTCATAATTATAATACTGTAATTGTTGGTTCTGGCGCAGCCGGAATGAATTGCGGCGTTCATTTATGTGAGTTCATGGAGCAGAAGGGCATAAAAGATCCCGGAAACAGAATCGCAGTAGTGACTTCAGGGATAGGTCTTGGCGCTTCCCGTATGAGCGGCTCGGATAAGCAGACATATTACAAAATAGGAACAAGTCCCGATATAGCCGATAGTGCGGAAGAATTCGCCAAAAGTCTTACAGCGGCTGGATGTTGTCATTATGATACAGCTTTAATAGAAGCAATCGGTTCTTTGCGTGAGTTTTATCATCTCGTTCAGGCCGGTGTACCGTTTCCGACAGATTCTATGGGGACATTTATCGGGTACAAAACCGACCATGACCCGTACGAACGTGCTACTTCAGCCGGACCAAAAACAAGCAGGTATATGAGCGAGTGCCTTCAGAAACAACTCGAGCGATATGATGTAAAAATCTTTGACGGTCAGGAAACTATTCACTTGCTGACTTTTGGTTCTGGAGAACAAAAGCGAATTATTGGAATTGTTACGATAGACAAAACGAAAATTGATGATTTACAAGATGCGATAAACGTGTTTTTGTGTTCTAATATTGTTTTGGCGTCCGGCGGTCCGGGCAAGCTTTTCAAAACATCTGTTTATCCTGAAGGACAGGTGGGGATTCATGGTTTGGCATTAAAAGCTGGTTTGATTGGAGTAAATCTTACTGAATCTCAATTTGGTTTGGCAAGCACGAAATATCGCTGGAATGTTTCCGGTACCTACATGCAGGCGATTCCGAGGATTTTCAGTACTGATAAAGATGGAACAAATGAGAAAGATTTTTTAGCTGATTATTTCCAGACGATGAGCAAAATGGCGACTGATATTTTTCTTAAAGGTTATCAGTGGCCTTTCGACCCGCAAAAAATAGAAAATCTTCAATCTTCCATAATTGATATTCTTGTTTTTAATGAAACTCAGCAGGGCAGGCGAGTGTTCATGGATTTCCTTCATAATCCAGTCGGCAATGATTCGATGGATGAATTTAATATCGACTCGCTTGAGTCTCACGCAAAGGAATATTTATACAAAGCTGGAGCGTTGCAGGACATTCCAATTAAACGTCTTGCTCATATGAATACACCCGCGATTGATATTTATAAGGAAAATGGAATTGATTTATATTCCGAACCTCTTGAAATCGCGGTTTGCGCACAGCACAACAACGGCGGTTTCGCAATCGATAAATGGTGGCAATCGAATATTCCGCACACTTTCATAATTGGTGAGATGGCGGGAACTCACGGTGTGAAACGCCCCGGAGGTTCTGCTCTCAACGCAGGGCAAGTCGGCGGCCTGCGTGCGGCGGAATTTATCGTAAATGCTTATGGTTCTGAAATGCCTGATTATTCTGGAATAAATATTGAAATTAAAAAACAGATAAATGACGTTTTAGATGTTTATACGCATAAAAAAGATACAAATGTTGCAAATGGAATAAATCCCCAGAATGCGTTGGAAGAAATCAGGAACAGAATGACTGCTTCTGGCGGACATATCAGGGAATTAAATAATGCACAGGATGCTCTGAAGAAGGCGACTGAACTTTATAAAGAGATAAAAAATCAGGGTTTCAATTATGAAAACAATAAATCTTTGGTTCAGGCGATACAGGCGGAACATATGGCTTTGACAAGCGTTGCGTTTCTAAAAGCAATTGTTGAATTATTAAAGCAGGGCGGCGGCTCGCGAGGTTCTCATCTTGTTTTAGATAAAAAAGGAATTGAGATTCATCCTGATGTTATCGACAAATCAACCGGCAAGCCATTAAGGTTTAAACCTGAAAATGAATTACTAAGAAATTCCATCCTTCAAATTGAGTATGATGAGACTTCTCCTGATTTATTCAAAAGCCAGACAACAGAATTAAGAAAAGTTCCATTCGGCAGAAAAGCCTTCGAACCTGCATGGCGTGACTATAGAGAGGGAAAATTTTATTCTTAATAAGATTTATTATAAATTACTAAATCTTAATTATCTAACTTCATAATTACAGTTGGAATACCGGCGGGATTTAATCCTCCATCTTTAAAATCGGTAAACCCAAAGTTCATATATAACTTTCTTGCGGCTTGGCCTTCTGTAATCGAATTATCAAAAGTCTGTACAAATATACTTTTTTGTTTGTCAAGTTTTCCAATAGCGAATTCCAGCAAGTTGCGGCCAAGTCCCATTCCGCGAAAATGTTTAGAGACTGCAAACCATACTATTTCATTTGATTCTCTTGAAATAATTATGCCGCCTTTTAATGACTCTATGATATTACCTGAACGCGAATTAATACAGAATGCAGTTTTATTTGATATGGCATTTCTCAAAGCATCTTGGAAATCCTTTACATCTGCCATAGGGCCAAATAACGATTCAACTTCCCTTGCAAGAGATAGCCATAGATTGAAATCATCTAATTTAGAAATACAAACTTTATTAATATATCGTTCTCGTAAGTTTAAATATCAATCTGATAACGGGTTTTATCTAACAGCTACGACCTGTTTTACTCCAGGGACTCTTTCTTTAAGAATTCTTTCGATTCCCATTTTCATGGTCATTGTAGCACCGGGGCAGCCCTGGCAGGCACCCTGCAGGCGGACATTAACTGTCTTGTCTTGATCTATTCCGACCAATTCGACGTCGCCGCCGTGAGCCTGAAGGCTTGGTCTGATAGATTCGATTATTTCACTTACTTGTTCTTCGAATGTATTTTCGTTTTTGGCTTTGTTAGCTTCGTCGCAACCACATTTATCACACATTATAAAACTCCATAAAAAATTATTGTTTTCAGGATTATAGCAATAAATAAAACCCTTACCAGCTATTTTTATACGTTTTGAAAATCAATTTGTGATGAAAAAAAAGGTAAAATTTCAGAAAACTTGAAAAATTGCCGAAAATATTTGACAAGGATGAACATTTATTCGTATAATATCTTTGTAATTGTCTGAAATCCAGGCTGTTACAACCCTGAAACATCCCGTTGGGATGGTTTTGCGATTATGGCAGGGCATAAATACTATCGTTAATTTTGGTGTTTTTCGGGATGAAAATCACTTGGATTATCGGAAGATTGTTTGGAGCCATAATCAGTTGGAATAACGTTTGGGGCTGGAATTTTGCTGCGTATGCAAAATTAGGCCTCGTATTTGTTTATCAGGAAAGGTAAAAAAATAATGACTTCCATTTCTGCTGTTTCGGCACCTGTTGCCGAAGAATCCCAAATAAAATCCGGCGCTAAGATATTCGTCGATACACTTATTGAACTTGGTGTCGATACAATGTTCGGATATATAGGCGCTTCGGTTATACCTATCTTTGATGAAATCTTAAAAAAATGCAGGGTATCGTCAAGTGTTTCATTGCAAGGTCTAACAGAGACTTCCGCAATGTCAGATCCTGTGGTAAAATATAACAAAAATTTTAATCAAGAATTTCGGAGAACAAAAATGTCTGAAAAAACTTCAAACACAAAAACAGGCGCACAAATTGTCGTCGATGCACTCCTCGAACAGGGTGTCGATACGATGTTCGGCTATACGGGCGGCGTGGTTCTGCCTTTATTCGATAGATTATATGACGCACCGATAAACTTCATAGTGCCTCGGCATGAGCAGGGCGGCTGTCATATGGCAGACGCGTACGCACGTGCCAGCGGCAAAGTCGGTGTTGTTTTAGCTACGAGCGGCCCAGGCGCTTGCAATCTCGTTACAGGTCTCGCTACCGCCATGATGGACTCTGTTCCTATGGTTGCGTTTACCGGGCAGGTTCGCACGGAACTTATCGGAAACGACGCGTTCCAGGAAGCTGATATTACAGGAATTACACGGCCTATTACGAAATATAATTGCATTGTAAAAGAAACAAAGGACCTTGCGCGTACAATCAGGGAAGCATTCCATATCGCTTCGACCGGAAGGCCGGGACCGGTGCTTATTGATTTACCTGTTGATGTTTCAGTCGGTTCATGTGATATGAATGATTCGGCGGAAATAAGATTGCCCGGCTATCGTATTTCAAGCAAAGGTCATTCAAGACAAATTTCCAATGCTGCCAGCGCGATAAGTAAATCTGAAAGGCCTGTGCTTTATGTTGGCGGTGGTGTTATTCTCGCCAATGCAAGTCAGGAATTGAGAGAATTTGTAGATAAAGCGCATCTTCCTGTCACGATGACTCTTTTAGGTTTGGGAAGTTATGATCAGACAAAGCCTGAATCACTTGATATGCTTGGTATGCACGGCTCAGCTTATGCGAATTACGCGGTTCAGGAATGCGATTTACTAATTGCAGTCGGAGCGCGTTTCGATGACAGGGTGACAGGTAATATAAAAACTTTTGCGCCGAACGCGAAGATTATTCATATTGATATTGATCCCGCGAGCATTTCAAAAAATGTTCAGGTCGATATTCCTGTTGTCGGTGATGCGAAAATCATTCTTAAGGAATTGGCCAAACAGGTTGAATACAAAGAACGTGAAGGATGGTTCAAAAAGATTGCCGATTGGAAGAAGAAATTCGCTTTTGCTTATGATAAAAAATCTTCGACAATTAAGCCGCAGTCTGTTATTGAAGAAATATGCAGACAGACAAAAAACAAAGCCATAATTACGACCGGCGTAGGCCAGAACCAGATGTGGACGGCGCAGTTTTATAAATTTACTCAGCCGCGTCAATTCATTACTTCAGGAGGTCTTGGCACGATGGGCTTCGGCCTGCCGGCCGCAATTGGCGCGCAAATCGCAAGGCCGGATGAGCTTGTTATTGATATCGACGGTGATCATAGTTTTAATATGACTATGACGGAACTTGCGACCGCGGTTGAGCATAATCTGCCGATTAAGGTCTGTATTCTGAATAATGGTTATATGGGAATGGTCAGGCAATGGCAGGAACTTTTCTATGGCAGGCGTTACTCGAAAAGCTATCTGAAGAATCCAAACTACGAGGCGTTGGCAAAAGCTATGGGAGCGGTTGGAATGACGGTAGATAAAAAATCTGACGTTCCAAAAGCGATTGAACAAATGCTTAAGGAAAAGCAGCCGTGCGTTGTTGATTTCCGTGTTGAACCTGAAGAAAACGTCTGGCCTATGGTTCCGACAGGCAAGAGCCTGAATGAAATGAGCGGCCTTGATATTCTGGAAAGATTAATTTAAAGTGAGCTAAAGTAGAATGTAGGATGGGCTTCTGCCCATGCTGAATAAAAGATGGGCTAAAGCCCATCCTACTTAAAGGAAAAAACTATGAAACATATAATAAGCGCATTAGTTGAAAATAAACCCGGAGTTCTGGCTCATGTCGCCGGAATGTTCGCAGCACGCAACTTTAACATTGACTCTCTGGTTGTTGGTCGAACCGAGGACCCGGACTTAAGCAGAATGACGATTGTTGTTATCGGTGACGATAGAATTGTTGAGCAGGTTCGCAAGCAGTTGGCAAAAATTATCCCAGTCGTTAAGGTTCAGGATTTTGTCGGCCAGCCTGTTGTCGCTCGAGATTTGATGCTGATTGCGATTTCGTGCACGCCGGAGCAGCGACCGGAAATTCTATCTTTGATAGAAGTATTCAGAGCAAAAGTCGTCGATATTGGCCAGAAAATCATTATGGCTGAAGTTAGCGGCCCGGAAGACAAGATTGAGGCTTTTATGAACATGTGCAGACCTTACGGCATAAAGAGTGTTGCGAGAACCGGCACTATCGCGATGCCGAGGCACGATAAAACCGATTTCAGAACTCCAAGAAATGAAAATGACAAAGACGCGTAAATCTTGGCGTGAAAAATTGGAAAATCATCATGAGGTCATGTGATGTCAATATGTAACGGCCATGCTTCTTGCTTAAAGCGATAAATTCCACTTATTCGGGGACATCAGTCCCCGAATATAGTATATAATTAATGTGCTGCCGATTGGCTCGAGATTAGTAAAACTAAATTGTTGCACTTCGTTACACAATCATACTTCCGACCCGATAAACGATAAGTGTGATAATATATGCCAGGGCGGTCAGGCCGAAGAATTGGAACATTGCCCAGCCCCATGAATTTGTTTCCTGCTTTGTCATTGCGACAGTTGCTACACATGGAGCGTAAATAAGGCAGAAAAGCATAATGCAAAAGCCAGTAAGAGGGCTGTAATTCACACTTAGCTTTTCGCGCAATGTCATATCCGCCTGTTCCAGATCACCGACAGAATACGCAATTGCCATTTGTGAGACGAAAAGTTCTTTCGCGGCTGTGGCACCGATAAGCGCTGTTCCGATTTTCCAATCGAAACCGAGCGGCTTTATCGCAGGCTCAATTACTTTACCAATTCTTCCAATCGCGGAATATTCTAATTTCTGTCCCTGAAATGAAACATCCGGTTTGGGGTAGCTCATTGCGAACCACAAGATGATAGAAGCTGCTAAAATTATCGTGCCAGCTTTTCTCAGGTACATCCAGCCTCGCTGCCACATGTGAATTGAAATTGATTTGAATGTTGGCAGGCGGTAGGGCGGCAATTCCATTACGAACGGAATCGACTCACCTTTGAATATAGTCAGACGCAGAAGCTTGATACTGATTACGGCTAATATAATTCCTATTACGTAAATCAGCCACATCATCGGGCCGTATAAATTCTTAGGAAAGAAAGCTGGAATAATCAGCGCATAAATTGTAAGTTTTGCGCCGCAGCTCATCAGCGGAATTACCATTATTGTAGCAAGCCTGTTGCGTTTGTTTTCGAGTATTCGTGTTGCCATAATAGCCGGAACGGAACAGCCGAAGCCTATTATCATTGGTATGAAGCTTTTTCCGTGCAGACCGATTTTGTGCATTATGCGATCCATGATAAAAGCGGCTCTTGCCATGTAGCCGGTATCTTCGAGCAAAGCAATCATCATGAACAGGATAAGAATATTCGGCAGAAAAACTATCACGCCGCCAACGCCGCCGATAACGCCGTCAACGAGAAGTGACCTGAACCAGTTTTCACTTCCTGCCGGCCAGAATCCTGAAATTGTAGTTCCGAGCCAGCCGAAAAGATGTTCGAGCCAGTTCATAGGATAACTGCCAAGCTTGAAAGTCAGAAAGAAAGTTAAATACATTAGAAAAAGAAATATTGGAAGGCCAATGACACGATGTGTCACCACCGCGTCTATCATATCGCTGTAATTGTGACGCAGTTCGGCTGTAGTTTTAATGGTTTCCTGACATGCTCCTGAGATATAGCCGTACCTTCTGCCGGCCATATATATTTCAGGGTTTTCACCGAGCATAGCTTTCAGATATTCAAAAGAAGAAGTCACTATATCTTTAACTTGACTGCTGTTAATGTGTTTGATTATATCATCATCCTGTTCGAGCAGTTTTATCGCGAGCCATCTTGTATGATATTTTTGAGACAATTCCGGTTCGTATGTGATTATTGCCTTTTCAATTTTTTCCAGTTCCAGCTCGATTTCTTCGCCGTAATTGATTTTATGTATGCGAGGCTTTCGAGGCATCTCGACAGTTTCTACAACAGAATCAAGTAAAAAATGTTTACCCTGGCCTTTAGAGCCGACCATCTGTACAATTCGAGTTTCCAGCAGTGTTGATAATTGCTGTATATCGAAGACAAGTCCTCTCTGTTCAGCTATGTCACTCATATTGAACACGAGCAAAAGAGGGACATCCATTTCCATAAGCTGCATATATAAGTAAAGATTGCGTTCGATTCCTGAAGCATCAACTATATCGACAACTACATCAGGTTTTTCGTGCAGAATGAAATTTCGAGCGACAAGTTCCTCTTCTGAAAACGCAGTCAGACTGTAAGTGCCGGGCAAGTCAACAAACGTAATTTCATAATCTCCATAGCGGCAGAGTCCTTGTTTCTTCTCGACAGTAACACCGGGATAATTGCCAACATGCTGGTGGGAACCTGTCAGAAGGTTAAAGATAGTAGTTTTGCCGCTGTTAGGATTACCGGCCAGAGCCGCTGTTATCTTTTTCATTGTTACAGCCTGATACCATAATCTTGTTTGCCATTCCCCGGCCGAGCATTACTTTTGAACCTTTTACATTGATTACAAACGGACCGGGATGACTATTACTTATAACTGATATTTCAACGTCTGATACAAGTCCCATCGATGCGAGGCGATTGTTCAATCCGCGTCCCGCTTCAATGGTTACGAGCCTGGCTTTTTCACCTGAGCGTATTTTTGAAAGAGGTATTATTTCTTTTTGTTTCATATTTATTATTTCTCTGCCTTTTTCTTCTTTTCGCAGAATAATTTAAATTCATCAACTATATTTTGCCCGTTTTTATTCCTTTTGCCTACGAATTCGACAAAGGACAAGAGCTTCGTGATAATATCCGGCCCGAGTGCGTGTTCTGCCTTGCAGGCCGCCTGCTGGGCGGTTTCTTTGTTTACATCGAGAATTTCGATGAAAAACGATTTCAAAATTTCATGCTTATTAGCAATTTCAGCAGCCGTTAATTTGCCTGATTCAGTCAGGCTGATATAATTATAAGGCTGATAATTTACCAAATTCTTTTCTTTTAGCGCACGCAAAGCACCAGTAACAGATGCCCTGGAAACACCCAGATCATCTGCTATATCCCTGCTTCTGGTTATATTGCTATCACCGGCAAGGTTATATATCGACTCAAGATAATCCTCGAGCGATGAGCTCAAATTTTTATTTTTTTCTGTCATAACAACATATTTTAATAATGTAAGTTAATACTAATATAGTTAGGCAAGCCTAACTTGTCAAGAAAATATTTAAAATTAAAAGTTTACCTCTAAATTAATACCAAGGGGAATATAATGGAATTGAACCTTTTTTATCGAACAAGAGAGGCATTTCTTAAAAAAAGGTTGAAAAAAGGTCCTTATCCCTGTAAAGGTCGGCAAGCTCGCGAATACCTTCTCTCGCATCTTCATTCTTTTCTGCCGAAGGTGCCTTGGGTAAGGCGGCAATAAGACTATCCGCGGCCTGATCAGCGGCGTCGAAATCCTTGTTTGTAATATTGTATCTTACCTTGGCTAATTTGCCGTAAACATGGTCAGAGTGATTCTTAATCGCAAAATCAT
>CAZVOA010000042.1:0-30247 GCA_964628465.1 uncultured Pirellulales bacterium | reverse complement strand
AAATGCTCTACAACCTGCTATATTGACCGGGTGTCCCAATGTTGAAGTCAGGAAAATACCTCGTTTTACGAACGAAATAATAATTCAGGATTTTTATGACAAAAGATATAAAGGCAGTAATTTTCGATTGGGGCGGCGTGCTGATTGATGATCCCGGGCCGGGATTGATGGAATATTGCGCCGATAGACTAAATGTTACAGTTGATAAGTTTATCAATTCATTCGATAAATTTATGGATGAATTTCAAACTAACTCCGTTAGTGAAGGTAAATTCTGGGAGTTGATGTGCGAAGATTTGAATGTAGAAAAGCCGTCTCAGGCGTTGTTATGGAAAGAAGCTTTTATCTCTGTTTACACGCCGAAAGATGAAATGTTTGTGCTCGTGGATTCACTTCGGGCAAAAGGTTATAAAACCGCGATTTTATCCAATACTGAAATCCCAGCGTTGGACTTTTTTGTCGAACAAAGGTATAATTGCTTCGATGTTCAGGTTTTTTCGTGTAAAGAAGGAACAAGAAAGCCATATAAAGAAATTTATGACATTGCTATTGAAAAGCTGAATTGCTTGCCAGAACAGGCTATTTTTATTGATGATAAAAAGCCAATGGTCGAAGGCGCAAAGAAAGCAAATCTGAACGCGATTCATTTTCAAAGTGTCGCACAGGTAAAAAATGAACTTATTAAATACGGGTTGGAAGTTTAAGAAAGGAACATAATGAATTTTTCAGAAGCATTGAAAAGCAATAAAATATTATTACTCGACGGCGCTACCGGCACGGAGCTTGCCAAACGCGGACTCATGGGGAAATCGGATGCCAATCTGACAAGTCCCGATGTGATTCTTGACGTACAGCGTCAGTATGTAAATTGCGGCTGCGATGCGATCACTGCTAATACTTTTATGTTCAATAAGATTTATATCGAAACGCATAACGAAGAAGTTCCCGTTCGTGAGATGAATATAGCCGGAGTTGAAATCGCCAGAAATGCAATCGGGCCGGATAAATATGTGCTTGGCAATTTAAGCTCGACTGGCCAGTTGCTCGAACCTTACGGCACTTACAAAGAATCACAGTTTTATGACGCGTTCAACGAGCAGGCGGGCTATCTCGCCGAAGCTGGTGTGGATGCGTTTCTAATAGAAACTATCTTTGACCTTCGGGAAGCAATTTGCGCACTCAAAGCTTGTAAAGAAAATTACACGCTGCCAATAATTGTCTCGATGACATATAAAACCGAGCAGCAGGGCGGCAGAACAATGATGGGCGATTCGGCTCAGCAATGCGCACAGAGTTTGACTGATTGCGGCGCCGATGTGATAGGACTAAACTGCGGCAGCTTGTCACCGAGTCAGGCCGCACAGGTTATTGCCGAGCTTCGCAAAGCAACTTCGCTTCCACTTTTAGCTCAACCTAACGCGGGCATTCCAAGGCTCGAAGGTGAGGAAACTATTTTCGATATGCCTCCGGAACTTTTCGTCAAAGGCATTCAGGAATGTATTGGTGCTGGAGCGACTCTCGTCGGCGGCTGTTGCGGGACAACCCCGGAACATATTCGCGCTGTCGGAAAAATGCTAAAAAAAATATAGCACAGAAGATTTTCATCGAAAGATTAAACAATCGATTTTACTCAAATTTGTTTTGAGCGGGATTGTATTGCGCTCATCAATTCTTTTGCAATTTATCGACGAATGAATTATAATCAGCCATTAGTTTAGATTAATTATGGTTTTTAAAGATGCCACATAAGACATCCTTATATGCGGAGGGGTGAAGAAGAGCGGAAATATTCCGATAAAAATATGGTTTAAAATACATGAACATAATTGCGAAAAGACTTTGGGTAATCTTAATTGATTGCACAAGTGTTTTTGTGGGCTGTTTGTTTAAATGGGTAATTATTAGATTGGGACATTAATAGCGATATGCCGTTAGCAATATTTTATTTTCAGTTACATCAGCCGTTCAGGCTGCATCCCGAAAGAGAAAAATTTTATTGGGGACAGAGCAATAAAAATATTTTTGAAAAAGTTTCTGAAAAAAATTATCTCCCGGCTACGAAAATGTTTACCAAATTAGTCGCAAAGAATCCGGGATTCAAAATTACATTAAGTATGTCCGGGACATTTCTGGAACAGGCTCAGCTTTATAAACCTGAAGTAATCAAATGTCTTCAGGAATTACTCGACGCGGGCAAAAAAAATAACCAGGTTGAATTTCTCGAGGAGACATATTATCACTCTCTTGCCGGTTTGTTCGAGGACCCTGATAAACTGGAATTCAGTGAACAGGTTTCGCTTCACAGGTCGAAGATGGAAGAGTTTTTCGGAGTAAAACCAGGTTCATTCAGAAATACGGAACTGATGTACAACAACGATATAGCGGATGTTGTCGCGGGCATGGATTTTAAAGCCATGCTTTGTGAAAAAAGAAATGACATGTATGGTTTAAAGGACGGCAGGCACATATCACCCAACGCGGTTTTTCGCGCTAAAGGCAAAAATTTAATTGTTATCCCAAGAAATCGAGAACTAAGCGATGATGTCGCGTACAGGTTTCCAATCAATCCAATTTCCGCTGAGCATTACGCATGGAGCATTGCGCAAATCGATGGCGAGGCCGTCCTGCTCGGATATGATTATGAGCATATAGGCGAGCATATCTGGGAGGAGAAAGGTATATTTGAATTCTGGAAAGCTTTACCCGAAGCTCTGGCGAAGCACAGGAATATAACTGTAGCGACACCAAGTGAAATTGCCGAGTTATTCAAAAATACCGACTGTCCGGTTATTGATATTCATGGCTTATCAACTTCTTCGTGGGCTGACGCGGCGAGAGATACTTTTGGCTGGCTGGGAAATAAAACACAACAGGAGTTGTTTCTGCGCATCAGAAAGATGGAGAAACAGATTAAAAGAATAGGAGGAGATTTATTAACCAAGTGGAGACATTTGACGACATCCGATCAATTGTATTTTCTCCATGAAAGTACCGGTTCAGATCAGGCTGTCCATTCTTATTTCAATCCATACGGCTCGGTCGGAGAGGCAACAAGAATTGTCACTGACAAGATATGGGAACTTGAAAGACTCTTTGAAAACTTTAACATAATAAAAAAAGCCGAAAGAACACCTGTTATAATAATAAGTCCTGAGACAGACAGGTTGCCAACGGAGGGAATGGGTGAGTTTGCGAAATATGTCTCCGGCAAAAGCGGGGGAATGGGTGAGGTTGTCGCTGCTTTGTGCAGGGGACTTTCGGAGAACGAGATATTAACTTATATTATCACGCTTAATCTGAAGAAACAGTTTATGACAAGGGCTGGATTGAGCAAGGAAGAGTTTGTTAAGAAGACATATAATCTTCCCCGTGAAAATATCAAGGTAGTTGACTCTTCTTTATTTGATAATTATATGAGCGCATATGACGGCAATCCAGTTGTCACCGCCGCTGAATTCCAAAAACAAATCAGGAATACTTTGATTAAGGAAATAATTTCAAAGCATAGCGGAAGGGGGATTATTCATACTCACGACTGGATGGCTGGAGGAATTATCGCGGCGTACAGCAAATTGAGAAATATTCCACTGCTGCATACTGTTCATAATTCTCATACCGGACTTATTCCAGCCGAGATGTTTTACGGCGTAAATATTGATGATCTTGGCGATAGCCTGTATTTTGCCAATAACAACGGCAGGAAATGTATTGATTGCCAGGCATCGGCGATTAAAAGTGCGAGTATGGTGAGTTATGTCGGCAAAATGTTTCTTGAAGAAACGGTACAGGACTACTTTCTTGACAGGCAAATCATTCCATGGAGTGTAAGGCAGGAAACAAAAGCTAAATATGAGCATGGTTCGGTGATTGCTATTCCTAATGGAATATCTCCCGCGATGTACCCGGAAAATCAGGATGAGAATCCTGATATTGGTGGGCGAGGGCTTGCAAAAAAATTCAGTCTGGATGATAACGTTATAGAATCAAAAAAACTTAATCTAATCAAATTTCAGAATAAAACCGGTCTCCAGGTCAATCCAGACGCGATTCTGTTATACTGGCCTTCACGATTGGACAAAATGCAAAAAGGAATTGAGCTTCTTGAAGATATCGCATTGAAATTTGTTATAGAACATCCTGACGCTCAAATCGCGATTATTGGAAATCCAGTTGGGCAAGACAGAACGCACGCTGATATACTCGGCAGGATTGCCTGTGCATCAGGAGGGAAAATAATATACAGACCTTTTGACGATGACCTCAGCATATTGGGTTACGCCGCGGCCAGTGATGTTTTCGGAGCTTCACTTTATGAACCTTTCGGCCAGATAGATGTGGTCGGTAATCTTTTCGGTGCTACAGCTACGAATCGTGACACTGGAGGTTTTCACGATAAGATTGTGCCGCTGAGATTAAAGAAAAGAGGTGCGCCGGGTGATTTCGGTAACGGCGTGCTTTTTAAGGATTATAATGCAAGCGGATTGTGGTGGGGCCTGGATACCGCCGTCCAGAACCATAGATTTTTTAGAAATAATCCTGAAGAATGGGAAAAACAGGCAAAAAGAATAATGAGAGATACCAGAAATAAATGGGACCTGAACAATATGGTCGCGAGATATTTATTAACATATCAGAAAATTCTGGGAAATCCTCTAACTTAGATTAATAGTCTATCTTACGGGATGTATTGTAAACTCATGCCAAGCCATCCCCAAGCTTGAGCTTGAGGATGCCACCCGTCGAGAGCATTCAGGTCGAACGAAAGATTCTCGAATATAACTTTAGTCACTTTTAACTTTTAACTTTAGTTCACTTTATTTTTGCACTTTCCAGTAAACGACATATTTCTGCATAAATATTTTGTGGAACGGGACAAGTGTAATTTCATTGGGTTGCCCGATTGTTTTGAAAGTCAGCGGCTTTCCGTCAACCGGTTTGATCCAATCGTTGATATTATCCGAAGTGACATTTAGCGGTGCGACTTTGCCTGTTTGATTCTCTCTGAACCTGTACCAGTTTTGCGCTGTATGTACATTTTGCGATGTAAGTCCTTCCGAACCTAACTGGCCTGCCAAAACCAGCGGGCCGTACATCATCGCTACCTGTGAATCATCGCCTGGTAATGAAATTTTATGCAGGCTCATTGGAAGTGTAATTTCAATCTTGTCACCATTTTCCCATTTCCTGTTTACTGAAAGATAACTGACCGGTCTGGAAGTGACATCCAGAGGTTCGCCGTTTATATTTACTATAGCGCCCTGTGTCGCCCAGTATGGGATGCGGATACGAATATCGAGTTCTTTGGATTTTTTAGTATGAACAGTGAGAGTCGTACTATCCTTTTCCGGGAAATCCGTTTCCTGTATTATCTTTACATTTTGCTGTGACCAGTCAAGTTCGGATGGAATGAATAAGTTCACATAAAGAGTATTATCATTATGGAAATAAATACTATCTCCGTATTTTGCGTGATTTTCCATGCCGCTCCCGGTACAGCACCAGAAGCAGGTATCGGGCGTGTTGTACATTTTCCAGCGACCCGTAGCCAATGGCACGAAATACATCATCATGCCGTCTTCGGGATTTTGTGTGCTTAAAATACTATTGTACAAACCGCGTTCGTAGTAGTCGGCATATTTTACATCAGGCTCCCAACTGAAAAGATGACGAGTGAGTTTCAGCATGTTATAAGTACAGCATGTCTCCTGTGTGCTGTCACCGAGCTGATTCGCCATTTGGTCCGGCTCGAAACGCCAATGTTCATCGTTGCTCGTTCCGCCGGTACAGTAACTTCTGTGATTGACTACCTGTGACCAGAAAAACTCTGCGATTTTTCTATCGTTTGCATCGCCGGTCACTTCATATTGCCGTGCAGTTCCGATGATATTCGGGATGAATGAATTCGCGTGCTGGCCGGTTAAGTTGTCTTCGCTTCGTAATAATGGTTCTACATAACTTTTTTGATTGAAACGCAGTGACATTTGAAGATAAACTTCGTTGCCGGTAATCGCATACAGATTTGCGAATGCGTCATTCATGCCGCCTTGCTCGTTTCCGTTTAGCATACGCTGCATTTGAGCTTCATCCAGCTTATCGAGGCGGCCTTTGTTCCACGCGGCCATCTTCTCTACGATTTCAAGTGCCTGCTCGTTGCCGCAAAGTGTGTACATATCCAGCAGACCCGCGTATATTTTGTGAAGCGAATAGTAAGGCGCCCAAACTTGTCTGCCCGCCTCGACTCTATCGAACCAGGTTTCAGGATACGCGCTGAGATAGCCTGAATCACCGATAGCGGCCTGGCATTTCGTGAGTTCCACTACGATAGCGTCAGCTTTTGCCTTGAGTTCTTCGTCACCTGTGCTGCAATACATCAGTGCGCAGGCGGAAAGATAATGCCCCATGGTATGGCCGCGTAATTCACCATTTGGACTTTCCCAGCCGCCAAGCGGTTGAGCCGATGATGGTAATTTTGCGTTTAATCTGAATGTATGTAACAGTCTATCGGAATCCAGATCGTGCAGGTATTTTCTGTCAAGCTCCATCGCGTCCTTGAACGGCCCGTCAAGCAGCCGGACTTGTTTCAGACTGAAAGGCTGAACCTTGTATTCGATTACATCTTTTGAAGAAGATTTGGTATTGGTTGTTATGTTGCTGCAACTTAATGATAACGACAGGATTAAAAACAGGAACATTCCTTTTTTCATTGTAACTCCTTTTATTAAAGCCTGAATATTTTAGAGCAGATTTTAATTGCTGCAATAAACAAAGTATATGTCAATTGTTGCCTATAGCATAGCTATTTTTGACTTTATTCAAAGTGTTTACGGATTTGCGATATATTCCCGACTATGGATTTTCGTCAAGCCAGTTGTCAAGTAAGATTAGAAAGTCGCTTATATCTACTGTACCTGAAAAATCAAGGTCTGTACCTTCGCAATAATTATTATATGAATCGCAGTTTGTATCATCCCAGTGATCCATGAAGAAATCAAAATCCTCCATTGCTATACCATCAGGACAAACTAAATCTCCCTCTCGAATTTGCCATACAAATCTCGGATAATTCGTTCCCTCACAAATAGTCCAAATATCCTCTGTACCATTTGCTGTCTCACCGACAAAGTCCCAACCTGCATTAGTAAAAGTATTTTCCATTTGCATATCGGCTGTCGTCTTACCAAAACCGCCTGCGCTTGATGTCTTGCCTGATGTTTCAATATCCCAAAATGATGCGATTGGATTTATTCGATCTTTTACTCCAACTAAACCTCCGGATTGGTAACCTGATATTTGGCCGGTTGAATAGCATTTTGATATAAGCCCACGAGGTTCAATACGTCCGGCGATACCTCCTTTGGGATTACTCTTAGATAAAGCTCCTGCCACATTTGAATGAGAGAAGCAATCCTGTATATTTCCGCTATTGGAACCGACAAGACCGCCAAGATTCCCTCTACCCAAGATATTACCAGTTGTATAGGAATTGATGATTGTTCCCCGATTTAATCCTGCTAATCCTCCAACATATTCACCAGTTCCAGCATTTATATCTACGTTTTCAATTCCAATATTTTTTATCAGGCCATTATTACCTACATGACCAAAAAAACCGATACCATTTGTACCATGAGAAGTCAACACAAAGTTAAAGATTTTATGTCGATTACCATCGAAAACGCCGTCGAATGGATAGTACATTTCACTAATAATATGAAACTGTTTGTTTTCTAAATTTATATCCTGAATCAATTTAAAATGTTTATCAATAAGTCTTGGATTAGATCCAATATCATTAAGATCATTTATCGTAGCAATTAAAAAAGGATCATCTTCTGTGCCTGAACCACCCGAGAAAATCGGCAGGGGATCAAGTTGTTCTAATTGCCACCATAATATTGGGTATCCACCGTTTTCTGGAATCGCCCATATGTCACTTGGGCCATCTGTCTTTCCAATAAAATCCCAACCTACAGCTTTAAATGTATTCGGGTCTTTCATTTGAATTGTTGTTGCACTTATTCCACCTGCACTTATAGTTAGACCAGATGTTTCAATATCCCAAAATGAGTTACTAACATTATTTACATCAATATCTTTCAATCCTCCTACCAATCCACCTACATAAAGATAACTGAAATTTCCTTCTGCAGGGATTTTACCTGTCGCATAGCACCTGTTTATTGATCCAGTCACACTAATTCCAGCCAGCCCTCCCTTATAATGTGAACCAAAGACATCACCCTTTGAGTATGAATCTGATATTATTCCTGCATTATTCCCAACGAGGCCTCCTAAAGTTCCTCTCGTGGATGTACCGGTAATGTTACATGTTGAGTAACACATCTTTATTACACTAGATGTTTCATTTTTCCCAACCAGTCCACCTACGATTTCGTCTCCTGCAATTAATCCCGTTGAATAGCAATTTAAGATAGAGCCTTTATTTACAGATGTCAAAGCGCCTGCATTGCCATCTGAGGAAATATTAACGTCTATAATTCCAAGGTTTCTAACCTCGCCTTCATCTATTACTCCGAATAATCCAGAATATTGCAAGCCTTGAATGTTAAGATTAGAGATAGTATAGAAATTTCCGTTAAAAATACCACTAAATGGTGGATCCTTAAATGGAATACCCATTTTTGCAATGACAATCTCCTCAAATATATAGCCTGCAAGGTCGATATCGGCGGTCATTATGAAGTGTTTGTCATAATCGTTTGGTTCGTTTCCCAATGCGATCAGGTCTTCAGCAGTGGCGATTTGGTATGGATTGTTAGGCTCGCCTGTTCCGCCGCTGTATTGGGCTTGCACGGGTGCAATTATTAACAATACAAAGATTAAAACAGAAAATGACTGACCGATTTTAGATCCTTGTAATCTCGACATATTAATTCTCCTATCCCTAAATATTTCGCGAGTAAACAATCAAAGATTTTTCACGCTCGTTTATAGTACCAAAAGATGATGTCCTTTGTCAAGTTACAGATAAAAAATTCAGAAAAAAGTCAAAAGTACATGTTTTATTGCCTGAAATCTAATTTAATGCAATAAAACGCAGGACTTAACACGTCTATACTATACGAAGAGAATGAATATTTTATAAGTGAATAATGGGCATTTTTTTAATTGTTCCAAAGCATTTTAATAAATAAGTTTATTGCGCTACGGCTGGCGGCACAAAATATTACGTAATGTGTTCGTATTATAGAATTCAAAGCCAAAGAACTTGAGCTTATTGTGTCGCCAGCCCGTTTTTTTAAAATTATTATAAATCATTTATCGATTTTAATACTTTTTCAAAAAATTCCCTTTTGAGTGTAACTTTTTCAAATCGGTATCCACTAACCTGTTGAAAAGGCTCGGTCGTTGAGCTTGCCCTGCACCAGAGTGGTTCAGGGCTTTGAAATCTGGAAAGACTTTTGAAAGGAGCCGAAAATGAATAGAAAACATTACAAATCAATAATTATCATTCTTGGAATTGCTTTATTACTTTTATCAAGTGAAGCTTTGGCGGCTGGAATGGGCCGCGGCAGAGGGGTAGGAGCAGCAGGGCAAGGACAGGGTATGGGACGCGGGGCAAGACAGGTACAACTTCCTGCTCCTGAAATCGCACCAAATGCCGGACAAGTACCTGTTCAAAGGCAATTGCGGCAGCAGAATATGCTCAGAAATCAGGCCCAGAACCGCGTAAATGCTCAAAATCAAACACAAACGCAAGGCCGGAATCAAGATTGGACTGCTGGTTACAGACAGGGATTTGCCGATGGTTTGAGATTTGCTCAACAAAATCAAATTCAGCGTCCGGCCCAAAGACAACAGGCCGCTGCGGGTGTAAGACCAGTTCAGCCGGGAAATCCTGGAGTTGCTCCAAACGTGGGTCAGAGACAAGGCCTGGGTCGTGGATTAAGGCAAGGTCAGGCCGGTGCAAATGCTGTTGGGCCTAATGTAGGTCAAAGGCAAGGTCGTGGAATGAGACGCGGGCCAGCGGCTATTCAGGAAAATGCACTGGTTGCAGAGCCGAACTTTTGAAAGTGAAATTAATTTGGATTCCCGCCTTCGCGAGAATGACAAATAATGGTAAAATAATTCCCTTATAAGCAAAGCCCCGCTAAAAGAAATTTCATGGCGGGGCTTGCTTTGCTGAATGAAATCAAGGTAAAATAAAAATACTCGAAAATAAAATGTATTCGTATTCAGTAAATCCTGTTTATGTCACAAACGCGGAAATTGTATTGCGTTCAGTTATGGACACATTCTTTACCGCGAACGCGGAAACTGTAATCGAAATTTCCGAGTATGAAAAACCTGATATTGAATCGATAGATATTGAAGATGTGTATCTAAGCCGCAATGGAAATCACGATGCATATAAAAGACTCGTTGAAAGATACGAGCAGGCGATTGCAAAAACTATGTGGCGATTTTCAAGAGATAAGCTTACTCATGAAGAACTTGTTCAGGACGTTTTCGTGGAAGCTTATCTGAGCCTTATGACGTATAAAGAGCAGGCGCCTTTCCTGCACTGGCTCAGAAAAATCGCGACTCGTGTCGGCTATCGTTACTGGAAGCAGCAAGCAAGTGAGCATAGTAAGGTGCATTTTACTTTGCAGGAATGGGACAATGTTCTTTCTCAATCGACAGACGAAATTAGCAGCGAACAGGCGGCGGAAATTATACACAATCTTTTAGAACAGCTTCCGCCCCGCGACAGACTTGTGCTAACTCTGCGATTTGTCGAAGGATGCAGTGTTGAACAGGCCGCGTACCGAACAGGCTGGACAAAAACTATGGTGAAAGTTCAGACTATAAGGGCAAAACGAAAATTGAAAAAAATGTTTCCCAACGCTTAAAGGAGAACATGAAATGAAAAGTGTTTTTGATATATTGTGCGAAAAGGCAGGAAATGAAGAAGTTCCGAAAGTGCATGTTGCTGAAAGAACTATTGCCTTCATCGAAGCCAATGAAATACAGACAAACTGGTTTTGGGACAGGCCTTTGATGTGGGTCGCTGCGTTATCTTCCGCGGTCGCAGTTCCTTTGGTTGTTATGGCGTTTGTGTTCCATAATTTCTGGTCCGAGCCGCTATACGAAATTTCTCAAGCTATTTCATGGGCGATGTAATATGGAAAATTTAGAAAAAAATACGAATAGCAATATCGAGCATATAAAGAAAGCGTATTTCTGGCGTTCAGCTTTTTTCGGGCTTATCATTCTTGCCGCCGGAATCGCGATAGGCGGAGCTTCTATGTCGATGATAGCATCACGCACAATAGACCAAAAGCATCCGACACCGGAATACAACAGCTTAATGCCGCGTTTGACACAGACTCTCGGACTTCAGCAGCAGCAAATCAATCGAATTGGGCCGATTCTCGACAAACATATGCGGAATCTTTATGAAATTCGGGAAGATGCGCGAAATGATATCGCAAATACTTTGGAGCAGATGAACAGAGAGATAAATCCGATTCTTGGCGAAAGGCAAAGAAATGTATGGTCGAACGAGCTTATAAGAATCCAGAGACAACTGAATCCTGAACTAATCCTCAATCAGCAGGGAGGTAGGGGACTTGGACGCGGAGCAGGTCAGCCCGGACAAGGCGCAGGACGTGGCGCGGGCCAGGGCGGCGGACGCTTGGGACGAGGTGTCCAGCCGTTAAATCCACGCCCCAACACAGGACAAAGAAGAGTCGCAGAATTTCAACCAGCTCTAACCGCACCAAATTCGCCTTCAGACAATATTATACTAAATCAAATTCCTTCAGGTGATTCGGAATCAAACGATGTAAATGAATAAATTCTACCGAATAGCTTTATTAAATTCTTTTGTTTTCGATATTCTGGGCACCATGTATAACGGCAAGAATTTCAACTTGATTCGTAAGGATGTGATATATAATTCGATATGGACGCTCGATAATTTCCCGTACCATCTTGTGCCTATATTCCGGGACAATTCGTCCTGAAAGAGGATATTCAGCAATCTGTTCAGACCTTCGCGTAATCCGATCAATCATACGGTCGGCATATTCAATTGAAGTTTGGGATATGAACTGATGTATAGATTTAAGTTGATTATATGCAGGCTCTGTCCATACAACCTTCATGAGGATAATCCAAAATTCTTGCGTACGTCCTTAACATCTAATACCAGCCCCTGCCTGCCTGCTTCAAGACCTTGTTCAATACACTCAATTACATATAACTTATGTATAAGGTCATCAAGTGTAGCATTGTCAGGCAATTCGTCAACAATTCGATGTATTTCACTCTTTTTCACTACCATGGCGACCTCTTTTTTTGTTACAACAAAATCAATATGATTATAACATTTAGATACTCATATTCAAGATGTCTTCTTTTGCAAAACGACTCAAATATAAGATTCTACTAAACAGCGACTTACAAGTCAAAGATTTTCATCAAGGATTGAATAAATGTACTGCAGACCTTTATTTTACTCATAAATTATTTGTTAGAGATTCACTTTTGATGATCTTCAGGATCTTTGAGTAGATTATTTACAGAAATAGCCAATTCTTTAAGCTCTGCCGGATTTAGATTTCTCAAGAATTCCAAGTCCTTATTGTTGTCTTGTTTGCTATCCTTTTGTTGTTGTGACTTAGGATGAACAAACTGGTTCCTTAGGTTAAACAAGTACTGGATGTCCTTCAATATCTTCTCTGAACGATCCAGTAGCTGACAATATTTGATTGTATAAACCAATCTGATCTTATCGATTATGCGCTGACGCTCAATTGAACTTTTATAAAACTCTTCTCCCATCCAAGACACACCTTCAAGATTAACAAATGCTTCAATCATGCAACATGTCCAAATCACCAGGTTCTTGTGCCAGAACATATATTCTTGGAAACTCTCTGTTGCAGGATTGTCGTCTTTGCAATTATTCATACGTGAGCACTGTTCAGACAAGATGTCAAAACCTTTGATATAGGTATCAATCGGAAAAGCAATGATTGGATATACTTCATCTTCATCTAAAGGGAGTTTCTTCGTATGCATATTTCACTTTCGATTATAAATTTTAGTCTATTGTGTTTTTTCGAAAAAGTTTTCATTTTCTGTGTAACATAATCATCCATTAATAGTTGGCCGTATCTGGTTTCTCACATAGGAAGGTTTTAAAATAAACTAGCAATAATACTAATGACAGTCAGAACAGCTGCAAGGATACTCAGTTTGACTGCAATTCTCGTATTGTTATTTGAATGATGAATTGACAAATAGTCACTTAGTGATAGTTTATCGCCAATACGCAATTGCCAATAAGGACACTTTTTAAATGGCTTGTTCCAATATTTAGTATTGGAGAGTACACAGAAGTATGTATGACCTTCGTTACTAGAACCACCAATTGTTAAATGCATTTCTCTGGGAAAGTTTTTAGTCAAACCAAACTTTTGAAGATTGCCAGCTTTTAATATTGCTTCATCAATATTTTTGTCATGGTCAAGATATTTTTCCCGTAATCCACAGATACCACACTTATTGGGAAAATCAGTTGTTTTGCGATTCTTAAACCGAAGATTCATTTGCATAAGATACTTTAGCATCCCTTGCTCCTCTCAAATATTAAATATTATAGTTCCCGTATAACATTTTAATAAAAATATACTTGATATGCTGATATGTCAAGTATATAGGCATTTTCTATCTAAATATTTCGTGTTTATTCGTGTTCATTTGTGGTTTTGATTTGCTATTTTTAAATGGATTCCCACCCATTCGGCTTCGCTCAGGGCAGGCTCTGCGCGAGAATGACAGAGTCGTGATTATGAATAATCAGTGTAAATCGGCGTCAATCAGTGGTTAAATAAAGTTTATTAGGTTTTGTGTGATACTCATTGTCTGCGTTAACTAAATCTGTATAGATTTGTGCAATTTCCAATAGTTTCATAATTCTAAATCCTGTACTTCGGCCCCATCGGTGTAACGCAAAGGGCAAACACACCTGAAAGTTTTAACTGTCGGCTCGAAAATCATGGAGTACGTCGCAATATGCAATATACAAATCAGTTAGCTGGCGGGCAAGAGAAATAATATGCATGATTCTACAATTTTATATTATATCGCAGTAGATCGGGGAAAATTTCTAAACTCTAAATTATAAACAATATCAAATAAGGTACAAATGCTCAAACACAATTAATATTACTAATATATACATAAGAATATTCTAATATAGCGATTTTGTGATTAAAAAGGGTATTTAAAATCTTCAGTATTTAAATTTTATATATTTTTCTACTTTTTTTTCTTCTGTATGCAATAAATGTCTTCAAATATACGTCCTTACTAATATAGATAATGAGCAACTGTAAGGGAAGGTATGATTTAAGGAAGAAGTAATATGGAAAAAAAGGTAAAGGAAGTTAAAGCGGCAGTATCGCTCATAATCGAAGAAGATGTATCAGCTATCAGGCAAATTATCAGGAATTTTACTAAAAAAACCTCCAAAGACTCGTTTGATAATAAAAAAAGAGAAAGAGGGAGTAAATAAGGCAGGGAAAAGCCAAATGGGCGAAATCAATTACATAACCGCCCTCCTTTAAGCGGCTGGGTGTGTGTGCAAAATACGCACCCAGTTTTTTTTGTCAAAAACTGAGTTTTTGCAAGATTCTTATTATAACTTTGCTATCGCCAGTTGTTGGGATAAATAATAGATTCGGACTCAATATCGAAATTTCTGCAAAGTTCTTCAACCAGAATATTGATTCTCTTGATCTGGCAATCTGTGGGACGTACATTTCTTCCATCGGCGACGACGCAAATTCTTATTGCCTGAACGCTGTTGTTCCAATTAATAGAACCTGATGCGGATAGTTGCTTTTGCCATTTTTCGGTCGGTTGTATCTGGCCGTCGTTGCCTCCGAGGCCGTTGTAAACACAAAAATGATAATTCAGGTCTTTTGAGCTGGAAAGTCCGTTATATGATGCCAATTCCTCAATATTCCCCGATCTTGTGCCGCTGTAGCTAATCTCAATTCCGTCCCAACGTTCTCTTGACTGTGAAGTTACAGAGCTAATCATTTCTTTGACTGGATTGAGGCATTCGTAGTTCCAAAGTGAAAATGGTCCTGCGGAAGGGGGATTGTGTCCCATTGTCATTAAAACAATAGCACCTATTGTCATTGAGGCAAGAAGTGTTGCCAACACTTTTACTACTCTCGCCGGATTCGGCATATCAACATCCCTGATAAAAAGCCAATATTTATAACATCATCCTTGAACGAAAGGCTCGACAGACGGTTATGTCCCTATCCCTTGTCTGTCACGCCCTTACTCACCCGACAGATTCGGAATAAAGTATTTGTCTGATGAAAGCACAAGTCCATTTATAATATAAACATCGACACCTGCCAAGTTTTAACTGAACAAAATTGTTATAAAAATATTAATTATTTTAAAATATTTAATTTGAAAGATTTTTTTATTAAACATTCAGCATGACAACTTTGAAGTAATGGATTTTTCACATATGGCTAATTACAAATTTATTGCTTTTTTATATTAAGCTATATAAGATAGCTTTCGAAATACGTATATAATGTTTCGTATCAGTAATATCCTGATAGTTATAATGCTTTTTGAAAACGCAAGGGAGAAAGATGACATCAGAATCTATTTGGCAAGATGAAAAATACAATTCATTGTCTCCTGAGCAGATTGCTCGACTCAATGAGCGTGGATGCACATGTAACGACTGGTCAAAAGTCAAGGCAACCGTCGATTTCGATACTGATAATGTACTTTCGGTACACTTCAGCGGCAGAATTCGATTAGGCGCGTTTAAGGAAGAAGTGTCTTTTTTCGGGGGCATTACAAAGCCATCCGGTATCTATAATGCTTCAATTCATAATTGCGTAATAGGTGATAATGTTTTTATAAGCAATGTAAAAAATTACATCGCCAATTATATTATTGAAGATAACGCGGTCATAGATAATATCGGTCTTCTTGCGGTCGAAGGGGAAAGCTCTTTCGGAAATGGAACCGAAGTCGTATCCATCAATGAAGCCGGGGGAAGGGAAATACCAATATATGACAGGCTCTCATCTCATATTGCGTATATACTTGCGTTTTATCGTCACAGGTACAAAGTTATAGAGAAATTACAAGGCATGATATGTAATTATGCACGTTCTGTTACGTCTTCAATGGGCGTTGTTGGGAAAGGCGCATCAATTATTAACAGCCGCATCATAAAGAATGTCAAAATCGGACCGGCGGCTATAATTGAGTGCGTTACAAAACTTGAAAACGGCTCAATCAATAGCTGTCCCGAAGACACTGTTTATATAGGACCGGGCGTGTGCGCAAATGATTTTATTGTATCGAGCGGCGCAAGAGTTTCTGATGGTGCGATTCTCTCGAAATGTTTCGTTGGGCAGGGAACGGAATTGTCGAAGCAGTACTCAGCGGAAAATTCATTGTTTTTCGCGAATTGCGAAGGCTTTCATGGAGAAGCCTGCTCTGTTTTCGCCGGACCTTACACTGTAACGCACCATAAATCAACACTGCTTATAGCGGGATTATTTTCTTTCTTCAACGCGGGCAGCGGCACAAACCAGAGTAACCACATGTACAAGCTCGGACCTGTTCACCAGGGAATTGTCGAGCGAGGCGCAAAAACTGGAAGTGATTCTTATCTTCTCTGGCCGGCAAAAGTAGGCGCGTTTACAATTGTTAAGGGAAAACATTATCATAATTGCGACACATCTGATTTGCCTTTCTCTTATCTTATCGCACACGAAGGCCAAAGCATACTTGTTCCGGGCGTAAATCTTCGCAATGTCGGAACTGTACGTGATGCGGCGAAATGGCCCAATCGCGACAAAAGAAAAAGTTCAGATAAGCTTGATATGATTACCTTCGAGCTTTTAAACCCATATACAGTTCAGAAAATGCTTATGGGACGTGAGCTTTTAATTCAGCTTAAAGACACTTCAAATATAACTTCGGAATATTATACATATAATAATATAAAGATTGAAAAATCATCGCTCGAAAAAGGCATTAAGCTTTATGAAACTGGAATTTATTTATTCCTTGGCAAATGCCTGATAAATCGTTTGCGTGATAAGCAGCTTACAAATGAAACCGACCTGCGTGAGATTCTCAGGCCGCAAAGCGATATTGGATTTGGGAAATGGTTCGACCTGGCAGGTTTATTTTCTCCGGAAACGCAAGTTGAAAAGTTATTGAGTGGAATTGAAAACGAAGCCATAAACACTCTCGAACAAACCGAACAGGTTTTCAGGCGGATGTATGAGAGCTATTGCTTATACGAATGGACGTATGTTACGGATGTTTTACAGAAGCTTTCCGGTAAAAAAATCGAAGAAATTACATCTTCTGATATAATCGAACTGATAACAAAATGCAGAGATGCTTTTGTTAATTTCAATAATCAGCTTATTCAGGATGCAGGCAAAGAATTCTCTCCAAACGTTCAGTTCGGATATGGCATTGACGGCGGCCCAGATGACAAACGCGCAGATTTTCAGTCTGTCAGAGGTGCTTTAGAAAATGACAAGTTTGTCTGTGATACTAAAAACCACATCAAAATCAGAACCGAACTTGCGAACGAATTACTACATCGTTTGAAAGAAATAGTAACCTAACCCGAATATTTCACCGCAGTTCGTGCTGCGTTGTCCTCAAGGGACAGAGTAGCAAAGGAAACGGGCACCCTACACCTTTTTTATTTCTCTGTGTACCCAGTGTTCTCTGCGGTTGAAGAGTTAGATTTTTACTTCTTTTCCTTTTGGAAACTTAATATCCGCGTTTTCAACCAAAGATTCGATATATTTTTGAATAAATGCGTCTTCTTTCTGATTTTTTAACGATTCTATCAGCTTATCTTTAACTTCATCGAAAGATATAGTTTCTTCAGCTTTGTGGTCAGTAACCTTTATTAAGTGATAGCCGAAATCGGTTTCTATTACATCGCTGACCTGATTAGGTTCGAGTTCAAAAGCTGGTTTTTCAAATTCTTCGACCATCTCTCCTCTGCCGAAATAACCCAGGTCGCCACCTGTTGCTTTGGTAGAATCCGGATTGTTTTTTGCAAACTCGGCAAAGTCAGCGCCTTCTTTAATCTGGCGAAGCATATCCTCGATTTTTTCTTTTGCTTTCAGTCTGACATCATTGGAATCCCGGCTGGAAACTGGAACGAGAATATGGCTCGCTTTTACTTGTTCTGGAATGATGAATCTGCTTTTATTATCTTCGTAGAATTCTTTGGCATCTTCTTCGGTCACTTTTTCTGATTCGTCCATTTTTGACGTGATAAACTGTAAATAGGTAAGTTCTTTTTTAGCATCACCAAGAATTTCCTCGTAGCTGACATTTTTTTCTTCCAGGACTTTTTTGAAATTATCCCAATCGACGTTTGCTTGTTCAAGCCGCTTTTTGAAGAATTCGTCAGCTTCTTCGTCCGAAATTACTATATTTGCATCCTTTACTTGTTCTTTCAGTAATTCCTCTTTAATTAATTGCGCAACAGCATCTCGCCAGATTTCCTTCATGCCTTCCATAACTCTGGCTTCGTCAGGAAGAGAGACGTTTGGATTCTGTAAATCCTGTTTTGCCTGGTCAATCTGCGGTTTTATAATTTCCTGAACTGCGGCTTCTTTAATTTCGACGCCGTTTACAGTGACCGCCACTTCATTAGCGTCGGGAAGTTTCAATAAATTTAAAACATTGGTCAATTGTCGTCTTCCGGCAGGACTTCCTGTTGATGCGGTTGGGGTATTGCTATCGGGCGTGGTTGTTTTTTTGCCCTTGCAGCCTGAGATAACAAGAATCGAGGTTATGAATAAAACGGCCAAAGCCTTACTTATGTATGTTACTTGTTTCATTAAATTATCCTTTCTAAGCACATATTGTGCAAAAATAAAAAATGCCCCTTAAATAGGGCAATCCGAATATTACACAATAAATCACGTATTTTGTCAAAGATTAAAGCTTCTGTGATGAAAATATCTGAAAACGTCAATTTTCTTAATAGCTTGTAGTTATGGACATTGAGCATTGTGTGATTATAGAGAATAAAATTGACATTAAACGCCTGTTTATTTAGAATATATGGAAAATCAAAGAAAGTTTGCGCATTATGCTTATTAAAAGAAGAGGATGGATCGATAGGAAAGTTTCCTGAGAAATAATGGCTTTTTCTTCCTTTTTGCTCTTCCGGTAAATATTAATAATCCGAGAGGGATATTTTATGAAAATGAATTTGATTCGTGTCGCCTTCAATATATTCATCTTTACACTTCTTGCCGCACCGGCTTATCCTCAATGGGTACAAACGAATTGGTCGCAAGACAGCAGTTTTTTTAACCTTTACGCGAATCAGAATGTTGTTTTTGCCAGGATTTGGGATAGTAATAACGCAGGATGTGTATTTTTTTCTTACGATAAAGGAGCAAACTGGTCGCAGATAAGCTCCGCGGGCAGCGATATTGATATTTTATCAATTGTAATGTGGGACAATGAAATTCTCGCCGGTGCATGGGAGGGCTTATATGGTATCAATTTATCCGCTATATCATGGAATTGGATTAAATTTACACCTGCCGGAATCCCTGAAGATGCACCCCTTTATTCTATTGTCAGGATAAATGATGCTGTTTTTGCGGGTTCGATTGGAAAAATATATAAATCATCTAAAGACGAAGTCCATTATATTTGGGCCGAAGCAAGTACGGAAATACCGGAGAACGTTCGCATTACCACCATTATTGAAAGCGGGGACGCGATTTTCGCCGGCAGTGACAGTAATGGAGTATTCAGGTCAATAGACGGCGGGGCAAACTGGGTTGGGGTTAATTCCGGTCTTACCGACCTGCATATTTTCCAGCTTGCTAACGTTGGTACGAAGTTGTATGCGGTAACTTTTAAGAAAGGTGTTTTTGTATTAGATAAAAAAACTCTGAGTTGGACGGCGTATAATTCAGGTCTTAAAAAAGTTAATTGTCTTTTGGATACTGATGAATTGCTTTTCGCCGGTACCGATAGCAATGGAGTTTATCTCTCAGATGATGAAGGCCAAACATGGATTGAGGTCAATACCGGGATGCCGGAAAATACACGTATCTGGTCACTGGCGCTTAGCGGAGATAATATCTTTGCCGGGACAACTGAAGGAATCTGGAAAATAAACCCGGAAGATATTAATAATTATACAATCACCGCCAACGCGATGGAAGGCGGCACTATAACGCCGGAAGGCAATATTACTGTTTATGAATACTGTTCGCAAACGTTTACGATTTCAGCGGAACAGGGATATCGAATCAGTGATGTAATTGTTGATGGAAACTCTGTCGGCGTTGTTTCGAGCTATACATTTTCAAACGTTAGAGATAATCATACTATTACCGCTGATTTTGCGGCTGCTCCTCATACAATTACATCATCAGCCGGTGAGGGAGGTTCAATTTCGCCAGCCGGTACGTTCGCAATCTCGACTGGAACGGACCATACGTTTATTATTACTCCTTTGGATGGATATGAAATTTATGATGTTCTTGTCGATGGAGTTTCAGCCGGAGCGGTGGCGTCATATACGTTTTCTTCTGTTAATTCCGACCATACGATTGTTGCTTCGTTCAGGTCGCTCATAATTTATCAAATCAACTGCGGCGGTGAAGATTCGTCTCCTTATGCAGTCGATCAGTATTACAGCGGCGGTACCGTCTTTTCTGTTGCCAACGAGATTGTAACGACTGATGTGAATAAACCGGCAACTCAGGATGTGTATCAAACAGAAAGACGCGGAAATTCGATATACACATTCCCGAATCTGAAGATTGGAGAATCATATAAAGTGCGTTTGCATTTCTCAGAGAATTTCGTGCCGGTAAAAAATTCCCGAATATTTGATGTAACGATTAATGGTACAAAAATGCTGACGAATTACGATATCTATTACGAAACCGGCAGCAGATTTAAAGCTGTTGTAAAGGAATTTACAACGATAGCGGATTCGTCCGGGCAGATTATAATCGAATTTACGACTGTTAAATACAACGCGAAAATTGGCGGCATTGAGATTATTGAAGAATGATTGCTGTTAAATTATTTTACCGATAACCAATAGGATTGAGCCGCATATTATTTACTGCACGCTTGAGGAGAATGCCCTTCTACTTCGAGATTTCCCAGTTTATATGAATTACAGAATCAAATACTTTGCAAAAGTGCCTCGTGGGTGATACAATTCCAAAAATAATTAATAAAACAGACTTTAAGAAATATTTATTTGAATACGATTATGGAATTTAAGCACAAACAATTAGATAACGGCCTGAACATAATTGGCGAGGTAAATTCTGGTGCAAAATCGGCGGCTGTCGGTTTTTTTGTAAAGACCGGCGCACGAGATGAAACACAGGAGATTAACGGCGTATCGCATTACCTCGAACACATGCTCTTCAAAGGCACAGATAAACTCGACGCATTCGAGGTAAATCAGGCTTTCGACAGGACAGGCGCGCAATTCAACGCTTTCACAAGCGAGGAAAATACAGTTTATTACGCCGCGATTTTGCCTGAATATGTTATCGAGATAACAAAACTCTGGGCGCAGTTGATGAGACCATCGCTTCGGACATCTGATTTCGATATCGAGAAAAACGTAATTAAGGAAGAAATCGCGATGTACCAGGATATGCCGAACTTCGATAGCATGGAACTATGCCGAACTCTGTATTTTGGCAGTCATCCCTGCGGCAATAGCGTACTGGGAAGCGTCGAGAGCATAGATAATCTTACCGCCGACCAAATGCGTTTGTATTTCGAGAGCTGTTACGCTCCGAATAATATAACTCTTGCGTGTGCGGGTAATTTTGACTGGGAGCAAATTTGCGTTGCGGCACAGGAATCCTGCGGCTCGTGGCTGCCCAAAAGTGTTACAAGACAACTGAGCCATTGCCCCGGAAGCGGCAAAAAAGACAGGATTGAAAAAGAAAGTGTTACACGAGAGCATATTTGCATGATGAGCGAAGCCGTTTCAGCGCAGGATCCGGCACGATACGCGGCGATGCTTTTGGCAAATATTGTCGGTGATGATGTAGGCTCGCGTTTCTTCTGGGAAATTGTCGATAAAGCAATTGCGGAAACCGCTTCGATGCAGTATAGCGGGATGGATGGAACTGGATTTTTCTGCAGCTATATTCTATGCGGCTCGCAAAATCTCGAAAAAGTTCTTGAAATTGTTCATAATATATTCCGGGAATTAGCCGCCGACGGTGTAACAGAAAGCGAACTTACAAAAGCAAAGAACAAAGTCTTGAGCGAATTAGTTATTAAAAACGAACTTCCGATGGGAAGACTTGTGGATTTAGGTTTTAACTGGATTTATCATAATCAATATCTTAAGATAGAAAACGAAATTAACGCAATTAAAGATGTAACGATTGATGATATTAAATTGCTTATAGAACAATTAAAGCCCGGTGATTTCACCCAATTAGTACTTGGACCGAAGTAGGTGCTGAATAATCGCACCTGTAGTTTTACAAAAATGGATTGATTTGATGAAAAGTGAAAACGAAATACCGAAGTTTGACCTTGCCCAGCAGATTATGGCCGGCCATAGAAAATTCACGGCTGTGAAAAGAATCGCGCCCAGGAAAAAAGACATAAGATTAAAGACACCAGACATAAGCACACAGACAACCATTGAGAAAATTCTTTCGAAAGAAAGCAATATTAAACCTGCCGCGATTCCAATGGGACACGAGCACGGTGGATATGCAATACCCAGTACGAATCCTGCTGACCAAATCATTTCTGAAATCGTAGCAAGAGATATCCAAAACTTTCGCAGTCGATAATAGGAGAAAAAATGGATAAATATGTAGAAGTTTATGCGGCAAGTGATATAACGTTTGCCTACCTCATGAGAGCAAATCTTGAAGATGCCGGAATCCCGGTTCAAATTGATAACGAGAACCTGCAAGGCGTCTATTGTATTAATGGGATGGTACCGCGGGTGCTTGTACCTGAACAATACGTCGAACAGGCAATGCAGATCATTAAAGAGATTCAGGATGCACCTGAAGTGTCTGAAGATGAAATGAACGAAGAATATAATGAAGACGAAGAAAATTACTGATAAATATAACGATTGTTACCAGGGAAGCATGTTGTACAAGAAGGCATGGTGGTCTGTAAGTGCTTATGTGATAAAAACATATAAGTATTAGTTGTGTTCGATTAATTTTTTTATTTTTGTGTATTGACTAAAGAGATGCCTTGTAACTATAATTTTGTTTTTTTGTTGCATTTTTTTGCAAGGAGTAAATGTGAAGGCAAGTGATTTGAGGCCAGGCCAGGCTGTTACTATTGATGGCAAACTTTATGTATGTTTTCAGGCAACCCATGTTACGCCGGGCAACCTGCGTGCTTTTATTCAGGCGAAGCTCAGATGTATCGCCGACGGTGTTATTATTGAAAAACGCCTTCGTGCTACTGAAGAGCTTGAACCGGCATTTCTTGACCACAGAGATATGGAATACCTGTATTCGGATAATACCGGTCATATCCTTATGGATAATACTACTTACGACCAGATTACCGTTTCTAATGAAATGTTTGGCGATTCGATAAAATATTTCAAGCCCAATACAAATTTGCGAGTAAGTCTTTATAAGGAAAGCGTTGTCGCGATTGAACTTCCCAAGGTTGTGGAACTTGCGATTGCCGAAACTGCCCCTGCACTTAAAGGTGCAACAGTAACCAACCAGATGAAGGAAGCTGTTTTGGAAACCGGCCTGCAAGTTCGCGTACCGCCATTCATTAATGTTGGCGATATCGTGCGAATAAGCACAGAAGATTGCTCATATCTATCAAGAGCAAAATAAAGACCCGATTTTGAATTATATGGTTTTTCGCAGTTTTACTCCGGCCAATGATATGCCGAGAAAACCAAGAAGAGCCGCTCCAGGAACTGGTACTACGTTTTGATTTCCGGGATCATTGATATAGGAATCACTCTTATCGCAATAACCGATAGCTTGTATATGCAGGCCGATGCGCAGACATTCGTTTGCAAGTGCATTAATCACATCAGAAAAACTATTGCCTGAAGTAAGATTGAACAATAAGCCAAGAGACTCGGTTGAAGAATTTATACCATTGTGCGAAACTGGCGAATCTGAATCAACACTGAAATCAGATTTAAAAGAAAAGGGTTTTCCGCCTGGAAGATTTTTAGGACGCGCAGGAGAGTCGAAGCTGACTCCTGTTCCGTTAATTATGCGTTCCATACTATTTAAGTAACCTGAGTTATCATCGAAATATATATCGCAAATCGAGCTTTTAATACCAATATCATTGTAGAAAGTGAAAAGTATCTGATCGTTTCCTGAATCTGTTACTACTACTCTTAGCTGATCCCCAAGATCCAGATAAGAATTATTGGTAATATTATAGAAATTGTAAGTGTATATATCTGCTTTTGCAGACATTGTATTAATAAGCATAAACGATACGATGATTGAGACGATGGAAATCCTTTTCAACATAACACTCCTTGATTTTCAAAAACAAAATTTTCACATTTCCCTTAATGAAAGAATGACATCAACCTTTTTATAATTATGATAAAACGTCACTGAATGTCAATAGCATTTGAAATATTAATGTTAATATTTTTTATTTGTGATTTCATAAACATATCTGAAAGAAAGATTTAACGAAATTTTATAACAAAAGATATTTAAAATAATTCTGTGAATAATTGAAGTTGAATGCGTAACCGAAGGGTACTACTTAAATCTTTTCAGATTAAAATAAAATAAAAAAGAGTGCAATTTATTAATCATTGCACTCTTAAAAATGTCTTGGGTATATTGTTTAATTATGCATACTTGCGTAACTTGCGTCCCGCGAAACCTAATCCAATAAGGCCGAGAAGCACTGCGCCTGGAACTGGTGCATGAGTTCCTACTGCGAGATTGTCGAACTCAAAAGCAGTGTCGGTACATATTAATCTTACCTTATTAAAATTCTCATTCAGGTAGAAATTGATATATTGATTGGTTGCTGAAGAAAATTGATCGCCGTTAGCCGGGTCTAATACATCATTCCCCGAATATACAGCTATCATTTCCTCATCATTGTAGAATTCAATTGAGTTGTATGAATCTGCTGAACCCCAGAACAGACCGAGATAGTCATATTGTTCTCCGCCAAATGATACCTCCATTGCATTTTCAGATACCGCGTAGTAGTTGGTATTATCTGATGTACCATTAAATGGATTATAAGGGGCTGCGTGGCTCCCGCTTACTGTGCCGCTTGTGATTGTTCCACCGTCGCTGTAGGTCCAACCGGGGCGGTCTAAATCGAATGTATCGACTATGGCCCAGCTATTGGAAGTTGTTAATGTATTATCAGCAGCTATTGAATAATCATAAGTGATCATGTCCGCTTTTGTTACCGAAGCGGCTAAGCATAGCGCCAAACAAAATGAAAGAGTTAATAAATTTTTCATCACACACATCCTCTCTTTTCTTACTTTTTCCTGAAACAATATTTTTCAGAAATTACTTCTTAATTTACCCTTTCAAAAGGCAAATAATTTTAATAAATCTTTCTGAAATCCTTTTCCTTTATTTTTTATAATATTACCCAGATTAACATTTATGGAGCCATTAATCAAGAAAAATGTTAAAATGGCAAATATTATTTAGTTAAATTTTATATTTTTCTTATTTTTTTTAATATTTCCGATAATAACGAGAGTATTAGTTGTATAAACTGGGATATGGAAAATTAATTATTAGAAATGAAAAAAAATATTTAATAAACAGGTAAAAAAAAGGCTGTGAGTTTGTCGCTCACAGCCTGATTTTAACTTTATTAAGGTTTATTACTAATTAGTTGTTTGCGCAATTGTTGAGCCAGTTCCACATGTAGTTAATCATATATGTGTACAAATCGTTCTCATCAAGTGTTCCGTTTCTGTCCCAATCAATGCAATCTGAGCAATCTTCTGATGGTGTGAAGTAGTAATCTTCCGTCTCACCATAATCGTATCCGTTGGCAGGGCCTGAACCGGCAGCGCCTGTGCCGCCTTTGAACGGCTGGTCTGACAGTGTGATTCTCATCCATATTTTCTTATCGCCCGAAGCAGGATACCAGGCGAGGAAGCCCGGAGTTGTAAGTGTATTTATACCCGCGTTGAGATCGAACAGAAGCACATTTTGTACTGCCCATTCGTTCACTATTCCGCTTGTGTCACAGCTTGAGCAGTTAAGTTGAGCATCAGTCAGGCCGCTGTCATTCCAGTCACCATCACGATTCCAGTCAAACCAGACATTTACATACATATCCACGTTCGGGTCAATTACATTAACTTTGTAATCGAAAGATGAAAGTTGGCAATGAGTCATTCCGAAAGTCTTGCCAAGGAACGGATCAGAGTGCATAACTACACCATCATCTCCACCATCTTTATCTGCATTGACATTAAGTTGTGATGGAATTAGATTGTTTGTCGCATCCTGGTCATAACCCTGATCTGCTTCGTCTTCATAAGTAACAGTTTCGCCAATATAAGCAACTGTCTTTGGATTCAGGTGAATCGGGCCGACAATCACGTTTCCCTGATAAACTGTTGGGAATTTCGCGGGTGCCTGATGGTCATAAGTTCTCATGTTCGAAGATGGGAAGTGGTTTGTATTATCCGGCGCATCGCCCAAATCCGAAGCCGTCTGTACCTGCCCGCCGCAACTGATGGTAAGTTTTCCCGCGCCCGTGACATTATCGAAACCTCCGACTTCAACCCAATATGTTTTTCCCGAAGTTACATTAATTGTGAGTTTGGATTGCTGGCCGCAGTCTGCGTCATCGTTGCATCCGAGCGGCGGAATGGTAAGGTTTGTGCATGATGTTCCTGAATAAACCGCCATAATTGTATCGAAGCTGCTTCCGCAGAGACTGAAAGTTGCAGATCCCGTGCAGGTTGCGGTGTATTTATACCAGATATTCGGGCTTGTCATGCAAGCGCCTATGCCGTCATGTGTCGCGCCTACAGTTGAAAACGCTAAATTGGTAACATTCCCGACAAACGCGGCGTTTGAGCAGTTATCATTTGCCGGAGTACCGGAAGAACCGATTTCAATCGACAATTGTGAATAATCGATTATATAGCCGTCAAGATCGTTGTTCAGATCAATTGTAATACCATCAGGACTATTAAGAAGCCCAACCGGTACATTAAAAGTCAGAACACGCGTAATGTCATAGTCACTCGTTAGCTGGGGAATTGTTCCGACGGATACGCCGTTCACACGAACATCCGCGTTCCATCCAGGATTATCCGCGATACACGCGACAAAAATTTCCAATGACGCGGATAAAGGCGTAAATCCTCCCAAATTATAAGTATGCGTCCATGTCTGATCCTCACCGACCCAGGTATCTGTAAAATTCGGATCCGAAGGCTCACGATAATCTGCCAAAACCTGGCCGTAATCAGTGAAATGAAGTCCGGTTACGATTGGACAACCGACCCCGAATCCGTCCTTGTCGCCCTCTAAATCTACAATAGTGGCTGATTGGGCTGATTGGGTAATAGCCAGAAGAAGAAATAAAAGGGCAAAAACGGGCATTCTTTTATTTCTTGCAGTCAACTTTTTTAAGATTGTTTTTGAACTATTCATAATTTAACCTCCTTAAATTTTTGTTATTGTTAAAAAAGCCTTGCTTACATCATAAATTGAGCAAGGCATATATTTCGATAATATATTGTTCTTTAATATATAGCCAATTTTGACTGTGTAAGTTCAAAATAAGGTTCCTGCTTCGCGGAGGAGAGAGCAGCAACGAAGCAGGAACTTATAATAGCGTATAAATTACGCTACCACCCACCTTCGAAAATCAACACACATCTACAATAAAGTGCCGCCGTGATTATCGAATATAACGAATATTTTAGAAATAGTTATTATTTTTTATCGAACCAACGTTAATGGTGACGAAGTCGAACCCGCCCAAAGAAGCACTAATCACGGTGCCGAACGCTACTTTTACTATAAAATGCTTGGTTTTCATTACTTGAAGTGATAGTTTGGCTTTTTTCTGCGGAAGTTGTTGTAATTAAGAGTTTTAAGATTCTTATAAAATGACAAAAAATACTGCTATATGAACATTTAACAGAAAAATGATTCAGAAAAAATTCTGATTGTAATGCAAAACAAATGTTGATACGATTGCAAAACTATAAGATTTGTTTGTAGAACTCATTTAAACTTAAAATAATAAAGAATATCAGATGTAATAAAATAGGGTTTTTACATCGAGCAAAAAATCAATTCAGTTATTGTAATTAATTTGAAGTTAAGAATCGAAAGGAGTGGTTTATGCAAAAATATGGTGCAGAATTCATCGGTACTTTTTGGCTGGTACTTGGCGGGTGCGGCAGTGCTGTATTAGCCGCTGCGTTTCCCAACGTTGGAATCGGCTTGTTGGGCGTTTCACTGGCATTTGGTTTAACGGTACTAACGATGGCTTATGCGATTGGACACATATCTGGCTGCCACCTTAATCCAGCCGTGTCTGTAGGGCTGTGGGCTGGTGGTCGTTTTCCGGCGAACCAACTTCTGCCTTACATTCTCGCGCAGGTCCTGGGAGCAGTTGTTGCAGGTGGCGTTCTCTATCTGATTGCCAGCGGCAAAGCTGGTTTTGAGGTTTCCGCCGGTTTTGCTTCAAATGGCTACGGTACTCACTCACCGGGTGGATACTCCTTGCTGGCTGCTCTCGTAACTGAAGTTGTTATGACTATGATGTTCTTACTCATCATTCTTGGTGCGACTGACAAACGAGCGCCGCAGGGTTTTGCGCCAATTGCAATCGGCCTGGGTCTTACATTAATTCACCTGATTAGTATTCCAGTGACAAATACCTCTGTAAATCCTGCTCGCAGTACAGGCGTTGCTGTGTTTGTCGGAGGTTGGGCCATTGCACAGTTGTGGCTATTTTGGTTGGCTCCAATTGCCGGCGGCTTGCTTGGAGCTATCATATATCGTTTCATCGGCGGCACAAAAAAATGATTGAGGTCATATTTATTATATTACTTATGTTTACTTTTCATGCTTAAAATCAAAAATTTTTTTTAGGATTTTACAGTCAATATTTTTGCATCGACAAATGCCTTTTGTAATAGTGAAACCAACAGATAGCAGAACTTTTTGCCACCTCCGTGCCTAATATAAGCATACATATACCTAACATACTGTAAAAACAAGAGTTATAGGAAAATTCAGTTGTTAAGGATTATTTAACAACTGCCGCGGAAGGCAAAGATTATCAGGGATAAATTAGTAATAGGTGAAGTAATATGAATCAAAAGAAAAGTCATATAGTATTTTGGGAATTGGTTCTGCTTATCGGGTCTATTCCTGTATTTCGAGGCATATGGGTTATTTTCGATGATTTCGCTTTTATGAATAGCATCGAGGGCATAGCATTGTCTTTAGCAGCAGGAATCGTGCTTTGTATTATTGCACTGCTGGCTCTGAATAAGACTGATAAATAACAGAATCCGGCTTCTTGTGATGATTCATTATGATAAAAAACTTAAGGGCCGTAAATTAAATCAGAAAGAATTACCCCAAGGGGAATCGAACGAAATTCTGTAAAGGGTGATAATAACGCAAGTTATGAATCCGGTACTAAACAGGGGGGGCCTGAAAAGTGGCCTGATTCTGCAAAAACGTCAAAAATATGCCCTGAATTAAAGCAAATCATAACCGCTTGGCTTAAACTTTCAGTAGAGCAAAAGCAGGCTATTTTGGATATTATAAACAAACGACAATAGGCTAAAGCGTATCAGCCAGCTGGGGGGCGGGTGAAATGATAGCGGTTATTCGTGCCAAAGACCATATGTTTAACAGATTTTGTTTTTTGGCAAAAAATAGAAAAAGTTCCCAATATACACAATATCAATTCAACTAAGTCATAAAATACTAATGACTCTGAATATGTATCTCGTTCAAAACGAATGAAATATTAATTGACTGTGAATTCATAAATTGGATATTAAAGATTTAATATAGAGGGAGTATTATATTTTTCACAATGCTTCAGGAATTTTATCTACTTAAATATTTTAAGCCTAATTTTTCATAAATCAATCAAGTTCGCAAATACGTAGTTTACGTATTTTTACTTTTTTCAAAAATATTTATTTTTTTCGATTTTT
>CAZVOA010000041.1:0-31446 GCA_964628465.1 uncultured Pirellulales bacterium | reverse complement strand
AAATCCCTGCTTTTCATGCGAGGGTTCTTCAGGAATAAAATTTTCAGACGCAACCATAGCTAATACCTTTTTATCCATATTAATATCATCGGATATGTAGAGACGCACGGCCGTGCGTCTCTACACCCTTTAATTATAGTACAGTGTGTAATTTATTCAAATCATTCTTTTTTCTTGCATTTTGCGTTTTAAATTACAATAATGCGTTCATTCCGGGCGAAACGGCTGGCCCAAAAATAAAATAGGAAAAATTTACAGAACAGGATTATTATGGCTTCAGAGGAACAGGTACTTGTAATAGAACGCAAAGTTATTGAAAAAATCGGGATGTTCGAAGGTCTGGCATTCGACGTGGAACGTTATCTAAAAGAGATTTTCGTACCGAGTGTGCCGCGTTTTATGCCGCGTTCGGAAGCGGAAAATAATCCTTCTTTTAAGCAGCTTATCCCATATGTAATTATGGCTCATAACGGCAAATGTCTGAGCTATGTCCGCGGCAAAAAAGCCGGTGAGAAACGTCTTGTCGCGAAACGCTCCATAGGTATTGGCGGCCATATCAACCCTGTTGATAACATGCCATTATTCAACATTGATTATTACGAAACGTATCTCAGCGCGGTTAAACGTGAAGTAGAGGAAGAGGTTATAGTAAAAACTAACCACTCTGACTCTATCGTCGCCCTGCTGAACGATGAATCCAACGAAGTAGGAAAAGTACATCTTGGAGTAGTACACTACTGGGAACTGGATGAACCTGATGTCGAGAAAAAGGAGCAGATGATTACGCAAATGTCTTTTATGCCATATGAAGAACTGCAACAGGTACGAGATACACTGGAAACATGGTCTCAGAAATGTCTCGATGGCCTCGACAAAATGGTGAACACTTCAAATTCAAGTACTTAGAATTGAACTGCATTTGTACCATATAGAACTTCGGAAGGCTTTTCGCCGTTTTTGATCTGATTCTCAAATTGCTTCCTGAATGCTTCTGTTAGTACATGAGAAATATTTTTAACTTCATGCTCATATTCTGTTCCGGGACATTCTATACACAATGTTTTGCTGATATGGTGCAATTGACTTTTAATTGTAAATGAATCTGACTGCTCAGAAGTTGTATTTCTGCCGGACTCAGAAATCGCCTCGGAAATTGAACTTGACGCGGCACAATAAATTTTAACGTCCATATTACGAGCCAGAAGGAATTTATCTTCCTTTAAATCTGATATTTTCAGACTAATAAAGATATCCGGCTGCTCAGCGTTAGGATCAGGTAATTCATTACTCGTATAATAAGTGACTTTTTCTACATACGGAAGTTCGTATAGCGACTTCTGTATCTTATATGCTATTTGTTCGAGAAAATACTGCTCACTTTTGCAGACAAGAACAATACTGCGGAAACTTGCTTTATCTTTATTATTCGATGGGCTTGAACTGATTGTTTGGATTTTATTCTTCGCGTCAATAATGCCAAGATTCAAACCTGACTTCAAAATGATACTTTCTTTTATAGCAGTACCCGCGGCTTTATTCAATTGCGTTACTGGCTGTATTTCAGTTTTTGTTCGAGACACTTCAAAAAATACCAAAATTAAAAATGTTAAAGCAAGCAAAACGGCAAGCATATACTTATTAAGCACAGGTAAGTTTTCAGCGTTTTTCCATTTATCGCCTGACGAAAACCGCTTATTCTTCCAAGTTACAATTTCCGGATAGAATGCACAGAAAACGTATAACAAACTCAGGATTGGATTAAAAAATACAAATGTAAACAGCCAGAAAGCTTTAGTACCCAATTCGCCGCCCAAAATCAGACAAGGCCGCTTGTTTTGCAGGCAATGTAATAATAATATTGCCCATACGAATAGATATAAATAATTTAATATATTCAAAAGCATTAAATTCCGCCTTTCAGATTCCCAATTAACAGACCTCTTGTTTCATCTATAAAAAAACCGAACACTTTAAGTCTGTATGTAATCTCTTATGTATTTTCGGTATAATTCATACCCGACTTTGGGGATTTTGAACCCAAATGGATAAATATAAAAAGTTTCAAGTCCTTATTCAATTTAACGCCCTATAAGTATCAACAAAATCCAATCCCAGTTTAAAATACGTACACGCAGCAAGTTTCATTAGAAAATCCAAAGGTATTTTATTTACATTAAAATACGGTACTTTTTTACTTGCCTTTTTGCGGAACTCATTATTAAATAAGGTTTTTGGAGAAATATATCATGATAGGTAAGAAAATACGACTTGAACGAATAATAAACCGTAATTCTCGCAGAACGGTCATAGTTCCCATGGATCACGGAGTTACAGTAGGCCCGATAGAAGGCCTGGAAGACATGCGTACCGCGGTTAGCAATGTAGTTTCCGGCGGCGCAAACGCGATATTAATGCACAAAGGCATAGTGCGAGCCGGACACAGAGGAACCGGCGGAGACGTTGGCCTGATAGTTCATCTTTCCGGCGGAACCTCACTTAGCCCAGACCCAAACGCCAAAGAATTAGTCTGCACAGTCGAAGAATCTTTGAAGCTTGGGGCCGACGCGGTCAGCATTCATATCAATCTCGGTGCCGGAACAGATAAGGAAATGCTCCGCCAGTTAGGCCATATAAGCGAACGATGTTTCGAGTGGCAGATGCCTCTTGTCGCTATGATGTACACGCGAGGTTCAAAAATTGAGAACGAATACGATGTAAAATACGTCAAACACGCAGCAAGAGTAGGCGCTGAATTGGGTGCTGATATAGTTAAAGTGGTTTATACCGGAAGCGTTGAAAGTTTCAGGGAAGTCGTAAACGGCTGCCCAGTCCCGGTCGTTATTGCCGGCGGGGCAAAAATGGAAAGCGACGAGGATATTTTCAGAATGGTCGAAGGCGCCCTCGCGGCCGGTGCGGCGGGTTTATCGATAGGAAGAAATGCCTTCCAGCATAAAAATCCAACAAGAATGATTCAGGCACTTAGCCAAATCGTCCATAATAATGCTTCTGTTGAAGACGCGATGCAAATGCTTAAAGGTTAATATATAATGAAAAAATTCTGGGTTAACGTTGTACCTTATGAAAAAGAGCTTGCTATTTCTGCTCTTGAAAGTGGCGCCGAAGCATTAGTCTTACCTGACAATGAAAGCGGCACTGTAAGGCAATTCGGAAAAATCAAAACTGTCGAAAAGAATGGAGATATTAAGCCCGGCATAGATGTTGAGTTTATTGATATTGCCGGTAAAGAAGATGAAGATAAAGCCGCTTCTTTTCCTGAGAATAAACTCCTTGTCCTGACTATGCTGGACTGGACAATCATCCCAATTGAGAATCTGCTCGCTCGCAGAGGCAAAAATATCATGGTTCAAGTCGAAAACAGCGAGCAGGCAAAACTCATGGTCGAGATTCTCGAAAAAGGCGTTGACGGCGTAGTTCTGAAAACCAAAGATATTAATGAAATTAAAAAATGTGCGGAAATTATTCAGGGCATCAGCGAAAAAATCGAGCTTATACCGGCAACGATTACCAAAACAAAACAATTAGGCATGGGCGACAGAGCTTGCCTGGATACCTGCACTCAAATGATTCCGGGCGAAGGAATTCTTGTCGGAAATACCGCGTCAGGTTTCTTTCTGGTTCATTCCGAATCTATCGATAATCCATATGTCGCATCAAGACCTTTCCGTGTAAACGCCGGTGCGGTTCATGCCTATACTTTAGCTCCCGGAAGTAAAACAAAATATCTGGCCGATTTGAAAGCGGGCGACGAAGTTATGATAGTTGATTTTCACGGCAAAAGTCAGACCGCGTATCTCGGAAGAAATAAAATCGAAAAAAGACCAATGATGCTCATCGAAGCCCAGGCTGAAAATCAGCCGATTAGTCTTGTTTTGCAAAACGCCGAGACAATTCGATTAGTCAGCCCGGATGGAAAAGCGACTTCTGTAACTTCCCTGAAACCGGGCAATTCAGTTCTGGTACATATCGAAAAAGCCGGAAGACATTTCGGAATGAAAGTTGATGAAACCCTGATAGAAAGGTAAACAATGTTCTGGACTGAATTTATTCGTGTCTTGGCAGCGGCCATTCTTGGAGCTATTATAGGGTTAGAAAGAGAAATTCATCACAAATCGGCAGGACTGCGAACAAATATTTTAATTTGCATCGGAGCCGCCGTTTTTACGATAATTTCCAAACAAATGTCTTTGGGATCAGAGGATTCTTTTACCAGAATAGCGGCTCAAATTGTCACTGGCGTCGGTTTTATCGGCGCAGGCGCGATTATTCGGGATAGAGGCGGAATCCACGGCTTGACTACAGCCGCGACTATATGGCTGGTTTCAAGCATTGGAATGGCGTGCGGTGCGGGATTATTCAAATTGGCGATTTTTACAACATTTATCGCGATTTTCGTTTTAATTGTATTGATAAAATTACCATTACCTTCCAATAATCATTATATCAATAAAAATAAGGCCCATACTGAGTAATTTAATACGGGCCTTTTTTATTTTAAATTATTTGCTCAAATCCAGATGTTTATTGCACACCTTTGACATTCATCTCAAGTGTATATACTGAATTACCGGCTGTGATAAACAAAGTCTTCCTGTCTTTTCCGCCGAAGCAAACGTTAGCATTCCAACCTCTTGCGGCTGCGATTCGTTGAATTTGTTCACCTTTGGAATTAAACACTGTCACCCCGCCGTTTCCGGTCAGATAAATATTTCCTTCTTCATCGATTGTCATACCATCTGAACCATTTCTGCAAAACAGTGTCTTGTCAGAAATTGTGCCATCTTCATTAATTTTGTATTTGAAGGTTTGATTAGCGCCCATATCGGCAACAAAAAGTGTTTTACCGTCGGCTGTACCAACAATACCGTTTGGCTGACGCATATCATCGGTAAGTCGTTTTACTGTTTTTCCGTCAGGACTGAGATAATAAACCTGCTGCCCGGCGGCCTGTTGTATCTGTCTGTCCCTTGTCCAATAATTCCTGGCAAACATAGGATCAGTAAAATAAATCGCTCCGGTTAGCGGCGAAATCCACAAATCATTCGGACCGTTCAGAAGTTTGCCCTCGAAATCCTTAACCAGAACAGTAACTTTGCCGTCTTTGTCTATTTTCCAAAGCTCGTTTTTATCATCCGCACAAGCGTAAAGGTTTCCTTCTTTATCGAAAAACATGCCGTTGGCTCTGCCTGCTTTTTCGAGAAAAACTGTAATTGAGCCGTCTTTCGCCGCCCATTTATATATTTTATCATTCGGCTGGTCTGTGAAGAAAATATTACCGTCTTTATCGACCGCTGGACCTTCCGTGAAACTGAAGGCACTTGAAACCAGTTTAACCGTGGCGCCATCGGCGATAATACTTTTCGGTGCCGCCGCGGGTGTATTGGCATCAGTAGCCACGTTAGCAGCAAACAAATTACTGAAAACTAATCCGGCGAGAAATACCATTCCCGATATTGGTAATAAAAGTTGCGACCACTTGCCGCTTTTACTACAACCTTGTTTTAAGCATACATTATCATTTTTGTCTTTTGCGAATTGCATTTTGTTACCTCCAAAAACCTGTTAATCTCCTGAAGTAATAATCAATATTAAGATAGCTAAACTACCTTTACTTTCAGGAATATAACATAAAAACTACCATATTTCAACTTATTCTTAACTTGAATCGCTCAATTATTACAAATCAATCTTTTATAAAATAACAATTTTAAAATATATTTCAATCAAGCCAAAAATAGAAAAAATTAATTATTTTATTGCTGGTTTTACGATAAGAACTATTATAAGATATATTCGTATAGATAGAATCCTTATAATTTTATCATTGTTAGTAGGAAATGAAAAAATGACTCATAAATCATCATTAAGGATTATTCTTGCTATCTGGCTTGCTACAATAGTTGGAGGTTGCGGGGATTTTTTCAAAACCGATTTCATAAAAGATAAATCTACAGAAATAATTCAGCGGCAGGAAGATTTGGTAAAGAAATATAAGGAAGAATCCGGCGTTGAACTGCAAATCCATCCCCCAAGAAAACAAGAATCTTTTTTTACTATCAATGAAGATAATACGTACACGCTGTTTTATCAGGTAGAGTTTGTGGATACCGCCGCTTTGGAGAAGCTTATTAAAGAACAAGTCAAAGACGCAGCGATAAGCTCATTTCCAAGCATTAACCAGATAGTTGTTACTCTTAAGAATAAGTCACAGCTAAGTTATTTGGAAGAGATGCTCGGAAACGCCGACAGACTTCCGCCGCAGGTACTTTTAAGATTTAGTGCTTCCAGTGATTTTGGAGATAAGGCACAGGATTACGCTTCAGCATTAAACATGAGCCTTAATACTACCGGCGGAGATTTTGGAGCAGTAACCTCCGATTCAATTCTGCCCGGAGCTTCAGCAAGACTTAGAGCAAGAGCGGATATGGGAACAGTCTGGGGAACTGAAATAGATACATCAGCGTTTACACTGAAAGCGACTCTGGATGTTTTAGAAAGTTATGGGTATGTTCAGCATTTGTACCAGACGGATATACTTCTTTCCAATGGGAAAAAAGGCAGCCTGAGCGAAGATGAAAAACTGCCTATTCCATCTTATGTTTTAGCGGGAAGAGATCTTGTGCAAACCTACACTTTAGAATCCGTAAAAAGCAGTTTTGAGGGAAACGCTGTTATTTATGACAGTGGAATAATAAATCTTTCCTTCAAGGCAGGATTAGGAAGTGCCAAGAGACCAGAAGCAAGAGTAAATTTCCAGGTACCAGTTCATGATGAAGTGTCAAGTGAGGGAGTTTATTTAAAAATAGGCCAGCCTTTTTTGGTTGCCGGTAAACTTAATGACATGGAAATTGGCATAAGGAGAAAGGACGCTATTTTACCATTTTGGCCTACAAGCAAGGATTACGAAAGAAAAGTTGTAAGGATGTGGTATGAAATAACTCCTCTTAGCGTAGTATTGTATGACTATTCCTCGTTGGAAAAACCTTCTTTCAAATACAAAACACTTCAATCAACCGCTCCGGCTGATGAAACATCAAGTTAGGATTTTTCCATCAATTCAATAAAATCATTGAAGAGGTAATTCGAATCGTGCGGGCCTGGTGAGGCTTCGGGGTGGTATTGTACTGAAAATGCTTTTAGTTTCCTGCTGAAAATTCCTTCATTCGTATTATCGTTAAGATTCAGATGTGTCAGTTCTACATCCTTGTTGGCCAGGGAATCCATATCTACGCAAAAGCCGTGGTTCTGGCTGGTGATTTCAATTTGTCCGGTTCGAAGATTTTTTACAGGGTGATTCGCGCCGCGATGACCAAACTTGAGCTTATATGTTTTTGCACCGAGCGCCAACGCAAGCAATTGATGTCCGAGACATATCCCAAAAATGGGGACAGTCCCTAATAAATCTTTTATCGTTTTAATAGCATAATCCACCGCGGCTGGGTCTCCGGGGCCGTTGCTCAGAAAAACGCCATCAGGCTTTTTTGCGAGTATATCAGCGGCGGAAGTTTTAGCCGGTACGACAACAACTTCACAACCTTGAGAACGTAAAAGGCGAAGGATGTTTTGTTTCATGCCATAATCAATGGCCACTACTTTGTATTTTTTCTCAGGCTTCAGTTCCTTATTTTCCAGAACATCTATAACACCTTTATCCCAGTTGTACTCTTTTTCAGACGTGACACTTTTAACAATGTCTCTTCCAACAAGGCCCGGATATTCGTCTAATTTCTGCTTGAGATATTTGAGGTTAAGCACATCAGACGAAATTATGCCTTTCATTGCACCGCGAATACGAATATGTTTTACCAGGGAACGGGTGTCGATTCCTTCGAGTCCAACGATATTGTTTTTTTTAAGATAATCGGAAAGTGATTGCTGATTTCTCCAGTTGCTCGGATAATCGCAATTTTCTTTCACGATAAAACCTGAAACGAAGCATTTTCTCGATTCACAGTCTTCGTTGTTCGTGCCGTAATTTCCAATAAGCGGATATGTCATTGTGATAATCTGCTCGTGATACGAAGGGTCTGTCAGAATTTCCTGGTACCCTGCCATACTTGTATTAAAGACAACTTCGCCGCACTTGTATCCTTTCGCGCCAAAAGAGTTGCCTTCAAAAACCGTTCCGTCTTCGAGCAGTAATATAGCTTTCACTTTTTATTTCCTTTTCTGCGATAATATGCCTGTATCGGCTTAACTTTTAATTTCTGTCCCTTGACCGCGTCGATTGCTTTCGCTACAGCCGCCGCGCCGCGAATAGTGGTAACGTAAGGAATCTGTCTTTCCAGGGCTGTTCTTCTAATCGAGAATGAATCCTGAATGGGCTGTTTACCTATCGCGGTATTTATAATAAGATCGACCTCTTTATTGATTATATTATCAACAATATTTGGTCTGCCTTCATATACTTTCAAAACAAATTCAGAAGGGATATTATTTTTAATAAATTCAATGCATGTCCCCTTCGTCGCCATGATTTTGAAACCCATCCCATGCAGTTTCCTTGCAACCTCAACCGCCCGCGGCTTATCATTGTCATTAATGCTGAAGAAAACATTACCGGATAAAGGCAGAGTGTTTCCTGAAGCGATTTGAGATTTTGCATAGGCTCTTCCGAAATCATCGGAGATACCCATAACTTCACCGGTCGAGAGCATCTCCGGGCCAAGAATAGTATCAATTCCCGGGAATTTCAGGAAAGGGAACACCGCTTCTTTTACATTGTAATGGCTTATGACAACTTCCTCAGTAAAGTTCAATTCCTCAAGTGTCATTCCGGCCATTATTTTCGCGGCGAGTTTCGCCAGAGGCACACCGATTGATTTGCTTACGAACGGAATAGTTCGTGACGCTCGCGGGTTTACCTCCAGAATAAATACTTCATCATTTTTTATGGCGAATTGAATATTGATAAGTCCTATTACCTTAATTTCCATCGCCAGTTTTTTCGTTTGTTCTATAACCTGATCGAGAACCTTTTGACTTATAGAGACCGGCGGTAAAGAACAGGCGCTATCCCCCGAATGTACACCGGCTTCCTCGATATGTTCCATCAGGCCGCCGATAACGACATTTTTCCCATCGCATATTGCATCGACATCCATTTCAGTCGCTTCACCGAGGAACTGGTCTATCAAAATAGGATGGTCACCGGACACTTCTATTGCTTCGTCGAAGCAGGTTTTCAGTTCCTTTTCGTCATAAACAACTCTCATCGCTCTGCCGCCAAGAACAAATGATGGCCGCACAAGCAATGGATAGCCGAGTTTTTTCGCGATTTTAAGAGTCTGCTCAAAATTATTCGCTGTGCCGCTCTCAGGCTGGCGGAACTTCAATTTCTTCACAAGCGCATTAAATCTTTTTCTATCTTCCGCGAGATCAATACTATCTGGCGATGTACCGATTATTTTCACTCCGGCTTTTTCAAGCGGGACAGCAAGCTTCAAAGGAGTCTGACCGCCAAACTGTACAATAACGCCATCCGGTTTTTCTTTATCAACGATGGACATAACATCCTCGAATGTAAGCGGCTCGAAATACAACCTGTCCGAAGTGTCATAATCTGTACTGACCGTTTCCGGGTTACAGTTGACCATAATAGATTCTATGCCTATTTCCTTGAGCGCAAAAGCCGCATGGACACAGCAGTAATCGAACTCTATGCCCTGCCCGATTCGATTGGGTCCGCCGCCAAGAATCATAACTTTCTTTCTCGTGGTTGGATTTGCTTCGCATTCTTTTTCGAATGTAGAATATAAATACGGTGTTGTCGCTTCAAATTCCGCACCGCATGTATCGACCATTTTATAAACAGCCTGTACTCCCTGTTTAACCCTATTCAACCGGAAATCATTTTCTTTTACGCCATACAACGACGCGAGATATTTATCGCTAAAGCCGTATTCTTTGGCCTTTTGAAGTTCATTTTTTGTCAAGTCTTTCGATTTCGAGGCTTTGGCTTTTATCTTTTCCTCTAATTTGATTATATCCCTGATATTATTAAGGAACCATGGATCGATTTTCGTAAGGTCGAATATTTCTTCTGTAGAGAAATCTCTTCGTATGGCTTCCGCGACATACCAGACTCTGTCCCAGCAGAACGAACGTAATTTATCCCGTAACTGGGTTTTCGAAAGTTCTTTATTGATATGTTTGTTATCGAGTGAATACCTGTCAATTTCGAGCGACCTGATGGCCTTCTGGAACGCTTCCTTGAAAGTCCTTCCTATAGCCATTGCCTCACCAACCGATTTCATCTGCACAGTAAGATTGGGATTTGTTTTCGGAAATTTCTCAAACGTAAATCGCGGCCATTTCACTACACAATAATCAATCGTCGGCTCGAAACATGCCGGTGTTTTCTTTGTTATGTCGTTGGGAATTTCATCGAGAGTCATACCAACCGCCAGAAGCGCCGCAATCTTGGCAATTGGAAAACCTGTCGCCTTGGACGCAAGCGCGGAACTTCTCGACACGCGGGGATTCATTTCAATTACAGACAGTTTCCCATTCGCCGGATTGACCGCGAATTGTATATTTGAACCGCCGGTCTCAACGCCGATTGCCCTGATAATTTTCAAAGCGGCGTCTCGCATTATCTGGTATTCTTTATCTGTGAGCGTTTGCGCCGGGGCAACTGTAATACTGTCGCCTGTATGAATTCCCATCGGGTCAAGATTTTCAATCGAGCATACGATAACAACGTTATCTTTCTTATCGCGCATAACTTCAAGCTCGTATTCCTTCCACCCGATAACGGATTCTTCGACAAGCACCTGGCTGTTCGGGCTAAGGCTCAATCCCCAATCGATATACTTTTGGTATTCGTCAATATTATAAGCGACATTGCCTCCTGTACCACCGAGAGTATATGAAGGCCGAATAATCGCGGGAAAACCTATCTCTTCGACAACCTTCTTCGCTTCTTCCCATGTTCGAGCATAACCGCTTTTGGGAACATCAAGGCCGCAGTCGATAATTGTCTTTTTGAACAGGTCACGTTCCTCTGCTTTTTTAATTGTCGGCAGGGTCGCGCCAATCATTCGCACGCCGTATTTTTTCAATATACCTCGTTCAGCCAGCGCAACAGCCGCATTAAGCCCTGTCTGACCTCCAAGTGTAGGAAGGAGAGAATCAGGTTTCTCTATGGCTATAATCTTTTCAATCATCTCCGGCGTAATAGGTTCTATGTAAGTTTTATCAGCTACTTCAGGATCAGTCATAATCGTAGCTGGATTGCTGTTTACCAGTACAACCTTATAACCCTGCTGCTTGAGAGCCTTACAGCCCTGTGTGCCGGAATAATCAAATTCACAGCCCTGGCCGATTACAATCGGACCGGAACCGATAATCAGTATCTTATGAATATCTTTGCGTTTTGGCATTTTTTATTACTCTTCTTAGCTTTGCTGCACGCGTCCCTGCTGACCCCCTACGGACTATACTTACGCATTCAACGCTGCTCTATAGTTCGACATACCCCGTCTATGGTTCGACTGGGGATTTTTATGATAATTTATCGCATCTTAATCCGTTCGTCAATTAGATTAACGTATAAAATTGAAAAAACTCTGAAAAAAACGGAAATCAACTTATTGAATCCATGTCATAATTATCGCCGAAGCGTTAAACAGCATGTGTATAAAAACCGGCCTGAATAACGAGCCGCTTTTTTCATAGGAATATCCAATAGCCACAGAAAGAATAAATAAAACCGGCCAGTGAGACGGATTTGCGTGAGTAACCGCGAAAAATACTGATGTCATAATAATCGCAATCCACGCGGCGTATTTGTGAAAATACAGAGTTGAACGTATCATCGTCTGAAAAAAGCCGCGAAACAGCATTTCTTCGAGAAATGGTACGACGCAAATTGTTGATACCGCAATCGCGGCTCGGATAAAAATACCCGGATTATCAGCGAGCGTTTGTAACTCCGTATGAGTTGGGATTTTATAATCAGGCGAGAAAAATATCTCACTAAAAAACACAATCGCATCCAAAACCAGATTCATAATCGGCAAAATAGCAATCAGGTACAAAACCGCGAAAATAAAATCCTTCGGAATTGTTTTGATATTGAAACCGAATCCTTTTACACCTCGCGCAAAACTCATTTTTACAATGTATAAAATAACTCCTATCGAAACCAGACCCGCACCAATATTTGTTAACTCACTTGATAAAACCTGCCGCGATTTTTGTAAATTTCCTGAAAGTAATAAAACCAATTGATTTGCGGTCAAAAGAAAAAAGAAAACTGAAAATATAACCAGAATCGGCATAACAATCGGCATATTGTTCCTTCGCGGGCGTGAATTTTCCAACGCTTTCGTGCCGTAAGAGGTATCTTTAAGCCAGATTACGAATATTGTAAGACCGACAAGATAAAAAAGATAATCCAAGGCTTCTTGAAGGCTAACCGAGCATACTATTTCCTGTATATTTTCAAATATATTCATATTTATTGTTTCACCATATTGAAATTTAGATAAGTTTGTATTACATTAATCAAAAATTTTCAAGGAAAATTGACTATGGATATATTTCGTATCGAAGGACCGGTAAAATTATCCGGCTCAGTAAGAGTGAACGGCTCGAAGAATTCCGCCCTGCCAATCATGGCGGCCTCCCTATTGGCTCCGGGCAAATCTGTTATAAAATCTGTACCATATCTTCTCGATATTTCTGTCTGCGAAGAGCTTCTCGGCTCATTAGGCTGTAAAATAGAACGGCAGCCGAACAGAGACTTGCATATAGACGCGACAAATATCGATAATCCAGTCGGCGATTACGATATTGTGCGAAAAATGCGCGCCAGTATTTGCATTCTCGGACCGCTGCTCGCCCGATGCAACAGAGTTGAAGTTTCCATGCCCGGCGGATGCGCTATCGGCGACAGGCCGGTAAATATACACCTTCACGGCCTCGAAGCACTCGGAGCGAAAATTCACCTGAAAAACGGTTATATCATCGCAGAAGCACCAAACGGCCTCACCGGAAAACCTATTTTCATGGGCGGCCCGTTCGGCTCAACCGTTCTCGGTACGGCTAACGTGCTTATGGCGGCAGTTCTGGCAAAAGGAAGAACAGTTATAGAATCCGCCGCATGCGAGCCGGAAGTTTCCGATTTGGCGAATTTCCTGAACAAAATGGGCGCGAAAGTAAGCGGGATAGGCTCGCCCCACCTAATAATTGACGGCGTGAAACAACTTCACCCGGTCGAATACGAAGTGATTCCCGACAGAATTGAAGCCGGAACTTTCATGGCCGCCGCCGCGATTACCGAAAGCGAATTGACAATCGAGCATTGCCGACTAAGCGATTTGATGGCGGTTGTGGAAAAATTAAGAGAGATAGGCGTAGTAGTAGAACCCTGCACCAGAGCGGTTCAGGGTAAACCCTGTACTCAAGTGGTTCAGGGAGAACCCCAAAACGACGGCTGTGTCGTCTCAAGAACAGGCCCGATGAAACCGACTGACATTACAACCCAGCCGTACCCTGGTTTCCCAACCGACTTGCAGGCTCAGTTCATGTCATTGCTCGCATTGGCGAAGGGAAACAGTTTCGTAATAGAAAAAATCTTCCCCGACAGATTTATGCACGTAGCCGAGTTAAACCGAATGGCCGCCGACTTACGCAAGGAAGGCCAGATCGTAATAGTAGCCGGCGTAGATAAACTAATCGCCGCCCCCGTAATGGCATCGGATTTGAGAGCCTCAGCAGCTCTGGTTTTAGCCGGAATGGCCGCCGAAGGAACAACAATTATAAACAGAGTCTATCACATAGACCGCGGCTACGAAAAAATAGAAGAAAGACTAAACCCCCTCGGAGCAAAAATCTTCAGAGAAAAAGAATAACCAGGGATAGTTGTCATCAAGAATATAATAACTTATTATTGTGCTGTCTGAAAACCATTCATTTATGGAATATAAATATGAGTAATGAGATTGAATATTATATTATGCCGTCTTTTCCAACTTTGGCTGCACTTGACCTGATTGCCTCAACTCGCTGGTATCAGGAAGTGTTGGGCTTTCAGCTTGTGTTTGAGATGCCCGGATCGGATGGCAATCCGATTCTTACCCACCTGCGGTGGGCAAAATATGCTGATCTACTTCTGGTTGCAGACAGAAACCATACCTCGGAGCAAAAAGGCATTGGCGTTAGTCTTAGCTTTGCAATGACCCATGATTCGGTCGATAATCTTGCTGCCAGGATTGTCAGCAAGGGATGTACGGTTGCTAATGGTCCTATTGACCAGCCTTGGAATGTGCGAGAGATCACTGTCATCGATCCGGATGGATATCGTCTTGTCTTTACTCAACAAATTAACAGGCAAATGTCAATGGATGATGTGATGAACAGCATTAAGAAAGTTTATTAGATTTTATCACATAGACCGCGGCTATTTATGCCATGGGTACAAAAAAATAGAAGAAAGACTAAATCCCTTAGGTGCAAAAATCTTCAGGGAAAAAGAATAACCAAGGATAGTAATAATAATAATTTGTCTGAATTATTTAGTAAGGTGCCTAAGATTTCCTATGGAGCAGACTCTTCCTTGTTATTAATCGTATCAAGAAGTCCCAAAGTGGATTTCAATTGCCCAGGACTGTTTTCCTGTGTAGGAAATATTACATTTTCAATGCTTTTTATAATTTGTCTATAATTAGACCTTTTTCGATATTCACTATCAGTAATAACTTTTCTATCTTCAATAAAAAACAATTCATGACTACCGTATTGCTTCATGTCTTCTGTCCGATAGTAACTTACATCAAATACATATACACTTACATTTTCATTTGGTGTATTAACATCTACCAACTCTGCTGTAGCGTATTCAGTGGGAAGTAATACCTCTTTGTATATCATTCTATCGCTAAGTTTGTACCCTGCCTTTACTGCACTCATTATTTTGTCTAACCTTTTATTATAAATGTATACTGAATGTCGAACTGAAAGAGCTTTAATTTCAGTATCACCATTATTCATGACGAGGAAGACTGGATTACCTGTAACTGGCAAATCATACTTTATGTCAACGTTAGGATCTATATGCAAATGAGCTAATTTTTGAGTAATTTGATTTTTTTGATATGAAAAAGAAGCAGATTTAAAAGAAACTAACAAGGCTAAAAATGAAATTAATATAGGAATCCAAGTATGCCATTCACTTTTAACATAGGCTTTCCATTTTCTAAGATTACTCTTTCTTCCTGATAATGGCTTTCCATTTTCATCCAAAATAACGCTTTTCATGATGATTATATTCCTTATATAATCTTATCTCATAATTTGAAGATTTATAAAGATATTTTACACCTTATTACATCTTTACATGACATTTTATATAAATGCGGAGTGGAGGAATCGAACCTCCCACGTTCGCTCTTGGCAGGTATCATAAATCATTGAAAGCACATCTCTTGCATGGGTTGGAGTTTTTCCACCAGGAACTCCGCAGGAACGCGACTCCGCACCAAACACATGCTAATAATTTTGCGCTTAGATTTTTCATAATTGTCTCCAAAACATATTTCATAAATTTAATCGTTGAAAACAATGATTCCAACCCAAGCAAGACGTCAACTCGCAAATCAATATAAACCTGTATTTCCAAACAAGGCTAACAATTTATTTAAATTGTAAATACTATCGAACTATTTTTCTTTGCCCTAAACGCAAGGGTATTTTCGCAAAGAATATTTTATATTTTAGCGGCTATGCGAGAAATTTCAATAATTTATTCACGCATATACTTGCTATCAAGTTTATCCTTTTCCCTGCCGGTTGATTCTTTATTGTGAATTAAATCTGCTTTCGATATTACTGGCAATTTTATGCCATCTATCTTGATTTCTTTTCGTTTGGGATAGGCTTGCTCGAATTCAACTCCGCTTATTTGAGTAATTATATCGATTCTGCAGGGCGCAACTCCAATTTGGAAAATAATTCCTTTTTCAGAAAAACTATCCTTACCTATCTGCTCTAATGGTGCACCAAATTCCGCAAGAGCTTTATAGACTTTTCCGGCATTCTCGCTTGAAGTGAAAACCCATAAATCCAGGTCTCCGGTAGCCCTCGGATAACCATGTGCGGCCATTGCATAAGCTCCAACGACAAGGAATTCAACCTTGTTGTCTAATAAGCTTTGCAACATTTCTTTGTAATCTTTGTTCAGCATCTATACCTGCAAAAGCATACGCCTGCTTAGTCAATTCCCAGACCATAGAGATTCTTTCGGCTGGGTCAGCGTCAACATAGCCGTTATCTTCATCTTGAAGCTTTTTCAAAACACACTTTTTACGATCAACTTTTAATTCCATATAATATATGGTAACTATATAATTATTCTTAGTCAAGTAGCGAAATGATTTCTTTACAAACCTCCTCCTGTGAAAGGTTTGTGCCGTGGATAGTTATGTCGGCGTACTGTTTGTATAATTTAAGTCTTTCCTCAAACAGTTCGGCAAAACTCTGGTTCGGCGGCTTGGCAAGGCCCCTGTTCTTATAATCGGTAATCCTTGATTCAAGTATTTGCAAATCTACATCGATGAAAACTATGATTCCATTCGACTTCAAGTGCTTCATGGCTTTCGGGCCGTAAACGGCGCTGCCGCCGGTAGCGATGACGTGATGCTTGCAGTTCAGGGCGAGAAGTTCCTTTTCTTCAATCTGCCGTAATAGAAGGTAGCCGTCATTATCGACGATATCCTGTAAGATTCGTCCCTGGGAAACCTGTATCAAGACATCTGTGTCAATAAAATCCCGTGAAGTCATCTTTGCCAGGATAATACCCACGGTACTCTTACCCGATCCGGGCATTCCGATTAATACTATGTTGGTTTCCTGTGTTACCACTATGAATTTCTTTCCAGGAGAATTCTAAAGTCTTATTATAAGCGTTCACGTAAAAACCGTACTTAATGTCATTGCGAGGAGCGAAGCAACGAAGCAATCTCAAAACGTGAGAATTTAGATTGCCGCGGCCTAAAGGCCTCGCAATGACATATAAGCGGATTAATTTCTCATACTCGTAACAGGCGCTGGCATTCTTCCACCACGGTTTAAAAAATCCTTTGACGAAAATGGAACCACTTCCATGATAGGCGCTTCACCTAAGAGTCCTCCATAATTAACGGACTCCCCGGCCTTTTTCCCCGGTACAGGGATGACTCTCACGGCAGTGGTCTTATTGTTGATTATCCCTATGGCCAGTTCGTCGGCGATTATCGCATTAATGGTCTCAGCCGGTGTATCTCCGGGTATGGCGAACATGTCCATGCCAACGGAGCATACCGCTGTCATGGCCTCCAGTTTAGCCAGACTAAGCGCTCCACACTTTACGGCCTCGATCATTCCCGAATCTTCGCTTATGGGGATAAAGGTTCCACTTAATCCGCCTACGTTGCCGCTGGCCATGGCGCCGCCTTTTTTGACCGCATCCATGAGCAATGCCACGGCAAGGGTGGTTCCATGAGCGCCGACCGCTTCGATACCGAAAGCTTTTATGATATCAGCGACCGAGTCCCCCTTGGCCGTAGTGGGTGCAAGCGAGATGTCCACAATGCCGAATGGGATATTCAGCATTTGCGACAACTCACGGCCAATGAGTTCACCACATCGAGTAATCTTAAAGACTGTCCTCTTGATGATTTCGGACAACTGAGTTAAATCACAATTTCTATTCTTTTCCACCACGCTGGATACGACACCGGGGCCGCTCACGCCAATGTTCAGGGACATATCAGGCTCTCCAATACCGTGATAGGCACCGGCCATAAAGGGATTATCCTCTGGCGCATTGGCAAAGACTACAAATTTCGCGCATCCTATCGCATCCTTTGACTTTGATGCGGTCTCCTTGAGCATACGGCCAATCATGTTGATAGCATCAAGGTTCATACCAGCTACATTGGTTCCCACGTTCAGGAACGAACAAATGTGTTCTGTCGCGGCTAAAACGTCCGGCAGGGATTCTATCAAAACCTTGTCGGATTTGGTTAGCCCTTTGTGAACCAATGCGCCGAATCCCCCGATAAAGTCTATGTCGGAATCAGCCGCGGCTCGATCCAGCGCTTTTGCCATGCTCACATATTTTTCCGGTGTGCAATGGGTTTCCATGATGAGACTAACCGGGGTAATGGATATGCGTTTGTTTATGATAGGAATGCCGTACTTCGATTCGAGTTTTTCCGCCGCTTGAACCAGACGCTGGGCGTTTTGTTTAATCTTTTCATAAACATTGTCGGTAAATTTATTGAAGTCGTTGTCAATGCAGTCCTTGAGATTTATCCCGAGTGTGGTTGTTCGGATATCAAGATTCTGATTAAGAATCATACTGGCGGTTTCAAATACTTCTTCTACGGATATGGACATGTTTTAAACCCTGTGCATCATTTTAAATATATTTTCATGCTGGATCTGAATCTTTAATTTGAGGGAATCTGCGATTTTTTCAATCTCCTCGCGAACCTTCTCCAGGGGATATTTCGACTCCTTCATATCCACCAGCATAGTCATGACAAAAAAACGATCCATAATACGCTGGTTAATATCTTCGATATTGATGTCATATTCGTAAAGCAGCATTGAGATTTTCGCAACAATACCTTTCTTGTCTTCACCTATAACCGTAATAAAGAGCAACTCTTTTTCCATAAATTTTAGTCCTAAACATTAAGATATATTTAACAAAATGTATTTTATATTTTAGATAGTAATTTGGCAAGAATTATGTTTAGAGGATAGTTATCAGTGGTTAGTGAATATCTTTCCAAGGAACTCTAATCACTAACCACAAATCTCTAATGAATAAATACTATTTTCCGAGTTTTTTCAGTATAGCTTCAAGAGCTTTAATATGAAGGTCATCGTCGCCTAACTGGTTTGAGGTAATCCAATATTCATCAATAATCACGCAGCGTTTGTTTATCTGAGTACTATCAACCGCGAAATAAGGAAGGTCCTCCACGATATTGTAATGCTGCTCCCAGCCGGAATATTGATACTTCGTTTTGCGCCATTCGCTGGCCTGCTCAGAATTTTCGAACTTGAATAAACGTACAGTGACACTGTTCAATGGCGGAACTGTACATACCCAGGAATATTCGGCTAAAGCAATCACACCTAAAGATTCCACCTGACCTTTTTGCGCCTGCATAAGCGACTTAGCTTCAGACGGTAATTTATCCAAATCTTGCCACGTATCAAGAGATAATCCTGTGTCCTGTTTCCAGCCGTCCCCGAACATGTTCGGATCCAAACTAATCTCTGATAATTTTATTTCCTGTGATGAGGCAACTTGAGACGACGAATTTTCTTCTGCCTTTTTCTTGCCACAACCCCAAAAACTTAATAAACATAAACTCACAAGAATAATTTTATACATTCAACACTCCCCAAAAAAGGGAAACATGGTTTGGCATGTTTCCCTGATTACGATTTTCCAATTAAAAGTGGTTATGACTATTATCTCAATGGTGCATTACCCAAAAATTTAGGTGTTGCGGTCATTGTGCATAGTTTTTCGTTTTCGTTGGCATCTAAATTCATGAATTCCGGTTTCTCTTTTGTATAAGCCGTCCAGGTGACTTTATCTTTGCCGTTCGGATTGCCGTACTTGGCGAAGTTTGTCCAGTAGTCAACCATTTGCAGACTCAATTCCTGGTCGCCTTTCGTGAAAGGTCTCCAACTGTTTTTGAATGCATGGAATATATACCACAAATCAGATGAATGGAAAGCACTGCCGTCCTTGCCGGGTAATTGGCGTGAGAACATATAAGCAAAAGCTGGTTTCTTGCTCTTTTCGTTACGTAATGCACAGAAATCCTTAATGGGTTGAGTCATGTCACCCATATCGTTTGCGGTGCAACCGAACAGGTAAGGGACATCAGGTATTTCGTTTGCGCGTGCCATGTCACTGAATGAGCCGGTTAAGAAGTAATTATCGACTACAGGGCTGTAAAACATGCGGCCGCCGCTTTGACTTGTCATCGCTGTGAGTTCATCGAACGAAAGAGCTCGCATTTGTTCGAGCGTTGTTTTTCCAGCGTTATCCATCATTGTTTTGTTAGTTACTTCAGCTTGGGCTAAAGTCGTGCTTCTTCCCATACCACCAGTTGCGCCTGCCGCATTTAAGCCGCCGCCGCTCATACTGATTGCCTTGCTGATAAGGCCTTTTGAAATAGGTGACGAACATAATGTCTGAACACTTCCTGCGCCAGCGCTCTGGCCGAAAATCATGATATTATCAGGATCGCCGCCGAACTGTTTGATATTGTCATGAATCCATTTCAGCGCCGCGGCCTGGTCCATTACGCCGTAATTGCCTGAGACTTTGTGCGGACTTTCGGCTGATAAAAGAGGATGACTGAAGAATCCGAAAACACCGAGACGATAAGTAATCTGAACTAAAATAACACCGCGTGAGGCCCAATCCTCGCCGCCGTCCATTTCAGGCTCGAAACCGAAACCTTCGCGGTATCCGCCCCCGTGAATCCACATCGCGACAGGTAACTTCTTACCGGTTTGGCCTGCGGCTGGAGTCCAGACATTCAGATAGAGGCAGTCTTCACTGAACGGAACAGAGCCGCTGGCTCGCCATTCTCTGCCGTAAAAACTATCAGGATTCCATGTAGTTTGCATAGAAGCCGCACCATAGGTATCAGCGACTTTCACGCCATCCCACGGGACAACCGGCTGCGGCTCACGCCAGCGAAGGTCACCAACCGGCGGAGCGGCAAAAGGAATACCTTTATAAGCGATGATTCCCTTTGTGGGAGTTTCAACGCCGACAATTTTGCCGCCTTCGACAGATAATACCGGATTCGATTTCGATTTAAAACCAATACTCGAGCACGAGATTAACAGCAACGCACTCAATACCAACACAATAATCGACAACTTCTTCATAACAACATCCTTTTCTAAATCCTGTTTCCTTTACTTATTGTTTAAAATTAACGTTTTAAGTATTTTACATAGTTGATAGTTGCGTGCAATAAAAAACCTATATTTTTCAATAGTCTCGTTCCCGTTTCAAAACTGATTGTTGAATCAGTCAAATTTATCGCTTTGCTCTATATCAGATAACAATTCAATCCATTCCTGTTCGTTTTGGATATACTTTAGACGCGGTATAAATGTCTCATATTCGAGTATTTTGCGGGCCATCCAAAGTATTTCGGCAACATATTGACTATCTTCATTTTGCTCGGCATATTTCATATTTCTTATCAATTTTATTTTTTCATCATCCGAAAGTTCTGTCTTAAATTGCCCCTTATATATCATACTTATTGCCTCTTCCAACTTTTTTTCATCCACTGGAAAAGCTGAATCGATCAGATCATATGTTTTTAGTGCCAGTTCCTTATTTTTAGTTTTTAAATAAGCTGCATATAAAGCTTCAATAGCAGTCACTCTTTGACCATATAATTGTTTTGAATACGGATAACTGTAATCTTTGAGATGGCCTCTATGGAAGAATCCCCAATATGCCCCTCCACCACCTCCTGTCCCCATAAAGTTGTGATTACACTTTTCACCAACAATTTCCTCATACAAGTTGGCTGATATTTCTGGCAGATTAGAATCTGTTTTGTTTAAATAATTGAAACCTATATCATTATAATTAAGTTCAACAGACTTAGAAACAGTATATTTATAAATATTTTTTTTGGAAATATCAGCCCGTTGGAGACATCTTGGACATATGGCGGTATAAGAATAACATGTACAAGCACCGTCTTTGTCTATATACAACCATACAGTGAGTATCATTGAGAAAAATGCAAATATAAGTAAAAATAAATTTGATAGCTTCATTTCATATTTTTCAGAACGAAAGACTTTATAGCATTTTTATAAAGTACTTCAGTTTGCCTAAATTTCCCGCAAAAACATCATAGCGCAGCAAAAGACACTCGGACACAAATTCCACCCATAAGATTAGTTTAGCAGCAACGATAATTAATCACTGACCATATCTCAAAAGCCGAATGCAGATTTCTGTCCCCCTGAATTTTCTTATAGTCATGCAAGGCAGGCAAATCATTATTCGCTATACGAATTATTTATCATAATTAAATATCACAATGATTTTGCCGCTTTGCGCTCCGGGAACAACTTTCATTTCCATTTTGCCGGTAACTTCTGTTCCTACACCTAAATCGGAAAGCGTAGCTGTCACTGTAGGTTCATCGCCGGAACCAATCAAATCAGCTTCTGTCAATTCACCAGCCCAGAGAACCGGACCGAAAGTATGTCTTAATGTGTATGCGCCAGGTGTGATATTGTCAAATACATATTCATTGACACCTTCAATGGTCATTTTTCTTACAGATGAACCACCGCCGCCCATACCCATTCCGCCTCCTCTGCCACCTCTGCCGCCTGAAAGTTCGATTTCCCCGCCGCGGCCCATAGTCTGCTCGGTTCTTTCTCTGTAGAAGTCTGTACCGCTATCGAACGCCTCAACTGCAAAGTAGTATTTTTCATCCCTGTTAAGACTATGAATGGTTATTGTATATTCATCGTAAACCATGTAGTTGTTGTAAAGTTTACCCGGCTCGATTCCATAACGAACAACGTAGCCGTCAGCGTCTTTTACAGGTTTCCATGTAATTGTTGCATCGCGAGGGTCATCAATATCACGGGCAACCATTACATCTTTAACCTTTGTAAATTTAGCTTTATTCTCGTTACCGAAAACACGTAAGTCTTTAACTGAAAACATTCCACTCTGGGTAAATACATTGGTCAGTTTTACATACCTTGCTTTTACAGGCTCTTCCAATTCAATATAATCGTGTCGCAGGTCCTGCGTATTATTACTTTTGTCAATAATCGTTGACCATTTTTCTTTATCGGTTGAAATTTGTACGGTATAGGATTGATAACGGGCAGGAGTTCCGCCACCTGCGCCGCCTCGCATTCCCATACCCATTCCCATGCCGCCGCCAAATCCACCCATACCTCGGCCGCCTCTGGCACCACCTTGTGCATTTGGATCAAGCTGCTGGTCAAAATTAATCTGCATGGCATATATATCGCATTCTTTGCCAAAGTCAACTGTCATATATTCTCCGGGATCGCCTGTTTTGGCGGCCCAGTGAGTCATCATATCCTCATCTACAGCATTTACAGGGTCATATCCATCGAGAGTGGAAGAAACCTCTACATGTTTTTTGAGAGATAACAGCATCCAACCAGTAAAGTTGCTTTTAACCGCATTTTCTATGATACCGGGATAATATTGCGGATAATCGCCAAAGGCGGTATTTGAGTGCATGACCCCTTGGGCATCTACAGCTGTTGGGAATAAAGCAAGTTCTGAACCGCCTCTGCCGCTGCCATAGAATGAAGGAACCATACAAATAGTCCATAACTGTCCGTTCTTATCGTGGAATGTACTGCCGTGTCCGGCACCAACCATAAATCCGGTTGTCTTAAATGTGAGCGGATTATGCGGCGAATACTCGAACGGTCCGAGAGGACTGTCACTGACATAAATGCCATGAGAATAAGACGCAAATTCAAGACCAATCGCGGCGTATTGCAGATAATATTTGCCGTTGTGTTTAATCATAAATGGACCTTCTATCCATGGTAATTCTTCAGGGAAATACGGCCTGTGATTGAAATATGGGAATATCAAATCTCCGGGTCTTCTTCTCTCAAAACCATGCGATTCATAATCACTGAAGAATAAAGTTTTTGGTTCTCCAATTTCCTTGAATGTTTTTGGGTCCAATTCGACGACCTGAATTGGCAGAAGCTGTGCCCAGCCAAAATACATAAAAAAGCGTCCGTCATCATCTATGAATATATTGGCATCGCCGTATCTGTCACTATCAAATGTGCCAACTAGTGTCCATACGCCGCTCTTGGGATCAGTACTTGCAAAAACATTTCTTGAGTTCATAGCACAGGCATACATAGTCTCGCCGTCGGTTGCACACGACGGAACTCCCCTCGGGTAATTCGGAGCATTAACGAATGTCCAATCCCTCATATTATTCGAATAATAGTATCCGCTGCCGGTAAACAGGTAATAATCATCCTTGTAAAGGACGACAACCGGCTCACCCATCCTGCCTACTCTTTCTGACCCGGCTACTACGTTGATAGGATTGCAAAACGTCAAAGGCTGGTCTGTTATCCCAACGGAGAAAGCCTTTGATGTACCGGCAGTCTTTGAAGTACAGGAAAACAAAGTGAAAGTAATTAAAATAACGATTGCCAACTGAATTGATGTTTTTAATACCCTTCTGACCATGATCATTCATCTCCTTTGAATTAACGGTTTTCTATTTTGAACTAAAACGCTGTTCATATTCGGAACTTCTGCTCTTAGTCCTAAACGTCAGAACATATTCGCGATGGATATTTTATTTTTTATCAATCAGGTATGCAATAGAAAATAATTGTTTTTTTATAACAATATATCCATACAAATATTGCATTTTCACATTTCGTCAATTCGATTGCTCACACTATTGTTCTTTTTGTTCAGTCTTTTCGAACGAATCTAACATATCTATAATGAAAGAACGATGTGGACTTTTATTAAAATCCTTCTTAACGGCATAGCCTAATATACTAACACGTTTAGTATCTCCACTTGCGATAATTTCCTTAGCGGCCTGCAATGCTTCTGGTCTCGGTGAGTATCCAATAACATATACCGGAGCAACATATTTCTCTGATGCTACTTGGTCAATTGCCCAATCAAGAATCCCTTTGTCACCTAAAAGAGCAATTGCTTCTGCCATACTCCATTTATTTTCATAATCCTTACCAACACAATCTTTCAAAGCCGCTATTCTTTCCTCATTCGGATGTTCTACTATCCACATAGCAAGCTGTTCGCCCGAATAGCCGCCCGGATCAACATATTTAATCAAGGGTAATACATACTCTTCCTCTTCTTTCGTAACATTCGGCAATAATAGTCCCAAGGCATCACTTTTACTCAATCCAGAATCTAATTTAGAGAATACTTCTAACCATCTTTTACTCCGCTCAGGATGTTTTACCGCAAAGAAATATTTTCCATCATTCGGGTGTTCTTTGCAAACTAAGTCAAAAGCTTCCGGATATAAAGCGGCCATCATTGCCAAAACGCATTTATCAGGGTCCTTATCTGTTTTCAGGTTATTTCTCAACAGGACCAGGTCTTCATATGATTTCATTGGTGTTATAGCTTCGAAATGTCTTTTGATATCATCAACTACACCGACGGGTGCGTTTGTGGCTGAATTGAAAAGTTTTTTTAATTCAGCCTTTTCGATTTCATAGTCATTTAGTTTGGCTATTTTCATATATAACCTGACAGCCTTTACCCACGGATCATCTTCACCAGAAACTTCTTCAAGATCACGGCTCAAAGAATGCACTCCCATTTCCCAAATATACTCTCCTTCTATCTGTTTCTCAAAAAAGGCTCGATCTAATCCTGAATATACTTTCCGTTTCTTTACAAAGATGAGATACTGCTTTCCTATCAGATAATCATAAGCTGAACCGGCACCACTATAAGTACCAGGCCTGGCTCGTGAAAATTCCCCTCTTTGACTGGCTCCTTTATATTCATTTGGGTCTAATATTCCGAATCCTATAATCTCAGTGTTTTTATATCTACCTTTCAAACTAGACTTTACTTTGAAGCGTATATTGAATTCTTCTATTTTACTTTCCGGTGTAACTAAAAGTATATCATCAGCCATTTTTACTAATTCATAGTTCGAATAAAAAAAGAAACCAGGCCCAACAGAAAATGCAAAACTCGATAAATTCCAACACATCAAAAACAAACTAAGGATTACAAAGGTTAGTATTTTTCGTTGATATGAATTTTGTAAAATAATCTTCATTTTGATATTACTCCTTGCCAGTTTATAATACACATCCAATATCTAACTCAACATAACACGAAACTCATTCAATATCATCCTGTTCGCCGGCTTTTAAGCCTTCTTGGAATTTTTTCCAGTCTTTATATGTCATCCCAACATAAGTATCATAAGTACATGGTATGACATTTCCTATGCCGCCTCTGCTATTAATTAAGTTTGTAATCTCAATATCGACATCTTTTGAGTTACTTGTTGGTTCTGTTCCATCGCGGTGATAGGTTTTGGTAATAGTAATTGCATCTCGAGTTTTGAAATCATACGCTGCAACAAAATAGTCATTCAGTTCAAATGCGATAACGGATCTGTCTTTTGAACAAATAGCATCAAATTCAGAATATCTCCAACTCGCAATACGTTTAATTTTTGTGAATCCCTGTGCGAGTGGAATGCAAAGACTCACATCTCTATCCTGAAAACCACTTTGATAGAGATAAATATGACTGCCATCCTTGAAACCTGCTATTACCATCAAACGAGGCGAAGTTAACCTCCATGCAATATTTATTAAAAAGAAATAATATCCCAAGACCATTGAAATCAGTAGAACTGCAAGAACAAATGTAAAAAAAATAGCTGTTTTCTGCTTCATATAAGTACCTTGTAATTTTTATCTAATTATTCCTCTTATTAAGAGATGATACAATTATAATCCACAAAACGAATAGTATAATTGGAAAGGATGCTATCAAGGACATATTATACTTGAATATCCAATGAGACCCTTCGATTAAAAAAGAAACCAATCCAAGACAGCATAAACCAAAACCAAGCGAGCCTGGAAATCTAAATCCTTTGTGATAAACGGCGGCAAACAAAACTAAACCCGCCGCATATGCTCCAATGTAGGTTAATATTTGTAATAATGAATAGCGACTGTAAAAAGTATAACCAAAACCATTTCTGAACGAGTACCTCCAATAGTCCCAGTTAAAATACTCCCCTTTTATTGCGAATGGGATTATATCAAAATCTGTAGATGCAAGTATAATAAGGACTACGTGAAGTAACAAAATGCTGTATATTGTTTTCATACGCTTTTTTCCGAATCTTAATATTGCTTAAAATAACAAGCAAGCAAAATAAATCCCTTACCTAAAAAGGCCCTGATATAATCTCGCTGATTATTCTATATAAAAGCATTCATATCTGCAATAAAAAATTATGCAATTAAACTGGTATAATCACATATTTATTAAGATTTGACGATGGTGTTCAAATTTACTGTTTAGATAAGAAATCCTCTACATCCTTGATAAATTTCAAAGTGCCTTTTTCTATTTGTTTTGTTAGAGCGTTCAGGTCGCTGAAGTCAGGATTATCAGTCAAAACATGCTCTAATATCGAATCGTTTCCTTTTATTGTTTGAACAAGATGGTATTTGTCCCAGCCGCTTTCTTTTATTAGCTCCCAGTATTTCGATTGAATCTTTTTGTTATATCCGAATAGCCAGACTTCAAATTCGCAGGATTGGTGAAGAAAAATTATCCCGGCTTTCAATTTTCTTTTTTTTAATGATTCTGGGAAGAATGAAAAATATGTCATGTCCATATAGCCGTTATAAATATTGCCGGAAACAGAATAGTCGGGATATTTATTTTGAAAATATGTCCTCAGGGACATAATATATTCCATCAAGCCTTTATATGCTTTTGGAATATCACCTTTAGCCATCTGTTTTTTATATTCGTCTATATACTTGTGAAATAATTCCATCTATAACTCCTTCATGTGTTACGAAATCCATTGCATACTTTTAATTATTTCGTAACCTTGCTCTGTCTTTTTAAGACGATATGTGGTACATTGAGCAAATAAGCCGTTATGTACAAATCCTAAAGTGACTATTATTTGACCGGTATCTTTTTCTTTTTCAATACTTTCAACTGGTTGAGAATGAATCAGTTCATATATTACCTGTTTTGCAGGAATATGAACAATTTCGCGCTTTTTCGTTCCATCTTCAAGCGTACGTTCTTCAACTTTCCTTTGTTCTTTCTCACTATGCGGGTAAGTATTAGGATCATGTAGATAGTCAAGAACGTTTATAATTTCTTCCTGCGTCATATCCTCATATTCAGTCTTGTTTCCGCTTATAATTGGGGATGGATATCGAAAAGGTAACTCATAAACTTTAGGCGTCCCAAGTTTCTGGTTAAATTCCTCACCAGGCAAAGATACCTGTAAATACGGCAAGCTAAATTTCGCTTCAAGCCTGATTACAGGTTTTGCTTTTCCACCTATATTCAGTAAATACATTTGCCCGGAACGAAATCTGGTATTCATAAAATCAGGAGCAAGATATACCTTTACAGAGCTTCGTGTACCTTGAGAGGACATAAGAGGCAGTCGAACAAACCAGATAGGTTTTTGAGTTATTTCAGAAATATAATTCTGTATCAGTTTAATTTCATCTGAAGTGAGTTTCTCACAGGTTTCTACACGTGAATCTGTTTTGGTTGGTTTTCCAGTTTCTCCATAGAATACTCTTGGATTTTCTATGAAAGGTTCCAACTCATATTTTTTTTCGCTTGTTTGTTCTGCCGCAAAAGAAAAATATGGCAGACAAATCGCGCATAAACAGGCTATCTTTAAATATCTCCGCATTATTATCTCCTTTTTGGTTATTCCGAATTAAAGTTTATCACCTACTAACGGATAAATACTTTCTATGCGGAAAAAGACGAGAAACTTATTTGAGTCATCTTCCGAACTTGCAATTACAGGTTGTTTTTTTATGAACTCTTTGACAACTGAAGAATTGATTTCCTCCCTGATTTTCGTCAGGTATAACCTTTTGCCCGTGTAGCCTTCACCTTTTTCGATGAACATATACGCCGCGTTGAGGTTGGTTCTCAGGTTCTGATGACTAAGCCGCTCCTTCATAACAAAAGCGATTGTCGAATCATTTATTACCTCCGGCTTAGCGTAAAGTGCTATATCGACTGTTCCATCTGAATCGGCGGTTGCTAAAATCCCGGTTCCTTCTGTTTTTTCAAAATAACTTTTTAAGTCCATTTCTATCGCTCCATTATAAATTTAATTAACTTTCTTATAACTGAATTGTACCAGATAACCGAAATAATGCAAAAATACAAATTCTGGAAATGTCAAAAAAAGAAGATATTAATCAGATTAAGATAATAATTATTATTTTGAAAAGAAAAGAAAACATGTTAATATATTATCAGGAGCCGATATATACGGTCTTATGTCCGAAAATAGTGTAACTAATGTCAAGGGAAGTCATGGACGAGAAAAAAGGCATAGAAATAACTACTCAATCACAGGCAAGCGTAGTTTCTTTTCAATCCGCTTCCATCAGCGATTCAGAGGAAATTAACACAATTTCCAGACAAATTTCCGATTTTATTGAAAAAAACAAGCCTTCCAGACTTATTTTCGACTTCCAACAGGTTAAATTCTTTTCTTCACAGGTTTTAGGAATGCTTCTGAACATAAGAACGAAAATATCTGTATATAATGGGGAAGTTTTAATAATTGCTATAAACCCGCAATTGCACAGGGTTTTTAAAATAACGAATCTCGATAAAATTTTCAGGTTCTTTCCAAATTTAAAAAGTGCAATCGAAACAACCGGCACAAGCGAGGAATGATCCCCTTTTTTCGTTGTGGGGGTGAAATAATATAAAGTGTCCTTAAAAGGACTTTTTGTGAGAAAGGCTGAACTTATGCACATAACGCAGCAATTTTCGATTTTTATGATTAACAAACCGGGTGTAATGGCAAAAGTACTTGGCGAATTCGCAAACGAAAAAATAAATATTATCGCGATGACGGTAATGGATTCCGCTGATCAGGCAGTAATGAGAGTGGTTTTTGACTCACCGGATAAAGCACGGAAAATATTGGACAATCTCAATTTGCCTTATAGCGAATCAAGCGTTATAAGCATGACTTTGAACAATGAATCCGGCGCTCTTGCTGCCGTGGCGGAAAAACTTGGCAAAAATCATATAAATATTATATACGCATACTGCACCGCCGGAGCCAGAGGAGGTAAAACCACTGGAATCCTGAAAGTCGCCAATGTTGAAAAAGCAATGAAAATTATCGAACACAGTGAAAACAAGAAAACTAAACCACAGCCTATTGCAAGGAAAGCGAAGTCAGCGAAAAGATAAAATAAATTTAAATATTTTTATTTTTAAGTATTGACATTTAAGTACAAGAAATTGTATATTACTCGTCTTGTTGGACAAACGGGGCCGTAGCTCAATTTGGTTAGAGCATCGGACTGTCGATCCGAAGGTTGAGGGTTCGAGCCCCTTCGGCCTCGTTATAAACCGCGTTTTCGTTATCGGAAACGCGGTTTTTTTATATAGTGTAAAGCATTGCCGCCTGTTGTTCAACCTGAAATGGCGCAGTAAACGGCAGTATTTTCTCCCTTAGTGACATCGTCCTTTCCCGTCTTTTTCATTTTTTATTTCTATTTCCTTATTTTTATTTCATTATTAAGTTTTTTATTTTGTCAATTATAATGCGGTGCCGCCAAGTTCCTTGATTTTGTTATTATAAAGCTCGAACTTTTCTGTCAGATCAGATACAGTTTTTGTAAGATTCTGAATATTACTCTGGATTGTTTTAGCATCCGTGCCAAGCTGTTGTGTAAGCGGTATTTCTTTTAGTTTAGCGGCTTCTTTTGTGAGTTCTTCTTTTTTAGCAACTATTGCATCTTTATATTCCATCGCTTTGGCTTTAAGCATCTCGATATTAGAATTTTCTGCTACTTCAGCCTTAACAGTATCAATTGGAGCGGCTATAAGAGAATCAATTGTACTTTTTACAGAAGCGGCTGGCGCCGGGGCGGCGGCTGCAGGTGCTGCAGTTTCATTCGCCGGCTCAGATATTACCGGTTTTTGAAGTTCTTCAGTTACTGATACAGGAGGCTGAGGTTCTGATTTTTTCTTGCAGCCTGAAAAACCAACTAAGCATATAATAACCAATAAACATAAACCGAATTTTATAACAGTATTCATTTTTTTCTCCTAAAAAAGTTTGTAATCGTATGTATAATATTAATAGTACAATATATATAATTTTATTATATTCACCTTCAATAGCCAGAAAATTCTTTTTCAAAGACAGTTTCGCGGAGAAACGAGAAAAACACTAAAAACTAAATACTAACCGTTAGCCTCTTTAATCTGCCTTCTGTGGACCATTTATTATTTATAATCATTTAACACTTTATCCGGCTTCATCGGTATTGGTTCCAGGCCGGGGATGTTTTCATAATCCTGGAACTCTGTTTCTGATTTCTCAAATGCGTCCTTGTGCTCTTTCGATAGTTGCTCTAAATCACTTAAAACTATGCCATCGGTAGGTCTGACTATATTGGCCTTCAGAAATACATACAGCTTCTTTTCGACATCGCTTTTATCAACACTCCTGAATAAAAAGCCAATCAGCGGCAAATCTCCAAGTATCGGTACCTTCGAGCCGCCCTTGCTTTGATTGAGTTTTACCAAACCACCAAGTATGA
>CAZVOA010000040.1:0-34529 GCA_964628465.1 uncultured Pirellulales bacterium | reverse complement strand
CCTCGCCCATTTTAAGACCAGCGATAATCTGCAGCGACGCTTCTTTTACCTGTTCGATTTTTTCGCCATTCATACTGCCGGATTTATCAATCACCAATGTCACTTCCCTTTTGATTGCGGGAGCGCCATTGTCATTCAATATATCCGCGGGCAATCCGGCGAGTAACAGGAAATATCCGCCGCCAACTTTTTCATCAGGATATGCAAACATCGAAGCGGTTACGCCGTTTTCCTGCATCAGATAAGAAAGACGGAACGGACCGGGAACATTTGCTCCTTTTTCTGTATGAGCGGAAATTTCAACAGGACCTTCTTTTTCTTCCATATTCTCAAGGTCGATTTTTTTCAGGCCAATAAGATTATGCGTAGGTGAATATACGGTAGAAATTGGTCGTTTTGACTTTATATTCACTGTGATTTCCCACGGAACTTTATACTCGAGCGATTCAGTACGAGGGAGAAAATAATCGACTCGGTTACCATCCGTCTCAAGTAAATGTTCGTAAGTTAAGCGGACTTTCTGACTGCTGTTCGCTTCAACCGGGAAAACACTTGAGCGAATCAGGTTATATCCGATGAATTCAGCAAGAGCCGGGTCACGAATTTTTGAAACAAGGCTATCGTAAATTCGTCTGGCCTCGTCTTTCGGAAGCACTTTTGCCGTTATCATCCTTCCAGGGCCGTCATACGCAAAGCCGGTAACTACCGCACCATCGGGAACCGGGAAAATCAGCTCGGCTTCCTGCCTGCGATTTGATGTATTATGAAGTCGAATTTCTATTGTCGTAGTCGCTGTGTTTTCCAGAATATCGATTAATGCGCCTATATCTGTAATTTCTACAGAACCTCCCCTGTCCGGCGTAAAGGCACGCGCCCTGCTTTGAGGTATCATAACATTTGATGAAAAAGGAGGAATTTCGATATGACTTATTTGCGCCGAAGCCTGAATCGCAAAAATTGAAACAGAAACTACGAAACATTCGATGAATCTTTTTCCCATTATAGACATTTTAATGCTCCTTAAATATTACAATAAACGTTTCTCTTTATAATATAGACGATGAAAACCCGAAAAGTATTGTAAATAGTTTGTAAAAAGCTTGATGAGCTTAAGAAAAGAAGTGTATAAACCTGATTTCAGTATGAAAAATCAGATTTTGTGTCAAAAGAAATTTTCAAAACTATACAAAAAAATACCTGAAACAGCAGTCTTTACCTCTGTTTCAGGTATGATTCTGAAAGTCTGTATATAGATTTAATTATTCAGGATTTATGTTTTAGCACTTGCTTAAAGATGCAGCAATTTCTCCATCTTTTTGCGATTTGCGGCACGTAAAAGAGCTTCTTCCTTATCGATAAATCCTTTTTCGGCTAATTCCGCGATGCTGTTATCCATCAAGTGCATTCCAAAGCGTCTTGAAGTCTCAATAATATTCGGAATTTCGTATATCCTGTTCTCGCGAATACAGTTTCTGACCGCGGAAGTACATAAAAGTATTTCAGTACTCGGAACCATGCCGGGCTGATCAGCACGCCTGAATAATGTCTGCGAAACTACCGCCTGCAGAGCGTTGGCAAGCATCGTTCTGGCCTGAGTTTGCTGATTTGCCGGGTAAATATCAATAATTCTTTCGATAGACTGAGAAGTATTTACAGTATGAAGAGTACTGAAAACGAGATGTCCGGTTTCAGCGGCGGTAAGAGTGAAGCTCGTGGTTTCAAGGTCACGCATTTCACCAACCATAATAATATCAGGGTCCTGACGCAAAATATGTCTTAAACCAGTCGCGAAATTGGGACAGTCCGAACCGACTTCACGCTGTTCTATCATACTCTTATCATTGGTTAACCAATATTCGATTGGATCCTCGACGGTAATAATACGTTTTTTGAATTTCTGGTTAATCAACCCGATAGTCGCGGCCAGTGTAGTACTTTTGCCCGCTCCAGTATGGCCGGTAACAAGAACCAAACCCCTTGGCAATTCAGCGAAATCCTTTAATTTATCAGGGAGATTTAATTCATCCAGTGTTGGTACAACATCAGAAATCAACCTGAATGAAATCGCGACTGTGTCACGCTGGTAGTGCGCGTTTACTCGGAATCTTTTGTTAGGGTCTGAAATACTCGTTGAGAAATCCAGGTCCCTGTTTTTCTCGAATTTTTCAAATCTTTCCTGTCCTACAAGTGACAAAACTATTTCTCTCGCTTCACTATCGGTAATAACGGGAAAATTAGTTTCGAGCAGTTCCGTATTAACACGAATAATCGGCTTTAGTCCAACATTTATATGAACGTCGCTTGCTTGTTTTTCGACGGCCTCAACCAGGATATTTCTTATTTCTGCCATTGTTTAGCACCCTTTCCATTTTTATCTGGAATATATTTTCTAACCAATCTAAACGGATATATTTCAATTTTATTACGATTAAAAGAATCCGGCTTTTGGCAAGTTATCAACTCATCCAGAAGCCGAATTCTCTTATTAAATTATTCTTTCTCTTAATTCTCTATTTTTTATTAGGTTTTATTTTCGAAGAAGGAATTACAGGACTTTCAAATTCTGTTGCTTTTAAATATTCAATTTCCTTTTCTGATAACACAGATTGATCAATAATTCTTGGTGTGATAAATACAACCAGTTCACTATTAACAACACTTTCTCCTTCAGATCTAAAAAAACCTCCGAGAATAGGTACATCACCAAGAATCGGAACTTTTCGAATATCTCGTGTGGTTTCCTTCTTTTTCAATCCACCAATTACTACAGTTTGACCATCTTTAATTAACGCTATTGTATCCGCTTCTCGTTTATCTACCACTGGTTGAGGCATTGTAATATTAGCACCTGCCAAACTTAGGATTACATCATCAACGTGAATACTAAAAGACGGAATAATATGAAGTCTTATCATTCCATCTCTTGCCAAATGAGGAGTTACAGAAAGTTCTACACCGACATCTTTGAACTCAGTTGTACCGAAACTCTGATAACCACCCTGCTGAAGCTCCTGATAAGGAATTTCTCGAACAGCTTTAAAGGTTGCTAATTCATTATCTAATACTAATATTCTCGGATTTGCAAGTAATTTGGCTCCCACCTCTTTTTGTAGCATGCTCAAAATAAGTTCTATATCAACCTGATCGGTAAGAAGACCAAAACGAAGCCATCCACCATTATCTCTATCAAAACCACCTCCCATAAAAGGCTTGCTTGTGCTATATGTGTCTCTTAACCATGTACCATCAATAGACTTTGATTCAGTATCGCTCGTGGAAATATCATTTCCTGTTGTAGAACTACTTGAAGTACCGGATGAAGATGTAGATCCAGAATTAGTAGTGGAACCTGTAGCAGTAGTGGAACCTGTAGTAGCAGTAGAACCTGTAGTAGTCGTGGTGGTAGTTGAATCCGTTGTTCCTCCAGAAGTTTGAATATTCTCGCTTTCGACATCTACTGTAGTATCAGAAGTCCCTAATGCCGGGGGATTATCACCTGTACCTGTACCGGTCTCTGTTGTTGTTGTAGTTGTAGAATCGGTTGGTCCCGTCACTGTGTTAGTGCCAACTGTGGAGGTATTGTTTGTCGTTGTATTGTTGCCAGTTGTGGTACTACTACCAGTTGTGGTACTACTACCAGTTGTTGTGTTATTGCCAGTAGTTGTAGTATCATTTGATAGTGTTCCGGTTCGTGTTGTTGATTTTTCTCTTTGAATATTTGTAATAGGCGCATTTCTTCCGGCAGACCAGTTTACACCAATATCAAGATTATCTCTGCTGGTAATATCATATATTCTGACCTCAACCTGTATTAGAGGTGTCGGGCGGTCAATTTCGTTGAGAAATTCATCTATAGCTTTAATTTTACTTTCAGTATCTGTTACTATTATATTGCTGGTTCCTGCGCTTGATGCAATACTGCCGCGGCTGGATAATATTTTTGTTAAGGCCGTTTCCACGTCTTTTACATTTGCATACCATATTCGGTAAATCTTGCTTTGTGTTCGTTCCGTTTCCTGTGTAAGCTGTGAAGAAGGAACTATTCTAATGACGTTCTCGCTGGCGACATAGCCGCAGTCACAGGAGATAAGAATCTGGTTCAGAGCTTCTCCGAGCGGGACATTATCAATCGTAACCGATACTGTTTTTGTTATTTCAGGGCTTTTGACAATATTCAGGTCCACCTGTTGTGAAATAGCATTCAGAATTACGCCTATCGGCTGATCATCCGGGAAATTCAACGTAATTTTCTGCTGCATTTTCTGCTCTATTTCAGTTGGAAGTTTGGCTTGCGTATCATTCGAATCCGCCGCCATAGCGATTGCGCAATAACCGGTAATTAAAAACATTGTTAATAGTACTAAGACTTTTCTGCTTTCCCTAAATTTTCTCATAATATCTCCTTTCGATTAGTCCTCCAAAGTATCCCAACTTTCATCACTAGTCCATTTTTTTGACCTTAAGTCGTAAGTCCAGAGCACAGCGCTCATCTCAAATACGACCTGGTTACGGCTAACATCTATTATTTTTACTTCACGGCCTTTATTATCTTTTATAACTGCATCTTTTTCTAATGACATCTTAGAAGTTTTATTCAAAATTATTGAGACCTGATATTCCCCGCCTTCTAAAGCTGAAGTTCCGCTGACATCAAAATCCGGATATTCAAATATGCTGCCTCCACTTGGACCCCCGCCGCCAGATTCTACCAATCCCATCGGGTCACGAATATCAACGGGGTAAACAGGCGGAGTCTGCCAGTTGATTTGCAGATTGCCAGGTACCTTTGCGGATGATACAGGAGAAACAGGCGGATTAATCACTGTAGTACTCGAACTCGATTCAAAAAAACCATTATTTTTCATCAGCACAAGAACTAATAATATCGGCAAAATAACTATCAATGCTACCATTAACTTTTGTTTTGGCTGAGCATCAGCGGTTTTTGAATTTAAGTTTTTGCCTTTTGTTTTCAGTGATGTTCTTCTCGGAATACGAGTAATCTGTTTTGTTTCGTCCTTTAATTCTGGAACTTCTCTTACGACGGCTTTCGGAGTGACAACTGTATCTTTAACAACTGAATTTTTACTTCCTGTTACTTTAGATTTTTCCTTTATTCCTTTTACAGGCGGCTGCGGAGTCACTTCTTTAACTTTCGGCTTTTCCTCCCCTGTATCTTCTTTTGAAGGTTTTTGTGCCAGCGGCTGCTTATTCAGAGATACAGGCTTAGATTTATCCTGTGCCAGAAGATTATCAAGCGTACTGCTATCAGATTTTACTGCTTCGGATTCTGAATCAGAAGTTTTCTTTTCCTTAAAAGATTTGTTTTCCGGACGCTCTGTTTTTTCTGTTATATCAGGTTCTGAAATTATTTTGAATTGCTCTTGAGACAACTCTTCTTCAATCTGCTTATCAATCGGTGATTTCTTAAATGATTCAAGAGGTTTTGGCTGAAATTTCTTCGGTTCAGTCTTCTGCTGTAAATCCTGTTCCGGGTACTCCAATGCTTCGGGGGAGAAAGATACTTCGATTATATCTTCCTCAAGATTAGATTTAGCAATTTTTCGGTCATTTACAGTTTGTTCCAATACTATATCATCTGTAACATTCTGTGTTATACCAGGAATGCCGTCTTTTTTTTCGGATTCGGAATTATCAGATAGCGGCATTTTTTTCTTCGGCACCGGAACACCGGCGAAAATGTGCGATATTTTACTCTGCAATCCTGTCCTGTTTTTCTTATCCATTTTCTTAGCCTATCTCCTCCGCTAATATTTTATGTTCGTATGCTCCCGTAGAATCAGGCGCATAAATAAAAACGGACTCATGAGCACTCGGAGCCTCTGCTAATCTTACATCTTTATGTATCACTGTAGTAAATACCAAATCACCGAAAAATTCTCTCATCTGTTTCTGAACCTGCCTGCTGAGTTTCGTTCTGCTTTCGACAAAGGTCAATAACAAACCGAGAATTTCAAGCTTTTCATTATAACGTCTCTGGACAATATCAACGGTCTCAAGAAGCTGACGCAAACCTTCAAGAGCATAGTAATGCGTTTGAACCGGAATTAGTACCTCGTCGCTTGCTACAAGAGCGTTTATTGTAAGCAAACTGAGCGAAGGTGAGCAGTCAATCAAACACATATCGAATGAACCATTCAATTCTTCAAGCCTCTTGTCCATTACATATTCTCTATTTTCCATTGATGCCAGTTCAAGCTCAACACCTGAGAGCAAAACATTGCTCGGCAGGACAGAAAGCCCCTTGATATTGGAATCAACCGTCATACTGGACACTGGAGAATTTTTATCAACAAACAGGTCGTAAACTGTTTTATCAACCGCTTCCGGGTCACATCCCAAACCCAATGTAGCATGAGCCTGCGGGTCGAGGTCAATTAACAGAACCCGTTTACCCAATACAGCAAAAGCCGCGGCGAGATTAACAGCCGTAGTTGTCTTGCCGCAACCACCTTTTTGATTTGCTATTGCTACAGTTCTCATTTATTTACAATATATTTCTATAATTTCTTTTCCAGTAATTATTTTCAGGTATAACGAATCCGGGGGAAATATTATTTCTATCCCTTAGCTATTGCGGATTGTTTTTGTACCAATACTTCCAGATTCATTTTCACCTGATGTTTCTTATCTTTCTCTATCGAACGGGTTATAGAAAAAGTATCGATAAAAATAACTGATTTATACCCTTCGAGCTTATTCAGAAATTTCGCGAATTCATTAAAATTCGCGTTAAAAGTAATCTCCATCGGCTGTCCGAACAAATATTTGCACTCACTAAAAGCGGCCACTTCCCTGCTAATCCAGGGGTCAATGTGAAATTCTTCAAGACCTATTTCCTGTGCAATCCTGTCAATTTCCAACGAAGCAAGAGACTGAATATTATCTTTGGAAGGAATAACAAATCCGCCGTACGTATTTTTCATTTCTTCGATCTGAGCGCGGAATTTATTTATTGCGTCCTCGGATGAAAGAAGCCTTGCTTCATTAACGTCTCTGGCCAATTGTTCACATGTTGCTTCAATATTTTCAAAGTCATCAAACTGCCTCTGTATAACTAACAAATATACAGGGATCAAAACAGCAAGACTAATACTCCAAACAACTCCTGCGTTCACCAGATTTTTTCTGCTAATAAAACTCATATCATTACTTATTTTTTCTTATCGAAAACCAAGTTCATTCTAAAAGATTCCTGGGAAATATCCTGTTTATTCTCCAGTTTTACATAAGTAGGAACGTCCTTCATAAGAGGTTTTAATGACTGTTCCAAATCCAGCTTTTCCTTATATTCCTGTACCTTGGCAGTATAATCCTTTCCATTGCCGCTAAGATCAATAGTCATTTTTTTCCCTGGGACTGGAATAACAAGACCTGCGTTCGGGTCATTCGTTTTTTTCAACACGGCGGTATTAGCGTTGGACACAGATAAGTAATCCATTACCATATCTTCCGGCACATTCTTGGCCAATGCGATTAATACAGGCGACCACTGATAATATGTATCAATACATTTAGCTGCTTCGCTGATTCTGGCAGAGTAATTGTTTTTTTCTTTCTGGAACTTCGCAGCTTCCTGTTTTCCCGGCAGATATTCTTCGAGTTTTTTCGTTAATTTTTCTTCCTCTATCATTTTCATTTCAAGGTTAATCCTGTTGACCGCATACATTCCGGCCATAATCGAGCCGATAATTAAGGGCAAAATAAAAATCAATGCCGTGAAAAAGACACTACTAAAAGTAGTCTTCGGCGGTATTCCCTGACCTTTTAATAAATCTATTGTATGCATCTATTCACTAACCACTATTAACTAAATACTATTTATATATTTCTCATTGCCAGCCCCGCCGCTACGACCATTGCGGGACCATTCTTTTTTAATACATTCTTTAGCAAAACACTTTTTGAATTGTTACCTTTGGAAAGACGCATTTTTTCAAACGGGTTCCATAGTTCAGTCTCGAATGGCAGCATTTTAGCGAGCAGTTTTACAATACCCTGGTACAATGCTCCGCCTCCGCAAACAAGAATCCTACGGATATCGAACGAATTGTTCTGCGTCGAATAATACAGGAGCGTCTTTTCGATATCATTTACAAAATCCCTGGTAGCTTTCGACAAGGCTCCGTAAATTTCAGGAGGCATCTCTTTTGTCTCATCGAGCAGTATTTTTTTTATCGAATCCGAGGTAAAACTGTACTCTACGGCGATTTGTTTAATTACATCCTCAACCGCGTAGTTCAGGTTTCTAACAAAAGGCCATCCTGCCCTGCCTTCTATTACCATTGCGGTATGATTATTACCGATATTCAGAATTGCTGTGCCATGATCATTCTCCGGCTTCTCTATTTCCGTAAAACAGTTTAACAGCGCAAGTGCGTCGGCGTCAATCATAGCACAATTAAGTTTTGATTTTTTCACAAGCCTGGTAATGTTTTCGATATTTTTATTTGTAGCCGCAACAAGATAACCGCGTGTCCGCTCGCTGCCGTTTGGTATTACATGATAGTCAACCGCGATATCAGTCGTCGTAAAATGACATACCTGGCGAGCTTCCAAAAGTACCGCGGTTTCCAACTCTTCTTTAGGCAGGGATGGAAAATCGAAATTGCGGATTGCCACTTCATTACCCCCCAGGGCACAAACTGCATAGCTTGTTTTAGTACCGGCCAGATTAAGGCAAGTCTGAATCGTATTAACTATATCAACATCGCGCAAGTTCGGATTTTCAGAGTTACCGGAAATTATCTCCGCTATTGCTCCAGAAATAACCGACCAGCCTTTAGAGCTCTTTCGCATTTGAATGAGCTTGACTGAGTAAGAGCCGATATCCAATCCTAATATGTCTCTGTTGCCAAGTTGCATTTTATTCCTTTATTGCGCGCACACTTAGTTTTACTATATTGCGTTTATCTTCCATAAATCGGCATTTTTCATTTTTTTTCTTCAGAATATTAACCTACATACTCCGAAAAGGATAGTATAACCGTCCGAAATTATAAATGCAATCCTTATTTACTGCCTTAATAATGAGGTTTCAGATGTGAAAAAAAATAAAAATGAAGCCATGAAATGAAATCGATATTACCCAAATTCACATATCCCTATAATAACAAAGCAAATATTAGTGAATTATGAATGATTAATAGCCATGAAAGCGTATTAATCATGCTTTTTGCTTAAAGCGTTAAATAAAACGTTAATTCACAAGCGATGCCATTGAGAAATTATGTGGCTTTGCCAGTGGTAGATGATTCCAAGATGTATGGATATTCAGTCCCAGTTGCGTGATATAGTCATATTCAGTGGGAAGCCGGATGGCTCGTAATTTCGATATCAGGCTTGTTGCACTTCGTATGTTAAAGTACCAAAATATTTTTTATCAAATATAATTAGACGAACATCTTCCTTCGTCTCAGCAAGTAACCAATTCCAATTGTACTGAGCGTTATAGAAGTCGGTAGTGGAATAACTGAGACATCATCAATGTAGATCCGGTTATTCGCGCTGGCACTATTGTTCAACGTTGACAGCCAAAAGGCTACTGATACCTGATCCAGAGCGGTGTAGTCGCTCAAATCGAATTGATAAAGCTGCCAACCGTCTGTTCCATAATGCTCTCCGGATGTAATACCACCTACCATCACAAGATTGGTAATGACGCTGCCATAATTTGCCTGGCGAATTTCTACGCCAGCATACGAACCAGCACCACCATAACTCGAAATTGGATTCAGGTCAATATTCAACCAGAAGCTCAGTTGGTCTCCACTGGATAAATCGAGGTTCTGCCAGATACTGCGTCCCAAAACGTTCGCTTGAGCGTCGTGGTGGATCAAATATGCATAGTCGCCCGAATGCGTTACATCGTCCTGAACGAACATACCCCAGGTATCATAGCTGTCTTTATTATATTCTGTCGAAGGATTCCAGCCTGTGGCGTTACCGGTTTCAAATCCACCGTTTGTTATTGCAGCCGAAACAATGTTAGTGTATGCCAAGACTACTACAATCGAAGATACCAACAATACTACTCTCATCTTACTAACCCTCTTACAATAACTAATTCCAAAGATCATATGATCCTACAATACCGGACCTAATCATCACATTACCTATATTACCCATTTTATCTATTTGATTGCAATAAAAATTCTGTCATTATCGAAAATTTTTTAGATATCTTTAAAGTGGTAATGGCACTTGATTGGTTAAATGCAGAATAAGTACATACCCATAATAACACATTTTACGTAAGTCTATTAATGACAAGGTATTAAAAGCAATAATGGCAGTAATATGATTATTAGTATCCAATTATCGTTGTAAATTTTATCTTAAAATTAAGGGATTAGTTAGGGGGCAGGCTTTGGAATTAGGAATTGAAAGAAAAGAAACAGTTTTAAAAACATTTATGCTACTATCTGTAAACTTCTTTTATTTAATGCGTGTTTTTCGATAATAAATTTCATAACTTATTGCGTAGTAATATCTTACGTAGAGTTTTATACTATAGGAATTTTAAGATAATTGAGGATATTTAAAAGAATGGATTTATCAGAAAATCATATAGCTAAATTTTGGTTGCGTCTATACCACGCTGGGTATTCAGCATAGCAAAGAAGAAATTGAACAATTTGAGCGATAATAAATATCACAATTAGTTATGCTGTGTATTATTACATATTACCTATACCCTGCATCCTGGCAAAATGGCCGCGGGCGTTTTCAATAAATTCAGGCTGTGATATAAATGACATTACTTTCTCAAATTCAGGTTTCAGTTCATTGAATAATACGGTCACTTTCCCCATGTCGCCTTCACTGCAGGAATGTTCGAGATTCGCGGCTATATCGGTTAAATTTTGAACTGATAAATTTCTGCCTGCTCCTTTTATGGCGTGGGCGTGAAATTTTATTTCCTTGCTGTCGCTTTTTTCCATTGCTTCGGTAAGTTTTGCGAAATGCGCCATGCTGTCCTTAAGATAGGTAGGCAGAATTTCTTCAATTAAAGCTATATCGCCAAATCGTTCTACCAGCCGTTCCCAGTTGATTATATCATTAACTTCGGAATTTAATTCCTGATGATTGGCTTCATTATTCGATTCTGAAAATTCTTCTGCCTGCGATTGAGCCAGTTGAGTCTCTTTCGTAATTGGTAAAGAACCTTCATCCGTGTTCAAAACCTGAGTTATAGGAGTAAGGTATTTTTTGATTTTTTCCGCAAGAAGAAAACGCTCGATTGGTTTTGACAAATAGTCATCGCATCCGGCGTCGATACATTTTTCCGCATCACCCTTCATTGCATGGGCTGTCATGGCGACTATAGGAGTTTTTACTCCCTCTTTTCTGAGTATTGTCACTGCTTCATAACCATCCAGGTTCGGCATCTGAATATCCATGAATATCAGGTCGTATTTATTGGCGAAAGCCTTCTCAACCGCTTCAATACCATCTGACGCGATAGTCACTTCCAGACCAAGCTTGTGTAATAGCGAAGTAGTAAGCATCTGGTTAGTCTTTACATCTTCAGCTACAAGAATATGTCCTGAAAACTTAAGATCTTCAAGTTCCTTATTTTTAGCATCCATCAGATGCCTCGTGTTGAGTTGTTTTTCCATGACAGGTTCTTTTGTCACATCAACGTTAGCCGGTATTATAAGCGAGAAAACAGAACCTTTTCCTTCTTCACTTTTCGCGGAAACCTCGCCGCCGAGAAGTCCGGCAAGCTGCCTTGTTATACTAAGACCAAGACCTGAACCACCATACTTTCTTGAATGACTCCCGTCAACCTGCGTAAACGCCCTGAATAACATTTCCTGTTTTTCCAGAGGAATACCAATACCTGTATCTTCCACATCGAAACGGATAAATGGTTTATTGTTTCTGTTCTCTAAAGAAACACAGACAAGGACATGTCCTTTTTCTGTGAATTTAATAGCATTATTGACAAGATTAATCAAACATTGTTGTAATCGAGCGGAATCAGTTAGAATATTGGCGGGCAGATTTTCCTTCTGGCAAATTTCAAATTTCAAGGCTTTTTCCAAAGCGGCCGGACGCATCATGGATTCAACTGTACCGAATAAACGCGCAATGGAACAAGGGGACAATTCAATATCCATTTTCCCGGCTTCAATTTTTGAAAAATCCAAAATGTCATTTATAACCTGTAGGAGATGTTTGCTTCCTTCGTGAATGATATTAACATATTCCCGCTGCTCATCTGTAAGATTTTCGTCATTCAATATCTGGCAAAAACCCATAATAGCATTCATTGGAGTACGGATTTCGTGACTCATATTAGCCAGAAACTGACCTTTGGCCTGATTAGCGTCTTCGGCCTGTTTTTTGGCAAGTACAAGAGATTTTTCCGCGATTTCACGTTCATTTAATTTATTTTTAAGTATTTCAATCAAGCTGTTAAAAGACCTTGCCAGCCTGCCGATTTCATCTTCTCTGTCTGTAAACAGTTTTGTATCAGTATTACATTTAAGATCAATATCCGCATATTTTTCAGACAGTTTGTTTATTGGATCAAGCAGAATTTTCTGGATAAGAAACATAAGCGTTGCAAGAATTATTGAACCACTTAAAAAAATCGCTGATATAAAATAGCTGATAGTCTCAAGGCCGCTGTTATAAATACTTCGCGGCATTGTAACCTTAATATTTACTTTTTTATCCCGTAACAAATCATGAATATCCAGATAACCTTCTACTGTACTTTTGATTAATAAGGCCGAAGATATTGGATTATTATCTATGAACGTATCATTACTTGCTAATCTTATATCGAGTTGAGTTTTTTCCCCCAATTTTGCTAATACATCATCGTTAAAGTAACGGCCCATAATTAATGTACCACTGATTGGTTTTTCAAGTGTATTGCTCGAAATTGGCTGTGCGGCTATCATGGTAATCGAGTCTTGAAAAATAATAAAACCCGAATTGGAATCTTCCGGTTCAGACATTGTCAAAAGTGATTTATTCGAAAGGATATTTTCAATCAAAGCAAAATTAGGTTCTATAAATTCTTCTTTGTCGAGGTCAATTTCCTTAATACATAAGATTTTTCCAGATGTATCAGTAAAAATGATAAAATTGATATTCAGATTTGCTATTGTACTATTTGTTAATTCAGATGTTGCAAAATTCGGGTCTTTGCCGAGTACAAAGTCACGTGCATCATCCCACGGTGCCCAATCTCCACAAAGCTTAGCTAAATCTTCTAATTCACTTTCTATGCATTTCTCTGCGCGCCTAAGATTTGTTTGTACTTGTTTTTCTTCAAGTGCGGCGAAACCTTTTAAGACTATTGTCTTGGAAACAATTAGTATAGCAATCAAAGATAATATAATTACACCAATGATGCTCCACAAGATTTTCTGATTAAGCGATACTAAAGCCTTCATATATTTCCTAACTTTTTTTACATTACACTAAGTACTTTTCTCGTATTTATCGGATAAAATACTGATGCAGTTAATTTCCTTATGACGATAATCTTTCAACCTGTAACATTTTTTATTTTTTTGAAGGAGTTAAATTAATGAAATTGAAAACCAAACTTATTATTGGACTATTTTTAATGGTTTCCCCAACACTTTCACAAGCCGGCCAGATTGAAAAGGAAGAAGCTAAACTTGGCATAGAGTTTGACGCCGCATGGGCCAGCAAGTATATCTGGAGAGGATTTGATTTATATGATGACCGAGCCGCATTTCAGCCAGGTTTTGATTTCGATTTATTTGGAACAGGATTCAGTGTAAATGTCTGGGGTTCAACCGCTTGCAGTGATGGTTACGGCGATAGTGACGAACTTGACTACTCAGTAACATATCAAAGCAGTCTTTTTGCTGAAACAAAATATCAAACTGACTACAGTCTGACATGGTTGTATTATGATTACTTTCGCATATCCTCGGATGAAGCAGACTCGCAGGAATTTGATTTGAGTCTCTCATGGCCAATGATTTTGCCTTATAATATTACTCCAACTTACACAATAGCTTATCTATACGCCGCTCAAAGCAGCAGTCCCGCTTCAAGTATAGAAATGGAAGGATTTGTACATATTTTAGGACTTACGTATGATTGTAATCTTCCAGAAACGGACCTGCCGCTAACTTTCAGTTGGGATATAACTTATAATGATGGTCAGGGCGGCACAGATATTGACCACGACTGGTCGCATATGACATGGGGAATCGCAAGCAGTATCGATTTCGGCCCGGGAAGCTTTACTCCTGCTGTTTATTATCAGACTTCTATGGAAAAGTCGATAAATGATGAAAATGAATTCTGGATGGCACTCTCTTATACATTAAGCTTTTAAAAAATTACATAATTACTTCTAAAAAAAGCCGATATATCTTATAATATACGTGTTACTGCAAAATTATCTTTGTAGAAAAGTATTCTTTTATTGAGTTTGAATGCACATGAATATTTTAGGTATATCGGCATATTATCATGACAGTGCGGCGGCATTAATACGTGATGGGGAAATTGTCGCGGCAGCACAGGAAGAAAGATTCACACGCAAAAAGCACGATAGCCGGTTTCCTTCAAAAGCAATAGAATATTGCCTTAACGCGGCTCAAATCGGTATCGAGCAAGTCAATTATGTCGTATTTTATGAAAAACCGCTTGTAAAATTCGATAGATTACTGGAATCATACATAGCTTACGCTCCTTCGGGTTTCAGGCAATTCATGATGGGAATCCCGATTTGGCTGCGGCAGAAACTCCATTTGCCTCGCGAAATAGACAAAGCACTGGATAATAAATACAAAGGAAGATATGTTTTCACGGAACACCACGAGTCACACGCCGCGAGCGCATTTTTCCCATGTCCTTTTGAGGAAGCGGCGATTCTGACTATGGACGGCGTAGGCGAATGGGCAACCGCAAGTTTCGGAACAGGCCGCGGCAACAAAATTGATATAACAAATGTTTTGCATTTCCCTCACTCGCTCGGTCTGCTTTATTCCGCTTTTACATATTTTACAGGTTTTAGAGTAAATTCAGGTGAGTACAAACTTATGGGACTTGCCCCCTATGGTGAGCCGAAATATTACGACCTGATTATGAAAGAGCTTTTAGACCTCAAAGAAGATGGTTCATTTCGCCTGAATATGTCTTACTTTCCTTATTGTCATAAAACTGTAATGACAGGTCAGAAATTCGAAAATTTATTCGGAGGTCCGCCGCGAAAAGCTGAATCGCCTTTGACTCAGCGTGAAATGGATATGGCTGCGTCAATTCAGGCTGTCACCGAAGAAATAATGCTTAGAATGGCAAAACATGTCCATGAACAAACCGGAATGAAGAATCTTGTCCTTGCGGGCGGAGTAGCTTTGAATTGCGTCGGGAACGGAAGAATTCTTCGTGAAGGCCCTTTTGAAAATATCTGGATACAACCCGCATCAGGTGATGCAGGCGGAGCTTTGGGAGCGGCACTGTTCGTCTGGTATCAATTGCTTGACAACAAACGGATTATAAAAAGTCCCGACCTGCAAAAAGGTTCTCTGCTTGGGCCGTCATATAGTAATGAACAAATCACTGAATTTCTCGATTCAATTGAAGCGAAATATGAGCTATATTCAGATCAGGAACAGCTTATTGACAAAGTCGCGGATTTAATAAACAGCGAAAAAGTCATTGGATGGTTTCAGGGGAAAATGGAATTCGGGCCGCGTGCGCTTGGATGCAGAAGCATTATCGGTGACGCGCGCAGCGAAACCATGCAGTCGATAATGAACCTGAAAATAAAATTCCGCGAGTCTTTCAGACCGTTTGCGCCTTGCGTTTTGGCGGAAGATGTCAAAGAATATTTCGATATGCCGGACAGCCAGGAAAGCCCGTATATGCTTTTGGTCGCTCCGGTGAATAAAGAAAAACGTTTACCAATAGAAAATAAAAATGAAAATCTCAAAGGTTTGGAAAAACTAAAATCAAAACGCAGCTTGATTCCCGCTGTAACTCATGTCGATTATTCCGCACGTGTCCAGACAGTCGATGCGGTTCGCAATCCGAAACTGCATAGCCTGATGAGCCGATTTAAGGAAATTTCATCCTGTTCGGTCATAATCAATACGAGTTTTAATATCAGGGGCGAACCTATTGTTTGCACGCCGCAGGACGCTTACAGATGTTTTATGGCGACGAATATGGATGTGCTTGTTATGGAAGATGTGCTGCTTTATAAAGACCGGCAGCCGCAGTCGAAAGAACATGAAATAGACGACTACAAAGCAAAGTTCCAATTGGATTAATTAAATATAATAGAGAAATACTATGTCGATGATTGAAATAGATTATAATCCCAGTAGAAAAAAACTTCACGATTTCGGAATCGTCGCTCTTATCGCGTCTATTGCGTTATCATTGTTTCTTTATTTTTTCAAACATCTCGCTATTCACTGGATTTATATCATTATCGGCGCAGGTTCGTTTATTTTTCTGAGCAGCTTGATATCATCGAAATTAACCAGGTTGATTTTCCTCGGTTTGACTTTCTTAACGTTCCCAATAGGCTATGTATTGAGTTATTTGGTTATGGGAATGTTTTATTTTCTGATAATTACTCCTGTCGGGTTAATTTTCAAGCTGGCTGGCAAAGACCCGCTTCATAGAAAATTCGACTATGCCGCAAAAAGTTACTGGCTAAAAAGACAGCCGCCTGATAAACTTGACAGATATTTTCATCAATTTTGAAAAAAGTTAGAGAATATATATATGGCAAAAGATACAGAAAACAAAAAAAATGAGTTCGAGAAAATAACCACCGAAAAACGCCCTTCCATAGTCTCGGAGTTCTGGTTTTTTCTAAAACACAATAAAAAATGGTGGCTCCTGCCGATATTAATCATCCTTTTACTTCTTGGTTTAGTTGTTCTGATCGGAGGTTCGGCTTTAGGCCCGTTTATTTATCCTCTTCTTTAATCTAGTAATTGTTTCAGTGCCTCACGAGCCTCTGTGTGATTGGGATTTATTTCCAGAGTTTTGCGAAGTTCATTTATGGCTTCCAATTTCAGGCCCTGAGCATTAAGCATAATAGCCAGACTATAGTGCAGTTCTGAATCGTTAGGTAGATATTTTATTCCGCTATGTAATATTTCTATAGCTTCCTGAAGCTTTCCCTGTTCATAAAACAACACAGCATAATTATAGTACACATCCCCCTGCTTTGGATTTAAATCAATAGCTTTCTTATAATTTTCAATTGATTTGTCATACATTTGTTTTAAATGATAAGCAATACCCATATTGTAATATACTATGGCATAGTACGGGTATAATTTAATGGCTTTCAAATTATATTCGATTGCTTTATCAGGATTTTTCATATAACCATAACTGAGTCCCAGTTTTGCATAAGCATCATGATGAGTTGGTTCCAGTTTAATAACCATTTCATATTGCATTGCAGCACCTGAAATATTTTTCTGATTTTCCAATAATAAGCCGTATTTCCAATATAACACTGGATCGGAAGGCGTTTGTTTTATCGCCCAAACATTTTGACGTTCAATTTCTTTCATCACGTCTTCAGTAAAAGCCTCTTTAAGAACCTTCATACGCTCTTCATTTTGTCTGATTCTTTCGTCATGATAAAGCTGGTTGGTAAACGGAGGCTGCTTTAAATATTCCTCAAGAACTACCTCTGCTATACTAACTTTTTCCCATTCGGTATAAGCTAAATACTGGGCAACTTCCTGTTCCGAAGGAAAAGAATTTTCCTCTAAATTCTCTGCCGCATTTTCTGCGGTTTTATTTTGTTTAATCCGCTCAGGTAAAATTCTATCAACCTGGTCGAATACCGTTTTAGCCAGGAGATAATTACCTTTGAATTTCAGGTGAACATGCTCATAAAATAACTCTTTTCCGGGAGTTCCGTGAGGACTGTTCTCTTCAAATACTTTACATGTGTCCACAAGATAAATTCCTTTGTGGCTTTTATTATCTGCCGCGTCACGAATGATTGCATTAATTTGATTGTCCGCGCGAAAACGCAGTGTATCTCGTTCACATGCTTCGATATATCTTTCCTTGCTTTCTTTGAATTTGCCAATTTGCCAGTAACAATGCCCGATGCGATACTGAAGTTCAGCGTAATTAGAATCTATCTGAGCAGCTTTCAAATATATATCAGCGGCTGAAGAGTAATCACCTTTGTTTTCTAAACTAATCCCCTGATTATACAACTCATCCCATTGTTGTTTTGCAGAATCCTTTAACCCCAAACTATGCTTTGAGGCGAATGGCGGATTGTCTTTAAGGTTAACTCCGACAGTACTGCAAATCAGCGGTATAGTGTTTTTTTCAGCGACACGAAAAATATCCATTAGATTTTTCTGAAAATTTCGATAAACAATTTTCATTTGAGGATCATCCCTGCTCACCTGTTTATCAAGAAACATTTCCATACCCATCCAGACTCTCGGTGAGTCACTGCCTATCGTACCTGTCAATTTCGTTAAAAGCTGTCCGACTCTCAATGATTTTAAAGCTATACCAAACCGGATGAGCGAAAGATTGTCACTTAACTGTGAAAATACAGTCCCTGCCCCATATGGCCCGACAACTTCATTATTCCCAAGGTACACAATAAACATGTCAGGTTCATAACCGGCACAGTCTTTTGCGATTTCCAGTACTGCATGTGAGTTTATCGCAGGCATTGCGGCAGTAATAACCTCGAAATTTGTTTCTGGATATTGCCGCCTCAACATAACCTGCAACATACGTCCGAACGAATACGCGCCATCAGGCGTTCCAGCAGCGGCAGAACCTCCCAGTACAAAGATACGATATGTCTTATCCGTTTTTTGTACGGGAAACATAAAAGGATAAATCGTACGTGCGATCTTGGGATCAAAAAAAAGCCATGAAAATTTTATATTACTATAATAATTATCTATGTTCTTATCTTTATATCGAAGAGCAAAAGATGTAGGATATCCATATCCAATAACTCTCATTCCTGTTTCAAGGAGTAAAAACAAACAAACGGGAATAACTGTAATTGCAAGAATACGAAAGATCCAGAGCTTCCGGCCTCTTATAGAAACAGAAGGTTTTTCTTTCATGTCACCAACATTTTCCGAGACTGGTCCGCTCGTTTGCGATGAAATACTTTTTTTTCGACGATTCTTTGAAACCATTAACAAAACCTCTTTAAAAAAGCTAATTTAAACCACTTCAACAAATTAACTTAATAACTCTGCTGTTAAAACGTAAAATTATCCGTACAAATACATAATATAGTTCGTAATCGTTTATTTTTTATTGTTATTTAAAACAGAAACTTTTCGTAACAAATAATTTTGAACCTAATAATTTTGATTCCGTACGAATGTTTTGTATTTAATATACTATCTACAAATATATTCTATAATTTTATAAATAATATTTAATGTAATTTGATATTTTAAGTAATCGGCAATATTACGATTATTGTAAAGCATAACTATTCCAGTTGTCTATTCTTCAAAACTCTCTATTGGAAAATCTATTTATCAATCAAAAAAAGAAATCGTGTTTTATAATCCGTAGAGGGCATTTTCTGTTCCTATAACACATATATATTTATTCATGAAAAATTAAAAACATTAGGAAAATTATTTTATTTTTTATGAATGTATGATATATTCATTGGTATTATAGGACAATATTATACTTATAAGGTGTTTTTAAAAATGTTACTACTGATTAGACACAATTTAAAGGGAATAATATGAACAATTCAAATCCAAATCTAAAAATATCAAGACGTGATTTTTTGGGAGCAGCCGCAACTGTTGCATCTTTTACGATAGTGCCTCGACATGTTCTCGCGGGTTCAGGCCAGCAGGCTCCAAGCGACAAGCTCAATATAGCAGCTATCGGCTGCGGCGGTCAAGCCGCTGGAGATATACGAAGTGTCAGCAGTGAAAACATTGTAGCTCTTTGTGATGTGGACAAAAACAGAGCTGCTCAAACAATACAGAGTTTCCCAAATGTTAAGTTTTATACTGATTACCGTGAAATGCTGGAAAAGGAGCAGAAAAATATAGACGCGGTCGTTATCGCGACTCCCGACCATCATCACGCACCGGCAGCAATACGAGCAATGAAGCTTAAGAAACATGTGTACGTCGAAAAACCTATGGCACATACAATTTATGAATGTCGCCAAATGTTAAAAGTCGCTCGCGAAATGAAAGTAGTAACACAAATGGGCAATCAGGGTCACGGCGGCGCAGGCCTGAGATTGTGGTGGAACTATGTAAAAAGCGGTGCAATCGGAAAGGTTAAAAAAATTCATGTCTGGACAGACAGACCTGGCGGAGCGGGCAGAATGTGGTGGCCGCAGGGAGTCGAAAGGCCAACAGAAGAACAACCAGTACCGGAAACACTGGATTGGGATAAATGGCTCGGAGCCGCACCGATGAGACCTTATCATTCGAGTTATCTGCCATTTAACTGGCGAGGAAGATGGGACTGGGGCTGCGGAGCGTTAGGCGATATGGCGTGCCATAATATGGACCCGGCGTTCTGGTGTCTTGATTTAGGAGCGCCTGTTAAAACAAAAGCTGAAACAAGCGGTATAAATGACGATACTTACCCGGCATGGGAAATAATTACATATTCGTTCGCCGCCAAAGGTGACAGACCCGCTGTTGACCTCATCTGGTATGACGGCGGAAAAGCCCCTGAAAAACCGGAAGAACTTGGCCAGATCAGACTTAGTGTTAATGGCTGTATGATGATTGGTGAAAACGGCGTTCTTGTAGGCGACAGTCATGCGGCAGCACCAAGATTGTACCCTATGGAACGAAGTCAGGAACTTGGAAGGCCGCCGGAATTAATGAAAGAAGGCATCGGCCACCAGGCGGAATGGATTAAAGCATGTAAGGATAACAAACCTGAAGACGCGTTAGCCGGTTTTGAATATTCAGCGCCATTTACTGAAGCTATGCTCGTTGGTAATCTTGCAGTTCGGCTTGGTAAAGAGATTGAATGGGATATCACAGGAATGAAAGCAACAAATGCCCCTGAAGCTGATATCCTGATAAATAAAAAATACAGACCCGGCTGGGAAGTTGATATCTAAGATATTTGCAGGTAATATCAGGTTATTTTGAGCATTTCAATATGGGCAGCAAATGATGCTGCCCATATGATATTTTAATACATGTTTCTTGAATCTTTATAGATTTATATTATGATTATTCAATTGTATTTGTTTAATTTAATTAGATACCGATTGAATCTATGAAGATATCCTTGAAAAACAAATTAATCATCAGTTTCCTGACTGTGATTGTTTTCTGCGGCCTGATTGTTACTATAATAGCTGTCCAGTTAATCAACAGAGGAATAATTCAACAGGCGCAGGATAAAGTCAAGCACGACCTCAACTCCGCTCGATTAATATACGAGCAGGAGATTAAACTGACAGAAGGCGTTGTCCGTTTCACCGCGTTAAGATTTTTTATAAAAGACGCGATATCGAACAATAATATCGAATTATTAAAAAGCGAACTGGAAGCGATAAGAAAAACTGAGTCACTTGATTTTTTAACATTAACCGACAGCAAAGGCAATGTGATTCTAAGGACAAGAAATCCTTCTGTTTCTGGTGACAGTCAGGCCGAAAACATTATTGTTTCCAAAGCAATTTCCGAGCAGAAGTCTGTCTCCGGAACAGAAATAATGTCCAGAGAAGAATTATTAAAAGAAAGCGAAGATTTGGCCCGTCAGTCGCTTATAAAAATTATTCATACCCCAAGGGCAAGCGATAATAATAAAACCGAGGAAACCGCCGGAATGGTGATAGAAGCCGCTGTTCCTGTTTTTAACAACGATAGTGAAATCGCGGGAATATTGTACGGCGGAAAACTGATTAACAGAAATTATGATATTGTTGATAAAACAAAGGAAGTGGTTTACAAAGATACTAAATATAAAGGAAAAGAAATCGGAACAGCGACAATTTTCCAGGGCGGGCTGCGAATTTCCACTAATGTATTGGACGATAATAGTAAACGAGCTATTGGAACAGTGCTTTCCGATGAGGTTTACAGGCAGGTCCTGGAACAAGGACAATCCTGGGGCAAGAGAGCATTCGTGGTAAATAACTGGTACATTACCGCTTATGAACCTATTCGAGATGTCAGAAATAACATAATTGGAGTCCTATACGTAGGTGTATTGGAAGAAGAATTTATCGATATGCGAAATCGCACAGTTATTTTATTTATTTCGATAATGCTGGCCGGAATGCTTGTAGCGTTTTGGATTGCCAGTTTGCTCGCTCGAAGCATTTTAAAACCTGTACAGAATTTGTTTTACGCTTCCGGCCTCTGGGCAAAAGGAGAACTGGATTACAGAGCCGTAACATCAGGCTCGGATGAAATTTCAAAACTCTGCGAAACTTTCAACGAAATGGCATCTTCGCTAAAGGAAAGAGATAATAAACTCAGGGAATATACCGATGAACAGATAATGAAATCTGAAAGGCTCTCGAATCTCGGCAGACTCGCCGCAGGAGTTGCCCACGAAATAAATAATCCTCTTGGCGGAGTTTTAATGTACACACATCTTGCGCTTGAGGATATGGAAGATAAAGAAGTTTTGAGCAAAAACCTTGAAAGATCTATCGCCGAAGCAACAAGATGCAGGGACATTGTAAAAGGATTGTTCGATTTCGCTCATCAGACCGAGCCGAAAGTTGAACTCGCCAATATCAATGATATTCTGGAGCGAACCCTTCTGGTCATCAAAAATCAGGTACTATTCAGAAATATCCTGATCAAAAAGGAAATGCACCCCAACCTGCCGAAATTGTCGGTAGATATCGGACAGATGCAGCAGGTTTTTACAAACATAATTCTTAACGCGGCGGATGCGATGTTAGGCAACGGACAATTAACCGTTAAAACCAGTACAACCGCGGATAATGAATTTATCAAAATCGAAATCACTGACACTGGTCATGGGATAAAGCCTGAGAATATTGATAAAATATTTGAACCGTTTTTTACAACCAAGGAAGTTGGCCGCGGAACCGGCCTTGGTCTCGCTGTAAGCTATGGAATCATAACAAGTCATAATGGTACAATAGAAGCTAAAAGTGAATATGGCCGCGGAGCGACGTTCATCATAATGCTCCCGATAAGAAGAATTCCGCAAAAGGAGAAATAATTGTCAAGACAAGCAAACATACTGGTTATCGATGATGAAGAAAGCATGAGAGATTCCTGCCTGCAAACTCTTTCACGTAAAGGTTATTCTGTTGATACCGCCGACAATGGAATCCTTGGCCTTTCCATGATGAAAGAAAAATCCTACGACTTGATAATTCTCGATTTAAAAATGCCAGGCTTTAACGGCATGGAGGTTCTCAAAGAGGTAAACCAGAAGAACCCGGGGACACTTGTAATAGTAATCACCGGCCATGCGACCATCGAGTCCGCCGTGGAAGCTATGAAACACGGGGCATATGATTTTATACCAAAGCCCTTCACTCCTGAAAGCTTGCGCATGATAGTTAAGCGTGCCTTGAGTACGAGAGAACTTACTTTGGAAAACATGCTGCTGCGAAATGAATTGAAATCCGGCCTTGGCTCAGAAATAATAATCGGTAATGATAATTCAATGAAATCGGTAGAGCAATTGGTTAGAAAAGTCGGGCCTACCGATACTACAGTTCTTATTACCGGCGAAAGCGGAACCGGCAAGGAAGTTATCGCTCGCGCCATACATCGATGCAGCGGCAGAAGTGACAAGCCTTTCGTCGCCGTCGATTGCGGCAGCCTCGTCGAAAATCTTTTTGAAAGCGAACTGTTCGGTCATGTTAAAGGTTCGTTCACCGGTGCGGTTGAGACAAAATACGGACGGTTCGAACTGGCAAATGGAGGAACACTCTTTTTCGATGAAATCGGAAACGTCAGCCTGAGTATTCAATCGAAACTGCTTAGAGTCTTGCAGGAAAGAGAAATTATAAAAGTCGGAAGCTCGCAGGTGGTTAAAGTCGATGTGCGGATTATCGCCGCGACAAACAGAGAATTGATGCGTTCGGTTAAAGATGGAACTTTCAGAGAAGATTTATTCTACAGGTTAAGCGTAGTCCCAATTACTATGCCGCCGCTGCGCGAGAGAAAAAGCGATATACCGTATCTGACAAATTATTTTCTTGAAAAATATAACAGGAAAAGAGGGAAAAATCTAAAGGGCATCTCTGAAAAAGCAATGAATGCGCTTATTGAATATGACTGGCCGGGAAATGTCAGGGAACTGGAAAATGCCATCGAACGTGCCATTGTTTTAACCGAAAACGAAATCATCGAGCCTTCCGACCTGATGTATTATGGACTTACAGTTGATAGTGACTCTGATTCAAACGAACAAGATAAAGTAAGACGTCTCGTTGATTTGGAAAAGGAATATATAATAAAAGCCCTGAAAAAGTTTAACGGACACAGAGGAAATACCGCTGAATCGCTCGGAATAGACCGCAAAACGTTACGCCTGAAAATGAAGGCGTATGGTATAGAATAAAAATGGATCACCCCCCTGCTGATTAATAGACATTATATTATTAATGCACCGTTTTCCCAAAAACATGTATTATACCTATTGACATAAACACCTGTAATTGCTAAAGTTATATATATGGTTAGAGTCATTTATATAGCGGTATTGATTGTGTGTTGTGCTTTGCTGGCTTGCTGCCGACCTAAGCCTGATAATAATTTTCCTAACGGCATTAAAATTGGCGATTTGAAGCCTGTTTACAAGGACGGTTCAACCGGAAATAATATTCTTAAAGCCATAAATATTGATTTTCATGTATTGGAAATACCAGAAGAGAATTTTAGCAAGCTGGACGAAATCCGCAGAACACTGAGTATCAGGCCAATAAAGTTTAATAATTACCTTGCGTTCAGTGCCAATTTATTTTCAGTTTATTACGGCAGAAATCAGACACGCGGCACAGTTTATGACCTTCTTCAAATAGCAGGTGCTCAACATGTTGGAAACCAGGCAATTATACTTGTTGATGGTGAATCAACCGACATTCCTATACAACAACTTCCACAAACGCAGGCGGTTTACTTTAGCAATCTCAACGGCGAACTTGAAGCCGCTCGTATCGGTCCGGGCTATCTTGCAATGCACATCAAGGTTGAAAAATCAACTACCCTCGATGATTACGGCAGAGTTACAATATGTACTTTATTCTCTCCCATGACAACAAACACTTTACGAGATAAACTTCCGGAAGAGTATAAACTTCTGGATAAAGTTCAGGATTTTAGTTTTAATTTTACTTCCACGGTCATGCAATTAGATATGACCCCCGGCGATTTCATTTTCCTTGCGCCGGAACAACATAGTAATGACCAGGAAAAGCTTTCCAGTTTATTCTTCAATAATCCGCAGGGAAGCTTGTTTTTTAATCCTGAAGAACGCAAACCACCCGAACGCAAACCTACTATTAGAGTTTATCTAATTACCTGTTTAGGTTTGAATTTTTAATTAAACTATGCCAACAGTAACATTAACAAAATGCGTCGATTACAATGAAGAAAATCTAATCGCATCTCTACAAAAACACTTTGCGCTTCATGGCGGTCTCGAAAACTTAATCAGCAGAGGCGACTGCGTTTTAATAAAACCTAATTTCCTTTCTCCTCGTCCCAAAACTGAAGCGGTTCAAACTAATCCGGCGGTTATTATCGGAATCGCAAGATTATTAAAAGATTTCGGAGCAAAACCATTCGTAGGCGATTCACCAGCCTGGGGCGATGTTTTTACATGCGCAAATGCACTGGAACTCGAAGAACCTCTAAAAAAGCTTGGTGTTCCTATAAAACAGCTAAACAAACCCAAAACCTGCAAAATAGGAATAAAACAAACAAAAATCGGGATAAGTTCAGTAGCTCTCGAAGCGGACGCGATTATAAACCTGCCGAAATTCAAATCGCATCAACAGTTACAAGCAACGTTCGCAATCAAAAATATGTTCGGCTGCATCAGTGGAAAACAAAAAGCTCTAATGCACTTTATGAAAGGAAACAGCGAACATGAATTTTGCGAGTTTCTTATAGATATTTATAAATTCCTCAATCCTGTCCTGACAATAATCGACGCGATAACTGTGATGGATGGTCCCGGTCCAATTCGAGGCAGAGCAAGACCTTTGGGATGGCTCATTGGCGGAACAGATCCAATCGCGATTGAGACTGTCTGCTCAAAGCTGATTAATCTTGAACCGCAAACGCTGCCAATTATCAGAACAGCAACTCAGTTAAATTATGGATGCTCAGATTTTAGCAAAATAACAATCGCTGGTGACAACTTCCCTGAAAAGGTTTGCCTGGATTTCGAGCAGGCGCCGCAAATTCCAATAAAATTCACATTGCCGCGTATATGTAAAAGCATTAGCAAACAGATTTTGCTTATTGCAAAAGAAACTATAAAAAGTATCAGGAAAAAAACAAGACACAGATTGACACGGAAAATATTAGACACTGATTAACACAGTCGGCTTCGCCGAACACAGATTTTAAAATCAGTGTTAATCCGTGTCAGAAAAAAATTGAAAAATCATGACTATGGAAAATCAAGAAAAAATACGAAGTAAAAAGCATCGTAATTTTTACATCTACTCTATTACTTTCGCATGTCTTATAGTTATCTTGTCGGCGTGTAATTGTCCTAAAGCAAGATACGTGGGCAAATATGCGATTGATGTAATCAGCGGAAAAGACTTATATCGCAGAACTATTGATAACCCGGACTGGGCGGAAAAAATTGAAGTAGCCGGAGTAACAAACTTTCACAAAGTCTCTGATGATTTGTACCGAGGCGCACAGCCAACGAAAGAAGGAATGGAAGAACTGAAAAAGCTGGGAATCAAAACAATAATAAATCTGCGTTCCGAGCATTCTGATGAAGATGAACTCAAAGACATTGATTTGTCATACAAAGAAATTCCAATGACAGCGGCTAAACCTAAACTCGAAGACATGATAAGTTTTCTGAATATTGTCACTGACAGTAATAACGCACCGGTTTTTGTACACTGCCGCCATGGTGCCGATAGAACCGGAACTGTATGCGCGTTGTATCGAATCGCCGTACAGGGCTGGAGCAAGGATGAAGCGATCCAGGAAATGAAAAAAGGCGGCTACGGTTTCCACAGCATCTGGGGCAATCTTCCTGACTTTATACGTAAGCTCGATATAGAAGAAATAAAACAAAAAGCCCGGCTAACTGAAAAATATAAAGAAAGTTTACAATTATCGTTTCCTGATTAAATTACTTATTGAAATCAATATTAAAATCACGCAGAGAAAGAGAGAAAAAACGAAACCGCACCAACTCCGCTATTAAAAGAGCATATGACAACTCAATGTCACTCGAAATAATAAATAGTTGTCCCCGTTATTATAATCTTCCCTTAGAATTGCCATATTAATTGAACACCTACTTGTACAGTCTCGTTTTCAGGTTCGACTCCAATTCCATATTCATTGTCTAAATCTGATTTATCAATATGCCAATATCTCACAAAAGGTTGTATTTTGAAAATTGAGTTAGCACTTATATTCTCAATGTCCACAGCGACTCGAAGACCATAGCCCGAATTTTGGTCATTCGTTAAATCTATACCTCTTATAGTACTAATTTGCTGACCAAATAAAAGCAAATCAAACTCAGCTTTTCCTCCCAATGACCAACTATCTTTTTTTAAGGTCTCGCTCTTCAAACCCAATGGAAGATAAAGATAATTCGACTGCCTTAAGTAACCGGCAGAGTCAAAAGAAGAATCGTCACGGAGGTATCTATATCCTATACCGAAGTAAAATGTATTCAGACTATCTGCTTTAAGAAAGTCAGGTCCAGCTAATAGTCTTGCATCCACTAAAAAATCGTCTATGTTACTTACGTCGTATGGTGTTCCATCCTGTAATTGGCCGTCATAATCGAGCTTTCCATACGCAAATTCACTCTCAATACCGAACATCCATTTATCACTGCCAAAGGATTCTTCAGTTGATTCAGGTATCCATGGCCGACTATAAGAATTAATAACTATTCCGCAAAAATAGCCTTCCTCTTTCATCAAAGTATCGCCACCCTGGAATTCTTTGTATTCATCATAAAAAAACTCAGGCCCAATCTCGAAGGTAGTTCTGTGTTTGAGCAATGAAGGGACAAATTCATCCGGAACAGGAGCAGCTTTTTTTACAGATAATTTAGAGGAAACTGTATTTGGTTCACCCTCTGTTCCATCAGAAAAAACCGGTATATATAGAAAACCTTGGCCAGAATCTTTTTGTATAGCTCTATAGCCGCTAATTGTTTTAGTTTCTGTAGTATTCGAATCGGATTCCTTACTGAAGGCATTAGTTGATACAAAGGCCATAGTGAATACAGTAATTATCAGTACAAGCAATTCCAGGCTTAATTTACTTCTTAAAATAGAATTTCCCATTTTATTTTGCATAATATTTCCCTTCCATAAAACAATTAGATTATTTTCTATAAGCTATATTTATAAGGGAATAAATTAATTTGTCAATTGTGATAACTACATATTTTTAAGAATATTTATAAAATAATGTATATATTTGATAGATAAAATGACGCAGATTATAGACTTTGTCATTCTCAGGCAGCCTGCCATGAGCGTAGCCTGCGCTAACCAAGGTCGAAGTGTTGAATGGGCGGCAATCCATAAATAAAAGATCGAAGCTGAACACTATTCCTCGAAAAACGTATCTGCCCCCTTAAATTCATACCCAGATCGAAATCGCCAAGGGTAGGACACCGAGAACACAGAGAATAAAAATCTTTGTACCTTTCCTTAATATGCTTTGCGCCTTCTATGAAGCCAGACCTGTCAAGAATAAAATTTGTTTGATTGATTCAATCTTCCATCCGGGTTTCTACGTGTCATCTTAAATGATCATTAATTCGTAGTACCATTCAACATATACAACGACGCCCATTCTTTGCGGCGAGCTCGAAGCCCAAGACGCAAACCGAGCTGTCGTCTGAACAATCAAAACAAACTTCAAACTTTACCACGTTGCTGTACTTCATAACCTTTAATAACTTAAAATCTTATCTGGCTTCGGAGGAGGGGAATGAAAAAATCCTCTTCTCCTCATGCAACTTTCTTTATTTCAACATCACACCATTTCTTTTTATCTCTCATCATTGCCCAGCATCGCACAAGCAGTTTCCTGGCTACAGCCGTTATCGCTATCTTCTTACGCGAATTACTGCCTCGTAAGATTCTGTGATAGGTTTCATTCATCCATTTATTATGTCGCAGCCCAAGCCAGCATACTTCTACAAGTAATGAACGCAAAACCTTATTGCCCACTCCGCTTATCTTACCCTGATGATCCATCTGGCCGGATTGATACTGTCTTGGCGTTAATCCGATATAACTGCCAACCTGTTTGCCGGTTTCGAATCTTTCGGGTTCATCCACAAATGCCGCTAATGCTTCTGCAAGTCTTGGTCCTACTCCCTTAACAGTTCGAAGTATCTTTATATTCTCATCACATTCGGCCAGCTTATCCAGTCTCGTCTCTGTCTGCTCAATACAATTTTCAATTGCCTCAAGCTGCTTCAGCTCCAGATTCAATTCACCTTTCCATAACTGATCCATATCACATAAGCTAAACTCAATAGACATTTTACTGAGCATTTCCACAGAATTCTTAGACCATCCATTCTTACCTGATAGCAGTATCTTATGACAACCCTGACGTTCCAGGATAGAACGAATATTATTTTTTATTTGCGTTCTTCGTTTTATTAAACTTTGCCTGTATTGAATTAACGCTCTCTTTTGTCTTATCTGAGGCTTGGGAATATGTACCAGTGATAATTGATTCATCGCTGATAACTGAGCCAGTTTCAATGCGTCCGTTCTGTCGTTTTTCTTCTTTATATTCTTCCACCTCCATGCCTGATGACTTGTATTAGCTACCTGTACCTCGAATTTTAATGCCGCAGCTATATCATATACCCAGCCTGTTAAAGCTCCGATTTCAAATACAACTCTGTCAGGTGCATTTTCTACAAGCATGTCATGAATCTCCTGTGGCAATGTTTTAACCTTTGTGTATTTGTGTTCGCCTGTTTCACTGTCATATTTACAAATTACCGTATTGTTCTTTCCCAAGTCCATTGCTAAAATATTCATTTGTCAGACCTCCATGTTAGGTTCTTAAATTTTTGGGCGGCCCCTGTGGCCAGCTCGTATCACCGGATTATTATATCCGACAAATTTAACCAACGGGAGGTCTGGCTTTCATAGTTTCTTCGCGGGATTTAATATTATCATATACCATTTAAGGACAAAATAATATACATATTTTATAACATTCTGAATTAATCAGTAAGCTGTCCCCAGATATCAGCGGATAATCTTAAACTGATGGCATTCTTATTAAAAAATAGCCAATACATTCATTCTCACGTATTAGTAAATACATCTCAACTACCCCAGCAGTAAAACCATTTACTCGTTCATCTCCGTAGTAATAGAATTCATCACTTTTCCTGTACTGATTTGAAATTTCTTCCCATTCCTCCTTATCATATTCCAATAAAGAATCCAATTCTTCTTTCACTTGTTTGTTTGTCAAAGGGCCTCTGATATTGGGATTTACAGGATCAATCGAGAACACAATGTCTGCATTTGAGTGTTTTTTCTCGAAAGCTATAGAATCAAATCTAAATTGCTCCTTCTCATTGAGAATTACAAGAAACTCTGTATTTGGGTGTTCCTCCACAAAAGTTTTCCACTCATCTTCAGACATTTTATTACCATCAATCATTATTGCATCTGGTGATTGTTGCTGTAATAATTTCAATTCATAATTATCATACATTTTTTGGATTTCATCTCGTCTTGCTTCAGTCAGATTAGATTCTGCTTTTTCCGAAACATTATGGTGACATGAACTTATTAAAATCATCATAAATAATATAATAATGATTATTCTCATATTAAACTCCTATATAATTTAATATGACGCAAGCCAATTTGTTAGAGTTTCTAAGTATTTTTTATTGCGTGCTGGATATCATTTATCGCGGCTTTTCGGTCGCTTTGGCCGAATATGGCATTTCCCGCTACAAGTGTGTCTGCTCCGTATGAAACTACGGTCGGGGCGGTGTTTTTATCTATGCCGCCGTCAACTTCGACTCTTATGTCGGGTCCGGCGATTTTTCTGATTTTAATGATTTTTTCAGCCGCTTCAGGTATGAATTTCTGTCCGCCGAAGCCGGGGTGGACGGTCATTACGAGAACCATATCGAAATATTTTATTACAGGTTCGATAGCCTCTATAGGAGTTTCCGGATTAAGGCAAATGCCTGCGGAGCAGCCCATATTGTGCAGTTTGTCAACAATAGCAATCGGGTCGTCAGTAACTTCGATATGAAAAGTGATATTATCAACGCCGGCTTTAACGAAACTTTCGATATATTTTTCAGGCTCGCTTATCATCAAATGAGCATCGAAAACCATTTTCGTTGTTTTTCTAATACTGCTTATTAACGGCGGACCTATCGTAAGATTAGGTACAAAATGTCCGTCCATTACATCCAAATGCAGAATTTTGGTTCCCGCCGCTTCAACCTCGGCAATTTCCTGTCCGAGTTTCGCGAAGTCAGAAGCCAATATAGAAGGTGCAATTTCAATTGTGCCGGTTTTTGGTAAACGCATAGAAGTTATAAAAGCGAGACAACAGACTACAGACCTAAGACAACAGACTTAAGAATAAAAAGTCTGGCGTCTTAGGTCTTGTGTCTGATAGTAAAATTATTTTTCGTCGAGTATTTCGAGGCATTTGAATGTTTTGCCTTCGAGAAATTCCAGTGAAGCACCGCCGCCGGTCGAAATATGACTAATTCTGTCTTCCAGTCCAAGCTGATTTACCGCGCTAGCGCTGTCTCCGCCGCCTACGATGCTTATCGCACCGTTGTCGGTGGCTTCGGCAACCGCCATCGCGACTGCTTTTGTGCCGGTATCAAAAGGCGGAATTTCAAAAACGCCCATCGGTCCGTTCCAGACTATGGTTTTCGCGTCCTTGATTTTCTCGGCGTATGTCTGAGCGGCTATCGGCCCAATATCTACCGCCTGGAAACCGGGGTCAATATCCCCTACGGCTGTTTTGTACGGAACACCAGGAGCCAATTCACGAACTATATGATGGTCAACTGGTAAAATGACTTCGCAGTCCGCATCCGCCGCCTGTTTGAGAAGCTCCTGACCTTTGTCGATGAAGTCATCTTCGCATAAGCTTTTGCCAATGGTTTTTCCGTTACCTTTAAGGAAAGTATATGCCATCGCGCCGCCAATAATAATGCGGTCAACTTTACCGATAAGGTTTTCAATTACACCGATTTTGTCAGATACTTTGGCGCCGCCTAAAATCGCGACAAAAGGCTTTTGCGGATTTCTTAATGTGTCACCCAGAAACTTCAATTCCTTTTCAATCAGGAAACCTATTACCCTGGGTTTGCCTTCCATAAGCATTGGGACAGTGTACATTGAGGCATTGTCCCTGTGAGCCGTACCGAACGCGTCATCAACGTAAATATCCGCTAAATCAGCCAGCTTTTGTGCGAATTCATCTTTCGCCTTGCGAAGCTGTTCGTCTTCTTTCGCGGCTTTGTCCTTTATCGTTTCTTCCTTGTGGAAACGCACGTTCTCAAGGAGCATGCAATCGCCGGGTTTCAAAGCTTTGGCTTTTTCGCTCGTTTCGGGTCCGACACAATTATCGACGAATATAACCTGTTTGCCTAATAATTCTGACAATCTTTTCGCTACGGGAGCCAAAGAGTATTTATCTTCCTTTACTCCTTTTGGTCTGCCGAGGTGGCTCATTAGAATGAGCGAGCCGCCGCCATCTAAAATTGCTTTAATGGTTGGCATCGCCTTAACAATACGATCATCACTTGTGATATTGAGGTTTTCATCGAGCGGCACATTAAAGTCACATCGCATCAAAACCTTTTTTCCTTTTACTTTAATATCAGCAACAGTTTTTTTTGCCATAATTAGTTTCCCCTGTCGAATAAAGAATCTTTTATAACTTGGCCAGTCTTTCAATCAGGTCTGCGCTTCTGCAGGAATAACCCCACTCATTATCATACCACATAGTGACTTTTACCATATCGCCGTCAAGAACGATTGTATTTGTGGAATCAAAGATTGAGCTGGCTGGATTGCCGATTATATCAACACTTACGATTGGCTCGTCGTTATATTCGATAATACCTTTCATTGCTCCAGCGGCTGCTTCTTTCATAGCGGCGTTGATTTCTTCGACTGAAGTTTTTCTTGCGGCTATGAATGTAAGGTCAGTAATTGAACCATCCGGTACCGGAACTCTCAAAGCGTAGCCGTGAAGTTTGCCTTTTAAAGCGGGAATAACTTCGCCAAGTGCTTTCGCTGCGCCGGTTGTTGAAGGTACTGTGCTTAAAGCAGCAGCTCTGCCGCGGCGTTTATCCTTGTAAGGCATATCCAAAATCGCCTGGTCATTCGTATATGCATGAACTGTTGTCATCAAACCTTTAACAATACCGATTTTCTCGTGCAGAACTTTGCAGGCCGGTGCAAGTGAGTTTGTTGTGCATGAAGCATTTGAAATACATTTCATGCTTGCGTTAAGAAGCTCATCATTTACACCAAGAACGATTGTTGCATCTGGTTTATCTTTGGCTGGCGCTGAAAGAAGAACTCTCTTTGCTCCTGCTACAAGATGGCTGTCATAACCTGGTTTGCCGTCAGCGGCTTTGGATGTGAATCTGCCGGTTGATTCGAGGACAACATCAACGCCCATTTTGCCCCATGGAAGCTTGGCAGGGTCTTTTTCCGCGATAATCGGGATTTCCTTGCCGTTAATTACAATTGATGAGCCTTTGGCTTTGACTTCGCCATTGAATTTGCCTTGTGTTGAATCATATTTAAACATATATGCCAGCATGTCGGCATCGAATAAATCGTTTATGGCTACTACATCAAAAATCTTTGGTTTTTGGGCCATAACTCTCAAAACCAAACGTCCGATTCGACCGAATCCGTTAATTGCCACTTTTATTGCCATTTTATGTTTCTCCTTTACAAAAAACTGTTAAAACACTTATTCTTCAGGATTTAAGCGGGGTTAAACCTTACGTTTTGCCCCCTAAAATCACTTAAACGAGGTTACGAAGTGCTACTTTATTGGAATATAAGCCTTATGTCAAGAATTTATTTTGGATTTGATTGGCTTGGAAAAGGTTTGGAAACTACCGCCCAGATATGGACTTCCGGTATGCCACAAAAAGGCACAAGAGACACAAAAAATAAGGATAAATGAAAACTGACTCTGTCATTCTCCACAGGATGCCTTACGGTACCGTGAAAACGGGAATCCATAACCACCTATGAAGAACTCAAAGTCAAGAAATAAATTTCTTATTGCCTCAAA
>CAZVOA010000039.1:0-34933 GCA_964628465.1 uncultured Pirellulales bacterium | reverse complement strand
TGTATTCGATACTCTCTTTTTAGCAATGGTACATTTTTGGGGGAGCATACCACTATGTACAGAGCTTTCGCAAATCATATTAAAAATGATGGTACAGCATTAGAGGTGATTTCACTATTTTTGTCATGTACCAGTTTGCTTGTCCCTATGATAGAATATTTACGTAAGATTCATATTGTAAAAGAATAGTTAAAAAACCAAAGAAGCAGAAAGCACAAAAAAATGAATTGGGATAGAGGACTAATACGCATTACATTCATTCTTTCAATAATAGGAGCTATTATAGGCTTGGTCACTGCGTTCGATGTATCAATAATTGAACTTCATAAAAGCAGAAAACATCTATCTTTACTAAAAATAGTTAAGTTTGATAAAAATGACGAACAGCGTTTGATTGATGAGTGGAAAAAGACTTATCAATATATAACATATGATGAAACTGGCGAAGAAGTTCCATTACCTGAAGCGCAAACAAGGCAATTGGAAAATTGGACGGGGAGAAGATTAGAGGATGAATTTTGGGAGAAACTGAATGACCCAAACGTTTGGGGTAAGACTAAGGAAGAACAAATAGTAATACTTAAAAAGAGAAACGAAGAACTCGACAGTCTGAAAGAAAGAGGCTGGAGAACTTTTAACGGAGAAGCCCTACCAATAACACCAAAGGAAGTTTGGGATATTCAAAATCCAACGAAAATAGAAGAAGCTGAAAAAGAAGTATTTAAGAATAAGGTTCTTTTACCAATAGTAACCGCATTCGGTTCTGTTTTTGGTTTTTGCTTTGTCTGGATTTGCTATTATTTTATAAAAGTATCAATATTATTAGCAAGACCGATACTTTCATGGATTTTTGCTGGTTTTCGTGACGATGCACAAAAGAAATAATATTTTATAAAACGAAATCCGACAGGAAATCACTAAACTAATGAATTGCTAAATGCTTGAACGTTGAAGTGATATTTAAAACATAGAAAGAAAATATATGGGAAAAAGTAATAAGGAATTCGATGGTGTTTTGTGGGAATGGAAAGGTATTAAAACAATAAGAGATTTAATACCTATATGTCCTAAGTGCCTATATGAACTGGATATTAAAATGCTTGGTTCTAAAATGGGTATAGATAAAGATAAAGAAGGACATACGATTGTCACATTACCTTCATTTACTGTTGGTTATTCATGCTCAAAATGCTCTTTTTCTATTAAGACCACTTTAGATGGTGTTAAAAATAAAAGCGAATTACTCAAAGCTGCTATGAAAGAATTTGAACATAGACAACGCCTTAAGGAAAAAGGAAAAAACAACTAAAATTGAGCAGTTTAAAAAATTTACTTTATGGTTTAAGATAATAGTTTTTTCGTATTATCATCTCTGCATATTAATGTTGTTAAAGAGTTCATGGGACATTCCTCAATAGATACCACTGAGAAGTTTTACAGTACAGTTCAGGCAAGCCATATTGAGAAAGCAAAAAAGACCATGAATAACCTTTTGGAAAAACCTGTCGAAGAAAAAAATTACCTTTTTTTGACCATTTCGGGCAATTCTGATGAAAATTCTGAGATAGAAGAAAAAAACAATTGTGCTAAGTCTTTGAATGATATAGAATTAACCGACTAAGCGCCCGTAGCTCAATTGGATAGAGTGTTGGGCTTCGAACCCAAAGGTTGCAGGTCCGAGTCCTGCCGGGCGCGTTTCTTAATAAAACATTTGCGGCTCATTATTCTTTTTATGTAATTTAGGATGATAATTGAATTTTGGAACAGGCAGGCAGCAGAACTTTTGTTAAATCCTTGTCGATAGAGATAATTCTTGTAACAATTCTTTCTATTGGAATATGTAAATTTTTACAGACCTTTTTTTGTAATAATGAAGCGGTAATGACACTGGCCGTTCCCGTGATTCTGATAACCGCGGCGATTATCCCAACCATTGTACGCGGAAAAAATCTGTCACAAATTGGTTTCAGGACAGGTGATATTCAGTTGCAATTAAAAATACTTTTTGTTGTTTTTGCAGTGGTTTTTCCCGGCCTTGTTATCGGTATTTTATTATTGGACCATTACAAAGTGCCATTGCCTATGCGTCCTATAATTCCTGAAGGACGATTGTTTATCTGGTTTTGTTATCAAATTTTATTCGTAGCAATACCGGAAGAAATCTTCTTTCGGGGCTATTTACAAAGTAACATAATATACCTGCTGAATACTGTAACAGTTAAAAAAAACGGGTTTTTAGAATGGTACGGTATAATAATATGTGCCGTTGTATTTGCTGTCTCTCACGCGGTGTTTCTTGGAAGCGCAATTTCAATACTCACATTTTTCCCCGGCTTAATAATGGGGTGGCTTTTTTTTAGAACCAACTCGCTATTAGCACCGATATTATTTCATATTATAGCGAATATTGGTTACGGCGTAATTGCGGCAATTATCGCCTGAAAGTCTATAAAAATATAGGACTATATAAAAGAAAGCTGATTTTATTTTTTCAGATATTAGTTATGAAAAATGATGTGAGAGATATTTTAAGCCGGATTCTCCCTTTTACAAATATTGTAATGGTTCTTGTCTTACTCTATTTGGGATACAGGTTTTTTGTTGAATACAAAGAAAAAGAATATTCAATAGAACCAAAGCAGGAGCCGTCGCAAACTGAACCGGAGGTTAGTCAGGAATCCACGGATTCTGCAAATACGCAAATAATCCTGGAGCGTGACATATTTAATACTTCCGGGTCTGCTCAATCTCAACAAATCAATCCCAAGGAAATTGTTAAGTCAATCCAGCCTGTCATCAGGAAGCCGCTCGAATTGAGACTGCTTGGTACAGTAGCGGGTGACGGAGAAATCGGCTGTGCCATTATTGAAAATATGAAAACAAAAGTGCAGGACCTTTACAATACAGGTGACACCGTAAACGGCGCACGAATTGAAAAAATCGAAAGGAACAGGATAATTCTTCTCAATGAAGGTGTAGAAGAAGTCCTGAACTTATATGTAGCGGGTCAGGATAGTACAGAATCCGTTGTATCAGCGGCGGAAACTCCGGTGACTAAACCTGAAAATATTACTGATGAGGATATTGTAAAAATAACCTCACAAACTGATCGCCAGGTAAACAAGAATGCCTTTCTCGCTAAAATCGGCGGGATAGAGGCAATACTCAAAACAGTTAAATTATCGACTCATAAAACCAACGGCCAGGAAGACGGCCTCCAAATTAGCGGACTCGAAGGTTCGAGTATGGCAAAATTTGTGGGACTTAAAAACGGTGATATTGTGCAGAGCATTAATGGACAGACTGTAAATAACGACCGTAAGGCGTTTCAGGTTCTGCGAAAAGCACGTGCTTTATCTTCTTTCAGTTTAGAGCTTAAGAGAGGTACAGAAACTAAAAAACTGTCGTTTAATATAGATTAATAATTGGAATAAATAAAATGAAAACAATATCAAATTATAATCATAAACAAATTTTCGGACTGCGAATTCTAACTTGTCTTTGTGTCCTGATTATTTTGTCTTCGATTTGCTTAGCCAATTCTGATTTAGAAGCGGATTTATCAGCTTCAACCGATTCAATGGTTTTCATGCCGCTTTTGGCTGAACCGGGTGCTTCGGATAAAATGGTTTCATTGGATTTCGATAAAGCGGATATTCGTGTATTTATTAAAACTATCGGCCATCTTACAGGAATTAATTTCCTGATTGATGATAAGATAAGCGGCACAGTCACGCTGATTTCTCCGACACAGGTACGTCTTGGTGAAGTCTATAAGATTTTTGAATCTATGCTGCAGGTGAAAGGTTACGCCGCTGTTCCTTCCGGGAAAATAGTCAAAATTATTCCGCGGGCAGATGCCGTTAAAAGTAATTTATTAATCCGTGTTGGCAACGACCCTGAACAGATTCCTGTAGATGACAGTTTTGTGACCCAGATTATACCGGTCAATTATGCTGTTGTATCAGCAATCAGCGACCTGGTGACTCCGATGGTATCGCCGGAAGGACGCATAGCGACTTATCCAAATACAAAAACTATTATTGTGACGGACAGTTCCTCCAATATACATCGTATTGCTAAATTAATTCAAAAGCTCGATATTGAAGGCTCTAAAGACAAGACTGTTGTAATACCCTTGAAATACAGTTCCGCTCAAAAAATCAGTGAGCAAATCACCGAGATTACGCGGCGTGACGCTGTTTCGGCGGATGCGAGAAACGTTAGAGCCGCATCAACGGCAAATAATGAAAATATCAAGGTACTTCCTGATGAAAGAACGAACTCATTAATTGTAATATCCAACCAGGAAGATATAGAAGTGATTCGTGACCTTGTCATGAAGCTGGATATAGAACGCCCCATAGAAGCAAGTAACGTGCATGTTATTTTCCTTAAACATGCCGAATCGGCGGAAGTTGAGAAATCACTTTCAACGGTTTTATTAAAATTATCATCAAACACGAATAATGAACCTGCCAATCAGTTACAGGTGACATCAGATGTGAGTACAAATTCCCTGATTGTTGTCGCGTCACCACAGGATTATGAGATTATAGAAAATATGATCAAAAAGCTCGATGTTGTCCGTGAACAGGTCCTTGTCGAGTTCCAGATTATGGAAGCGACTGATGATGTTTTGCGGGAAATCGGAGTTGACTGGGCGACTCTTGACCAGGCTGTTTCTGATAGTGTCCGCGGATTTGGTTATACAAATTTAGGTCCGCGTTTGGAAGCTGTTTCAGGTGACCTCGAAGGTATGGGAGTTGGAGTTTATAAAAAAGTCGGAGAAAATACTGAGATAGGAGCCATTCTCAAGGCTATGGAGAAACATTCAGGCGTAAATGTTCTTTCAACACCACATATTCTCGCGTCGAATCACCGTAAGGCTTCAATAGTTATCGCGGACAATGTTCCGTATGTAAGTCAGTCACGTGTCACTGAAAATGATGTCGCCACTCCCACGGCGATAAGGACATATGACTTTAAGGATGTCGGAATTGAGTTGAACGTTGTTCCTCATGTTAGCCAGAATGGATTTGTTCGCCTTGAGATTGATACAAGTTTTACCAAGCTTGTTGAGAGCGCTACGGGATTAGGAAGCGAAACACCAACAACAGCGCAAAGAAAAGTGAATACTGTTATTTCTGTTGACAGCGGTACAACTGTAGTTATAGGCGGCCTTATGCGTGATGACAAGGAAAACATTATTAGAAAAGTTCCCTTGCTGGGTGACCTGCCATTAATTGGCGGATTGTTTAAGGTTACAAGGGTACGTACTTTAAAGACAAATCTTATTCTTTTTATAACTCCGCACGTTCTTGCCAACCAGGTGGAGCTTGATGAAATAACAAAAGTGAAACAGGAACAAACGGAAAACGCAAAGAATAATAATCAGTGATTGAAACAAAAATAGCGGCAGAAATTATATAAGTGGAATTCAGGCATTTTAATAATGACAGAATTAATTGGAAAAATATTACAAACGGAAACATCACTTAAAGACGAGCAGTTAGCCGAAGCGCTTGCTTTACAGGCGAACCAGGCGGAACACCGAAAAATCGGTGAGATTTTAATTGATCTTGGTTATGTATCTGAAAAGGATGTTCTCAAGGCACTTTCCGAGCAATATAAATTTCCTTTTTATGACAAGCTGAGTCAAAATAAGTTTGATAAGGAATTAGTCGCGAATCTTCCAATAGAGTTCCTGAAGAAACATAAAATTCTGCCTTTAGGTTCAGATAATGGTTCAGTTACGGTCGCTGTTGCTGACCCGCTTGATATTGCGGCGTTTGATGCCGTAGTTAATATTCTTGGCCGCTCATGCAAAAGAGTTTTATGCCAGGCTTCTGTTATTGAAGACGGACTGAGTAGATATTTTTATGAAAACGAACATTCGACTTCGCAAAATATATCTGAACTTGATAAAAGCGGAGAGTTTGCCAAAATAGCATTGGAATCGGGGACGGAAGATTTATTGGACATTGCCAATAGAGCCCCCGTCATAAAGCTGGTCAATACGTTTTTCTTTCAGGCTGTACAGAGCCGGGCAAGTGACATACATATCGAGTCGTACGAACAGCAGGTGCAGGTTCGTTTCAGAATCGATGGAGTATTGCATAATAAATACACACTATCTAAACAGTATGTAGCAGCGCTTGTATCACGTTTAAAGATAATGGCGAATTTGAATATCGCCGAACGCAGGCTGCCGCAGGATGGACGATGCAGAATTAAAATCGGTGAAAAGGAAATAGATGTAAGAGTTTCAACTGTTCCGAATTCCGGCGGCGAGCGTGTTGTGCTTCGTCTCTTGGATAGAACCAGTTCAAGTATCGGTCTGGAAGAGCTTGGATTCGCACGTGAAACAGAAAAGAAATTCAGAAATCTTATTCATAAACCTCATGGTATTATTCTTTTAACAGGCCCGACTGGAAGCGGCAAAACGACAACCTTATATGGTGCGATGAGTGCTTTAAATACCGAAAAAAGAAATATAATGACCGTGGAAGACCCTATTGAATACCAGTTGCCGGGCGTAGGACAGATGCAGGTTCAGCCGAAGATTGGTTTAACTTTCGCGAATTCTCTGCGTCATATTCTGCGTCAGGACCCGGATGTAATCATGGTTGGAGAAATTCGTGACATTGAGACTGCGCGAATCGCTATCCAGTCGGCTTTGACCGGCCATCTCGTTTTAAGCACATTGCATACGAACGATTCAGCAAGCGCTGTAACTCGTTTGATTGATATGGGAATTGAGCCTTATCTTGTCTGTTCGTCAGTAATAGGAATAATGGCACAAAGACTGGTCAGGTCAATTTGCCCTGATTGTAAAAAAGCCTATGTTCCAAATGACGAAGAAAAAAGAATATTCGGCAAGTCCGAATCAGAATCAGAAATATATGTCCTTTATAAAGGAATGGGATGCAAGGAATGTATCGATACTGGATATAAAGGACGAGCCGGGATATTTGAATTGATGCTCGTAGATGACCAGTTAAAAGAGATGATAATGAATAATTCGAGGTCGAGTCTAATAAAACAAGCCGCCGTGAAGAAGGGAATGGATACTTTATATGAAGACGGCATTAAAAAAGTGATAGCGGGACAAACTACAATTGAAGAGGTTCTTCGTGTCACCCAGGATGATACGATTTGATAAATATAAAAAAGATAATACAGTATGTCAGTATTCGAATATATAAAATTGAGCAGTGATGGAGCGAGGGTGCGCGGCACTATCGACGCTTCTACGCTTTCAGAAGCCAGAAGGAGGCTTCGTTCCGCTGGCATTCATATAATAGAAATCACCAACGGACAATCGCAAACTAACGATAAAGCCGCTGAAACTATTATTTCACCAGATTTTCACAGAATCAGGCAAAGGGATATTACAACCGCTACATGGCAATTGGCGACATTGCTTCACGCTGGAATTCCGATTGTACCGGCACTTTCAGCTCTTGTCGAACAGTTGGCGGACCAGCCGCTTGCGCACGTTTTTGAGAATGTAAAGAATGAAGTCAATGAAGGTAAATCTCTGGCTGATGTTTTGGAGCGGCATCCGAAAGTCTTTTCGGAAATATATATAAGTATGGTTCGAGCCGGTGAAGCGACAGGTACATTGGAAAAGGTTCTTTTGAGACTGGCGGAAATGTCGGAAAAACGCGATAAAATTTCAAATAAAGTTAAATCAGCGATGGTCTATCCGTTGTTCATGGCCATTGTAGGAGCGGCGGTTGTCGTGTTTATATTCATGTTTATCATTCCGAGCATTACAAAGCTGTTCCTTGAAATGAACAGGACGCTACCGTGGCCGACTTTAATGATGATTAAAGTCAGTAATTTTATACAGGACTACACTTTGTTTATATTAATATTAGGCGGCGTATTGTTTTCGCTTATTGTGCTTATGTTCAGAAGCTCCGCCGGACGAAGATTATGGGATAAATATATTTTAAAATGTCCGCTGTTTGGAAATCTTATACTCAAAATTGCTATATCGCGATTTTCAAGAACTTTAGCGGTATTATTATCAAGCGGCCTGTCAATTGTTGAATCGCTCAGCCTTGGCCAGAGGGTAATTGGCAATGCTGTAATCGCGGAAGTAATAGAAGACGCGAAGGCCGCTATAAGTCACGGCCAGGGTATTGCTCAATCTTTCAGAAAAAATGGTGTATTTCCACCGATTGTAATTCACATGATCGCTGCCGGAGAAAAGAGCGGCAGTATTGAAGAAGGTCTATCTAACGTAGCGGATGTTTTTGATAATGAAGTTGAGTCGGCGGTTAAAGCGTTAACATCATTACTTGAACCAATTATGATTTTAATATTGGGAGCTATAGTTGGATTTATTGTGTTATCAATTTTACTGCCGATATTCGATATTAATCAGGCAATCGCTTAGAAGGAATGCTATTATGAAAATATTTAGAAATACAAAACGATGTTATAAAAACGGTTTTACATTAATCGAATTAATGGTTGTAATCGTAATTCTGGGAATTCTCGCGACGATAATTACTCCGAAGATACTGGACAGGCCGGAACAGGCCCGGCGGACAAAAGCAAAAATCGAAATAAGAGAATTGCAGTCCACCCTGGCTCTCTTTAAAACCGATACAGGAAGTTTTCCGACTACGTCTCAGGGATTGGAAGCACTTATATCTGACCCCGGCGTGAAGGGCTGGAAAAAGGGCGGTTATATTGACGGAAATAAAATCCCGGTTGATCCGTGGGGTAAGCAATATATCTATCTTTGTCCCGGTACACATGGTTCTGATTATGATTTGGAATCGTATGGCAAAGACGGCGAAGACGGCGGCGTTGATTATAATGCTGATATTGAGAGCTGGAATCTTGATGCAGAGTAATTCTTATGCGAAAGTGCAGCAAAGCTTTTACTTTGATTGAATTGACAGTTGTAATATTGATTATTTCCCTGTCACTAACAGTTGCTTTGTCAAAAATTACCAGAGCATCGGACCCGCGATTTTTACTTCGGGTTAGTACGAACAAAATAGCAAGTGTATTGGAATATGCTTACCAGCAGGCGGCGAGCAAGCGAGTGACATACTATTTTAATATAAATATTGAAAATGGTGCTTACTGGGTAACCAGGCAGAATAAAAATGGCCTGGAGGTATCGGCAAATGAACAATTAAATCTTGAAGGTTATCTTCCGGATGGAGTGACTGTTTTAAGTGTAATACTTTTTGATGAAAATATTATTTCTCAGGACGCGATTGCTATAAGGTTGAATCCTGATGGTTATGCTGATCCTGCCGAAATAGTATTAACATGTTCGAGCGGCGAAATGATGAGTATTGCTATTGACGAATATTCAGGTCAGATTCGGACAAATACATTAGAGGTGATGAATTAAAAATGTGCCGACAAAGAAGAAATGGATTTACTTTGATTGAAGTTCTTGTCGCTTTGGCTATCACGGCGATAAGCCTTGCGGCACTTTTGCGTTTACTGGTTATAAATATTAATACGATGGATACGGCAAGCTGCTTGTCCCGTGCCGGTATTATCGCGAACGCAAAATTGGCAGAGGTGGTTAGCGGCGGCTATCCGAAAGTTGGTACAGACAGCGGCCGTATTGAATATGAAGATAATAATACTGTTTATAGTTGGCAGGTTAATGTAACTGATGAAAAAGTTGACAAGCTTGAAAAGTTGAATCTGCATGGATTAAGAAAAGTCAACGTTCGTGTCCAGTGGAATCAGGGGCAAAGAGAAAAAGAAATTTCAATGTCAACATTTGTTTGCCCTGACAGAGAGATTAAAGATACACTTTTAGCTAATGGCGGTCGTTAAAAATAATAATGAAAAATAGTATCAGAAAAAAACATGGTGCTTTTACATTGTTAGAGATTCTCGTTGCTCTAAGCATCGCGGCTCTGATTATGGGTGCGGTGTATGGCAGTTACAGGGCGACCGCGAACGCTATTGTACATTGCAGGCAAAAAAGCGTAGCGGAACAACAAGCAAGGTTATTCCTGCAAAGGTTTACCAGTGAGCTTCGATGTTCATTCGCGGGGAGCTTAAATTCATCAAGTGACATGCCAATAAAAGAAACGTTGGCGCAGGGAAGTTTTAAAAAGATAGATTCTCCATTGTTTTCGAGTGATGGAATTTCCAGCGGTAAAGTATTTTTGCGATTTGTAACTTCTTCGTTTACAGCAAGTCCATACCAGAATACTGGAGGACTTGCGATAGTAAGTTACAAACTCGATAAATCCCGAAATGTTTTGTTACGTAATGTGAGTAAATATATTAAAGGTTATGAGCCGGACGAAACCGTATATCAATGGCAGCCGGTTTTATCGAATGTGAAAAATATGAAATGTGAATTTCTTGGAAATGATAAATGGCTGGAAAATTGGAAATCCGAAGAATCAAATGTTTTACCGAAAGCAGTAAAAATATCACTGGTTCTCGATGATGGTCAAACAGGACCGGTTACTTTCGAATCATGCGCGGATATTATGTGCGGCGTGTTTCAAAATTCGGAAACGATAAAGCCAAAAACGATTGCGTCAAATATGTAATAAAAATATGATTGGAATTTCAATAAAACAGAATATAAAAAGAACTCGTGAGCATGGTTTTGCGTTGATTGGTGTATTGCTGATTATCGCTTTACTGGCGGCGTTTATCATTGAGTTTAATTACGAATCAAGGATAAAACTCCATCTTGCGGATAATTACAATCGTGCAAATCAGGCGCTGAATAACGCCGACGCGGGAATCGCTATCGCAAAAGCGGCTTTAAGACAAAATGAAAATTTGCTTACTAATGATAATACAAGGAATATTTTTTCCGGCTCGACGAAAATTCCTGTCGAAGATGGACATTGTACTATCTCTGTCGCTGAAGAAAGCGGCAAAATTAATATTAATGCTCTATGCGATCCTGATGGCAAATTAATTCAAAGCAGGGTGGAGCAGTTGTTGAGATTGATAGATAATATCAATAAACAATCCGGCAGAGATTCATCCATAACCTACGGCATTGTTCCGGCGATAATTGACTGGGTGGATATAGATGACGATGTCACTATGTTACCTTTTATAAGAGGGCAGAATTCTGGTGCTGAAAATACTTATTATCAGAATTTAGACGAACCGTATCATTGTAAAAACGCTCCGTTTGAAGTCTTGAATGAATTATTGCTGGTTAAAGGTATGACAAAAGATATATTTTATGGCCGCTATGGGGATGAAAACAAAGGCATAAAATCCGTAACGGGAATAAGCCAGTATTTAACTGTTTACGGCGATGGAAAAATAAATATAAATGAAGCTTCGGCGATGGTTATTCAGAGCCTTTCTGAAAATATGAACTTGCCGCTGGCACAAAACATTGTTGAACAGCGTAAGATTAGACGATATTTAAATATTGAACAGTTGAAACAGGTTCCGGGTATGACATCTGAAGTATATAATGAAATATCTCCGGCGATTACTGTGAAAACGAATGATATATATTACATAGTTACGGCTAAAGGTGTAGTAGAAGCTTTCGAAAGAGTCGTAAAAGTTGTATTAAGAAAAAATCCGTCAACTTTTAATATTGATGTTTTGATGCGTTTTGAATCGTAATGATTTATAAAAGGTAATACAAAGTGAAACGAACGATTGGTATTGATATTAATAAATACTATATAAGCCTTGCTCAGCTTTGCTGTAAGCGGGGAAGGTATTGCCTTGAAAAAAGTTACGTTCATCGAATGCCTGATAGCGACTCTGCGAATAACGTAAATGCCGAACAGGTTCAGGCGATTATTAAAAATACAATCACCAGCGACAAATTCGATACCAAATCACCAGCTATAATTTCAATGCCTAACGGCAGGGTATTTTTTCATAGTTTCAAAACGGAATTTTCATCTGATAAAGATATTGAGCGGCTGTTGAAATACGAACTGGAAGATGATTTTCCTATTCCTTTTGACGACCTTGTTACGAATGTTTGCGGCAGTCACAATGTAAACGAAAAACAAAATGAACTTCTTGTTGGTGCGGTGAGCCGTTCTGAACTTCAGAACTGGACTCAAGTAATCAATGAAACAGGAATAAACTGTTCGATGGTGACTTCAGAAATCAGCGCTCTTTACGCCGCTGTAAAACTGAATCATAATCCCGGCAGTGAAGATAGTTCGATTATCATGCACGTTGATACTTCGCGAACGATTCTTGGAGTATTCAAAAAAGACACTCTGATGTCTGTCAGATATATTGATAATATCAAAACAGATGAAATAGCAGCTTTATTAGGACGAGAGATTGCATTGACATTGAAGTCTGTCTCTGCTAATAATCCTATGCCGTCAAAAATATTTCTGAGCGGTAATCATAATCTTGTTCTAAGTCTTAAAAAGTTATTACCGCAGGAGATTGATTCTGAGATTGTTATATCCGACCCATTTGCAAAAGTAATTTCTGAAGCGGAACAAAAGAAGAATAATAAGCTTATTATTGCTATTGGATTGGCATTGATAGGTTTGGAGCCATCACAGAATGTATTCAATTTCCTTGCCGCTGACAAAGCTGAGGCTGTTCAGGTAAATAAAACTAAAAGAAATGTGATTGGTTTTGCGATTCTTCTGGCTGCTTTCGCAGCACTATTGCTGATAAATTTCTTTAGCCAGCTTAAAGGATTGGAATTGGAAAAGGAAAATATTGAGCGGAAGATGAGAGATATATTTGTGACGACTTTCCCTGAAGAGAAAAAAATAGTCAATGAACTTGCGCAAATGAATGACAAGTACAACCAGCTTGAGAAGGAATATAATGTTATAGCTTCTGAAGTAGTTGACAGAGTACCGGCTCTCAAAATTCTTGAAAATATCAGCGAAACAATTTCGCCGGATTTGAATATTGATGTCTTAGGTATTTCAATGACTCCTGAGTCTGTTAATTTTAGCGGGATAGCTCCTGATTTCGAATCAGTTGATAATATAGTTGAAATATTGCAGAAAACAAAAGACTTTGTTTCGGTAGAAATTGTGGATTTGGATCCGCAAAGTAATAACGTGCGTTTTAATCTGGCGATTAAAATTAAGTAGGATAATTAATAGAAATGAACTTGAAATTAAGAGAAAAACAAGTTGTCATTATTGCCTTTGCATGCATCGCAATGCTTATAGCATTCCAGGTTGTCATGCGGCCTGCGCTTAATCGCAAAAATGATTTGAAACGAGTCGTCCCTCAAAAGAAACTTATCCTTTCTGAACTTCAAGCGAAAAGCAGTGACTATAATTCTCTTAAACAAAAGCTGGAACAAATTCGTTCAAAGATAGAAAGCCAGCAGAAAGACAGGAAAATCCTCTCTTCTCTCGAACAAATTCAGAAAGATTGCGGCCTGACAACAAATGTTGCAAATATAACACCATCGACAATGAAAATTACCGATGAATATGAAAAAACCAGCGTCGAGATTAAATATAATAAAGTTACTTTGGCCCAGATTACTCAGTTCCTGCAAAAAGTAGAGACTTCCGATTTGCTAATCGGCATAAAATCCATGGAAATCAAGCGGGGCGTTCAGAATCCTGCTTTGCTCGATATTGTCATTCAATTGGTTGCTGTATCGTATATCGACAAAAATTAGTATTGCCGCAACTATTTATCTACGTCAAATCTTTTATAGTTTTCCCGACTGTCGGGTGACGTTTTATCGCCGATTGTATTACCAGGCGAACCTTGGTTTCGAGATCGTCGATGAATTGTTTCGATACTCTTTCCGGTTTCCATCCCATTCTGCATTCATTGGCCCATCTAAGAGCGAATTTTTTGCACTGTGCTTTATTTAACAAACTTCCATTACTTGTTGAAGGCATTACCAAACTCGTTTCCATAAATATTATTAAAAATTCAGCCGGAGCACACTCCTCAAACTAGTTGTTCTTTTTAAACGTTTTAACAAAACAAATCAATTCTTTTTTCTATACTTCTTATTTGAATTGGTTATGTGTTTATGGAAGATTATCGAGATCGGCAAGGTCATTATGTCTGCCGGAAGCTTTTTTATTGATTTTGAGATGATTTAAGCTTATCAAATTCACTTTTTCCCCATCAAGTACAGTTACGACTTTTTCAGCAAAACATTCATCAAAGTTTACACCTGATATTGAAGTTGATATTTCTATTCTAACAGGCGGCATACCTAAACGAATCAGTTGCCATTCCTTCATGAATAATTCCTTAGATAAATCAGGGGGATTGAATCCGAATTCTTTCAGCACGGTAACTATTTTATCTGCATTGGACGGATTAATTGCTACCCAAATATCCATATCAGAGGTTGCTCTTGGGTAGCCGAAATACCCGACTGCATATCCGCCTATAAGGAGATATTCAACCTGATTTGCGTTGAGTAACCTCAAAAACTCTTTGAAGTCTTGTGGTAGATGGATCGTAGCCATAGATGATTTGCCTCATCAATTCGACAGCTTCCAAACGTTCAGCGGGAGTTTTCGACAACCAGTATGCTTTATGGTCTGATTCATCAAAAACCGACCCAACTGAAAAAGCTGTCCTGTCTAATTTTGGAAATTCTTTTTTTACCATATAATTACCTATTAATATTATACTATTATATAAAACCTTATAAGGTATATCATTAAAAATATAAGAATAATGTTGTTTTATTTTGAGTATGCTATCCGGTTATCCATGTAAATATTCAGGTCGGAGAAATCTATAATTAAGCTTTTTGTGCTTGATTTTAACGGGGCTGGTTGTTATATGTTAATTATGACTTATTTGACTGTACCCATATCGGCTAAGAATTTTGACCAGGCACAAGAGCGGATTGCACAAGCTGAATCCGCCGGTGCTGAGATGCTCGAATTTCGCATGGATTACCTTGAAGGCTTAAATGTCGAATTAGCTAAAAAATTGGTTAGCGACTATAAGAATACAAGCCGGAAGAAGCTGCCCATTATTGTGACCTGCCGCGATATAAGGCAGGGCGGCCAGGTTGATTATCCTGTCAAACTCAGAGTTGATGTTCTTGCAGCCGCTCTTGGTGCCGGTGCGAACTATATTGATTTTGAATATGATAATTTCCTTGCGACAGACAGGCAGGAGAAAATACGACTTGCACTTTCGAAGAATTCGAGAGCGAGACTGATTTTATCCGCTCATAATTTTCAGACAAAATTTCCTGACATAAGCAAATTGTTTCGTTCCATTTCGGCGATATGTCCAGGAACTATTCCGAAACTTGTTTATACCGCAAATCATATCAATGACTGTTTCGACGCTTTCGATTTACTTCAGAAAACGAGCGGCGAGAGAATAGTTTTCTGCATGGGTAAAGCGGGCGTTGTCAGCAGAATTCTTGCAAAGAAACTTGGAAGCTTAGTAACATTCGTTTGTACCGATAAGGAGCAGGCAACAGCGCCGGGACAAATACATATAGATGAAATGAAGAAATTATATCGTTATGATTCTATACAGCCTGATACAGAACTTTTTGGTGTAATAGCTGATCCAGTGGCTCATTCGATGAGTCCCGCGATTCACAATTCCTGCTTTGCCGAAATGAAAATGAACAGGCTGTATCTGCCTTTGCTTGTTGAGGGACAAAAGCAGCAGTTCGATGATTTCCTGAATGGAATAATATTACGGAAATGGCTGAACTTCCGCGGCTTCAGTGTCACCATACCACATAAACATAACGCTCTTGATTATGCAAAAGAGCATCATGGTTTCATCGATCCCCTGGCAAACAAGATAGGGGCAGTGAATACGCTGATTATTAGTATGGACGGCAAGGTCAAAGCATATAACACAGACTATACCGGCGCGATGGAAGCGATAGCAAACGGCTTGAAGTTCACAAAAAAGGATTTTATTGATTTTCCGGTTGCGATTATCGGCGCTGGAGGTGTATCGAGAGCAATCGCGGCCGGCCTAAGTGACGCGGGCGCAAAAATCACAATTTATAACAGGACGGTCGAAAAAGCTCAGCTTCTTGCCGATGAATTTAATTGCCAATACTCTTCATTGGAAGAATTGCCCAATATAAACGCCGGACTTTTTGTAAACTGCACGAGTATAGGGATGCATCCTGATGTTGATTCAACTCCCGTCGAGAAAGAATACCTGAAAAGTACAATGGCTGTATTTGATACTGTTTATAATCCGGCGGAAACTCAGCTATTGAAAGATGCAAAAGAAAAGAACGCAAAACGAATTGATGGTGTATCAATGTTCGTCAACCAGGCGATGGCTCAATTTAAACTCTTTACCGGCACAGAAGCAGATACTAAATTAATGCGAAAAACTGTTTTAGAACATCTTTCACTTTAAATGATTGAAATTTGTTTACTTGGATGATGTGTCTTTATCTGTTTTAGAAGAGGATGGTTTTTCGGCGGGTTTTGATTCTTTTTTTGAATCTTTTGAAGTGGTGTCCTTTTTTTCTGTTGTTGTGCTCGACGGTTTTTTGTCACTTGACGCTGATTTTTTATAACTGTCACTTCTATAATCTGTTTGGTAAAATCCTGTTCCCTTGAAGATTATACCCGCACCTGAACCTATAAGGCGATTGAGTTTGTTCTTGCCGCACTTTGGGCATTTACGCAGCGGTTTCGATGTCATAGTTTGGAAATGCTCGAAAAGATGTTCGCAATTTTCGCATTTATATTCGTAAGTTGGCATTTTTACTGCTCCGTATCGGTTGTTTCAGATTCTTCGTCAGGATTGTCTTGTTCGTTTTCTTCTTGCTCTACTATGGGCTTTTCAACCGGTATTTTATTAACTACAACTTTACTTGGCCGGATTACGCGTTCGTTGAGTTTGTAGCCTTTCTGATATTCTTCGAGAACAATGTTATCCTCTTTGTCAGGTTCATTTTTTGACACCAGGGCTTCATGCATCGCGGGATCGAATTTCTGGTTCGTTGTTATTAGCTGCTCAACTCCGTGTGATTTAAGAATATCGAGCATATGGTCGTAAACAATTTGTACGCCTTTGGCAAGAGCCTCGATGTTTTCAGATTTATTTGCATTGTGAATTGTGCGTTCAAAATTATCCAGAACGGGAAGAAGCGATTTTATTATCTTCTCCTTTTCATAATTTATCGAATCCGAAATCTGTCTTGGTACGCGTTTTTGAAAGTTTGCATAATCTGCGCTGATGCGCTGCAATTTTTCAAAAATCTCATTTTTTTCTTTTTGCAGTGTTTCTATAGTATCATGAAGTTCTTTTGAATCTTCATGATTATTTTCTTTTTGTTCTGTGTCTTTCTTTTTCATCGGTTTTCCCCAAAATGATTCTTGAGTTTCTCGAAAAAGCCGGTGCTTTTCGGAGAGACACTTTTGCTTTCAGTTTCCGCGAATTTTCTTAATAATTCCTGCTGTTCTGAATTCAGTTTCGTTGGTGTTTCAATAAATATTTGTACGAAAAGGTCACCGGTTCTATGTGTTCTGATGTCCGGCAGGCCCTGTCCCTCAATTCTTAATGTTTTGCCGTATTGAGTTCCAGCGGGTATTTTTAATTTTCTTGTACCATCGAGAGTCGGTACATCTATGGTAGTTCCCAGCGTCGCCTGGGTAAAGCTTATCGGGACAACCACATGAAGGTCATTTCCGCTTCTTTCAAAAAATTCGTGCGGCTTAACTTTTACATAGCAATATAAGTCACCGTGCGGCCCACCCAGTCTGCCCGGTTCACCTTCACCTGCGACTCTGATTCCCTGTCCTTCATGGACACCGGCAGGCACTTTAATATTTACAGTTCTTGTTTTGGGTATTCTGCCATTCCCTTTACACTGTTTACAGGGATTGGTTATTATTTGTCCTGTTCCGCCGCACTGACGGCAAGTCGATACCATTTGAAAGAAACCGCCGCCCCTCGCGACCTGGCCGGTACCATTACATGATGGACAGCGGCCTGGCTGGCTGCCTTTGGCACTGCCGCTACCGCTGCATTCCGTGCAAATGTCCTGACGGGTAAACTGGATAGTTTTCTCCGTGCCTTTGGAAATTTCCTGAAGTGTTAATTCAACTGCGGTTTCGAGATCATAACCTCTTGATGCACTTTCTCTGCCAGCGGATCTTCTGCCGCCGCGGCCGCCGCCTCCGAATACACTTCCGAAGAAGTCCTCAAAACCGAACATGCTGAAGATATCTTCGACATTCATCCGTGAGAAGTCGTGCATACCGGCGCCGCGAAGTCCTTCGTGACCGAACTGGTCATATTGCTTTCGCTTGTCAGTGTCACTAAGGACTTCGTAGGCTTCGGCGCATTCCTTGAACTTACTCTCGGCTTCCTTGTCACCCTGATTTTTATCCGGGTGATATTTGATTGCCAACCGACGGTAAGCTCGTTTTATATCGTCAGCCGAGGCGTTTTTTTCTACGCCTAAAACTTCATAGTAATCACGTTTTGCCATAATTCGTATTGAGTCGTGCGTATTGAGTATAACGCAATACACACAACTGTTATTATCTCACGGAACCATGTATCGGCTCTTCGTCTTTGTCTTTCAACTCGGTAATTAAAACGTTTGTTGTTAACATGAGACCGGCTACGGAAGCTGCCATTTCCAATGCGGTTCTGGCTACTTTTGCGGGATCAATAATTCCTTCTTTAACCATGTCAACAAATTGGCCTGTATATGCGTTATAGCCGATATTTTTGCCTTTTTCGATGATTTGAGCGACAACGACATCACCATGTTCGCCGCAATTATCAACTATTTGTTTGGTCGGTGCTTTAAGCGCCTGAATAATGATATCGTATCCGATTTTTTCATCGCCTTTGGCTTTTGCTTTTGCCTTTTCAACTTCAGGAATAGCTCTTAGGAAAACGACACCGCCGCCAGGTACAACACCTTCCTGCGCTGCGGCTCTTGTCGCGTGAAGAGCATCATCGAGCAGGTCTTTGCGTTCCTTCATTTCCGCTTCAGTAGCCGCTCCGGCTTTGATTACCGCTACGCCTCCGGTTAATTTCGCAAGACGCTCCTGAATTTTTTCTTTATCGTAACTGCTTGTTGTCTTTTCAATTTGACTGCGTAATTGTTCGCAACGCGCGTTGATATCTTTCTTTTTGCCAACACCTTCGATAATTGTCGTTGAGTCTTTATTTACGACGATTTTCTTGGCCTGACCTAATTGAGAAAGTTCAACGCTCTCAAGTTTCATGCCCAAATCTTCACTGATTACCTGTCCTTCTATAACAGTCGCGATGTCACCGAGCATGGCTTTTCTTCTGTCGCCAAAACCGGGAGCTTTTACCGCACATACCTTTAATATTCCCTGCAGACGGTTGATTACCAAAGCGGTAAGCGCTTCACCTTCGACGTCTTCAGCGACAATCAGGAGCGGCCTGCCGACTTGTGCTACTTTTTCAAGCAGGGGGATGATTTCGCGAACGTTGGAAATTTTCTTTTCATATAATAATATATAAGCATCTTCCAGAATTGATTCGAGTGTTTCGGCGTTGGTCATGAAATAAGGTGAAATGTAGCCCTTGTCGAACTGCATACCTTCTACGGTCTGTAATTCGTTTTCCATTCCTTTGCCTTCTTCGACTTCAATAACTCCGTCTTTGCCGACCGCGTCAATTGCTTTTGCTAATATTTCGCCTACTTCAGGGTTATTATTTGCGCTGATGGTCGCTACTTTTGCAATATCATCGTGGCCTTTAACCGGAACGCTGACTTCTTTAATGAATTTTGATACTACATCAGCGGCTTTGTTTATACCTTTTTGAATCGCTATGGGATTTACACCCGCCGTAACATATCTTAAACCCGCAAGGTAAATCGCTTCAGCAAGTATTGTAGATGTCGTCGTTCCATCGCCGACAATGTCAGAAGTCTTGCTTGCGACCTGGTTCACCATTTTTGCGCCCATGTTCTTGAAAGCGTCAGGCAGGTCGATTTCCTTGCTCACTGATACGCCGTCTTTTGTTACCCTGGGAGAACCCCAGCTTTTGTGCAGTATAACGTTTTTGCCCGTTGGCCCGAGTGTAACTTTAACTGCTTCAGCCAGCTGCGACAAGCCATCCTTAAGCTGTGCTCTGGCGTTATCATTAAACATTAATTGTTTTGCCATTTTTATTACCTCTCAATTTATGAGTATTAATAAACCTTTAAATCTGCGGCTGTATTATTTTTCAACAATACCGAGCACATCACTTTCTCTTAGAATGACATATTTTTCGTTATCTATTTCAACATCATTTCCCATGTATTTTGAATAGAAAACTTCGTCATTGATTTTAACTGACATCTGGCCTCGTTTGCCGTCATCGAGCAGTTTGCCAGGTCCGACCGCCACTACTTTGCCGATATGCGGTTTTTCTTTTGCGGTATCAGGAAGAAAAATTCCGCCGCGTGTTTTTTCTTCTGCTTCAGATTGCTTTATTACGATTCTATCATCCAGTGGATTAAGTTTCATAACTCACTCCTTTTCTTTTATTTATTATATATTTTGCTATTTTTTATAAACATCGTTAAATGTAACATTAAATAAATTCTCATAGGTGGATTACATCATACCCATACCGCCCATACCACCCATTCCTCCCATGCCGCCCATGCCGCCCATGCCTGGGTCCATTCCGCCTGGAGGCATTTGCATATCATCTTTTTCTTTTGGTTTTTCTGTTATGACGCAATCAGTTGTTAGAAGCAATCCGGCAATACTTACCGCGTTCTGCAACGCAATTCTGGTAACTTTTGCGGGATCGATGACACCGGCTTCAATCAGGTCTTCGTATGTATCTGTATTCGCGTTATAACCAAAGCCGCCTTTACCTTCCGCGATTTTATTCACAACAAGGTTTGGAGTGGCGCCTGCGTTATCAGCGATATAGTAGCAGGGCATTGTAAGAGCTTTTGCGAGAATATCGGCGCCTGTTTTTTCATCGCCTTCAAGTTTAAGATTTTTAATTGCGTCCGCACATCGAATAAGAGCGACGCCGCCGCCGGGAACGATACCTTCTTCGATAGCCGCTCTTGTAGCATGGAGGGCATCTTCGATTCTGGCTTTGATTTCTTTCATTTCTGCTTCACTTGCTGCGCCAACGTTGATTTGAGCTACGCCGCCGGTAAGTTTTGCGAGTCTTTCCTGAAGTTTTTCACGATCATAATCGCTTGTTGTGTTTTGAATTTCGTCCTTTATTTGTTTAATTCTGCCGTTAATATCTTCCTGGCTGCCTGCACCTTCGATAATGATTGTCTTATCGTTATCGATAGTTACCTTTTTGGCTTGTCCAAGCTGTTTGATGCTGATATTTTCTACATCGATACCAAGGTCTTTGAACACAGGTTCTGCGCCTGTTAATACTGCAATATCCTGCAGCATAGCTTTTCTTCTGTCACCATAACCTGGAGCTTTCACGGCCGCGACTTCAATTATGCCTTTAAGCTTATTTACAACCAGAGTAGCAAGCGCTTCGCTTTCGACATCTTCGGCGATAATCAACAGCGGCTTTTTTGCTTTGGCTACTTTTTCCAGCAGCGGAATCAGTTTTGTTACACTGCTGATTTTATCTTCGTGAATAAGAATAAATGGTTTTTTCAGTTCGCAAACCATATTTTCTTTATCTGTCGCAAAATGCGGAGAAAGATAGCCGCGGTCAAACTGCATACCCTCAACGAAATCTATGGTTGTCTCGAAGCTCTTTCCTTCTTCAACTGAGATAACGCCGTCTTTACCGACTTTTTGGAATGCTTCAGCCATCTTCTTGCCAATTTCAATATCGTTATTCGCGGAAATCGAGGCTATATTGATAATATCATTTATTTTTTCAATATTGATTGGTTTTGCAAGCTTGACGAGTTTTTCTGTTACCGCTATAGCGGCTTTTTGCATACCGCGATTAAGAGCCATCGCGTCCGCTCCAGCGGCGAGGTTCTTACAGGCTTCTCTGAAAAGCGCTTCTGTTAAAACTGTCGCTGTTGTTGTACCGTCGCCAGCTATTTTTGAGGTTTTGCTCGCCGCTTCTTTAACTAATTTAGCACCGAGATTCTCAATTTTGTCAATCAGGTCAACTTCTTCAGCTACTGTTACGCCGTCCTTTGTTACAGTAGGGCCGCCCCAGCCTTTATCGATTACTGCGTTTCGACCACGAGGGCCAAGGGTCACTTTTACGGCTGCTGCGAGTTTTTCAACTCCTGCCAGCAGACTGGCTCGTGCTTCGGACTCAAATGCCAATTCTTTGACTGCCATAATTATTTGCCTCCTTAAAAATTCAGGCTTATTAAAGTTTCAATTGTTATTTTTAGCATAATTTATATTACATTAGCAAATATTATACCAGCAAAACTTTTCCTGCCGTGTAATTGTTTTGAAATTATGTAATATTAGTAAAGACAAGAACTTATGGAGCAACATGAATTGGAGTATGGTATTATTTGACAATTATTTATACCTGCCGGAATGCCATTTTTGACAATAATCATATTTTTTCTACGCCAACTTGACAGGAAAAATATTTTTTTTGTAACGAAAATGACTTTGTTTCGTCTATATATATAAAAGGATTATTTGATTATAGGAGATGATATTTGTAATGAGCTCGAAAAATAGTGTTTATTGTTTAGCATTCATTATATTCAGCCTGTTTTCGTCAATCGGATTATGTCAGGAAGCAGAAGTTGGATACGGTGAATTAAAAATTCAAGGCAGCTATATTGAGAAGTTGGTTCTGGAAGACAATACACATAAAGCGATTGAATTTAAAAATCCAGAAGAAGTAATAAAATTACCTGTAGGAGAGTATCGTTTGCTGCAGGTTCACTTGACTGGGGAATACTCATGTGGTTTCAGAAATTCAATCGGTGGTTCAAATTTATTTGAAATTGAAGAAAACAAGCAATTTGAACTTAAAGCAGGAGGCCCTCTGAAGCAATTTGTCGAAACTGAAAGAATTGGTAAGTATCTTGTTTTGAATTACAAACTTCTCGGAATAGACGGGCAAAACTATATAAAAACAAATCTTGATAAGAAACCTGAATTTACCGCATATAAAGGAAATAAATCAGTTGGTTCCGGTAAATTCGAATATGGATGAGGCGGAGCCTGTTCGTACTCGTGGCGAGTACCAATAAGTGCGTCAGGGAAATTAAGAATCGTGCCAACAACGGATCTTGGAGAAATAGGTTCTCAGGATATTCAGGAGGCAATATATAACTGGAAGACATTTTATTCGATAGCTGGTTCTATGTACTGGTTGCCGCTAATCCTTGTAATGGGAATTTTTAAAGATAACCGCGATTTGAAGATGTTATATATTCTGGTTCCTTTATTGATTATAAATTTTTTCTGGATGTTATTTAAGCAGGCAACTGGTGGAAATTCATCGAATTCAATTCCGCTTGATGTGACATTTTATTCTTTTATAATTGGTTTTAGTGTATTCTGGCTAACTATACATAAGTTTAGTAAATATCATGGAATAGTGAAGTTCTTTCTCTACCTGATAATTATGACTTTGATTATATCAATAGGCATTTTGACTACGTTTTCTGATTTTGATAGAGCAATGGGGCTTATGTTCGTATTTTTTATTTTAATGGTGAGTACATCTTTCCTTTGTTTCGCTTTAGCTGGGAAGGTGTGCAAAAAGCAATATCAACCCAAAAAGTTTATGATTTGGCTGGCTGTATTTCTTCCTGCACTGGGCACAATAGCTTTATTGGCGTATCTCGCGGTTGGGAATTCTATTATGAACTCGAATATGAATTCAAGAGATTTGATTACAGTATTCATTGCCGGACCTTTAACAGGATTATTCATATACGCAATACATTTGCCTTTTTTAATTATGGTTTTTGTTATTCCCTTTTACAGGGAAAGATTATGCGGCTATCTTAAATTGAAGAATATTGATGAAATTGATTCAATAATGTCAAAGTTAGCGGAAAATAGTTAAATTAGTCAGGTAAGTGCGAAATTAGAAAATATATGGGTATTATTTGTATATTTTAAGAAAAAAACGGAAAAAACTGTTACATTTTATTGGTTTAACCGTCCTTATAAATGTAAACTATATGGTTAGAGATGGTTCGTTTGTAAACTGAATTACGAATCTTAAAAATGGAGGCCAGGAAAATGGCTAAAAAAACTTTTATTTGGCTCGCGGTGGGTTTTATTTTTTGCGGCTCATTCAGCGTAAAATTATACGCACAGAATGAACAATGGCTGCAATATCATTCCGCCCGGGAACTGAATTTGATAGGGATCAGTTCCACGCAAAAAGTATTGGAAGTCAGCGATAAGAGGCCCGCGGATGTAAACATGCCTAAATTTACCGGAGACAGTCAACTCTTCACCAAATGGATTACTCCAATGGTAGAAAAAGGTTTTCTCTGGATAGCACTCGATAGAAGCCATAAATTGGGAATGTATGATATTCTTTATATTGACTCGAATGGTGACGGCAGACTCGATGACGAAGAACCGATAAGACAATACCGCATGGAACAAACCAGTTCTTATTTCGGCACTGTAAAGGTCGTTTTCAAATTGGCGGATGGTCCCACATCTTATCATCTTAATTTTCGATATTATGGCTATGATGATACAAAAAGATTATATGTTTCAACCGGCGGCTGGTACCAGGGAGAAGTTAATGTAGATGGCCAGAAGAAACAATGTGTTTTGCTGGATTATAACGCAAATGGTACTTTTAATGATAAGGCAGTCGTTCCGGAAAACTCCGATAGAATTAGAATCAGCAATTCAACGGATTCTCAGGATACAAGTTTTGTCGGTAATTATATTCAGGTAAACGGTAAATACTACGAGCCGGAAATTGCGCGTGACGGAGCTTTCGTGAAATTAGCGGAAGCGAAAGACATTAAATATGGCAAAATCCTATTTCCCGAAAGCGTAACTGAAATTACGGCTGGGGGATTAAATGGTCAATTCAAAGTAACACCCGAAAATGGCGTAGGTAACTTACCTGTCGGAAAATATCAAATAAACAACTGGATTGTCAAACGAGAAGATGATAAAGGTTCAAAATGGGAACTAAATGGTACTCAACGAGGGACAGAGATTCTTTTCGATGTCAGGGAATCTGAAGAGATTACCCTGGAAATTGGTGAGCCGATAGTTTCTACTTTAACCGCTTCGTATCGGGACGGAAGCTATACTTTCGGCCAGCAGTTAAAGGGTAAAAAAGGTGAAGCCGTTACATTAAAACGTAATGGTTCCCAGCCGTCGGCGCCGCAATTGAATATTAAAAATAAAGATGGAACGTATGACAGGACTTATACGTTCTCATATGGCTGAGGCGGGACATGCTCGCTCACGTGGCGTGAGCCTTCAAGTGCAAGTGTTAAAGGGCCATTTACTGCGACAATTAACATTGGCGGCCCATTCAAGATTGAAAGTGAACCTTACAAGTTGCCGGAAAGGAAAAGCGTTGCTGCTAAGCCCGCAACTGGCGCCAAGGTGACACCTGTTGAACCTCAGCCGTCAGAAACGGCTGGGCGGACAACTGTTCAGGACAGTAACAATGGTAATATTCCTGAACCGCTGGCTCAGACGGGAAAGAATAATCTTTTACCGACGATAATTGTCTTATCCATTGTGATTGGATGCGTAGCAATAGTATCGGTCGGTAAAAAGATTAATTAACTGTTTTTGGACTTGTGTTTTCTGAACTGCTGAAAATGGTATCAATTTTAAGTGCTTTCGGGCCGCAGTTTGTGCATTCGAGGCATCGCACGCAGCGAAGGTCGTTCGGGCTTTTTTCCGGTTCTATTCCGTATTCGCAAAGTTTGTGGCATCGTTTGCAGTCTGTACATTTTTCAGGATTGAATTTCAAGAAGAAAACGGAAGCTCGATTAAAAACAGAAAATATCGCTCCAAGCGGACATAATATTCTGCACCATGGACGTTTCACGAAAAAGATTGCGATTAAGAATAAAATGAGAATTCCGAGCTTGATTGCATTCGGCCATACAACCAACTGGCCGGAAGTTGCTTGGCTAATCATTGTTGGAACGGCTGCTTCGATTGCACCGGCAGGGCATATCCTGCATATAAACAAAGGATGATTTTCCCCGAAGAAATAAGGAATTGCCAGAACAGTGCCAAAAAGTATAACAAAACGGAAATACGTTGTAAATTTCGGCAAGTCGAATTTAGGAGTTGGGACTTTGCCAACCAAATCCTGCAGAAAACCGAACGGGCAAGCCCAGCCGCAGATTAATGTTCCGAATAATACACCCATGATTATTAGAAGACCAATTGCGAAAAATGGGAACAGATGAAGCGATCCGAATTGTGCGATTACTCCGATTGGACAGGCAAATGTCGAAAGGGGACACGCATAACAGTGGAATACCGGCGAGCAGACGGAATGAAATCGCAAACCAAGCGGGTCTAACCAAACGACAAGAAACGCCGTTTGTATCCACATTCGCCAGCCAACTAATTTTGCAGATAGATTCTTCAAAGTAAATTTGTGACTATGGACACCATAGCCGGATATTTAGTGACCTCAGGTAGCACAGGTTGCAGGGGGTTTCTCGCCCACCGCAAAAGTCTGGTTTATCCATCCTGATTCATCCAGCATAAGACCGCCGATAGAAGCCAGTTTAATCAATTCATGTTCGTTTTTTGTCATTACTATTTCAATATTATCTTCCTTTGCCAAAATGTCTGCGTGATGGAACATGGAACCATAAGATAGCAATGTTATCCCAATAAGTACGAAAAGCATTACAACGATAGTTTTTATATTTTTTTTCATTAAAATATTATATTGTAAAAAAAATGGCGGAGGCGAATGGGAATCGAACCCACCCGGGACCTTCTCGGCCTCGCGCTGGTTTTGAAGACCAGGAGCACCACCAGGCACCAGTCACCTCCACGTTAGTTTCGGTTTTATTATATAACAATCATATTACATCCTGTATAAAAGGTCAATTATCTGATTATAATCTTATTTTTGGAAAAATGATGTCAAATATTTCGGGTTTTTATTGAAAAAAAGTGATTTTAGGTCATAATATTTTAATAAAATAACAATCTGTAATATTTCTTATATTGAAAGATTTATGGTGATTCTGTGGAACCGGAATTAAAATTAACTAACATGTCTTTTAAGAGGGAAACGCTATGAAAAATCTTGTATTCAAATTCGCAATCATTCTGTTTGTTTCTTCATTTGTACTCGCGGCTGATTCTGATATCCGGCTCAACTCGCTCGGCTTTCTTCCTGATATGCCGAAAAAAGCGTCGATTTGCTCACAATGTTCAGAGTTCAGTGTGAAGAAAGCATCCGACGGCTCAATTGCATTGTCCGGCAAAGCCACCGGTCCTGTTCATCAGAACGACATAAATCAGGATGTCTGGACGGCGGATTTTTCCGAAATAGTTCAGCCGGGCAAGTACTATATCGAAGTTCCGCAAGTTGGAAAATCTTATGAGTTCGAGATTGGTGACAAAGTTTATGATTTCGCGTACTACACAGCGATGAAAGCATTCTATCTCTGGCGGTGCGGCTGTGCAGTCGAAGGTGAGCATAACGGTATAAAATATTCACATGAAGCTTGTCATACCGATGATGGATACCAGGACTACAGGGGACTCGACGACGATTCGAGAGTTGATGGTACAAAGGGATGGCACGATGCGGGTGATTTCGGAAAATATACAGTGAACGCAGGAATCACGGTAGGCTGCCTTTTCATGGCATGGGACCATTTCGGTGATACGCTCAAAAAGATTTCTCTTGATATTCCTGACACGGCTGCCGGTTATCCTGATTTTCTCAAAGAGTTAAAATGGGAAATTGACTGGCTCTTTTCCATGCAGTATCCAGATGGTACGGGACGAGTTTCGCACAAATTAACACGTCTGAATTTTTCCGGCTTTATCATGCCTGAAAACGACAAGGAAAAACGCTACTATACTGGTTGGGGTTCGGCGGCTACGGCGGATTTCGTAGCCATGATGGCGATGGCCGCGAGATATTTCGAGCCGTATGATGCAGAATATGCGAAAAAATGTTTGGATGCCGCAAAAGTCAGTTATAAATTTTTACAGGAAAACCCGCAAAATGTTGCGCCGAGCCAGAGTGCTTTCAGTACAGGCGGCTACGGTACGACAGATTCTGACGACAGGCTTTGGGCCGCTGCGGAAATGTGGGAAACGACAGGGGATGCAAATTGTTTGAAGGACCTTGAAACTCGAATTTCTGCTCCAGCGGCGACTCGCGGTTTTGGAATGAGAGGTATGAACGCTGCCGCAGGTCCAGCACTAAAAGTCGATGAAGACTGGGATTGGGGAAATGTTAGAAATCTTGGAATGTTTACGTATGTTCTTTCCAAACGTGAAGGACGAAATGCTGAATTGCTGGATTCAGTAAAAAAGGATGTGGTAGCGGCGGCGGATGCAATTGTTACGAAAGCAAAAGCAGATGTCTATGGGAGAACTCTGGGGACAAAGTATTACTGGGGCTGCAATGGCGGTTTGGGCAGACAGGCACTTAATTTGAATATAGCTGACAAAATCCAGCATAAAGAGGAATATAAATATACCATGCTCGATATAGTAGGGCAATTATTTGGAAGAAACTCATACGGACGTTCATTTGTGACAGGTTTGGGGCAAAATCCCCCGATGCATCCGCATGACAGACGTTCCGGAGCGGACGGCATTGAAGCTCCGTGGCCGGGCTATGTTGTCGGAGGCGGCCAAAACGCTACAAATTGGCAGGACGACCAGGAAAGTTACCAGACTAACGAAATAGCAATCAACTGGCAGGCTGGGTTGGTATATGCTCTTGCGGCTTTTGCCGGTGGAAAATAGCTTTTTACATATTTTGTGACATAAAACTTGGTCAATATAGCTGTTTTAATGGAAATTTAAATTAGCTAAGCCAATTTCTCTGTTCATTTCAGAAAAAAAAGGGTATCATACTCCCTCTAAGTTCTTATATAAAATATGGTTATGGGTAGTATATTATTTTAAGGTTAAATTAATAAGTAATTTCAGAAATATTTATGCAATACATTCAAGTTACATATCGTCTTAATATTCAACATGAATGCAGTTATAGTATGCGCATTTTTAATGAGTTGCTCTTATAAAGAGTTATAAAAGTTAAAGGCTCTTTGATTTTCAGTAATTATTGTTAATATTTAGTTTCTGTTTTTGCGACTGTGGTAAGCAATTGCGGAATGATATTCGTTTTTTTACTTTATATTTGAAAGATGAAATATGAATGAGATTAGTTTAGATCAGCAGGAAAATTCACTTACTTCTAATAAATTTCTTCCTGCAATTCTCCTGTTATTTTTCGGAAGTGGTTGTGCCGCCTTGATTTATGAAATAGTCTGGTTCCAGCTTCTTCAGCTAATGATAGGTTCTTCATCGGTATCTCTTGGTGTTTTGCTCGGAATCTATATGGGTGGAATGTGTCTGGGAAGCCTGGCATTTCCAAGAATTGTATCGGCAAAACGAAATCCTCTCAGAGCGTATGCTATCCTTGAATTATTAATCGGAATGTGCGGAATTGGTGTTTTATTTGCCATTCCTCATATTGATAAATTTTATATTAGTCACGCACAGGCTGGTTTTATGGGTGTTGTCATGCGTGGTGCGGTGTGCGCAATGTGTTTACTGCCGCCTACTTTCCTTATGGGAGCGACTTTGCCGGCTATCGCCCGATGGGTCGAAAGCACTCCTAAAGGTGTATCGTGGCTGGGAGTATTTTACGCCGGGAATATAATTGGTGCTGTTTTCGGTTGTCTTTTAACTGGATTTTACCTGCTTAGAGTACATGATATTTATATCGCAACCTATACCGCGTTAGGATTCAACCTGCTTGTTTTTATCGCGGGTCTTATTCTTGCTGGTGCGGCGAAATATAAAATACAGAATCAGACTATTGAGAACAGTGTTTCTGTTAAGACACAAGGTTCAGGTTTTGTTTATTTAGTAATCGCGTTGTCAGGATTTACCGCCCTTGGCGCTGAAGTAGTCTGGACAAGGCTGCTTTCACTTATGCTTGGTGCGACAGTATATTCATTTTCTATTATATTAGCGGTTTTTCTTGTTGGTCTTGGAATTGGAAGCAGCGTAGGCGCGTTAATAGCAGGTTCTTCGCGCAGGCCGCGAGTCGCTTTGGGAATATGCCAGCTTCTTTTATGTGCTGCGGTCGGCTGGACGGCATTTATGGTAACTCAATCTATTCCATTCTGGCCGATTGATCCAACATTAAAATCAAGTGTCACTAATCCCTGGTTTACTTTCCAGCTTGATATATTAAGGAGTCTCTGGGCGATATTACCTTCATCATTTTTATGGGGAGCGAGTTTCCCGATAGCTTTAGCCGCTGTCGCCGGACCGGGACGTGATACAGGACGAGTAGTTGGCGGTGTGTATGCTTCCAATACAGTCGGAGCTATTCTCGGTTCTCTGGTATTCAGTATGTTTATTGTTCCGGAATATGGCACACAGAACGCGCAAAGAATCATTATGATAATAGCCTCAATTTCAGCTTTTATTATGTTATTGCCTGCTCTTTCTCCATTTGGCACAGCAAATGGAAAACCAAAGACCGCATTTAATCAGTTTTTCGGAATGGCGTCACTGGTTATGTCACTGGCTATTGTTGTTTTGCTGATTGTAACAGTTAAAGTTATTCCATGGGGAGTAATCGCATACGGCCGATTTACCGCGACAATGGGTGATACATTAGCACCGGGAATTGTAAATATTGATGATATGCCTCCGGCTGGTACTGATAACAGAACTTATTGCATTTACGCCGGTGAAGGTAAGAATGTTTCAATCGCGGTTACAAGAACCGCCCAGGGATTACAGAGCTTTCACGGAGCAGGAAAAGTTCAGGCGTCGAATGACCCGCTCGATATGAAATTGCAGAGAATGCTTGGTCATATTTGCGCATTAACTAATAAAGACCCGAATGCGGTTCTCGTTGTTGCATGTGGAGCAGGAGTCACCGCTGGTTCATTTGTGCCGCATCCCGAAGTAAAGGAAATTACAATAGTTGATATTGAACCTCTTGTGCCGGAAAAAGTTGCTCCGCGTTTTGCTACAGAAAATTTCGATGTAGTGAACAGCCCGAAAACAACAGTTGTAATTGACGACGGCAGACATTTTATTCATACAACAAAGAAGAAATTCGACGTTATTACTTCTGACCCGATTGATCCGTGGGTAAAAGGTTGTGCCGCTCTCAATACAGTTGAGTATTATCAAATGTGTTACGACCATCTCAACGAAGGTGGTGTAATGGCGCTATGGATGCCTTTCTATGAAAGCAGTAATGACACTGTAAAGAGTCTTATTACAACATTCTTCAAAGTATTCCCTGACGCAATCGTATGGAGTAATGATGATTACGGTCGCGGTTATGACGCTGTTCTTTTCGGCCAGAAAGGCGGAACAGTAATTAACATTGATGAATTAAAGGCAAAACTCAGTGACGAAGCACATAGACCGGTAAGAGAATCTATGGCTTTTGTCGGGTTTGATGATGTTGAGGATATGCTTGCAAGTTATGCCGGACAAGCCAGTGACATGGTCGAATGGAGTAAAGACGCCGAGATAAACTGGGACAAGAACCTGAGATTGCAGTATATAGCCGGTATGTGGCTTAACTCATATATCGAAGGTGATATTTTGAACAACATGCTTAAATATTACAGATTCCCTGATAATATTTTCAAAGGCTCAGAAGAGTCAATATCGTCACTGAAGCAAAAGCTCGCGGCGGTTGGCAGAGTTGAAAAGAATACAAATGAAAATCTTAACTAATACAGGTGTTTTTTAATGAACCAAGATAATCTTGACCAGCAAGTAAATTTGAATACATCGAATCAGTATTTTCCTTTGATTCTTATATTGTTTTTCGGAAGTGGCTGCGCAGCGCTTATTTACGAAGTTGTTTGGTTTCAGTTGTTACAGCTCGTAATCGGTTCTTCTGCCGTTTCTATCGGTGTACTCCTTGGTACATATATGGGCGGAATGTGCCTGGGAAGCCTCGCATTTCCACGCATCGTTTCACCGAAACGTAATCCTCTTCGAACTTATGCGGTTATAGAGCTTTTAATAGGTATGTTTGGTGTAGCAGTATTATTTGGTGTACCTTCTATAAATAAATTATATCTCGGTTTCCTCGATCATGGTATGTCGAGTATTCTCCTTCGAGGCGTTATCTGTGCTATTTGTTTATTGCCTCCAACATTTCTTATGGGAGCTACATTACCTGCAATAGCACGATGGGTCGAATCGACACCGAAGGGCGTTTCATGGCTTGGTTTTTTCTACGGTGGAAATATCGCCGGCGCAGTTTTGGGATGCCTGCTCGCTGGATTCTATTTGTTAAGAGTTCATGATATGGCGATAGCGACATATACGGCTGTCGCTATAGATGTCGTTGTTTTTGTTTTTGGTTTAATTATTGCGAGCAAAACTTCTTACACTTTAACTAAACCGGAAACTAACCAGGATGATTTAATCAAAACATCTCGTCCGTGGTTAGTATATTTCGCAATAGCAATTTCAGGATTAACCGCACTTGGCGCAGAAGTAGTCTGGACACGTTTACTCTCGCTTATGCTTGGCGCGACTGTTTATACTTTCTCGATTATATTGGCGGTATTTCTTACCGGGTTGGGAATTGGAAGCAGCGTTGGTTCACTTGCATTACGAAGTCGAATCAATCCGAGAATGACACTTGGTTTTTGCCAGCTAATGCTTGTTGCGTCAATTGCATATACCGCGTATATGCTTACAAACTCCCTGCCATACTGGCCCATAAATTTGTCTTTGGCAACTAATCCATGGATGAATTTCCAGCTTGATATATTGCGTTGTTTTTGGGCTGTATTTCCCGGGGCATTGTTCTGGGGCGCGAGTTTTCCTCTTGCGTTAGGAGCCGCTTCTTCCCGTGGACAGGATACTGGCAAGCTTGTTGGCGGTATTTATGCGGCTAATACAGTAGGAGCTATTATAGGTTCTATTGCTTTCAGTATGATTGCTATTCCCATGATAGGGACAAATAACTCACAAAGAGTTCTGATTGGTCTTGCGGCTTTTTCATCTTTGCTAATGTTTTCTTCTCTTCTTTCGCCGAGCATAGAAAAGATTTCTTCTGTTGGCGTTAGAAGAATTGCTTTTATTATTGTTTTAATAGTTACAGTATCAGTCGCCGGGCTTTGCATATGGAGTGTTGATAAGGTTCCGTGGAAGTTGATTGCCGAAGGACGTTTTCTCCCGAACTATTATCAGGATTTGATATACAAATATTCCGGCGAGGGAATGAACTCATCAATTGCGATTACAGATTTGGCTGATGGTACAAGAAATTTCCATGTCAGTGGAAAAATTGTAGCTTCAAGTGACCCGCTCGATATGAAGCTTCAGTTAATGCTTGGTCATTTACCTTCATTGATTCATAAAGATCCAAAAACTGTTCTTGTAGTAGGCTGCGGTGCGGGAGTTACCGCAGGCTCATTCCTGTTTCATCCGGGTATTGAAAGAATCGTTATTTGTGAAATTGAGCCTCTCATTCCAAAAACAGCAGGGAAATATTTTGGCGAATATAATCATCATGTTTATGATGATCCTCGCGTAGAGATTGTTTATGATGATGCGCGTCACTATATCTTAACTACAAAAGAAAAATTCGATATTGTTACCGCAGACCCGATTCATCCCTGGGTAAAAGGCGCGGCAGCCTTATATACGGAAGAATATTTTAAGATGTCCAGAAACCTTTTGAAGCCGGGAGGAGTAATTACTCAATGGGTACCGTTATATGAAAGCACGTTCGATACAGTCAAAAGTGAAGTCGCAACGTTCTTCAAGGTATTTCCGGATGGTACAGTTTGGGGTAATGATTATTACGGTAATGGTTATGATATCGTGCTTTTGGGCTGGAACGATGACATTAAAATTAATATCGATGAAATTCAGGTACGTCTCGACACAGACGAATACGAACCTGTACGGACGTCTCTTAGTACTTTAGGTTTCAATTCAGCGATAAAACTATTTTCGACTTACGCCGGATCGGGTTCGGATATGAAGGAATGGCTAAGTGATGCGTTTATAAATCGCGATGTGAATCTGCGTTTGCAATATCTTGCCGGAATGGGTTTGAATTTGCATGAAGAGGACAGGATTTACAGGCAGATGCTTAATTACCGTACTTTTCCAGAAAACCTTTTCATAGCATCCGAGCCGTTAAAACAAGAGTTGATTCAGAATCTCCAGTAAATCAGAAAAAGGCTGAATATCTCATTTCGCATGACATTAAAGATTTAAGGAATTATTATGAGTTTAATGGAAATAATTCGACAAAGATATTCCTGCCGGTCATATCAGGAAAAGGAAATCGAAAAAGATAAACTGGATAAGATATTCGAAGCTGCAAGGCTTGCTCCTTCAGCGAAAAATCTTCAGGACTGGCGTTTTGTAGTAGTTACCGAAAAAGCTACAAAAGCTGGTGTAGCCGCATGTACAAACCGACCTCAAGTGTTTGAAAAAGCCGGTGCAATCATTGTTGCGTGCAGTAATATGGAATATGTTATGAAGTGCGGCCAGTCAATCAGCCCGATTGATGTTTCTATTGCGCTTGAGCATATTAGCCTGCAAGCGGCTGAACTTGGCCTCGGAACATGCTGGATTGGCTCGTTTGAAACTGAAAAAGTCAGGGAATTGCTGGCAATTCCAGGCAACGTATCTATTATAGAATTGATGGCTCTTGGTTATCCGGCTGAGCAGGGAAAGCAGAATACAAGATTATCTATTGAAGAAATTCTTTGTTTTAATCAATGGAAGTTTTGATTTTTTTGAAACAATAGTATAAAATACAACCGTGTTTTTCTCGGGGACGTGGTGTAACGGGAGCACGCCGCGGTCGCATCGCGGAAATGAGGGTTCGATTCCCTTCGTCTCCA
>CAZVOA010000038.1:0-35638 GCA_964628465.1 uncultured Pirellulales bacterium | reverse complement strand
ACAGTTGCTCCAAGTGGATTGCTTAATGTTGCATCATTAACGTCATTGATATCTGCACTGAAGAATACATTATGCGTACCGCCTTGTTCTTTAACATATGTGCCAGGTGTCCAACTCAGAGTTACATCTCGATCTAAATCTTTTTCTTTATTGTATGGGCTTGGATTCCATGCAACTGATGTTTTCTCCCCCTGCATAATAGTCATGATTTCCTGAATGGTTAATGCCCGGTTGTAAACTCTGACATCATCAAGAGTTCCAGCCCAATATTGAGTAGCAGCGGCATGTCGTCCGAATTTAAGAGTGTTAGTCTCATTATTCGGAGTTCCAGCCGCGGCGGTTGTTGTAATCAATTTTCCATCAGTATAGGCTTTGAGCGAAGTACCGTCAAACGTGCCGCAGAGAAAATACCATTTATTACCTTCCAATGTTCCAAGGGATGCGTTGGTCCATACACCACCAATGTTTGCTGCAACCGACCCTGGCCATGTGCCGCCGTTATTGTGATTCCAACTAATCTGGTAATTGTTTTCCCGATGAATTGGTCCGCTTGGCATGGAAGTACTGTCTGGTGCTGCTGGACTATTGACCCAACAGCAGATAGTCCAATTTGTAAGGTTTTCATTCCAGCCAGTGTCCACATAATCATTGGTTCCGTCAAACTGAAGCCCTCCTTTGGATTTGCCGGTCGTCCAGACAGGCCCGTTCGTAAGGGTTCCGTTGTGTCCCTGATTGGATGAGTCAACGGCAGTAAGACCGGCACCATCATCCATCTTCCACCATCCAACAAGGCTCGGATCTGCGGCATTCGCTGTTGTTACAAGAACAGACAGCAGCAATATCATGAAACTTGTAAAGGAAATAAATTTCTTACCCACAATAAACCTCCTATAAATGAAATTATAAAATTGATTATAGATGATTATTAATGCTGAAAAATCTATAATATGTTAATTGGCGGCTTGTACTAATGTATTTTTTAAAAACACCCTTTATCCACAGTATAAAATAACTTTAAACCAAATAATAAAAAATTATTGTTGGTTTAATCACAGGAACAAATTTTCTAATCTGTCTATTATATTATAAATAATGTTACACAGGTATTAAATGCCAATTATTGTCTTGTGCATGGCAATAATTGACTTTTCAGGTATTTTCGGGTTGGAAGAAATTCCCGCAATGAATAAATGTGTAAAAACTTGACATTACTCGTTTTGAGTTTACAATCACGGCCTATGACTGAATTAGTTGCAAAAAAGAACAAGAAGAAGAAAGGCCATCCTGCTATTGATTGGCTTTGTTATGTAATTTTAAGAATAGTAATTGTTTTTCTTTCTTTTTTTAGCATCGACGCGAATCTCAATACCGCATGTATATTGGGCAGATTGCTATGGAAATATTACAATCGCGGCAGAAAAAGGGCAATTGAGAATCTAAAAGCGAGTTTTCCAGAAAAAGACGACCGATGGATTAATCGCACTGGTCAGCGTAGTTTTGAGCAAATTGCTATGCTTGCGATGGATGTATTGTTTATTCATAGAATAGCTAAAAAAGATAATTGGTCCGATTATGCCGTATTTAATAATGCCGAGAGAACCAAGTGGCTCATGCAGGAAAAACGCGGATTAATCATGCTTACGGCTCATTATGGTAATTTTGAAATCGTCGGATATATAATGGGTTTGTTCGGATTTGATATTTATAGCGTTGCGAGACCTTTGGACAATAAATATATAAGCAATTATCTATATGGAATTCGAGAACGATTTGGGCAGAAGATTCTTGATAAAAAGGGAGCCGCTCAATATATGGATAAAATTATCGCAAGCGGTGCTACTCTTTGCTTTATTGCCGACCAGGATGCCGGTAGAAAAGGAATTTTTGTTGATTTTTTCGGCAGAAAAGCAAGTACCTACAAAAGTATTGGTTTGATTGCGCTTACATCTAATATACCGATAGTAGTAGGGTGCAGCCGGAGAATCGGCAATCAATTTAGGTTTGAGATGAAAGTAAATCGTATTATAACGCCTCATGAGTGGGCGGATAAAGACAATCCTTTAGAGTGGATAACCGCGGAATATACAAAAGCGATAGAAGATTTTGTTCGTGAAGACCCGACACAATATTGGTGGCTGCATCGGCGCTGGAAGCACAGGCCCAAAAATGAAATAAACTAAATCTTCATATTAGCCGACGTTATTTACGAACCTATGACGGTTTTTTTGATATAATATATAATATTCAATATTTTGAAATTTGTTACGAAATAAATTATGGGACTATACGATAGAGATTATACTCAAGAGGATTTTAAGCCGCAGTTTCGGTATTCTCCGCAGATGAGCATGCCGCGAATTTCGTCTGTCGTTAAGTGGCTCTTGATTATTAATATAACTGTTTATATACCTTGTGCTGTCAGTAAAACCATAGGTAATTTTATTTACCATTGGTTTTCAGTATGGCCGGTAAGTACCGGTACATCTTTGCAGCTTTGGAGAGTGATAACTTACCAGTTTTTACATTCTACTTCTGATATCTCACACATTTTTTTCAATATGCTTGTTTTATTTTTCTTCGGGCCAATGCTTGAGGGAATATGGGGCGGCAGAAAATTCTTGATTTTTTACCTGATATGCGGTGCGGCAGGGGGATTGCTATATCCTATGCTGGTTTTGTCTAGTGCGATTAGTATTCCCGCCAAATTGGTTGGAGCTTCCGGCGCAATTCTTGGAATGCTTGCCGCCGGCGCTCTCTTATTCCCAAATTCTATCGTTTTAATTATGTTCATTTTCCCAATAAAACTATGGATTTTGGCTATAATTCTTGCTGCCATAAGTATATTAAATCTTTTTAGCGGAACAATGAACCAGGGCGGTGAAGTAGCTCATCTTGCCGGTATGGCCGCTGGTGCAATTTATGTTCTTTCTGATTCATGGCGGGGAAGATTGAAATTCAAATACAGTGCAAATAAATGGGAAAAGAAAATATCCGAGCAACGGAATTTACAAATTGAATTGGACAGAATTCTGGAAAAAGTTCATAAATCAGGTATTCACAGCCTTTCCCTCAAAGAAAAAAGAACTCTGAAGAAGGCAACAAAAGCCGAACAAATGAAAAACAGGCTATAAAAAAATCCCGCTATGGAGCGGGATTTCTATTTTGGTCATTAACATCAGATGTTGAAAACTGTGGGGGTCTGTTACCTCGGCCGCCTCCACGACCTCCTCTCATAGAACCACCCATGAAACCACCCCTTCCACTTGTCAGTCCATCTACTCTTAGGTCGATTGCTTCTTGTGCAACGTTTGGGTCTTTAATTATCTCTATCTGATTCATTTCAAATTGGAGATTTTGCTGCAGCCTGTCAATTTGATTTTGTATTTGTTTTAACTGGATAATTCTCTGTTGTATATTCAGGTCGTATAATTCACTTACAACACCTCTAAGACTGGCTTTTAAACTATCCTTTTTTGTCTGATTGTCTGCAGTCCTGATTTGCCATACAAGATCGTTCTGTCTTGTATTCAATTGCAGGTCTTTCACTAAAACAGGTATAAGTTCTTCAATATTATTGGTGTAAATAATTGGACTGTATCTATTTTCGAGGGTATCAATCCTTTTTTTATAAAGATCATAATTCTCCTCTTTTGTTTCTTTTATTCCCTTTGCTTCATCAGCTACCCATTTCTCACACCAGTTAAGAATTGTTGTATAGTGTCTCTCATCTGACATAACTCGTAAATATTCAGAGAAAGCGTATCTTGGACTTATTAAAGTCTGGATAAAGGCCTCACGGCTCATATCTTTACGCTGATCCTGAAGATTTTTTGATTCAGTGGGATTGCGAGTACTATATGCTTTTAGAATAAGACTAATTTGAAAATCTGATAAATTTTCTCGATCCATCCATGGACCATAACCATCATCCATCCAAGGACCAGACCCACCATCCATCCAGGGACCAGGACCTCCGCGATCACGATCACCGCCACGGTCATATAGACCTGAGGGCCCCATATCCATATCACCACTTCTACCACCTCTGCCTCCTACGCCGCCGCGCTGGCCGCTTGAGCCAGGTATCTGAGCGTTAGCATAAGGCAATAGAATCATCGCTAATACGACTAAAACTGCCATATATAAAGTGATTCTGTTATTTAATTTCATCTTTTTTACCTTTCCAGAAACCACTGTAAATTTGATTTAGTTATATTATTATATCTCAAAAGCATCAGGATTGCTATATTCATCTTTCCAGAAATTATTATTAAGTTCATCCAATTGATTTTCCAAATCTTCAATATTCTCAAAAATACTGTTATTGTAAGTATATTCGTCCTGGGTACTTCCTACATTATACAAACGTTTTTCAAGTTGTTGTATTTCTTTATTGTATTGGTCAAAAGGAATAGAATCGTAGCTGTAATCAGGGGAATCCATGGCAACTTGTACGATTTGACTTTTTATCTCATCAACAACATTATTGAGTTCAGAAATTACCGGATTTTCATTTGTCCAAAAACCTGAAGGTAGAAGCCTGGCAGTATCTATTTTTGGAGGAGTTATGTTAGGAGTCTCATTGATTGACTGTAAACTTATTGCTGCAATAATTATAATTGATGCAGCAACCGCAATAGCCTCATAGACTCTTTTCCTGAAGGTGACAGTTCTTTGCGGAATTATATGCAGGGCAATATTCGCTTTAATATTTGCCAGAAGCATATCATCCGGTTTGGGGGCAGGGTACTTTCGCAGAATTCGCTCGCCCGCCTCGATATCATCGAGATAAATTTGGGCATTCCTGGAATCCATGAATTTCTCAATCAATTCCCGCAAATTTTCTTTATTAGTGTCCATATAATTTAGCCTTCCATATTTTCTTTCAGCTTTTTAAGTCCCCGGTGCAGCTTGGCTAATGTTGTACCGATGGGCTCCGACCGCATTTCAGCAATATCCTTAAAACTTAAATCCGAATAGAATCTTAACATCATCAATTCTCTTGTATCATCATCTAATTTCGAGAGTTGTATCTGAAGTTTATCTATTTGTTCACCATCAGATTTTTTTTCTTCTATAACTTCCGAATCGACTTCTGTTTTTCTTATTTCGAGAGTCTTTTGCTGCCGCTGTTTAGTTCTCAAATAATCATGAAAAATATTCGAAGCTACACGAAACAGCCAGCTTTCAAAAGAGCCTCCGTTGTAAGTTTTAATTTTCTCGACTAATTTGACAAATAGCTCTGAAAGAAGCTCATCACTTATATCAGTATTTCCAGTGAGCCTGTAAAAATAACCAAAGCATCGGCTGGAGTATAAATCGATTACTCTCGAAAAGCTCTGAGATTCGCCGTTCTTACAGCCGATAATTATTTGGGTTAAGTCTTCATTTACTTCCATATTCAGTGATTACAGAAACAACCGGTCGATTCTTCTTTAAGTCTTTATCTATTAAGACTTTACTAAATTCAATCCATTAATTACATGTTGCTTAACCCAATACCAGCTACGGCTTTTCTCATTCCGGCACGTTTTTATTTTCGGACCAAAAAAGCCAAGCCCAAAGCAAACAGATGCCCGGAAGCTTCTCATAATAATCACTCTATAAACTTGTTCACAAATAAAGACGGCATCTGTTTCTAATTTATTGCAAATAAATGAAAAAAACTCATTATTTTTAAAAAATATTAAAGAATTTTCAGGCAATTTCATTATTTTCTTCCGAGTCTTCTTCGTCAATCTTCCATTTGTCAGATTCGTCGATATCCTCTATTTCTTTTTCCATGTACTTAAATAATTTATCCTGCATGGGGGCAAGTTTTTTATACCACATGAGCATCCCTTGGTAGCTGGCAAGGAGCATATCGAGACGAATAAGCTGCCATTTTGCAATACATTCCGGCTCTTTGATATTGGTAAATGGGTCACAATTGAAACTTTTTCTGCCGTTTTGATCTGTTGTACAAAACTCGCAATCTTTACATTGTATCATTATTTTCTCCCCTAAATAGACGCCGCAAAAATTTTTATACGTAATCTCTCCGGGCATTTATAAAATTTTCTGTTTTTTTACTTTATTTTTTACTAATAATATCATATATTCTAAAAACACGAAAGTTATTTACAGAAAGTTTTTTTTTATATACTTGGAGTAATTAATGGCGAAATCAAGACGCAGAAGAAAGATTGGCAGCAAGAAAAGACGTGCCAAATGGAAAATCAGGCATAAAATAAGCTAAGATTTATATTTAGTTTTGTGTATTTTTATCAGGATATGGCCTTTGGCTGCCAACAAAGCAGCCAAAGTCTATTTTATTTTGGTTTTTTGCAAAACATTTCAATGAATCATTTCAAAATAATCTTCGAGACTGAGAACAAGCAGATTTTCATTCACGAGGGTTCTACTATTTTGGAAGCGGCAGGGCAGGCTGGAATAATTATAAATTCATCCTGCGGCGGAAAAGGAACATGCAAAAAATGCTATGTATATATTTCTCCTGATAACAAAAAAGTATTGGCGTGCCAGTACAAAATAAAAAGCGACTTAAAGGTCACAATCCCGCCCGAATCAAAATATTTCGAGCCGAAAATATTAAAATATGGCATTTTCGTCGATAACGCAAATTATGATATATTTGAGAAATATCGACAAATATCGAAGAAAAACGATATTTTAGGGATTGCGGTTGATATTGGGACAACTACGATTGTAGTAAGCCTGATTAACCTTGCGGAAGGAAAAATTCTTGCCACAGAAGCAGCCTTAAATCCTCAATCACAATACGGCGATGACGTGATAAGCAGAATATCGTTTGCCCAAAACGAAGATAAACTAAAAATCCTTCAAAAAACAATAATAGATTGCATAAATAACCTGATTGAAAAATTATGTAAACAGGTTTCCATAGAAAGCGATTCGATATTTGAGCTTTGTGCGGTCGGAAACACCACGATGAATCATATTTTCATTGGTTTGCCGATAGAGCAGCTTGGATATTCGCCGTATAATGCCCATTCTCTTAAATCTTACGATATATCACCAGAAAAATTGGGTTTGAAAATCAATCCTTCCGGAAATATCCATACAGTAGAAAATATAGCCGGTTTCGTAGGTTCTGATACAGTAGCGGTCGCTCTTGCGGCGGATATTGATTCTGTGACGGAAACTACTCTTATCATCGATATAGGAACGAACGGCGAACTTGTGCTTGGTACAAAAGATAAGCTTTACGCGGCAAGCTGTGCCGCCGGTCCGGCATTCGAGGGATCGCGTATTGATTGCGGCAGCAGGGCGGCTGACGGTGCGATTGAAGCTGTTGTTCTAAATAAAGACGATATTGATTTTGATGTAATTGGAATTAAGCAGGCTTACTCAATATGCGGTTCAGGGCTGATAGATGCCGTTGCTGTAATGGTCGAGTTGGGAATTATTGACAAAACGGGAAGATTTTCTGATATTGAGGAATTAAGAAAGAAGCTGCCTCCGAAGATTTTTGAGCGAATACATTTAAATAACGGAGGAGAAGCCTTATATCTTACTAAAAATGTGTATGTGAACCAAAGAGATGTCCGGCAAATGCAGCTTGCTAAAGCCGCGATTCAGGCGGGTATAAAGCTGTTACTGAAAAAAATGGAGATTCAGCCTTCGGATATTGAGCATGTATTACTTGCTGGTGCGTTCGGAAACTATATTCGCAAAGAAAGCGCACTTAAAATCGGCCTTCTGCCCGCGATTGCACCGGAAAAGATACAATTCATTGGTAATGCCGCTGCATCCGGCGCTCATATGATTTTATTGAGTACGGAAAACCGCGTAAAAGCGAAAAAGTTGGCGCAAAAGATACAATATATTGAACTTGCGAATATAGCCGGATTCCAGGATGTGTTCACGGATTGTTTAGCTTTTAATGAATAGGGAGTGCAAAAGATGGGAAAAAATGAAGCAAAAATTAAATCAGTGGCAGGGACGTTGGTTTTAATCGCTTTATTAGGCGGCTGCGTGATTTACGTAGGTTCATCTAACCAGTCTCACAAGTTTACAAAAATTGTACACATGCCCGTAATGTCTTTATCGCAAGGTTCGGATTTTCAGACTCAGACACATAACGGTCAAATCAACGTCAGCGGCACAGATGTGAATGAATGCAATGTAACCGCGACAATCAGGGGATATGCTTCGAGTATGCAAAGAGCCGAAGAGATTGTGGAAAAAACAAAGCTGCGTTTTGAGCGGTCAACTAACGGATTGACATTGAATATCGACCGGCCCGAAAACCTTATAAACTGCTCTGTAAGCGTGGACATTGAAATGACTTTGCCGAAAAAAGTTAATCTCGAACTGGTAAGTCATAACGGCCAGATTAAAATTGATAACATTTCAGGCAATACGAACGCTGTCACTCACAATGGACAAGTCAGCGTGAATAATATATCTGGCATTACTATTCTCAGAACGCATAACGGCCAAATCGATGCAGAGGAAATATCCGGTGACATAGACTTTGTTTCCCACAATGGAAGAGTAAAAGCAGAGTTTTCAGAAGCGGCTGAACCAGATTGTGATATTGCAATGGTGACTCATAACGGCGGGATAGAACTTACTACGCCGCGGAATTATTCCGCAAAAGTCAGCGTTTCAACGCATAATGGCGCAATCAATACGGAATTGCCGCTGACAGTTTCAGGTGAGTTCAGTGACAAAAGTCTTACCGGAACAATCGGCGATGGGCAGGGCGATATGAAACTCGAAACATATAACGGCTCAATAAAAATCAGATAGACTGTCCTTTTATCAAAAATAAGAACGAAGGTATTCAATACTCTTTCGAGCGATAGTTTCCGGGTCAGGGTCATATTTGAATACCTCAACTGAAAGCCATTTATTCCAGCCTATATCACTAATAGCCTGCGCGATAGGGGCGTAATCCACTTCTCCCATGCCGGGGCCGTATAGATTCGGGTCGTTTACATGAAAATGGCCAATATCTTCTGCTTTTACCGAGCGAATAATTTCCGGCACCGGAGTTGTTTCCGAATACATGGCTTTTACATCGAGATGAATTTTCAGGTTCGGATGATTAATTTGCTTTACTATCTCCATGCCCTGTGCGACTGTATTGATAAAATCAGTCTCGACCGGTGAGAGCGGCTCGATACATATCGTCAAGCCAAGTTCCTGTGCTTTATCAAGAACAGATGCAAGTAAATCACAAGCTCTTTTTCGAGCATCTTCGTAGGTTTGGCCGGGCTGGATGTTCCTTTGTTTTGGTGAGCCGAGAACTAAAACTTTTCCGTCAAGGTCCTTGCATAAATCAAGAAGGCAGGACAAGTAGTCTCTTGTCCTGCCCCAGATTTGATTGTCTTGTGTTGTTATATGCAGACCTTTCGGTCCGGCGAAAAGCCAGTGCAAACCAACTGTTTCGAGGCCGCTGTCCGAAATTATCCGCCTTGTTTCTTTTCGCAAACCAGCGGAAATAGTTTCTGCTGATTCGCCAAGAGTAAAAGGCGCAATTTCAATTCCATGATAACCAAGCCTGCTCGTAATCGAGCAAACCTGAGTCATCGGAGCGCCTTCGAACATTTCGTTGCAAAAGGCGAATTTCATTAAACTGCATCCGGTATCACAAAAGGCTCACGGTAATTGCGTTTGATCAACATATTCGCCATTTCGCTGTAATCACCTGCGAACTTCTCTGTTTTGGGATCCATAGTCAGCATTGGTCCCATTGTAATCGGTTCTTTCTCGAAATCTATTTCATTCGCTTTCAGATGTTCGACCATTCGATTGAACGAGTCAAGAAATTCCGGTTTATCACCAATCGCACTTGTTATTTCTTCTACTGTTGCGGTCTTGCCAAGTCGATGAGAAATGTTCGCCATATGAACCAATCCGGCTGATTTGTGACCAATTTCTATATCAGCGGTTAGGTCTTCAACTTTTCTGCTTCTTACCGCTTCTATGAAATTTGCATAGTGACTGCCGCCGCCGTCGCTGCCGGGATTGTAAATTCGATTGCCGTCATTGTCGTAGATTGAGCCGCCGCCTTCGCCGCCTGCGAAGTAACCATTTTCGCACTGAATAACCACGCCGACACGAATACCTCGGTAATTACCCAAAGCCCTCTGACCTTTTGCTACCGGCAAACCCTGAACTTCAAAGATTAACGGAACCGGCTTGTAATCACAGAAAACAATCTGAGTATTAGCTGTCTCTCCTGCATCATTAACACCAAACCGTCCGCCGATACTGATGACTCGTTCCGGCAATCCTGGGTCACCAAGTCCCCATCGTGCCTCGTCCATTTCATGAATTCCCTGGTTTCCTATGTCGCCGTTTCCAGTATTCCAGACCCAGTGCCATCTGTAATGCAGTTCTTTTCTTCGCAAAGGCTGCATTTCAGCCGGGCCGCACCATAAATCATAATTAAGTGTCGGAGGAACCGCAATGGGTCCGTTTGTCGCGGTTACAATTCCATTGGTTCCCGGCCCGCGTTCTTTATAGCAGAAGCCTCGTGACCATTTTATTGCACCTATGTTTCCTTCTTTAATATATTTGTAGCCGTTTATATATGAACCGGAAGAGCGCCTTTGTGTTCCAACCTGCACAATCCTGTTATACTTGCGGGCGGCTTCGACCATCTTGCGGCCTTCCCATATTTCGTGACAGGCAGGCTTTTCAACATAAACATCTTTTCCCGCCTGACATGCCCATACTGTGACAAGTGCGTGCCAGTGATTTGGAGTAGCTGTTGAAATAGCGTCTATTTCCTTGCTTTCAAGCAGTTTGCGAACATCTGTAAATTTTTGCAGTTCCTGCTGCGGCTGAGCTTCTGGTGCCGCTTGTCCGCGTCTTCCGCCACCACCGCCAACGCGAACTTGGTTCATTTGTGATTCATCTGGATCGCAAATAGCTACAAGACGCGAACCTTGAATACTGGACCATTGACTACAGTGGCCGCTGCCCTGACTTCCTGTGCCGACAACTGCCATTCTAATATCACTGTTGGCTCCTCTTGCTCGTGAATATGGAGCCGCCATTGCGAACGCCGCACCGGCATACATTGAAGTTTTAAGAAAATCTCTGCGATTCAAACTGCTCATATCTGTTCTCCTAAATATTATTTGCGAGATTATTTACCATCTGCATATTCTCTATAACGTTCAGCAACCTTTCCCTGTCCCTGGTCGCCTTTATGAATATAAATCCTGTATTTAAAAGTAAGACTCTCTCCTTCCGATATTGTAATATTACCTGTTCCTTTTGGTTTTCCCTCGAAATCGGAAACTCCGAAAGGATTTGTGGCGAATAATCCGTAATCGCGAACATGCCACCATGTCGGATGTTTGGGATTTTGCGGATTATCGAAAATCGCCACACCGACAATTTCACCGTTTACCGGGCCGTAATAATCGCACCAGCTTGCGCGTTTGCCCCACGTGTCGCCGTCTTTTATTCCTTCACTGTTTATAATATGTCCCTGTGCTAAGGGGCCTTTCAGTCGCATCGTCGGCGCAAGACGAAGTGCCATCGAACCTTCTTTTGTATCGCCCAAAACGACTTGTCCTTCCGATGCGTGGAAAGTAATCTCAAAATCCATCATTTTTGCGTCGGGCAGATTGTAAAATTTTTGTGTACGCGTATCAGTACAAATCAGTTTTCCGTCAGATGCTATGAGCTTATTCTGAGATTGAATGATTCCGACATCTTTGCCGGATTCGATTTTCAGGAACTTGTCGTGTACAGTATTTCCGTTTCTTACGCCTTCTGTCCAGAAATCTACGCCGTTAATTGATCCGTGTGCGTACCATAATGAGCGTTGATGAGGGTGGTCATGCTCTTCATTTTCGCCGTCCTTCATTGGCCAGTTTCGCGTAATTCCAACCCCTGTTGGGCCTATCACCGGATAGAAATAAGGTCTTTGTTCACCTTTGAAACAATATTCAGTAAATAATTCGCCGTTTATTTCAACTGTAAGCTTATTTTCACCTTCAGTTATTTTTACTCCTGATATATCATTAGAAGGTGGATTTACAGTTAGTGTTGTTCCTGAAATTACCTGATTACCTGATGAAGTTTCCTGATTGATGCCAAAAGCGTTTCTGATGGGACTTGCCGCAAGAATAGCCGCACTATAAACTGACTTCGCAAGAAAACTCCGGCGTGAATTGTCAGGTCTATTCATGTTTTGACCTACTCCTTTTAATACATACTTGTTCAAGGCCATCTTTAACACAGTAAATCGCATTATCTTTTATTCAAAGAAGAATGTCAATTGAATTTAATAAATCTCACACAGAGACGCAAAAACGCAAAGATTTTAAAATTTTGAATTCTGGTATTTAAAATGTTGTATTCTGTGTTCATTTTCTAATATTTATATTGAATATTAAAGCTCTATAAAATGCCAATTGAGGTTTTTAAAAATATTAGAGTTATATGTAAAGGTTTTCCAGCCCGTCGAGAGTCTCATGGTCGAGCGACGAGCTTGCCTTTTACAAACCGCCAAGATAAGGATGGAGTGCAGAATTTGGAAATAGGAAACTATCTATAATAAACGTAAATTAGTAAGATGTCCCCAGATTTGCCAGATGTCCCCAGATTTGCAGGCTGACCATAAGGCCATACTGCTCCAGCGGCTTGGCCTGAATTTACCGAAAAATCTACCGCTTGCAGAAAAGGATTTGAAAGAAATGTAGTGAAGACTGTCAGCGTTTCTGACTCAATAACAACGTTTTTACCCCTTAACTGTGGAAGTTGGGTTAATTCTTTTGGGGTTGCTTGACTAAACGTGGCGTAGCCGGAAACAATAATTTCTTAATATAGACACTTGAGACTTGCAATCCAATGGGGCTTTTGAGGATTGAATTCAGTTGCACTTGTGAGTTGAATCCGCCTATTAAAATGCCTGCAGCGTATTATGTTGCCATGAACAGAAAAAATGTGTAAAATTACTCAATTAGTATAGAAAACGGGTACAAATTAAATGTGCTGCTGGTTTTCAAAAAAAAGAAAGTTTATAGGTGAACCGAATATAGCATTATTAGAATGAATCCTTTTGTCTTAGGAATATGAGATGACATTTGAGATATTGCTGGTTTTGTTAGTATTGGCACTAACAATTATTCTTTTTATTGGTGAGTGGCTGCGTGTAGATGTTATTGCAATATTCATAATGCTGATCCTTGCATGGCTTAAATTAGTCACGCCGGCACAGGCATTTTCAGGTTTTGCAGGCAATGCAGTTATTTCCATAATGGCAGTTATGATTCTCGGTTATGGTATAGATAGCACCGGTGTTATGCAGCGTCTGACTGGCCCGATTATCAAGACGGCAGGAACCAATCCAAATCGACTAACACTTCTTGTTTCGGCCGCTGTGGGTTTGATCTCGGCTTTTATGCAAAATATTGGTGCAGCAGCACTATTTTTGCCTGCACTTCTACGTATATCCCGTAATACAAGCATTCCAGCTTCACGGCTTCTTATGCCGATGGGTTTTGCCGCAATTCTTGGCGGTACCTTAACAATGGTAGCTTCTGGCCCACTTATTGTTCTTAATGATTTGCTAAAACAGGCTCAACTGGATTCATTTGGTTTATTTGGAGTAACTCCGGTCGGATTGGCTCTACTTGCAGTTGGATTAGCATATTTTACAATTTTCGGCAGGTTTGTTTTACCTGTCAGAACCACAGACAAAAAAACTGAAAACGCTGAAAAGATCAGCCAGGACGAATTAATACAAAGCTTAAGCCTGCCAACAAAAATTTATGAGTATATAATCGGATCTGGGAATCCTCTTATAGGAAAAACTCGCGAGGAAATACAGTTATGGAAACAATATCATCTGAATCTTTTAGCTGTAACTGAAGTCGATGAAATATCCTATGCACCGTGGCGATATAGCCGTTTTGCCCAAGGGCAACATCTGGTTTTAACAGGACAAGAAAATGATGTCGAGAGTTTTGTTTCAGATTATTCACTCGCCCATGAAAAAAAAGCACACTTTAAGACCATTGAAGGAAACGACCATGGTGGTTTTGCTGAACTTATTATTCCGCCGCATGCACCTATTGTTGGCAAAACATTACGTGAAGTTGCTCTTAGAAAAAATTTTGGTATTGAACCGATTATGCTGCTTAGTGGTCAAAGTCAAATTCGAGAGGATTTTTCTGATGAGGTTTTCAAGGCCGGAGATGCGATAATAGTCTATGGAATGTGGGAAAATATTAAATTCATGGATGATCGTAAGAACTTTGTGCTTGTGACACCGGTTGAATTCAGTATAACCGGCCGAGCTAAGCCTAAGACGGCTTTATTATGTTTCTTAGGTGCTATCATCCTTGTTCTGTCTGGAATGCCTTTGTCTGTAAGCTTGATGACAGGTGCGCTTGCAATGATTTTGTTTAAGGTTATAACAATGGACCAGGCATATAGGGCTATCGACTGGAGAACGGTTTTTCTTTTGGCAGGACTCATTCCACTTGGTGTAGCGATGGATAATACAGGGGCTGCCGAATATATCTCAGGTCTTATGATTAAGTTTCTCGGCAATAGCCATCCTTTAATAATTATGACAGGGATTGGATTACTGACAACTGTTTTTTCATTATTCATGTCTAATGTTGCTGCTACTATCCTGCTTGTACCCTTAGTTGTTATTATGGGGCAGGAGATTGGAGTTAATCCAAGGGCTTTGGCATTACTGGTGGCAATATGCGCTTCTAATTCTTTTGTTCTGCCAACCCATCAGGTAAACGCGCTGCTAATGTCTCCGGGTGGCTATCATAACATTGACTATATTAAAGCCGGTGGTATTATGACGATTTTATTTTTAATAATTGCAGTTATGCTGGTTTATCTGATTTATATATAAAGAACTGAGTTGTATTAAAGATATTTTGAGGCTGATATTATGGATGTATTGAATTATATTTCATTTGGCATCGGAATTATTGCTGTCGCTGTTATAGTTTGGGGAGTATTCAGAACCCTTATTCACGCAGTTATACTTGAATTCACTAAATGTTCCATGAAAAATACCTGTTGTGAAAGAGAAGGGCTTCGCCGTGAATTTGGTTCGTATCTGCTGCTGGCGCTGGAATTTCTTATTGCTGCGGATGCAATTGGTACAATTTCTCATCCTACGCTTAAAGAAGTAGCGTTATTGGCAAGTATAGTAGCTATTAGAACAATAATTAGTTTCTTTCTTAATAGAGAGATGCAAAGTGCCCGGCAACTGGAAAAAGAAGAAAGACAAATAGAGTCTATTTAATTAAACTGGTTAAACAATCAAAATGAATTTGGCTAAGATATATCGAAGTAATTAGTATTTTGTTAAGGAGTTCAGATATGTTTATACAGCAGTTTTTTGTTAAGGGTTTGGCCCATAGTTCGTATCTTCTCGGCGCGAGTAAAAAGTGTGCTATTATTGATCCAAGTAGAGATATAGATATTTATATTGAGGCAGCCAAGAACATGGGGGTCAAAATTACGCATATCCTTGAGACCCATCTTCATGCTGATTTTATATCCGGCCATCTCGATCTTGCGGAAAAAACTGGAGCTGTGATAGTGGCTCCGAAATCAGCTAAGTGTAAGTATAAGCATAAAGCTGTAGCCGAAGGTGATAGGTTCAATATAGAAGATATACAAATTAAAGTATTGGATACACCGGGGCATACACCTGAACATATTACTTATGTCGTTACGGATAAATCCAGAGGTTTAGAACCGGTTTGTATCTTTTGCGGAGATGTTCTATTTGTCGGTGATGTTGGAAGGCCGGACCTGTTTCCTGGCAGAGCCAGGGAATTAGCATCCCAGCTTTATGATAATCTGAATATAAAAATTCTTGGGTTACCTGACTTTTGCGAAGTATATCCGGCTCATGGTGCCGGTTCTTTGTGTGGCCGGGCTATGGGAGCAAAGCGGACAAGTACAATAGGTTATGAGAAGAGATATAATTCAGCACTGCAAATCCATGATAAGGAAGAATTCATCAAGTCATTGACTACTAATATGCCAGCGGCCCCTGATCATTTTAGCCGATGCAGTGCCATTAACGGCAAAGGTCCGGCTCTTGTAGCTAAAATGCCCATACTTGCTTCTATGACACCGCAGGCTTTTGCCCTCTATGCTAAAAAAGCAAACACAATTATTCTTGATATAAGAGCTTATGAAGCTTTCGGAGGTCAGCATATTCCTGGTGCTTATCATATTGATTTCGGAGGTAACTTTGCAACTTTCGCAGGTTGGATTTTACCTCATGGAAAAGATATTCTCCTGGTTGCTGCTTCTGCCAGCCAGGCTTTAGAAGCCGATATTTGGCTTAAACGCGTTGGCTTGGATAAGGTCGTTGGTTTTCTTGAGGGAGGGATGTTTGCATGGGCAAAGGAAGGTTTACCAACTGAACATATCTGTCAGTTAAGCACCATTAAATTATATCATATGATAAATGAAAAAAAAGGCCTGGTTCTCATCGATGTGCGAGCCAAAGGAGAATTCGAGATTAATCATATAAAAGGCGCTGTAAATATTCCGGTTCCGGATTTGCGTAAAAGATATAAGGAACTGAATAAAAAGAAACCTGTTGTTCTTATATGCAGTACAGGACATCGTTCGAGTACGGCTGCAAGCCTTCTAAAACAGAAAGGATTCAATGAGGTATATAATGTCGCTGGAGGGATGACTGGTTATATCGCAGCAGGATTAGGTCCCGAGTGTCCTATGTGTATGGCACCGCATGTACCACAAGTTGTCACGAAATAGATTTGATACATTATATTCTTATTTATTCAAGGAGAATAAGCAATGGATTTTCTAAAAGCTGAACAATGGTCTCCATATCTGGTCGGATCTCTCATAGGTGTTCTAAGCTGGATAACCTTTATTGTTTCAGACAAACCTATTGGCTGTTCTACTGCGTTTGCAAGAACAGGTGGAATGATAGAAAAAATTTTCCGCGGGAATAAAACGCACGAAAGACTATATTATAAAAAGTTCACTCCCGATTTTGATTGGGAGTGGATGTTGGTACTTGGAGTATTAATCGGTTCGTTTGTATCTGCATATATTTCCGGCCGCTTAACATGGCTTTGGGTTCCCGAGTTTTGGGCTGAGACAGTCGGCGATGGGCGTTTCAAGCGATGGCTAATCGCTCTTGTTGGAGGAATTATCATGGGATTCGGCGCCCGCTGGGCTGGAGGTTGTACAAGCGGACACGGTATAAGTGGAACACTACAGTTGGCAGTAAGCAGTTGGCTCGCCGCCTTGTGCTTCTTCGCTGGTGGAATAGTCAGTGCAATGTTTATATTTTATATTTTGGTCTAAAAAATAAGGATTTAACAAATGTTCACTAAACTGCATGAAAATAAAAAAATACAATTATTGCTTGGTCTTATGATAGGTATTATTTTCGGTTTTCTTCTGCAAAAAGGTGGAGTGACAAATTACGATATCATAATAGGACAATTACTTTTGAAGGATTTCACGGTTGTTAAAGTAATGCTTTCAGCTGTTCTGGTTGGTATGATAGGCGTCCATTTTCTGGTTAGCATCAATCAGGCAAAGCTCCATCCGAAACCCGGTTCTATCGGAGCATCTGTTTTTGGAGGATTAATATTCGGAATAGGATTTGGTATTCTAGGCTACTGCCCTGGGACGGTAGTAGCGGCTGTGGGCACCGGGGCACTCGATGCCTTATTCGGAGGAGTTATTGGTATCCTGATGGGAACATGGTTCTTTGCTCTGGCCTATCCAATATTGCAGACAAAGATTTTGGATAAAGCCAATTTCGGAGAACTAACTCTGCCAAAACTCTTTAAAGTAAATTATTGGTTTGTAGTTATCCCTGTAGCAGTTTTAATTGCTTTTTTATTATTGTTGATTAAAAGAGCAGGATTGTAAACAGATTTATAGTTTTGAAGTAAACTCTTTATACTATTATATTAGGTGGATTTACAGTTAGTGTTGTTCCTGAGATTACCTGATTACCTGATGAAGTTTCCTGATTGATGCCGAAAGCGTTTCTGATGGGATTTGCCGCAAGAATAGCCGCACTATAAACTGACTTCGCAAGAAAACTCCGGCGTGAATTGTCAGGTCTATTCATGTTTTGACCTACTCCTTTTAATACATACTTGTTCAAGGCCATCTTTAACACAGTAAATCGCATTATCTTTTATTCAAAGAAGAATGTCAATTGAATTTAATAAATCTCACGCAGAGGCGCTAAGACGCAGAGATTTTAAAAGTTTGAATTCAGGTATTTAAAATGTTGTATTTACTACTCTGCGAAGTAGCTTTTCGCTACGTAGCACGAGCTGTATTTTATATATTTTTTTATTGCACGTTATGGAACGGCAAGTATAAAATACTAAATGAGATTGTATTTTGATGATTATGTCAAAGAACAGAAGTTTTCCGGCGAGTTTACCTTTTACAATCGCCGACAAGGAAAGTAACACAGGCAAGGCCAGTAGCGCCAACATTAGGCAAAATATTAAGAGGTGGAAACCATGATACTTTATGGAACAAATTTGATTAAGAAAATTAGGACTGAATTTGATAAAGCAACAAATCGAATTTGGATTGCTGTTCCATTTATTGGCGAATGGACTGCTGTAAAGAAAATCATGGGGACTAAATGGATTAGTAATAATAATCTGAATATGAAAATCATTACTGACATTCGGAATGATGATTTTATTAATCCAGAAACAATTAAACAATTTTTACATAAAGCAAAAGTTAAAACACTTTCAGGATTACATGCTAAAATTTACATAATTGATAATTCTGTATTTATTACTTCTGCAAACTTAACTGGAACAGCATTTTCAAAGAGATATGAAATTTGCGAATATTTTACAATCACGGATAAACATGATATCCTAAATGTTTTTAACGAGTGGTGGAATATATCAAAAAATGTTGACAGTAACTGGCAACCAACTAAAAATAGAAATACAAGACAATCAGACAATGATGCTGGAAATACAATTGGGCTGAAAAAATTATGGGATTTACCAGAAAGTTCAATAAAAGTTCGCAATTTCAAAGACTATCAAGACAGCATTGTATTATATAATCATTTTTTGAAAATTTATAATAACGACACAAATAGGCTTCTGCCTAAGCTGACTAAATATCATGAATTAGACGCCTTTCTCAATTATCTTTTTCATGAAGATGAAAATACACCATCACATGAATATCTTGAAAAAGAATTCCGTGCATTATCTGACAATCAAAGGATTTTAGAAATCAATAAATATAAAGCGAAGTTTAAAAAATGGCTAAAATCAAATCCAACATTTGAAGATTACAGAAAAAACAGAATCCTTTTGTTACAGAATAAATTGTGCAACAAGAAAATTGTACAACTTGACGATAAATCACTAATCGAAGTTGTTGACACTTTACACACTATGAATAGTCATGCTTTGAATAGATATAGATTCTTGAATCCTCAAAACAATAAAATAGAAACAATCAAGGACTCATTTAATATCTTATTGCATGATAGCAGACCGATTGAAGAAAGAATGGAATTGTGTAATAAGAGTTTAAATTACTTTGGAAAATCTTCAATAAGAGAATTAGTTTCTTGGTATTATCCTGACAAATATCCAATAATGAATCGAAACTCAAATTGCGGACTGAAATTCTTTGGCTATGACATTGATACGTATTGAAAAATGCTTAAAAAGGTTGGTGCGACGTTTAATCAGTGGACACCTTACTAATAAATTTAAAAATAATCTGTGTAATCAGTGAAATCTGTGTCTGATAAATATTTGAAATGGTGCGATTCATCGCATTCTGATATCGTTTTATGGAATATCCGCAATTTGAATAAGTTTTTTTGCGATTTCTATACTTGCGGTTGGTTTAGCGATTGTTTTGCAGGAATTTGCCATTTGATTGCGTTTTTGGGAGTCTTTCATTAGGGCTTCAAGGTCTTTCCATAAGTTGTCGGCGAAGGCTTTTTTGTCTGGTAAATCTTCGACTATGCAGGCCGCTCCGGCTTCTACGAGTTTTTGTGCGTTTAGATATTGCTGTCTGTCTTTGTGGTGAGGGTAGGGGATGCAGATACTCGGAACGCCCGCGACCGCGAACTCGGCGACACTTACTGCGCCGCTTCTTCCAACCACCAAATCAGCCGCGGCTAATAAATCTGACATCTGGTGATAATAGTCTAATACTTTGTGGCTTATTTTTGCTTTTTCATAAAGTGATGAGACCTGCTGTAAATTATTTATGCCTGAAAGATGAACTATTTGCCAGTCATCCGCAAACTGGTCGAGTTTATCGAGGATAAGGCAAACGGCATCATTTATACTTTGCGAGCCGCTCGATGCGCCGGTTATTAGTAATGTTTTTTTGTTTTTGTCGAGGTTGATTTTTTCGATTGCATTTGCCGGTTCAGGATGTAAAAATGATTCTCGCAAGGGACAGCCGAGAACATTTATTTTTGCTTTTGTTTTAGTAAAATATTTTGAAGTGTCCGCAAACTGCACGAAAATGTCACTCGCCCATCGTGCGATAATCTGGTTCGCTTTGCCCGGAATTATATCGACATTGAAAAGGGCGAGAGGTACTTTTTTTCTGTGAGCGGCTAAGCAGGCCGGACCTGACGCGAAGCCGCCAAGGCCGATTACTACGGAATTCTTGCTTTTTGTGATTTCCTGAGCTACGGTTTTGTAACTCTGTCGAAATGTTTTTATGAATTCGATAGCCTTTACGGGATTTTTAGGGAAAGTTGTAGCCGGAAGTATGGAATAATCGAACCCGGTTTGCGAGAGGATGTACTGGTCGATATTGCGCGAGCTGCAAAAGAATAGTATCCTTGCCTGCGGCTCGAGTTTGCTTAACTGTTCCGCTACTGCGATAGCAGGGTATAAGTGGCCTCCAGTGCCGCCGCCCGCGAAGAAAAAACATTTATTTGTCATATTATTAGAAGCTATAGCGATACCCCAGATAAATATTCGAATTGTCCTCGAACTGGCCGAAGAATGTATCGGGGTAATCTCCGAAAAATACGTTGCCGCCAGCTTCAAGAGCTGTATTGTCGTTCAGTTTATAATTTACGTTCGGCCGTAAATACACGTCCTTGTCTGACGGGCTGAAATACGCGAACAACGAGCATCGAAGGTTCTGGTTCATTAAAAGTTGTGTAAGTCTGATTGTTGTCAGATGCCTTAATTCTTCGCGTGCGTTTGCAGTGTCACGATAGTCGCAATAATCCATCATCTGCTCGATGTAGTACTGCAAGCCAATCGTTAAATCTTTGCCGATTTCCTGTGTATAGCCGACAAGGTATCTCATTTCAGTATTATTAATAAGAGGATTTTTGCCGCTTGAGTCATCAAGGGAATCGTAATAACCAATTTCCGCGTTTCCAATTCCCTTTCCGACTACGCCGCGGATACTCGCGCCGTAAACGTTAAGGTCAGGGAAAATAGCCTGTGTCATTGTTGCGTTGTATCCGCCGGGACTTTTCCAGAAACCATGATAGCCGTACAATGCAAGCTCGTAATTTTTGATGTTTCTATAAAGACGAAGGGCGATTTCGATATCCCTGAAAAATTCATTGGGTCTATTGGTATGGATTATCGCGTCCTGGCCCGCTGTTCTTTCAAGCATTGGATTCCAGTAAGAAATGCGTGAGCCGTTAATGAATCTGTCCGGGTCGAACTGCGGCGTAAAGACAATATCCGCATTTATCGCATCGCTGAACAGGCTTACTTTCGCGGCGTCGGAAGGGGCCTTGAGGTACTCTGTATCCCTGCCGATAAAGAATGAGTTCCAGTCTTTCGGGAACATGTCGTTGATGAAGAGCAAATCTCCAGTTCCCCATGTTAGAATCTGCCGACCGATTTTCAAGTCCATGTAATCTTTCGGGCGTGCGAATACATTTGCTTCACGCAGGTCAAAGTCGCCTTTTTCCGTGACAAGGTCGCCGATTGCATCGCCGCGGACTGTGACATCGCCCCAGTCGAAGAACGAATACGAATCAATCTGCATGCGATTTTCCATAATCGACATGTCCTTTTCGTATTTGTCGTTTTGCAGCCTGTAGCCGCCGCGCATTTCGTAAAATCCGTGAATTTCCGTCACTTCCTTAAGTTCATCGAAAAACGATGGTTCAGGTTCATTAGGTTCGCCAGCCGCAAGTGCGGAAAAAGAAGCGGTTGTTAAAATCGCAATCGTCCAAAACATTTTAGAAACCATTTTATATTATCCTTGAATTAAATTTATTATGTAGAAATTCTAATATTGTCATGCAGGAACTCGGGGGCTAAATCCGCACCGTTGTCCCATACAATTGTTTCTAAAGTCGGATCAACCTTAAAAGCTCTAAAAAGTTCTTTGTTTTTCAAAGGCCCGAATACTTCTCCTGTCAATTCGGTTTCCAAATTCACTTCTCCTTCAATACCATTATTGAACTTTATCCATATAATATAATCTTGCAAATATCGAGCTTCTTTTACATGCAAAAACATACATTTACTCCAGAGGATTAATTGCAAATAGAGCTTTCTTTTGCTCTGCAAGTTCCCAATTACTTAATAATTCTTCTTTATGTAATTCTCTCCATTCCTGAATCATTTTTAGAGCACGATTCGACATATTGCCGCTAACATTTCCGCTTTTTATTTCTATCACTATTTCATCGTCACCATATTTAGCGTGAAAATGAGGAGGAAAGTGATCTTTCCAGTACATGTAAATTGCTATTCCAAAAAATCTGCTTATAATCGGCATTTCTTACCTCACTGTAGCAAAGAAATTTTATTTTAACGCCTCTTTCGGTGGTTTCTGAAGATAACGTTCTTCGAAAATTTCACCTATTTTAATATTGTACTGGACATTGGAAAATTCCATTTCGGTTTTACTGCCGGATTTGAGGTCTTTTACTTCGGATTTTGTTACTGTTGGGAAATCCTGGATTGTCTCGACCTTCAGGGACTCTATAACTCGATACAGTTTTCCTTCCTTGTCGTAAAATTCCATTTTCATCGGGACATAATTTGTTTTATCTATAGTGACATTGTAGTAGCTGAATTCGACTGTATCTGGTTTCTTCGGGGTATTTTTGACGAGATAATATTTATCATTTGTTGACTTGAGAAGTTCGTGGGTGTCTTCTTCAATTCCTCTGCCTGAAACATCTTCGTACAAAAAGTCCGAGCCTACAAAACTTGTGCGTTTGTCTCCGGCGGCTATTCTTTTGGTAAGTGACAGAGAAGGCAGGTACATCCATCTGTCGTCATCTTTATCTGAAGCTGTGTGCTTGAGTACCATATATGTCATTTTACGAACATCGGAAGGTTTTGTAAAATAGACAAAGTAATTCTGGTCGCCGCCGTCTTTTAAATCCTTTCGAATAATGTTGAACTGGCGCTCGCGTTTTTGTCCCTGTTTGTCCGTGATGACCATATCAACTGTTGATTTGCCGTCGTCGCCCTGGTAATACGCGACTATATTTGCTTTTTCGACAATTTGCTGTACATCGGGTGTATTGCCTGATTCATTAGCCGCTATTAAAGGCATTGACGCAAAAAGTAATAGTGATATTGTTAGAAATTTCATTTTAAGCCTCTCTTTCATTTTTAGTTTTAATTTATTAATCAGCCCTGACTTTTTACTCCGAGCTTTTTCAAAAATGTAATCATTGGACACCAGTTTGTAAAAGCCGATTGTAACAGGTTCAGCCCGACAAAACCGGTGAAAAACAGCCAGTATTGTGAATGATAATGGGCCAGAAGGACGCTGGCAAGAACAAAACTTCCGGCAATAGCCCGTAAATATCTTTCAACGTTCATAATTAAGCCCCCTTAAATTATTTTTTATCGTTTTCTTTTTTGTTTTTTGCCTGAAAATTCTTACAGGCCACTCTTCGCGAAATCATACTGCATGATAACGCCATAGCAGTAATTATTACTACGCTCAAAACAATAATTTTGCTCAATCCGAATTTGCCGTATTGATAAATATTTAACGCGACAAGAACTACAGAAGCAATTGAAATAATAATACAGAACGAACAATTGCAAGCCATCGATTTTGGCTCTTTGGCGGTTTTGAAAAGCCATTTTTCCGCTAATTTAATAATTGCTGGTAATGCAAACAGTGTGACCGCACCTGATAGACCCATAATAGCACATAAAAAGATTCCTACTGTTTTATAAGGAATCAGCGGTGCGGCCAACAGCGGCAAAAATCCGATAGCAATTACCAGAACATTTCTGGTGATCGCTCTGGCCGGCTCGCCAAACATTTCTCCAGAACTTTTTTGCCATGAACATGTCTGGTCATAAGTAACTCGTGCTCGTTCGAGGAAATGTATAGCAAAATCTACCGCCATACCGAGTGTAAGCGCACTTAGGACCGCGACCGGCATATCATAATCCTTGCCAATAAGACCTATTATGCCATAGATTACGACAATAGTAATAGTAAGCGGAACCATGCAAATGATTCCCCAGAGCGGCGAACGGAAAAGAATCGACATCATAATAAAGACTATGATAAAACTTCCCATAAAGGATTGCAGCATACCCCAGACCATTTTGTCCTGCCAGACGACATTAATATAAGTAAGCCCGGCCCAGCGATGATTCAATTTTATCGGCGGTGGATTATTTTTGAAAAACTCATCCACGGCGTGAACTACTTTTTGCATATCGGTGTTATCGCCGCTTGGTAATTGCATCCAAATATTTGCGCTCATATGATCAGATGTAACCATACGCCATAGATCATCTTTGTTATGGCTGCTCTGGAACTGGATGAGGCATTCGGCGATAATTTTTGAATTATCAGGTATTTTGTAATTCACATCATTGCCGTCTATAAGCTCTTTATGAACTTTTTTAACTATATCCGAAACTGAAGTGCTTTTTCCGACAAGGCCTGCTTTTAGTAAAGAATCCTGTAGTTGCGACATATAGCGCAATACATCAGGATTCTTAAATGGTCTCATCTGTTCTTTTGTTAAATCAAAAAAGTCAGACAATTCATACCAGATATCCGAATCTTCATCCTCGGCTGTTTCCTGTTTGTCATATGCGTATTCGGTTAGTTTTTCCAATAATTCAATTTTAGTCTTTGAAGATGGAGCAAGTTTTGAAATTTCTCCGAAAATATCAGATATAATTTCGGTAATATTCGGATTATCCTGAATATATTCTCCTGCTTTGTCAGATACGCTTTTTCTTAAGCTTGTAAGGTAATCATCATCAATATTATTCGGTTCGGCTGAGTCAAGAACAAGATATGCCATATAAGTTCCGCCGAAATGTTTGTTCAGTTCAATATCCGCTTTGCGAATAGGATGACTTGTGGAGAACCATTTTACTGGATTATCATTTATTTGAATTTGTGTGATTCCATACAAGGCGATTATCGTAATAATTGCGAAGAGAATTAGTATGGGTTTTGCCGCCGAATAAGTAAACACTCCCGCTTTGTGGAGGATTTTTTCAAGAAATGTTTGTTTTTTCACTTTTATACTCGCGGAACCAAAATTCTCGAGCGAGCTTTCTTTTATAAACATAATATATGCTGGTACGAAGGTAATCGTGAAAACCCATGCAATCATAATGCCTATTGCGACAAATATTCCGAAAACCTGTACCGGCGGAATCGGGGTGAGAGCTAACGAAGCAAAACCAGCCGCTGATGTAAGTGAAGTGTAAAGCATAGGCATGAAAAGTTCGCTCATTACTTCCATTGTAGTTTCTTTTCTGCCTTTTTCTTTTGTGTATCTATCGAAGAATTCCGAAAGTATATGAACTGAATCGACGACCGCTATCGGCATAAGAAATATAGGAATCATGGAACTCATGATATGAACCGGATGTCCGAATCCGATGAGAAGTCCCATTGTCGAAATTACCGAGACCATCGCGATTATCATTGGAGATATAACTAATATCAGTTTTCGGAAAAACAGAAGCATTAGAATGAAGATAACTATCATCGCCAAAGGTGCTGAAACCGCCATCTGAATGAACATTTCGACACCGAATGTATCTTCCGCGACAGGCAGACCGGTTATGTAGTATTCCTCATCACCAGAGTATTTTGTATCTGCAAGTTCTTTATTCAGAGCGGTATATATCCTGTAGCTTAAATCTTTACTTGTGAGCGGCAGATAGAGACAAGCCGCTTTGCCGTCTTCGGAAAAAACTGTACCTTCGAGAATTGGATTGGATTGTGCTTTTTGTTTTATTTCAAATGCCTGCTCCTTTGTTTGAGGAGGTTTATTCATCAGGTATTCGAAAACTACCGTTCCCGGGCCTCCCTGGCCGATGTGATCGACAGTTGAAGGAGCCATTAAATCCACATCAATTACACCAATTTGTTTATTCGGATCGTTTTTATCCTGCCATTGCAGTTTTTCCGCAAATTGGGCTAATTCAAATATTTTGGTTAGAGAAGACTGATTATAAATACCGTTCGGGTCTTTATTGTTAACGACACCCACAACGACAAGGTCACTTAAATTGAATGCTTTTTTGGTGTGGTCGTGGAACACTCTGACAGGTTCATGTTCTGACAACATGTTTTCAGGGTCAGTATCAACTTTAATCCTGGTTATTAAGCTGCCAAGCACCAAAGTGAATGCAGCCATGATAATAGTTATCAGTTTATAATGCTTTATTGAATAATCAGTTATTCTCTGTTTAAGCTCCATCTTTATTCCTTCTACCCTTGTATAATTAATACGTTATTTTGAGCAAAACCAAAAACTATAATTTTTGTATTTTATCTTACGTTTGTTGTGTTTTCAAGTTTTATAGGTTAAAAACAGAAAATGATAAAAAACAATTAGATTTTTTTTCTTGACAATAGGGAATAAATTTTGTTATAAGTAAATTATCATGATTATTTTGTGTTACTGATAGGGAAACCCCTTCAACACATTATCATTACCGGGGATTTTCCTTCAAATATCAATATTTTAATTAATATTAAATTCATTCATACGTTTATATAGTGTAATTAATAATTTTTGGAATAATTATAATTTATTATCGACCAAAGAAGGGTGTGCAATTCAACAAATAGAAATATCCTGAGCATATAATTGTTTAATCGAAAAATCTAAAGTAGTTGATTGCAAAATATTAATATTTTATTTTTTTTCAAGGAGATTAATTATGATGAAAAAATGTATTCTTTTATTTCTCCTGATATGTTGTGTTACTGTTCAGGCTGAAATCGTTAACCGCTATAGTTTTAACGATGGTGATACAGAAGCTGTCGATTCTATAGGCGGCAAGAATGGAACCCTGACAAATACCGCTACAATATCAGGAAATAAATTGGTTCTGAATGGCAGTAGTGCGGTAGAGCTTCCTTCTGATACTCTGGATGCAGGTCTGACGAGCGTAACAATCGAAACATGGTGTCAGCTTGGTACATCCAATACATGGGCACGCTTATTTGACTTTGGCGGATCAGAGGGTGCTAACGGCGGAAACACATTTTACCTTGTTCCTAATAACAATACCGGCGGCATGCAGCTGTGTATTAGCACAACTGGATTTCCTTCATGGCAAACAGGTGAAAACAATATATATGGTACTGGATTAGCAGCAGGTGTATATACACATGTTGCATGTGTGTTTGATGGCTCCGTTCCTGAAATCAGATTATACATTAATGGACAATTGGCAGCTTCTGCGGCAACAACTATGGATATTGCGCTTGTTGCAAGGCAAAACGCTTATATTGGAGATAGTTCTTACACTGGCGACCCATATTTCAATGGCAGTATAGATGAATTTCGTATTTATGATACCGCACTATCTGATGATGAGGTCTTACAGAGCTTTGAAGCAGGAGCAGATGCGAGTTTTACACCGGGTTTGTCAGCCAAAAAACCAAATCCTAAAAACGGAGAAACTGATGTATCAATTAATATTGGTACGATCTCTTGGACGCCAGATCCGCTTGCATTTGGGCATAATGTATTTTTCGGAAGTGACCCAAATGTTGGAAATGCTACGATAGAAGATCTTATGGGAGCAACTGTATATGAAGGTCTTGACGTCAATAGTATTGATTTAACCAGACTTAATTTTGGTACTACTTATTACTGGAGAGTCGATGAAGTTAATAATTCAACCTTGAAAGAGGTTTATAGAGGCAAGCTTTGGAGTTTTACAACAGAACCTGAAGGTGTTAAACTGGCTGCTACAAATGTCGCTGGTGTAGAATTTAATTCTCCTATCGAAGTCTATAGTTATCAGGATCCGAATTCAACGTATAACGGCAAGGGACTTGATGATGTTAACGGCACACACTCAAATGAAAACACAGAAACAAACTCAACTATGTGGGTAGGTATGGGTGACGCCCCGGGAGATGTCTGGCTTAAGTATGAACTGGATCAGGTTTACAAACTTTATCAGCTTCAGATTTGGAACTATAACGAACCAGAACCTTCTCTGCCTTTTGGCGCAAAAGATGTGAATATATTATATTCCATCGATAATGTAACATGGAAAGCACTTGACGAAATACAGGTATTCCCGATGGGTACAGGTGAAAGCACTTACAAAGCGGATATCTTCGTTAATATGAACGGAGCGATAGCTAAATATGTAAAACTTTCATTCCTGAGTTCTCATACAGAAGGTATGTACACCGGCGGTATCAGTGAAATTCGTTTCTTCGTCATTCCAACCCGCGTAACAGTACCTTCCCCGGCAAATAATGCTACAAACGTAGATGTTGGCAGCATATTAAGCTGGAAAGCCGGAAGAGGTGTTGCTGTGCATAAGATTTACATCGATTCTGACAAGAATGCAGTAATTGACGGAACTGCTGCTATTAAAGGTGAAACTGAAGATTCGAGCTATTCGATGGTTCTTGGTCTTGGCAAAACATACTATTGGAAAGTCGATGAAGTAAATGATGCAGAAGAATATACAACATGGGATGGCCCAGTATGGAAATTCTCAACGCCGCAATTTATCCTTGTAGATGGTTTTGAGATTGGATATGGTAATGATCCAGGCAAAGACGCGGTATTTTTGACATGGAAAGATGGAGCCGAGCTTGGTGATTCGTCAAACGGTTCATATATGGGTAGAAAGAGTGAACCATACCTGCAAACAATCAACCACAGCGGCGGTCATTCTGCACCAATGGAATATGACAATCAATCATACAGTTATTCAGAAGTCAAAGCCGAAACATCAAAGCTTGCGATTGGCCCAGACTGGTCCAAGGGTAATCCTAATACAATGGAGATATGGTTCAGGGCAGACGCGAATGATGTAAATGAACCAGTAACAGACAAGCTGTACGCGGCATTTAACGACGGCAACAGGATATATTATGATGGTCTTGAATCAAGAATAAGGAGAGCATCATGGTCGAGGTTTAATGTTCCGCTGGATGGTATTGACTTGAGTAATATAACCAGTGTTACAATCGGTGTAGAAAAGATTGGCGGAACCGGCGGCATAGGTACTATTTATATTGATGACATCCGACTGACAATTTATGTACCAGCCGATGCAGTTGATCCCGGAACGGATAATCTGATTGCTTACTACAAGATGGAGAACAACGTTCAGGATAGTTCGGGCAGTGGTCTTAATGGCACATTCTCAGGTGATGGCGCTGCGACTTATGTCGCTGGTCCTTTCACATCTTATGGACAGGCATTGGACTTTAACCCGGATACAAATGATGTTGTTGACCTCGGTGCGGCTGAACCATTCAACTTCACAGGCAGTTTCAGTATCTCTTTATGGGCCAAAATCCAGGGCTGGGGTAATGAGTGGGGTCATACAATGGTAGCTACTCATGGTGAAGGTACTATGGGATTCCAGATTCGCAGAGGTGGCGGCTGGATTGGCGGTATGCAAGGTATGCCCGCAACCGGTTTCTGCTTCACTACAAGAGGTATTTCAATACTAAATACTACCAACAGTGAAGATATGATGGTCGATACACCTGTAATTGGTGACTGGCTGTATATTACCTGTATATATGATAAAGAGAATAACACAAAGAGTATTTACTTCGATGGTGAACTCGTCCGGGTTGTTGATACAGAACCTACCGCTGTATTTGGACCTTCTACAACCAATGCTTCTATTGGAGCAAGAGCAAACGCAGCAAATTCTGCATTTGAGGCTCTGTTCAATGGTATGCTGGACGATGTTAGATTCTATGACGATGCGTTGACAGATGGAGAAGTGAAGTATCTTTATAAAACTGAATAATGCTTCAATGGCATAAAACTAAGTTTTTTTAAAGATTCGTGTTTTATACTAAACCATAAAGAAAACTTCTGTAAGTAGTTGATGTAAAAAAGAAAAAGGCCTGTACTGATTAATTTCGTACAGGCCTTTTTTAATAGTGAATATATTTTAATACTATTTAATAGGAAATATCGATGTAATATGCGGGATGGATTCATATAACATGCTGTATATACTGCGTATAAGAGAAATTATATTATATTGGAATCGCTTATTTTAATATAAATAAACTTAATAGTATATTTTAGTTTATTTTTTATTAATTGCTTTTTTCTTGACAATGGGGTATTAATTTTGTTATAAAGAAGTTATTAAGATTGTCCTGTGGCATAAGTTGGAAAGACTCCTCCAACACGTTGGTATTACCGAGGCTTTTCCTCCAAATTAAACATAAATCTTGTTATTAATATTTTATTCATTCATATGTTCATATATTGTAATTATCGATTTTGGGATTAATTATTAGTGCTTTTTGATCAAGGAAGGAGGTGTAATTGGATAGAAAAGCAATATCCGGGATTAATATGAAAGTAAAAAAGTCCCAAAAACATATCGTATTTCATTTTTTATTATATTTGTAGGTTATGTCAATGCGGCATAAGAGATACGGTTTTTATGTCTAAACAGTAAATTAATATTTTTAAAGGTAATAATAATGAGGAAGATGAGTATGAAGATATTGGTTAGTGTATTGTTTATGTTCGGTATAGCTGGCATCGTAAATGCTTATGTGGTATCGGATGATTTCAATTCTTATGCAGATGGAACAGCTCTTGGCAACACACCCAATTGGTATTCCGGTTCCGGTAGTAATGTCGTGACTGGCGGTATAGTGGGTGGCGCAAGTCCTATTGCCACCATGTCAAAAGGACCCATGCTGGATGCGAACCGTGTTAAATGGACAGAGCTTGCTGTTGGAGATTCCCTGAGTATTTCGATGGATTTTCAAACAAGTAGCGATAGCCACAAGTTCGATGATGACCGCCTGGGTATGCATAATGACTATGACTCAACGACATCGAACAGAACTCTTGGCGCTCAGTTGGAGCAATTCCACATTGAGACTTATTTTAACAACACGGGTGACACCGGGGAAAGAATAATATTGAGCAGCAGCGATTTTACCAACCTTCCAGCGAGTACGTGGTACACCTTTAATGTTACTCTCACCAAGCTGGGCGATTTTCGAGTTCTGATAGAAACCAGCCTGAGAGCGGTGAGTGACAACAGCTTAATTGCCTCTGGAAGCCTTGATACAGATACGCTCACCGAAGCACGCCGTCCGCACCATAGATACTTCACCGACGACCAGGCTGCGGACCCACTTGATGGCGGCCTATGGCCGATGTTCAAGAACTACAATGCAACAAGCGGCAATGCAGACAACTTCTCTTTTGAGATAATACCAGCAGACACAAGTAAAGCAACCAATCCGTATCCTAAGAATAATGCCACTGATATATTAGTAGATGTAGGCAAACTCTCATGGACACCAGGAGAAGGTGCCACTTCTCATACGGTATTCCTTGGAACAGACGTAAACAGCGTAACATATGCTACAATTAGCGATACTTTAGGAACGGTTTTGTATCAAAATATAGATGTCAATAGTATTGATTTGGCCAGGCTTGAATATGGTACGACCTATTACTGGAGAGTCGATGAGATACCGGGTAATGGTGCAGGTAAAATCTGGAGTTTTACAACAGAACCTGAAGGCGTTAAACTGGCTGCTACAAATGTCGTTGGTGTAGAATTTAATTCTCCTTCCGAAGTTTATAGTTATCAGGATCCGAATTCAACCTATAACGGCAAGGGTCTTGACGATGTTAATGGCACGCACTCAAATGAAAACACAGAAACAAACTCAACTATGTGGGTAGGTATGGGTGACGCCCCGGGAGATGTCTGGCTTAAGTATGAACTGGATCAGGTTTACAAACTTTATCAGCTTCAGATTTGGAACTATAACGAACCAGAACCTTCTCTGCCTTTTGGCGCAAAAGATGTGAATATATTATATTCCATCGATAATGTAACATGGAAAGCACTTGACGAAATACAGGTATTCCCGATGGGTACAGGTGAAAGCACTTACAAAGCGGATATCTTCGTTAATATGAACGGAGCGATAGCTAAATATGTAAAACTTTCATTCCTGAGTTCTCATACAGAAGGTATGTACACCGGCGGTATCAGTGAAATTCGTTTCTTCGTCATTCCAACCCGCGTAACAGTACCTTCCCCGGCAAATAATGCTACAAACGTAGATGTTGGCAGCATATTAAGCTGGAAAGCCGGAAGAGGTGTTGCTGTGCATAAGATTTACATCGATTCTGACAAGAATGCAGTAATTGACGGAACTGCTGCTATTAAAGGTGAAACTGAAGATTCGAGCTATTCGATGGTTCTTGGTCTTGGCAAAACATACTATTGGAAAGTCGATGAAGTAAATGATGCAGAAGAATATACAACATGGGATGGCCCAGTATGGAAATTCTCAACGCCGCAATTTATCCTTGTAGATGGTTTTGAGATTGGATATGGTAATGATCCAGGCAAAGACGCGGTATTTTTGACATGGAAAGATGGAGCCGAGCTTGGTGATTCGTCAAACGGTTCATATATGGGTAGAAAGAGTGAACCATACCTGCAAACAATCAACCACAGCGGCGGTCATTCTACACAAATGACATATGACAATCAATCATACAGTTATTCAGAAGTCAAAGCACAGAGTGAAAAACTGCCTATAGGTACAACTGACTGGTCAATTGGTTCACCTAAGACCCTAACAATCTGGTTCAGAGGCGACCCAAACACTACAGAAATTAGTGATTCAGAGTTATATTGCAAAATAGGCGGTAAGACAGCCACATATAGCGGTTCGCTCGATATTCTCATGAAAGATTTATGGTGGCAATGGGATATAGACCTTGCAGCCCTTGGTGCAAATTTGACTAATATACCTGATATTACAATCGGTATTAAGAGAGTTGGTACAGTAGGTAGCCAAGGTGTAATTTATCTTGATGATATCATGCTTACAGGTATTCAAGCTGTAACTTCGTCTCCTGATTTGTATATTGAAGCCGAAAATTATGTGACTATTACTGCACCTATGGATGTAAATAATGTATTGAGCGGTGCTTTTGGTGGTACATATGTCGGTGTAACGAATGGAAAAAGCTCAAGTACAACAGAGCCAAAGTATCCGGAAGGCACAGTTACTTACAATGTTACTGTTGACTCGGGTGTTTATAAAATCATGGCTCGCATCTATATTCAAGGCAACGAATACGAGGGAGATTCATGCTGGGTTAAGATACCAACTGCAACTGCCGTAAAAACTGCAGATGGTAACGATGTTACACTTACACCAGCAGGTTCTACTATCGCTGATGGTTGGGTAAATTCCAATAATCTGGTTGGTGGTACAAGCTGGCAGTGGGATACTTTCTTAAGTTCCCTTAACAGTGACCAGGATGCCTTATTTACATTGACTGCTGGTACGCATACAATTCTAATTTCCAACAGGGAAGATGGATTGTGGATAGATGCCCTTTTGCTTGTCAAAGTTGGTGATTAGTATGTAGATTATTATATTTTGCGTATCAAGTATTTATTCCGGTTTAAATAATCGGATTCATGCAGATACGTATAAAATAGAAAATTTAAAGGCCTGTATTGATTAATTTCGTACAGGCCTTTTTTTTGTATATTGCATTTTTGTTCTATTTAATTTATTTTTCTTGACAATACGAATTTCATTTTGTTATAAATGAGTTATTATAATTATTTTGTGTTACGAGCAGGGAAAAAACCTTGGACACATTATTATTATATCCGGGGCTTTTCATCCAGTTTAAACATCATTATTGCGATTAATTATTTGTTCATTCGTACGTTCATACATTGTAATTAATGTTTTTTGGATTAATTATTAGTGATTTTTGATCAAGGAAGGAGGTGTAATACCATAATAAAACAATATCCTGGGCAAAGAATATTGAATATTTACATGGAAGTAAATTACTAAACAATTATGTATGAATTAGTGTAGATGTGTCTAATAAAATGCAATTTATAGAGGTGGCAGCTCTTGATGATTATTCTTTTGATATTCCTCATAAAGAGCGGCAATATTGTTTTTTATTAAAGGAGGACAAACATGTATAAATATATGTATTTTATATCCTGTATTATTATTCTTGTTAGTATAGTAAATATTGCGTCGGCAGTCGATCCAGTAGCTTACTATCCCATGGAAGAAGGTTCCGGTACTACTGTCGGAGATACAACTGGTAACGGCCATGATGGAGCAATAGTAGGTACACTTGTATGGGGGCAAGGAGCGCCGAATTTTGGTGGCGGCTTAGTATATGATGGAGTAACCGCTAATTATGTCCAAGTCGGTAAACTTAATCCATTAAATCCTGCTACCAATAAAATGGCTGGAACAGCCTGGATTAAATGGGCAGGAAGTACAACCTGGAATGTAATAGCAGGCAAGTCAGGTGGTGGCTCAATGATGTTTCAGTGGCTAATAAGTAGTTCAGGTCAATACGGTATAAATGTTGGTGGCAATATGCCTACATACGGCTCAAAGAACCTTACCGCCGGTGAATGGACACACGTTGCATTTTCACATGATGGAACTCAATTTACTTTATACATCAATGGCGAAAATACAGGAACAATAGCTCAAGTGCCTGATCAGACCGTTGCTGATGGAACTTTGTATATAGGTTCTATTGAAAACGCATTTGTCGGGCGATTAGGTTTTAACGGTACTATTGATGAGCTTGCTTTTTTTGATATAGACCTTACTCAAGCTGATATTCAGGCTGTTATGAATGGAGGATTAGGTGAAAAAGGCCCGGCAACCAGTCCAAAACCCGGCAATGGAGAAAAGAATGTAGCTACTGATACAATTCTAAGCTGGACATCCGGTCCATACGCATACACTCATGATGTCTTTTTCAGTGCAGATTTCAACGATGTTAATGAAGCGACAGTATCTGTTCCATTGGGCGCAATTGTATCCGCAGGTCAGACTGCTGACGCGAATACTTTCAATCCCGGCAAACTTCAGTACGGTAAGACATATTACTGGAGAGTTGATGAAGCCAATCAGCCGCCGGATAAAACCGTTTATAAAGGTAAAATCTGGAGTTTTACAACAGAACCTGAAGGTGTTAAACTGGCTGCTACAAATGTCGTTGGTGTAGAATTTAATTCTCCTACCGAAGTTTATAGTTATCAGGATCCAAATTCAACGTATAACGGTAAGGGACTTGATGATGTTAACGGCACACACTCAAATGAAAACACAGAAACAAACT
>CAZVOA010000037.1:0-35860 GCA_964628465.1 uncultured Pirellulales bacterium | reverse complement strand
GAAGGTGATGGAAACGGCTGTGTAAAAATGGACCTTGCGCTTTATGATGCCGAGGAAGACAAGGGTTTGCATGTCAAAACCGCAACTTTAATGCGTAATGTTTGGCCGTAATGAGGGATGAGAAAATGAACAATTTCTATAACAGCTACAAATATCGAAGCAGAAAAGCTTATGCTTTGGTTATGGTTCTTGTAGCCGCGGTTCTTCTTGCTATACTTGGTTCGGGATTATTAAATATCTGTTACGGTGTGCGCGTTCGTGCGGCGAAGCTTAAAAGAGAAACGGTAGCGATGTTAGCCGCCGAAGCGGGCTATGAGAAGGGTATTTTCTGGATGAGCCAGCAGGATGATGTGCTTACCGGCCTTGCGGATGGCGATCCCGGCTCGGCAGGCACTATCAATTTCGCGGACGGCAGATGCGAATACCAGGTTCAGTTTCATGATTTCATCGGCTCAAGGCCTGTATTCAGGATTCTTTCCACCGGTCATAGCGGCTCGGCCAGCAGGGCGGTTGATGTCTATGTAATGCAAAAAATTACAGGCTGGGATATGGGATTGTGCAGAATTCCGGATGGGTATTCTTCAACTGAGGCGGTTAATTTTGCCGGTGGTGAAGTAATAGATATACCTATCCATATTAATAAAGACAAAGACAGGCCGAACCAAAGAGATATTTATATTTCAGGCAGCCCGCAATTCATGGAAAAGGTAGAGATGGGCGAATCCCGCTATGCGGGCGCATCTGATTTATACAGCGGAATAATGGGTTTGTTTCAGGGCGGTATTACTTTTAACCAGCCTGATGTGAAGATAACAGATGATGCCGCGGTGCAGAGTAAGGTAAATCGTTTTCGGGAAAGTACAAAACCGGCTTACAGATTTACGCCCAATGGAACCGCGAATTTATCCAACGCGCATAGCGCAGTACAGCTTGAGTTCTTTGTGCAGTCGTCAGTTGGAATGGTAAAAATTACAAATAACTGCACAGTAAGGGGAGTTCCGAATAGAGAGCGCGATTATCGTATTAAGCCGGGAAGTAATGGTGAATTTTACGAAAAATATGATATTTATGGTTATCATTATAAATCAAATAGTGAAGCAAGTATTACAGTTCCTATTTCTGATACTTACGTTAGCCAGACTTTCGCGGGTATAGCAAGTGAGCCCGGCGGGCAGATTTATGTGGACGGCAACGTTGTTATCGGCAGCAAAGATTATACGGAAATGGTTGTAGAAGGCAAACTTACGATTGTAGCAACCGGAAATATCTGGATTGCGGACTCGCTTAAAGTAAGCGGTGCACTTCACGGAACGACCTTCGTACCAAATAAAAATAATGAGAACGTTCTGGGTCTTATATCGAAAAGTGTAATCAAGGTGATTGATCCGGGTCTTTCGGATGATTTCGGTACACTTGATCCTGTTGTAGATAGAAACGTTGGTAATGCCCTGATGCACTCTTATGTACCAGTTGCAAACGGCGCAAATACGACAACGAATGTTCGCTATCTTCCTGATCCGATGATTGTAATAGCAGCTATTACGGTCGGCGGCGGGGGCTGGGGCGCTGAAAATGTCGGAAGCAGGAAAGAATTCAGCGGCAATCAGGATAGTTTAATTCTCAACGGTTCGATTTGCGAAGCTATCAGGGGAGTTGTTGGAGTAGTCAACACAGATGGATTCATAAAAAAATATACAATAGATGAAAGATTGCTTGAAGGCGTACTTCCGGGTAATATATGGTTTGGCGGCAAGTTTGTTCCCGCCCCGGCCGGATGGCATGACTATCGAGTTGATGATTAGGAATAAAAATGAAAAATGTAAGGAGACATAACAGGCATGGACTTACGCTTATCGAAGTTCTTGTCTCGCTGTTAATAGTGGTAATAGCTGTAATTGGCGCTATGATGTACCGCTATTATGCAACCAGCAGCGCCCGGCTGGCCGATGTTCATGCCGGAGCAGGGCGGGTTAGTCTTCTGATTCTGCAGGGATGGAAGGGTGCGGCGGGACGTACGGATTATAATCCCGCAACAGCGATAGGCTCAGAAGTTCAGGGCAGCCCTGATATAGCTATCGGAGCTTTAAGCGGCGGACAATATCCAGTACAACTGACAGGCGGTACGGATACTTATTATTTCGTGAGTCTCAGTTATAATGATGTTGACGGTGGTCCGGGCATACGAAAGCTGATTGTCGGAGTAACTTATTACGGCAATGGTTCGCAGAATAAAACCTTACCTTCAAAAACAGTGAAGGTCAGTGATTTTGTAAGAATATAAAACATAAAGGTTTGGGTTTGTTATGACGAACATGAAAAGAAAAAATCACGGATTTACACTTATTGAGTTGATGGTAACGGTGATTATCGTCGCGGTCGCGATTCTTGGCATCAGCGGAGTTATCGCCGGAAGCCATAGGGATTACGCTCAAATGTTCAAACGCGTCCATGGTGACATTTCCAATGACGCATACACATCAAGACTTCGATTCGATAGAATTTGCAGAAAAGCAAGAGCCGGTTCAGCGGTAATAGATACTTCAATTCCATCTCTTACAGTATTGTATTATTCCAGTCCGAATGTTAACGGCAGCGCAATATTGGAATTATCACCGCCTGATTCATTCGCGAAGTTTTATAAAAGCGGAACCAATCTTCTGCTCGAAACCGGCCCTGTCGGTACAACGGATTCTACGCCGGAAGTATTGGCGAGAAACGTAGCTGAATTAGAGTTTTCGTTTTCCAATCCGCAGGATTCCAAAAGTGTACAGATGTTGATGACACTGGATAAAGATACTTCCAATGCTTCAGACTATTCGATTACGATTACTTGTGGCTCTATAATGCACAATTAAATCGGCAGATAAAAGGTGGGTAATGTTATGGAAAAGATAAGAAGAATGAGAAATCGCAGGGAGTACGGCTCAATGCTGGCTCTTGCTTTGGTGATTGTTCTTGTACTTGCTCTAATCGGAGCTGGTCTTATAAAATTGGGACTTAACGCGAGGCTTCAGTCGATAAAAGACGTAAAGCAGATTTCCGCACGTACAGCGGCTGACGCCGGCATAGAACACGCAATGCGATACATGATAAACCAGTGGAACACCGCTACAAGTAAAAGTATATGGCTGGCAGCGTGGAATGATGCTACTGTATGGCCGGATACTGGAATACCGCCTGTTGGTGCACAGTCGGGCTACGAGTTGCCAACCGCTATTTCACTTGGAAGTAATACGTATGGTAATGCAAAATTTACATACACTATATATAAAGGGAAAAGAGAAAAAGGTTATCAGATAGTCTCAACCGGAACAGCTGGAGGCCTGACAAGAACAGTACACGCCGCCGCAGTGCTTAAATCATCCTATGTTGGTGTTGGTGCAAGAGAAGATATATATTTGGCACCGAATGTAAATCTCGATACTGTACCAGCTAATGAAACAATGGTGATTCAAACGAACGGAACTGATGATGGTATAATTGATATAAAGTCAGGTGTAACAGTTCCTGGAGATGTTGTTTGCGGTCCCGGAGGTGATCCTGCTGATGCTATTATTAATAAAGGTACGATAGAGGGCCAGCAACTGGCTGCTCAGGAAGAAATTGAATTTCCGCCTTTATTTGTACCGGAAAAGTTTTCGAGTATGCCTTACGGCGGCGCAAATATGACAATCGTCGAACCTAATGCATATATAACCGGAGACATTAAACTAAATGGGCTGGCAATCGGTTCTGGTACGCTGAAAAATGTTAAAACAATATATATCCAGGGCGATGTTGATATTTTTGTAGATGGCGCTACAACACTTGAATCGCCTGGCTCAAAAGTTATTGTTGCTGATAATTCCAAACTGGATTTGTATCTCGGAGGAGATTTTTCTACGAGTCCTAATTGTCAAGTAATATATGGCGGCGAAGTAATTACAGAAGCCGGTATTATTGAAGCAGCATCAAGCATTAGCATAAAAGGAACTGTAGCGGCGGACGGAACTCCTTTATGTGATGAAATACATTTTCATCCTGATGGAGATTTCTATGGTACTATATATGCCCCGGATGCTTCAATAGAAATGTGGCCAAATGGAGATTTCTATGGAGCGGTCGTCGGGGGCTATGATGTTCTGATAAAACCTGGCGGAAGTTATATATATATTCCGGATCTTGTAAATACTCAGGATATAGAAATTCTGTATATGGGAATAAAATACGGCAGTTGGTGGGAACAAGCAAATTAAATTTGTGATTCGTCTTTAGTATTTGCCACACAATAAGGATTTTCAATCGCCGTGTCCTAAATACCCTAAGAACCCTAAGAGTTTTATACTTTATTCTATATTTACTTTTTAAAGTATAACAACAAATATGACAATAAATAGGCATTTCATAGGGTTTATAGGGTATTTTGCCTATACTAACATTTTTTCGTTTAAAAAAGCCAGAAAACCAGTCGAAATGACAAATATCTATAGCTGTCTACTCCTGACTCCTCCCCTTGGGCACCACGGGCTCCCAGGGAGATAGCCAAGCCATGTATTCTTCTTTACGAAAATTACCTGATTTTTGATCTCAGCGTTCTTATAAAACCGGAAAGTACATGAGGTGAAATATGAGCGAGTTTCTGGTCAGGTATTTCGCTTAGAGCAATTTTATCGATAATATCTATTACTTGTTTGCCGTGCGGACTGAGTATTTTCGCGGTTCTTTCGGCGTCATCGAGTTCACCCGCGGCCATTTGTCTGAGGAACATAATCACATTTTTTTCGAGTTCTTCGTCACTCAGTTTGCGCGGTGCTCCGCCGCCGGAATCCATTAAATTGTTTGTCGGTACTTCTCTATCTTCGAGAATGTCCTGCGTGATTTTGTAAGTTTCAGCCATCAACTCTCTTTTTCTTTGGATTTCCTGCTCATCAATAGGGGCCAGTTTGAGTTCCGGGTCTTCCTGGTCGGGATCGATACTTGGTACATAGATTTTATTATGACATTTTGGACACTTTCCCCATTTGCCGCCCGCGTCGTCGGAAGCTTTTATTTCTTTATTACAAAACTGACAGTGAAAGACAATAGCCATCTCGTTACCTCAATAAAATTCAACTATGTTTGCATTTTGTATTCAGCAACAACTTCGGTCGTGATTCCTCCTCGCGGAGTAAACCTTGAAGTAATTTTCATATTTCGCGGCTGGCATATGCCGCTCAGATAATCCAGAATTTCATTTGTCAGAGCCTCGTAGAAAATTCCTTTATTCCTGAAACTCTGCATATAATACTTCAGGCTTTTCAGCTCTATACAAAATTTATCCGGACAATATTCAATTATAATTTCGCCAAAATCAGGTTGTCCCGTGCGGGGACAAACACTTGTAAACTCAGGGCAATTTATTTTTATATGATAATCACGCCCAGGGCGAGGATTCTCAAATAGTTCTATTTTTGGATTTTCGCTCATTTTTTATATTAATCAACCTTTCATCTTAATATACCACGATTTTCAAAGATAAACAAGCATCATTGAACGTTTATTATATAAATCTTCCCGATTTTAGGTTAGAAAAAAAGCTAAAATTGTTGCATAAAGCTGAAATTAGGTATATATTTACAGTCTGGATGCAGTTGGGTTTGTTTTTATTGGCAAACCAATTCGATATTAACATTGTTTAAAGTTCACTATTTTGAAAGGAGACAGGAAAATGGCAAGAAAAATGTTTATCACAGCAATTCTTGTTGCATTCACTTCGTTAATCCAGTATGGATGCAAAAGCACAGAAGCAACACAGGTACAGGAAGATAATAACCAAACTCAGGTAGCGGTAGGTGAAACCGTTAAGCCGGCAGAGGGAACAGTTACCGGGACGAAAAACCTTGTAATAGCTACGACTGAGATTGGCGAGATTCCGGCTGAGACTGCTGTCAGTAATGAAAAATTTGTAATACGAGTAGATTGCGGCGGAACTGAAAAATACACCGATAAAGCGGGTAATGTATGGCAGCCTGACCAGGAAAAAACCGCAGATAACAAATGGGGCGCTGTCTATGGTCAAACAATAGGACGTCCTGATTTGGGTATTGAAGGAACTAATTGCCCAATCATTTACGAGTCTGAACGTTACAGCATGGAAGCGTATGAATTCGCAGTTCCTGCAGGAAAATATACTGTAACATTGCATTTCGCTGAGACTTATGAAGGTATTACCGGCGTCGGCGAAAGAGTTTTCGGCGTATCGATAAATGGTAATGAAGTTATTAAAGAATTAGACCCATATAAAGAGGCAGGAGAATTTAACACGCCTGCAGTAAAGAAATTCGATGGAATAGAGCCAAAAGATGGCAAAATAGTAATCGGATTTACACCTATAGCCGAAAACCAGCAAATTTGTGGAATTGAAATAGTTGCTGGCGGTTCAGAAGCGGCTCCCGCTGGCGGCGAACAAATTGCAATACGCGTTAATTGCGGCACAGCAGAAGGAACGCAAGCTTATACCGATCAGGATGGTAAAGTTTGGCAGCCGGACAGACTTATGGCTGATGGTCTTGATTGGGGTGCAATGGACGGTGAAATTATTCAACGCTCAACTTTGGAAATCAAAGATACAAAGTCACCAACTATTTACCAGAGCGAAACATACAGTATGAGCGCTTATAAATTCAAAGTCCCAGCAGGCAAATATATAGTTAAGCTTCATTTCGCCGAGACATATGAAGGTATTTCCGGCGAAGGCCAAAGAGTTTTTGATGTGTCAATCAATGGAAAAAAGGTAATTGAAAAATTAGACCCTTATAAAGAAGCCGGAGCATTTGCCAAGCCGGTAGTAAAAGAATTCAAAGATGTTGAACCAGCCGACGGCGTAATTACAATCGGATTTACACCTGGTACCGAAAATCCACAAATTTGCGGAATTGAAGTACTTTCCCAGGGAGCTGTAAAGGCTTCCGCAAGCAGTGAAAAATTTGCCGTACGCGTAAATTGCGGTACAGCAGAAGGTGCGGTAGCTTACACTGACCAGGATGGTAAAGTTTGGCAGCCGGACAGGCTTATGGCTGAAGGTCTTGACTGGGGAGCGGCGGACGGTGAAATTATTCAACGCTCAACTTTGGAAATCAAAGATACAAAGTCACCAACAATTTACCAGAGCGAAACATACAGTATGAGCGCTTATAAATTCAAGGCTCCAGCAGGTAAATATACTGTTAAGCTTCACTTTGCGGAGACTTATGATGGTATTTCCGGCGAAGGCCAGAGAGTTTTTGACGTGTCAATTAACGGAAAAAAGGTAATTGAAAAATTAGATCCTTATAAAGAAGCCGGAGCATTTGCCAAGCCGGTAGTTAAGGAATTTAAAGGTATTGAACCAGCCGACGGTGTAATTACAATCGGATTTACACCCGGTACCGAAAATCCGCAAATTTGCGGAATCGAAGTAATTGCAGAGTAAATAATATCAAACTCTGATAAATGTCATTGAGAGCAATAAAATAGCGAAACAATCTTAAACTATAAAACAAGATTGTTTCGCTTCGCTCTTGATGACTTTTTTTGTAAGTTCATTATTTTTCTGAAAGTTGTATAGTGAATCGGAATAAAGCAATAGTTCTTTTAAGCGGCGGCCTGGATTCGGCGACGACTCTGGCAATAGCTCGTGATGAGCAGCTTGATTGTTTTGCTCTAACATTCGCATACGGCCAGCGGCACAAAAAAGAAATTCAAAACGCGGAAAAAGTCGCCAAATCTCTTGGTGTCGTCGAGCATCGAATTATAAAAATTGATTTAAATGCTTTCGGCGGCTCGGCCATTACTGATTCGGAAATTGAAGTACCAAAAGATAGAGAAAATCTGGACAATCATAGTGACATTCCAATAACTTACGTTCCGGCCAGAAATACGATTTTCCTGAGCTATGCACTTGCCTGGGCTGAAGTTCTCGGAGCGTTCGACATATTCATCGGGGTCAATTCGACCGACTATAGCGGCTATCCCGATTGTCGCGGAGAATTTATTACGGCTTTTCAAAGAATGGCAAATCTTGCTACCGCCGCCGCGGTCGAGGGAAAAGGGCAATATACTATTCATTCGCCCCTGTTGGGAATGACCAAAGCACAAATTATTCTCAGGGGGACACAACTCGGTGTGGATTACTCTCTTACTCATAGCTGCTATGACCCAGATTCAAAAGGACGAAGCTGCGGCAGGTGTGATTCATGCCGATTAAGATTAAAAGGTTTTGCCGAAGCCGGCTTAAAAGATCCGATTGAATATTCTTAAAAAATTTTATTTCTCATTCCCGACAAAAAGGGATAAATTCTGGTGGGAATTCATTATTTATGCGAGTTAACGAAATATTTTATTCATTGCAGGGTGAAGGCTTTCTGGCGGGTGTGCCAAGTGTATTTATTCGCCTGTCCGGCTGTCCATTGCGCTGCCGATGGTGCGATACGAAATACGCGTGGAACGAAGATTCCGGAGATGAAAAGAGCATCGAAGATATTGTCGCCGAAGTTTGCTGCTGGCCTTGTGATTATGTTGTAATCACAGGCGGCGAACCAATGATAAATTCCCAGTTGCCGCAATTGGTTCAGGCTCTGAAAAATATTGATGCGCATATAACAATCGAAACTTCAGGGATAGCTTATATTCCCGATTTGCAGTGCGATTTAATGAGTATCAGCCCGAAATTGAGCAATACTATACCTCAGGATGAAAAATTGCGGGCGATTCATGAAAATTCCAGGCTTGATTTAGCGGTTCTGGGCCAGTTGATTGAGCATTATAATTACCAGTTGAAATTCGTTGTCGAAGATGAATCCGACCAATTGGAGATAGAAGAAACATTGGAACGGCTCGAAAAGGTCGATTACGATAGAGTAATGCTGATGCCGCAGGCTTCAAACAGGAATGAATATATTGAAAAATCGCAAATGGTCGCCGAATTATGCAAACGCACTGGCTTTATTTTTTCCCAGCGTTTGCAAGTTTTACTTTGGAATAACCAAAAAGGTAGTTGACAAAACGGAATTTTTGGCGATAATCATCCTTTTCGCCCGGGTGGCGGAATTGGCAGACGCGCCAGCTTGAGGGGCTGGTTGCCGCAAGGTAGTGCTGGTTCGAATCCAGTCCCGGGCATTTTTCTTTTTTCTACAAATTCCTGAAATCAAAAATTGGCGAGTTCAACTTTTTAAAACATACAATGGAACTTGTATCAGTGAGTTTGGTATAATATGAAGAACTTTAATATAAAAAACTGGGGAATAGGGACTCGAACCCCAACTAACTGATCCAGAGTCAGTTGTGCTACCATTACACTATTCCCCAAGAAATAGCTTTAATCGCAATACTTTAAAGAGGTAATACTATTTTTGCAAGAAAATTCAGGCTGGATATTATTATTTTCTTTGAATTTGGTTCAAAATATGACTTTTATCAATTCTTTTGGTTCGATTCTGAAACTTGCCCCTTTACCCTCGAAAAAGCCGTGTTCTTCGATAAAGTGCATGTTCAAATCCGACCATTGGATTGTCATCCCAGTCTCCATTGATTTGACATAAGTGACCCGTTTTGCGTACCTGCCAGGGTGCGGCCACGGGCAAACCAGAGAGCCTTTTGCTTCATCGACTCTTGTAAGCAGCTTCTCATCAATCTCTACCCAGTCGCCTAAAAGAGCAATAGCCTTTTCAGTAATTTCCCGCATACGAGCCGCGACCTGCTCTTTGGTCAAACCGGATTCTGAAACAATAGCCAAATCATTATCTATGATTTCAGAAACACTTCGGCTGTCCTGACCCATGAAGCCGCCAGAGACTAATTTCGTTGATCTCAACATTTCTTCCAGTTTTTTTGATTGAGGTGATTCTTTCATAAAGCACCTTATACAAAATCGTAGGGTGTGCTATGCACACCAGTTTCAAAAATGGTCGACACAGCCCACCCTGCAAAATATTAAAATTAATTACGCGAATTTATCGTAAAATATTTTTTCTTCTTCCATTCCGAGTCCGGTAAGAGTTTTTATAGAAGCGTTTATCAAGCCCGGCGAGCCGCAGAGATAACCTTCTGAGTTAGGAATATCTTTACTATATTTTGCGACTGCTTCTGTTACGAGTCCTGTTTCACCATCCCATTTTTCGTTTTCATCGGGTCTCGAAACAACGGGAACAAATTTGAAGTTCTGTAAATCTTTTTCGAACTGTTTCATTTCATCTAACAGGGCAAGCTCTTTGACTTTATTGGCGCCGAAGTAAAAAGTTGTTTTTCGCTGGTTGTTCGTATTTTTCATATAATGAAGAATACTCACAAACGGTGCTATTCCTGAGCCGCCTGCAATCCAAATCATTTCAGAATCTGTATCTGTTAATCTAAACTGGCCATATGGCCCGTTCATTTTTGCATCATCTCCGTTCTTAAGATAATTAAAACAGTACGTAGTGCAAATTCCACCCGGGACAAGGCGAATGACAAAATCGATAATATCTTTCCTTGCCGGATCAGAAGCTATCGAATAAGCTCGGTAAACTTCCTCTTTGCTTTTCTCATACGGCGGAGCCTTAAGCTGCATATACTGCCCGGGAATATATTTTATTTCATCAGGATTAATTAATTTGAACCTGAATAGTTTCATGTCGTGTGTCAAATCCCGGATTTCTTCACAATTACAATTGTATTCTTTTATATTGAAAAGTTCTTCAGGAATTTCGATTTTCAGGTCTTGTCTGATTTTTACCTGGCATGACAGGCGGATATTTTCTTTAATTTCATCTTTAGTAAGTAAAGGTTCTTCTGTTGGCAGTACAACGCCTGCTCCTTCGAGAACTTTAAGTTTACATAAGCCGCAGGTTCCTTTACCGCCGCATGCGCTGGGAATAAATATTTTTTGACTTGAGAGCGAAGAAAGCAAACTGGCTCCTCCTTTGACTGTTATTTCCTTTTCTTTATTCAATGTCAGTTTGCAGTCGCCATAATTTGCAAAGAAAAACTCAGCTATTACTAAAAGCAGCGCCAGGGCCGCCGCTATAGCGGAAATAATCAGAACCGAAATTAACAATGTCACTATCAATTTTACTGCCCCGCGAGAACGCCTGTAAATCCGATAAAGGCCAGAGCCATTATCCCGACAATAATCAAAGTTATACCAGCTCCCTGCAGGCCTTTGGGAATCGCGTCATTATTGAGTCTGGTTCTGATATTCGCCATTAAAACAATCGCCATGAACCACCCAGTGCCGCTTCCAAGTCCGTAACCTACCGTAGAGATGAAATTATAATCACGAATCACCATAAAAAGTGCAGCGCCCAGTATGGCGCAGTTCACCGTTATTAAAGGTAAAAACACACCGAGTTTCTGATAGAGTGACGGCGAGAGCCTGTCGATTGCCATTTCCACAAATTGAACGAACGCCGCGATTACAATTATGAACATGATAAAACGGAAAAATTCCAAATGTAATGGTACGAGAACTTTGTGATATACAAGCCAGTTCAAAGCGCATGTACAGGTCATTACGAATATAACAGCCGCTCCAAGGCCGACTGCCGATTTGATTTCTCGCGAGCTGCCGATAAAGGGACATAAACCGAGAAAATAGCTCAGCAGGATATTCTGAGTGAAAATCGCTGAGATACAAATAAGTAATGCCTGTGTAAACTCATGTGAAAGGTTCATTTCTTCTTTTCCTCCTTAGGCATTTGAATCGAGCGGAAAATCCATACGATTATCGCCAGAACAAAGAATGCTCCCGGCGGCATAACCATTATTGTCCATTTGTCCCAGTATGGACTGCTGAAATACGGAATGCTGAAACCAATGAATGTCCCCATGCCCAGCACTTCGCGAATCGTTGCGATAATAAGCAGGATAAAGGAATATCCCAACGCGTTAAAAACAGCGTCAAGCAATGCTTTGAACGGCGGATTGGAAATAGCGCATGCTTCACATCTGCCCATTACTATACAGTTTGTGATAATCAGGCCGACATAAGGGCCGAGATTTTCGGACATTTGCGGCCAGTATGCTTTTAATAAAACATCGATAATGATAACATAAAAAGCGATAATAAGCGTCTCTACCATCATTCGTATATTTCGTGGAGTGAATTCTCTCAGAAAAGAGACTGTCATCGCGCTCAGTGACACAGTAAATACCAGAGCGGCACACATTACTATCGTGTTCAGTACAAGATTCGTAACCGCAAGTGTGCTGCAAATACCGAGAACCTGGACGAAAATTGGATTGTTTTTCCAAAGTCCTTCGTATGCAAGCTGTTTTATTTCTCTGTTTTTCATAATCAGTTCTCAACTTTTTCAAGCCACTGTGTTAAGCTGTCATTAATAATCTTTTCAAGTCTCGTACTCGTTTGTGTCGCGCCGGTTACGGCGTGAACCTGTCCTTCCTGTAATTCTTCGCCGGGTCTTTTGAAAGTAACAGGTTTGTTTTGTTTTGAAATGGTCAGGTTTCCAAACTGTTCCGTAAATTCCTTTTTTGCGACTTCTGCGCCCAAACCCGGTGTCTCCGTCTGTTCGTACACAACAAGACCGGTTATTGTTTTTTTATCCGCTTTGAATCCGATTACAGCTTTAATTTTCGCCCAAAAACCCTGTCCCTCAATCGGCAAGGCATAAGCTTCGATAGTTCCATTCTTTCTTAAAGTGTAAGCGCCGCCGGTTTGCGGAGTTGGTTTATCGACCTGCTCGGTAAATTTCTTATGAATTTCGATTGAAGATAAACCCGGCTCATACATACCCGGCAAAACCTTCAATACGGCTGTGTCGAAAGTTAATTCCTGATTGGCTTGTACTCTCTCCTGCGTATATTGTGAAAAGCCGATTATAGCGGTACTTACAATCATCGTGATAACGAACATATACACAACCGGAAACAAGCGATTTTCTTTCATTTGGCAGTCTCCGGCTTTTTATTATTTTTGAAATGTTTTACGATGTTATCCAGTGTCGGCGCGAACATGTTTCCAATAAGTATTGAAAACATCAGGCCGCCATTGAAAATCGAAAAGTTCCTTATAACTACAACGCAGACTGCAATGATAATTCCATACAGAATTTTTGCCTGCTCAGTTCGCGGCGCACTGACCGGGTCAGTTGCCATGAAAAATGCGCCAAATAAAAATCCGCCGCCAAGTACGGCATTCCACGCCTGCGGAACAGGAGCGATGCCGAAATGGTTCAGTAATTGGTTAAGAATCGCGTAAGCCGCGATTACTGAAATAATAATTGTTCTGCTGGCTGTTTTTGTAATATAAAGATATATGCCTCCGATTAAAATCAGAAGGACGCTTGTCACTCCCATCGTTCCACTTATTCTGCCAAAAAATAATTGAGTAAACATTCTTTTCGGCAATACAAATTGAATATCCGGTTCAATATTTACATTTGAAATACCTTTGTCGTTTGCAATAATTAACTTACCGGCTTTTAACTGTGCCATAGGAGTTGCGCTTGTTATCGCATCGGGGCCATCTACGGTTGACCATTTATCCAAAGCGCCCCAAAAACCCTGAGCCGCCGGTGCCCATGCAGCCGTCATTGCAAGGGGAAAACATATATAAACAAAACATCTTCCGGCTATAGCGGGATTAAAAATGTTTTTCCCAAATCCTCCGAATACTTCTTTCGAGAACATTACCGCGAATATCACACCAATAGTAATTACATGAAAACCTACTGTCGGCGGCATGATAAGAGCGAATATTGTTGTTGTGACGAAAACCGCTTCTGTTACAGGTTTGCCGCGTTTGCGGGTGAAAATGAACTCTGTGAAAAATCCTACAATCCCGGCCCATATAATAATCGCGAGACTCCGCCAGCCGAAAAAATAAATACTTCCGGCAACACATGGAAGCAAAGCCAGTAATACTTTCCTTATAAGTGCCTGTTTTAGCAGTATTTTATGTGCTGCCTTATCCTGTTTCACACCTATTTCGTCCTTTACAAATAGTTTATGAAGCTTCTCATAACAGTATCCTTCTCAATTTTCATTATGTATATCACATAATGAAAGAAATGTAAAGTATTACGAAATGTGAAATTGTTAAGGATTTTCCTATGTTTTGTTATGGATTATTTATTTAGAAGTGAACTAAAGTGTCTAAAGTTAAAAGTGAGCTAACGTTGTGTTTGAACACCTTCGGCGTATTATTTTAACTTATAACTTCTAACTTTAGTCACTTCAAACTTCTTCTCTGTTTGTATCAAGAGAATTCTCTCTGCAATATTCTTTGATAGCTTTCAGGAAGGTTTCGCCGTATTGTTTGCATTTTTTTTCACCTACTCCCTTAACTTCCATAAGATTATTAATAGAAGACGGTCTTTTTCTCGCCATATCTCTCAGCGAGGCATCACCGAAAACTATATAGGCAGGCATTCCCTTTTTCCCTGCGATTTTTGCCCTTAGAGTTCTTAACATTTCAAATAAACCATTATCGACTCCTTCCCATGAATCGCGGGCTGTTTTGGATTTTTTGGCTGGTTTTTGTGAAGGTTTCAGAAGTCTCGGTGTTTCCGTATTTTTTAATACTCCATATCCTTTTGGAGTAACATTAAGAACGTTATACTCACCTGTTTTTACAATGTATCCCTGTCCTGTAAGCTGCTCGATCCAGTTATGTACAGTATGCTTTGAAAAATTATCAAGCAGACCATAAGTGCTTAGTTTATCATGCTGATTCAGCAAAATTCTCTTATCCTCTGAGCCTGTCAATACAGAAGCTGTGTAATCTCCTCCGAACCGCTGTTCGAGTCGAAGAATGCAGGATATGATTTTCTGTGACGTTACCAGTGAATCATCTATATAATCCATATCGCCGAGGCATATATCACAAGCGGCACAGTTTTCTTTTGCGAGGTTCTGGCCGAAATAATTGAGAATTGCCTTGTGTCTGCAAGCGTTGCCGGTACAGTAGTTATACATGCTATTGAGCTTGATTAACGCGATTTCCAGTGCTTCCGGGGGCATATCGCGCATGAGGCTTTTCCATGTTCCGTAATCCCCGGCGGAATAAAACATGCAGCATTCAGCTTCGAGGCCGTCGCGTCCGGCTCGGCCGCTTTCCTGCTGATAATGTTCGAGTGACTTTGGCATTCCGGTATGAATTACATACCTTACGTTCGATTTGTCGATTCCCATGCCGAATGCTATTGTGGCGACAATAGTATCGATTTTGTCTTCGATAAAAGCTTCCTGGTTTGCCTTTCTGTCTTTGTCACTCATTCCGGCGTGATACGGAGCCGTACGATAGCCTTTACTATTCAGTATCTCGGACATGTATTCAACGTCTTTGCGTCTGATGCAGTAAATAACTCCCGACTCATTTTTATGACGTTCGAGAACATCGCAAACCTGGCGTTCGATGTTATTTTTGGATTCTACTTTATAGCTCAGGTTCGGCCTGTCGAATGAGCCGACTAATATTTGCGGTTTTGACAGACGCAATTGCTCTGCGATATCATTACGTACCTGTTCAGTCGCGGTCGCGGTGAATGCCCCGATTGTAATTCCGGGAAATATGTCTTTTAACCGGCCAAGCTGCCGATATTCAGGCCTGAAATCATGTCCCCACATACTCACGCAATGCGCTTCGTCAATCGCGATAAATGAAGGTTTGGCTTTTTTCAGTATTTCAATAAAGTTTTCTGTGACGATTCTTTCAGGCGATAAATAGAGCAGCTTGAGTTTATTATTGCGTATGCTTTCGAAAACGTGTTTTTGCTCATCAAATGATAAAGAACTATCGATGCGTGCCGCTGGTACGCCGCATTCTGAAAGTGCGTCAACCTGGTCTTTCATCAGTGCGATTAGCGGCGATACGACTACCGCGAAGCCCGGCATTGTTACTGCGGGAGCCTGAAAACAAAGAGACTTGCCGCCGCCTGTAGGAAGAACTACAACCGAGTCTTTTCCTGAGTTAATACATTCCATCGCCTCTTTCTGTAAAGGCAAAAAATCTGTATAACCCCAATATTTATGAATCGCCTTCTTAATATTTTCCATTGATGGAGTATAATAAATCGAATTGACCTCGACATCAAGAACTTTGTTTAGAATATTATTTTATGAAGTTTGTTTGTATTAAGGATATTTAAAAAAGTAAGAGATGTCACAAATTCGGACATCTCTTACGAAAGAACTATTTAGTTGTAAACAATATTTCTGCTTACGCGTATTTACGGAGTTTTTTACCTGCAATACATAAACCAAGCATACCAAGAATAAAAGCTCCCGGTACAGGTACTGGCGGTGGCGGTGGAACATCACCCCCTAATCTTACTGCCCATTCCTCAAATCTGGCAGTATTAGCATAATGAACGCCAAACATCGAATATAAATACACATAGGAGCCGCCAACAAACAAATTGTTTGGTATATAGGCGAACAAATCACCGCTTCCACTTCCATTGTTTAAGCTGTAATCCATAACAATCCAATTATCTTCAGTTTCGTCAAGATCATAAATTTGTGTTCCAAGATTAGGGTACCCATGCATATCACCAGTATTAGCAACATAAATCTCAAGAGAATCTAAAGAGAGATAGCGACCGTCACCAGTTTTATTTTGGTTAATATCCAGAAGGAATTCACGGTACAATATCCCGTCTAAATTAACGACAGGAACACTTGTTAGCAAAAGAGAATGGTTGTAAATTGATGATTTGTCTTCATCAAACTCCGGGTACTTTGGTGCCTGATTAGACCTGTAATCGGAGTTATATCCTTGTTCGATGTCATCATTTGAACCAATTCGAACAAATGAATTTATTACTCCTGATCCAGTCGATGCTGCATTCACATTATAAAACCATGCATCATTGATAGTTACTTCATCATATCCTCCTGCTGACACTCCTGTCAGGTCGTACATGCCTGCTCTTGTCTGATTAGTGGCTATACAAAGCAATACTATTGCTATCAACAGAATATATTTGTTTTTGTAAATTTTCATTTCACCTACCTCCAAAATGTGTTTTTTAAACACTTTTCTCATACAAATATTTAAATAGAACATCGCAATTACTGCGCACGCTTCCTTTTATTAATAATATGAATATTCTCTTCCTTAAGATATCTACTTATAACTATTATATTGGAATTGTGAATTTTTGTCAAAGGAAATGGAAAAGTCAAGAGGCTCGCATATGAAGAATTTAAAACAAAAAAATAAATGTCCCATAATACATATGAGATAGTTGTAAAAATGGGTATGAGTTAAAGAAAAAATATTTTGCACTTTTAATATTTAGTTAGTAATAAAAGATTTTTAGAGTCAATTACTGACGTCTTATAGGCGATGGAATGGACTTTCGGCGGATTTACTTTTGAGGAGGAAACAGATACAGGCTCTATCACCTCGTGAGTAAAATCATTTTGAAACGGCTAAAAATCAACTATAAAGTCCGCCTGCAGCACAGCAAATATTTAATTTGTGATTGAGAACGTTCCGTCGCTTGTGTCGGAAATACTATCATCAGCGGTACTTCTTATTTTAATAAAGTAAGTACTGCCTGCTCTCAAATTTAGATCAACTTCCCATTCGTATGCCTGTACGCCGGTAACGGTTGCGATGGTTTTAGAAAACATGTTACTGACGTATAAATCGATTGCGACTTGATCGTTCATGTTATAATTCCACTGGATAAAATAGGATAGTCCCTTTCGCCATGATTCGCCTCCGTTTGGAGAAACAAGTGTAATCGAAGGTGCTACCGCTGTGAAAGACGCGGTCGCCCATTCTCCTGTGCCGGAATCATTTGTTGTATTAACACGCCAGAAGTATGTTGTCAGAGGTTCGACAGTCGCCATTGTATATTTGAACCCGGTAAGATTTGATTCATCTACAACAATATCATTAAATTCCGCGTCTTTTGCTACCTGTATGCGGAATGAGCGGAAAAGTCCTCCCGGCGCCCATTCGAATGTCACTGGTTTTGTGTAACTTACGCTGCCTGCATCTGATGGAGTTTTCAGCTTTGGAGCAATTGGATTTCCCTGGATATCCGGATAAGTGAAGATAAATTCACCTGGCTGTGCATCCAGCACGACAAGCTTCTTAATTTGCGAATCGTAATAAGTCGATAACGGCGAGAAAATTCCGCTGTCTTCGTGTGGGCGATGATAAACAGTCATTGCGTTCGCATCCTTGAAGTCCATGCCGGTAATATCGAAATTGATATTAAATGATATATCATCAATACCGAAACTTGTTATAGTCGCTCTATCTATTAACACCTGCGGAACCGGACCTGTAAACTTTGGAAATCGCACCGCTTCCGCATGTCTTTTGACTGCGATACCATTATTTGTTTTTCCTTCGAGACTGTTCACAATGATTGCCGCGCCGGCATTGGCGGCGTTGTATGTATTTCCCGATGTAATATTCTGGAATGAGTTGGATTTAACAAGGTCGGGACTATTCCAGAGATATTTCTGCAAACGCGCTCCCTTTGTATAAGTAGAAAAGTACATTTCATAAACTACTTCGCCGGATGGCGAGACTTCTGTTGCAATTGGTACAGATGCTTTATTTTGTGTAGCGGCTCCCCAGTCGATAAAGACATTACCATTGGGCATCACCTGCACTCTGCCGTTGCTTGGTGTGGAAATATCAGGTGTATGACGAAATTCCCAAACCAGTGTTGCGGTCATATTAACTTCATCAATCGCATACTCAACTACTCTGCTGTAAGACCGGTCGCTCGGTGTAGTACCTGCTCCGGTAAGGTTTCCATTGTCAAAGAAAATCAGATTCCCATTTGTTTTTCGCCATATGCAATGCTGACCGACAAAGTAATATGGAGCATTTTCTTCATGCTCACCAATGAAAGTAAACTGATTGCCTTTACCTCCGAAACGCCAGATTACTTCACCAGTACTGCGGCTCACCTTGGTAATTTCTCCGGTTGTACGAAAAGAAATCAGAAGGCTATTGTCGAACGGATCGATATTAACAGAATTAAAATGTGCGTAATCAATATTCTGAGACGTAAGGTTAAAGAATGAATCTGTAACTGGAATATGATCTATGGCATGCCACTCAAACACTACGTTTTTATCAACGTCAATTTCCTGTATTACATTTCCTGTCAACTTAGCGTCAGGGCGTCCTCCAGCGACAATTTTGCTCATATCCGTCGGGATAGGATATGTTCCAAGTATTAAAGCGTGGCCGTTCGGAAAGACTTTTAAATCATGAATATCGAAAGTATAATCTCCGACAAGCTCGAAAGAATCTACTACAGTGAAGCTTTCATCTTTTAAGGTATAACCCTTGGTGATTGTAGGATTCGAATATTTATATCCCTGTGCTGAAATTAAGCCGTTGAACATTACGCCCGGATAACTCATTTGAGCTGTCTTACTGTAAAATATTGGGTAACCTGACTGGTCCAAAACCACATAATAGTCAGGAGCATTAGCCCCCAAATAACCTATCAAAACTCCAGGTGCAGTTTCGCCGTACTGATTTACAATAAGATTAGGAAAGTCAGTTGGTAATCCGATTGAATCGGCTGCAAAAGTCGCCGAAGCCAATGCTGACAAGATAAACAATACGGCCTGAAATTTGAACGTCTTCATTTCCTCTTCTCCTAAATATATCGAATAAAGGTTAGTTAATAAGACAAAATACTCCATTATTACTGAGCTAAACTCCAAAAACAGTCAGAAAAGACATCTTGATGACTGCCGCTCATCTAATTTCTATCAAATTATCACCTTCAGGTCAAGGAGAATCCGATAATAGTCGAATATTCATATGGAATAACTAAATATTTATTAGTTTCCTTAATAATTATTGTTTTTTTATCTTTATGCAAATACTTCTTCGTGAATATCTGAAAATTCACCTTCGCAATCTACAATTTTTCTTTTCTTTCTTCGATTTATAGTTCTTTGTGCTGCCTGTGTAACCGGATTTTCATCAGCGGCTACAAGGAGTGCTTCGACAGCGGTGCTGGCATACAAATCGGCTTCCATTTCTTCCCAGAGACCTTCCGCTCGGTTGAAAAGCCCGCCTGATACCATAATTCTCATGTCCGGCCATGCGTTTACTGACTTTACTGTATCAATAAATTTGCGTACTTCAGGAGCCTGTCTCGGGGTTGTGCCGTAGATAAGAAGAATGTCTGGTACATATTCATTCGCGAACGACAATATATCTTCGTTTGTAAGTCCGCCGCCTATGAAACGTACTTCCCAGCCGTCACTTTCGAACAAATCAGTCATCATCTGGGCGCCGAGTTCCTGAATTTCTTCTGATGCACAGCAAATCGCGATTTTCTTATTCCTCTGAGGCCGGCGGGGCAGCTTATTCTGGAGTTGGTCGATGATTGTACGGTTTACTCTTGTGGCCAGATGTTCCTGAATAATAGAAATTTTGTCGCGTCTGAAGAGGTTTTCGATTTCGACCATTATCGGCCAAATCATTTCTGTATATATGGAATTGGCTGGAATGCCTTTTTGCATTGTTTCTTCGATAACGCTTCTGCAGGCTTTTCTGTCGCCTCTGAGTAACGGTTCCAAATATCGTGCGATTATTTCCTGTTCTATCATGACTCAATTCTCCAAATAAGTTTTCAATTTTCAGCCTCATAACAATCCTTTTCGAGGCTCCTGTTTTCTCTTTAAGTTAATTTAGGTAACTTAACCAACGAGCTATCTTTCTATCGGAGACGTGCTTAAAAAATCTTTAGTCAAAATAGATAATATGGAAAAGTACGGTAATATTGATAAAATAGTGTCGGAGTGTATGTAAATATCGATATTATAATAGTTTATGTTAATATAATTGGAGATAATTTAGTTTTAGTTAAATTTTAACATATGTTAATATGGCTAATATGGGTAGTAGAGCGTGTTATTTTAAGACTATGAAAACAAAAAAAATTAAAAAATCCTATTTGTACCGGTATTAAATTTATTGCGAAGCTCGAAAACGACTGGTATTCTTCTCAAATAAAAACTATAGTTTAGAGTAAAGAAGATATTTTCAGATGCAAATGATAAGTAGAAATATAATATGTCATTAATTCAATCAAAGAAAAAATTTATAATTTCCGGCTTAATAGTATTTACGTTTTCATTACTTTATAATGGGCTTGTTCATGGTGTTATCTTGAAAAGCTCTTATGATCCCATACGCCATTTACTGCGAAAAGATATGAATCAGAAAATGCCATTATCATTGTTTGCGACTCTGGCGATATCTTATCTTTTTGTGTTGAACTTTACAAAATGGTCCAAAGGCAAAGGCATTAAAGAGGGAATTGCCTACGGAATCTTTTTTGCGTTCCTGATAGGTCTCTTCGTCGATGTGAATCAGTATGTAATGTATCCATTGCCTGCTCATATAGCCGGGGAATGGTTTGCTTCCGGGATGATAGAGTTTGTAATGAATGGAATTATTCTTTCTCTGATTTATAAAAAGTCGAAAGAAGAACAGATACAGCCTATTGCTTAATACACTTAGATAAAAATTGAGCATGAAAAAATACAGCAAAGACGACCAGCGAATAATGGCACAATGGACTTCCGATTGCACCGAAAGGGTGCTTCCACTTTTCGAGGGTATATATCCTGATGATGTTCGTCCGCGCAAGGCTCTTGAAATCCAAGCGTCTTTACTAAAAAGAATGAAATTAATTTAGCAATCCATTGCACAGTTGAATATCATTTGTAGTCTTGATATAAAAAAGATAATTCACATTTTTTTTTATAAAAAGTATTTCATTGGAGAGCAAAATGTTTGGTAAAAAAATATTACTTTTATTTTTAGGAATCCTTTTTCTTGTATTATTTTCTTTTTATTTTTTTCCTCATTTCAAAGTCGGTATACCTTTTTTAAAAGTCAGTACACCACCTGATTTAAGCAATTGTGATAGACTAATACTTCAGTTTCAAAAATCACATTATGAATATTTTACTCGATTGATTGTACGAGAGTCTCTCTTAAATACAGAAGAAAAAGAATATTTGAAATCTCTCAAAAATATTGAAGTTACTGACAAGGAACGTATTAAAGCTTTTGCTAATATAGTAAGTTCAGGAGAATTAAAGCAATCTTTTAACACGGCAGATTATTTGTTTCGTATCCAGGTCGATTGTTATAAAGGGGAAAAAAACTTATTTAATTTTTGTGTAAGTAAAGATAGTATTTTTACGCCAAATCCGAATTTGCACGAGTTTGAATATTCTTCTGATTTTGATGAATCTTTTAATTACATTGCGGATGTACTACTTCCGCCGCTTCTCTGGTCGCTGAAAGCCAGAGGTGAATGTGCGACTAATATGAGTTTTATATTTAATCATATTGAAAACCAAAAAGAAACAATATCTTACCCTGATTCCAAACAATGGTCTGATACAGTTTTAAGCGGCTTGAGAAACAAATATACTATTTGGGAAGATATGCAAAAACACTTTTATTCAGAAAATGAGATATTTCAATCTCTTACGTGCCCCAGTGTATATGGACACATTTTTGGATATAGTGACTTTTCTCAAGGAATTTATGATCCTAATTCATTGAAGAACTCTCCTGTTAGTAACTACGCAATAAATCCGAATTGTATGCCCGATTCGCCTGACGATATGGTTTTATTATTCGAATCCAAAACCGGCTGGAATCAATATGGTGGACCAGAGATATTTACCTTCGACAACCACGATCCAAAAGGTGGTTGTGTATTATTCAATGATGGTACTGTAAAATTCATCCGAACAGAAGAAGAACTGAACAACCTCCATTGGAAATGAAGTATATATACGGTTATATCAAAAATATATAATATGATAATGAAAAAATACAGTAAAGACGACCAACGAATAATGGCACAATGGGCTGCCGATTGCGCCGAAAGGGCGCTTCCATTTTTCGAGGATATTTATCCAGACGACGCTCGTCCGCGCAAGGCTCTTGAAACATGCAGAACATGGATTCGTACTGGCGTATTTAGAATGACTGATATTCGAGGAGCGTCACTGGCCGCTCATGCAGCCGCACGCAATGCAAAAGAAAATCCCAAAGCTTGTTTTGCGGCAAGAGCGGCGGGGCAGGCGGTAGCGACTGCACATGTTCCTCAACATGCTTACGGCGGGGCATATTATGCGCTAAAAGCAATCGCCGCGACAGATTCTTATGAAGCAGTTCTAAAAGAATATGATTGGCAATCAAAACATCTTGCCAAACATCTGCGACAGGATATTATGAGTAGAATCATAATTAACAAACGCGGCAATAAAATTTCTATCAAAATACGAAAGGATAAAGATTTTTAATCTTCATATGAGCCAATCGATTGAAAAAGAAAAGAGGAAAAAGAAATTGCTAACCACGATATTATTTATGCTTTTAAGAATTTATATATTAGTGTGTGTAGCAGTATATCTGTTACAGAGCAAACTGATTTTCTTTCCTCAAAAGCTGGATGAAAACTCTCCGACAGTAAAAGCTCATAAGAATGAAGAAATAACTTTTGAATTTGATGGCGTTAAGCTTTATGGCTGGCTGATAAATCATGGCAATGACAAATTGATTATTTATTACGGAGGTAACGCTGAGGAAGTCTCTTTGAGCATTGATGATTTAGCCAATATCGAAAATTGCACGATTCTTGCGTTAAATTATAGGGGATATGGCAAAAGCGAAGGCTCGCCCAGTCAGAAAGCTCTTTTTAGTGATGCAATTGAGGTTTTTGACCAAATAACTACTAAACTTAATATTCCGCCGGAAAGAGTAATCCTATTGGGAAGGAGTCTTGGTACCGGCGTAGCGGTTCATGTTGCTTGTCATAGAAATGTGTCTAAATTGATTCTTACTACGCCGTTCGACAGTGTTAAAAACATAGCAAAAAAAATGCTGCCGATTTTCCCCGTTGGATTGTTAATCAGACATCCTTTTGATTCAGTTTCTATTGTTGATAAAATGAAAGCTCCATGTTTAATGCTGCTGGCTGAAAATGATGAACTTATACCTTTGAAGAATTCGATAAATCTCGCAAATCATATTACTTCTTCGCTTGAGATAGTGACAATCAAAAATGCGGGCCATAACGATATCCAGTTGTACGGGAAATATATTTCTTCAATTAACAATTTCATAAACAAAGATTTGCCGTGATAAAATGTTTAATTGATCACATAGGCCAGTAATTCAAAGGCTGGACATAAGCATAATAACCTGAACCTTATTGCATTTCAATGAGTAAATCCACAGGCTTGTTTGGCGGCAAAAGCGGCGGGGAAGGCAGTATCAACCGTATATTATCCGTTACAGACTAATAGTGGCTGTAACTATTAGTGTCAATAAAAAAGGCTGTGAGTTTTCATTTCACAGCCTTTTATTCCTGTATAGAATGGTTGATCTTTTATTCAAACACTCTACTTAATTAATCCGGCATTTTTACAAATCATTTTCTAATTAAAACTTGAAACCAAGACCGGCATAGATCATGTTAACAGTGTTAATAGCGTCACCGAGATCTCCTCCGTATATCTGATATTGATATTCAGCATATACAAAAACGTTTTCTGAGCCGGTAAGAAACATCTTTAATCCAAGGAGCGGACCCCACATCGTCCCATCAGCATCTTCTTCATCATCATCATAATCTATTTTTGCCGTTAAAAAATTCCCTTGAACACCTACATAAGGGACATATTTTTCTGTTGGCGTAAAGTGATACTTGGCATTTAAACCGAAACCATAACCACTCAGGTCTGTATCTTCTAAACTAGCCCAAAGACCTGATCCTGAAACTCCAACCTGGATATTATCAGTAAAAAAGTGTCCAATAGAGCCTGATAAAGTGAAAAGATCCGCTGAATCACCATCATAAAAATCATCTTCAAAATCAGCATTCATCCAGGCAAAAGCAAAGTTGAACTCATTTTCGCCTTCTTGTACAGCGGCTTGTGAGCTAACTGCCACAGTAGAGATGATAAAAAGAATTGTTAATAAACTGCGTTTCATAGTACTTCCTTTCCAAAATTTTATAAATGAATGTCTTAAATACGATAAACCGAACCATTTGAAAATACAAAATTAGAATATAAATTGTCATTAGGAGTAGATTGATATACAAGTTTCGTGCCGGTCTCGACAACCGTATCCAACTGTCCCACAACAATTTACAACAGAAATTACATATTTGTTCGTGTTACTCCTTTCCATATAATATTGTATTCTATCGTCAATTCGACTTAATTTACTGTAATTTATATATAGCTTTATAAAAGAAACTTTTACAAATTCTCTTATATATAAACCTCACTTTACAAGTGCAAAAGCATATATATATTATTGTTAAAAATCAATAGTATTTTATTTTTTTTGGAATATTTTTTGGATGGTTTTTTTATAGTGACAGTTATGAATAGCATTTCCTTATGGCTTGGAGCATTAAAATGCAAATTCCAACAAGTAAATTTTAGAAACCACGAAATAACCGGCAGCATAAATATGATTCTTTTTTAATTTGCAAACAATCTGGGACTCTGTCCCCTCGGTGATCTCATGTCTATCAAATTACACAAAATTACTGTGTAGAATCTTTTTGCAGTTTGTATTCGACGGAATCTACGAGCGCCTGCCATGAGGCTTCGATTATATTTTCAGATACGCCAACTGTTCCCCAGATGGAGTTTTTGTCCCTTGATTCGATTATTACTCGAACCTTCGCGGCTGTGCCGGCTTTGGCATTGACGACACGGACCTTGTAATCAATCAAATGTAATTCTTTCAGATTTGGATAAATATTACATAAGGCTTTTCGCAGAGCGGCATCAAGAGCATTGACCGGGCCGTGACCTTCACCGACAACATGTTCGATTGTGTCGCCGATTTTGAGTTTGATAGTAGCTTCTGTCACTACCTCTCCTGATGCGCGTTTCTCGGTATTGACATAATATTTGATAAGTTCGAAATGTGACTTATATGTACCCATGACTTTCTTGACTAACAAATCGAAACTGCCATCTGCGGACTCGAACTGGTAGCCCTGATTTTCAAGGTTCTGGACACGACTCAGGACTTCACTTGCGAGTTGCTTGTCTTCAGTTATTTTCGCTTTTTCGAGTTTGCCGAGAACCGTTGAGCGGCCGCTAAGCTCTGAAATAAGAAAACGTCTTTCGTTGCCAACCAATTCGGGAGAAATATGTTCGTATGTTTTTTTGTTTTTTCTAAGCGCGTCGATATGCAGGCCGCCTTTGTGAGCGAATGCGCTTTCGCCGACATAAGGCATACTCATTATCGGTGTGATGTTTGCGATTTCAAAAATACTGCGTGACACTTCAGTCAGTGTTTTGAGTTTTTCCGAATCGAGTACATCGTAACCAAGTTTCAACGCAAGATTCGGCGCAAGCACGCAAAGATTCGCGTTGCCGCATCTTTCACCCAACCCATTCATTGTTCCCTGTACTTGTCTTGCTCCGGCACGTACCGCGGCTAAGCTGTTTGCGGTCGCGCAGTCTGTATCGTTGTGCGTATGAATTCCGATAGTCAGGCCGCCGAATTTCTCGCAGACCTTTTTCGTAATATCATATACTTCGATTGGCAGGCAGCCGCCGTTTGTATCGCACAAAACAAGTGCGGTTGCGCCGGCATTAGCTCCGGCTTCCAGAACTTTTATCGCAAATTCCGGGTTGTTTTTGTATCCGTCGAAGAAATGTTCCGCGTCGAAAATAACTTCAAGGCCGTGTTTCTTGAGATATTCTACGGATTCTGAACAGATTTTAAGATTTTCATCGAGCGTACAGTTCAATACATCTTTAACATGCAGGTCCCAGGTTTTGGCAACGATAGTTCCCGCCTGTGCCTTGCAGGCGAGCATGGCGTTGAGCGACCTGTCATCTTCGACAGTAGATTTTGCCTTTCGTGTATTTCCGAACGCAGCGATTTTTGAATGTTCGAGTTTCAGTTTTGCGACTTCTTCAAAAAACTGCATTTCCTTGGCGTTGGAAGCGGCATAGCCTCCTTCGATATAATCCATGCCAAGTTTATCGAGAGTTTGAGCGATTATAAGTTTGTCTTCGAGCGAAAAACTCACGCCTTCAGCCTGCATGCCGTCTCGAAGAGTAGTATCATATAGTTGAATTTTATTCATGATTTAACCCTTTTTGGGATAATAAGTTCCAATATAAACACACGATTTTATCTTATAAATCACTGTTTGTAAAGGTCAAAAACGCTTTATTATTTGACAGTTCGACGCGAACAGGCTAAATTGATATTAATAAGTGTAAAGTGAACTAAAGTGTGCTAAAGTTAAAAAATGAAAAATTCAAACTCAACTTTAGTCACTTTCAATTTTAGGTACTTATAACTATTTCTATAACTATTTATATTACTTTAGACACGTTTAACTCATGAGTTGATTAACTATTTGGATATAAATCATGTTGCTAAGACAAATATTACATTCGGGTTGTGTTAAAGTTTCTGTTGAAAACAAAGACAAAGAAGAAGTGATTACTGAGCTGATTGACCTTCTTGATGCCAAAGGTTTTTTTACAAATCGCGATGCCGTGCTTGATGCGGTCTTGACACGCGAGAGAACGCAAAGCACCGGAATTGGAGCCGGTATGGCAATTCCGCACGGCAAATCCAGCGAGGTAAAAGAGCTTGTCATGGCAATCGGGATAGTGGACGAGCCGATAGAATTTGAGAGCATAGACGGCAAGCCGGTGAAAGTTATCTTTCTTCTGGTTTCCCCATCAACCCAGACAGGTCTTCACATTCAGGCTTTAGCAGCGATAAGCAGGCTTATGATGAACGGAGAGTTCAAGGAAAAGCTTGAAAACGTGGCTTCTGCGGAAGATGTTTACGATCTATTTTCCGATTCCGAAAACGGTTAAAAAAGACTTGAGACAATAGACCAAATTTCACTGATTCGTTTTCGCAGAATCAATCGTCTTTGTGCGATTAAGCATTGATGCAATACTTTTTGCTTTCCAGATAACAACAACAGCCAAGGCAAGAGCAAAAATATTCTCGCTTTGATTCTGCCATACATTTTGATAGAACACACCTATACCCTTATTCGTTTCTATGCATCTTGGTATCCCTGAAATGCACTTGATGCCGGAGCCAATAGCAGTGGATAAACCAAATATTATAATCCAAAAAGAATAATCAGTCAGTTTTTCTGTAGAATCGCCGGATAGTTCCAAATCCTTATCCTCTGAGCCGGGAAACAGGCGGTTTAGTATAAGATTTCGCTTAAACAAAAGAAACCAGAAGAAAGCGACCATAACACAGAACTCGCCAACGCTGGCGAAGGCTTGAAACCTGTTTGCATCTGTCTTAAATAAGGTATTTGACGGCTCGAGTAGGCTTAAAGATACAATCACTGAGACAGCATAGTTAAATAAGTAAGGAATAAAGCGAAAAGCAAGCCAAACCAAACTTATATCTGCAATGTCACGTTTTGTAACTTTCATAAACATTTCTCCCTGCTAACAAATTATTATATAGTTTCTGTATAACATCCTAAAAAGATATACTTGGCATGTGTTTATGTCAAGTATATCTCAATTTTTTAATGTCATATTAATTTGAAGTACAACAATACAGATTTGCTTTTTATTAGTAGTGATCTTTAATAAGAATTATTCCTGCCTGAGAGGGTCGTTTTCCCACCACGTCTGGCGATAGTCTTCAAAAAACGAAAAGGAAGCACGGGGATTTTCCTGCGACCATGATAACCAGTCTCCGAGAACTTTCCTATAGTATTGTTCTGCTTCCTTAATTTTTTCGGCTATAGCAAAATCTCCCTTTGATAGAGTTGGAAGCTTGCCTTTGGAAATATTGAATTGCTGCTCAAGTTTGTTTATTACGGCACAGGCAGAAATATATTGCACATAAGATGTTTCATTAGCCGCGAGTTTTAACCAGTCGGTAAGTTCAAGCCACTTTGCGGCGGCAAGATAGAAACCTGCATCCACTCTTATTTTTTCATCTTCGTCTTCAATCGCTTTAGTAAAACAGGTCTCGATGTTCTTGTCATATATTTGAGTCAGATAGCCGCATACTGTTCTGCGAGCCTCAATTTCTTTATTGCTCATTCCTGCAATTAAGGCATCAATCGCTTGCTGTTTTATGTTTTCATTTGTGCCGCTCCGGCTGTAAGTCTTAATTAACCAGTTACAAACTGTATCTGTTTCTCCGTTTATCAGCCGTTCTCTGAAATAAGATATATACTGAGGGCCAGCTATCGGACTCAACGCTCGCAGCATCAGGCTTCTTGGATTTTTATTCTTTTCACCATCGATAGCTTTAATAATATAAGGTGCGGCTTTCGGACCCATTCCGGGTAATCCTATTACCTCATCACTTATGTTATTACTTCCATTCCAGTTCGGGTCTTTCGCGGTTTCTTTATAAAACCTTTCCATTATCCGTGCGAATTTAGCATCGAAAAGCTGTTTCTCCTTTTCCGAATCATCAATAGATAAAACATTAAAAGCTGACGGCTCTGTGGTAATGGTTCCTTTATATTCCTGATGAATGTTGCCCATTTCGTATTTGTATTCCAGGCTGTAATTCCCTGGAGAATTTACTTCTATGGCATCAGTCGTGACAAATGATTCACCTGCTTTAATAAGGACATCTTCATCCGGAGATGAATAAGGCTGTGCGCCGCAATCAATGGAAGTTTTTTGGCCTGTCGGGTAATTAAGTGTCAGTCCTGAAAGCGGCCTCATAACTGATTCAAAAACATAAGGTTTCCTTACAGTGACATCGGAGCCGCTTTTATTTGTAAGTGTTAATGTCACCGTAACAGGTTCGTGAAGCAGGTATGTAATTTTATCGGTTTTTATCGTACAGGCAAGGTAATCGCGAACGTTTTTCCGTGTATCTGTGTATGTTTGTACAGGAAGGTTTTTTGAGAGGTCTTTTAACGGAGTCCATTCCTTACCTAACTCTGTTTTAGCCGGCTGGGCTTTTAAATCTTCAGCTTTGAGCCATATTCCGGCGGAATTATAAACTCTTGCGATAGCAGTAGGCTTCTCCTGTGCCGGGTCATGATAATAAAGGTCGGCGGAATCCATGTTTGTGGTTTCATTACTCATCCACATCGCCCGTTTACCATCAACCGATACATTAAAATATCGGCTTTTGACAGAACCTAAATCCTGATCCTTTGAATGTATATGCCCAAAAGCAAATCTGTAGTCACCGGCTATCAAATCATTTTCCACAAGTTTGTGATTTTTTATATCGATAAGATATTCTGTATTGTCACGGGTTATTAGAACACGATGACCTACTCCGGTGTTGTCCTGAACCAGGTGTGGAGCAAATTGCATATAAGGATTCCCCGGCAAAGGTGTAATATCTTCCATTTTGCCCGTATTAATATTGACCATTGACAGCATATTTACACCGCCGCGGGTTGTGCTGAATTCACTTTCACCCTCTGGAGCTTCACTTCGGACAAACGCTGCTGTTTCTGTATCAAGCCAGATAACAGGTATGCTTGGAAAACTTGAGGCAATCAAAGGTATGATAAACTTGATTGGTTTGGCCGGCTGTGTTATCTTTCCTGATTCAACCTCAACAATCGTCAGAAGATAACCTCGTTCACCCGTTGATTGGTTGTTTCCATTTACAAAATATGCCAGCCGCTTTTTATCCGGTGAAATCGTCATAATTCTGTCTGGTGGAGAATCGGAAACGTTTGCTATATCGCGGAGAACTCTACGTTCAAAATCCAATTGCCGAAGTGTTACAGTATTGCCTTGTTGAGATAATCCATAAAGACAGTTATCAGCAAATGAAGCAGCGTCACTGAAATTGAAATTATAATAATCTGCTGAACTGGTTGATCTTACTGAGAGCTGCTCTGTTTCCTTAGTTAGTAAATCGATACTATAGAGAGTAAAATAACTCGTGCTGTATAACTTGCCGCCTGTAACGCAAATCGGATCATCCCAGTGATATGTTCCAAAATCTTCTGTCACTATATCCTTAAGTTCAATACCGTTATCTGTAATATGAGCAAGAACAAGTGTTTTTGTCGAAGGCTGCTGAGTATAGCGGGTGAATAAAAAATATTCATAAGGGCTATCAATCGGGTTGTTTTTCAGTGCAATTGCAGGAGTTTTTGAAACGCTTTCATTATTTTCAAAACTATTTTCTTCTGCATTTGTAACAGGGATATTTCCAGATTGTGCAGGTTCCTGCGTTGCGGCTGTTTCAATATTAATACTCGAAGCTGGCAAGCTGTTATTTGAGGCTCTTACTGTCTCTGTATTGTTAGCCAAACTAATTGGGGTCATGTTTTGATTATTTTGCTCTGGTTTAGTGAAATGATAATAAGTTACAACTGTTCCGATACCGATTGCAATTACAGCAGCCGCGGCGATGAATTTTGCAGAAATACTGCTCATAATTGCAGACGTTCCGGTGACTGCGGCGGTTGCGGCCGTACCTTTTACAGTAAGGCCCGCGATAGAAGCCATGACGATAGATGTAAATGCTTTTGTCGGGCCTGATTTGCTAATGGAACCTTCGACCATAGCTGCAACCTGTTCTCGTAGTAATTTACGGCCGCGTGAAAGATGCTGTTTTACTAATTCTTCGGATAAATCAAGTTGCTCTGCGATATGTTTTACGGATTGTTCATGCCTGTAATAAAGCACCATCGGCTCGCGATATTTTTCAGGAATCTGCATCAAAGCGTTTTGTACTACGGTCTGCTGTTCTTTTGTCATAACCTGATGGGCAGGCTCGACTTGTTGTATTTGAGCGTCATGAATCTGTTCTATCTGAGCGGCTTTATCTATAAGGTCGCTCTTTTGTTTTCTCAATGAATCACGAATTATATTTCTGGTAATAGTAATCAGCCACGATTTGAATTTAGTTAAATCTTTTAGCTTCGATAGATTGTTCCATACATGCAGAAAAGTTTCCTGTGCCATATCCTCGCTTTTTTCCACATCAGGTATTGCGCTGTAAGTAATTGCGCAAACGTATGACTGGTATTTTTTCACGATAGACTCGAACGCGGCGGTATTTCCCTGAATCGAAGCCTCAAGAAGCTCTATTTCGTTATATGATAAATTAGCCATATTATTTATGCCTCCAATTAATTTTCATTTTACCATCTGAACAAAATAGACGCTATAACTAAAAAAAGGTGACAGTAATTTATGGGAATTACACGAATTTACATAATTTTTACAAAGCAGCGGAGAAATCCTTAAAACAATCTTTCGCAACATTAAGTAGTGCGATTAAACGGTCGATATAAGGAGGTGTAGATTGTTAATCCTTATTAAGGTGAGATTCAATACATGTTTACGAAATTAAATAAAAATAAATTACAATTGAAACCTGATTTATACGTAGTTGACTTGTATCCGAGTAACCGAAGTTGCCTGAATAAAGGTTCACGCAAATCCAGGAGCCAGCAGATGCCGCCTTTGATGGTTCGCAAAGCTGAATGGCGCAGATAAAATCTCATACCCGTTTATTTCGCGAATATCGCAAAACTTCCGATAATACCAATTATACTTCATTTCTGCGCCCAGCCCGTCATTGCGAGTCCCCCGGGGACGTGGCAATCTGAAAACGCACGACTTTAGATTGCTTCGCTGCGCTCGCAATGACAATTAAAGCGCACTTATTAAATGAAAATGGTATAAGATTTATTCCTCATTTCAGAAGATGATTTTTCTAATTGCTGTTCGATGGATTGAAGACTTGTACGTTGTTTCTACCGGCCTTTTTCGCATCGTAAAGAGCCTGGTCAGAGCGGCTTGTAATATCTTCGGGAGTTGAGCCGCCGTTGTATTCGGCAAGACCTACACTTATGGACAATGGGATGTTCTCTTTTTGCCAGGTAACTATGGAGTTCGATACCATTTCGACCATGCGTTGAGCTACAACTGTTGCTCCCGTAAGTGTGGTATTAATTAGTATTACCGCGAATTCATCGCCGCCGTATCTTGCGGCTGTATCGATTTGGCGAATGCATTCTTTAATTCTTCTTCCGATTTCACGTATTGCTTTGTCACCTGCTCTATGGCCGTATTTATCATTTATCTTCTTGAGATTGTCGATATCGACCATTAGGAGAATAATTTTTCCGCCGTACCTTCGTGACCTCCAAAGTTCCTTTTCAAGTGTATCATAAAATGTCTTATGATTTACAAGCCCGGTCAGGCCGTCTGTTGTTGCCTGTCGCTGGACTTTTTCGAAAAGCTTGATGTTTCCAATAGATGCGCCGACTAATTGACTGAATAATTCTATCAACGCGATTTGTTCGGAATCGAATCGGTCGCTGTTTTTCAAATCCGCTAAATTTAAAACACCGACAACTCTTTCGTGACATATAAGTGGGACAATAGCGCAGTTTTTTGTTTTGTAGTTCTGGGCGAACACACGCTGTGACCTTCTTATAACAGGTTTTCTGTGAGTATCAATGTCACCAACGAAAATAAGTTCCTTGCTTTTTACCGCCATAACCATTGGAGAGGGCGGCGTTTGGTTTATCGAAACAATTTTATTGATAAGGAACGGGTGATTGTGCCTGTGTAAATGGAGTATATCACTGTCTTCATTAAGAATATATAGTGACGCAAAATTTACACCGACAATCTCAGGGATATATTTAATGCAAATATCGGCAATCTGATCGATATCGAGACAATTGATCTGCCTGGCAAGGGGAGTAACCTTTTCAAGCAGCGAAATATTATTTTCACTATTAATATTGTTATTATGAGAATTTATATCAGAATGATCCATAGTATTATATATCAGCAACTTCCTTTGTCTTTTTCAATTTATTGTATTAACAAAATAATATCGCCCTTTGTATCGGATATTTTCAGATGGCTATTCTTGAAAAAACTTGTATTATCCTGAATTGACGCAAAATTCGGTTAATATGATATTTTTCTCATCATTACAGGACCTTTGTTTTTCAAAGTTATGTGTTTATGCAGAGGTCCTATAACTATTTGTTGTATTCATATCTTTTTGGAAAGATGTTTTTTTAGATTATCAGCAATCATACTTTTAGAAAAAAAACGAGTTTTTTGAAATTCCTTTAAATAATTTTCATGTTTTTTAAAAATAAATGAAATTTTCTTAAAAATAGATTGACTGTTTTGAAAATATATTTTACATTTTGCAAAACGTAAAATATATTAATGTGGCTATGATGATGAAAAAAGAAACATTAGAAATACCTGCAAAGCTTTACCGGATAGGTGAACTGGTTTCTTATACACCTTTCTCCCGTCAGACGATTCATAATTACACAATAATGGGTTTGATTCGGGAAGCGAAGTGGACCAAAGGAGGGCATAGATTATATGATGAATCAGTTTTTGGAAGGCTCTCAGAGATTCTTCATCTCAGGGAGACTAAGACGTTGGCAGAAATAAGGGATTTTTTTTCCGAAAATAAAAGGCAAAGCTAATTTATAATATGAATTTAACTTCATTGATAAATGATAATATTACTGAGATACTCAATTTACTGATTGGGTTCACTCAGGCTCGCCAAAAGCTTTTGATTCAAAATATAAAAAACAGCCATATAGCCGGGTTTGTCCCGAAAGAATTGGATGTAAATGAATTCTCAAACCTTCTTAACTTTGCTGTAGATGAGCATATTCGAACAAACAGATTAGTGTTGTACGATACAAAGAATATCAAGTTCGGTTCAGATGGGTATTATAAATTTACATCTATAGAAGATGAAAGCGGCAAAGTACTTATTGAAGATAATGTCGATGAGTATTTTGAACTGCAAATTAAAAAACTCTGGGAAAATTCCTTAAACCAGAAAGTTGCGGTTGAACTGCTTAAGCAAAAACAAAAATCTTTTACAGTTAATTTTTGAAAAAATGGAAAATGGATTTTGACATTTTATTTCTCTGTAAAAGGTTGTAGATTTGTTATTTAGTTTTTACTAATTTTATTGGAATAATATAGTCCGGAATCTCTTTAATAGAGTACCATTATTCAGGGAGGAATATTGTGAAAACGGAACAGAAACTCAGCATCGAGCAGATTTGGGAACAATTTTTCCAGACGCGCGACGAAAAATCCCGAAATTTATTAATGGAAAACTATAGAGGACTTGTCAAATATTGTGCCGAACGAGTCCATAGTAAATTGCCGGATAAGGTTGAACTGGATGATTTGATTAGTGCCGGTACTTTCGGTCTTATGGATGCGATAGACGCGTTCGACAGGACCCGCGGCGTAAAGTTTGAAACTTATTGCTCGCCTCGCATTAGGGGTTCAATTCTTGATGAGTTAAGAAGCATGGACTGGGTACCGCGTCTTGTACGTTCAAGGGCGCATCAGTTGTCAAGGGCTACACATTCACTCGAAACACACCTTGGAAGAAAACCAACTGAAGGGGAATTGGCGGAAGAACTCCAGATGGAGATGACTGAATTCCTCCGGCTGCAGAAAGACGCGAACGCGACAAGTCTGGTTTCTCTTACTACAAATTATAATGACGACGACGGTGACAAGGATGTCCGAGAGATCGATATTATCAAGGATGACCGAAGTTCGAATCCAGTAGTAGAAGCGCAGAAACGCGACCTCAAAGGTTTGCTTACAAAAGGACTTACACGAGCCGAAAGACTCATTATAGTACTGTACTATTATGAGGAAATGACTATGAAGGAAATCGGCGCAACTCTGGATTTATCCGAATCACGCGTTTCGCAAATGCACTCATCGATTATTGCCCGCTTAAAAGCTCAGATGAATACAAGAAAAAAGGAATTCGCCGTAGAATAATATAGCTGCCCCGTATATTATAAGACTAATAATTCTTGAAAATATAAAGGCCTGTACCGAGTTAATCAGTACAGGCCTTTATTTTCTGTTAATCTACAGT
>CAZVOA010000036.1:0-36603 GCA_964628465.1 uncultured Pirellulales bacterium | reverse complement strand
AAATTTATTCTTTAAGTATATAATAGAATCTTTAGTGATTTTCGTCAAGAAATGAAGGTAAATTCATTAATTCATCATTATTTAAAAAATGTGAATATTCCCGCCCTAATTGATGTTAGAACATGATAATGTAAATAAAATTAAATTTTATTTTTTGTGATTAATATTCATTCTTCAGGAATAAGTTCCCACCATAGCCGTGGATAATCAAAATTTTCATCAATCCACCATATATCTTTGGAACCGTTTATCGTCTCACCAATAAAATCCCATCCGGCATTTGTAAAGGTGGTTTGAGTCTGCATTTCGCTTGTTGTTTTACCAGTTCCACCGCCGCTTGTTGATTGGCCTGAAGTTTGTAAATCCCAGAAAGAGTTCTTAATAAAAGTACTCGAACGGGAACCATTTAATCCTCCGACATGGTTATTACCACTAACTAAACCGGTACTGTAACAGCAGGTTATATAGCTGCTATTGTCTCCTACTAATCCACCAATATATAAACCTAAACTAATATCATAACCATTAACAGTACTTTTATTATAGCAATTTAAGATTGAACCTCGTGCATCTATATTAATGTATCCTGTGAGTCCGACTAAGCCGCCTACAAAGTAGGACCCTGTAACAAAACCTGAAGAGTAACACGAGTCGTAGATACCTTCGATATCAGAACCTGTTATACCACCAACTAAAGTCAAGCCGCTTACTGAACCGGTAAAGCCGCAATTTTTTATACAGCCGTTTCTATTGTAACCAGCAAGACCTGCAATGCATTGATCAGTTCCAATTATGTTTGCATCAATAATTTTCAGGTTTTTAATTTCTGCGCCGAGTGATAATCTGCCAAATAGACCTAAGAATGAATCTCCTTCTATAGTTAAATTTGAAACTGTATGAAAATTGCCATCAAAGACACCACCAAATGGAATTCCATCGAATGGTGAAAGTGGATCAGGAACAGAAGCTATAACAGCGTTATCAAAAACCTTGCGGCCTGACATTTTAGGATCTAAATCAATATCGTCAATCATAATAAAGCAATCGTTATAATCTTCAGGATTTTCGCCAAGTGTTATTAAATCCTCATAAGTACCGATTTTATAAGGGTCGTTTGGTTCGCCTGTACCCCCGGAGTATTTCTGCCATGACAATAGAGGATATGTGATGCCCTCAACGATTTTCCAAACGTCATTTGGACCATTTATAGTCTCACCGACAAAATCCCATCCAGCATCAAGGTAAGTGTTTGGATCCTGCATTTCTATAGTTGTTTTACCCAAAACACCATTGGGATCTGGATCTATGTTACCTACGCCATGAAGGATATTCGAGGTTTCCACGTCCCAAAAACAATCAATAATACTATAAAAATTATTGTGATTCCCCACTAATCCTCCGATATTGCTATTACCTCCAACTCCACCAGTACTGAAGCAAAAAGTTATCTTACCCCAGTTTAATCCTATCAGTCCACCAACAATAGAGTCGCCATTAACAGTACTCGTACTGTAACAAAAATTTAATGTATTAAAATTGTCACCTACCAGCCCACCGACATTACTTACGCCAGTGACTGTAGATGTGCTGTAGCAAAAATTTATTGTACCATTCCTTCCTCCTTTAGTGTTTGATCCGACAAGCCCACCAACTGACTGATATCCATTGACCAATGCAGAGCTATAGCAATGGTTTATATTACCGACATTAGTTCCTATGAGTCCACCAACAAATTTACTCGTATCAAAATTGCCTATTATCAATCCAGAGCAGGAGCAACAGTTAACATCCCCACCATAGTTTATGCCAGCTATCCCGCCGACATAGGAATCCCCGATGATTTTAATATTTTCCAAATTCAAGTTCTGTATTTTTCCATCTTCTATATATCCAAAAAGACCAACAAAATCGCTGTCGGGCATATTTATATCTACATTAAAAATAGTATGACCATCACCATCAAAAATACCTTTAAAGAAGGCTTTCCTTTCGAGACTTCCTACAGGTGTTAGGGATATGTCATTTAAATCAATATCAGCCGTTATTATAAAATTCTTATCCCAGCCGTTTGAGGTGTTCATTAACTCTATCCAGTCGTTAGGCTCTGCGATTTGGTATGGATCGTTGGGTTCTCCTGTTCCGCCGGAATACTGTGCGTGAGTGGGAATACTGATAAATAAAACTGTGATGAATATAAATAATGAGATTTTCCCAATGATTTTTGATATTATGCTCTCTAACATTTTCTTTCCTCCGAATTTTTAACCTCTACCAATTTAACACTACAAAATACAGCGTTTTTTCTGATAAATCAGTATATCAAATTAGGATTATGTCTGTCAAGAAAGATATAATCCGAGATTTGATTATTTTACCGCAGTGATCGCAGAGGGTGCGGAGAAAAACAGATAAAGGAGAGATAGAGTGAAATTAGCCTACCAATATTTAAAAAGGTTTGCATAGCACACCCTACATTTTATATTTCTCTGCGTTCTTGGCGTTCTCTGCGGTTAAGAGGTTATTCGAGGGTTTGTCTTCCGTGTATTGCGTCGGAGAGCATTTTTCCGCTGGCGAATTCGATTGTGCTTCCGGTGGGTATGCCTCTGGCAAGGCGGGTGATTTTTACATCGGTATTTCTAAGTAGTGAGCTTATATATAGCGAAGTACCATCGCCGGCCATGTTCGGATTGGTAGCCATAATCAATTCCTTTACATCTCCTTTTGAAACTCTTTCTACCAGTTCCTTTATTGTTAAGTCGCCCGGCTCTACGCCGTCAAGCGGTGCGATATGGCCGCCTAAAATGTGATAGACCCATTTGCATGCGCCGGTTTTTTCGAGACTTATAACGTCTTTCGGCTGCTCGACTACGCATATTATGCTTTTATCTCTTCGTTCGTCGGAACATATCTGGCAAATATTGTCTTCAGAATAATTGTAGCATATTTGGCAGCGTTTGATTTTTTCTTTCAAGTCACGTATAGCATCAGCGAGTTTGAGAGCCTGTGCCGGTGTAGCCTTTAATAAATAAAACGCAAGTCTTTCTGCGCTTTTGGGTCCGATTCCGGGCAGCTTGCCAAACTCTTCTATCAACTTATTTAAACTCTCAGTATATGCACTGCTCATAAATTTATTCCAAATATTATAAAAATGACTATCAATAAAATGATAAAGTATATTTATCTAAGGTGTGTTGTCAAAGCCTTCCTAATAAAAATAGTGAATTTATTGCTTATTGCTCAAACAATTCGCCGTCAATAATCTGGTAAACATGATCGACAGACGGAGTTTTGGGTCGGACAATTTTATAGTTTGCTCGTGATTCAGTTGCAGGATCTAAAGTTTCAAGACCAATCTCAAGGTTGAATGTCTTTTCGATTTCTTCGGTTAATAAATTTATTTCTATTGAGAATGGAATAAAAAAGCCCGGCGAGACTTCAGTGTAATTATCCAGCTTTGCCAGAACAATTGCTTCGCCGTATTTGTCAAAATACTCTATTTTTTTGACTCTGTAATCGCAGCAATAGATATAGAGTTTTTTATTAATCATGCCATTCTCTTTCTTTGTAAGAATGTCATAAGGACCTTCGTTTGTAAGCGTCCAATTCGCGTCAGGATCAATTTCAGCGATACCGAGAGCTTCGGGTATTGTTTTAGGATTAATAAAAATGCCCGCATCCTGGTCTTGGTCGGACCATTTACCCCACACGTACGAATTTATTGGATCTACATGCAGCCAGAAATTTTCTGCGTTCAAACCACCAATCAAAGCTTTGTCAATAATACCGGTTTTGGCCTGTAAGAAAATTTCTGAAGGCGGCTTGAGAAGAAAATGTCTTATCTGGAAATGGTGCTTCTGTATCTTTTCATTTTCATAAATTTCTAAGTTGAAATTACCTTTATTTGTATAAAGAGGTATCATATTCTGATTTTGAGCTTGCAGCGCCGCAAGTGATTCAGTGACATTTGCTTTTCCGGGACAAACCTTAAGCGGCTTGATAATTTTGTCGCCGCAACCCGATAGAATAAATATTGTTAATGCGTAAAATAAGTAGGGTGTGCTATGCACACCAATTCTATAAAAGGTGTGCATAGCACACCCTACAAGCTCTGTATTTTGTATTTTCATTTTACAAGTCCGTTTGCAATATTTCGCCGAGTTGGGAAGAAAGCTGTTCGATTTGCTCATCGTTAAGATGCGGATTTATTACTTCGACGAAGCTTTTGTCGCCAACCACTTTTAGCCGCCAGATTTCATTTCCATCTTCGACTTTCGTTTCGTCGTATTTGAAAAATCTTTTTCGCATAAGAATCATAGCCAATACGAAACGGAAATTTATTTTCTCCTGGTCAGTCTCATTTTCCAGCCTCTCGAAAAAGGCCATAAGCATATTATCGTCTATGAATATTTGTTTCTTTTCATCGGGGTCCGGCAGTCTCGTTTTCCAGAAACAGAATACTTCGGGTTTTTCGTTCTGCCAGTATTCGAGGCAGAAGTCACATCGTTTGAGACCTTCTTCGCTTTGTACGAGCGCACCGTAATATTCTTCGCCGTATTGAATTTCTTTACCGCTTCCGGCACATTGTCCTATCGGTTTGTTAATTTCCCAATCAGCCATTATTTATTTAAACTCAAGTAATTCTTTCATATTATTTATTGTTTTCGGTCCGATACCGGCGACTTTCTGCAAATCGTCGGGACATCCGAAAGCTTCTCTGTTATTTTTATTCACAAAATTATAACGATACTCGATAATTGCTTCTGCCCGTGAAAAACCTATGTCAGGCAGCCTTATCATACTATCAATTTCCGCGATGTTCGGATTGATTTGATTTGCGACCTGCAACACAGCATTATCAGAATCAGAATTGATTTGAACAATATTCGGAGCGAAATAAACAGCAAAACAAAACGCGGCTAACGCGCTTATGACAAACGCGAATGACTGAATCCTTTTTTGCCTGTCATCTGCCATATGTAAAATGTCACTCCTTTTTCACTGAATCATTCACCGCTTGAAAATGCTGTCGGATAAACGTTTCAGGGCGTGATAAGAATCCTTTGGCTCAAGCTGGTCGGTTAATAAGCCGCTGTTTAATATTGTACTATCATGCGTATCCATAAGATTCGAGTAAGTAACTGAATTAACGAAAGGTTTACTCATCGCTACCTGGAAAAATTGCTCAATCCATTGTGCCTGCAATTTCGGATTCCATTCTTCGTGCCAAATCCCGGCAAGATTTCCATCGTTTTGGCCGTCACCGTTTTTCCCCGGAACTTCTACATATGTTATATAAATCGGTTTTGATATCGGCGCGAATGTATCAAGAATTGCCGATATTTGCATCATGTCCCTTGTGTGCATACCGGCCTTGTTTTTACCAAATCTCATTTGCAGCCCGAACGCGTCGAAATTAACGCCGCTTTGAACAACCATGTCCATATACACAAGAGGCGGAATACTATTATGAGATGTCGAATAATATTCACCCCACGGATTCGCGATTTCGATAACCTTCAAAGCTTTGTCACTTGCCTGCTTCACGGCCATGTTAGCCGCTCGTGTCATTTCAAGAATCTGTTCGAATCTGAACCCGAAATGGTTAAAAGCGTTCATGCCGCTTATCGAACACCAGGCTCGAATAATATTGCTATAACGTCCGACAATCTCGATTATGAACTGATATGCGGTTTCTCTTATTTTCTCGAAGCTGTTCTCGCCGTCCAGCAGCCATTTTGGCAAAAATTTTTCAGAGAAACACAATAAAGGCCCTGCGCTGAACGGTAGTTTCTTTTTTATTAAAGCTTCTATGCACGCATCAATTTTGGAGAAGTCATAGTGACCCTTTTCGGATTCGATATTTGCCCAGTTTATCGGGATGGTTACAGAACCGAATAATCCGACTAATTTTTCAATATACATCGGATTGTCAATTTCCATAGGGTCGATTCTGCAGCCGAAACATCCTCTTCCGAAGCCGTGACTTTTAATTCTGCTGTTAAAAAGAACTTCAGCTTGTTTTATCGCGAGTTTTTCCGCCAGCAAAACGGACCTGTTAAGCGATTCATCAGCCAGCTTCGAGGCGGCGGACGGATCAGAAATGTTTTGTATTGCTTTAATGAAATAGTCATGGGCTTCTTCAGAAATTTCTGTCATGCCCTTAATACTATTGAAAAACGACCAGTCTTCGCGTTTATTGACGATTTGCATCAGTTTTGCGCGTGCAATCTCGACGTTTAAAATATATGGTCTTTCCCTGTCGGGCAGACATGTAGTGGGCAGAAGCACTTTTCCAAAGCCCTCGATAGGCCAGAGAAGCGCCAATCCGGATGTTTCAAGGTTTGCCTTTTTGCAAAGGATATAACCATCCTGGAAAGTGATTTGAGCCCGCCGAATTCCAATTCCATCGCCTCCGAAAAGATAGGCTCCGGACAATGTAAAATCTTTAACTATTTCGCCGTTTTTAAAAACCTGAAATTTCACTTTTTTCTCTTAATTAGCTACTTTAAACACATCATTCTGATGCTTTTTCTTATATTCGTAGATTACCGCTGATAATGTGGGGGCGGGAATCAAAACTTTCTTTTTTCCCACAATATTATTCAGATTATAGTGATTTTGTTCAAAAAAGCAATTCAAACTTTATTTCGGCGGCTATTAAAAGGAAAAAAGTGAGCAGATAATGCATTTAGCCCGAAAAGTTCATTAACCGCGGAGAATGCTGAGTACGCAGAGAAATAATATATCTAAAATATATTAGTCAAATAAGTTATGTAAATCGAACTCTATTATTAATAAATGGAAAATAAAACAGACTGTCAATGTCGATATTTACATTATTCTGTCATAAACCTTTGTATTATAAGTACATCTGCGTTCTCTGCGAACTCTGCGGTGAAATATTCGGATTAGCAAAGCTTAACGCCGAATTTTACGATGAATAACCAGAATTGTTTCCGGCAGCCGGTTTTTTCATAACCGGCTGCCATTGAACACCCCTACTTTTATAAAATATCACCATCCCTGATTTAATAATTTTAGCTTTCTCTTTTTTGGTCCCCGAAGAAAATCAAATAACCGCAAAAGCATTTTATCTATTTTTACTACCAAAAAGCTATTCAGTATATAGGGGAATACCTTAATATGAATAAGCAAAACACCTAACATTTTAACTTATAGCATTGATATGTGTAAAATTGAATTATTTACCTATGATAAGAATGATTTTAGCGAATATCACTACTCAAATCGTATTTATCTTTATTTTGCTCCCACCATGATTTCGCTCGATCAATAATTTCCCGGGCAATTTTTTCATCGGCACTGCTTAAATATGCGCCGCGTTGTGTACGAGGATCGAAGGTTGTAGTTTCATTAGGTTTATTCTGCCCGGCAATATCAGCTATAATCTCTAATGCGATATCACAATAACGCAAAACAACGCCGCCATTCATAGCGGCACCAACTGAACGTGTTGGTCGGTTATCCTCCAACAATGAAATCATGGCGGGAATAACTATCGGCCCCATATTTCTTAATGCAACCGCCGCACTATCAGGCGTCCTCGGATATCTAAGTACAAAACACTTTCCAGGAACAGTGAATTCCTGTTCTGCCACGTCACGCAGTTTATATATGTAATAATCAATTTTTTGCTGTGTAGTCAGGCTGTTAATATCCGACGGCTCAACGAACTCCTTATCTTCCTGTACCATCTCATTTAACATTGTTCCCAGTTCAGTACATATTTTTCCTCTATCCGTAAGAGGATAAAGCTCTCCGATAAATAAGAATTTCTTTGCAACTTCTTCTCTATCAGTTCCTTCATGAAGCAATTTGCCAGCTTCAAAATATGCACTACCTGCTTCATTATCAAGTTTTGTTCGCGGCCAATCATTAAATAAATCATTAATTGCAATAGATGGTTCTAAATCAATGATCTTTGAAAAATTAGTTATTCTTTGCGTATAATAGAGAAACCATTTGTCATCTGGTTTAACAAAATAATATATAAATAATTCCATACTCGGTTTAGTCACAGCTATTGCCCGGCTATTTTTTATTACAATATTTGAAATACTGGCAATATCATTTCCTTTTAGTTTCTCAACCTGCTCTTTGTCTTTTAGAAGCCCGTGAATCAAACCATTAGTATTACTATCATTATTATCAATAATCTTGTCATAATATAATTGGCTTACTTTTTTCGTATCATTTGCATCCACTGCTTGCCATAAACTTCCAACAATATTTTCTATTTCTTCTCTATCGTTATTATTTATTACCTTAAAAGTGGATTCGTTTTTTTCCCACCAGTATTTCCATTTTCGAATAGCTTTATTTCTTTTTTCTATTGGATCGTTCCAGACAAAACCTACATCCAGACCTGTCAATTTCTTAAGAGAGTCATTTGCCCAATATCGAGTAGTATGCATTCCCATGTCAGAATAATGATCACCCACATGTGACGAGTCATCAGATAAAGCGTCAATTAAATGAGGTATTGAATTACTGTCCCCATGAGTTCCAAGATACCGAGCGGCATCTGCCCGTAAAGTAGTTTGCGGTCCAATCAATGATTGATAAATTAGTAATAAATCGATTTCTTCATCGTTTCTTATGCGTCCAAACATTTCATCAATTTTATCAATAGGTAGAGGTTTGATTTCAGTGACACTAATATTTTGTTTCGATCCAGATTTTACCTCTTTCGGAAAAATCTCAAACTCGATCCGATTACTTAATACTCGTGTACTTCTCTTATCATTAGGATCCTTAGGAAATACAGTATGTAACAATCTTGCTTCATGCGTACCTTTTAAAAACTTCAAAGGATTACTATTGTTATTCCAATCCCAATTTTCATCAGGGACAAACTCGATGCCATTTTTCTGTTCGCCGGAATCTAATGACATTACAGGTACTATTCCCGAGTACCATGTTCCAACTTTATACCATAATCCATCCAGTTCTAACTCCCACCATTCAGGCGCCAAAACAAGCCTCAAATCTTCTGTCCCGTTATTTCGCACGTCCATAAGAAATTTCGGAATTTGCCCTTCATGGAATTGTTGATCCATTCTCACTCGAATCTGTATTTTTTCAATTTCCTGTCCCCATGATATTTCTGATTTGTCTTTAATTTCGTTTGTAATATCTCTTAGATTTTGAACAGTTTTGTTAATTTCACCCGGTACAGTATCATCTTCTGACCATCCGCCTCTGTAACTTTTTTCGCTGTATTTAACTTCAAAACTCGAAACAAAAGCACTTGCATATGATGTGCCATCTCCTCGCGGAAATTTTGTCGGAAGATTAAAAACATTGCAGTCTTTAATCCATTTTTCAAATAATTTGATTTCATCTTCTGAAAGTTTCTTTTTAAATTCATGCTTATCATAGCTGCTCATATTCTGTGGTACTACTATTAAATCCTTTTTAAGGGTATGCCAGACATAATCTAATGAACCATCAGAAACCTTGATATTTTCCAATCCGGCGTATTCATAAGAAATACTCAATGAATTATGCTCTGTGTTCTCTGTGCCCTCTGTGGCTACATTTTCGATTGGTGTTTTTTCTGTTATCGATGTAGTTGTTATTTCCGGATTTGTATGGAATTCATTTTTTAATGAAATGTTTTTGAATGTCACGATATCTATCGGCTGAACCTGGAATTCGTACCGGCTGATTTGCTCTTTTGTCATACCGTCAAATTTACATTTCGTAATTAAAATATTTCCATTTGGATCAGCATAATCAAGTACATTATCCAATGGATAGCGAACATTATTATTTTTCTCAAAAACTATTATCTGTGCGGCCATTTCTTTAACTTGATGTTTTACTTCAATAAACACACCACCGTCTTTTTCGATTATTTCACCAAGAGTAATGTTTTGTTTTTGGCCGCGATGTGTTATAGAAATTTCTTTCTTATTTAGGCCATCACTTTCGCTAATAGTTTTCCATTGGCCGTTTGAAACATTGAAAGTAAGATTTAATTTATTCAATGTTTCTGGAAAAGCACTGTTCGCCGTAAAATAATGTTGACCGGAAGAAAAAGAAGTAAAGAATGATCCGGGAATTCCTTTTTCAGGCTCGAAAGACCATTTGTTTTTTACTACTTTGTCTCTTGTGTTGGAAGGCAAATCACAATGAATGAAGAATTCATAAGTCTGAGTTCCCGCCGCATTGACAATTCCCGAAGTACCTGTAATATGCGAAAAGATTTCATCTGAAGAATCGAGCTTTTGCAATCCATCGGGACTATACCACGGCTGGTCGGGCAAACTCTTTTTACGAACTCCAACAAGCTCAAGAGTACCACCATTTGGTAAAAGCTTTGTAAATGATTTTGGATTTTGTTGAGTCTGAGAATCGTCGGATATATTTTTTGATTCCTCTGTTCGTGAAAGTAATATTTTAATATTCTTTAACTCAATTTTAGCCAGTTCTGCTAAATGTGTTTCAGGGAAACTATCAATAATTATTTTTAACTGTTCTGTATTTCTGTACCGAGTTAGATTGGGTTCTAATGTTATTAAAGTATCGTCTATGAATTTAATTTTCTTATCTTCTGGTATCGATATAAGCCATGAGTAAAAATCGACCAGTTTTTCAAATTGGTTTTTATCTGTTGATGCCAGATTGTATCTTACAGAAATAGTTTCCGTAGAAACCAAATCGGGCCATTTGGTAATAATTTTTTTCCATATTTGTTTAGCACGTTCCCGATGCTCTTCAGTGGGATGGTCATCCGGCAAAATCAAACGCTGAGAAAGAATTACAGCGGCCCAATGGTATGCCTTTATTTCATAAGGAGTATCAGGATAATTCTCGGCAACAGAAAGAAACTTTTCTACAACCTCTTCTCTTGAAATATTATTTTGCTGCAACAGGACGTTATCATAGGCCTTTGCTTCTTCAAAAGCCTCTTTGGCAGTATAAGGAGTTCCGGGAATATGGTCTGTAAGCAAAGCATTGAATTCCAGCCAGCCCGTAGTGACCTTGAAAGTTTTACCCTCCTGAGGCTGAACGCCAAATGTCACTCTTGCTTTATACTTGCCGGATCCAGGTAAAGAAAAACCATACATTTCAAATTGACAGTCTGCTCTCAAAGAGCTGCCATCATTTACAGGAAGAATATAAGGGCTACCGGAGTTCCACTCAGCTTCAAATCTATCCCCTTTGTCATTATATATTTCAATTTCTCCAAAACCGTTCCAATCGCCCTCTTTCTCACCGCTTCTCTTAGTAAATTTAGGTGGGTAGATAACTTCTATTCTCTGACCACTTTCATTCTTTGCCTCAAGCTTTATATTAGGTATATGACCTGATATAATATAATTACCATAACTAACGAGTCGTGCTTTCACTCCGTTAACTTCTTCACCCCAGCTTTCCAAACCTCCCATTGATCCATTACTTGTTGTATCTTTAATGGTAGAATAATCTGAACTAAACACTCGTGTTACATTTGGGAAATTATATTTAAAGCCATCAATAAAGTCCTGACGATTTTCTGTATCAATCCAATCTATATCATTAAATATCCACTGACCAAACGGACATAAAAAAGTAAAACCAAGCTGGTATGGCAAGTTATCGTTTCTCTGTACTCCTTTTGTTATTACAATCGCGAAACTTTGACTCGAATAAATATCTTCTATTTCAATATTCTCCAAATTGCAAAGTTCAGATATTCTTTCGAGTTTACTTCTTAAATCATTAGGAGTCGTTATGTCTTTTGAATCCAAGTCACCTTTTCTTAGAGCCTCGAAAAACGGAAAAGAATAAATAACAACAGATTCTTTAGACGGAGATATTTTATAACCATATAAAGTTGAACCCGAATCAGAAGATTCTTTATTCTTCAGAAATTTAAATGTTGCCTTATTCAATCGAACATATTCTTTTTCCAAATCTTCTTTGTCTTTAGCAGAGATTATCTCATCTGGTTCTACAATTCCGGCAAGTTCTACCGCAGACTCGGTAAGCTCTTTGCTTAATAATTTTCCTGATTCTTCAATATCTGAACCAATACGATACCAGCGAGCATCTTTTAATTGCCAGGGACCATCATTAATCTGTGTAATAATTGCTAATAAACTATATCTAACTCCATCGATAAGTTTAATTGTACCCGTTCCGAGCAAACTAATTTTTGCTTTAATATTAGATTGTTTTATTGTAAGTGTTCTCCAGCATGATGGAGAATAAGATTTAATATCTAATTGTTTTATCTTGTCAATTTCATTAAATGACAATCTAAACTGTTTTGTGTTTTCATTTGCATTTGATGTGATATCGGCAATTGCGATTTCATTATTATTAAGAAGTGCTTCGACAAATGCTTTCATTAATTCAGAAGCACCTGCATATTGAGTTTTTATATCAGTATTTTCTTTATCATTTCTGTTAACTGAAAATTCGATTTTTTTTAAGCGAAAGCTATTTTCCTTTTTTGCCATAGGTAGCAGTATAGCAGCAAATATTATTATGGTTAATAAGCCGAGCAAACCAAGTTTTGCACTTTTAGGTAATGGTCGGCTTAACATATGTTTTATTCTTCCAGTAAGTGCATTTTCCGATTCTACTACTCCAATCAATCGCAAACTCAAAGCAGGGCGTTTAAAAGCGAGTTTCGCTACATTCAATAAAGTCTCAGGGTATTGGTCCGCTTCTTTACCCATCGCGACAAGGACCATTTCATCGACTGCCTGCTCGCGCGTTCTTCTGATTATTGAATTGGCAAGCCAGAGTAGAGGATTGTAAAAATAGGTGATTTGTAAAAGTGTCTGGAGAAGGTTCACCCACAAATCTCCTCTCTTGATATGGGCCAGCTCATGAAAAAAGATTGCTTTCAACTGGCCGGGGCTTAGAGACGAGATGAGATTTTGCGGCAGTAAAATAGCTGGTCGTAATAAGCCGCAAACTACAGGACTTGTCGCGTCAGGTGAAATTTTCAGAGGGATTTGCTTTTTTAAGTCAATTGATATACAGCAATGCTTTAGAATATCGTTTGGTGAAATTGAATTATTTTGAGAAAAGTCAATATCTGAAGCCTTGGTTACAAGCTCTTTTATGAAAACAGTTCTTTTAATTAAAACAAGCCCAAGAGCGGCCGTAACCGCAATCCAAATTACGAATACAGCAGCCTGCCATGATAATTTTACTGTTTTTTCTGTTACAACCTGTTCAGATGAGGCTGTTTGGGGATTTGTTACAATAGTATGTGGAACACTCGGTAATGATTCAGAACTTTCAACTCGTGGTTCTATCGGTCTGAAATCTTGAATCTCAGATTTGAAATCAATTATATTCTCGGACTTATGTGTTCCCTGCCCTGTATCCTCTTGTGTTAAATTAGAGTATTCTATCTTTTCGCCAAACCATGAGCCGAGACTCAATGGTGAATACAACGATGCCGGCAGAATTAGCTTTACCAGAACGATCATCCATATCCAGTAGCGAAAGATTGCTCTGACTTTTTTCCTGAGCAGGAAATCCGCCGCGAGTAGAATCAAAATGAGAATGCTTGATTGAATCAGCATTGGCGATGCAAATTCAATGAATCTCAAACCTGCCTTATTCAACATTTCAAAAATAATATTCATAATCATGCCTCCGCTTATAAAGACGATTCTTATGACTTTTCGTTACAAAAAATTAATGTTTTTCGACCTTTTCTTCTGAAATTCTCTTTTTGCGAATCAAATCCTCAAGTTCATCCAACTGCTTTTGGGAGAGATTGTTGTTATCAAGTAAAAACTGCATCATAGGTGTAAAAGCACCATCAAAAGCTCGTTTTACGGTTTTCAGAATTTCGCAGTTCCGGGCTTGTGTTTGGGTGATAACCGAGCTGTATAATATTAAATTGCGTATTTTCTCGGTTTTCAGCAAACCTTTGGTGACCATTCGGTCCATTAGAGTTTTTACAGTGCTGTAAGTCCAATTTTTGCTTTTTTCGAGCAATTCCTGCACATCTGGAGCCGTACATGGTTCTTTTTCCCAAATTACCTGGATAATCGCCCATTCTGCTTCAGTGAGTTCGTAAGTATTTTTTGAAGTCATAGTTTTCTCCTTATTATCTTTAATTGTGACGAGAATACTCTACATGTGTAAAGAGTACAAGTAAAAAAATTATAATTTTTTCTTTTTTTGTTTTCGTATATTGACAAAAATTGCAAAGTCGGATATAATTAAAAATAGGTTAGACAGGTTCTTATAAATTTATTCATTTTTTTATAGTTATTATAATTATCTGTTTTTAATTCATACCTTAAACCTGCCTGCCAAAGTGCGGTTCTCATTTAATTAAACAAAAATTATTATTCGAGGGTCTCTTTGCGCAGAAAATATGTGCTGATATTGGAAAAATGACAAATCGGCGGGTCATACAGACATATCATAAATATTTAGTTATTATTCTTTCATTTCCTGTAATATCCAGCCGCTTTAGGTTTCTAATATCTCTCCCCAAAAGACGAAAAGCATTTCTTGCAAGGCACTTCGTTTGCGCGCGTATTCCCTCCTGAAAATGCATGCGCCGAAGGTACATGCAGCGAATTCGATTAAACCGACCGTTTTGAGCGAAAAAACATTAACGTGGAGATTCGCGAAAAAGCGGCGTTTGTCGTAATACGTGTTTATGAGAAACATTTGGCATAAATAGTGATTATATTTTTATTCTAATTAAACAGTGCCCAAAGCGGTCGGTGCGAATCTCCTGAAATTGAAAGGAGACTTAAAATGAGACGCAATGGTTTCACACTGGTCGAGCTTCTGGTCGTTATCGCGATCATAGCTCTGTTGATGGGGATTCTAATGCCCGCACTTTCCAAGGTAAGGCAATTAGCCTTCCGTGTGTACTGCGGCACAAATCTTTCGGGCATTGGAAAAGCAATGATTGTTTACGCCAACGACTATGACGATGAGCTTCCTCGTGCGGGCGGACCGAATGCAAAATGGTATAGTGAATCTGTGGTATGGGATGCCGAAAGCAGCTATAAAGCTTATAATACAAAAACCAGATTTACGACCGCTACTGTAACATCCTCTTTATATTTGCTTGTTAAGTACGCGGAAATTACACCAAAATCCTTTATTTGTAAAAGTGATTCACAGGTAAAAGAATTCAAACCGGGAAATAAAGACATTACAACGTTATGGGATTTTGGCGAAAAAGGATACGAATTCTGTTCCTATTCTTATCATTTGCCTTATTGTGAAAATCCCTTAACAATAACGAGTGATCCCGGTTTGGCCATCGCAGCCGATCCAAATCCATGGATTGATAAGAATCGGAATTTTGCTGACTTTAATCCTGACGGCGGCAAAGAACAAAAAGAATTCGGCAATGCAACCGTACATCAGGGAGAAGGCCAAAACGTTTTGTTTATGGATACCCATATTGAGTTTGCTAAGGTGTCTTTTTGTGGTCTTAATGAGGATAATATTTACACGCTGCAAACGGCCAACACAGATATACGAAAAGGCATAATACCTTCGCCGGGGAATTATAAACCTTTTACCAGGACCGATTCGGTTTTGGTTGATGACAGGTTGGGTCCGAAACTATAGCATTTTCCGAGTTGTTTTAGATTTCTGAAATATCTCTGTATTATTTCACAGACGGCCCTGTGCGGCGGGGCGCAGGGCTGTCTTTAAATGAATCGTATCATCCGGCTTCTCGCCCATGAAGCATCATTATCGAGAAGAAAAACATATTGATTCATTGCGTATAAACAATTAAAATGTCTGTATATTTATTGGAACCAATTGAAGGAGCATCTAAATTGAATCAGACACTTACATATAAAATACTTGAAAAACATATAGTCGAAGGCTCTCTTGTAACGGGAGAGCGAATCGGAATTCGTATTGACCAGACGCTTACACAGGATGCGACCGGCACGACCGCGTACCTGCTCTACGAGTCGATGGGAATCGGAACAGTCAAAACTGATTTGACGGTAAGCTACATTGACCATAACATGGCCGGTTTCGGACCGGAAAATCATAATGACCATCTGTATCTGCAAACCGTAGCCGCGAAAAGCGGTGCGTATCATTCTCGGCCGGGCAATGGAATTTGCCACCAGGTTCATCTCGAACGATTCGGAAAACCTGGCGCTACTTTGCTTGGCAGCGATTCGCATACACCAACCAACGGCGGAATCGGTATGATTGCTATCGGAGCCGGTGGTCTCGACGTTGCGGTCGCGATGGCGGGCGGGCCGTTCTATTTGACATGCCCGAAAGTTCTCGGAGTAAAACTTACAGGCAAGCTTAATGATTGGGTCGCTGCTAAAGATGTAATCCTGAAATTGCTCAGTATCTTATCTACAAAAGGCAACGTAGGATGGGTTGTTGAATATTTCGGAAATGGAGTTAAAAAACTTTCCGTGCCGCAGCGTGCGACTATAACGAATATGGGAGCAGAGCTTGGTGTCACTACGAGTGTTTTCCCGAGTGACGAGCAAACACAAAAGTTTCTTGCGGCACAGGATAGAGAAAACGATTATCAGCCTCTTTCTGCTGACAAGAATGCAAAGTACGACAGGGTAATAGAGATAAATCTTTCCGAGCTTGAGCCTATGGCCGCTTGTCCATCTTCGCCGGATAATATCAAAACCATTAAGGAAATCGCGGGCTTGAAAGTTTCCCAGGTTGTAATTGGAAGCTGCACGAATTCGAGCTTCACGGATTTAATGATGGTCGCGAAAGTTTTGAAGGGACGAAATGTTCATAGCATGGTTGAACTCGCTATCGCGCCCGGAAGCAAGGAAGTTATGAATATGCTGGCAGAAAACGGCGCAATGGCGGATATGATTGCGGCCGGCGCGAGGATTCTCGAATCAGGCTGCGGCCCGTGTATCGGACAGGGACTTTCCCCGGCAAATGGTACAGTAAGTTTGCGAACATTCAACCGAAATTTCGCTGGCAGAACCGGCACAAAAGGCGACCAGGCATATTTAGTAAGTCCTGAAACCGCAATAGCGGCAGCTCTTACAGGAGAAATTACTAATCCTTGCGATTTGCCTGAATTACTTGGAATAAATTATCCCAAAATAAAAATGCCCAAAGAATTTATCATAAATGATAATATGATAGAAAAACCTCTGCCTCCGGAACAGGCCGCAAAAGTTGAGGTATTACGCGGCCCGACAATTGTTGTACCGGAAATGCCAAAACCTTTGCCCGCCAAACTTGATGGAAAGGTTCTGCTCAAGTGCGGCGATAAAATTACAACCGACCATATTATGCCCGCGGGAACATTTTTGAAATTACGCTCGAATGTCCCTGAGTATTCGAAAGTTGTTTTCAATTGCTTTAATGAAAACGATAAACCGACTTTCGCGCAGAGAGCACTCGAATTAAAATCAAAATCAATCGGCGGCATAATCGTCGCGGGCGAAAGCTACGGCCAGGGTTCCTCGAGGGAACACGCAGCTCTTTGCCCGATGTATCTTGGTGTTCGTGCGGTTATAGCAAAAAGTATCGAACGTATTCATAAAGCGAACCTTATCAATTTCTGCATCGTTCCGATAGAATTCGCTGACCCGAAAGATTACGATAAAATCAATCAGAATGATGAACTGCAAATTGATAACCTGCTCGAAACTATAAAAAGCAGTGAGACAATCGCAATCAGAAAAAAAGATGGCTCACTCGAATTTACAGGAAAGCTGGAACTTTCTGAACGTGACAGAGAAATTTTGCTTTCAGCGGGTCTTCTAAATTTTATAAAAAATAACTAATGGATAATAAAATTGTTACAATCTTTGGTACAAGTAAAGCTAAAGAAGGTGATTCTGTTTTTGAATTAGCCCAGGAAACAGGAAAGCTTCTCGCTCAGGCCGGATTTACAATTGTAAACGGCGGCTACGGCGGAACCATGTTAGCCGCTGCGAAAGGTGCTTCGCAGGCTGGCGGCGAAGTTATCGGAGTTACATGTTCTGCTTTTAAAAGAAGCAAGCCGAATCAATATGTTACGCGCGAGGTGTTAACGCATTCGCTCGATGAGCGGCTCGATACACTTATCGAATTGGGACAGGCTTATATTGTTCTGCCCGGCGGTACAGGAACTTTGCTCGAATTGGCAAAAGTCTGGGAATTGCAAAACAAAGGCTTTGTCGAAAAGAAAAAACAGATTATAATAATAGGAAAGTTCTGGAACACGCTAATCGATTTGCTTGCGATTGACGATCCGAAAAGTGTTAGTTATATTACAATTGCTGAAGAACCGAAACAGGCTATAGAGTTATTAAAATGAAGAAATTACTTGTCATTTTGTTTGTCGTAAGCTTCGCGTCGTTTACTTATGCTAAAATCACAAAGCAGACTCTATTGCGCGACGGCATATCTCTCAAAGCAGTTGCCGGTAAATTAGTCGCGTCTGACAGCAATGATGCGTGGTTTTTTGAACTAAGCTCACCTGTTTCAGACAACGGCGTTGTTATCGAGGCTGGGAAAAAAATAGAATTACTGCCGTCCTCTTCGCTGGAAATGATGATTGATAACGCGAAAACACATTCGTCTGCGACTTACCAGTTATGGAACGCTAAAATTACGAAGTACAAAGGAAAAAACTATATATTCCCTTCTGTATTTTTTCCTGTCCGTCCGCTTTCAGATGCGCAGGCATCACAAAAATCCGACTCTGCAGAATCTCCTCCTAAAGAAATTGACAAGCAAAATATTAATTCCGCGGATTCCAACGATATTTTATCTTTGCCTGCGGAAATCATCGAGCAGTTCAATCAGGCGAGGAATATTATGAACGAAGCCGGGCAGCGAATTCCAGACAGCAATTTTGTTACAATAGACGAGATTCAGCGGGAACTCGAAAGAAAACGGCAATTGAATCCTGATACAGTTTTACTCGATGAAAATGCGATATTTGTTCGGGACGCGAAAGATGGATTAAAATTTACTTCGGATACTTACGGCCGAAATGTAGATTTGGCTTCGCTTCGTCTTTTGCCTTGTGAAGTGCTGGAAGTAACCGAGTTAAAACAATTCGCAAGCCCTGAAATGCTTCGTTTCAAAATATCAGGTACAGTGACAAAATACAAAGGTAAAAACTATTTGCTTTTGTACAAGGCGACACAAATTTACAGTTTTGGCAATTTCTGAAAATAAAGGAACACTAAATGCCGCAAGAGCTTGACAATATACTAATATCCAGCAATCAGCCGAACTTCCTCGAGAGATTAATCAATATTTATCTTAATAAAAGCGAAGGATCGCATTTCGGTATAGGGCCGAAACATGTCGAAAACAGAAGGGCGGTCGAAGCTATTTTAAGCAATGTTGTCGAACGGAAAGATGAAGCGATTGCGGACTATACCGAGAAATTCGACCAGGTAAAATTAAAACCGGAACAGTTCCGTGTGCGGGAAGATGAATTAAAAACAGCATATGAAAAAACCGAACCGGAACTTCTTGGCTCTATTCGCAAAGCTATAGCGAATGTTAAAAAATATCAGAAGAATATTTTCATAGGCAGCGACAAGAAATTTACCGATGGCACCGGTATTAAATATACACCAATCAAAAGAGTTGGCGTTTGTGTTCCCGGCGCTTCGGCTCCTTTGCCATCGACCGTGATAATGACGGCTGTTCCCGCAATGGTCGCGGGTGTAGAGGAAATCGTTGTTGTTTCGCCTCCGAGGTATAATGGTGACATTCATTATGTCACGCTGGCGGTATGTTATGAACTTTCGCAGGATAAGGATTATCCGAATTGTAATTTTGAAGTTTATCGAATTGGCGGTGCGCAGGCCGTAGCTGCCTTGAATTTTGAGACACCGACGATAAAGCGTGTGGATAAAATCGTTGGCCCGGGCAATCAATGGGTACAAACCGCCAAGCAATTGGTTTACGGTGATGTCGCGATTGACTCTATAGCCGGACCGAGTGAAGTATTGATTATCGCGGATGATAACGCAAAGCCTGCATGGTTAGCCGCTGATATGCTAAGCCAGGCTGAACATAATCCGGGCGGAGCATATTTGTTCACTACTTCGCAAAATATCGCGGAAAAAGTTTTACTTGAACTTAAAAAACAAGTCACCCAGTTGACTCGCGGCAGGGAAACTTTGTCATGTCTTAAAAAATCAAGTTGTATAGTTGTTTTCGATGATATGGAAAGTCTCGTACAGAGAGCCAACGAATTCGCCGCTGAGCATTTACAAATACTGTGTGGTGACACGAGCAGGGAAATTGCCGGCCAGATTAAAAACGCTGGAGCAATATTTATTGGCGATTATTCTCCCGTCGCAGTAGGTGACTACTGGGCCGGACCGAGTCACACACTTCCTACCGGCATAAGTGCGGCTTTCTTCAGCGCGCTAAGCTCGAACGACTTTGTGAAATCTACGAGCATTATCGAATATAACAAAAAGATGCTCGATAAAAGCGCTGATGATATAATTCGTCTTGCCGAAACCGAGGGGCTCGATGCTCACGCAAGAAGTATTAAAATCAGGAAAGAAAGCTGATTGTTATATTCCCCATCTGAGCTTGTCTCTATGCCACCAGTAGAACCAGCCCAAACGATTCGCAAGAACCAGCAGCAGATAAAATGTTATTCCGTGTATGACAAATCCCGGGAATATACCGCAAATAGAAATAAATAAAATAAATCCCGCAACGGTAAAGAAAAACAGGCACAATTTAATATAACCGATAAACACCTTATAAATCGAAGCACCTAAGAATATTGGGCTTAGTTCGTTTATTCCATCGAACAGTATCGCGGAAAGCAGTGCCATTGGGAAAAAGAATAAGCCGCAGCCTGATAATATCCAGAAAATATAATCCATTTGCTGAATAGAAAAATAATATATTACGGCAGGGAAAAAACAAATCGCTGTACTTCCCATGATTAATATATACTGATACACAAGTTCCGATTTATCGGGAAAATAAATCTCAGGAATTTTTCTGGCTTTAGTTTGTGACTTTGTGCTGTCGAATACACAGAAAGAAATATAATAAATTCCATACCCGATAAATAAAGTAAAAACAACAATATAAATAACAACTCCAAGTGGTAAATGTGAGAATAAAATTCTATATGAGAGAATGAATAATGTCGGGCAAAACATGTACATAGCGATATGCATCAGCCCGGTGTGACTTAAAGGATAAAGAAGCGAAACTATAATCCATGGCCGCTTACAATCTTCTGCTAATGGCGGATCTTTTTCTAATATTTTCATAGAAATATTTCCCTAAATTATCCGGACTTATATAATCAGTATATAGCCGTAATAACGAAATTTCAAGATTGATTTCCTGTTCGGTAAAAAACATGGTACAATTATCAATGTGTATTTATTTGTACTAAATTGTAAAAAGAAAATTCATGGGTGGCAGCCTCACTCGCAGCTTGGAGACTGGTTATCCAGCGCTTGCCATCCCCAAAGTCTTTGACTTTGAGGCTGCCACCCTTTAAGTCACGATGATTCTCTTTTGATATTCGGAGAAAATGAAAATGAAAAGTTACAGAAAAGAGTTATGGTTCAATACCTCACAGAGGCGCGAATATATCAATATTACGCAGGAAGTCGAGCGGTGTCTTGCTGAGAGCGGCGTAAAGGAAGGATTTCTGCTTTGCAACGCGATGCACATTACCGCGAGCGTTTTTATAAATGACGACGAATCGGGGCTGCATCATGATTTTGAGGTATGGCTGGAAAAACTCGCGCCGGAAAAACCATATTCTCAATACCGTCATAATGGATATGAAGATAATGCGGACGCGCATCTGAAACGCAGTGTTATGGGCAGGGAAGTAGTAGTCGCAGTTACAGACGGCAAGCTCGATTTCGGGCCATGGGAACAAATCTTCTACGGCGAATTCGACGGCAAAAGAAGAAAACGTATCCTAGTTAAAATTATTGGTGAATAAATTAATGATTTGTCTTTAAATGATATTTTGGGGATTTTAGAATGGAAATAAATTTTGAAGGTGCTTTATCAAAAGAAGATTATGATTATTTGGTTAATTTAATTACTTCAAATCGGAGATCAAGACCGCTTTTTGTAATTATTATATTTCTTCTCTTTATTATAACGATATTTTTGAATTATTCAAAAGATCGAAATTTATCTTACCTTATGATTTTTGGTATAGTGTTTTTTGTTTTTGCTTTAATATTTAGGAAATATCGAAATAAGAAATATTGGAAGGAAAGTAAAGCTATAAAGGAATATTGTTCGGGTGTTGTAAATGATCAGGGAATCGTTATTAATTCTAAAACATGGAGTTCGAATAAAACCTGGGATTATTTTACTAAATATAAAGAAGCTCCCGAAATGGTTCTTTTATATCAGTCCTATGCAATAACACATGCTATTCCTCGCTCATTTTTTAAAAACGACAGTGATTGGATTTCTTTTGTTGAAATAGTTCAGAACAAAGTTGTTTCAAAATAACAGCTAAAATCAAATCAGGTGAATATATGGATTTGTTAATATTCTTTGGCAGTGTTTTTATTATTTCAATAAGCGGCGCTCTTCAGCCTGGCCCGGTGACAGCTACTGCAATTACATTGGGTGCTCGGAATAAATGGGCGGGTACATTACTGGCGATAGGTCACGGCGTAATAGAATTTCCGCTTATGGTTATAATAATTCTAGGGATGGGAAAATATTTCGAGATGCAGAAAGTTCAAATCGGAATCGGCCTGGCGGGCGGTGTCTTTTTAGTGCTGATGGGAATTCAAATCTTCAGGAATTTAAAAACAAATACAGACACCGAATCGAAGGCTCTTCATGGAAAACCTGTTCTGGCGGGAATAATTTTAACCGCGAGCAATCCTTACTTTTTATTATGGTGGGCAACAGTCGGATTGAAACTTGCGCAGGAAGCTAAGGGATTTGGGATATGGGCTTTTGGAATTTTCGCGATTGTCCACTGGTCGGTCGATTTAATCTGGCTTCAATTTTTATCATGGGCAAGCTGCAAAGGCTCAACTATGCTTGGCCGCAAAGGTTTTACTTATATTCTTGCGTTTTGCGGCTTCATGCTTTTTGTATTTGGATTGTGGTTTCTCTACGGCGCTCTTAAATTACTGTTTTAGGCATGTAAGTTATTATGCCGTAAGGTTTCAATATCCTTTTCCGTGCCGCCAATGAGAATAGTATCTCCATCACGAAAAACATATTTCGCGTTTGGTGTTATGAACTGCGATTCACCCTGACCCTGTTTTCCTTTTACAAGAAAAACAGAAATATTATAAAGTGTGCGAAGTTTTAATTGTTCCAGTGCTTTGCCGACCATCCAGTTGGGAACTTCTATTTCGGTAATGACACTGTCACCGCCTATATGAAGCATATTTGATTTGTCGTGAGCTGGAATTCTTGCGCCAAGTTCAATAGTAATATTGCGGTTGGCGACTTCCTGATTATAGCGGCGCATGATGTCACTCATAATGACAGAGCCGACGATATTTTGCTGAGAGTCAACGACAGGCAAACGGTCGAAACCGGTAGCGGCAAAATGATCGATAACAGTATCAAGCGATTGGTCTATTGAAACAGGCGGAAGTTCATTTATAAAATCGACAATATGATGAAGGTGAGATAATTCATCAGTATTACTCAAAACATACTTGAGGTCCAGAAGCTGAATCGCTCCTTTATATTTGCCGTTGTTATCTATTACAAAGATATTATTTCTGTGTGTTTCCAGTGCAAGACGAACCAGCTCTTCAAATTTCACATTATCAGATATTGTCGCCTCATCGTGACGCAGAACATCTTTAACGGAAATCATTCGGACAATATTCATGTCTTCACCGTGATGTGACGTTACTCCTTTTCTGCGAAGATGCTCGGTATAGATTGATTCTGGACTTAATTTTCTCGTAATGAATGTTGCTATAACAACCGTAAACATAAGCGGCAGGATGATTCCATATTCATTTGTCAGCTCGAACAGTACAATAATAGCCGAAAGCGGCGCCATAGTGCATGCTCCGTTTACAGCTGCCATTCCTACAAGAGCATAAGCCGCAGGTGACGCGGTAATACCTGGGAAATATTTATGGAATATCGTGCCGAAAGCGCCTCCCAGCATTGCGCCAACAAATAATGATGGCGCAAATACACCTCCAGAGCCGCCCGAACCTATAGTTAAAGATGTCGCGAGAATTTTCAGGAAAACCAAAAAAAACATCGTATTAAGCATGAGTTTTCCATCAAATATCTCTTCAATAGTATCGTAGCCGACTCCCATAACATGCGGGAATCTGAGAGCGATTATTCCAACTAAAATTCCACCGAAAGCCGGTCTTATCCATAGCGGAATTTTAGTCTTATTGAAGATGTCTTCCAGGCGATAAATGCTTCTTGAAAATAAATAAGCCACAAAACCGGCCGCGACACCAAGTATTAAATAAAACACAAATTCCACATGTGATTCCATAGTAAACTGCGGCAGGTTAACAAACTCAAGAATATTTCCACGAAACTGGCGAGTTATAGCCGCCGCGGAAACAGATGAGACAAGTATAGGTGTAAAAGGTGTAAGCCCGAAATCAGAGACAATCAATTCCAGCGCGAATAATGCTCCGGCAATTGGCGCGTTGAAAGTCGCCGAGATTCCCGCAGCTACGCCGCAGCCCACGAGAGTTTTAAGCTGAACCGGACTGAGACGAAGTAACTGCCCGGTGGTTGAAGCTATTGCGGCACCTATTTGAACGATAGGGCCTTCACGTCCAACCGAACCGCCGGAACCGATGCAGATCGCTGAAGCGAGAATTTTGACTAATACAACAATTGGACGAATGATGCTGTTTTTAACAATTACGGCTATCATTACTTCGGGAACGCCGGGGCCGCGGGCTTCGCGCGCCAGAAAATATATCAAAGGTCCGACGATTAATCCGCCAATCATCGGCATAAGCAGCCTTCGATACCATGAGACCGCAAGAAGAGTTTCGGACGCCATATCTGGTGTACCCCAGAATGCTCCCTGGAACAGCATAATCATTTTCTTGAAAAAAAGAGCGCCGAAACCGCCGAGTACGCCAACAACAACCGCTAAAATCAGCATTTGTGTCGCGGGCGTCATTTTAAGACGTCGAAAAACAGATTGTAATTGTAATCTGGAATATTTCATATACATCAACAATGGAAAACAAAGTGATAAACAATTGCAGGGTTTATTTTAACAAATATTTAAGATATATCAAGCATAGTTTCTGTAAAACAGTTTTTTATGCTTCTGTGCCTGTATTCAGAATTTGCTTTAGATTGTACTGTGCCAATGCGTTTCTGCCTGCCTGAGTTACTCCCTGCATACTATCATTATTTTCAGGTATGTTTTGCGCAAAACCTATACTTGCCAGGGCCAGAGAAATATCAGATAAGCGGATATTTTCAGGATCTCTCGCAAGAACAAATCCAGTCCGCGGCTCGGAAGTTTTTACAATAACACTATGAAGAACAAAAGTATGAAGGATTTTTTCGACCAGTTCGATAGGAATGCTCAATTCGCTCGATATTTCATCTGCATCGACAGGGGGCTTATTATTTTGAAACGCGGAAGCAATCACTCTTACGATGTTCATAGCGGTAATATCATTGGCCACAAAATAATCCTCGCCCTTTTTCGCGGATGCAATCTCAGCGGCGTCAAGACTTTTCAAATGCTGAGTCGTATATGTTAATTGAAGACCGAACAGTACAATCAGCCAACTGTTATAAATCCAGAACACGGTTAAAGGAATCAAGCCGAGCATACCGTAAACCTGGTTGTAAGGAATGAACTTAGTGACATATATTCCGAAAACCCACTTGGCGAAGGCCCATACAATACCGGCGACAGCGGCTCCCCATATAGCGGGTTTGACATGAACTTTCGTATTCGGCAGAACGAAATAGAGCAGGAAAAAAGCCGCGACGGAAACAAGATAAGATAAAATCGCGGGAATAAAATCTTTGCCTGATTTTTCAAGCTCAGTAAAAGTCGCGTTTGTCGTTGCTATATATACACCTACTCCCAGAAGAATTGGGCCGAGAGTAAGAAGTGTCCAGTAGTTAATAATTCTCTGCAGGAAGTTTCTCCCCTTTGGCACACGCCAGATATTGTTGAACGCTTTTTCTATAGTCGTAAGCATTCCAATCGCCGCCCAAATGACAATTAAAAGACTAATCAATGTCACTGTGCCTTTCCTGACACCGACAAAAAATACATCTACAATCTCATCCAGCTTATCTGTAATTAAAAAAGCATTGTTACGATCAATCATTGCGGCGTTTGCGTCATTAATATCCGTGTATGTTATTACCGACGGAACCGCGTTATTCGCATCATTTGCTGTATGATTTAATTGTTTATAAGCATTTGGGTCATATTCGGGATAAAGTTCGTTCAGGCGAAGTTCCTGATAGATAAGGTCCTTAACTTTTTCACCTATATTCTCATAATCAGGAAATAGTCTGAAAAACAAGAGCATTATAATCGCAAGCGGGATAATTCCAAAAATTGTCCGATATGCCAAAGCCGCCGCCTGTTGGCCGGCGCGATTCAATCGAAGCAGTCTGGCGCAGTGAGTCCATAATTTTATATGAAAGACCGCAAGTCTGCCCATTCTGCCGAGCTGGGTATTAGGTGTGGTTAAAAGATCCGTGAAGAATGACATAGTTTTACCTTTAATTAAATAATCCTTCGAGACCCCTTTGTATTAAATTCGGCAATTGATTTTTCAGGTTTTCTTCGAGAATTTTACTTGTATCGAGAATTGGTTTATCCACTGTTCCTGTTATATATAGTTTAATTCTATCTGTATTCTCACGGCCGACTCTTGCTGTTGTACCACTGAAAGTATAAGGTAATGTCACTGAGATATTCATACTTTTGTCCAGCCCGATTACACCTGAAAAATTAACAGGAGTTTTGTCGATATCAATTTGCATATCATCGTATTTAAGGAAGCCGTCTTTAAGAGTGAATATTGTCGGATTAATTGTCAGGGTTGTACCTGTAATGTTACCACCTAATAAATTAATGATTTGGGAAAGTATATCCGAAGCTTGCAACCTGAGTTGTGTTACTGAAACTGTAGCAATAATTTCTGCATCTTCTTTATGCTCCGAACTAAGAGGAATACTTAACGAATCACAGTGTAAATTTGCTATACCGCTCACATTAGAAGCATTTGCGAAAATAGGATTAAGATATTTCAAAAGTGTTTTTGTCATTTCATCACTAATCTTAACATTTTCTATCACCTGGGTCGGTTTGTTGATTATGAAAAACGCGGGCTGTTTCTTGAAATCCGCCTTTGCGCCGAAGTTAAGTTTCCCTTCGTTTACAGTAGTAGAAAAAGGAGGTATATCAAGCACCCCATTTGTCACTGAGATATCTATATTTGTCGGGCCGATATTAAGTCCCATGTACCCAGCCTGTTGAAAACCTAAATCCGCTTTCGCGTTCATATTCGCAAGAAGTTTATCATTCTGACCGGTTGGATATTCGCTTGCAAAATTAATATTATTTGTTTTTTTACCTTTAAGTTCAAGACCTTCCGGCATAAATGGTCCAACTAACTGGCTGAGAGCGGCCCAATCATATTGCAGTTCGATGTCACCGTTCAGTTTTGTTACGCCGTTCTTTTGTGTCTGATTTATATTTGCCTGTGAAACATTTAAATCGGGACTATTAAGCCTGAAAAATACTTCCTGAACTTCTTTGTTTTCCGCATTGAGTTTTATATCGAATTTAGCGGTAGCTTCATTACGCTCGATGGGTTTCTTGTCCGGAAGAATAAACTTGAGGTTTTTTAACGTAGTCGAATCGGATTTAATCGTAAATATCTGTTTTTGTGATTTAATTGAAATCTGTGATTCAGCAATACCAGCCATCTTCATATTTTCCGGCATACCACCGAATAAAACAGCAAAAGGCTGAAGCTTCCCAATATTTATTTGTTGAGCATTTATAACAACGTCGAAGTTATCCGACGAATCCAGTTTTAAAGGTACAATCGCGTTATTAATAGTAACACGACCAAAATCCAATCCTGCATTCAAAGAGTTAATATTAAGAATATTCTTTGTCTTGTCAAGGCTGAGTGTATATGTCATGTCACCCGTTGGTATAGAGGCAGTGACATTATTCGGACCGGTTATGTTTACACCGTTAATTGTCGTAGTGCCTGAAAGTCGGACATTTTGTTCAGATAACGAAACCTGGCCCGATTCATTAAATTGTCCTGTCAGTTTGTATGGGCCTATATCTACAAACCGACTGAGTTCTGCCTGCAGTTTATCCAGGTCTGCCTGCCCATCGAATTTTATCTGTTCGAGATTGCCGCTTGCATTAACTTTCATAAATGACGATGATACATTCAGGCTGTCTATATTCACGCCTTCTTTATCAGGAGATATTTTTGCCTGCGCTGATACAGGCTCCGAGAGAGCGGCTTGTTTTCCATCGACTATACCTTTTAAGTCTGCCAATGTTGCTATCGCCTGAATTTGTTTTTGACCTGCTGTTCCGGTTGTTTTAATTTCGCCGGTAATATTCCCTGATGTAATTTGTGCATTGTCTTTCAGGCCGGTTGTTATTGGCAACTGAGAAACTACAGCGGCTATATCACAATTGAATGTGCCGTTAAGGTCGTAGTTTGCGTTTGATTTGAGAAAACTATCGAGTGACTTTATAGAAGTTGGTATTGCTCCGCCAGCCTGGATTTTCGCCCAATCTGTTTGCAGGCTCAATTTGTCAATGTTTATCATCTGATTTTTTTGAGTGAGTTTTACATCGACATTGAGAACGGAGGTTTTGATTATTTCTTGTGTTCGTATATTATTAATTTCAAGTTGTTTGCCTTTGATAGTTCCGGTTGCGTTTTCAAATTGGCCTTTGACAACTTTACTTTGTATATCTACGGTAATACTGCCTTTGGACTTAATTTCTACACCGGCCATTTCAAGAAAAGGTTCTATTGATTCAAGTTCAAGATTTTCGATGTTAACGCCAATGTCCAAATCAGCGTTTTTCATTGACCAGCCGGATTTTTTTTCAGGTTTATATTGACCTTTTATTTCTAACGGTGACTTTTCATTATTCGCGGCAACAATCATACCGAGATTAAAATTGGATTGCTCTCCGGGCGGCCTGATGTTTATGTCAGTGTTTATCTGGGCAAGCTCAACTGTTTTCGAATCATTTCCGATTAGTTTAATGTTTCCGTCTTTAAGATTGAAGTCGGTTGTAAGAGCAAAAGCGGCTGTTTGAGCGGGTGTTGTTTGTTTTGTTTCTATTGCGTTTGAAGTTGTGGACGCTGTTGCCGCGGGCTTTTTATTTAAATCTATCTCAACCAGCGGCGTGTCAATTTGTGTTTGGCCTAAATTGAAATTACCGGTAAGAAGTGAACCGTAATTTGGTTTTGTCGAGATATTCTTTACTTTTACAGAAATCCAGCCTGCATCGTCATCATAACTGAAATCAGCTATTTCTACTCCCTTGAACCAGCCTACAGATAAATCAGAAATTTTCGCCTTGCCATCTGTAAGGGAATTATTAATTTGGGAGAGAATTATCTGAAGACCTTTGTCAGAAGATATAAGAGATGGAACTATAAAAAAAAGAAAAATTATAAAAAACAAAAATATTCCTGATATGGCAAGGATTATTCTTTTTAATGTTTTCTTTCGCGGTGAGCCTTGCGATTCCCTGTGGGACTTTTTTTGGGTATTATTTTTAACTTCCATAACCTTGACTCCCATAAAGGTTTTTGAGAAGGTTAAGAACAAATAATCTTAAATACTAAAGCGCTTGCGAATTTGAATTTGAAATTAGAATTAATTCTTCAGTATCTCATCAGATTTGTGCTTAATCATTTCGTCAATTTTATCTATGTATATTTTGGTTGTATCGTCAACCTGCTTTTTCAGTTTATCGAGGTCGTCTTCGGTTATCAGGCTGTCTTTTTCCTGCTTCTCAAACTGCTTGATAGCGTCCCGTCTTATATTTCTAACTGTAATCTTGCTTTGCTCGCCTGACTGTTTTGCCTGGTTGACAAGCTGTCTTCTTCTTTCCTCACTAAGCGGGGGCACATTTAACCTTATCATTTTGCCGTCGATTATAGGTGCGATACTCAAGTCGCTGCTTTTAATAGCTTTTTCAATATCTTTCAACGAAGACGGATCAAAGGGCTTTATTATAATGGTATCACCCTGAGGTGCCGCTAATGTAGCTATTTGTTTCAATGGCGTTGGAGTACCATAAAAATCCACTTTAACATTCTCGACAAGCCCTGTAGAAGCTCTGCCGCTGCGAACCGTTTTCAGTTCATCATGCAGAATTTCAACCGTTTTTTTCATTTTGTTTTCTGTTTCGGTGAATGATTCATTACTTGCCATCTTTAACCTCACTATAATCTGCTATTTTTTTTGACACTGATTAACACTGTTTTTTTTGAAATCCGTGTTCGACTAAGCCGATCCGGCAAATAAGTTCTGGCGGATTAATCAGCGTCCGATTTTAGTTCCAACTTTTTCGCCGAAAAGCGCTTTTGTTAAATCGCCTTTTTCAAATATATTCAAAACAATGATTGGTATATTATTTTCTCTGCAAAGACTTATCGCTGAGTGATCCATTATTCTCAAATTTTGAGCCAGAACCTGGTCATAAGATAATTCATCGAATAATACCGCGTTCGGATTTTTTTTCGGGTCGTCACTATATACGCCTTTGACCTTTGTTGCTTTAATAAGCAGGTCAACTTCCAGTTCTGTTGCTCTTAACGCCGCACAGGTATCTGTTGTAAAAAACGGATTACCTGTTCCTCCGGCAAGAATAGTTACCCTTCCGTGTTCGAGGTGGTGGATAGCTTTCCTGCGAATAAAGCTTTCGCACAAAGCGGGGACATCAATAGCGCTGAGAACTCTCGTCTCCTGACCCAGTTTCTCAAGTGATTCCTGGAGAGCGCAGGCGTTTATTATAGTAGTGAGCATTCCCATATAATCGGCGGTGTTTCTCGGAATATGACTTGCCTGTGAAAAATGTTCACCTCTGAGGAAATTCCCAGCTCCAACGACGACCGCAACCTGCGGTCCCATTTTAGCGATTTCAGAAATTCTTTCAGCGATAGAAGCAAGAGCCTGACCGTCAATACCAAAGCCGCCGGGTTTGCAAAAGCTTTCTCCCGATAGCTTCAGTAAAACACGTTTATATTTGCTTTTTCCCATATATTTCGTATTTCAACCGAGCAGAAGGTTTAACAGATATTATCCAAGTTCGAATCTAACAAATTTAACGATTTTGGCTTTTCCGCCTGCTTGTTTCGCGGCGTCTGCGAGTACCTGTGCTACTGTTTTGCTGTCATCCTTTACAAACGGCTGCTCTACGAGACAATTCTCAGCAAAGAATTTACTTAGTTTGCCGTCAACTATCTTATCGACGATATTTGCTGGTTTGCCTTTAACCTGATCAGCATAAATTGATCGTTCGCTTTCAATCGTCTTTGAATCAATCTGGCTTTTATCCAACGCCAGAGGTTTGGTCGCGGTTACATGCATAGCAATATCATTACCAATATGCTGGAGTCCTTTATTATCAGCGATAGAAGCATCAGTTTCAAAAAGAACCATTGTGCCGACTTTCTCATTGAAATGGACGTATGTACTGATGAAACCTGGATTCTCAACTACAAATTTCTGATAATCACCGACTTGTGTCTTTTCACCTGTCTTGCTGACTAATTCAGTAACAATGTCTCTGAATTTCTTTCCGTTTATTGTGGTATCCAGGCAATTATCTATGCCTTCATTTTTTGAACATGCTAAAGCATAATCACCAAGTGCTTTCGTAGCTTTTATAAAGTCATCACTCTTGGCGACGAAATCTGTTTCACAGCAAAGACTTGCCAATGCCGCGGCTTTTCCGTCTTCCTTTGTCTTGCATACGACTAATCCATTTTTAGTTTCTCTTTCAGCTCTTTTAGCTAAAGTAGCAAGACCTTTTTTTCTGAGTAACTCCATAGCTTTATCTACATCGCCGCCAGTTTCCTGGAGCGCTTGTTTGCAATCCATCATTCCCTGTCCGGACATTTGTCGCAATTGATTAACCATTGCCGCCGAAATTGCCGCCATCTTAAAACTCCTGTTCTTTTATTTTCAATATTAATTTAAGGAAATTAACCTGTTTGAAAACTAACCTTCGCATTGCTTTGTTTATCTATAGTTTTTCCATAAGGATTACTCATAGTTTAAACTAAAATGATAAACATAAAAAAATCAATATAAGCGAAATTTAGATTTTAGACTGATTACTGAGGCTTTTCTTGTTCTTCTTGCGGAACTGACTCAGCAACAGACTCTTGATCCTGTTCATTCGAAGCTGCCGCTGTTTCTGAGCTTTCATCTTTTGCTCTGGCAAAAGAAGGTCTTTTCGAACGAACTCTCTTGGGTCTCTGGGAAGCAGCGATTTCCTGTTTTGCGGCAACCATGGTTTTTCCGATTGCTACCGCGTCGGCCAGTTCGTTAAGAATCAAATCGACCGCTCTTATGGAATCGTCATTAGCAGGAATAGCAACATCTACTGTATCCGGATCTGAATCAGTATCAAGAAGGCCCACAGTTACTATGCCCAGTTTCTTTGCTTCACGAAGGGCAAGGTATTCCTTTTTGGCGTCAACTACCACCACTGCGCCTGGTAAGCGAGACATACTTCTTACGCCTTGAAGGTTGGATTTAATCTTCTTCATCTCTCGCTTAAGTCTTGAAGCCTGTTTCTTGCTCTCTTTCTCGAGAGTTCCATCTTCAGTCATTGCTTCCAATTGTTCGAGCCTCTGAAGTCGGATGCGGACCGTCCTGAAATTAGTAAGCATTCCACCCAGCCATCGCGTAGAAACATAGTGCATTCCGCACTTTCCGGCAGCATTTTCAACCGCCTTTTGTGCCTGACGTTTTGTGCCTACAAATACTACATCTTTACCTGTAGATGCAACTTCCGCCAGTAGTTTCTTAGCTATCAACATCCCTCTGAGGGTTTTCTTAACGTCGATAATATGAATATTACCACGTTTCACAAAAATGTAGGGAGCCATTTTGGGATTCCACCTGCTTACAGCATGGCCAAAATGTACCCCTGCGTTAATTAGTTTACGAGTCAACTCTTTTGCCACAAATAACTCCAAACAGTGTAAATACTTAGATGCACTTGCTACGTACAAATGCACAAACAGAGAAGCTTAATATAAAAAACCTTATATGTCAAGGATTTTTATAAGAAGTTTTTTACCTAAATTCAATTAGTTTTTCGATTAATTAACCAAATGCTGACATTTCATTATTTAATACCATATTGATACTATTATATTAGCTTCTGTTTTTTTGCCCTGAATTTCCCCGACAGTCGTTTGCACTATTTTTATCTCTTTTGTGGGATTTTCTTTGATCCAGTCGTTTATTAAACCGTCGAGAAAATCGAGCGAACCGGCGTGCAGTTTTGTATAAATGGTCTTAACACCGGTTATTTTGCCGGTTGGAACGCTCTGGACACTCGAAGTTATAGGCATTTTAATCGCTGGAACAGCAACTGGTTGGGGTTGCGGTTTTGGAATCTTATTAACTTCTACCGGACGGCTTGCGCCTAAATCCAGGGGTGAATTTGAAACGTTTGCCTTAACAGTATTCGCAGGCATGGAAGGGGTGGGTTTATTGGTATTTAAGTTATCCATAAGTCTTTCCTCCAAAGTGGTTTATGCAGAGATATGATTAAATATACGCTTATCAGTATTTGTAATATATGTATTATAGGACGAAACGAAAGTTTTGCTGTTAATCTTATGTGATGCTGGCAAATTTTTGAATTTTTGTATAACAAATTGTAAGCTTAGAATATTGTTTGTGATAAAATGGGGAAAATAAATAGATGTTTCTGTCCCAAAGGAATGAGGATTACTTGCTATTTTATTAGTGCCGATGTTCATAATACCACGCGAAAAAAGAGGTCAACATTGATAATTTGTTCAACCGGACAACTTAAATAAATAATTCAAATAACTGTAAAAGTATAGTTATTGTAACTTTTATGGCTTTAGCGTCAATGTAATTCATAAATAATGGCATAAAACATGAATTTTTTTAGACGAAATACCATTTATATGCTAATTTTAGGTAATGAGTAGAAAAACAAAGCAATTTGCAGTTGGTTTCATTGCGTTGGGTTGTCCCAAAAACGTAGTGGACAGCGAAAGGATGCTTGCTGAAATAGCGCAGGCAGGAATGATTATTGTATCCGAACCTGACCAGGCTGATGTAGTAGTAATTAATACCTGCGCCTTCATCGAACCGGCTATAGATGAATCGCTCGCGGCTATAAAAGAAGCGGTACGATGGAAGAACAATCCAAAGCAAACAGTCCAAAAAGTCATTGTCGCAGGTTGTCTCTCCGAAAGAATGAGTAATAGTTTGTTTAATAAAGTAAAAGGCATCGACGCAATAATAGGTCTCGGATTCAGAGACGGCATTGCCCGGATAATACAGGAAACTTTTATTTCCGATGAGCCGCTGCTATATGTCGAACAAACTCACGAAAATCAGCCTGATACAATAAATGACGACAGAACAAGGCTGCTCATCAATTCCGGCCATTGGGCATACCTTCGAATCAGCGAAGGCTGCAACAGGCGATGCAGTTTTTGCACGATACCGGCAATCCGAGGCCCGTTCCGAAGCAAACCTGTGGAAATGGTAATTTCCGAAGCGAAGGAGCTTGCCGCCAATGGTATCGTTGAACTGAACCTTATTGCGCAAGATACTACTTATTACGGCCGTGACCTGAAAATCAAATCAGGTCTGGTTTCTCTTCTTAATCAGCTCGAAACTATCGATTCGTTCAATTGGATTCGATTGATGTATCTCTACCCGACCGGAATCGACGACGAACTGATAGAAACTATCGTCAAAAGTCAAAAGATTGTGCATTATCTCGATATTCCGATTCAGCATATAAATGACAATATATTAAAGTTCATGAATCGTCCCGACTCAAAAGAACAAATCGTGAAACTCATCGAAAAGCTGCGATCTGCTATTCCTGATATTGTCCTTCGTACCACAGTTATTGTCGGATTTCCGGGTGAAACAGAAGAGCAATTCAACGAACTTCTTGAATTTGTTGGCTGGGCGCAATTTGATGCTCTCGGCTGTTTCAAATTCTATCCAGAATCAGGAACCAAAGCCGCTGAAATGCCAAACCAGATTCCGGATGATATTAAAAAACAACGTGTCGAACAAGTTATGATGCGCCAGCAGGAAATTGTATTTTCAAAGAACCGAACCAGAATCGGCAGTAAAATTACATGCCTTATCGATTCCGTAGAAAACAAACATAACGCGGCAGGGCGTTTTTACGGACAGGCTCCAGATATTGATAGTATTTGTTTCATTAAATCAAAAATAAAAAAAGCAAAATTACAGCCCGGCCAATTTGTCGATGTCAAAATTATCGATTTTCATGATTATGATTTAATAACAGAGATTGTTTAGTATTGAAAAAATGTGAAATAATTGTAAACTAATAACATGATAAAACAATTACCGAATATTTTAACTTTCAGCAGGCTGATACTGACGCTTGTCTTTCTGGTCATGATTCTTTATGCACCGCGATATTATTCCGAAGGCAATGTCGCATTTCCCGGATTTCTCGATTACGCATTTATTATTTTTCTTATATCCGGCGTAACGGATATTTTAGACGGCATGGCCGCACGCAAACTTCATGTCGAAAGCAAGTTCGGTAGAATGCTCGATCCGCTTGTGGATAAAGTCCTCGTTTGCGGCGCGTTTCTCTGTTTTGCGATTATCGGCCAGCCGAAACTTTTTAATCTTGATAATACCACAATGTCAATCATTCAATGGTTGGTATTGGCCATCCTGGTCGCAAGGGAAGCATACGTGACAATCCTGCGTCATATTGCAGAAGCAAAAGGAATTAACTTTGCCGCTACGAAGTCCGGCAAGTTCAAAATGTTCGCCCAGTCTTTTGCGATTGGTACGGTAATAGTCAAAATCGCTCATGTCCAAACTGCCGCTTGGGGCAACTGGGTTACGTTATTAGTATTTCTTATCATGATTGTTTCAACAGTTTACTCCGGCCTGAAAGCTACTCAGCGAAAATCATGGCAGCAGGCAAAAAGCCTGTAATTTTCTACAACATACAATAGTCGTTAGTCGCTGGTCATTAGTATTTAGTTATTGGAAATCCGTCCGCTGCGTTTAGGATTTCGGATTTAGTATTTAGAATTTCCGTTTGAAAACCGGCAGATTGGGTTTGTTTCACAGAATTATCTGTCATCTTTCCGTCATCTATCACCTCTCGTACCTCGTCAATATCAGGGGTGGCAGCCTCAAACGCAGTTTGGGGATGGCAATCTTCATTATTTCCAATCCTGTTTTCTGTGTCCTGTATTTTGTTTTCTTTCTCAAATTGGGTTCGTTTCGCAAAATGTTTTTCTTCTTTCGTCTCTCGTCCTTCATCAATCGTTTCCCGTTCCATGCGAATTTTTTGCAATTTGCGAAGCTCCGCCGCGGCTTTATACAGGCTGCTCTCGATTCGTTTTT
>CAZVOA010000035.1:0-39710 GCA_964628465.1 uncultured Pirellulales bacterium | reverse complement strand
TGGGGCATTTACTTCATCGACTCTCCAGTAATAAGTCTTTCCAAACTCAAGAGTACCCGGAGCGAAATGATTCGCATCCGCCACCTGACCGATAGATGTAATAGTATCAAGAGGATTATTTACTGTCGCTTCATTAACATCATTGAAATCTGTGCTCATAAATACATTATGAGTACCACCTGTTCCTATAAAATCACCCGGTTTCCATGACAATTCCACATTACTCGCTACATCCTTGCTTTTATTAGCCGGGAATGGTTTTTTAGCAAAGCCATTAGCACTTGGTTCAGGCTTTAAATCACCATTCATTAATTTTGTTATATCTTCAGGTGTCAAAGCTGTGCTGAAAATATAAACTTCATCAATAGCACCATTGAAAGGACTTGAACCATCTTCATTATTACAACCGATACGCACAGTTGCGTCTTCGCCACCTGTAAATACCATTGTAGTACTTGTCCCCACTGATACGCCGTTAACATACATTGTGGTAGTTGAGCCATCAAATGTTACTGTTACCATATCCCATGTCCCGACTGGCGGAGTATAGGTTGAATAAATTCTGGGATTTCCATCTGCTATAAAACTTACATTCAATGTAGCTCCAGCACCGCCAGCGGCAGTATTACCGGTTTCCATATTCCACATAATTTCGCCGGCAGTATAACTATCACGCTTACATAATATACCCATGTAATTGCCGGTATTACCAGCATACTTAACCCAAAATGAAAATGTTAACTGTCCGGTTCCTTCAGATGGATTAAAAGTTCCGCAATTAACATGTGCTGAACCGGTGCTTGTGAAGTTTACGGCTGTTCCTTCTTTTCCTTCTACCCATTGAAGGTTACCATTTTGTGCTGTTCCATTATTACCATTGCCGGAACCATCAGCTACTTTATTACCTGAACCCTCATCCATTGAGTAATAAGCCACAAGTTCCGCCATAGAGGTACTTGAAATGCTTAATACAATAAGCAATAAAGATAAAAAAATAAGTTTTCTTGACATTACAATTCTCCTTTCATAAAAAAAGCAAAAAATATTTGTTTTTAACTTAAAATCACCACTCCATTATATGCAAATGCAATTAAGGAGGAAAATATTATAAATCAATGCGGGTAATGAACTTGTGTGAAAAAATTTAATACTTTAATTCCAAGGGAAATGCTGTATAACGTATCAAGACTCATACGATCCTCTATATTTAAGCCGCTTTCATATTTCATAAAATCGTTTGCCCAGAAACTCAATACAAATACAAAATACACATTCCCTTAATATTATTTATACAATATTATCAACCGGAAAGTCAAGAAAATAATTAGCAAAAAGTGTAGAATATTATATAATTTGACACTATGAAACGAAAACAAACAAAAATAGTAAAAGTCGGCTCTGTAAGTATCGGTTATGGCCACAAGATAGCAATCCAGTCTATGACAAAAGTCCCTACTACAGAAATCGGGCGCTGCATTAAACAAATTCAAAAGCTGATAGACGCGGGATGCGATTTGGTACGATTAGCCGTACCGAGACGCGCTGATACAGAAGCTTTTGCGAAAATTGTTCAGAAAATAAATATTCCGCTTATAGCTGATATTCATTTCAGTCCCGACAGAGCAATAGAGGCGATTGAGGCAGGAGCCGCAAAAATCAGGCTTAACCCTGGTAATATAAAAAATCCTAAAGATATTATTCGTATAATTGACGCGGCGAAAATGCACAATGCCGCAATTCGTATCGGCGTAAACGAAGCAAGCATCGCGGATTATCAGACTGAAGATGTCGCGGATGATAAACGAGTTGCTTTAATGCTGAGTGAGATGAAAAAATACGTGAAATTATTTGAAAAACGAGGTTTTGAGAAAATTGTTCTCAGCGCAAAAAGCAGTGACGCCTTGAGAACAATAGAAATCAACAGGAAAATCAGCGACAATTTCGACTACCCAATCCATATGGGCCTGACTCATGCCGGTCTGCCTGAAGACGCGGAAGTTCCATCGGCGGTGACTTTAGGGACATTGCTTGCCGAGGGTATTGGCGATACAATAAGAGTAAGCGCGGCTGGCGATCCCGTAAAAGAGATTAAGATTGCTAAAAAGATTCTGATTTCTCTTGGTTATTGTGAGCGATCAGAGCCGGAATTGATTGTTTGCCCGACTTGCGGTCGTGCGGAAATAAACATCGTGTCACTGGCTCAAAAGGTGAAGAAGGCAATTAGCGGCATTAAAAAACCATTGCGAGTTGCGGTAATGGGTTGCGTCGTAAACGGTCCCGGCGAGGCTGCCCATGCTGATATTGCTTTGTGTGCCGCGAAAAATAAGGCTTATATCTATTTAAAAGGTAAAAGAGTCGCAATCGTTCCTGATAACGAGGCGATAACCGTCCTGTTAAATCAACTTAAAAAGTTATAGAGATATGCAAAAGCAGGAATATACTATCGAAACACCTTTAGTATCATTCAAAACAGCCTTATTTCGTTTTTTTATCGCTGTAATATTCAGTATCTCCCTTGGATATTTTGAAGCCGCCGTCGTTGTTTACCTTAGAGAGATTTTCTATCCTGAAGGTTTTACGTTTCCACTTGAGATATTCACAATTGATCCACTATTTAAAAGGCTTTGCGTGACTGAAATCGGAAGGGAAGCGGCTTCGCTAATTCTGATTTTAACCGGAGCCTGGCTTTTTGGGCATAATCGCAGGCAGAGAGTTGCATATTTTTTAACAATTTTTGCGGTTTGGGACATCTTTTATTACATTTGGTTGAAAATTCTTCTCGACTGGCCCGCATCAATTATGGATTGGGACATTCTGTTCCTTATACCAATGACATGGGCAAGCCCGGTACTGGCGCCTGTATTATGTTCAATAGTTATGCTTTTATTTGCTATTGTCATATTATATCGAGATTATAAAGGCAAAAGTATCTACACATCATATTTTGACTGGTTTTCTTTTTCTCTTGCAGGTCTTATTATCATAATTTCCTTCTGCATTCCAGGCCTACATACAGCTAAAGAGAATTATTTTGAGTACTTTTATTGGCCGCTATTCGGTTTTGGCTTTGTTTTGTCTATCAGCGTATTTATAAAATGTCTTATCAAAAGTAAATAAACGCCCTATTTCGTCCTATAATCTATTTGTTAATAATATTGCTGTAAGATATATGTAAAAATAATTATTTTTTATAATAAATTTTTGTAACTGCTTTGAAGAAAATTACGAAAATAATAGTATCGAAATATTAATATAACTTTAAGGAGACAAAAGATGCCTTCTACAAATAAAAAAATGACTGTTCCCGAAATAAAGATAAAAGCTAAAGAACTCGGGATTAATTTTGGAAAAATGAACAAAACAGAACTTATTCACGCAATTCAAACCGCAGAGGGAAATACCCCCTGCTACGGCTGGTCCAACGGCAACTGTCCCAATATAGACTGCTGCTTCATGGAAGATTGCCTGAAAATCAGACTGTAACATTCAGTATTTGCTTAGATAGATATCAATCTGGTCAAAACTTTATATTCTGGTGGAAAACTTTGTTATTACATTAGAGTATAAAGTTATACGCTCATTCTCGGAATAAAAATATCTGACAATGAACGCATAGCAAAACTGTCGGTCATCCCAGCTACAAAATCTAAAACAATTAATGCGTCTGGATCTTCAGAGGTATATATATCTTTCATATCCTCAATAAATAGTTTAAAGATTTTATATACTTCTGGAATATATTTATTTTTTTCTGGATCAGAATATTTATCCGAGTTAAATCTATTTGTATCTCTTATTTCAAATAGGAGATCATCAAATAAGTAATGGATGGTTTTTCCTGCTTGTTTTTTATATGCTTCAGCTTCCGGGCTATGGTAAATCTTATCTTGATTGAATTTTATTAAATTATGTAACAATTCACCTAACTCAGGTGAGAGCTTTATGTAGTTCTTTTCATGACTATTTTCGATTATATCCTCGATAAAAGTGCCTATGATCATGCCATTAGTTTTACCTAATCTTTCTTTGAACTCTGGTGGGATATCTTCTTCTTTCAGAATTTTTGCTTCGATAGCATCTTCAATATCTTTACCTGCGTAAGCAATTTTATCAATCAAACGAACAATACAACCTTCTAATGTTGCAGGTAAACCTGCTTCCTCACGAGTTTTAATACTATCTAAATCCTTGGTTTTATTTCCAGCGGATAATTCACATGTTTTAAAATCCTCTCCACAATGAGAAATAATACCATCTCTAACTTCCCATGTTAGATTTAATCCGGGGCTTTCTCTGTCTCGCTTTGCTATATAATCTACTACTCGTAAACCATATACTTCATGTGAAAATTTCGGAATAAGAGCTTGAAGTTCTGGGTGTGTACTAATAATTTTGTTAAAAAAATCTTCTCCCTGATGCCCAAATGGCGCATGACCTATATCGTGAGCCAAGCCTATTGCTTCCGCTAAATCTTCATTTAGTCTTAGACTACGTGCGACTGTACGAGCCGCGGAAGCTACAAATCTAACGTGATCCATTCTTGTACTGACATGGTCATTTTGTGGAAAATAAAAAACCTGGGTCTTATGCCTTAGACGTCTAAAGGATTGAGAATAAATAATTCTATGAACATCTCGCTGAAATTCAGTTCGGAAACCATCTGAATCTTGTTTTACTTTCCTTCCTTTTGTAGTTACTGTTGCAAATGGATTTGTGTATATTTCTTCGTCTGGCCTTCTATATTTTGACATATCCTCTCCCTAAATAAATCAATGAGTAATCCTGTAATATCATTTGATGCTTTTTGGCCGGAAAGAAACTCGTTAATTTGTTTTCCATTTTTCTTTGTAGCTTCAAACTGAGGATCTCGTGAACAATAGAAATCTTCTCTCGCTTTGGTAAACTTATAATCAAAAGCCGTTGGAATATCTTCATACTTTTCAATGTATGAAAAACCAGAAAGCCCCATAACCATTGGATTACAGTTTCCTTCCAATAGAGACCGGCTGTCATTTCTAAAAATGACTATTGCTTTATTACATGCCCAGGCAATACCAGCCTCAACCATCGCTCCTTCATCTGGAACTCGCCCGTTCATATTTAAAACTAATCCTTGACTATCAGTTACGTGAAAAACATCAAGAGAAAAAATTGCATTATTAAGAATTTCTTTTGCTTGTTGAGGTGCTATACCTTTTTTAAGTAAGTTTGGAAAAATATTGGCAAACTCAAGGCCATCTCTATGAGGTAAAAACACCTGATATCCCGCCTTTTCAAGGACTGTTGCAATTTCCTGCATTTCTTCACGTTCTTTCGGATTAAAAAGAGGACCCGCACAGTATATTTTGCACATAATATCTCCTTTAAAAATCCTAAAAACATCAACTTAATAATTACTCTGAACTTCGATAACTTAGAATATAATATAGGTTAAGTCAACATGATTTTTTAAAGAAATCTTACTATTAATTTTTAATGGGTATTTCGTGGTTTTTGTGGCAGCGCGGGCATGTTACGGTGCTGCCTTTGAAGTTTGGCGGGACTTTCATGGTTAAGCCGCAGGCACATGGGATAAATGCGAATTGATTCACTTTTCGCATAATATCGCCAATCTGTCTCATCTGATTTTCATTGCGCTCTTGTTTTACGGCTTTTTCCTGAGCCTGCCGTATTTCAACCTGCTCTTTGGCCATAGCTGAAGCCGGAACAAATGCCGCTTTTGAGTGTGTTACACTGCTATAAGCATTGGAATAATCCTTATAAGACGCGCCGTGAGTCATATTACGAAGAATCCTTATTCTTTCTGAAATCGGCGGATGTGTACTTGTCAAATCGGACAACTTCATCTGGCCTTTCTTCTTAAAAGGATTCACAATATACATAGGTGCGGTAACTTTATTTGCCGAATCCAGTTGAGGGGCCGAATCGCTGGAAATTTTCTCCAAAGCGCTCGCCAGGCCTTCCGGGTAACGGGTAAGTCTGGCCGCTCCGGCATCCGCAAGATATTCTCTTTTTCTTGAAAGAGCAAAGTAAAGCAGTTGTGCCAGTATCGGCGCCAGAATAGCCGCGATGATTGTAATAACAAGTATGATAATTTGTTCCTGCCCGCCGCCTTTTCCACCGCTTGAGTAGCGTCTTCTTGAACCGCCGAGCGAACCATAAAACATACTTCGCATGAATACCTGTGAAAGCAGGACTATTGAACCGAGCATAATACCCGCAAAAGTTACGAAAAGAATATCCCTGTGAACGATATGACTGATTTCATGCGCGATAACGCCCTGCAACTCATCACGATTCAAACGCGCGAGCAAACCGGCGGTTACGGCTACCGAAGCGGTTTCCGGGCTTCTTCCCGTGGCGAAAGCGTTTGGCGCCGGGTCGTTAATAATATAGATTTTAGGCATTTTCGGCAGACCGGCTGCGATTTTCATCTCTTCGACGATATTGAATAATTGAGGATGAACATCATGCGTTACCGGCTGCGCTCGGCTTGCGGCAAGGAGAATCTGGTCGCCGCTTGAAAAACTAATCAGCGTGAGTATCAACCAGATTCCGCTTGCGATCATTATTCCAAAAAAACCACCATTAGTATTTCCGCCGGAGAAAGCCGCTCCGATCAGAAAACCCAGCAGCAGTAATACCGCTGCCATTAACATCATAAGGAATATGGAATTCCTTTTATTAGCTCGTATCAGTTCCCACATAAAGCAAATCTGTAATAAAACTCAATTCCGGATTAAAAACTAACTTTTGGAACTTCACGTTCGGCTGCATTTTCAATTTCGAAGAAGTCGCGTTTAGTGAAACTGAACATACCAGCGATAATATTCGATGGGAACATCTGAATATTGTTATTATATCCCAATACCTGGTCATTGTAACTTTGCCTGGAAAACGCGATTTTATTCTCTGTGCTGCTGAGTTCTTCCTGTACAGCAAGAAAATTCTGGTTTGCCTTCAATTCGGGATAATTTTCGACAACAAGCATGAACTTGCTCAGAGCGTCACCAAGTGCGCCTTCCGCCTTGGATGCTTCAGATACATTTTTTGCACCCATTGCCTTACTTCGTGCTTCCGTAATTGCCTCGAATGTCCCGCGTTCGTGTTTCATATAACCTTTGGCGGTCTCAACAAGGTTTGGAATCAGGTCGTGTCTGCGTTTAAGCTGGACATCGATTTGTGACCATGAATTATCGACCTGGTTGCGAAGTCTGACCAGAGTATTGTAAATTCCGATTACAAATAGAACAATCAATACAATTACAACAAGAATTACTCCCAAAAAAATCCACATAGGTTTTCTCCTAAATTAAAAAGTTTTCAATCACTTTTGACTGAACATATCCGTTAGTAACGTCTTAATCTTATTATTTTCATCCAATTGAGCTTTTTCGACAATATCATGCAGTTCACCTTTATCGAACCACAAGCCGTCACCTTTGACACATTTATCAATAAAAAGTTTCGGTTCAGCCGAACCAATAATAATTTTTTGCATTTTTTTATAACAAATTGGGCATTTTCGAGCCGCTTCAGCATTTCCTGAATCAATTTTGAACGAATTTATCAATTCTTTCGATTTATTTACATCACCAAGAAGCTCTTCCAGTTCGCCGGCATCCAGCCAGATTCCTTCGCATTGCGTGCAATAATCAATTTCTACTCCATTCAATTCAAGAGTAATCATTGCGCTTTGTTTACAAACCGGGCAATCCATATTATTATCCTAAACCTTAGTTTTGTTACTTTACCGGGAATATGGTTTCCGTTTTATACCCAATTGCCATAAACCAGGTTATACATATATAACGCTTAAAGAACAGAATTATTCAAATATAAACAAGAAAAACCCAAATAATTGCTTTTTTGCCATTTCTCTCGTTTTTTTAATTCCAATTTGAGCTTTTTTCATCATTTTTTTATTTTCTTCCAAATTCAGTTGTATATTATATTTATAAGATTTTTTTGTCAAGGAAGATGGAGTAAATATTTATTCTTGACGAAAGCGTCTTTTTCGATTATTCAATACAATTTTGAGCTATAAGGTTTATGGTATCGGAATATGATAGTTGATTGTCATACACATATAGAAAATGTATCGGGCGAAAACGTTGCAAGTGATCACTTGGCCGCGATTGAAACCGTTAATGCCTGTATCGTTCTGGCTTCTGTCAATGGCCAAAGCAGCGAAATTAATAAAGAGCTTTCTCAGTATGTCAACAAATACAGTGAGAAAATGGTTGGTTTTGCGGTCGTAAGGCCGGATGAGGATAAAATAAGTACAAGTTCTCTGGAAGCCGCGACTAAAAAGCTCGGACTGAAAGGACTTGTAATGTATTGTTCGGATTGGGGTATTCATCCGACAAACAGCAGAAACATGAGGCTTTACGAATCAGCTCTCGAACTTAACCTGCCAGTTTTTTTCCATAACGCGGGAGTAGATATCAAACAAAAGGCGGTTCTTGATTATGCTCAACCGTATTTACTTGATGAAGTTGCACGCGAATTTCCTGCATTAAAATTCGTTATTGGAAATATGGGAGCACCTTTTATCGAGCAAACGCTCATAATGGTCGCAAAGCATAAAAATGTCTATGCCGATTTGACGATAAAACCCAAAAATGTCTGGCAGACCTACAACACGGTTATTGCCGCACATGAATACGGAGTTATGGACAAACTATTGTTTGGAAGCGGATTTCCAACTTACAATCCCGAGCAATGTATCGAGACACTGCTCGGTTTTAATATGCAATTAGCTGATACAAATTTGCCTGCCGTTCCGCGAGTAAGCATAAAGAGTATTATCGAAAGAGAAACTTTGGCTATACTTGGAATTTCAGAAACAGAATCAGATTTACAGGAAAAAAATATTCAGGAAGATAAAGACCAGAAATCCAAAAAATCTAAAAAGAAAGATTAGGTGGTATGGCTGGATTACTCGAAGAGCAGAGAGAAAGCTGGGGGACTCGCAGCGGCTTTATTTTAGCGGCGATAGGTTCAGCAGTAGGTCTTGGCAATCTTTGGGGTTTTCCTTACAAATTATACAGTTACGGCGGAGGCGCATTTCTAATTCCATATATTCTTGGAGTAGTTGTAGTGGGATTTCCTTTACTGATATTGGAATTCAGCCTGGGACATTACACTCAACGCGCAGCGCCTGACGCTTTTAAACACGGCCATAAAAAATTCGAGATTGTAGGCTGGTGGGGAATCATTCTTGGTTTTGTTATCATTACTTACTACCCGGTTATCCTTGCATATTGCTTCAGCTTCTTATGGTACAGTATTCTGGGAATTATGGGTAAAGGTGATTTGCCCTGGGCCGGACAGGGTCTTGAAGGCGTGGAAAACGCCAAAAGTTTCTTCTTTGATAATTATCTCGGATATACCGAAGGCACATCACTCGGAGCATTAAGATGGAACATTGTAGTTCCTTTATTAATCGCCTGGGTTACAATGTATTTTTGCATTTTTAAGGGAGTAAACCTTGTCGGAAAAATTGTCTGGCTGACAGTTCCGCTTCCCTGGTTAATGCTCTTGATTCTTACAATCCGCGGCTTAACGCTTGAAGGAAGTATGCAGGGACTTGCATACTATCTCGCCCCAACATGGTCCGAACTGGCAAAACCTGAAACATGGCGTTACGCATTCGGCCAGGTCTTTTTCTCACTTAGTCTGGCTTTCGGTGTCATGATTACTTATTCGAGTTTTCTTCACAGAAAAAGTGATATTAACAACAACGCTCTTATAATTGCTATTTCTGACTTTGCTACAAGTTTCATTGCGGGATTGGCAGTCTTTGCTACTCTCGGAGCTATGGCTTATGTCACGCAGCAGGAAGGCCATGCCGTGGGAGTCGAAAATGTAGCCGAAACAGGACCGTCTCTGGCTTTCGTTGCATTCCCATACGCTCTGGCACAATTACCTTATTCTGCTTGGTTCAGTTTCGTTTTCTTTTTCACACTTATTACTCTTGGTATCGATTCCGCTTTTTCAATTACAGAATCAGTTCTGGCGAGTATTGTTGACAAAACCGGCTGGTCAAGAGCGATAGTTTTACCTGTTCTTAGCCTGATTGGCCTTGGATTCGGATTGATTTATATTACAGAAGGTGGACTGAACTGGCTCGGAATCGTAGATGGTTTTGTAAACGGAACAAGAGGAATAATGTTCCTTGGTTTATTGGAAGCGGTTGTATTGGGCTGGTTATGGCGATTAAGCGTATTGAGACGTCACGCCAACAGCCGCAGTGACTGGAAACTGGGAATATGGTGGGATTATATCATCCGCCTGGTTATACCAGTAATACTTGGTACGTTATTTTTCTGGCAGCTTTTTGAAGACATAAATAACAAGGAAGGATTTTTAAGATCACCAGAAGGTAAATGGAACGCGCCAAACTGCGTAGGTGTAGGAATTCTCGTAATTGCTCCTTTAATTTCAATTATATTCAGCGTTATTAAAGGCCGAAAAAAAGAAGAAACAATTACTCCAAAAACAGAGGGCCTACCTGTTCAAGGCGGATTCATAGGATTAGTTTCATTTTTCATCGCGATAGTGACATCAATATTTTTTATCATTTCCATAAAGTCCGGGCAAACAGTTGGATTCTGGGCATTGGCTATCGGAGGTACATTAGCGACTGGGCTGAGCTTTTATATTATCGAAAAATACGATTCCGATAGTTACAGAACATCATGGTTCGCACGCTGGGCGGGAATATTCGGCATCATGGAAATTTCAGCGTTTTTCGCAAAGTATTTGTACGAAAAAAGCATAACCGTCATTGCCGAAAAAACCGAAAAAGTAACAAAGCATGAATTAACGGGTGTTTCTTATGCTATACTTGTGGTCGTATTTCTGATAATAATCGGCGGCCTTGGCTGGTGTTTCTATAAAGCGATAGCCGCCGCAAGCGCCGACGCCGCAGAACAGCGTCCCGACGAAGTAGGCGACGAACCACAGCCAACAGAATTAAAATGGTAAAGTATTCAGTAAAAAAATCCGCCATTCCTTTCATATCGAAATGGCGGATTTCTCCTATAAAACCTTTTTACATTTTTAGCCCACTGGCTCACTCTTCTTAGCTTTTTACTTTTACTTTGACTGCTTTGGCCTTTGCGGCTTTCGGCATAGTAATTGACAGTATGCCGTCCTTGCAGGTCGCGTCAACTTTTTCAGAATCCACATCCGTAGGCAGAGTAATTTCCCTTCGGAAAGTCCCGTAGCTGCTTTCGACATGGTAATAGCCTTTTTCTTTTTTCTCTTCTTTAAGTTTCTTTTCGCCGCTTATTGTTAATGTATTTCCATAAACGGCAATGTCGATATCCTCGGCGTTGCAGCCGGGAACTTCCGCTCGGACATGAATTGCATTTTCATCTTCCGCTACATCAATTGCCGGCCATGTTTTATAGCCCGCAAAAGGCTTGTCCAGCCCTCTGAAAAAGCTGTCAAACAAATCGTCCATTTCATTGTGCAGTGTACTCAAAGAATTTCTGTTTTGTTTAATATAAGGAACAAGTGTCATAATAGTACCTCCTTTCGATTTAATATCGAATTTTTTTAGCTTTCATTTTTAACCTTTTCATTTTACTTTAACTTCCGTTTATATAATATGCAAAGTGCGTGCCAATTTTCAAAAAATGCCATTTTTAAGCAGAAAACAAGGATTTATGATTTATAGGAACATTTGTTAATACCCGCAAATCTGTCAATTTGACAGTTGTTGTTATTTCAAAGATTATCTAACTTGAATTAATTAAGCGATACTAATAAAATAGAATACTAATAAGGTTTAAAGGATAGGTAAATATAAAATGAAATCATGTATTGTTGAAATAACGGGATTGGATCAAATCCATGATACGATAATCCAGACTTCTGAGAGAAGTGAGCGTTCAGGAAAAGGACAGTTTCTCACTCCAACAGCGATTGCCCAATTTATGGCCGGTTTGTTCGAGCGAAATTGTCAGAATGTAAGAATTCTTGATGCCGGGGCAGGTGCTGGAGTATTGTTTTCTTCATGCATACAAGCATTGATTTCAGGAAATAGTAAGCCCAAAACAATAGAAGTTGTTGCTTATGAGAATGATAAAAAACTTAAGCCATATTTGAGCGATTCGATTAATCATTGTAGAATTGCCTGTACAAAAGCTGATATTGAATTTCATGGAGAAATAAGAGTTGAAGATTTCATTAAATCAGGCATATCTTTATCAGACGAAAATCTTTTTGGGTCAGAAAAACTGTTTACACATGTAATATTAAATCCACCATATAAAAAAATAAACGGACAATCAAAAACACGAACTCTGCTTGACGCTTCCGGGTTAAATGTTTCTAATCTTTATGCAGCATTTGTGTGGATAGCTGCAAACATGCTGGAAAAAGGGGGCGAGTTAGTATTTATAACACCTCGTAGTTTTTGCAACGGCCCATATTATCGCAAATTTAGAAAATCTCTTTTAAATACAATGGCTATTCAGAGAATTCATATTTTTAATTCACGTAAAAAAGCTTTTAGTAATGATAAAGTTCTTCAGGAAAATGTTATTATTCACGCAATACGGGAAGAAGAAAAACCAAATAAGGTTACAATTTCTTCTTCAGAAGGATTGGATTTTCATGAAATCACTATTAAACATGTCCCTTATGAGAATGTAGTTTTGCCTAATGATAGAGACGCTTATATTCACCTTGTAACAGATGATAAAGATGAAGATGTTATACAAAAAATGAAAAGATTTAGAACATCGCTTCATGAATTAGGTATAGATGTTTCGACCGGACGTGTTGTTGATTTTAGAGCAACACAATATCTTCAAACGAATCCGGCAAAAGATTCAGTTCCTTTAATTTATCCATGTCATTTTAAAGATGGTTTTATTTCCTGGCCATTAGAAACAAATAAAAAACCAAATGCTATCATGTCATCGGAAAAAACATGTGAACTTATAGTTCCTTCAGGATATTATGTTCTCACCAAAAGATTTTCCACAAAGGAAGAGCAGAAAAGAGTTGTGGCCGCAGTATATAATCCAAAGCGAATTCGATATCCATCCGTTGCTTTTGAAAATCATTTAAACTATTTTCACGCAAAGCATAGAGGAATGTCGTTAAAACTCGCAACAGGATTGTTATTGTATTTGAATTCTTCTTTATTTGATAATTATTTCCGTTTGTTTAGTGGTCATACACAGGTTAATGCTTCGGATTTAAGAAAAATGTTTTATCCAACATATGAACAATTATTGCAGCTCAGCACTTATGTAAATGATTGTATTCCGGAGCAGGATGTAATAAACTCAATTCTCGAAAAGGTGTGTGAATATAATGACTAAACGAATAAACACTAAAAAAATGAGCAAAAAAATTGAGGAATCTATAGAAATATTGAAGGAACTTGGATTTCCCAAACAACAGCAAAATGAACGTTCGGCTTTGACTCTACTTTCGCTTCTTAACCTCAAGCCAGAAGACAAATGGGAAAATGCACAGGAAACTTTGATGGGTATTACTCCAATGATGGAGTTTTTTGATAAGTACTATAATAAACAATATGCACCAAATACACGTGAGACTGTACGTCGTCAAACTATTCACCAATTTGTACAAGCTGCATTAGTCAAACTCAATCCAGACAAGCCCTCTCGCCCTACAAATAGCCCAAAAGCGGTATATCAAATAGAAGCTTCGGTACTAAAGCTTTTACAAGAATTTGGCAAACCTGCATGGAAAGAACATCTACAAGAATATCTAAAATCTATAAAAACATTGAAACAGATATTTGCAAAAGAACGTCAAATGAACCGTATCCCTCTAAAAGTTAGAGCGGGAAAAACGATTCAGCTTTCACCAGGAGGTCAAAATGTTCTTGTACAAAAGATAATTGAAGATTTCTGCCCATTATTCACACCCGGAGGGATAGTTATTTATGTAGGTGATACACAAAATAAATGGGCTTATTTTGATTCTGATGCACTTGCAAATCTGGGAGTACAGATAACCGAACATGGAAAAATTCCCGATGTTGTCATTCACTATAAGAAAAAGAATTGGTTAGTTCTAATCGAAGCAGTTACAAGTCATGGCCCTGTTGACCCTAAAAGAAGAAAGGAATTAAAGGAGCTTTTTGCTGGTTCACTTGCTGGTATTGTATATGTCACAGCTTTCCTCGATAGGCGTACATTATTAAAGTATATAAATGACATTTCATGGGAAACAGAAGTATGGCTTGCCGAATCCCCAACACATTTAATTCATTTTAATGGTGAAAGATTCCTTGGGCCTTACGAAGAAGATTAACATAAATCAAATTGAAGATAAAATCTAAAAAAAAGAAATTCAATATTATGGAAAATGTAAAAGGTAAAACTCCGAAGGAAAGCTCGGTGGAAACACGGTATTTGATTATGCCTCATCACGCTAATCCGCAGGGTACGGCATTCGGCGGCGTGATTATGAGCTGGATAGACATAGTCGCCGGAATGGCCGCCCAAAGACACGCGGGCCGTGAAGTCGTAACCGCGTCTATAGATTCACTGTCATTCAGAGAACCGGTATGTATCGGCGACCATGTCACCCTGAGAGCTTCGGTAAATTATGTAAGCCGCACTTCAATGGAAGTCGGCGTTCAGGTTACACGAGAAAATCCATACAACGGAAAGCAAACCAGAGCAACAACAGCGCATCTGACTTTTGTGGCGCTTGACGAAAATAAAAAACCGACCCCGGTTCCCCCGATTATACCTGAAACCCCGATAGAAAAGAAACGATTCAGAAATGCGGAGCTTCGAGTTAAATCGCGAAAAGAATTGCTCAAGCAAATACAGGAAAACGAAACTGATATTAAGGATTAATACAAACGAACTGATGGCAATTTCTGTAGAAGCAATCGAGATACAAAATTTAACGAAGCGATATGGCAAAGCCCGTGGAGTTGATGATTTGTCGTTCAGCATAAGCAAAGGTGAAGTATTCGGCTATCTCGGACCGAACGGCTCAGGCAAAACTACTACAATTCGCTGTCTTATGGGCATGCTCCGTCCAACAAGCGGAGATTGTTTTGTACTTGGCCAGCGTATAGAACACGGCAAAGCAACGGTGCATGAACGCATCGGTTATCTGCCGGGCGACTTTCGCATCTGGCCGGGATTAACTGCTCGAAGGTCACTCAAACTCATGGCTTCATTGGGAAGCTATAACGATACCAATAAACGATGTAACGAATTAGCTGAAAGGCTTGGACTCAACCTCGACAGAAAAATCGGCGCCTTATCAAAAGGCAACCGGCAAAAAGTCGGAATTATTTACGCGTTTCAGCATCAGCCGGAAATTCTTATTCTGGATGAACCGACTATCGGCCTCGATCCATTAATAAGACAAATCGTTTTGGACCTGATACGTGAAGAAGCCCAACGCGGCACAACTATATTACTCTCCTCACATGATCTTGTTGAAGTATCCGCCATATGTCAAAGAGCCGCCATTCTGCGGGAAGGAAAGCTCGTAGAGCTTGCGGCTATTTCAAAAATAGTCCGGCAGGGAGAAAACCGTCTTAAGGTCTGGTTTACCGAAGGAACTAATGTCCCTGTATTGCCGACAGATAAATATCCCGGCATAAGAATAATCCAGCAGAATTCAAATACCATGCAAATCGCCTATCATGGCAAAGCTGATACAGCACTCAAATGGCTCGCGCAGTTTCCTGTAGAACGAATCGCGACACCGGAAACGTCATTGGAAGACGCTTTTATTCAATATTATAAAAAGGAGGCCGGATTTGAAAAATAGTCCCCATATAAAATACGGCCTGTCGCTATTGAAGTTCTGGACATTTCGTACACTTCCAACATGGTGTCTTATCGCGATGATGATATTCCTTGTACAGATTGCCGTCTGCGGTATGGTTCATGACAACAAGACATTGAGCGCAATGCTTGGTTTGCTTGACCTGGTCCCCTTTTTTAAAACAGCATTGGGCGGCGATTACTTACGAGCAGGCAATACACCCGCGCTGATAACCATCGGATATAAACATCCGTTTGTGCTGTTTCTATATATGTTCTTCGCCGTAAGCGTACCAACAGGTTTGCTCGCGGGTGAAGTACAAAAAGGTTCGATGGAGTTGATATTGGCACGCCAGATATCAAAAATGCAGGTGTATATTTGCGCCGGTTTGATTACAGTTACAGGCATGTTCGCCCTTGTAATGATAATGTATCTCGGAACAGTGACATCCATCCATATATTCGCTTTCGAAAAGACACTGCCTTTGGATATGTTCTTTCGCATCGCTATTGACGGCGGGATATTTGCAAGCACTATCGGCGCTATTGCGCTTCTTTGTGCCGCGTTGTTCAGCAGCAGAAACATCGCCAGCGGCATCGCTGTTGCTTTTTTAGTAATCAATTATTTCATATCAATCTTTTCTCAATGGTGGCCCCGCATGGATTTTCTCAAAGATGCTACTATATTTAAATTTATCGCTGGACCGGAAATTATAACGGGCTGGCCCATCAGGAATATGCTGGCACTTTCCGTAATATTTTGTATCGCTGTGATATCAGGCGCAATAATCTGGAAGAGACGCGACCTGCCTTTATAACATTTCCATGTATATAAGCTGCTGAACTTTTGCATTGCATTTCTCCAAATTATATATATAGTAATTGACAAAAGAGTAATAAAGCTTCGATAAAATAGAACAAGGAACAATATTTATAAACATTAATCACAAGGTATCATAATGAAAACAATAGGTTTTATCGGCAGTGGAAATATGGCGGAAGCTCTTATAAAGGGCATAATATCCGCAAAAGTTTATAAACCTGAAAATGTCATGGTAAGTGATATAAAAGAGGAGCGTCTCGAATTTCTCGCCGGGAAATACGATGTAAAAGTTTGCAGAGACAGCAATAAACTTGCTTCACGTGCCGATATTGTGGTTTTGAGCGTCAAGCCGCAGAATATGAAAGATGTACTCGAAAATATAAAAGAGTCTATCGGTTCTGTGAAACTTGTGATTTCCATCGCCGCCGGGATAAAAGTTGAAAAAATAGCCTCTGTCCTGGGCGATATTGCTATTATTCGAGTTATGCCCAACACCCCCGCGTTGATTGGTGAAGGAGCGGCTGCTTTATTCGCAAACCAGAAAGCAAAAAAGATGATTGATGAAACGCTAACTATTTTCTCCGCAGTTGGTAAAGCGGTTGTCGTTGAAGATGAAGGCCTGATTGACGCGGTCACCGCCGTGAGCGGCAGCGGGCCCGCGTATTTCTTCCTGCTTATGGAAGAAATGATAAAAGCCGGAGTCGAACTGGGTTTACCTGAAGATACAGCGAAAGAACTTGTTCTCCAGACCGCAAAAGGTGCCGGTCTGCTTGCAAGCCAATCTGATAAAAATGGAGAAAGCCCGGCTATGCTGCGTAAAAAAGTTACTTCTCCCGGCGGAACAACCGAAGCCGCGTTAAAAGTTTTTGCCGAAGGTAATATCGGAACGCTTGTCACCGCCGCTTTGAAAAGAGCGTGCCAAAGAAGCAAGGAACTTTCTGGAAGTTAAAATATTCGCTGCATTCGATTAAATTATAATGTTAAAAATGTAAACTTTGAGAATTTTCTGTTTTTCTACAAAATTCTTTGTAATAGAATTCTTCATCAGGCGTCTATATATAATAAGAATGTTATAAAACATATTGATAGATAAGATATAATGTTTGTTAAGCGTTCAAGCTAAATATTCCATAAAGATTCTTTAATGGGAGAAATAATGAAAAACAGGTTATTTGCTGGAATAGGATTATTATTCATAGATTTCAGTGTATTTATTGTAACAATTGCTTTCCTACCTCGTAATAGATCCTTTGGTTTTAATGGTCCCTGGAGTCATTTTGTTAACTCTCGTACTCATTGGGATACCGCATGGACAATTCTTGCTGCGACGCTTGTTTTTTCGCTGGGACTCTTTCTGGTAATGGAAGGTTGTGGTATTTTCAATTCAAAAATATTATCGAAGTAATCAAATGATTGAAGTTCAGAATTTACAAAAGAAATACGAAAATATCATTGCGGTTAATGATATTAGTTTTAAGGTGGATAAAGGCCGGACTTTCGGCCTTTTGGGACCGAACGGAGCCGGAAAAACAACTACGATAAAACTGCTTTGCGGAATTATTAAACCGGACAGCGGAACGGTATCACTCAATGGGAAAACTGATCCTACATTAATAGATGTTCGGCGTTCTTTGGGAGTTGTCCCTCAGACGCTGGCTATATACGAAGAACTTTCGGCGGAAGAAAATCTTCGTTTTATTGGAAGGATGTATGAATTAGATTCCCATATATTAAATAAGCGGATAATGGATTGTCTCGAAATCGCGGGTCTCTCGAAACGTAAAAAAGAAAAGGTCTCGAAATACAGCGGCGGGATGAAACGGCGTCTCAATATGGTATGTTCTCTTTTGCATGAGCCGCCGATATTACTGCTTGACGAGCCTACGGTCGGAGTTGATCCTCAATCGCGTAATTTGATATTCGATACAATTGAGGAAATAAAAAAACAGGGCAGAACGATAATCTATACTACTCATTATATGGAAGAAGCCGAGCGCCTTTGTGATACGGTCGCGATACTCGACCATGGCAAAATTCTTGATATTGATAATGTCGGCAATCTTATAAATAAGCATGGCGGCTCATCTCATATAGAAGCTGAATTTGAAGAGAAAGTATCCAGTATCGAAAAAATAAAATCGTTTATAGAGGATAAGGAAATTCAATTCGAGAAAAACACAATCAGGTTCAAAACGAGCCGGCCTATGGAATCATTAGCGAAACTTAATCAAAGCGGCCTGCGTTTTCATTCGATTAAAGTTCAAACCGCGAACCTCGAAGATGTTTTTCTAAACCTGACCGGAAGGAGGCTGAGGGACTAAATGAAAAAGGTTTTCTTTCTCGCGATTAAAGACATACGTGTACTGATGAGCGATAAAGGTAATATTTTCTGGGTTTTGGGATTCCCGCTTATATTTGCCTTTTTTTTCGGAGCGATATATTCTGATGCCGGTGAAGGACCGAGCGGGATGAAAATCGCCGTGGTGGATGAGGAAAAATCTTCTTTTTCAACCTCTTACATTTCAAAGCTTGAAGAAAGCGAAGCTCTCAAAGTAACCCGACTTGATAGAGACCAGGCGCTTGAACAGGTTAGAAAAAGCAAAGTAACCGCGGCTGTTATTCTCAAAGAAGGATTGGGAAATGGTTTCGAGGCAATATTTAACCGCGATGAACCCAAAATGGAAATAGCTGCTGATCCGTCACGCAAAATGGAAAGCGGTTATTTGCAGGGACTTCTTGTAAAAGCACAGTTTGAGGCTTTGAGCGGAAGCTTTACGGATAAAAACTGGATGAAGGACCAGGTAAGTAAATGGCGCGGCGAAATTGAAGAAGCAAACGATATCGACAAAGAAGATGTAAGGTTATATCTCGACCTGTTCGATTCTTATGATAACTTCTTCGACGATATAAATGACCAGGATTTGAAGATGGGATTCGACGGTGATATTTTGAATTTTTCACAAACCAATATCAGCAGCGCTTCTGATGGACCAACCACTCCATTTCAAATTACATTTCCACAGGCAATGCTTTGGGGTATTCTCGGCTGTGCCGCTACGTTTGCGATTTCGATAGTAAAAGAGCGAACAAGCGGAACTTTTCAAAGATTATTAATCGGTCCGATAGGAAAAACGCATATTCTCGCGGGTAAAGGAGCCGCGTGTTTCATAACCTGTAGTTTTATAATGTGCATTCAGTTTATCGGGGCAAAGCTGTTTTTTAAAATGCCCGTAGGTAATCTGTCCTTTTTTGTACTCGCTTATTTTTGCACGATATTATGTTTTGTAGGTATGATGATGCTGATAAGCACATTAGGCCGAACAGAGCAGAGCGCGGGCGGAGCGGGCTGGGCTATTATTATGATTATGGCGATGATAGGCGGAGGTATGATGCCGCTGTATTTTATGCCTGTCTGGCTTCGTCCATTCAGCAATTTCAGCCCGGTAAAATGGGGAATTTATGCTCTTGAAGGAGCAATATGGCGCAATTTTACTTTAATAGAAATGGCAAAACCATGCCTGATTTTAATCGCAATCGGATTCGCAACTTTTCTGTTGGGTGTATTCAATCTGAAAAGACAGGCAGATTGAATCCATCATAGTAAATCGTATTCACGCACATTTTAAGTTTTGAGATATTAAATTTCATGGAACTATCCAGTCTGGTAGTTGTATAACTATTTAGAAATTGAAATGAGTAAACAGCTAATAAGGTGGTTTTAACTGGTGGAAGACAAAGAAATTATACAACAAATTCTGCATGGCGATACCGATTCGTTTCGTCTTATTGTAGAACGGTATCATATCCCGATTATCAGGTTTGTAAAGAACATGATAAATGATAACCAGATATGTGAGGATATCGCGCAGGACGTATTCTTTACGGCTTATAAAAAGTTGTCTTCTTTTGATCCTTATTACAGTAAATTTTCGACATGGCTTTTTGTTATCGCTCGGAATATAAGTATCAATGTACTTAGAAAGAAAAAGCCGCTCTCGATGGAAGAAGTTCCTGAAAAAATGAATATTGAAGAGCCTTCTGATAAACTCGCTAAAAGCGAATTTTTTGAAAAATTGGACGAGGTTCTCCACTCGTTACCTTTAAAACAGAAAGAAGCGTTTATTTTGGCAGAGTTCGAAAAGCTCCCTTATGAAAGAATCGCCGAAATTCAGGGAACGAGAGTCGGAACTGTAAAATCAAGAATTAATCGTGCAAAAAATAATTTGAAATCTGCATTAAAAGACTTCAAAGGATATATCTTATGAAAAATAAAGAATTATATGAAGAATGGAAAGAAACCAGGCGCAAGGTTGTTCCCTGTGAAAACTTCATAGACAAAGTTGTAAATCAGGCATATCGATATGAGCAGGAAAAAAAGACGAAGTCTCATGTTATTAAGCGGCTTATCGATTTTGTTTCGGCTCACCCATTTGCACAGGCGGCTTTAGTTGTAATGGGAGTTATGACTGGATTTATGAGAATGGTTTTTATTATAGTTATGGTTCTGAATAAGGGAGATATAAATGGATAATATATTAAAAAACAGTAAAAGAAGAATCTGGATTGCGATAGTGATGTCACTCATTATGCCCGGTCTTGGGCAGGTGTATTGCGGCAAAATGGCAAGAGGTCTCGTTCTTACTTTTCTCAATATCTTGCCTATTCCTTTGGTTCTCGGGTTGTTTTTGTTGAGCGATTCATTTGTTCTGGTCAAAATAGCGATTCTCCTTGCATTTTTTGGACTCATGGTAAAATTGTTTTCAATTGTTGATTCTGCGAATTTGGCTATGCGGGCGGGAACGGATTATCAATTGAAGGATTACAACAAATGGCATGTATATTTCCTTCTTGTATTAATTGTTACTGGAGGCACGATAGGAAGCAGCCTGTATTTGCGGGATCAGTGTATGGATGCTTTTTCAGTTCCCACCGCTTCATGCTATCCTAATATTCTTCCGGGTGACAAGATTATCGCTAATAAAAATGCTTATAACAAAATTGATCCGCAGCGAGGCGATATCGTTATCTTTATTAATCCTGAAAACAGGCATGAAAAATTTATTAAAAGAGTTATAGCTATTGCAGGCGATACATTTGAAATGAAAAACAATGAGCTTTATATAAACGACCAGAAACTTGAGGACTCTGCGTTGAATAAAATTGTTATTAACAATAGCGATGGTGAGCTATATCAGGAAACAAATGGCAAAACTCAATATAATATTTTTCTTTCCGATTCTTCTGAAACAGCTATACATGATTTCGAAAAAATCAAAATTCCTCAAAATCATTGCTTTGTTATAGGTGATAATCGAAATAATTCTTACGACAGCCGGAATTTCGGTTGTGTCCATTTAGCGACAATAATCGGTCGAGCCGACTTTATATATTGGCCGGTGAATGATTTTTCCAGGTTCGGCAGCTTAAACTGAATTGCCTTCCGAAAGATTTATTAATCGACCATAATCGCTTCGACCGGGCATTCGTCAGCCGCCTGCTGAACCGCATCTTCTAACTCAGCCGGAACTTCATCGACTATAACCTGGGCCATTTCGTCTCCCATCTCAAATACTTCTGGACACGTATCGACACATAATCCACAGGCGGTGCAGGTATCTTCAATACTTACTCGCATAACAATTCCTTTCTTTTACCTCTTATTTTACAAAACTTTTATTATTAAGCTGAAAACAAGGTTTTACAATATCTTTTCAGATAAAATCTGTCAAATCAAAATGTTTTTTATAGCCAAAAAAAACCTTCTGCATTATACTGCATATTGTTTCGTAGTCGCACGAAATATACGGCATAAAATGAATTTTTAATCTTTTTTCAACGTAAATAGTTATATAACTATGGCTTATACAGTTCTGGCAAGAAAATACAGGTCGCAGACTTTCGATGACGTAATCGGACAGGAGCCGATTGCGCAAACGCTGATTAACGCAATAAAAACCGATAGAGTTGCCCATGCCTACCTTTTTACAGGTACTCGCGGCGTGGGAAAAACCACTATGGCGAGAGTTCTCGCAAAAGCGCTCAATTGCCTGTCCGTTGATAAGCCCACTCCTGAACCATGCTGCAAATGCGAAAGCTGCATCGCTGTAAACGCCGGTGAAGATATTGACGTTATCGAAATTGACGGAGCTACCAACAACGGCGTGGAACAGGTACGCGAGTTGAGACAAAACGCCATCTACAGGCCCGCACGAGCAAGATATAAAATTTATATCATAGACGAAGTTCATATGCTCAGTACCGGAGCTTTTAACGCCCTGCTCAAAATCCTTGAAGAGCCGCCGAGCCATGTTAAATTTATTTTCGCTACGACCGAGCCGAACAAAGTCCTGGCGACAATCCAGTCGCGATGCCAGATATTCGATTTTCGCAATATCGGGCCGGCCTTTATCGCGGAGCAGCTCAAATCCGTACTGAAACAAGAAAAAATCAAGTACGAAGATGATTTGATAATGTCGCTGGCGAAAATGGCAAACGGTTCCATGCGCGACGGCCTGAGTCTTTTGGACAGATTACTAAGCACCGGAATCGAGCCGCTATCTATAAAACTGCTCGAAGAATTCCTCGGCCAGCCAAACAGTGAAAAACTTTGGACGCTGATAGAAAAGATTTCCGAAAACGACGCCGCTGGTACTTTAGCTTCAATCGAAAAATTAATCAGCGTCGGTATAAGCGAAGTGCAAATCGCTGATTCACTTATCGACTACATGCGCGATTTAATGGTCGTAAAATCAACCGGTATCAAAACTGAACTGGTAGTGATGACCGAGCAGCAAAGACAACGGGCAGGCGAATTGGCGGAAAAATTCGATATCGCGTCACTTGTTTATAATATCTCAACGCTCGAAAAACTACGCTGGGCTATCAAGAATAGTGATACGAGCAGAGCATTGCTGGAAGCCTCGCTTTTGCGATTCGCTTTGAGCGAGCATTTCATTAATGTCGAGAGTCTTCTTTCGCAGATTAAATCAGGTTCAGTTTCAGCGGCAGGCTCAAATGCCGTTAAAAAAAAAATCCCTGACCCAGTAAATAATACAGAATCAAATACCTCAAGCCCTGAGCGGCCAACCACTAAACAAACACCCCCGCCCGCCAATTATAGCTCTCTGGATTTGCAGACAATCCAAAACAACTGGCAAAACATTTTACAGGAAATGTCCAAAAGCATTGGGCCGGGTACAAGCGGATTATTAAGGTCTGCAAAACCAGGCCGCTTTGAAGATGGAACTTTAACGCTCGAATTTGAAGCAAATTCCAAAACGCAAAAAACAATGTGCGAAAGCAACGGCAGAGCTTCGCAAATACAAACTTTCCTGAGTGAACATTTCTCAAATCAGGTAGGAATAAAATTTGAAATTGCCCCCGAAATACAAACTATAGAGGAATCTCCAGCAGAGCAAACCAAAGGCATATCACAAAAAAGAAACGAGATAATGAACGACCCGGCCGTAAAAACCGTCCTGCTCGGCCTCGACGCGACTATTACGAATATTGAAGAAGATTAATAAAAAACGAAAATATTGCGAGGTAAAAAATGGCAAGAAGAGGAATATTTATTTTCATCATAATTCTTGTTATAGGAATTATTGTAATATTTCAGGCACCCAAAAAGTCTCTCAATACGCATTTATCTGAAATAGAGAAAGCTGTAATTGCCGGGGATATTGAGAAAGTCAGATTACTGTTGGAACAAAATCCTAAGCTGGTAAATCAACAAGGAAGATTAAACAGAACACCACTATATTGGGCATCCTTGATAGTTATTGGTGATGATCCAGAAGGAACAGAAGAACTGGAAATGGTTGAGCTTATGGTTCGAAATGGAGCAGATGTTAATACTAAAGACAATTATGGATACACCCCTTTAATAAACGCGGCAACTTCCGGCCATACAAAAATCGTTGAGTTTTTAGTCGCCAATGGAGCTCAGATAAACTGTAAAGCTAATCCTCTTTCGAAAATAGTTCTTAATAGTGATGAAACTATCTCGAAAACGATACGTATCCCCATAAAAGGAGAGTATAAAGACTGGACTGAAGATCCCGGTAATCCTTTAAGAAGTTACCCCAATTGTGGGACTCCTTTACATAATGCAGCTTATCAAGGCAACATTGATATAGTCAGGTTCCTGATTGAAAAAGGAGCCGATGTTAATGCAAAAAATGCATCAGATATTTTCCCCATTCACAGTGCAACTTCTAAGGATCAGATAGAAATTATCGAAATACTTTTAGCTAACGGAGCCAATATAAACGAAAAAAGTTTTTCTGGTTATACCCCGTTAGCTTCTGTAGCTGAAAGGGAGCATACAAATGTTGTCAAATTTCTAATATCTAAAGGGGCTGATGTAAATGCGCCGAATATCTATGGAAATACACCACTATTTCAGGCCGTAGGTTGGTATGGAAATATAGAAATCGCTAAATTATTAATAGAGAACGGTGCGAATGTAAATACAAAGAACAATTCCAATTGTACGCCTCTTCATTATGCTTGCCTTGCAGGTGATCCGAATATCGTAGAACTCCTCCTGACCAACGGAGCTCAAACAAACATAAAAGATACTTCCGGCAGAACTTTTTTACATGATACAGTCTTGTTTTCAAAAAAGCTATCTGAAGATTCAAATCTGAAAAGAATTGTTGGAATGCTGATTTCTAAAGGCAGCAAAGTAAATGAACAGGATAACGATGGCAATACAGTCCTACACTTAGCCGCTGAGAATGGATATGTAGTAACTGTAAAATATCTTGTAGCAAACGGAGCGGATGTTGATATTAAGAATAAACGAAAAAAAACTCCTTTGGATATTGCTGATGAAAAAGCTCAGATCAAAAACTGGCGATTAGCTTCTATTTATAGAGAGATTTTCTTTTCGCTTCTGAATCATAGCAAAATTTCAGAATCCCAGGCAAAAAAATTTATGTGTGTTAAGAAGATTCTCAAAAATAAGGATGCTTCTTTTCGTGATGCAGTCTCAAGAGTCGAATCAGAAACAATTAAATTTCTAATATCTCATAAAGTCAATGTTAATGCTAAGAGTAATTCAAAATGGACTGCTTTACATTCATCTTTACATTCAGAAGATGTTAATACTGTTAAATTTTTACTTGCTAACGGCGCTGACACAGAAATAACAGATTCTTCAAGACGAACAGCTTTACATTTGGCCTGTGAAAAAGCAAACGAAGAAATAGTAAAGTTATTAATCGCGAATGGAGCAAATATTCACGCTAAAGATTATGAAGAATGTACACCTCTCCATATAGTTGCTAAAGGACCTTTTGGTTATGAGAATCCTTCTCCTGAATTAGAAAATAATAAAGTTTCTGTAGCTAAATTTCTTATTAGTTCAGGTGCAGATATTAATGCGACTGATTATAAAAAACGTACTCCTTTGTATGAAGCAGCCATTCGTGGAAATGTCCCTTTGGTTAAATTCCTAATCGATAATGGAGCTGATATAAATAAAAAAACGAGCGCTTTGGAATATATTACAGATAATGACCAGTTCTTAAGATATTCGGAAATTGTACAAATATTTCTCGATGCTGGTTTAGACGTTAATTTCAAAGGTCGTTCTGGAATTTCATTGTTGCATCAAGCAATCCTTCACAACTATGTTGACTCAGTTCAAATCTTAGTTAATAACGGAGCAAACGTGGAAACTGATATTTATGCTTTTGAAAGAGCAGTTATTGAACATAACATGGATATCATGAAAATATTACTTTCAAAGAAGCGAAATATTAACACTGAAAATACGCGCATTCATCAACTTCTAAAGTATGCAGTTATTGCACAACGCACAGATGTTATTCAACTTCTTATTGACAAAGGAATCAATATTGATTCCAGAGGAGAAAATAACCAGACTCCTTTACATATTGCTGCTGAAAAAGGATTAATAGAATCTGCCAGGTTTCTTATTAATAACGGAGCGGATATAAATGCCAAAGATGCAAATGAATGGACACCTCTGCATTGTGCTATTATGTTTAAGCAAGAAGCATTGGCTGATTTAATCCGCAAGAATGGCGGCAATGAATAAGCAGAAATATATCCCTCAAAGATATTTTTTAAAATAGAATCTTGTTATACTTAAAATCAAGGTAATGTTATAATGATAGCAGGAATGTTCCGGATTTGGAGGACTATCGGAAATAATTGAGGTTATAACGATGAATAAAACAGCAAGAGAAATAAAAAAAATGTACCTTTTCACCTTTTTTTACATATTTGTATTTTTTTCAGGTTCAGATACAGCCGCATCCGCAGGCGAGCAGGTCAAGCCGCAAAAGTTGATGGAAATTATTGTTCTGGACAAAACTTCAAATGAGCCAATTTCAGCAGCCAAAGTTAATGTAAGAATTATCCAGGACAATGGCGGCGATATAAGGGAAGAAAAACTGACAGATGAAAACGGGAAATGCTCTTTTGAGATTGAGGATAAAAATATCGAGGCTCTGCGTTTGGTTGTAGTCAAAAATGGTCATACCCCGATACAGATGTCACTGTCCGCGTCAGAAACACAGCAGAAAATATCGACACAACATACTCTCTATCTCGGCAAGGGAACAAAAATCGGGGGACTTGTACAAGACGAAATGGGCAATCCAATCGAAGGTGCAGTTGTTTCCATTTATCTTCAAAGTTCAAATCGCAATGAAACGGAAATAATTTCCGGACACGAAGAAAAAACAGATGCTAAAGGTTTATGGACATGCGATATTATCCCGGAACAGCCTGAAAGAATTAATATTCGTTTTTTTGATCCAAATTATCGAACCGAAAATTTAAATGTTCAGTCACCTTCTCCGATAATGCAGTTGCTTCGCGAAATGTCACATGTAATGATAATGCAAAGTCAACTGAACCTTACAGGTCACGTACTCGATAATAATGGCAATCCAATCGAAGGAGCGATTGTATCGCAGGGCGCCGATAGAAGAACCTTATACTATCCGAGTACGGAGACCGACAGCAAGGGAAGCTTTGTATTTGAAAATATCAAACTTGGTGAGATGGTTCTGACTATACAGGCGAAAGGTTACAGCCCTGAAGTTTCGCGTTTCATAGTCGAAAAACAAATTCCCCCAAAATTGTTTAGACTGGAACCGGGACATACTATAACCGGGCGAGTCATAGACCCGAACGGTGTGCCGGTACCTGATGTCACTCTGAGCGCCGATACATGGCGACTGTACCGCTCGCTTTCATGGGAGACGAAAACTGATGCCAACGGGGTGTTCGTATGGAAAGATGCGCCTGCTGATGAAGTAATGATAAATATCAATAAAAGACGTTATATCATTATCCTTAATTATATGATCAAGCCTTCCGAAAAGGAATATGTTATAACTCTCCTGCCTGAGCTGGTAATTCAAGGCACTGTCGTCGATGCCAATTCAGGTGAGCCTGTAAATAATTTTAGTTTCTATCCCGGAGTTGAAGGAGGAGCGGGCCAGGATATTTCGTGGAAGCCGGGTATGAAAATTTCAAAAAGAAATGATTACCTGATGAGATTCACATACCCAAGTAACGAATATTACATCCGAATCGATGCCGACGGCTATGAGTCTGAAGTGTCCCGGGCCGTCTCAGGAAGCGAAGGTAATATTGTTTTGGATTTCAAACTGCGAAAACTCGTCCCTGTTACTGGAACGGTTTTTTCTACCAACGGCTTACCTATTCCAGATGCCGAGATATTGATAGTTAAACGCCAGCTTCGTGTCTCGAACGGCATAGCCGGAGCAAGACCGTCGAGCGATAAGTTGAGTGTCAAAACCGACTCTGCCGGTAAATTCAGTATTACTCCGACAACAGACGAGTATTCAATTGTTATTTTGCATGATGAAGGTTATGCTTTCATTGTGAAGAATGACCTCACTGCCGATAAAAATATAACTTTGTCCGCATGGTCCAAACTGGAAGGAACTCTTAAAATAGGTGATAAGCCCGGCAAAGATGAAACTATCGTTTACAATCCCCAGTCTGTGCCGCAGCTTACTGGAGTGATTTTCGATTTCCAGACAAAAACAGATGTAAACGGCCATTTCGTTTTCGATAGAATTTTTTCCGGCGAAGGTTCAGTGACAAGACAACTGCGCACGGGAAACAATTTACAGTCAAACACACATACAATGCAGGTAAATGCACCATCCGGCGAAACTGCGAATGTTCAGATAGGTGGGACAGGCAGACCTGTAACCGGAAAGATTATAATCCCCGATGAAATCAAAGACAGAACCGCTTCGCAATTTATCGAGGGCAATTTGAATATTAATTCAAAAGATAATCCTTATCTTCTGATAAGTTTCATTATCGATAAAGACGGCTCATTTCATATTGACGATGTCCCCGCCGGTGAATATATGCTTTATATTCAGGCATACGATGCAGGCAGCAGAACCAGTCCTGTGAATAATGAGGAAATAGCTTCATTGTCACAACAGTTCAGTGTCCCTGAGCTTCCTTCCGGCAGAAGCGATGAGCCGCTTGTGCTTGGCGAATTAGAGCTTGGTATAACAGGTGACGCGGTAGCGAAACAAACTTTGATTGGAAAAACACTTCCTGATTTTCAGGATGTCACAACAGATTTTTCCATAGACAAAGCACAGGGAAAACCGATTTTAATCTGCTTCTGGGATTACGAGCAGAGACCATCGCGAAGCTGCATTCTGGAACTGAATAAAAAGGCAGGCGAATTGAAAGAAAAAGGTATCGAGTTAATTGCAATTCACATCTCGAAAATAGAAAAAGAAACACTCGACAACTGGCTCAAGGAAAATGGGATTACAATCCCCATAGGCACGGCTGGCGATAATGAATCCAAGGTGCGCTACAACTGGGCGGTAAAATACCTGCCGTGGTTCGTTCTTACTGATTCCGAACATAAAGTTATTGAAGAAGGATTCGGCATAAATGAGCTTGACGAAAAAACCAAGGAAATAAAAGAAAAACCAGAAGAAATATTACCGGATTACATATAGAAATAACCTTTCAGAAATCAGGTTTATTCCTATTATCATTCTGATAATACAGATTTTTCTTCAAACTAAAATATTTGTGACAGATTCGCATTTTGCGTTTGCATAACAGTAAGAACTTTGGTTGTAAAGCGATTATGGAGTCTATGAAAATGGTTAATAAAAGGCATTTTTTCCTCACTTTCGGAATATTCTTATTATTAGTGACGACAGAAGGATTGGCTTCTAAAGACGGAACTCTCGAAGCAACAGTTTTGGAAAAAGAAGAGATACAAAAGATTCGGAGTATTTTTCATGATATAAACGAGTCTATAGTCAACTATCATGTGGATTTCCAATTTGATGAATATCCATTAAACGAAGAATATTATCCGGGAGGAGATTATAGAAATACAATAACTTATGCAAGTGATTGGGAGATGATTGATATGATGTTAGAAGGCTTGCGTTCAAGTTATTCTGATGATTCATCTTTAGATGTATTTAATTCTATGTATATAGCTGCAAAACATAGCTATGATATTTTAGATAAAGAAAGGAATAAGCAAGTTCGCGAGGATTTATCATCATTTGATGGCACCCTTAATTATCTTTATTCTTTCGACGATAAAATCGGAACAATTGCTACTGATGAATCTGGTTGTCAAGTACCACAAAATCCTTTATTAGTATATATTGAAGCTGTGAAAATATTGGGCAATAAAAATAGGTACGAAATATTATCCTGTACACAAGATATACAGGAAAATACGAAAGATAATAATTCAAAATCTCTATATATTTTTGAGCTTCTGGATTCAAATAAAGAATATCCAAATCATGTCGAAAAATTTCTTGTTGATATTTCAAATATGCATATTATTCGTCGTCGTGAATATTATGGCAGGCCTGAGCAGCAAACTATTCAAAATCAAATCTTATATCAGGATTTTTCAATTTGTGATCTGGGTAATACTAAAATCGATTTACCTAAGACAATAACAATGGAAACAGAACTTGTTCGAGGTAACGGTAAAAATAATAATACGTTTATATTTGCAAAAAAAAGAGTTCTTACCTTAAAAAATATAAGTGCTCCGAAATTGACAGAACAGGACAGTTTTAAAATTAAATTTCCTGAAGGTACAAGAGTCTGGGTTAAAGATGGTGATTACCAATTTTATGCCAAAGGTGACGGCCAAATTCCTCCGAAATACCCACCATCATTAATAAACAAAGCATTGCCGGACTTCAATGACATGGCACTTCATATGTCGCCTTCTGAAATTCAAAACCGGAAAGTAATTGTTTGTTTTTTCGATTATGAGCAGCGGCCGTCAAGAAATGCTATCTTAGAATTGAGCAAAAGAGTACAAAAACTTAAGGCAACAGATGTGGAAGTTATTGCTGTTCAGGCTTCAAAGACAGAAAAGAAAACCCTTGATGAATGGTTTAAGGAAAATAATATATCAATCCCAGTCGGAATGATAGAGAACAACGAGGAACAAACACGTTTTAATTGGGGCGTAAGAGCTTTACCGTGGTTGATTTTGACTGATAAAGAACATATTGTTAAAGCTGAAGGTTTTCCATTAGACCAACTGGATGAGAAAATTAAGGAAATGAACGAAAAGTAAAAGGGATTAGATTCAAGATATCTTAATAAACTGTGTTCTGGAATTCTTTTGCATCGCAAATTCCATCGGGATATACTATAAGTAAAGGTTTTCCGGAATATTTTCTTATATTTCTGATTTTTTATATTAACAACAAACGTTCCGGGAGCGACTTATTTTTATTTGGAGGCAGATATGTCGGAAGAATTTTCTGTAAATGAAAAAGTATATCCAACCACGGAGCAGGGAATGATCAGTTTGCAGGATATGCTGGACTATTTCGAGAAACGAGGCGCTCTTCGAGTTTCGGACTTGCATATAAAAGTTGGAGCCCCGCCGGCATATCGAATCGATGGCGACCTTGTTAAGCTCAAAGGGCCAAACGTTACGGCTGATATGGCGAAAAAACTCGTCTATCCGTTCCTTACCAGGAAGAATCAGGAAATACTCCAGGCAAAGTTTAGTGTTGACTGCTCCTACAGGATGGGCCAGCTCCAGTTCCGCATAAATATTTTTCAGGAAAACGACGGCCTCGCAGCGGCTATCAGGGCGCTTTCACTGGATATTCCGAAGATAGAGGATATCGGCTTTCCAAATAATGTATGGGAGGATATGATTGCCCGAAAGCACGGTCTTATCCTGATGACCGGTATTACAGGAGCGGGAAAATCGACTACCATCGCATCGCTTATTCAAAGAATCAGCCAGAAAAGCGCATGCAGAATTATGTCAGTGGAAGACCCTATAGAATACATTTTGCCGCAGAATTATTCCATAATATCGCAGCGTGAAGTCGGCAAAGACGTCACTTCTTTTAACGGCGGCCTGAAGGAAATGCTCAGGCAGGACCCGGACGTGATATTCGTCGGTGAAATGCGCGACGCCGAAACTATATCGATGACACTCATGGCCGCGGAGACGGGGCATCTTGTCTTTTCAACGTTGCATACGAGAGATACGACAGGTACAGTGACACGTATTCTCGATTATTTCCCGGAAGGAAGACAGGCCGAAGTTCGCAACCAGCTTTCGCTCGGATTAGCATATATAATAAGCCAGAAACTAATTCCGAAAAAATCTGGAGACGGAAGGCTCGTAGCTATGGAAATACTCAATAATAATTACGCCTGTGCCAACCTGATTAGAACCGGCAAGATTGAGCAGTTGTATTCACAATTGCAAACGAAAACGCAGAACAGGCCGGACGAAAAAATGATAACGCTGGAAAAACATCTTACGAATCTTGTCAAGGCGGACAAAATCGACCTGCTCGAAGCGAAAAAATGGTGCAACAATCTCAAAACGTTTGTCGATTGTATGCAGCGGGAGTAAGAGTTTATAAGTACAAAAATAGTACACGATAGAGTGTAATGCGAATATGACTATCGAGTTTAATTGTCCCAAGTGCAATTCGGTAATAGCTTTTGCTGACAAACACGCCGGCAAACGTGCGCATTGTACTGCCTGCAAACAGAGTTTTTTCATACCGGAAAAAAGCTTTGGCAAAATACAAATAATCAAGCCGCCAAAAGAAAAACTCTCCGACCCGATTCCCGGTTTTTACAGAGCAGCTTTAATCAATAACTGGAAGCTCTTTTTCAATCCGAAAAATATTACAGGCTTTGTCTTTATGATTCTCGCGGCTGTTTTCTATTTTTTCACTGCTGATAAAAATTCCAAAACGTATATTACAACTCAAGGAGGAGGAGTCATAACTATTTTCCTCCCAATCGGTTGGGCGTGTACTGGATTATCGTGGGGATTTTTATTTTTCTATTACAGGGAAATAATTTACGAGACTGGATTCGACCAGGAAAATTTCCCGGAAGTAATCCTCGGCGGATTTTACAACGTTTACAGCTTTATTTGGAAAGTCGCCGAATCGTGTTATTCATTATTTATTATCTTTATCGTGGTCGGTTTGCCGGCTCTTATCATCTATAAAATATTCGAACAAACATTTGCTGGTAATCCTGTAATTATATCTTTATTATTTTCGTTCGGCTTGTTTCTGCTCCCTATGGCTGTAATGAACGTAGCCATAGGCAAAGATTTACTGCTGTTGCGCCCCGATTATCTTATCAAACAGGTAGTTCGCGGCTTCAAGCCATACCTTGTAATATATTTTTTTCTTTCAGCTGCGGTTTGTATGCAAATATTTACAATACAATATATTCCCCATTCAGGAATAACGTTTGCATTGAATATTATTTCTCAGCTAATGTTGATTTTCGCGATACGAGCGATAGGTTTATATTATCGTCATTATAGTTGTTACGCAATCTGGTAAAAAAAATGACAATCGAATTCAACTGCCCAAAATGTAATGAACTTATCGCTTTTGCCGACCAGCACGCAGGCAAAAACGCACATTGCGCGAAATGCCAACAGCGTTTTGTAATACCATCGAAAAGTTTCGATAAACCAGAAACAATAAAGCCGCCGGAAGAAATATGCGAACCTGTTGACGGTTTTTATCGTGCGGTCTTCATTGATAACTGGAAACTTTTTATAAGGCCCGAAAACGCCTCCGGGCTGATTTTTGTAATAGCTGCTGTATGCTTCAAATTCTTTACCGGACATATTGACTACTCATGGCAAATTGGTGGTTTCATGTTTATAGCTCCGCTGGGACTTATCATTACTCTGTGCTGCTGGGGCTGTCTCTTCTGGTACTATATGGAAATGATACGTCATGCTGCTCTTGATTACGATGAATTACCTGATGTTTATATGGACGGTTTTTTTGGATTTATCTGGAACGCCGCGAAATCTTTATATCTTTTTTTCATGGTATTTTTTGTAGTCGAAGTACCAGCGATAATTTCTATCAATCTCTTTGGTAATAAAATCCTGTCAGCATTTCTCAGTATTGCCGGTTTCTGTTTTTTCCCGGTAGGTATTCTAACGATTTCTGTGGTAGGTGATTTAATCAGTCTTTTTAATCCGGCAAACATTCTCAAGCCGGTAATCAAGGCGTTTTGGCCGTACTTTATAGTCGCTTTGCTGTTTGTTTTGACATGCCAGCTCGAAATTATGAATGTCGAGTACGGCTCGCTTATCGGCAAAAGCAGGCTCGTTATTGGATTGAATCTCCTCGCTAATATCGCAATCCAGATGCTCGCGGTTTTCACAATGCGCTCAATCGGTCTGTTCTATCGACATTACGTATGTTACTTTAAATGGTAAGTATCTGGCTTTCTCAAAAATATTCTGGTATAATTGTCAAAATATTCTAAGTATGGATTATTTTAGGATTTATCACTTTAAGGGTAATAAATCCTTTTTTCATTATTGAGTAAATTAATGTCTGTTGTAGTATTAAATGATATACATGTTTCTTTCGGTTCGGAAATTGTTCTGGACAAGCTCGAATTGCAGCTTCATCCGAACGAAAAAGTCGGTATGGTTGGCGCGAACGGAACCGGAAAAAGCACTATCTTCAAACTCATTACCGGCCAGGTTACTCCTGATATTGGAAAAGTAATTAAGCAGAAAGGTTTGCGAATCGGTTATCTGCCGCAGGAAGCGACCTTCAACGGCGAAAATACCGTACTCGAAGAAATGCACGCAGGTGTTGAACAAATCGTAAAGTTGCAAAAACATATTCACAATGTCACGCACGAAATGGAAAATCTTCACGGCTCGGATTTAAAATCGAAAATGGCGCAGTATGACAGACTGTGTCACGATTTCGAAACAGCCGGAGGTTACGCATACGAAACAAGAATCCAGACAACACTTGCCGGACTTGGTTTCGATCCTGAATTGCATCACGCGAAAACTACGGCACTGAGCGGCGGACAGTTGTCACGGCTCGGACTTGCTCAGGTTTTAATGCTCGATGCCGACCTGCTTTTACTTGATGAACCGACAAACCATCTTGATATACAAGCGACGGAATGGCTGGAAAATTTTCTTCTCAATTTCAACGGTGCAGCGGTGATAATAAGTCACGACAGACACCTTCTCGATAAAACAACATGTAAGATTATCGAGATTGAAAATCACAAAGCAAAAGTCTGGAAGGGAAACTACAGTACCTATGTCCAGACGAAGGAAACTTTAAGATTACAGTATGACCGTGAACACGTAAAACGAGTCGAAATGGTCGAGCGAACGAAAGATTTTATCGCAAGGAATATAAACCAGAAAGGAATGAAAAAAATCGCTCGTGGACGAAAGACACAGCTCGACAGACTGTTCAAGGAAAATCCTGCTTTTCTCGATAAATCAACCGACCAGAAAACTATCAATTTTTCTTTCAAAACGAATGATTCGGGAAGCGAACTTATATTGCGAAGCGAAAACCTCGGCAAATCCTTCGGTAATCTTAAACTTTTTGAAAATCTTTCTTTCGATATACTAAGAGGCGAACGTTTCGGTATAACAGGACCGAACGGAACTGGGAAGAGTACTTTTTTGCGTTTGGCTCTTGGCCAGATGGAACCATCTTCCGGAACTGTACGCATGGGAAAAAGTCTTCGCATAGGTTATCTCGACCAGCATGGTGACGTACTGAATTCTGAAAGAACAGTTTTAGAGGAAGCGGCAAGCGTGAATCCTGATTTTTCTTCGGAAAAAATTCGCAGCCGCCTTGGAGCGTTTCTTTTTTCAGGTGAAGATGTATTCAAAAAATGCGGCGATTTAAGCGGCGGCCAGAAAAACCGCCTCATGCTCTGCAAGCTTGTTCTATCTGAGCCGGACGTGCTTGTAATGGATGAGCCTACGAACCACCTCGATATCGCCAGCAGAGAAATGCTCGAAGAAGCGCTCGACGACTATGAAGGAACGATGATTGTTGTTAGTCACGACCGGTATTTTCTGGACCGGGTTTTGGATAAACTCATCGTAATTGGCACAGACGAGCTTGGAAATAGATGCCTTGGCAAAACAGAGTTTATCAATATCACGCCGGTTTATTCATACTATGCTTCGTTGGTAGCGGAACGTAACGAAGTTAAACAGAAAAAAGAAAAATCAAGTTCCGGCCAGACAAAACGAAGAGCTTCCAACCCTGAAAAACAAAAAAACAAAACTCCGGAAGAGTTGAAACGCTTCAATAAATATTCAGTAGATAAAATCGAGGAAATGATAACGAAGCTTGAAGAAGAACTTGCGAAAACGCGAGAGCGATTCGGCGACGAAAACATCTATAAAAATCCAGACAAGTTCGCGGAACTGCAGGAACAATACAACGCTAAGGAAGCCGAACTCAATTTACTCTACCAGGCCTACGAACACCGGGCAGGATAGCAGGCAGAAATCCATAAACCAAACAATAATTAACAATGCTTACAATTCACTTTTTTTTTACTAACTCGAGCAGCTATAATTATCCCTTGTTTTAAATAATCCATAACAGTATATTGATAATTACCCGCTAAACGCAAAAAAAAGATGTTTCAGAAGTACGATGAGGACACCATACTAATTAATTCCAGTTGAAAATAAGGGTCCTGACACCTTTAAATTTCTTTTCCCCTTAAAAATTCTTAACACCTTAAATATTCCTCCCATAACGACTTGTCATTTCTCCATTATAGGCAGTTTACCATAATCTGGAATAATATTTATCGATTTCGTTCGAATCAAAGGCTTTATCCAATTTAGCATATAATTGGGATAAAAGTATCGAAGGTTCTTTGGAATACCCTTCTGAGAGCGTAACTCTAAGAGTCTCATAATTTTCGGAATCGACAACAATAAGCGCTTCTATCGGTATCGTATTATCTTTTCCTGTTGATTCACCTTTGAACCTAAGAACAGTATCTGTATTGTTGCTTCCAAAATAATTAGTGCTAAACGGAACGTTGGCATCTGTAACGTTTGCTAATCCGGCTTCATTGAGTATTGAAGAAAGTTTCGGAAGAATTCTGTCAACTTGAGTTTTCTTCTGTTTGGTATATCCTTCTCCTGCAAGGTTTTTTGGAGCTATGTGAACTATAATCATTGCCGTATGTGTAGAGGTTATAGATCTGCTATGCCAAATCAAGAATACGAAAACAATTATCGCAACGACAGCTAAACTTATAATAATTCTTTTTCTCATAATAGTTCTTCCTAACCAGTAGTTATCTAACATTTCCCATTTATATTCTTAAACATTATAATTTCTCTTAATCAAACGAATATTATATTGTTTTCTAATATATAGACGTTAAAAACTTGTATTCATTACCATAATTTTAAGAAAAACTAAAAAAATCTCATTTTTTATGCACATCCTTTCTTCCAATCCTTGTTTTGTACAAATCTCGACTATTTGCTCCTTCAAGATCAAAAAAGGGTCCTGACAACATAAAAATCAGATTAGGGCTGTCGTTTGGCTCGTGATTTCTAAAATCAACTTGTTGCACTTCACATGTTAATGTGCCTTAAAATCCATAGAAAAACATTTTAATTGTATTTTTATCGTGACTCCAATTCCTGAATGCGTTTTTTCAGTATCCGATTTTGTTCTTTAAGCATCTGGTTCTCATCTTGCAATTTCTGGTTTTCGACCTGCATATCTATCAATCGCTCCTGAAATTTCTCGTATGCATTCTGAACGCGTTCGAGATTATTATTGAACGTGTCCCGAAGCTGATTTATCACCTGCGGAAGATTTTCAATCACTCTTTGAACGCCGGGCCTGGAAAGTAAAGGCTGATTTTGCTGCTGATCTTGTATTTCTCGGCGAGGTGCTTCGGTAGTGGAAAGGAGTCGTTGATATTGGGCTCGAGGCTGAGCTGGAGCTTGAGGCTGAACCAGGCGCGTTTGAACTTGTGGCTGTTGGGTCTGCCTTGCTATTCTTGCACGGATTTCCTCGGCTTCACGCGTTATCTGCCTGAGTCTTTCCAATTCCTGATCTATTATGCGCAGCGGAATCGTCCAGAATATATTATCAATTTTGGATTCGTTGTTTTTGCAGATAAACTTGATTGTTACATCTGTTGTTTTATTTATATTGGCAATTTTATAATAACAATCGTCCCAGCCATCCAGGTTTTCGGGCTTGAATATGCCCATTGAAATATCGTCAATCAAAACCTCGATTTCTGAACCTCTAAAGACTACAAAATGTAAATCCCCTATGCCGCCTTGTATTGTCGCCGAAAGTGACGAATCTCTACTCATTTCGACATAAGCATCAGTTAGTATTTCTAAGATTTTATCCGAGCGAATGTTTGTACAATTCCATTGTACACCGTTATCACCTATAAATGTTCCTGGACCTGAAGCTGGATACAGGTTATCGAAAGATTCCCAGTTCCTGAGACCTTCTTTAAGATGTTTTAAATAATCATCTAAACTTTCAGGTTCGTATTTATACCAGCCTGAATATGGAGTATTTCGTACAGTTTCATAAATTATGTCATGGATGATTTTCGCATCGTGTGTACTGAATTTAATTTCTCTGCCTCTAAAATTTGTAGCCTGGCCGGGTAGAGCACGAACATCATATTGATAAGCACTGCAAAAAGACATACATGCCTGAACATAGCGTCCAATTTCGCTTAGATTAAGACTGTCAACCAATAATTCATCCGCATTTTTGTATCCCTCCAGCTCATCTTGTTCTATTTTCTCTCTGAGTAACTGAATTGCGATTCCTACCGGAATATTATAAACCTTGTGGTTCAGTTCATTTGCCATAAGGCTGGTTGTTTTTATTCCACCTAAATGATGAGCATTAACATTATCCCAGCCGTGATATTCAGTATATAGCGCCAATGAGGAAGGTCTGACAACCGTCCAGTAATCATGAATATAGATTCTTGCGTCGGGATTATTTTCTAAAAGAACCTTACTCATTTTTATACATGCCTCAGATTCTGGCTCAGTATATTTATACGGCATTTGTGCAGTCATTATAAATACATCCACAGTTCCAGAGGACAGTTCAGAATATGGCTCCTGGTCCATACTCGCTCTCGCCTGGCTTCTCATATTGCCTTTGTAACAAGAGCCGGCCTTAAGATTTATACCAGCCGCATCGGCAAAAGATTGTATATATCCGCAATCGACAGTATAACTGACACCCAAACTATAAACATCATATTCAGCTTTACATAGATTGCTGCACAGAATAATTATAATAATTTGTACAATAGCTTTGAAAATATTCTCACGTTTCATTATTTTTCCCCTAACTATTAGTTTCAAGAATCAGAATGTTTTACCTTAATATAATATTTAACTCCTAAACAACATGTTAACAATATAATTTCCACCTTCATAGTATTAAGACGTAAAAAATAGAAATTCGTTACAAAATATTTTCATAAAAATGAAATATTTAGCAATTTTGGTGTGGCAGCAAACCTAAACTTAGATGAGCGATGAGTCACAAGTTACGAATCCCCACCTTCATTTTCAGTTTACTTTTCGTTCAAAAGTGTAACACCCCATCGCGAAAATCTTAAAAAAATAAAATAATTTTTATTGCAGGCTGCGTATGGACTTAGCGATTTTACCCCTCTGTCACTACCCTCATTTTTGGCGCAGT
>CAZVOA010000034.1:0-40812 GCA_964628465.1 uncultured Pirellulales bacterium | reverse complement strand
CAAAATGTGTGTAACTCTCTATTAACATATGGTACATAAAATGGGAGCACATCACAAAGGGAGAAAAAATTACTGTCGTTGATAAAATTGTATGGTCACAAACTATCGCTGATGTTCGTTTAGATACACCAGAAATGTATTGTGAATATACAAAAAACTGGGCGAATAGTATTTTGATGGACACTGAATCAATTGCAAAAGAGGTATAGAATAAAAAACACTTATTTTCATAAGATATAACGTGAGGTTTTCTTGATATTGGTATAAAATACAGAATTTTATGAGTATATTTAAGTTAAACAACAAGTTTAAACCGGCGGGTGATCAGCCTCAGGCGATTGAGAGGCTCGTGGCGAATCTGCGCAAAGGCAAGAAGTTTCAGACACTTATGGGCGTTACCGGTTCTGGAAAAACCTTTACTATGGCAAATGTAATCGCCCAGTACAATTTACCCACGCTTGTTATTTCTCATAACAAAACGCTTGCCGCTCAGCTCTACGAAGAGTTTAAGGAGCTTTTCCCTGAAAACGCGGTTGAATATTTTGTGAGTTATTATGATTATTATCAGCCGGAAGCGTATATCCCTCAGCGTGATATTTATATCGAAAAGGACGCTTCGAAAAACAGCGATCTTGACAGGCTCAGGCTTTCCGCTACGACCAGTTTATCAACAAGAAACGACTGCATAATTGTTTCATCTGTTTCGTGCATTTTTGGTCTTGGCTCGCCTGAAGAATATAAAGCAAGTGTTGTCGCGATTCGCACAGGTGACCATATCGAGCGAAACGAGCTGCTCGGTAAATTTGCGGATATTCAATATTCAAGAAATGACCTCGATTTCCAGCGAGGTACATTCAGAGTTCGCGGCGATTGCGTAGAACTGCACCCTTCCTATGAATCTTTCGCGATTCGTATAGAATATTTCGGTGATGAAATCGATAAGATTAGCTACATAAATCCTGTTTCTTCGGAAACTCTTGCAATAGAAAACCAGGTATTCATATACCCTGCTCAGCATTATGTTATGCCGCAGGAAAGAATCTTATCAGGAATAGACAGTATAAAAGCGGAACTTGCGCAGAGACTTGCGGAACTCCGCGGACAAGCCAAACTTCTCGAAGCACAGCGGCTTGAAGCAAGGACAATGTACGATATCGAGATGATGCAGGAGGTAGGCTATTGCAGCGGTATAGAGAATTACGCCAATCATTTTTCAGGCCAGCCTCTTGGCTCAAGACCTTATACGCTGATAGATTATTTCCCAAAGGATTTTCTTTTATTTATAGACGAGTCACATGTCACTATTCCGCAATTGAAAGCAATGTGGGCAGGTGACAGGAAACGCAAAGAAACCCTAATCGAGCATGGTTTCAGATTACCAAGCGCGCTCGACAACAGACCTTTGCGGTTCGAGGAATTTCAGGGAATATGGTCGAAGGTAATTTTTGTCTCAGCGACACCAAGCCAGTTGGAACTTGAAAAATCCGAGAGCGAAATTATAGAACAGATTATCAGGCCTACGGGACTTATCGATCCGGAGATTTTCGTATCTCCCGCGAGAAATCAGATTCCGCATCTTTTAGACCAGATTGAAGAAAAGGTAAAAGTGAAAGAACGTGTTCTCGTTACTACTTTGACCAAAAGAATGGCGGAAGATTTAGCGGGTTTTATTTCCAAAAAAGGCTATAAATGCAAATATTTGCATAGTGAAATCGACACAATCGAACGAATTGAGATACTCAATGACCTCAGACACGGCAATTTCGATGTCCTTGTAGGCGTAAATCTGCTGCGTGAAGGACTCGATTTGCCGGAAGTATCTATGGTAGCGATACTCGATGCCGACAAGGAAGGATTCCTCAGAAGTGAAACTTCATTGATACAAACTATCGGCAGAACGGCACGTAATGTCAACGCCAAAGTATTTTTGTACGGGGACGTAGTAACAAAGTCCATGCAAAAAGCTATTGACGAAACTGAGAGACGCCGTAAAATTCAATTAGAATATAATCGTGAACATAATATTACGCCTGAAACAATACGAAAGGAAATACGAAATAGCCTGATCGAACAGCTAAAAGCGAAACAAACAGCCCAAAAAGCGGTTAAATTCGATGCAGATGAATACGAAAAGGTCGAGATTGCTTCACAAATTGAAAAAGATATGCTGGAAGCCGCACAGAATTTGGATTTTGAGAAAGCCGCGTTCCTGCGTGACCAGCTAAAAGAATTACAAGAGCTTCCAGAGCTTGTTCTAATGGATTCAAAAAGAAAGAAAAGGGACTTTCTTGCTTCAAAAAAAACAAGGACGGTAAAGAAAAAGAAAACATGATAATAGAAGAGTAAAATAAATGATAGAAAAAGATCTAACAAAAATTGATATGGAACAAATTCGCCCTCTTATCCAGATGGCGATTGAAGAAGACTTTGGTACAGGTGACGTGACAAGTGAAATACTTTTCGATAACGACGAACAGGCCAAAGCCGATATTATATCACGTGAAGAAATAGTTGTTTGCGGCATGGACATAGCAAGCGAAATTCTCAGGCTTTACGACGAAAGATTAAAGCTGAAGATAAAAATACAGGACGGCGAATCAGCCCATGTTGGAAATAAACTTGGTACTATCGAAGGTCCCTTGCGCGCAATGCTGAGCGCCGAACGTATTTTACTCAATTTCATCCAGCGTCTCAGTGGAATAGCTACAACAACACAAAAGTATGTCTTTGCGATACAGGGAACAAAAGCGAAGATTTACGATACACGCAAGACAATGCCGGGATGGAGACTACTTGAGAAATACGCCGTACGATGCGGTGGAGGCTACAACCACAGAATAGGTCTGTACGACGGAATACTTATCAAAGATAATCACCTTGCTCAACTTGGAAGGGATTTCAAACATAAACTGACAAAGGTTATTGAAAAAGCAAAAGAGATTAAGGGTATCAAGTTCATTGCCGTGGAAGTTGACCATGTAGATGATCAACTGAATTTTGTTCTTGAGATTCCCGGTATCGATATCGTTTTGCTCGACAACATGGGACAATGGCAATTAAAACACGCTGTCAAAATGCGTGACGAAATGTGCGGCAAACATAAAAGACCCCTGCTCGAAGCTTCGGGTAATATAACTTTAAGCAATGTTTCAGCCATAGCCCAGTGCGGCGTGGACAGAATTGCCATCGGCGCAATTACTCATTCAGCGACTGCGGTTGACATCGGACTCGACAGGTGAGCTATGCTCGAAAAAAAACTTGAGATGCTGGATACAGATGAAATTCAGTCGAATTTGAATACAAAAAAAATCGGTAAAAAAGTTCTTGTTTTCAATAGCACTTCAAGTACAAATGACGTTGCACGCAGGTATATCAATGACAATAACCGCGATGGTTTGGTAATTTTTGCCGAAGAACAGAGTGCCGGACGCGGCCGGGCCGGGAACAAATGGTTAAGTAAACGTTCGGAAAGTATTCTCTGCTCTTTAATTCTTGCTGATTATGTTATAAATCCTGAGATACTCTCACTGATATGCGCTGTCTCAGTTGCCGAGGCTATCGGAAAAAACGCTAAAATTAAATGGCCGAACGATATTTTAATAAACGAAAAAAAAGTCGCCGGTATTTTACTTGAGGCGATTCCCACTAAAGATACGTACACATACATTATAGGCATAGGAATAAATTGTCACCAAAGCAAAGCATCCTTTCCAGACGAACTGCATTCAATCGCGACAAGTTTGGATATCGAAAATAAAAATACCTGCGATAGAATTGGATTAGCGAAAAGATTATTGACTTCTATGGATTATTGGCTCGAAATCGCTGAAAAGGACAGAAAAAAAATTACTGAAACATGGTGTAAATTGAGCATTCAATTAGGCCACAGAGTTACACTGTCATTCGATAAAAAACTTTTTTCAGGCACATGTATCGGTATAGACCCGGAGAAAGGACTTATTCTGCGTCTCGACTCAGGAGGCATAAGAATGTTTGATGCAGTTCATACTACAATTATAAAAAAGTAAAAATATATTATTACTTGCTTGAAATATAAAACAGCCGTGAATATAATAAAAGTTTTATAGAAAGATTTTGAAGATTTTTTAATCTTTACGATTTTTCAGCTCTGTTCTTTGACTTAAAATCTTGTCCAATGCTAACAAACAGCATGTCAATTAAATACAGAATCAGCATTATGAGCTGATTTAAATATTAATAAAGTCACTTATCAGGAGATATGACCGATGAAAAAAAATCATTTCCTAACACGCAGGGATTTCCTACAAAAAGCAGCAGCAGTTGGAGCAGCTATATCTATCCCCTCAATAGTACCTTCAACGGTTTTCGGAGCCAATGCACCGAGTAACCGTATAACAATGGGTATGATTGGTATGGGTGGACAAATGGGCGGCCACCTGGGTGGTATGCTTGGAAACAATAAAGTTCAGGTTGTAGCAGTCTGCGATGTTGACCGGGCAAAACGCGAAAGTGCCAAACAATCTGTTGAACGTTCCTACGGACAAAACATGGCAAGCGGAACATACAAAGGCTGTGCCGCATACAATGAATACGAAGAAATTTGCAATCGACCTGATATTGACGCGGTATTTAACTGCACGCCGGATCACTGGCATGTACCGATTAACCTGGCGGCGATAAAAAATGGAAAAGATGTTTTTTGTCAGAAACCATTGACATTAACAATTCACGAAGGCCAGCTTTTAAGAAATGCCGTTAAACAATACGGCACAATTTTCCAGACAGGCTCGCAGCAGCGTTCAGAAAAAGCGTTCAGAACAGCCGCCGAGATAGTCAGGAACGGCTGGATTGGCAAAGTCAAAACATGCTATGCTAAACTGGATCAATTCGCTCCGCCACAAATATTACCTGAAGAACCAATTCCAGACGGCTTCGATTATGACCGCTGGCTCGGACCAACTCCCTGGTATCCATACAACAGACAACGTGTTCTCGGCAGCTTCGGCGGTGGATGGCGATGTTTCTGGGAATACGGCGCACGCAAAAACGGCGACTGGGGCGCACACCACTTCGATATTATACAATGGGCGCTCGGAATGGATGATTCCGGCCCTGTAAAATTCATTCCAAAAGGCTGGGAAGGAACAGAATACCAAACTCATATTTATGCCGATGGTACTACAGTATTACGAGACCGCCCGATTCAGAACAACGCCAACAGAGGAAATAATATGATTCATTTCATTGGCGAAGAAGGCGAAGTATTCGTAAGCCGAAATGGTATGCTTGATACTATACCGGTTAACCTTGCGACAAGACCTTTCGGTCCGAATGATATTCGTTTGTACAACTCAAATAATCATGACGGCAACTGGGTCGATTGCATGCTCACGCGAACAGAAACAATCTGTCCTGCGGAAATTGGACATCGTACCGCGACAGTTTGTCACCTTAACGCGATTGCCGAGCGTCTCGGAAGACCGATAGAGTGGGACCCGGTTGGGGAAAAAATACTCAACGACCCTGAAGCGGCCAGATGGGTAGATCGTCCAAGAAGAGCACCATATGTATTATAGGCACGATTGATTTTGCATATTACTGACAAAACTTTCAATGAAAGGAAAGATAAAATGAATTACAAGCCTTCGATAATGATTACACTTGCGATGGCGATATTAGCAGTTTTTGCTTTTTCCCAGCCAGCACACAGCCAGGATGGAACAGTATTGTTAAACCAGTTGACAGGCAAAGCTGAAGCTCCCGCCAGAAACGAAGCACAACTTGCAGAAGCCTACCAGCAGGTCATCGACTATTTAATACCGTTGATGTCTGAAAGTTCACGTTCACAATACAACAATCATTTAGCCCTGCAAAACTTAGGCTCTTATGCTTCACGTCCCGGAGCGGAAACTGAACGTCAGGCTCTTGCGAAAGTTATGATTAAAACTCTTGAAGAGAAAGAAATGCCTCTCGTAATCAAGAACTGGTTCGTTTTACAGCTTGAAAGAATCGGCAGAGCAGAATCGGTACCAGGACTCGCGAAATTGCTCAAAGCAGAAAACGTTCAACTGCGTGACTATGCAAGAACAGCACTCGAAAAAAATCCGGATGCAAGCGCAACAGATGCTCTATTAAAAGAACTTGATACAACCAGCGATACAGTTTTCAAAATCGGTTTATTAAATTCACTCGGTGAACGCAAAGCCGAACCAGCAACCGGGTCTATTACCAAATCTCTGAATGATTCAAATGCAAAAGTTGCGTCGGCAGCGGTTACTGCTTTGTCACTCATAGGAAACCAGGCATCTATTCAGGCTTTAAACACGGTTCTGAATAATCCATCAAGCCCGATTTATATTAAAGCCGGCCAGGGTCTTATTGATATCGCACAGGCAAAAGCCGCGAATAAACAAACAGCGGACGCTGGAAATGTTTTCGATTCTATTTATGAAACTACCACGAAAAACGTTTCAAACGGACCGGACACGACAAGCATTCGTATCGCGGCTATAAATGGCGTTATAAACTGCAATCCTGAAAAAGGCGCAACCTTAATTACAAAATTCATTAATGATGAAAATCCGAAAATCCGTACCGCGGCAGTTACCGGTGCGCGTTTGTCACCATCTGATGAACCAGTCAAAGCTCTTGTCAAAATCATTGATCAGTTAAAGCCTGATACACAAATTCAGGTACTCGGACTGATTGGAGACAGAAAGGACCTTTCAGCTATAAAAGCCGTAAAAGCGGCACTAAGCAGCAGTGATTCGCAGGTTCGTTTGGCAAGCATCGACACGATGTCGAAACTCGGTGACGCAACCTCTGCTGACTCATTGTTTAATATAGCTGTAAACAGTTCAGGAGCGGAAAAAACCGCGGCACACAACGGATTAGTAAAAATGGGCGGCACGAATGTTGAAATTCTGCTCAATGACAGGTCCTTATCAGGTGAAGTTCCTTCACGTGTAGAAGCAATCAATTTAATCGGCGAAAAACGGATGATCGACTCCACTAAAAACCTGCTGAAAATTGCCGCTGAGGACAACGCCGGAATTAGTTCAGCGGCCTTAAAAGCTTTAGCTGAAGTAGCAGACGAATCCAGCATACCGGCAATTATTGATTTGATAAGCAAAGCAAAAGACGAAGATGTCCAGGCAGACGGTGTAAAGACTCTGAAATCAGTTCTTTCAAAAGCTAAAGATAAAGATGCCGCGGCACAGCTTGTTCTCGATAAGATGAAAAATGCCAATGGGCAGCTTAAAATATCTTTGCTTACATCCCTCAATTCAGTTGGAGGCTCAAAAGCATTAGCCGCTGTAATTGAAGCAACGAAGTCATCTGATGAAACTACGAAAGATCAGGCTATACGAACACTTTGCGCATGGCCGGATTATGCGGCAACAAAAGAGATTCATAGTATTGCCGCAAACTCTGGTTCATCAGTAGCGCATCATGTTGTGGCAATAAGAGGGATTCTTCAGTTAATCCAGAACAGTGATTCAGTATCTTTGGAAGATAGAGCAGGTTTGTGTATATCAACATATGATATCGCTCGAAGAAATGATGAGAAAGGTCAGATTATTTCGACAATGGCAACTCTTCCAGCAACGTCAATTATAGATAAACTTATAGCGATTGCCAAAGGTGAGAATTTCAAAAACGAAGCAGCTCTTGCCTTGATTAAAATAGCGACAGCTATGGCAAGGTCAAACGGACAGGCCTCACAGGCTCTTGCTCAACAAGTTCTCGATTTGAATATTTCTGAAGACATAAACACTCAGGCTCAAGACGTTATATCAGGAAGAGGCATGAGAGGCAACAGAGGTAATATGGGCGCTGGCGGCAACAGAATGCAACGAGGAGCCAGAAGTGTTATTACTCGTCCCAGCAAAGAAGCAAGACTTGCGTCCCTAAAAGAGATTGAAACTCAAATAGCGGCACTCAAGGCGGCTATTGAAAAAGCCCCTGACAAAGACCCGAATCTTGCTACCCTTGAGGAAACCGCACGAACAGCAGCAATTCAAGCCATGCAGCCGGAAAATGACGCTATTACTGCGATTCAAACAGCACTCGCATCGCTAAGAGGCAATGCCCCCGCCGCTGCCGGACGTGGCGGAATGGGCGGTAATACTGCTGTTTCAGCAGATGTCCTTTCAGAACTGCGTGTATTAGCGAACGACGAAAAAGCTGCCCAAACAGTAGCACGTCTTGATACACTGATTAGGGAAGCACAAACCCAGACTGGCGGCGCACGTGGCGGTATGGGCATGGGTATGGGAGGTGCCAGAGGCGGCGCAAGAGGTCAATAAAACTTATTCTTGATTTCTTATCTCATTTAGAAATTATACACTCGGAATCAAAACCTTACTTCTTTGATTCCGAGTTTTTTTTATTTTCAGCAAAATAATCCCAGAAGTTACGAAATCTCCCCAAATTTTCTGCCGATAGGGAAATATGGTTTATAAGGAGGTTATTCGTATTTCTCATATATTCGGCCAGGACATTGTATCCTGCCGCAATGATGCTCTATCCGCAGATGATACCGATAAAAAATGTGAACTCTGTAAAGAAACTGTAGAGTTTAATCTGATAATTTTTGGTAAACCAGTAAATTTTATTATTGATGTAGTACCAAAAATGATTAAGTTATCGGAAATCGTTCCTCTCGCTTATGAGATGGCATCCATAATTTCAGATATTCTTCTGGCAAAAAGTATTAATGAAGGAATAACTGTTCCATGCAGGAAAGGATGCGCTGCCTGCTGTAATTATCTTGTGCCGCTGTCTATCCCAGAAGCTTTCAATCTCAGAGAAACAGTTCTTGCCTTACCTGAAAGCAGAAGAAACTCGATATTTAATTCATTTTTAAAATCTGCGAAAAGTATCCTGCAAAATGAGAAAGAAGATTTATATTCGATGGAACTCGACCGATTGAGCAGATGGTACTCGCAGATGAATTTGACATGTCCCTTCTTATCGGACAACGCCTGCGGCATATACGATAAAAGACCAGTAGCCTGCCGGGAACATCTTGTTACAGGCACAAAGTTATTCTGTAATCCAGCCCAGCAAAATGATTTCCATAAAATCGACTTGCCGGTAAGTATTCTCGAATGTCTCGGCAAATTGAGTGCGGAGTTGAAGAATACTGATATTGAAGCGATAATGATGCCTCTTGCGTTATTATGGACACAGGAGAATCCTGATAGTGACATTGAAACATGGCCTTCAGTTGAAGTGGTTAGACGATTTACGGAAATAATAAAAGAATCATCTGAAATATTGTGCTCAACTTCATTTTATTAAACAGTCATTTTACCCAAACGTTTTCCCCGATTCATCCACATAAATCGAAGATTTTGAATCCCTGATAACATCCGCAGCTTTGGGAATCTCATCGAGCTTCGGCACACGGAAAATACGTCCGCATTTTTTACAGCGAATCCTCTTGTCCTGATGTTTATCATCAAGAACCCACGAATTTTTACAGAATGGGCATTGAGCTATAATTTGCATATAAAGTACGTTTCATTATATTTATCGTCTTATAATATCAATTTCGATAAAAAGTTATTGAGAATTGCAAAGTCAATTAAATATTATTTGATTTTTTAGCCGAAATAGTATATAATAACATACAATTGGGGTTGTTTATTATTTCATGAAAATTTTTGGGGCGGTTTCATGAAGAAACGTATTTCGTGTAAAGTTATTAAATCTATTCCTCTTGGCAATGAAGATGTTATATCTTCTCATGGAGATGTTTTAAAATTACATAATCTTTCTTCATATTTTAATTTATTTCACGCAAAATCAAGACCCGTAATTTACACAAAAAATCTGGAGATTGAAAAAGAACCTTTGAATGATAAGCAGATGAAAACTTCAATTGACTTTTACGCGTGAGTACTATTTTTGTTATAGCACCATTTTACATTTTAAACTGAAATCTGTTTTATATGCCGAAAGTGAATATATTCTCCGCGGCTTTTTGAATATTAACTAATGACTCAAGTTCACCTGACAGTATGGATTCACGTGCTTTTTCGATTATTTCAGCATCTGTTTGCTGGCTTTGCTTAGCCATTTCAACGAGAGATGAATAATCTTTGTTTATCGAGACATCCAAACCAATATTATTAAACGTCTTCTTAGTATTTTGCAATATAGATGACGCACTTGACAAAAGCTGATTGTTTTCTATTTTATTTATCATATTAACCCAATCTTTAACAATTCATTTTCACCTAATATATTTTTCGCAATATTTTCGTGAAACTTAAGGCTTTTCATCAAGAATTTTTTATTTTTCTTCTAATTTTAGACGATTATAACGTTTGTGCCACTTCAAAGCTGATAAACCTTATAAATTCAAGCGGACTTATAGCTGTAATACGTTCATTTGAATTTCCAGAATACGAGCTTTTCATTTCCTTAAGATATTTTTTTATTTTCTTTTCAGTCATTTTATCGGAACTGCTCCATACCTGCTCAACAGCCCAGAGCAGTTCACCTTCAGTCAGGTCAATAAGTTTTAATCTCAACCCAACGGTCATATGAGGATAAGGCTTGTATTCCGTAATAGTTCCAACCAGAACACCGTCACATTTCAATGTCTTTCTTACAGCGTCCATTTGTTCAAGAGAATAACTCGTATCAGGCTCTAATTGAAGGCTTTTCCATAATGGATCACGCTGTCTTACTACAATTAATCCGAATACCTGCTTTTTCTGTATTTCCTGAAACAGAGCTTCGGTTATATCATTACCAATTTGCTGGTAACTCGAATCATTTTGCAGTTCAACGATAGCGATTCTTCCGATATTTGAAAGACTTTTGTCAGGATTCTGATAATAATATATCGTTGAATCAGCCTCTTTAGATGAATTATTACAGCCGGTTGTTATAAGACTGTAAAACAATATACAAATGATAATTTTCACTAAATTTCGCATCTTCATAAATTTACACATTAAAATTCATTATTTAATTTCTACTCGAAGCAACCGCCTGACCAATTCCACTTGAACGAGCGGTTTCCAGCGTTGGTTCTCCGCCCAGGGCTTTTAATATTTTCATTAAAGCCTGTAACTGAGCGGTTTGAGCGTTTCGCATTTCCTCACGATAGCCAAGTACGTCATTCTTCCAGTTATTCAACTCGAGACGCATTTCAAACAGCGCTTCGTTCGCCTGTTTTAATTCCGTCTGAGTTTGCGTCAGCTTGTTTTCAATATCAGCAACCTGTTCTTTTAATTGCTGATTTTTCGATGTAAGATTTTGATTTTGCTGTTTTATATAAGTCGCCTCTTCAACAAGCTTTGCGTATTTATCTGACAGTTCAATAGCAGATTCAACAACCGTAGCTTTTTTCGGAGTTGCTTCCTGAAATCTCTGCGCAAAGGCATCGCTTTTCCATGAATCAGGGAAGCCTGGCAATTCAGTTGACTGTTCGGATGTATCCTGTGACGCACAACCGGAAATGACTAACATTGCAGTTACCATTATTAAATTTAAATATCTAAATTTATCCTTCATTATATTTATCTCCTTGTATTTAATTCCGTATTTTTCATACAATCATATTATGATTTATTTTGAGCTATGTAATTTCCCTTGAGATTTATCTGTTCGCCGCATGAGCAAATAACCTGAATAACCACATAACCTTCGTTATTCTCAATGATTTTCACCTGCGGCGATTTTAGTTTATTATTCAGACCGTCATGTGAGCAATGATTTGCCTGTGACAATTCGAGTTTGTATTTTCCTTCGATATTTACCTGATTGCTTTTCAGTATTTTTCCTGAAGTTTGTTCCATAATTCAGCCCGGCACTTTCTTTTTTAAGCACAAAAATCAATTTTTGTATCGTCAGCATCATCGATAATAATGGATTCATCCAACTGCTGTATCACATCTTCTTCAGCTTCGTATTTTCTCTGTTGTTCATTATTATCTGAATTAAAATGCTGCTTCTTTTTTCTTTGCTCACGTCTTCCCGTCTGTGTCAAATTTGTAATATTCTGAAGACCTTCAACCGGTCTTATCATATTTGAGTCGAAATTATCCATCATTATACTGCCTCAATTTAACTGATAAATTAAATAAAGCGCTCGCGTGTAACTGACTTACGCGAGGTTCGGTTATTTCCAATACTTCCGCGATTTGTTTCATGGTCAGGTTCTGATTATAGTAAAGCAAAATAATCCTGCGTGACTTTTCCGGTAGCTGCTGTATTGCTTTCGCCAGAATACCAACAAGTTCCTGCCGCTCGATTTGTTCATCAGGCGAACTTACATGATGCGATACCAGTTGATTGCCCAAAGCCGGAGCCTCATCAGATTCACTATCAAGCGAGATAAAATGCTGGGCACGCCCTTTTTCGAGCATTTGGTAAAGTTCGTCCATACTAATTCCAAGCTCTTTCGCGAGTATTTCATCTGTCGGCGCAGTACCTGTTTGTTCCATTATTTCCCTGCTTACCCGCTGAGCTTCCTTAATCTGATTATGCAGATTCGCGGGTACGAAAGACCAGCCTCGAAGTTCATCGATAATAGAACCTTTTATCCTGATATAAGCATAAGTTTTAAATTCAACCCCCTTCGACGGGTCAAAATCACGTGCGGCCTTTACCAGTCCTACTGTTCCAGCAGAAACCATGTCCTCGAATGACAAAGGCGGCTTGAGATAGCTTACTACCTGCCTGGCTATTTTATTAACCATTGGCAGGAACTGAACTATGCGGTCATTCTCCAACTCGCTGGAAGAAGACGACTTTTCAACCGCGTATGCGCGGAAGGTAATACTTCCAGGAAGTTTTTGTTTTTCCTCTATAATGTTTTCAGTTGTCAGCGTCACTTATTTTATCCCTGCTTTTTAACTTTATTCATGGTTTTATGATTTTCATTTTGTTCCATTTGTTTCAACACCATCGCGTCAATAAGAATTAAGTTTATTAATCTCACCGCGATTCCAGTGATAATATACACGATAACAGCCCCTACTATCGCCCTCTTGCAGCATGTAAAAGGCGGCAAGCCGCTTATAAGCATTATTATGCTTAAAATGAAGCAGAATATAACAGCGATATTTATTGAAATTTTTCGTGTATCTAAAGGCATTTTTACCTCAAAATTTCTTCATCTTTATTTCAAACCAATGAAAGTTCCTTGTCTTTTTTATTTTCATACTCTAACTGCTTAATTGATATTGTCTCTACAGGTTCGACATTAGTACCGAGAACAATCTCGTCATAAGCTACGACAGGCAATAGCGACACTGAACGTGCTATCATATTCGACAATGGTGAACGAATTCTTGAATCACAAAGCAAAACAACTTTATCTTTGCCTTCATCCATTACTTTTTTCCATGCCATAGCTATTTTTCGGGAAACATCCATCGCCATATCTGTCGGCATATTAAGTTTTAATCCATCCGGTTCCTGCTGTAATGTCGAAGTCATTTGATGTTCGAGAGCCGGATCGATTGTAATCGCGAGAATTTGATCCTTTTCATTTTTATACTGTTCCGTGATTGTTCTGCTCAATCTCTTGCGAACAAGTTCAGTTAATACAGCAACGTTTTTAGTTTTTCCAGCGTTCTCTCCCAAAGATTCGAGAACTGACGTTAATTCACGAACCGGTATTCCGTCTTTAATTAGATTTTTCAAAACCCTCTGCAGCATTCCTATAGGTACATCTTTATCAGGACCAATTACTTCTCCGACAAGAGACGGCTGCGTCTTGCGAAGTCTGTCAACAAGAAGCTGAACATCCTCGCGGCTGAGTAAATCATCACAATGTCTTTTCAGTATTTCAGAAAGATGCGTAATAAAGACGGACTCAGGATCAATTACTGTATAGCCGTTAAGCTCAGCTCTTTCCTTATTTGAGGGACTTATCCATAATGCCGGCAGACCATAAACAGGCTCGACTGTTTTGATGCCATCAACTTTCTTTTGTACTGTACCAGGATCCATTGCAAGAAGCATTTCCGGCTCCAACCGTCCGCTTGCAACCGGAAGTTCCGCGATTCTTATTTCATATGTTGAAGACTCAAGATTTATATTGTCCCTCAACCGGATAAGAGGAACTATAATACCGAGCTGCTGGGCAAACTTCCTTCGCAACGCTCCTATTCTGTCATAAATTGAACTGCCCTTGCGGGGATCAACCATTCCAATCAGCCTTATTCCAACCTGAACGGAAACTCTGTCGATATCCAGCAATTCTTCAATAGGCTGCTTTTCAGTTTTCGGCTGCTGTTCTGTCTTGGTCGTATCTTTTTTACTTTTCTCTTCTTTCGATATTGTTCTTCCTAAGATTCCCACTCCAGTCGCTAATAAGAGGAAAGAAACTTTAGGCATACCCGGAACGAAAGCCATAGCGGCGATGATGACCGCGGTAATTATTATAGGTTGACTGGATTTCAGAAATTGCTTGGATAAGTCCTGGCCGACACTGAAAGCAGATGATATTTTTGTAACAAGAAAACCGGAACTTACAGCAATGATAACTGAAGGAATCTGACTTACCAGACCATCACCAATGGACAGGATAGAGTAAGTTTTAATCGCACCGGTAATATCCATGCCACGGGAATATCCCATCGCAATACCGCCAATTATGTTTATACCGGATATTATCAAACCAGCTTTAGCATCGCCGCGTATAAATTTGCTGGCACCATCCATAGCGCCGTAAAACTCACTTTCCTTGACAATTTTCGCTCGGCGTTCATTTGCCTGAGTTTCAGTTATCGCACCGGCATTGAGGTCCGCGTCGATTGCCATTTGTTTGCCGGGCATTGCGTCAAGAGTAAATCTCGCGGAAACTTCACTGATTCTTTCGGCGCCTTTTGTAATAACAATGAACTGTATGACGACAAGAATAAGGAAAATTACAAGACCAACAACGAAACTGCCGCCAGCGACAAATTCGCCGAAGGTTTCTATGATTTTTCCGGCATCACCCTGTAAAAGAATTAATCTTGTAGAAGCAACGTTTAGCGACAGGCGAAATAATGTTATAAAAAGAAGAAGTGATGGGAAAGTGGATAATTCAAGGGCTTCTTTTGATGAAAGTGTAACGATAAGAACAGCAATTGCCAAAGAAATACTGCACGCCAAAAATAAATCCAGGATGAAGGTGGGCAGAGGTATAATTAATGTAGCAAGAACACCAATCAGTCCGAAAGCCATCAGAATATTACTGTACTTTCCGAAAGAATCATGAGACAAATTGGATTTTACACTATTTGGCATTAAAACCTCTTTACCGCTTATGTTTAATTATTCTTTTCCGGAGAATTTTCCAGGCCGATAATCTGCTTTATTTTCACAGCGAAGCAGCCATCCACTACAACAACGCTTCCTGTTGCGAATTTACTTCCGCTAAGATACAAATCCACAGGCTCATCAATTTGCTTATCCAGCTTTATTACTGAACCAGGAGCCAACTGCAGCAGCCTCTTAACCGGTATATTGGTTTGGCCGATTGTCACTGTAACCGCTACATTCATATCGAGCAGAATATCGATACTCCCGCCGGAACTTTTTATTTCAGTTTCTTCCGCCTCGGAATATTCAATTTCCTGAACGTTCTTTTTCTGGTTCTGTTTTTCTTCGACCTTATCAACTGTTGCCGCCTGTACCATAATTTATTATTCCTTAAATTATTCTGTTAAATAATTTTTTATCGTTATTTTATTAAATTTCAGTAGCCGCTATTCTAACCGCGTATTGCCCGTCAGATTTAACAGGAATACCATATCCGAATATACAATTATTAATTATCAAATCAATTGGCTCATCAATTTGCTTATCAAGCATTATGATGTCATTTTCCCGCAAATCCATTATATCTTCAAAACTGAATTGACTGCAAGCAAGCTGCGCAGTAACACAAACAGACACATAATTCAGATGCTCAAGAATAGTTTTCGAGTAATCCTGTTCAGGTGATTCGTTTTGAGAATATTTATTTTTGCCGGTTACTGCTTCCAGTTTTTTGCAGGGTATTATAAAAGAAGCATCTGATTTAGCTTGTGAGTCTTTTTGCTTAATGGAAAAAGAAATTTCACACACTTCTTCAGATTCTTTGATGTTCATGGGAAATTTCCCAGCGATTATATTATTCGCGGGATTTGATTCTATTTTGGAATTGACCGCGGAAAAGGCACTAACAAGAACTGACGCCAAATCACACAAAAGAGACTGTTCGAGTTGTGATAATTCCTTCTCCTGCCCTTCATTCGAGTCGGAATCACCCAGCAATTGTTTTGCCCATAACGCGGCTGTTTTTCCCGGTATTTCGAGCATACCGAATTCCTTGCCGGGACCAGAACCAAAAGACAGATAATAATTTTTCTTTTGATTCTCGTTCGCTTCGGCAAAATACTCGCTGGCATATTTCTGATTTACGGATACAATTTCAACTTCAAACTGAACTCTGCAAAAAGCTGAGAATTTTTCCGATAAAGCTACAACAAGATTTTCTGTAAACACACCAAGCTTATCAAGCTGGTCTTTGCTGAAATATCGCGGCTCATTCCAGTTAAAGTCAGTACACTCGATTGACGTGTCATCTGTCCGCGGCCTGGAACCGACCGCCTTAAGTAATTGTTGTATTTTGTCTTTGCTCATTTTCACGTTCATTGAATTGGAAATTCTCGAATCAATATCTGCTTGATTTGAGGTTTTGAATTCGGGAATAACTCCTTGTTAAATCCATCACATATTTGAGACTGAATGCTCTTAAGATTCTTGTCTCCCTGTACATTTTCGAGCCGCAGACTCGAAAGAAAAATATAAAGCCAGTTTCTAAGAATCGGTGTTTTTTCATCAAGAAAAACCCTGGTTTCCTTTTCATTTTCCAGGTTCATCTGGAGCGTTAAAGATGCGCTGATATATCGTGTTATGCCAGGCTCATTTAAATTCGCGACGACAGCAGGTTCCAAATCATAATACCAGAACTTGGTTGATTCTTTTCCTAAATCGACTTTTTCCTCACCGGAGGTTTCTTCTTTTCCTTCTCCAGCAGCCTGTGTTTCTTCACTCGGGCCGGCGAGAATTTTACCAAGACCAATACCTGCGCCTGCGCATATTCCGACAACAACTATTAATATAACCAAAGGAAGGAACCGCTTAATAACGGATTTCTTTTCCTTGCCTTCTTCCTTTGTTTTTTCTTTTTTCTTGTTATCTTCAGCGTCTGCCATATTTACCTCACAATATTTATATACACTGCATTTTTATACAGTTTGTAAGCATCCTTCTTTTTTGTATCTATGTATCCTGTCTCGAAGTGTTCTGTCACTAATCCCCAGAACTTTAGCCGCTTTTGCCTGATTTCCGCCGGTCTGTTTAAGAGTTTCCATTATCGCTCTTCGTTCGACCTGCTCGAGAGGAAGACCTCCAAGATTTATATCTCCGTCCGCATCGTTTTCTCCGAATAAATCCTCGGAGTACATTAGATTATTAATGCTCTCCTTTTGTGTTATAGGCTGAAGCTCATCAAAAAGCCATGAAATATCAGCCATAGAAAGAACCGGACCCGCACCAAGTATCAGGCATGTCCGAACAACATTTCGTAACTGTCTTATATTTCCCGGCCAGTCATAGTTGGCGAATATTTCCATCATAGCCGGATCAAGCTCGGTAATTTTGCGTCCGACTTCCCTGCAATACAGATTTACAAAATACCATACAAGATCATTCAAATCCTCAAGTCGCTCACGCAGAGGACTTAGTGACAACCTGACCGCACTGAGACGATAATAAAGGTCCTGACGGAAACGACCTTCACGGACTTCATGAAGGAGATTTTTATTTGTTGTGCTTATTATTCGTACATCAACACTAATGCTTTCATTTCCGCCGACTCTTTCGAAATCCTGCTGTTCAAGAACCCGAAGCAGTTTCGCCTGAAATGTAACAGGTGTTTCTGTAATTTCATCCAGAAGCAAAGTACCTCCATGAGCCATTTCAAAACGTCCTTTACGCTGAGCATGAGCGCCGGTAAACGCTCCTTTTTCATGGCCGAACAACTCACTTTCGAGAAGCGAGTCACTCAAGGCGGCACAATTGATTCTGACATATGCGTTTTGCGACCTTCTGCTGTGCTGATGAATAAGGTAAGCTATAAGCTCTTTGCCTGTTCCGCTTTCGCCGTTAAGCAAAACCGGGGCCGATGTCGGCGCGACTTTCTTCGCCAAATCGACCGTACGATACAACTTGGAACTTTTTCCGACAATCTGGTATAAGCATCGAGTATCTTCATGCGAAGATGCTAAAGTAGAAAAATTATGATTTGGAATAAAAGCATCCAGCAGATTTTCGATAGTTTGACGTCCGAGCGGCTTGAGCAGAAATTCACGGCATCCGTTACGGATGGACTCTACCGCCATTTCTACTATAACCTGCTGTTCTTCTTTATCGCCTGAATCCGCTATCATTACTATCGGCAGTTCCGGCCTGTTCGCTCTGAGTTTTGCAACTAATCGCAAACCATCAATTAAACGATTCTGAAGACTTTCGTGTTTCGATAAACTATCGCTCAGGAATACAAGCCCGCAATTGTTTTTACTGACAAACTTCAGGACATCCTCTTGATTGTCTGCAAGATAGCCGCTGATACCTTTTTTAGCAAGAATCTCAAGAACAAGTCTGGCAAATTCAGGATCGTTGTCAGCAATCATAACGTTTACGATATCTTCATTTGTTTCAGTATGGCTCATTTGTCTTTTTCCAATTGTTGTAGAGTAATTATTTTATAAATATTATGTGCTTTATTTTTTAATTTGCTTCAACATATCATCAGGCTTGTCTGACAAATACCACGTAATAACATTTCTCTGTACTCTCGCGTAACCGGCCCAGGCGGAATCAGGATATTCTGTAATTAGTTTTCCATACATATCAGCGGCCGCGAGCATATCTATTGTCCGCAAACTATTTCCGGTCTGAAATAACAACCATGCCCTGTCGTCGGAAGATGACATATCTTCAGGTTTTTTTCGTCTTAACGCTTCCTGGTAAAAAACCGCGGCTTCTCCTATATTGTTGCTCAAATACAATGTATTTCCAATTTCATATGGATTGTCAACTTCATCAGGTTTTTCAGCCATTTTTTTGATTTTTTGAATTGTTTCAAATGTCACCATCTCAAGGTTATTATTACTAATATTATCATCTTTTTTCGCCGGTTGCGTATCTTCATTTTGCGTTACTGTTATTTTCGGTTCAGTCGAAGACGGAGTCTCATAAGAATTTTCTGCCTCGTTTATTTCTGCCAGTGACAATTCAATTGAATTGATTTGATCTATAAGCGCCTGAAGCTCATCTTTTTGTTTTTTGTCTTTGTCATCGATGGCGGAAGTAATACTCATTTGCCATAAAGTTTCCTTAATACCGATATTTTCATTTACGGTATCATTCTCGTCGTTGATACCAATTCCGTAATCTATCAAATCATTGGAATCAGCGAATGCCTGACCTTCGATAAAAAATAATTGTTCAAATGGTAAAAGCATCAGGCAAAACGCTAAAACAAAAAACGCGCCTGCTATATTTATCCTTCTATGTTTTGAATTGTTATTTTCTATTTTCATAATCTTTCCTTTTTTAATCCTGAGCAGACAAAACCAACGCTGCTTCCTCATACTTCTTTTCTTTATTAAGAGCCTGCGCTAATATTGCCTTCACTTCACTTTTCATACTATCTGAAATATCTGTATCCAATAGCTGCCTGCAAACTGAAACAGCCTGTGAATTGTAACCAAGATCGAGGCATACCATTGCCATCCTTTTAGCGGCCATTTGTGAAAGTTCGCCCGGCTCCGCTATACGAAGCACCTCACTTAAACTGCCGCGTCCCCTTTCCAGATCATTATTAGCAAGATAGCAATTAGCCAGTTCAAATGAAATTTGCGCATTCAATTGCGTATCATTAATGAAATCCGTCCTGTCTTTCAATAATTCCACAGCAGTGTCGAAAAGACCAAGATTGCGGTATATTGTGCTTCTTTGAATAAGCATTTCCACATATTGTTTCTGTGACAAGGAAACCGAACGTGTATTCTCAAGAGCATCAAGAGCTTTCACAAAATCTTCCTTTTCGATATAACCCTGAACAAGCGCTTTTATCGCTTCAATATATTGCTCTCGAGAACTTTGCTCGGTTATAGCAAACTGAAACGCACTGCAAGCCTGTTCAAATTTTTTCAGTTCAAGATATGTTTTCCCAAGCAGAAAATAAGCGGAATATAATTTATCCTTCTTCTTCCCCGCCGTCAGATTAATATACATATTAAACCATATTTCCGCGTCTTCATAGACCTGCGCCTGGTAAAAGCAATTTGCCGCCCCGAAAGCGGCTTCTATCTTCGATTCTTCCGATAACTCGAAATTATAGACTCTGCTGAACATTTGAGCAGCCTCAACGTACAGCCCCGCCTGTCGTGTCACATCAGCAAGCCTGAGATAAGCATCCCTGTATATTTGTGAGTCAGGATATTGTTCTATCAACTGCCTCAAATCCTCTCTTGCGCCCTGGTAATTATGAATCTCACTTTTTAACCCGCTCGATTTCAGTAAAGCATACGGGGCAAGAGAAATTTGTGAAAAACGATTTGCAACCAGCTTATATTCAGCAATAGCGTCATTCTTCTGATCCGTCAGTGTTTGAAGAAGACCCATCGCAAAATGAACGTTACCAAGTCTCTGGTCAGCATGGAAAGTAAGCATAAATTTCTGCCAGAGAGAAATAGCATGTTGACTGAGAAGTTTTGTATGTTCATTTAAGGATAAATAATTCGCAGGATTATATATAAGATATTTTTCCTCATCAGTCCCTTCCTGTTTAATTGCCAGAAGTTCCGCACAACCCGCTGTTATCAGCATAACCTGTTCGGAAGCGGCAAAAGAAAGATGCAGGCATACAGGTCTTTGACGAATTACATATCCTTCTGAACTTGAATCAGAACCAATTTCGGAAACCCACTGTATATCGAAATCCGCGTTCGTGGCGAATTTTGACAAAAATTCCTCAAGCGACGCGCCGAAACATGTAACTGACCAGCGGGGAAATACACCCTGACCTTCCTCCTGTTTGATTTTCGGTTCAAGAAGACCCTGATATAATTGCTCAATTCCAGACTCAAGGAAAGTTTTCAAATCCTTTTCATTCAGATTTTCAAGCGGATCAGAAAATGAGGCCGTTTGACTCCAAAAATCTTCCGGCAGGTCTTTGCCTGTATCACTCAGTGACAATATGTATCGTGTCAGGCATTGTGAAACAAGGTAATTACAATCACATTCAAATGCTAATTCCCAATCATCATCAAAATCGACTGATTTCAGCAATGCAAGAGCCTTATATGCCCTGGTTCTCGCTCGAAGATAACGCTTTCTCTGAATTTCAATAAGAGACAACCTGTAATTCGAGATTATTCTTATCACTGGGGAGCGGCTTTCTGAAATCAATGTCAGCAGATTGTAGGCCTGTTCATATTCCCTGTTATTTTCAGAACATAAAGCCATTTGAAAACGAAGATAGTCCCTGACCAGTTCTTCACTTTCTGAAAGTGACTGATAGAGTTTCTCGTAAACCTGATAAGCTTTTTTGTATTCTTTTTGCAAATAAAAATTCTTCGCGACTGCCAATGATGCCGGCTGATCCGCGGAAAGTTTAATCTCATCTTCTTTCTTTTCCTGCTTTTCCGGCTGCTGTGAAATTACTGGTTCAATTTCTTTTTGAACAGGTATCGGAATCTGGCTCGCTGTCGAAGAAACAGGCCCATGCAATAAGCCAATATTATTTTTTATTATGCTGTAACCCATTGCTGCTGTTATTGTGATAATCGCCGTGATTAGAAATCTTTTTATCCATACAAAAGATTTACTCTGTTTGTCCGTTATTCGGGGATTCCTGCTTACGAATTCTTCATGCCGGTCTTCAATGGAATCAGATAATAATTTATAAAAATCTTCGTTACCCGCGAAAATATCCCTCTCAGAAATTTCTTCTTTGGGTTTGTAATTGGAAACAAAAAAGTCTTTTTCCAAACCTTCTTCAGGTTTAATCCCGCCTTTGTCGTTATGGTTCAATGGCGCTTTATTCTCATTATTTCCATTGCTATCTTTTTTTTCTTCCGGCGCCATATCTTATAAACCAATTCTATTACTTTTCTAAAAATCTCTTTACATACGAGAACAAAAGCTTCTATTTAAAATATTTATACACAAAAACATACAGATCTTATGAGCAAGAATTGTGCCACAAATATTCTACACGACGATAGATTATAAAGCTTGTATTTATAAATACTTACAGAATTGCCGTGTTAAAATAAAAATATTGAATAGTGAGAAGTGTCTGATTTATATACGTATGGAAAATTTTCGTACAAATTGTTTTTATCAGGAAGCAAGAGACATTTCTTCTTCTGCGTCTTCATTTTCCACGAAATTACCTTTTCCAATGTTATACTGCTTTACTTTTGCGTAAAGTGTAGCTCTTGTTATGCCAAGAAGAGCCGCTGTGCGTGTTTTTTGCCATCCAGTTTCCTGAAGTGCGCGTGATATTAATTCTTTTTCCGCCTTTTCAAGCGAGAAATCCTCAATCTGTTTCGTTTTCTTATCATCCGAAAGATTTATACATTCCATCGGGTCGAAAATTATACCATCAAGACCAATTTTGTCGGTGGTTTCCAGCATAACCGCTCTTTCAATAACGTTACGAAGCTCACGAACGTTACCGGGCCAGTTATATTTCTCCAATGCTTCAACCGCTAATTTGGTTAATGATTTTACTTTGTTTCGTTTTTCAGGACTGAAATTGGAAGTTCTTAAAAAATATTCCGCAATTAACGAAACATCTTCCCTTCGGTCGGGTGACCTTAACGGAGCAATTACAATTGGGCTGATATTAAGTCTGTAATACAGGTCACGTCTGAACCGGTTATTGTTTACTTCTTCAAGAAGATTCCTGTTGCTTGAGGCGATTATTGTCGCTTTGCATGTAATATTTTTTGTTCCGCCGACCTTCCTGAATTCTTTTGCTTCGAGAACTCTCAATAATTTCGCCTGAAGCTCCATCGGCATTTCGCTGATTTCATCGAGAAAAATAGTCCCTGACTGGGCCATTTCAAGCAATCCGACCTTGTCCCTGTCTGCACCGGTAAAAGAACCTTTTACGTGCCCGAATAATTCGCTTTCAAGAAGATTGGCTGTAAGAGCCGCACAATTTACAGCTACGAACTGCTCATTCGGATGTCTTATGTTATGTATGGCTTTCGCTACTAATTCTTTTCCCGTCCCTGTTTCACCAAGAATTAGAATCGGATTGCATCTGCTTGCGGAAACCAGTTTAATCATTCGTATAGTATTTGTAATCGACGAGCTTTTGCCAACCATACTAACCGCATCCGCAATTTCATCCGCAAAAAAATGATCTAAACTCTCTTTATTGGTATTATCTGTATTGCTGACTTGTTCTTCGATGGTATTAGTTAATTCATTTACAATGGCCTGCATTTTTTCGTTATCACCTTTACCAGTTAAACAATCAAACGCCCCCATTGATTGATAATCGTCAAGTTTTTCTATGCCGTTTTCGTCTGTAATTACTACTATGGGAATATTACTCCTGCCTATTTTTTGTATATATTTACCGACTTCCTCAGTATTGATATTAGAATCGAACAATACAAGGTCAGGCTCGATATCCTTAATAATATTTAGAGCCTCTGAAGGGTCATCAGCACCGTAGGTTTCACGGCTGTAATCTTTTGCGAAATTATGAACCTGCCTGTCCCTGCTTATTGTCAAGATTCGTTGTAAAATACCGACCTCACACCTATTTTTTAATCTTTTAACTTTTAAATTCAAATAACAAAAATTATATTCCAATGAACCTTAAATCGACAGGTGACATGAAACAACTTTAATATTTTTATTGGACCAGCCTATAATGTCACTCGTTTTTTATTTGTAAATTTTTTCCGCTTAAAATACTTGCTTTTATGGGACATTATTTGAATCAGCAAACACTCTTTGTGGTAGAATTATGGGACCATAAATGCTAAAACGCAATAAGATGTATATTTATAGGACGTGATATTGGCGATGTATTTTTTTAGACTTTAACTTCTGTCGGTCCGATTGTAAATACAGTAAATCTTTCAAACGGATTGTCACGCAAAAACTCAATTACTGAGTTTACGCATGTTTTTTCAATAGAATCTTTTATTTCATCAAGGCTTCTGACTTTTCCGAGCATGTAAAAGTCACTCGCTATTGAACCCGCCCTGCTGCTTGATGATTCACTCTGCATAATTAAAGAGCTTTTCAAACCGGCTTTAGCGATATTAATCTCATCTTCGCTGATACCTTTGGAAAGGTTTCTGAACTCATCTATAATAACATCATGAGTTTGCTGTGCCTTATCAGGAGTCGTACCGGCGTAGCACATGATACCCGCCGCTTCTTTAAGACTGTGATACCTTGCGCCAACCGCGTAACAAAGACCGCGTTTTTCCCGCACTTCGGTAAATAATCTCGCGCTCATTCCGCCGGACAAAACTGAAACCGCTACTCTCGCGTCATAATAACCTTCATCTGTCGGGCGAACTGTTTTTGTCATCAAGCCTATATGAACCTGAGAACCGTTATTTTGTATATGAGTATATTTGCCGGAGTTCTCTTTTACCGCTATTTCTTCACCATTTATTTTTTTGCGATTCTGTGCGAATAGACTCTCCAACTGTCCACAGATTGAATCGAAATTATATTTGCCGGCAATTGAAAAAATCATCCCCGCCGGGTTGAATTTCTCTTTAAATATTTGTTTTGTTTTTTCCGCTGATAATTGCTTTAAGTCCTCAATTTCACCCAACGTGCTTCTGCCAAGAGGTTCAGGATAGAATTGTTCCCTGAGTTTAAGCATAACCTTATGACGCGGATCATCTTCCAGTGACAATAGCTCATCAATAGCTAACTGCCTTGAAAAATTGAACTCATCATCTTCCAGCAGCGGCTTATTGATCATATCCGCATACAGTTCTATCGCTTGAGATATATTGCTGGATTCAAGCGAACCGCCTATAGAAATAAAAGAACTTCCAACAGAATCATTTCTTAATATTCCAAGCCCGTCAATCGCATCGTTCTGCTGCCTGTTATTGCGGTCCCCCGCTCCTCTGAAAATCCAGTCTTCGATGATATTGGCCGCACCGCAGCACTTAACCGGCATACGTGATGCGCCAGCCGGCACCAAAAAATAAAAAGCGACAGATTCGACTCCATCCATCGGCTCGCCAAGTATTACCATCCCGTTTTTCAAAACATGCTTATCTAATCGTTCTTTCATCCTACTCCCATTCTATCGTAGCCGGCGGCTTGCTTGAAATATCATAAACTACGCGATTAACACCTCGTACTTCATTTATAATTCTATTTGAGATAATGGCAAGAACATCATGAGGAATTCTCGAGAAATCAGCCGTCATAAAATCCACCGTCTCGACCGCTCTTACCGCTACAACGCTTTCATAACTTCGCCCGTCGCCCATTACTCCGACAGTTGAGACAGGGATAAGAACCGCCAGTGCCTGAGAAATTTTTCTGTAGAGTCCCGCGGATTTTATTTCATCAATTACAATCTCATCCGCCGCACGTAATATTTCAAGCCTTTCGGCTGTAATGTCACCAATAATTCTCACCGCCAGCCCAGGTCCGGGGAAAGGATGCCGCCAAACCATGTCTTCCGGCAATCCGAGATATTCACCTACAATACGCACTTCGTCCTTGAATAAGTCACGCAAAGGTTCCACTAAATCAAAACCCAGTTCCGCAGGTAAACCGCCAACGTTATGATGCAGTTTTATATTTGCGGCGCCTACAGTTAAATCTTTTGAAGCTGATGACGCCGATGCCTGTGCGCCGGATTCTATAACATCAGGATACAGCGTACCCTGCGCGAGAAATTTCGCATTGGGTATATTTTTAGCTTCTGATTTAAATGCTTCGATAAACTCAGAACCTATTATAATACGTTTCTGCTGCGGGTCGGTGACGCCTTCGAGTTTTTTCAGGAATTGTTTTGACCAGTCAACAACATGAAGGTCCATATGAAAATGGTTTCCGAATGTAGAAACAACGTTATCAACCTCGTTCTTTCGGAGCAGGCCATTATCTACAAAAATGCAAATAAGCTGATTTCCGATTGCTTTATGAATCAGCGAAGCGGTGACAGAAGAATCCACTCCTCCGCTTAAGCCGCAGATTACATTTGCCTTGCCGACTTTTTTCCTGATTGACTCGACTGTTTCGTTTACAAAGTCGCTCATCTTCCAGTCGCCGGAACAGCCGCAAATCTTATAAAGGAAATTCTGAAGAATTGTAGCGCCTTTTGGGGTATGAGAAACTTCCGGATGAAACTGCACACCATAAAAACCAAGACGTTTATGCCTGACCGCCGCGTATGGGCAGGTTCTTGTTTCCGCAAGGATATCAAAATCCCGGCCTGGATTTTCAAGCTGGTCGCCATGACTTGCCCATGCGATAATTGTATCAGGAAGATTATTTAATAAATCACTTGTATCTTTTATGGCTACATCAGTTCGCCCGTATTCCCTTCGACCTGCCGGCATAATTCCGGCACCTAAAATCTGGCATCCTAACTGCATTCCGTAGCAAATGCCCAGAATCGGTACATTTAACTCGAATATTTCCTCATCGCAACGCGGTGCGCCGTCGGCATAAACGCTTGCGGGTCCGCCGGAAAGAATGATTCCCTTAAGATTCAAACGGGAAAGTTCTTTTGCGGAAATATCCGGACGGAAAATTTTCGAACAGACATTCTGCTCACGTACCCTGCGTGCGATTAACTGGCTGTATTGACTGCCAAAATTCAAAATTGCTATAATTTCATGTTCCATAGACAGGAAGTATAAGACGCATTGTATAAACTGTCAATATAGGCCATACTAAACATTGAAATTTTAATTAGGTTCGATATAATACTCTTATCCATGACTCGTAGAAAAAAACATATTTTGTATATCCTGCTTCCCATTATAATTGCTTCAGTTATATTGGGTTGTACGGCTATTCGTCGTGTTTTCTTTCTGAAATCGGCAGTAAAACCTTCACCTGAACCTGATCTTTTATTTATTAACGTTAAGGAAAATGAGGCTTCACCTGATAAAATCGTTGTGATAACACACGGCTGGATAGAGGATAAATCGTGGCCGCTCGATATTGCAACCGCGATAGCAAATAAAGTCGATTCCAAAGAATGGATATGTGCATGGTTCGACTGGCGGACTCAAGCTATGGTCGTAAATCCAACAGATGCCGCCATATATGCAAAAGAAAAAGCCGGAGCTATTTTGGCAGAAAAAATTCTGAAACTTTCAAAAAACTTCAGCCATATACATCTTATTGGTCATTCCGCCGGTTCATGGGTCATTAACGAAGCGGCCAAGACACTATCGAAACAAACAAAATCTACTATTCACATGACTTTTCTTGATGCGTATGTGCCGCCCTTCTGGGACGAAAAGGAACTTGGCTCAATTCGTAATGATCCGAACGTTTCCTGCTGGATTGAGCATTATTTTACACGCGATATTACGCTTACGGTTACTGAAATATTGCTTACAAACGCTCATAATGTAGATGTAACCGCCGCTAATCCGGGAATTAAAAGCCATAAATTCCCATGGCACTGGTATTACGCGACTGTTCTCGGAAAATACGCAAAAGACTACAGATATGATGGAAAAAGTCTCTATTTCAGCGATGGCAACATAAACTATGGCTTTCCCCGCTCGCTTGAGGCAGGTGCTGAAAACTGGGAAAAAAGCACAAAATTATCACCAAATAACAAAGCCGTTGAAATAAAAACGAAATAATACCTAAAACATGCCTATATCAGCACTTGTATTGTAAAAGCTTTTATTTTATAATATTAGGTTTTAATGCTTGAACAGAAAAATATTTAAGGAACTATTTGAATGGCAAAACTGACCAAACTTGACGATATCGTAAGCTTATGCAAGCGAAGAGGCTTTATTTTCCAATCCAGTGAAATTTACGGCGGCCTGGCAAGCTGTTATGATTACGGCCCGCTCGGAGTCGAGTTAAAAAACAACGTCAAAAAAGCATGGTGGAAAAGCGTAGTCCAGATGCGCGACGATGTAGTCGGTCTTGATTGCAGTATTCTCATGCACCCAATGGTCTGGAAGGCAAGCGGCCATGCAGACAAATTCGCAGACTTAATCGCAGAATGCAAAAAATGCAATACAAGAACACGTGTTGACCACCTGAAAGATAAAGAAAACAATAATGTTGAAAGTGCTTCAGGACAGGATTTAACTAACAAAGTATGTCCATCCTGCGGAACTATCGGCCAGTTTACCGAACCTATGCCGTTTAAGCTTATGTTCGAAACACAGATGGGCGCGAATATCGATGATTCGATGACAATACATCTCAGGCCGGAAACCGCTCAGGGTATTTTCGCGAATTTCAGAAATGTTCTCGATTCAACACGAGTTAAAATTCCTTTCGGTATCGCGCAGATTGGCAAAAGCTTCCGCAACGAAGTCACTACAAAAGCGTTCATCTTCCGTACACGAGAATTTGAACAGGCGGAACTTGAGTTCTTCTGCGAGCCGGGAACCGATGAGCAATGGTATGAACACTGGAAAGAAGCAAGATGCAAATGGTACACCGATTTAGGTTTGAAAAAAGAAAACCTTCGCTTCCGTGACCATGACCCGGACGAACTAGCTCACTATGCGAAAGGCTGCGTTGATGTAGAATATAAATTCCCGTTCGGCTCAGGTGACTGGCAGGAACTCGAAGGTATAGCAAATAGAACGGATTACGATTTGAGACAACATCAGCGAGGAATGAGAACGCTGAATAAGTGGTACGAGAACGGCAGGGACTTATCGAAGATTAGTCTTTCTGATGAAGCTGAAGATTATAACAAGGGACCTCTTTCATATTTCGATGAACAGAAAAAAGAACGCTATATTCCTTACGTAATTGAACCGAGTGCCGGCATGGACAGAAGCACACTTGCATTCTTAGTCGATGCTTATGACGAAGAAGAAGTTCGCGGCGAAACAAGAAATCTGCTTCGTTTCCACCCTGCTCTTGCTCCAATAAAAGCAGCGATTTTCCCGTTGGTCAAAAAAGACGGCATGCCGGAAATAGCAAGAAAGATATACGACAATTTGAAAAAATATTTCAACTGCTTCTACGATGAAAAGAGTGCAGTAGGTCGCCGCTATCGCAGACAAGACGAAGCCGGCACACCATTCTGCTTAACTGTTGACGGCCAGACTCTCGAAGATAACACCGTAACAGTACGTGACAGAGATTCAATGGAGCAAACCAGAATCAACGCGGATAATGTCCTGAACTATATGCGAGAAAAATTAGATATGTAAAATAATTGAAGGTGATATTTATCCATCACGGCCAGGGATAAGTATCACCTTTTTTCGCGTTTGCCCCGGAATTTAGTGCCTGCAAATTTTTGATGTCGTCCGTGCCGCCTTTTGAGACAGGCTTGATATGGTCTATCTCCCAGCCCATTATGGTTTGCTTTCCATATGAGCCGTGATATAGAGTATTACCAAGAATGTCATGTCGGTATATAGCAGGATCTGAATTTTTTACGATTTGCGCTTTATTCCACACCGCGTCAATAGTTTGTTTATCAAAGGCGCACCCGCTAACAGTAGTGTTACGTGTTCTTGCCATTGAACCCCCTGTTTATATTATGCGCTGTTTTGCGAAAATTGCAAATTCCCCACTAAAAATGTTTTCATCATCCTTTTCCCCGAAGCCTATTTTACTATCGTCAAAAAAACCTAATAGATAAATTAAAAAATATAGACGGATTTATTCTTTGAATATTTTTTTGATGCCAGTATAATTCCTATAAGAGCAGGACATTTATCTGTTGTGAAACAGTATAGAAAAGTATTAACATTATATTTAGACATGGGAGAGTTATATGAGAAAACTATATTTATCAGACACAGACAAAAAAATATTCGGTGTATGCGGCGGAATTGGTGAAACCTACGATATTGACCCGACTCTTATAAGACTTATTACAGTATTTCTCTGTGTCATAACGGGAGTTTTACCTTTACTGATAACCTATATCGCAGCAAAGTATATTATGCCAACAAAAATGGGACAATAAACAAAATGACTACCAATCCTGCAAATTCATATTTTATGGAGATTTTAAAATGTCGGATGAAAATCAGGCAGAACTAAACTATACAAATGCAAAACGTCCCAATAAGCATTTAAGATTAATATTCGCTTTTCTTTTTTTGATCATAATAGGCTTTGTACTACTCCGGATTTTCATCTATAAAACTCCACAGGAACAACTGGCCGCTATTGAAGCAACTCTTGCAATCCCAGATTCCGAAAACGCGGCTTTATTGTATTTGCAATTATTCGAAGATTATAATGAATCTGTATTTGAGTCTGTTCTTTTGACTCCCGAAATTGAAGTTATTACCAGAACAACTGCATGGTCAAGTCAGGATTATCCTGAAATAGTTGAACATTTGAGAGGATACCACGGACTCATAGAGCAGTTATCCACAATTTCGAAATATGAAAAGTGCGTTTTCTCAATAATTAATCCTCATCCAATATTATCATCAATGCGTGCAGCAATATTTACACTAATGCGAATCGCTAACAATGACTTAGCAGAAGGAAGAGTCAATCAGGCATTGGAAAAATATATCTGTTGTATTCGAACAGCCAGGCACTTTAGTAAGCAGTCAACCTCTATAGATTTTTTAAATGGTATAGCCATGGAAGCAATCGGCCTGAATCGAATCAGATATTTTATAATGTATGATGATGTCACAGATGTGCAATTAAAAACTATTGAAACAATATTACCTTATCCCACAATTAACGAATATTACAAAGCAATGCTTCATGTTGAGGAATTAATTAAAAGAATGAATTCAAAAAATGCGAGTTTAGCTTACCGAATAACTGAATCATTAGCTTACAGAGGAAAGGATCCTGCCTTAGAAAGATTATCAGAAATATATTTAAGGTTCTCGGCTGACCGTCAAGGCACTCAGATTTTAGTTGCTCTAATGCTTTGTAAAAACAAAACAGGTGAATGGCCTGAAAAGCTCGATGAGATTAAGCCGTACCTGAGTTCCGAAGATATTCTTATTGATCCGCAAAATAAGGGTTCGTTTGTTTATAAACTTACTGGCGATAGCTTTATACTTTATAGCAAAGGACCAAACAATATTGACGAAAACGGTCAGATTAAAGCTCCCGCTGACGACTGGTTAATTTGGCCAGATCAAACATCTCAAACGCAAACTCAAAATACGGCAATTGATCTGAATCAATAATCAACTTTCCGCTTCGTCGTATATTTTAAGTATCTGTGCTATCATATTACTTACAGAATGGTTTTTCCTGACGTGCTCCTGTGCGTTTCTGGCGAGTTGGCGTGCGAACTCAGGTCGGTCGAGAAGCCGCTGGAGTGTTTGCATAATACTGTGTTCATCATCTTTATCGAGCGTAACAGCGGTTTCTTCGGGGATTATCAAATCATCTACACCGCCGGGAACAGCGGCTATCGCGTTACCAACGCTCATTGCTTCGAGCAAAATGGAGTTAAAAACAAAACTTGGACATGGATCGATAAAAATGTCACCTGACTCAAGAATCTGTCTCCATGGAATTGTCGGCGGAACTATCGTAACCTGATGAGCAAGGTCAAGGGCATTCAGTAATTTCCACAACTTATTTTCGGTTTTCGACGCAGCCGAAGGGAAAACAGACCTTTTTGTAAAAAAAGAAAGTTTGGGAAACATAGAATCATTGCTGATTAAAAATATCATAAACTCGTATCCATCGATTTTTAAATGCCTGATAGAGTTAAAAACAGTTTCAATTCTTTCGCAATAATAAGCCGGGTAAGTCATCATTATCGTTGTAAAGTTGGCATTCCGTGAAAAACAACTTGTCCTGGATGATGTAAATGTGCCGTGATTGACCTGCTGAATCAAATCAGAATAATGAGAAAAAGTTTGGGTAAAATTACCAACAATACTTGCTGTGGGAGCAATAATCTTCCTGCAATGAATATGTGAGACCGGAAGATTGTTACCAGTAGCAGATGACATTGAGAAGTGCTTATGAAACGAATTTACCATCAATATATAAGGCAAATTCAATTGCCATGCGAGAAATTTCGTTTCCATCGCCTGGCTCTCGCATAAACAATGCAGAATAGTCGGCTTAAATTTCGTCAATTGTTCTATAAGTAATTTATTATTATAAAAGTTCGTAAAGGGCAATTCGAGAATCGGATACCTTATTATTTCGACCGCACCTATCGACAAAGATTCGACATTACATCTTTGAGGACATACGAGCGCAACAGGAACGGATTCATCAGCAAGCCCGATTAGAAGATGCCTCAGAAAAACGGGATACTGAGAAAAAGTGTGATCTGAGGTAATCAGAACCACACGCTGAGATTTTTTCTGTACATTTTCAGAATCCAACTAATATTCTCCTGGAATATAAAATTCAGTTTTAAATATCATAATTGGAAAGAGATAAAGTTAAAAGCAAAAAATCGTGACATATACATAACAAACTGTTTACCCTTCGCCATCCTGCTTTTCAGAATGTATCAGCAAGACAATGATCTAAATAAATATAAAATATGTGACAGAAAATCTTTTAATCAAAGAACTTAAATATTGATTGGATTTGTGATTTGTTTTGTAAGATCGCTCAGAAGCGAATTCATTTTTGGGTCATCTTTTTGCGCTTGTGCTATTTTGCCGCAGGCGTGCATAACAGTCGTATGGTCCCTGCCGCCGAGATGGCCGCCGATTTCCTCAAGGCTGTGTTTAGTCAGGTTGCGTGCTAAATACATACAGATTTGTCGCGGCTCGGTAATGCTCTGGCTTCGCTTTTTGCTTTGCAGGTCAGCCAGACGCACATCAAAATGTCTTGTAACAACTTCGATAATATCTGTAATGCTTATGTGTTTTTCATGCGAGCTTATCTGGCCTTCGACCGCGAGTTGCGCCAGTTCGAGATCGATTTTCCGATTAGACGTTATTGAAATCGCATAAATAGCGGTCAATGCGCCTTCCATTTCCCTTATATTGGCATGTACTTTTCTGGCGATATACTCAGCAATTTCATCCGAAATTTCAATACCGCGAAGACGGGCTTTCTTTTGGACAATCGCTACCCTTGTCTCATAACTCGGCGAGTCAATTCTCGAAACAAGTCCCCAGTTAAATCTGCTCGTCAGTCTGGCTTCCAGCGATGGAATCTGCCCGGGAGCGCAATCCGCGCTGAGAATAATCTGCTTGCCGCTGTTATAAAGTGCATTGAACGTATGAAAGAACTCTTCCTGACTCTGCTCACGTTCACGCAAAAACTGGACATCGTCTATTATGAGCATATCGACATTTCGGAACTGGTTTTGGAAAGTAGGCAGATTTCCCTCTTCGATTGCCCGTATGAACCTGTTGACAAACTCTTCACAGCTCAAAAACTGTATTACAAGGTTTTCAAACTTTCTTTGCGATTCAAAACACACAGCGTGCAAAAGATGCGTTTTTCCAATTCCTGATACGCCATAAACAAAAAGAGGATTGTAAGTATTGCCGGGCGATTGACTTACGGCTACACAGCTCGCGTGTGCAAGGCGGTTACACGGCCCGACAACAAAATTATCGAAAGTATAGTCCGGATGCAGTCGCAAGCCGCGTGGATAAAAAGTCGAACTTGTTTTGGCATTCTGGTCGGAATCAAGACTAAAATCCACTGTAATAAGATGACCTGTAACCTGTTGAGCGGCACGGGTAAAGTTTGTTTTGCAATTATCCTGCAGAAACTGGACTGTAACCTCATCAGGGCAGCCTATTTTCAGGGAACCGCCGTCTAATCGGCACATTGTAAGCTTATCGAACCATTTGCGCGCGTTAGCCGGGTCGAGAACTTTAGCCCGTTCCAATATATCTGCAAAAATATTTTCAATTTCCTGTGAAGCCACACCTACATCCTTGCTCATCTTTAAGTGTTTAGTCGATAGTCGTTAGTATTTAGTCAAAAAACAAGAATATAAAGCTTATGCCCTTTTATCCTTGTGCTCATATTTAGTCATTAGTAAATTAAAAACCAGACATAGATTTAATGTTAACTTTGTGTCTTATCTAAATACTATTCACTAACGACTATTCACTAAAAAGTATCAGCTATCCGCTATTATTTGTCAAAGAATTTTTCTTATATCTTGAATTTTTATGTAATCCCGTTAAGATACATAAATTAAGTATTTAGTTGTTAGTATTTAGTCGATGGTATTTAGTATCGTTCACTATTCACTAACGACCAACGACTATTCACTAATTATAAAAGGAAAATAATGGGATTTTTTAGCAAAACTGCTAATTTTATAAAAGAAAGATTAGGCAAAACACGTGATAAAATCGCGTCTTCACTTTCTTCAGTGTTGACCCTTGGTCGAAAAATAGACGAAAACCTGCTCGATGAACTGGAAGAAACGCTAATCAGTGATGATATTGGCGTAGAAACCACATCAAAGCTGGTTTCGGAACTACGCGAGGCATACAAAAAGAAACAAATCGCGACAACAGATGATATAATCCCATTCCTCAAGGTGCATATTAAAAACTATTGGCCGAATCGCGACAGTCAATTAAAAATGGCTGAGAGCGGCCCGACCGTCATTTTAGTCGCCGGCGTCAACGGTACAGGTAAAACAACAAGTATTGCCAAACTGGCCTATATACTCAGCAAAAACGGCAAGAAAGTCCTTCTTGCGGCTTGTGATACATTCCGTGCCGCCGCCGTGGAGCAATTATCAATATGGGCTGACCGCATAGGTGTACAAATCGTAAAGCACAAAACCGGCGCCGATCCGGCTGCGGTAGCTTTCGACGCATGTGATGCCGCTCTGGCAAGAAACGTCGATATACTCATTCTCGATACTGCAGGACGCTTGCACACCCAAAAAGACCTGATGATGCAGCTTACAAAAATCCATGACGTAGCTGCTCGCAAAATCCCCGGCGCACCTCACGAAGTGCTTCTTGTTCTTGACGCGACTACAGGCCAGAATGCCATTTCCCAGGCAAAACTGTTCAGAGAAGCGACAAACGTAACAGGTATTGTCCTTGCGAAACTCGATGGTACAGCAAGAGGCGGAATTGTAATCGCAATAAAAGACCAGCTCGATATTCCGGTCAAATTCGTCGGACTCGGCGAAAAACCCGAAGACATAGCCGAATTCAATCCCGAAACCTTCGTTGATGCCTTATTTAGTTGATAATCATTAGTATTTAGTCGATGGTATTTAGCCGCTATCAGCGAATTCACTATTCACTAACGACCAAGAACTATTCACTTAATAGGTGTAACAGTTACTTTAACTGTATCCCATGTTGTTATTTTCCCATCGGAGACTTCCAGTTCAATTATACTCTGCCCTACCGGAAGAACTATATCAGCCTGCGCACCGCTGTATGATATATATCCATACCTCCAGACATAACTAAGTGCGTCGCCGTCCGAATCAGAAGAACCAGATGCGTTTAAATGTACCAGTGCGCCTTCGGCTCTGTCCTGAGTAACAGTTTTATCTTTACCGGCATTTGCGACTGGAGCGTGATTTTGAGGCAATTGAGGGAGCGTACCTGATTGCGCAAAACTCATGCGATGTTCCTGCAATATGTCAATTATTCCGTCCTTATCTACATTCTGTCCGAAATGATGGAACCAGCCAATCCAGAAATCATGCATATCCTCAGGCTTATATCCTCGCAGAACAGACCAGATTTTAGTTAAATTCGGATCACTTACTTCTTCACTAAAATCAACATTATCAGGATTATTATCAAAAATATCCCATAATGCGCAGCAGTTCATATTATCATAGAATTCTCCGGGTGAGCCTTTATCGAATGTATCTTCTTCAAGGTCAAACTCATAGGTCCAGTTATAATAACTATAATAATCATTGTACTTCGTATCACCTGAATGCGGATATACGGAATTATAATATTGCGATGCAATACTGAATAATGTCGGCCAGGATTCACGAAAAGCGAGATTCGCCGCATGTTCTGCCGTTCTTTGTACAGGGTATTCTCTCAAATTCACATCCCAGCCATGATTCGGATTTTCACCGACACTACCCTGGCAAAAATCATATGCTTCCGCGATATAATGGCCGTATTCATGTAATATAATGTCCCTGTCCCATTCATCGTCATAGCTAATGAAAATTCCTTCTCCGGGGTAATAATATGTACCATCATCATTAGAAGGCCAGTATGCTGTGATTGGTTCCATTTCAATGCCAAAATATTCTTTTGCCTGAATAAATGCTTCGACAATTGAATCAAATACCATAATTGTTCTTACCTCCTTCGGTATTGTGTAATCAATTATTCGTGATGAATTTGTGGTATGAGAATAATTTGGACTTTGACGAGAATAAAGATGTTTATCGGCATCAGATCTGACGGAACATATTTTACTTCTCGTTCCGGGATAAGCACCAATTACACTTTCCGCATAAACCTTTACATATACATTACCAGTACTCATTTCATCACGAAGGACGACTTCTCCATAATTGCCGTTCTCATCAGTATATGTTTGCGCAATCACTCTATCAGTACCGGCATCGATTATTTTTAACAAAGCATACCTGACAGCCTGATTATTCTGTCCTGTGTATTCGTATGTAATATGGCCGCAAACATAATTCGCCGGATGAATTATTCCGACAGTTTCATTATCTAATCCGGAATTATTTTCAAAATTACCCTCTTCAACGCACCTGACTATAACTCCAATATAATAATTACCAACCGGCAAATTGGGAGGAAGTTTAAAAGTCGTATTATAACTATGCTGCGCTCCAGGTTCCAACCCTTTCCGCTCAATCCTGCCAATACGATAATCCATCGCTGTTATATTTTTATCAGTGGACATATAGAAATCTATGGTATAAGCATTAGATACTTTATCTCCGACATTATTAACAAGACTATAAACCTCAAACGTATCTTTCGGCATAAACGTTCCGTTAGCCGCTTGTATAGATTTCACTTCTAAATCAAAACGTTTACCCATCCAGAATGAAATACCAGAATTCATTATATTGTTATTAACATTGCTATCTTCAGTACATGTAACTTTTACTGTTATTGAATAATTACCGTCAGGCAAATCTTCCGGAAATATACATTCTGTAACAAAAGTTTCTTCTTGTTCAGCACCTAAATCACTTCTGGATATATTACCTATAAGATATTCGTTAGCATAGAATTCTACATTAATATTCTTTGCTTCACAGGTTCCTAAACTTTTAAGAGTAGAAAAAATAAAAATCGTATTCCCTTGCTTAAAATTGTTTCCGGTAGTTATAACTTCAGTGATAGCAATGTCTGGATGAGGAGTAACAACTCTTATCTTACTGGAACTTTTGACTTTATTATTACTAGTGTCACAATCATCTTGATATACTACTTCACCCCAAACATCATAGTATCCATCAGGAATATCAAGTGGAATAGAAAATGAAGATGTTTCTTCAATTATATTTGTTTCACCAGCTTCCAGAGGATTGCATGATACAGAACCAATATAATAACTTCCTATAGAAAAATGAACTTCATAAGAATTAGAATTCGCATTAAGTCTATTATCAACAGTAAATCCAAATCTAATCTCACCACCTTGATTGAAAATATTATTAGACCAGATAGAAACAGCTTTTACATTCTGCATCTTTAAATCTACTGCTAAAGGAACAATTATGTCTGGAGAAATCGAATTTGAATCATTATCAGAATTACTATCATTTGAACATGTTAACTTTGCCCACAAGGTATAATTATCAGGAGGAATATCATTGGGAATATTTAGGGACATCGTATAGTGCTCAGTCCTTCCTGGTGCATAATGAGTCCAAGATTGATTATAATGACCAATACGGATTTCACCAATATAGCAATCAATTGTAAAATTATCAGAATATTCATCTCCAACATTAGTAACAAATAGAATTAATTTAAAACTTTCTCCTGGAAGATAAATGTCATCCTCATGTCTATCCACAATAGAGACACTTTCCATACATAAATCAGCACCAGCCTTAGCATAGTTCGATAAAAATAAAGATAAAACAATAAAAAAGAGAATTGCAGTTTTTTTATTAAATAATAATGACATCATATATAATTCCTTCTTTAACAATTCGTAATTTTGTTTGAAGATTATTTTCTAAATTCATCCGGGACAGGGACTTCTATGTCACTAATCGGTTTATAATTACCTCCCAGAGCAGGTGTTTCGTTCACATCCGGCTGTAACTGGCTCGAAAGTGTCATAAATTGAGAAGCAACAGGTTCTTCTATAGCCTCATTTATTTCTTCTACCATTTGAGCGATATCAGGATCGGAATCAATCAACTCCTGAATTTTCCTGTCGATAATGCCGGGTTCTATTTCCTCCAGAGCCATCGACTCCTGAGCTAATATTTTCGAACTCGCGTTTTTCAACTGCGGCTTCATTGCAACCAAAACACGTCTTTCAAGCTCTTTACGCAATTCAAGTCTTTCAATCTGGCCGAAAGATACATTTGAAGATAGTATTTCCGTTTGTCTTATATCAAGAAAAAGTGAATCAGCGGCCAGAAGAATCTTCGAGTTTTCGCTGTCTGTCAGGAATTCCATCATCACATTAAACTGATGCTTCCCCACCGACAATTTTCCGGCGTCATAAACCATCGTTTTGTCCACAACCTCATTAATTAAACTTTCCCACAAAGTCACTTTATATTCAGGTTCAGAGCCCGTTTGCGGCTTTATCAATACAATTCTTGCAAATCGAACCGGACTCAATGTAGCCGTGGATATAACGATTTCAACCGGTTTTCGAGGATTTTCAGGCTCGATTAAGTCAACATAAACTTCGGCTGGAATCTCGATTTTCCCGTAAGGACGTGACAGCCGCTCTTTCATATGTGAGTCACGGGTAAGCTTTGCCTGCTCAATAACAGAGTCACGCTGCGATTTTTGAGAGGATTGGAGTGTAATATAAACTACCGCGAACACAATAGTTATAAATATTGACGCTAATAAATAGGAAGATTTCGGCTTGTGCATTATGGTTTCCTCTTGTTAATATACCCTTTCCTGAGATATAGATTCATACGGAATAAACTATATAGTGATTTTATCAAAGCTGACGTGACATTGTCAACGAGAAAAAGCAAATATCCGGTCCCGTTCTAACCATCTGGATAAGCGAAGTCAAGTTTATACGTTTAAGTAAATTCTCAGAAAAGAAAGAATATTTTGCTTAAAACAATTGCTAAAGTAGCCGATATAACTTATAAAACAATAAAAATTCCTTCTATTAGATGAACTAAAGGCTTCTGCATATTTGCTCTCTATTAAACTTTTATATAATACTAAATATTTTTATTACATCAAGCGGTAATTATTTGATTTTTATGTGTGTTTTCTGCCATAGAAATTATTTTTCGTTTTTTTTCTTGACAGAGTAAAAATCAATATGATATAAATAATAATATTAATAATGATTTTGTGTAGTACGTATGCGTAGGAAAACTCCTGCAGCACATTATTTTTATTACGGGAGATTTCTTTCTAATTCTTATTACAGCAGTTGAAACAAGCAATTTTATATTCATTTATTATTTTTGAGGATAATTTTGATAATTATGAGAAGCGATTGATCTAAGGAAGGAGGTGTGTTAATCTCAAAACAATATTATGGGCAGAGAATATTGATTTTAACCAAGGATGATAGTTGTCTTTAAAAATAATACATAATTTGTTTAAACAAATATGTAATTGTAAAAAAAGTGTTGGGATGTTTTTAAATATGGTTTTAATGATTTTCCCATTATTTCCTAATATAAAAACCTTACTCAAAGAAAATGAACAATATTTAAGAAAAAGGAGGAAAACATGTACAAGAAAATGTGTTTATTTGCCTGTTTTACTGTTATTGTTGGTATAGCTAATATAGCCGCGGCTCTTGACCAACCTATCGCGTATTACCCAATGAATGAAGGAGCAGGCACTTCAGTCGCGGATGCCTCTGGTAATGGCCATAATGGTACAATCACTGGTACCGTTAATTGGGTGCAGGGAGCACCAGGCAATGGTACAGGCCTTGATTTTCCCGGTGCATCTGGTAATAACGTTAATTGTGGAACATTTGATCCTTCAGGAGGTAATAATATATTGACTGTTACTGCCTGGTTTAAAATTGAAACATTAGGCGGCTATCAATGTATTGTTGGTAAATCCAGTGATTCCACAACACAATGGCAATTAACTGTTAATGCCTCTGGACAGGTAGGATTTAACCTTGGTGGCGGTTTTGCCGCAATTACCAATGCTATTACAGCAGGAGAATGGCATCATGTAGCTATGACAAAGAATGGAACCGATGGAGAACTTTTTCTGGATGGAGTATCTGCGGGAACTCGAACTGGAATTGCTGCATTCAATACAAGTGGAACAGAATGGCCAGTATATATAGGTGCAATTAGAACATTCTATTTCAATGGCATTGTTGATGAAGTAGCTATGTTTCATGCTGCTCTTAGCCAGGCTGATATTAAGGTTGTTATGAATGGAGGATTAGGCGAAAAAGGCCCGGCAACCAGTCCAAAACCCGGCAATGGAGAAAAGAATGTAGCTA
>CAZVOA010000033.1:0-41264 GCA_964628465.1 uncultured Pirellulales bacterium | reverse complement strand
TAATGGGACAAAAACTGTCATTCCTTGTTTTAGCAGTCATGTTGTTTAGCGGAATCTGTTTAGCTGCTGCGCAAACAGAAATTAAGGAAGATTTCAAACCATCCACTTTAAACCAGCCCTACGAAGAGTATCCGCAGGTAAATTCTCAGGGATATGCGAGATTTCGCATCCATGCGCCACAGGCACAAAACGTAAGCGTTAGTCTGGGTCTCGGCGGACGCGGCGGTACAGTTCTCACTAAAGGTGAAGATGGTTACTGGACAGGCACAACAGCCGGACCTCTGGATGAAGGTTTCCACTATTATCATCTTACTGTTGACGGCGGAACATTTAACGATCCCGGCACATTAAACTTCTACGGTTCTATTCGCTGGGAAAGCGGCATAGAAATTCCGGCACATGACCAGGATTTCTACGCATTGAAAAACATTCCGCACGGCAAAGTTCAGCAGATTCTTTTTCCATCTAAAAGCACTAATACATCGATGAGAGCATTTGTTTATACTCCTCCCGATTACGACAAAGACCAGTCGAAACGCTACCCAGTGCTTTATTTGCAGCACGGCTGGGGTGAAGACGAAACCGCATGGACAAATCAGGGACATGCTAACCTCATTATGGATAATCTTCTCGCGGAAGGTAAATGCAAACCTTTCATAATCGTGAATGCTTACGGCATGACCAACGATGTAAAAATGGGACAAATGGCACTATTCAAAATCGAACCGTTCCAGACAGTTCTTATTGACGAATTGATTCCATACATTGACGCCAACTTCCGCACAATAGCCGACCAGCAGCATCGCGGAATGACAGGTCTTTCAATGGGCGGAATGGAAACTCAAACAATCACACTTGCCAATCTTAATGTATTTTCGCACATTGGTTTGTTTAGCGGCGGTTCCATTACCATGAATGACGTCAATAACAATCCTGAGTTCAAAAATAAAGTCAAGCTGTTATTCATCAGTTATGGCAGCCGGGAAATCAGCGGCAACCGCGGCGGCGGAAGAGGTGGAGCGGCAAGTAACGCCGGACCACAGGCAAATGTCGATGCAATGAAAGAGGCTGGTGTCAATGCGGTCTTCTATGTCTCTCCGGATACCGCACATGAGTTCCAGTCATGGCGCCGGAGTCTATGTCAAATGGCACCGCTTATGTTTAAAGATTAGCTTATTCGATGCGTAAAATCGAAAAAGTATTATAAAATTATTTTTAACATTGTTTAAGGAGAAAAATTATGAAACGAGTATTATTTGTCATCTCAATGTTAATGTTACTCAGCGTCTCATGCTGGGCGCAAATGGGCAACACCGCGGCACTATCACCTTCAGTAGCCGGTACTGTGCATCCTAACCCCTACAATTTCCCCGGCAGGCAGTTTCCAAGAATTGAAGCTGACAATAAAGTCACCTTCCAGTTCTCTGCACCTGACGCAACAAAAGTTCAGGTTGCTGTAGCCGGTACTGCACAAGATATGACTAAAGGTGAAGGTGGAGTATGGACCTATACTACACCTCAGCCACAGGACCTTGGATATCACAACTACTGGATGGTAGTCGATGGCGCTGTTGTAGTCGATCCTTATGTAGAAACATTCATCGGCTATAGCCATATGTGCAATGGTTTTGAAGTTGCCGATCCAAATGGTGGATTCTATGAAATGAAACAGGATGTACCGCACGGCAACGTTCTTATCAAGAATTACTATGCAAAAAGTGTCAGTCAATGGAGACAAATTTACGTTTACACTCCTCCTCAATACGACAAAGACTTAACAACAAGATATCCAGTTCTTTATCTGCAGCACGGGGGCGGTGAAGATCAGAGAGTATGGATCGAAATGGGCAGAACAAACCTGATTCTCGATAACCTTCTTGCCGAAAACAAATGCAAACCATTTATCGTCGTAATGGAAACAAGTGCAGTCGGTGGCGCAGGAGGAATGATGGGTGGTGGCATGATGGGCGGCCGTGGTGCTGGTATGATGGGCGGCGGCAGAGGCGCTGGAGCAGGAGCCGGTGCAGTTCGTGGAGTTCCCGGTGCTGCAATGGCACCAGCCGCTGGAGCTGACGCAGGCAGAGGCGCAGGACGTGGCGCTGGTGGTGCAGGTCGCGGTATGGGCGGCGGTGGAATGATGGGCGGAATGATGGGTGGCGGCGGCCAACCTGGTGGTGCTTACGGCCAGCTTATGGTCAATGACCTTATCCCATGGGTTGATGCCAATTTCCGCACACTCGCTAATCAACCAAATCGCGCTATGGCCGGATTGTCAATGGGAAGTATGCAGACAAGAACAGTAACACTGGCGTTCCCGGATAAGTTCTCAGCGATGGGACTTTTCAGCGGCAGTACTATCTCAATGGCTGACGTCGAAAGTATAGAAGGATTCAAAGATAAATTCAAACTGGTGTATATGACCTTTGGCAGTAAAGAAGGCGGCGCTGCTCGTCTTCCGGCCGCAACAGATGCACTTAAAGGAGCCGGTGTCAATGCTGGTTATTACATTTCACCACTTACCGCACATGAATTCCAGACATGGCGTCGAAGTATCTATGAATTCTCCCAGCTTCTGTTTAAAAATTAATTATTAAGCAAGTTTTTATGGAGTTATTCTAATGATAAAAAATTTAGTGTTTATATTACTGGCAGGTTTGTTTGTCAGTACAGCCTGCTTTGCACAAAGAATGGAAATGCCTCTGGCCCCGGTTTCTCAGGCTAATGCACCGGCATTCGAGGCTCATCCTAATCCGTTGAATTTACCCGGTAATCAATATCCACGTATCGAAGCTGATTCTCGAGTGACATTCCAGTTCAGAGCGCCTGATGCAAAGAAAGTGCAGCTTGCTCTTGTCACTTCCGGCTCGAATTCACTCGATCCGCTTCAATATGATATGGAAAAAGGTGAGAACGGCGTATGGACCTATACTACTCCCAAACCAGAGGCGCCTGGCTATCACAACTACTGGATGATAGTAGATGGCGCAGTCGTTCTCGATCCTGCAACTAACTTATATGTTGGTTACAGTCATATGTGCAACGGTTACGAAGTACCGGAACCGGGTGTCACTTTTTATGACCTTAAAGATGTCCCGCATGGCGATGTAATGAAGAAAAATTACTATGCCAAGAGCATTAACGCATGGAGAAGCATCTTCGTTTACACACCGCCTGGATATGACAAAGACATTACAAAACGTTATCCAGTGTTGTATCTCCAACACGGCGGTGGTGAGGATCAAAGAGTCTGGACAGAAATGGGAAAGGTTCATTTAATTCTCGATAATCTTCTGTCTGAAGGCAAAATCAAACCGTTTATCGTCGTAATGGAAACCAGCTATATGCCCTCATCAGGCGCAAGACGCGGCGGCGGTATGATGGGCGGCAGAGGTATGGGCACCGCTGGACCCGGTGGAGTTATGGGCGCAGCAGCTCCTGATACCACTGCAGGTGCCGGTCGCGGCATGGGCATGGGTTCAGGTCGCGGTATGGGCGGCGGTATGATGGGTGGAATGATGGGAGGCGGCCAACTTGGCGGTTCTTATGGCCAACTTATGGTCAACGACCTGACTCCATACATCGACTCAAATTTCCGTACTTTGCCTGACCAGCCGAACAGAGCGATGGCCGGTCTTTCAATGGGCGGAATGACAACCGCTTCTGTCACTATGGTCAATCTCGATAAGTTTTCTCATATCGGTTTGTTCAGTGGCGGCGCAGCGGGAGGCGGCGGTTTTCTCATGGGCGCTTTTGGTACTGGTCGCGGCGGCGGAGCAGGAAGTTTGAACCTGCAAAGCATTTATAGCGGCGCAATGGCTAATCCAGAGGAATTCAATAAGAAAGTCAAAGTTCTATTCATGACTTTCGGTACTGAACCTCCTCTGGAAAATCCGGAAGGTTTGAAAGAACACCAGAAACAACTCGAAGAAGCCGGAATTAAAAACAGCTATGTTTATATTTCACCAGGAACATCACATGAGTGGCAAACATGGCGAAGAAGTATATACATTTTCGCTCAAATGCTTTTCAAGTAATTGATTGCTAATAAAAGCATCCGTAACGGTGCGAAGAATTAACCAGATTCGGTTAATATTCGCACCTTTTTTTTTGTATTTATTCTTTATAATATTTCTTATCATAAACAGGATAGTTTAAGTAAAATAGATAATTTAGTGGCGTATTACGTATTTCTTGTTTCCAATATCACCCCGTCTTTTGTATAATGGTTCGTATCGTAACATAGATTTCAAGTCTATGAAGGTTATTGTATAATATTTTTTTTGGAGGTTTGATTATGTTAAAGGTAAGAAGAATATTACCGCTTTGTGTAATCATATTAGTCTGTCTGGCGATTACCACAATAGCGATGGAGGCTCCAGCGGCAGGTGGTCGCGGCGGAGCAGGCGGACGCGGCGGTGGAATGATGGGCGGTATGATGGGCGGCGGCAGCTCAACCCCGGCAGATTATGCTGAAGGTGCCAATCTTGATGTCGCTCCTGAAGGATTCGATAAAGTTCGCGATGGAGTCGAAAAAGGCAAACTTGAAAGAGTTGATTATAATGCCCCAGCCGTAGCTGAAGGTCTAAAACGCTGGATGGAAGTTTATACTCCAGCCGGTTATTCAACCAGCCAGAAATATCCGGTACTCTATGTACTTCATGGAATAGGTGGAAATGAGACTCATGAATGGACTGGTCTTGGAAATAACCAGGGTGGAGCCGCTATTATTCTCGACAACCTTATCGCGGATAAGAAAATCGTTCCAATGATAGTCGTCTTCCCGAACGGTAACGCATCAGCCAATACTGGCGGTAACGGCGGTGGAATGATGGGCGGTATGATGGGTGGCGGTCGCGGTGGACGCGGAGCTGCAGCTCCAGCCGCTCCAGGCATTCCAGGAGCAGCAATGGCTCCTGCAGGTGGTGAAGCCGGTGGTCGTGGCGGTATGGGTGCCGGTCGCGGTGGTGCTGGTGCTGGCGGACGCGGTGCTGGGCGCGGTATGGGCGGCGGTGGTATGATGGGCGGCGGTTGGGGCCAATCATTTACCGACGATTTGTTTAAGGACATCATTCCTTATATCGAATCACACTATTCAGTTTATACTGATCGTGAAAATAGAGCATTGGCGGGTTTGTCAATGGGTGGTGGTCAGACATTGAATATTGCTCTGCCTAACCTCGATAAATTCGCATGGGTCGGCGCTTTCTCACATGCTCCAAATGTAGGTTCAGTTGACCAGCTTGTCCCGGATCCGGAAGCTGTAAACAAACAATTAAAGCTTTTATGGATTGGCTGCGGTGACAGAGATGGTACAGTAGGACAAGGCCCTTACAATTTCCATAAAGGTTTGGAAACAAAGAAAGTAAACCACATTTGGCACGTAGATAAAGGCGGCGGACATGACTTCAAAGTCTGGAAAACCAATCTTTATCTTTTCTCTCAACGTATATTCAAATAATTGAGAATTGATTGAAAATTTCGAGCACGGCGCAAAAAGTTATCTGAGCATAATAATGTTCGGATAGAATTTGTGCCGTGCTTTTTTATATGCGGACTTTTTGAGAAATAAAAGAGGCTCCCCGGCGGAGAGCATCGTTATTAAGCTGTAATGTTTTATGGTATCTTTGAGCGAGAATTTCAGGAAGAGCGTTTATCGCTGATTCGATATCGAGGAAACCTTTTACCTGTAAATACGCTCCCAACGCGACCATATTCGCCGCTTTTATACTTCCCAACTCAACCGCCAGATCATCAGCAGGCAGTTTAATTACTTCTACGGAATCATCCACATCCGGTTCTATATCAATAAGTGAACTGTTTAATATCAGCAATCCGCCTTTTTTAAGCATTGGCACGTACTTTGTTAATGAAGCTTTGTTCATTATAATAAGTGAATTCGGATTACCTACAACGGGACAAGCGATTTCATTTTCCGCTATGACCAACATACAGTTGGCGGTACCGCCGCGAACTTCAGCCCCGTAAGAAGGCATATATGTCACTTCCCTGCCGCAGTTCATCGCTGTCTGAGCAAGCAATTTGCCTATAAGCATGATTCCCTGCCCGCCGAATCCCGCGATTATTAGTTCTTCATAAAGTTCTTTTTTTGTATCTTTCATATTCAAGCTTTATTTATAGCGTTATTTTATTTTACCGAGCGGGAATGTTTTTACCATTTCCTTTTCTATCCATTGCATTGCATCAGATGGACTCATTCGCCAGTAAGTCGGGCATGGCGAGAGAATTTCCACCAGTGACATTCCCTGCGCCCCATCTACCTGAAGCTCGAAAGCGTGCTTGAGTGCTTTTTTTGCATTTCTGATTGTTGCCGGGTTGCTCATTGCGCAGCGTTCGATATAAATTGTTCCCGGTAATGTAGCAAGAAGCTCGCAAACCTGCATGGGATATCCCTGTTCGGCCCCACTTCGTCCCTGCGGCGTAGTTGTTGTCACCTGGCTGAGCATTGTCGTCGGAGCCATCTGGCCGCCAGTCATTCCATAGATTGCGTTGTTAATGAAAATAACGGTTATTCGCTCACCGCGATGACCCGCATGGAGAATTTCGCCTGCTCCGATACTCGCGAGATCGCCGTCGCCCTGGTAAGAAAATATAATTTTATCAGGATTTGTTCTTTTCATTCCTGTCGCGACCGCAGGCGCCCTGCCGTGGGCGACTTCAATCATATCGACATCGATATAATCGTATTCAAGAACGGCACAACCAACCGGAGCAATGCCGATGGTTCGTTCGCGTATTCCAAGCTCATCAATGACTTCCGCTACGAGCCTGTGTGCGATACCGTGACCGCATCCCGGACAATAGTGTGTCGGAACATCTTTATAAGTAGGTGTACGTTTAAATACAGTTTCCATAATTAATTTCACTATAATAAATAATCGTTTTTTTCAAAAACTATGCACCTTTTTCACGCCGTTGATACTCTTCTTTCAAGTATCCACGAACTAATTCATTTAAACCGGAACATTTCCATAAGCCATAATAACCTTCTTTTTCCGAATCAAGATGATACCACAAATCATCAGACAAATGAGCTCCATCTGATGCGTTTAGCTCCAAGATAGCAGATGGAGTATTTTGCGTGTTATTTGTATAAAACTCAATTTGGTGAAAGCCAGAAGCAAACCAGACATCAGTTGGTTTTGCCGAATAGATACTTTTCCAAACTGATTTTATAACATCGGGATTTTCTACTATAACAGAAATATTGCTGCCGAAGTCACCTTCCGAACTTATGAATTTTAATTTAATGGTATTATTCTGTGTAGTATTATGACCTTCAAATCTCTTAGTAAGTAAATTTTTATTACTGCATCCGGTTGATAGGATTAAAATAAAAGTCAGAAATAAATTGAATTTTATTTTCATTATTTTTTCCTGGATATAGCAAGTTGTCTTATCTGGTTCAGCACGTCATCGACAGTCGGTACTCCGCCGCCTGTTCTTCCGAAGAATACAACAGGTGACTTTCCCGCGACTGCAAGTTTAACGTCTTCGACCATTTGGCCGCAGCTTAACTCGACGGTTAAGAAAACTTTCGGTTCATCAGCGGCTTTATTTATTTGCTCATATGGGAAAGGCCATAATGTAATCGGTCTTATCCAGCCAACTTTAATTCCTTCTTTGCGAGCTTTTGTCACGGCACCGCGAACGATTCTCGCTGATATACCATAAGCGACTACGACAATATCAGCGTCATCAACTTTATATTGTTCACATCGTACTTCATTTTTTGCAATCTGAGCATATCGTGCCTGAATTCTTCTGTTTACTTCTTCCAGCTTGCCTTCTTTGAGCCATAATGAACGCACAATATTCTGGGGCCTTCCTTTTGCACCAGTCAAAGCCCAGTCTTTGGGAGGTAATTTCCTGCGCTCTTTTTCTTCGAGCAATACAGGCTCCATCATCTGGCCGAGCAAACCATCCGCGAGTATCATTACAGGAGTTCTATACTGGTCAGCCAAATCGAATGCAAGCGGCATACAATCCGCCATTTCCTGAACACTGCCCGGAGCAAGCACGATAGGATGATAATCTCCGTGTCCGCCGCCTTTGGTTGCCTGAAAGTAATCACTTTGCGATGGAGCGATATTTCCCAGCCCCGGACCGCCTCGCATGACATTTACAATAACCGCGGGCAATTCCGCTCCGGCCAAGTAGCTTATACCTTCCTGCATAAGGCTGATTCCCGGACTGGAAGATGTTGTCATTGCTCTTTTTCCAGTCGCGGAAGCACCAAAAACCATGTTTATAGCGGCTAATTCGCTTTCGCTCTGAACGAAAACTCTGCCTTCTTCAGGCATTCTTCTGGACATATAAGCAGGAATTTCATTTTGAGGCGTAATCGGGTATCCGAAATACGCATCAACTCCAGCCATAATAGCCGCTTCAGCAAGAGCTTCATTGCCGCACATTAAAATTCTTTTCTCAGTTATATCATTTGTTTGTGCTGTAGTTTTCTTCATGATAGTGCTTGTGGAATCCGCGGCAGAACTCACTTCTTTTTCTCAATCATTTCAGATTGGCTCTTTTTTTTTGAGTCAACGATTTGCCTGATCTTAACTCGTTCATCTCGAAGCACCTCAATTACAGCATCCGGGCAGACAAGCGCGCATACAGCGCATCCTGTACAATCAGCATCAGTTACCTGAGCCGGGAAGAATCCTGCTTGGTTTGATTCCTTCGAGATGGCGATGTGACCTTTCGGGCATACTGTAACACATAAGCCGCAGCCTTTACATCGTTCGGCATTTATAATGATTTTGCCAGCCATTTTTTCCTATATCTTATATAAAACCCAAGTTTCGGGTAATTCCTTCAAAAACGAAATTTTAACAGACCTTTACGACTATGTAAAGTCAAAATATCTATACAACAACATTGTAACATTTTTGTCGCCCTTATTCTTTATGATATATTTCTTAAAGATTCAAGAACTAAAAATACTGTATTTTCCTTTTATACGAATATACAGACTAATTTGTTAAAAGAATCTGGAAAATTTGAAAATATAAAAATGCTTTCTTTTAACTAATTCTGACCATTTTGTGTTAAGTTACTTTCTCTGCATCGTTATTTTTATTATAAAAACGGCTTTTTTGCATAAAAATAGGGTATGTGAAAATAAATTTGCATATTAACGTAAAATTATTATAATAATCAGTTTGTTTGATTTTTAAACCAATGCTCATTTTAAGTTATGGCAAAAAATGTGCGTAATATGATAATGGGAGAAACCCAATGGAACAACTTGTAGAACCGACAATAAACTTATTTAGTGATTCATTACCCTCATTAGAGGATATAAAAACTCTGTCCGATTACATCCATTCAGGCGAAAGGAATATGATTGATTTCGCCCGGAAAGTCGAAGAAAACATGAACAATGGTTCAAGTCAATCTTCAGGCTCGCTCGGAATCGGGTTATATATACTTGGCCGAAACGCGGAAGCGTTAGAAAAACTGAGCAAAGCCAAGGACAGCGCACAGAAGTATATATATCTCGCTTATGCACAAAGAAAGATGCTTCAATTTGATGAAGCTATCGAAAGCCTGCTGAAAAGCCTTAAATACGGGGCCAATGCGTTAAGCATAAGTCTCGAAAAAGCAGAGACTTACCGTCGTGCTAAAAATTATGAAGCCGCCGCTGAACAACTCAAATCCTGTGTAAATTATGAAAATGTAAACGCGGAATATCATTATCAGCTCGGACGTCTCAATGAGGCACAGGGTCTTTATGAACAAGCAATCAAAAATTACACAAAAGCTATAGAACTGTCGCCAGGTCATTCAAATGCGCTTTTCCATCTTGCTTTTCGATATGATTTATCAGGAAACGAAGACGCGGCTATAAGCTGCTACAAGCAAATAGCCTCGCATTCACCGACTTATGTGAACGCTCTGCTGAATCTTGCTGTTCTTTATGAGGATAGGGAACAGTTCGAGAAAGCAGCAAAATGTATCTATACAGTTCTTGAGACACATCCGAATCATAAAAGAGCAACCCTTTTCAAAAAGGACATCGAAAGTTCCAAAACCATGTTCTATGATGAAGAAAAGGAAATGAAAAAGACTCGCAAGAATCAGATTCTCGAGACACCGATTTCAGATTTTGAATTATCGGTCCGCAGCAGAAACTGTCTCAAGAAAATGAAAATACGCACTATTGGCGATCTTATGAATATCAGCGAAGCCGAGCTGCTTTCTTATAAAAACTTCGGCGAGACATCACTTAAGGAAGTGAAAGCTATCCTGGAATCAAAGAATTTGCATCTCGGCATGTCTCTTGATGATAAGCCGTTTATGCCGCAGGAAACTGAAGATACAACACGAATCAGCGAGCAGGATCAGGGACTTTTGAACAAGCCTATTGATGATTTACAATTGTCGGTTCGCGCACGCAAATGCCTGCAAAAACTGAACCTGAAATCTATCGGTGAACTGACCAGTAAAACCGAAGCAGAACTTCTCGGTTGCAAAAATTTCGGCGTTACGAGCCTTAATGAAATCAAGAAATCTCTTGCGGACCTGGAACTGAATTTGCGAAATTTAGATTAATCTAATTTGATATTTTGAGAATTTACCGTTGTCAAATAATACCAGATTTACGACACCTTCTTATATAATTCTCTCGAAGTCTGGATACTTGCATTGCTTTGTGTGGATTTTAAAACTTGTAGTAATATTTGTTTTACTCCTGCTTTTTAATCATGGCTGCGGCAAACGTAAGTCTGAAATCGCAACACCTGACATTAAAATCAATGAACAATACTGGATTAGAGTTTTGCTTCTTAATGATATTCAGCAATGTTCAATTCATATAGATTCTAATTTCAGTGTTAAAGATGAAACCGACGCTCAAAATAAAAAATCGAAGAAAAACTTCAAGCCGCTTAAAAAGCCGGTTATAGCAAAAACAGTTGATGGCAAGATTAATATCGCCAGCAGGAGTTATTCATCTAATCAGATAATAATTTCGCCGGAAGAGCCATACATTTTTAATTTGAACGGTAAATCCTATCGAGGAAAACTCAGGCTTATTGCAAATCCTGACGCAAATTCTTTCGATGCGATAAACCTTGTACCTCTCGAATCATACATCGCGGGCGTAGTCGGAGCGGAAATGCCGGACTACTGGGAACCTGAAGCGTTAAAATGCCAGGCAATCGCGGCGAGAACTTACTGCTTATTCATAAAAAAACGTTTTGGCGTAAATCGTTCATGGGATTTGAACAAAACAGCAGCGAACCAGGTCTATCAGGGCATCGAAGTTGAATCTCCAACCGTGTGGAAAGCGGTAAAAGAAACTTCTGGCATTGTACTAACCTGCCGGCAAAATGATGGTTCAGAAAATATTTTTCCAACTTATTACAGTTCGACATGCGGCGGCCATACTGAAGACAGCGATAATGTTTTCGGAGATTCTTATGAATCACTTAAAGGCATACCTTGCGCATATTGTAAGAATGTCGCCAAGCAGGAAATATTTTTCTGGCCTGAAGTTCAGTTTGACATGAACGATGTCACTTCCAAACTTATGAACCGATATCAAAGCTTGAATCGACTCGGAGAAATTAAAGCAATTTCAGTCGATAAGCAGAGTGATTATGGAGAATTTTCAAGAATCACAAGAATAATAATCTCAGGACCAAACAACATTAGCGAATTTCTCAGAGCGGAAGATTTCCGTCTTGTAATAGACCCAACCGGCAAAAAGATTAAAAGTACCGCCTGTAAACTCGAAATATCTGAAAATGGCTTTGTTTTTACCAACGGCAGAGGATGGGGACACGGCGTAGGAATGTGCCAGTGCGGCGTTCAGGGCATGGCAAGAGAAGGAAAAACAACAGAAGAAATCCTGAACCATTACTATCAAAATTCAAAATATTATAAAATTGAATACGATAAGTAATTGTCTTTTTCAGAATCTTTGCAATAAAAGAAAAGACTCAATCTCGAATAATTGCGCAAAACAGGATACTTTAACTGCGAAAAATATATTTTTATAAATATTTTTTATATACCCCTAAATCCCACATAACATATTATTGCCACAAGACTTATCACACAATATATATATATATATCAAAAAATATAATAATAGAAATTTATTCTTGACTTATTTTTTATAGAACTATATTTTAGATTTATATAGTGAAGATATATCGAGTGCGGTGTTTTACACTCAGAAAAAGTGATGATGGTTTATATTCCGCCAAAGGCTCTTTCAGGAAGATAAGAATATTATTTCCCATGAGCCGCGTCTGGTTTATGGTTCTCAGCGGCCTCTGCGTTCTCGGCGGTTATGAATTATTAAGGGATACAGGCTTGAAATTTTAGTGAGGTATTGGAATATGCGAAAAATGGAAATTTCTAAAACATTAGTGTTTATCTGCCTGTTTTTATTCACTTTTTGCGGTTTTGCCCATGCGAATAAAATCATCTATGTCGATGATGACGGCCCGACGGATTTCAATAACATTCAGGCTGCTATCAATGATGCTAATAATGGCGATACAATTCTTGTCGCGGATGGTACTTATACAGGAGATGGCAATCGGGATATTTACTTTTATGGCAAAGCTCTCACTTTAAAAAGCGAAAATGGCGCTGAAACATGTATCATAGATTGCCAGTATCATCAAGGATTCTATGTACGCAGCCAAGTAAATGTTTTAATAATAGATGGTTTTACTATTATGAATGGTTATGCATCTGAAGGCGGTGGAATTTTTTTTCATAATAGTTATCCAACGGAACAAAATAACTTTATTTCAAAAATTCTTAATTGTAAGTTTGTTAATAATGTAGCCACAAGGTCCGGAGGGGCAATTGATTCATCGAATTCTATCATACAAAATTGTGAGTTTATAGGCAATCGTGCAAGTGTAGGCGGAGCAATCTCATGTTCAAATACATCTATTTTCAACTGTGTTATTAGCGGCAATATTTCAACTTCAACTTCTAATTATGGCGGTGGTGCTATTTTCTGTCAATCCGCAAACCTTATAATTAATAATTCAACTATTGTAAATAACCATTCTAATAGTTTGGGCGGCGGAATATCTATAGAAGATGGTAACGCTAAAATTAGAAACTCCATAATAACAAATAACACAGCCATGCAGAATGAAGAAATATATCTATATCAATATACAAAGTCAATTTTGCTTGATATTTCTTATAGTAATATAGAGGGAGGATTGGAAGGGATAGTCACTAATCAAAATACTATTTTGAACTGGGGAGCAGGCAATATTGATGTAAATCCATTGTTTGCAAACCCCGGGTATTGGGCTGACGCAAATGATCCGAACATTATTGCTGAACCGAATGATCTAAACGCTATTTGGATTGACGGTGATTATCATCTGAAATCACAGGCGGGAAGATGGAATCCGAATTCTCAAAGCTGGGTGCAGGATGATGTAACAAGTCCATGTATAGACGCGGGTGATCCGAACAGCCCGATTGGATACGAACCTTTCCCCAATGGCGGCTATATTAATATGGGTTCTTACGGCGGAACTGTAGAAGCAAGCAAATCATATTTTGGTAAACCTGTATGCGAAACAATAGTCGCCGGTGATATTAACGGCGATTGCAAAGTAGATGAATTAGACATGGCAATTATGATGATTCACTGGCTCGAGGATTATAATCCTATTAGTGTGAAAGTTATTGATGGCGTGGAATTTCGTATACAGACGGATAAGACCTTCTACAAGCAAGGTGAAAACGTTCAGATGGATTTCACTGTTACAAATAATACTAATGAAACAGTTCATATCGGTTGTTCACGTTCTTCTGAATTTTATTTAATAGTACAAAATGATGAAACAACTATTTGGAGATCTACAGATGGGTGGTACTGGTTCTCGCCAGGAGTTGAATTATTAGCAGGAGAATCTAAAGGTATTTCTCGTAGCTGGGATATGAAAAATGATTATGGTAGTTTTTGGGATCCCGGAACTTATCATATAGTCGGTATTATGTTCAATGAACCATGGAACAATGCTCGCGAACCGGAGAATTATTATCCAACTGAAGTCAGAACTTCAATTACAATTTCAGCATATGCAAGTACCCAACCTTAATAATAAGATTTAAAAATTTTCTACGATAGCGGCTGTGTGTATTGCCAGCAGCATCAGGTAGTCAAGGTCGCTCAGGCCGTAATGGTCATCTTTAACTGAATTTGCCGCGTATATTACGCCGAAACAGCCGGAAGGGTCAATTATCGGCACAATCATCGCGGATTGTATCGTTTCGTGTTCCTGGTCAGAAGAAATTTTCGGTATTAGAATAAATTCCTTTTTTCCAATTGCTTCCGTTACTTTTTGATTTATCGGGATTTCATTCAACAAGAGTGCGGAACCATTCCGCTTTTTTCCTTCCTGATAGACCATTGGTCCTTCAGGCTGATCCCGCAAAGCACACCATGCCTGAGTCGCTTTAAATTGACCCAAAATTACATTCAACAATGTTTTTAATAAGTCTTCTATGCCGTTGGCTCTGCAAATCAGCTCGGTCGCCTGAATAAAATCATTAATCCGCCCTGCCGGCAACCTGATATCCGGCGCATGTTCGAGTTCTGGTTTTCTAATTATTATATCGCGAGGATATTCCGAAGCTGCCCTGGCTTGCCTTGATTCCGGTATGAGTGTATCTTCCAGATGTAGAGAATTTACAGAAGCGGCGGCGCCTTCCAAATCAACTTCGATAGTGAAATCCGAAATCCGCAGAACATCGCCGGTTTTCAATTCGGCTTTATGGACTTCTTCTCCGTTCAAAAATGTCCTGTTCGCCGAATCCATATCTTCTATGATCCATTTTCCATCCAGGGTTGTAAAAATAGCGGCATGTTGTCTTGACACAGATAAATCGGGCAAAAATACCTGATTATATTTGTAACGTCCGATATAAACAGGGCCACTATCAAAACTGAATTCGTTTACAATCTTTCCACTCTTTTTTACGATTAAGCGCATCTGTTTTCCCATTTCTAACTTAAAATCCGGTCATTTATATTGATTATCGTTAATTTTTCGCCTTTTGTCAAATAAACACTGACATATCTTTCCTGATCGCTATTGCTTATTAGCAGTAATTTTCCTTGAAATTAAGGCTTAAATCGTGTATAATTATATTTTCAAGGATGACGATGAGAAGATGTCCATCAATTCATTTCGATATCTGTTCTCTGAAGAAGTTACTAAATTAAGATAGGCTGTTTAAGTCTTGATATTTTAAACATCCGCAAAAAGGACACATTTTTAGAGGTTGAGGAAAAGAAATATGAGTAAAAGCATAGGATTAAGCGTAATAGTATGTCTGATTCTAATATTAAACAGTTCCGCACAAACAATCATTCCTGAAAAATCCAACGTTGAAACATATAAATTAACTCCTTACTGCACGTCATGGCCAACATCTAACGATTATACGGCGGATTTGATAAACAGTAATCCAAGCCTTCAGGCTCATGCAGCATTTGATCTTTCAAGCATTCCGGATAATGTCAAAATCGTTTCCGCTACTTTCTCGGCATATTTTTACAATGAAACTACAGAACCAGGCCAGAGAGATTTATGGTACAATTCTGATGATAGCTGGATTTCTGTTATTAATACAATAGATCCCGGTGATACGGTCACGGCGGATAAAATTGTCGGAACACTTAATCATAATGAATCACCTGATGATGGCTATGTCTGGAAAACAATTACAATCACATACGATGGATGGGAAAAAGATATAGCAGACGGTTATATTTCTTTTATGCTTACAGGCGGAAATTCCGGAGCTATCGGCTTATATACCGGTACTGCAATAGATAAAGAGCCGGAACTGGTTCTGGAAGTTATTCCCGAACCTAATAAAGTTTATACAAACATTTTTAACCTCGGCATGGAAGAATTGATTAAAGCTGATGGCTTAAATATCGATATAGGCACTTATTCTGTACCATCAACCACAGACTGGAACAATGACGGCCTTATGGATTTAATTGTCGGTACAGGCACAGGTAAAGTTAGAGTCTATCTCAATATTGGAACGAAAACAAAACCAGAATTCTCAGAATTGGATAACAACGCTTTTTATGCAAGAAAATTAAACGGTTCTGACATTTATTGCACACCAAGCGGCTGTATGGGATGTTTTCCGAGAGTAGTTTACTGGGATTCTGATAGCCTGAAAGATTTAATTATTGGCCAATCAGCTGGTTCTATAATGTTTTTCCGCAATATTAATACTGATGAAGAACCTTTATTTGATAATGGAACATTGCTTACCACCAATGGCGATTCTGCAATTAACGTCGGATCCAGACCAACACCTTCTGTTGTTGACTGGAATAATGATGGACTCAAAGATCTTGTTATTGGAGCTCTTGACGGGAAAATACATATTTTTATTAATGAAGGAACTGATGCCGAACCAGTTTTTCTTTCTGGAATTTGTGCACAGGAAGATGGTACTGATTTAATTGTAAAAAATAATAGCGAACCATCACATCCGCGTTCAAGCCCCGTAATTTTTGATTTCAATTTCGACGGAAAGAAAGATATCCTGACGGGCAACAAAGATGGTGAATTACTTTTATACAAAAATGTCGGCACAGATGAAGCGCCACTATTTTCAGGATATGAACCTGTTGATACAAACGGTATTGAAATCGATTTACCTGATACACCTCGTTCAAGACCATTTGTCTGCTATTGGGATGAGGATGGTTACCCTGATGTTCTTATAGGAGCCGCTGATGGTTTGATACACCTATATAGATGCAAAACTTTACAGGCTGATTTCGATAAAGATGGCGATATTGATTTTGCTGACTGGGCGATATTCACAAATTATTGGAACTTGCAGGAATACAAAGATAAAGAAGAAGCTGATTTAAATAACGATGGACAAGTGAATATTGATGATATTTCATGGATTCTCGCAAATTGGCTCCTAAATATAAAATAAGATTTTCGCTTATAATTATTAATTATAAGTAAACCTTAAATTAGTTAGAAGTACACATAATTAGTAGAGACGCACGGCCGTGCGTCTCTACAACCCTTGGGATAGCATTACATTCTTTTTTTCTGTTTATCACAAAGAAACAGACTTTTTTTATTTGTTCTTTAAAAGCATAGTTGACATAAGCCGAGATTAACACTAACATATCAGCCTGTTATGAAAAAGAATAAAATTACAATAGTTGGGGCTGGTAATGTCGGAGCGACAACAGCTTTTATAGCGGCAACAAAACAGCTTGGTGAAATAATTCTCATTGATATTGTCGAAGGTCTCGCTGAAGGTAAAGCACTTGATATTGCCCAAGCGGCACCAGTAGAACTTTATGATGCTAAGATTACAGGAACTCGCGACTGGGAAAAAACATCTAATAGCGATATCGTAATAATCACAAGCGGCCTTGCACGAAAACCCGGCATGAGCAGAGATGATTTACTGGCCAAAAACGTGCAAATTGTTAAAAGTGTTAGCGAACAAGTCAGGAAATACTCACCTAATAGTATTGTTATCGTGGTTTGCAATCCTCTCGACGCAATGGTATATACCGCAGCCAAAGTAACCGGATTCGCCAAAAACAAAATCATGGGAATGGCCGGCGCTCTCGATTCAGCGAGATTCAGTTATTTTCTCGCAAGCGAACTCAATGTCAGTGTAAAAGATATTCAGGGTGTTTTAATGGGAGGCCACGGCGACGACATGGTTCCCTTACCCAGATTCACAACTGTCAGCGGAATTCCAATTGGTGATATGCTTGAACAGGATAAAATAGATAAGTTAATTGATAGAACACGCAATGGCGGCATTGAAATCGTGAATCTTATGGGAACAAGCGCTTTTTACGCCCCTGCCGCTGGAGCTGTAAAAATGGCACAAGCTATTATTCAGGACAAAAAGAATGTTTTGTCATGTTGCGCTTATTGCGATAGTGAATATAAAGCAGGTGGTTATTTTGTTGGTGTACCCGCTATTCTGGGTGCCCAAGGAATTGAAAAGATAGTAGAACTCGATTTAAATAAAAATGAAACAGCGCAATTCGAGAAATCTCTTGGTCATGTAAAAGAACTTACCCAGAAAGTAGATGAGCTTTTGTCGTGATGCGTCGTGCGTATTGCGTATAGTGTTAATTAAAAAAACGCTATACTCAATACGATATACACAATACGAATTAAGGAAATGTGAATATGCCTACAAATTTAGAAACTTTCGTTAAAACGCTTGAATCAGAAGGTGTTGATGCCGGCAAAAAAGCCGCTCAAAAAATCGAAGCTGAAGCACACAGGAATGCTGAACAAATCATTGCTGAAGCTAAAGTCCAGGCAGAACAAATTATTGGAAAAGCAAATTCCGAAGCTAAAACGATTAAATCCAGAATGGATTCCAGCCTTGAATTGGCAGCGCGTGATGCTGTTTTAATGCTTCGTCAGAAAATTAGTGAGCAGCTTAAAACCCTGCTGAAATTAAATGTGGAAAAAGCTCTCAATAATGAAGAAACGCTCATAAGTATTGTAAATCAGGTTATTCCTGCTTTTGCAAAACCGGGCGTTGATAAACAAACGACAGAGATTAATGTTGCTGGCAATTTGAAAAGCAACCTGCTTCAAGCCGCTCTTAAAGAGCTTTCAAATTCACTGAATAATAATATTGAAATTAACATTAAACAAAACCTGTCCAAAGCAGGATTTGAGTTTAAAATAGAAGGATCGACTATCGAAGTCAGTACTGAATCTGTAGCTGAAATGCTGGCGGAAATGATAGACCCTGATTTACAAAAGTTTCTTGCCAAAGCATAATAAAAAGGTAAATAAACAGGTATTGACGTAAATTTTCAAAAATCAAATTAACATGGCTGTACTAAATCGATATGACTATATACTAAGCGCACTTCCGGCTCTCGAGCCAATAGGAAGCGTTCCGCCTTTGAGTAAAATCGATTTTCTGAATATGATTGCCAGCGCAAAAGGACCTGTTCAAACAGTTGAGGTTATTCTTCTTAATGATGATTTAGCTCAATATGAAGCATTTCTTTCTAAAGAAATTGATAAGGACAAGCTGGATTTGGCGGTTCTTAATCTTGAAAACACAGAAAATGAATCAGTTCTCCCTGCTTTTCTTATTCCTGATGAAGACAAGCATGAGAAAGCAAATGACCGGCTTGCTTCTGAAGGCATCTGGTCGAGATATTTCCATTATGCGGCTCGTATAGCCGAAAAAAAACACAGTCAGTTTCTAAAAGCATGGGTGGGTTTTGAAGTTGGTCTTCGCAATGCTCTTACTATAGCACGCGCACAAATGCTTGATTTGGACCCTGACGCGTATATTGTTTGCCCGGAACTGGCAGACAATAAAACCGATTACAATAATATAATTACTGCCTGGCATGCGGCATCAAATCCCCTTGTCGCTCTGGAAGCACTTGACAAGGCAAAGTGGGACTGGCTTGAAGAGCATGGAGCTCTTTACAGTTTCAGTGCCAGCGAAATAGAAGTTTATGCCGCGAAACTCGTTCTTCTTCACCATTGGAGAAGGATATTGTTCGGCAGCGAACAGAATAAAAAAACGGTTCAATAAAACCTGAAATGAAGTTAATATCGCATGAATGTGAGGTTGTACTGTGAAAGGACGAATTAAAGCCGTCTTTGGAAACATGGTTGTTGCTCAAACAAGTGACAATATTGTGAAAAATGCTGTAGGCTATTGTGTAAGAAGCGATGGCGTAAAACTTTTATGTGAAGTTATTCGTGTCCGAGGCGAATCGGCTGACCTCCAGATATTTGAGGAAACAAGAGGATTGCGTGTCGGCGACGAAGTAATTTTTCAGGAAGAAATGCTTTCGGCAAGTCTGGGACCCGGTTTGTTGGGTCAGATTTATGATGGATTGCAAAATCCACTCCCACAGCTTGCGGAAAAAGTCGGCTTCTTCCTCGAACCGGGAAATTATATTCATGCCCTCGATACCAAACGCACATGGGACTGGACTCCGAAAGCAAAAGTCGGTGATGTAGTTCAGGCCGCCGATACACTCGGAAGTGTTCCGGAAAGTATTTTCGAACATAACATTATGGTTCCTTTTGGCTGGGATGGTCAGTTTACAGTGCAATCCATCGCAGAACCAGGTTCATATCCGATACTTAAAGATATTGCGACATTAACGGATTCTTCCGGCAATGAACGCAAAGTAACTATGGAACAATCCTGGCCGGTCAAACGTCCTTTATGTGTAACGAAAAGACGTCTGCTTCCGACAACACCAATGGTAACAAGTGTTCGTATTGTAGATACGATGTTCCCTATTGTTAAGGGCGGAACATATTGTATTCCGGGACCTTTTGGTGCAGGCAAGACTGTTTTGCAGCAAATTACATCTCGTCACGCTCATGTTGATATTGTAATAATTACCGCCTGCGGCGAACGCGCGGGCGAAGTTGTAGATACTATTCGCGAGTTCCCGCAGTTGCAGGACCCGCGTACCGGACGAAGCTTGATGGAACGAACAATTATCATTTGTAATACATCCGCTATGCCGGTTGCCGCTCGTGACGCGTCTGTATATACCGGAATGACACTTGCTGAATACTACAGGCAAATCGGATTGAATGTTCTTCTTCTGGCCGACTCAACAAGCAGATGGGCACAGGCCATGCGAGAAATTTCCGGCCGTTTGGAAGAAATTCCCGGCGAAGAAGCTTTCCCGGCATATCTCGAAAGCAGAATCGCGAGTTTCTACGAAAGAGCCGGTTCTATCGAGCTTCGCGATAAACGTATCGCATCGGTTACTATCGGCGGAACAGTAAGCCCCGCTGGTGGAAACTTCGACGAGCCGGTAACACAGGCAACACTAAAAGTCGTAGGCGCATTTCATGGCTTAAGCCGTGCAAGAAGCGACGCGAGAAGATACCCAGCTATCGACCCGCTTGAAAGCTGGAGCAAATATAAAGGCATTATCGACTCGAAAAAAGTCGCGAGAATGAATAAAGTTTTGAAACGCGGCGATGAAATTCACCAGATGATGACTGTTGTCGGTGAAGAAGGTACTCCGATTGACGATTTTACCACTATGCTTAAGGCAGAATTTTTCGACGCGGCGTACTTGCAGCAGAATGCCTTTGATGATGTTGACGCGGCGACATCTGTTGACCGCCAGAAATTTGTATTCGATAAATTACTTGAAGTGATTGAAACTGACTTTGATTTTAAGAACAAAGACGAAGCACGCCGCTGTATGAAAAAAATAAGCAGTTTGTTCATTAACTGGAACTATGCTCCCTGGGATGAAAGTGTTATACCTGAATCCGAAAGACAGGATGAAAAAATGAGCAAAACCGCTCATGAAGGAAAAAAAGATACTGAACGAGGCAGCTTTACAGAAATCCTCAAGCAAATTGATGAATATATAAAGTCACTGCTTGATGGTTCAAAAAACATGGAATCTGATGAAAAGCTTCAGGAAACTAATGCTTAATTCAGTTTATTTAAATATAATATCTTGCAAAAATTGAAAAGATATAAAGGCGATTAATAATGAGAACATATTTTGATGAGATATCGAAAATTGCCGGTAACGTAGTAACCGTTAAAGCAACTGGTATTGGTTATGATGAACTGGCGGTTATTACATCAAGGCACAGATCTTCACTGGCACAAGTCATTCGTCTTGAAGATGACCAGGTAAGCCTCCAGATATTTGGCGGTACGGAAGGCGTATCAACCGGAGATAAAATTCGATTCCTCGGTCAATCCTTCAGAGTACCATTTACTGATGACTTGCTTGGACGAGTTTTTGACGGCTCAGGCAACCCGAGAGATGGAAGGCCTGAAGTAAAAGCTGAGACAGTTGAAATAGGTTCACCCGCGGTAAATCCTACAAAACGCAGGGTGCCGGATAAAATGATTCATACGCGTATTCCGATGATTGATATTTTTAATACTCTCGTCGGTTCACAAAAACTCCCGATTTTCTCATCCGCTGGAGAACCTTATAATGATTTATTAGCACGAGTCGGTATGCAGGCTGATGCTGAAGTCATCATTCTCGGCGGCATGGGATTACGCCATGACGATTATTTGACATTCCGTCATCGCTTTGATGAAGCAGGCGTACTCGGAAGAACAATAATGTTTATTCATACCGCCGCAGACCCTGTTGTGGAATGCCTGTTGATTCCTGATTTGGCATTAGCGGTTGGCGAGCAATATGCTTTGCAGGGTAAAAACGTACTTGTGCTTCTTTCTGATATGACCTCTTTTTCAGATGCGCTGAAAGAGATTGCGATTACAATGGAACAGGTACCATCGAACCGCGGCTACCCTGGTGACTTATATACCCAGTTAGCCAGACGTTACGAAAAGGCGGTTGATTTCGACGGCGCTGGCGCCATGACCGTTCTCGCATGTGTCACTATGCCCGGCGACGATGTAACCCACCCTGTTCCTGACAATACCGGTTATATTACCGAAGGACAGCTTTACTTGAGAAATGGACGTATCGAGCCGTTTGGTTCGCTTTCTCGTCTCAAACAGTTGGTCAATGGAAAAACACGCGACGATCACAGGGATATTATGAATTCCTGTATTCAGCTTTATGCCCAATGTGACGAGAGCCGCGAAAAGAGGGAAATGGGTTTTGAATTATCAGATTGGGACGAAAGACTTATTCAGTATGGTGACTTATTCGAAGCCAAGATTATGAACCTTAACCTCAACATTCAGCTTTTCGAAGCTCTTGATGAGTGCTGGAATATTCTCGCCGAATGTTTCAGGCCGGAAGAAACAGGTATTCGTAACGCTATTATTCAAAAACACTGGCCTAAAAATGTTTTGAAGGAAGAAACTGCTGAAACATCAAAGGCATAATATATAAAAAGGTACAGAGTTCATAGTACCCGGTACTGCGTACTCGGAACTAAGAACTATATTAGTTATGGCAAAAAAGAAAATAAAATTTACCCGCACGGAATTAAAACAGCAGCGTGACGCGCTTGCTCGTTTTAAGCGTTATTTGCCAACGCTTAAACTCAAAGAGCAGCAGGTGCAAAGTTCTATCGTACAGACTCGTCAGCTTTATAAGAAAGCACAGGATGAAGTCGATGCGACAGGTCGCGTCATCTCCGGGTACGATAGTTTGTTTAATGATGTAGCAGGTACGAACTTCAGGAAGTTCGCTGCCCCTGAATCCGTACAGACTTCGAGATACAGTATCGCTGGGGTATATGTACCCAAGCTCGAATCGATAGTATTTCCGAAGGCTGATTACAGTCTTTTCGCTACTGCACCATGGACAGACAAAGCTCTTGCCGATTTAAAAATACTGCACAGGCAGGAAGCGGAACTTAACATTCTTCAGGAATGTCTCGACCTGCTTCAGGCAGAACTTAAAAAGGTTATGCAGAGAGTAAATCTTTTCGAGAAGGTTATGATTCCGAATACCCAGGACAATATAAGAAAGATTCGTATCGCTCTTGGCGACCAGATGACAGCTGGTGTAGCACGGGCGAAAATCGCAAAAGCAAAACTGGAACTTAAAGCAAGCCAGAACATGATGGAGGCGGATACAGAATGATTGTACCTATGTCAAAAGTTTTTATCGTGACACAGAGCCATAATCATACAAGGCTTCTTGAAGTTCTCGCCCAGCTCGGAGTCGTTCATATCGAACCTGTCGATCCAAATAAAGCGGTCGCTGAAGAAAAAACGCTTCACACATTATCGACACTTGACTATGCTTCGCGGATTTTACAAAAAATAGAACCTGTGGGCGACACTCCGAATTTGTCACCCCTCGAAGCCTGCACTGAAACAATAGAAATTAATAAAACTATTGCAGAGCAAAAGGAAAGACTCAGTACACTTCACAGAACAGCGAACCAACTTGCTATCTGGGGAAATGTTGAAGTTAAACGCTTAAAACATCTCAGCGCTATGGGTATTCAAATAAGATTTTTCTCTGTAGCGAAAAAAGATATGCCCGAACTTGAAGCTGAGTGCATCGAAATTATATCGGAAATATCCGGCAAAGAAGTTATGATTGCGGTTATCGACCGAATCGGAACATTTCAGATACCCGAAGGAGCCAAAGAAATCTCATGGCCATCTACCGACCTTCCAACACTTAAAAAAGAAGCGGCAGAACTTGATGCGTCACTCAAAAAAAATGATAAAAGACTGGCCCAACTCTCCAATTTAATAAATCAAATCAAAAATGAACGAAAACAATATCAATCAAAAGCTGATTTTCACATAGCTCAAAACAGCGGCCTGACAAGTAAAGCATTATTCGCTATTCAAGGATGGGTACCATCTTCAAAAGCTGAATCTCTTACAAAAGATTTAGAAAAACATCAAATCACAGCCGCGGTTGATATTATGCCGCCTGCCGAAAATGATCAGCCGCCAACTCTGATTGAGTATCCAAAATGGGCAAAACCGATTAAGGGACTTTTCGATATACTTGGTACAGTCGCGGGATACAAAGAATTTGATGTTTCTGTACCGTTCATGCTGGCATTGCCGATTTTTGCTGCAATGCTAATTGGTGATGGAGGATACGGCGCGGTTCTGCTTTTAGGGCTTTCGTTGGGATATAAAAAAGCAAAGAAATCGTTAGGCGAAGATTTTACAAAATTACTCATAATTATCAGTTCGGCAACTTTGGTTTGGGGATTCTTGTGCGGCAGCTTTTTCGGCAAAGTTTTATACAAACCACCAATTCCGGTTGATATGTCTGACGAGTCACGCTTTTTATTGATGCAAATAAGCTTTACAATGGGAGCGATTCATTTATGTATAGCCCAATTCTGGCAGGCATTCAGAATATATCCTAACTTATGTTTCCTTAATAAAGTCGGGTGGGGTATTTTTGTCTGGGGAATGTACGGTGTTGTAAAAATGTTTGTTTTAGGTTCCGCTTTGACATGGGGAACACCATGGCTATATCTTTTAATTATTGGCGCGATTCTTGCAATACTTTTCAATTCGCCGAGTAAAAATATATTAAAAATGATTTTATTGGGAATCGCGAACTTCCCGTTATCAATGCTATCGGCATTTTCCGATGTCATTAGTTATGTTCGTTTAATGGCCGTAGGGCTCGCAAGCGGAGTTCTCGCGAGCAGTTTTAACGATTTAGCATTTGATGCTGGTCCCTGGTTATTAGTACCAATTTTAATCTTCGGACACGGATTAAACATCGGATTAGCGATGATTGCATTATTCGCACACGGTGTGCGACTAAATATGCTCGAATTTTCAAACAATCTTGGTATGCAATGGATTGGTTATTCTTACAAACCTTTTAAAACAATTCAGGAGTAAATTAAAATGACTGCAATTACATTATTAAGCAATTATTCATCAAACATTATGTCAGGTATTTTGGCTCAAGCAGAGACTATAAACGGCTTAACATTCATGGGACAGTTGGGTGTAGTAATTATGCTGGGTCTCGCCGCGTTAGGAAGTTCAGTTGGTATCGGTGCCGCCGGACAAGCCGCCGCTGGTGCATGGGGAAAAGAAGGCAAAGCGGGAAAAACTCTCAGCTTTACTTACATTATTCTCGTAGGTATGCCAATTAGCCAGACATTGTACGCGATGATTGTTATGAATAAAATGAGCGGCGTACTCCAGAATGCGGATTTTGCCGCAAGTAAAGCTGGTTTACTTTTAGGAATTGGTATCGCAACCGGTATCGGTGAAATGCTCTCTGCATGGATGCAGGGACTTATCGGCGCCGCTGGTGTTCGTTCACTAAGTGAAAGTGAAGGCAAAGGCTTTGCTTTCCTTCTTATTGCTTTGGGTATCGTTGAAACAGTTGGTATCTTTACGATGGTCTTCCTGCTTGGCATGATACCTTCAGTACCAGCCGCATAATGAAATTAAAATAGGCTTGACAGCTTATAAAGAAATAATGCTTTAAAATAAAAAATCCGGGTTAAATGCCCGGATTTTTTATTTGAAAAGGAAAATACATCTCTAATCTTTTGTGTTTGTGCATGTTTCTTTTTGAAGAACTTTTATCACGTCCTTCTTATCATCCATAAAAATAAAATAATCAGCAAGACCGGCAACAACAAAAATACACTTAGCTATTGTCTTGACATTATATAAAACCAGCTTTCGCCCGTGATGTTCAAGAAATGAACGCAATATTAACAGATTACTTATATTCGATGAATTAATAATTTCAACATAAGTAAAATCCAATACTACATCACAGTCGCTTTTTTGACTGAGACTCTCATTCAATTGTTTAAGCTCTTCAGTTATCCTCGGATCGCACGCGGATAACTTTACTAACTTTACATCTTCGGGAAAACGGTGGTTTTCCATTTATTGACTCCTATCATTGGCCGAACAGATATATCTTTGTTATTTCAATTGATTCTATCGGAATAAGATAAGGGATGATTAAGAAAAAAATGTAAACAAAAAACAAGTTAAACCATTTAAGAAATATCAACGTCTTTTTCTTCTTTTTTTAATGTAAAATATTTTATTAAATTTTATTATAAGACGTCTAATTGAAATCCGCCTTCGGGACTTCACGTACTGATGGGTCGATATTGAAGAAGTCCTTTTTTTCAAAGCCGAACATACTTGCGATTATACTGCTTGGGAAAGTTTCGCATTTGTTGCGATAGTCGCGAACATTGCCGTTGAAAAATCTGCGGGCCGCCTGTATTCGGTCTTCGGTATTGACAAGCTCTCTTTGGAGTTCAAGGTAATTCTGGTCTGCTTTGAGTTTTGGGTAATTTTCTACAACCGCTAATAATTTCTGTAATGCACCAGCGAGCAGGTTTTCATTTACAGCCTGCTCATTAACCGCGCCTTTATTTGCCATGCACTGTGCGCGTAGTTGAGTTACACGTTCGAATACTTCCCTTTCATGTGCTGCGTAGCCTTTTACTGTTGCCACAAGGTTCGGTATCAACTCGTATCGCCGCTTCAGTTCTGTGTCAATATTGCTCCAAGCATCTGAGATATGATTCCGAAGCGATACGAGTGTATTGTAAGTCAGAATTACAAATATAATCGGTAGTAAAATAACAGCACCAACCAAGATTAGCGGTATAATTTCTGCAGGCATAATTATCTCCTGTTAAATAGATAGTCAGGTATAAGTGACCTTATTTCTATCAAATGGTTAAGATTCTGCTCAATATTTTCCGGCGCAAGTCTCCGGTTAAAATAAATTGCCAGAACATTACTTTCAATTTCTATACTCAAGCCGGTATTCGACAATAGATAATCTATCATTTTAGCGTTACATATATCATATGCAAATTTTTTATCTATCGAGCGAACGCAATATTTCCGTGAAAACTCATGCGATTCGAAATCTATATCTTCATAACCCAGAGCCTGACCGATTTTCGAGAATACTCCTTCCGGAACTATCGTTAATTCAGGAAATTTCATTGGTATCTCCAAAAGGAAAAACGAGAGACGATGATGCTGCGTACTTTTGCCGTGACCAGTAGTGTAATGATAATCAAACGCATTAACTTCATGTCCTCGATATTGTCCGTATAAAGAATTTTTTATGTATCTGTTTCTGCCCTGATGAAATTTGTTTATGAAACTGTATTTGCGAATTATCCCTCTTTGCTTGTCTCTAAAGAAGCCCAAGCCAAGTTTTACAGCAATTTCGCTCATAGCTCTGCGGCGTTTCTCTTCGAAAACAGCACCTATTATCGCCACAACGATGCCAACGCCTAAAACAACGAATATGAATAATGGTTCCATTTAATAATCCCCGTATTATCTTAATGAGTTTTATCAAACAGATAATTCGGTATCAGCGAACGAATTTTCACAAGCCTTTCAAGATTCATCTCTATCTGCTCCGGTTCTAACCTGCGATCAAAAGAAATCGCCAGAGCATTATTCTCTGCTTCTATCGACAGGTCATCGTTAGCCAAAATGTATTCAATCATTTGAGAATTACAAAAATCGTACGCGAATTTCTTGTTCTTCGAGCGAACGCAGAATTTTCGGGAAAATTCATGCGACTCGAAATCTATATCATCATAGCCGAGAGCCTGTCCGATTTTTGAGAAAAACCCTTCACGCCCTATTTTCAATTCGGGGAATATTATTGGCATATTCAGAATAAAAAATGAAAAATAATGATGATGAGTCTCCCTGTGTCCTTTGGAATCAGTGGAATGTGTTTCATAATGAAAATCGAAAGCCATGATATCATTATCTCTAAACCGCCCGGAAAGAACATTAAAAGCATATCGATTATCGCCGGAGCGAAGCTTATCTAAAAAACTATATCCCCTCGCAATGTTTCTGTCATGGTCAGGATTAAACCGTAAACCAAGCTTAGCGGCTAAAGAAAACAATCCTTCGCGGCGTTTTCTGGCACTGAGATAACTGAAATAACCGCTGACAATAATAATTACGATAAAAACAATAATTATCAATATAGGCATCTTTTTACATTCCTCTTTTTTTTTATAAATTATTTAAGCTAAAGGGATTATAAACTAACAACTTTATTTTCGCAATAATCTTAATAAAACATCATGTCCTTATATTTAAATACGCATGATAACGCAAAACTTTGCGCAATTATTTAACTGACAAGAGGCATACTCTTTTTTGTGGCTAAAATGAGGATTTATTAGTAAGCTATTAATCCATAACAGCTAATAAAACCGATAAGCCTTATAATATGAACCATAATAACTATATAAAATTGATTTCAGGCCAAACCAAAGGATTTTGGGCAGGTTTGGTATATATTATCTTAGTCGCATTATCGAAAATGTATTCAGTAATTATCAGGCTTAGAAATATTCTTTATGACAGGCACATTTTCAAGATACATCGCGCTGAAGCCGTGGTTATCAGCATAGGAAACATCACGGCTGGCGGAACAGGCAAAACACCTATTGTCGAATGGCTTTGTAATGAAATTAAAAAAGACATAAGACCACAGACAAAAGACCACAGACAAAAGGATTACAAATTAGCTATTTTAACAAGAGGATACAAAACAACTCAAAATCCTGTCCAGAGCGAAGCCGAAGGATCAAAACTCAAAACTCAAAATTATATTGATGAGCCTGCTCTTCTTGCAGAAAACTGCCCGGAAGTCAAAGTAGTTATCAATCCAAAACGAGTTATCGGCGCCTCGGAAGCGATTGGTAAATATAACTCCAATGTCCTGATTATGGATGATGGATTTCAGCACCGAAGGCTTGCGAGAAATCTCGATATTGTAACAATTGATGCAACTTGCCCTTTTGGATATGGTAAAATTATCCCCGCCGGACTTTTAAGGGAACCATTAAACTCGCTTAAAAGAGCAAATGCGGCAGTAATTACCCGCTGCGACCAGGTTTCAGAAGCAAAATTGATGAAAATAGAACAACAATTACAAAATATCAAGCCGGAGCTTCCTATCGCTCGTTCGATACATGCGGCAGTTCATATTAAAACTATTGATAACAGGAAAATCAGCCTGGAGGAGTACAAAAACAGGAAGGTTTTCGCATTTTGCGGCATAGGAAATCCCGATTCCTTCGTAAATACTTTAAAAAACATGAATTATGACGTCGCAGACGCGAAAATCTATGATGACCATCACAATTATACAGATTTCTGCTTAGCTGATTTGACAAAACAAAGCCAAAATCTGGGTGCGGAAATTATGCTGACTACGCAAAAGGATTTTACAAAGATACGTCTGCTGGAATCAGCCAAGAATCATCCTTTGGCTTATGTGGTGATAGAAATACAATTTCTAAGCGGTCAGGATAAATTAAGAAGCTTGATTGAAAAGGCTTTAACAGGTAAAATCGCTCGAATTGATAATTAACTTTGAATCTAAACCCTGTAACTAAAATATTGAATTTATTTTTGATTTCTTATGTATAAACAACTTTTAAAAACAGTAACGAATCTCGGCTCACCGAAAGTCATGGTCATCGGTGATTTTATGCTCGATATTTATATATACGGCGACGCGTCAAGAATCAGCCCGGAAGCTCCTGTTCCCGTCCTGAGATTGCATAATACACATCACAGTTGCGGCGGCGCTGGTTCTGTGACGGCTGACCTTTCCGCTTTAGGCGCATCTGTTACATGCGTTGGAACAATCGGCAAGGACCAGAATGGAAAAATCCTCACCAAACTTCTTAAACAACTTCACGCCGATACATCAGGCCTGATGGTATTAGAGGATCGCCCCACGATAAGCAAGCAAAGGCTTATCGGTTTGGCCCAGCATCGTCACCAGCAGCAGTTGTTCAGAATGGATGAAGAATCCACTGACCCTCTTTCTCCCGAGCAGGAAAGCAAAATACTAAACATATACAAGGAAAGACTCCCGCAAATAGATGTAATTTGTGTGCAGGACCATAATAAAGGTTTGCTAAGCAAGAGTCTTTGCAGGGAATTAATTAAATCAGCGAACCAGGCCGGAAAAAAAATAATTATTGATCCGTGCCTGACAAGTGATTATTCGAAATATGAGGGAGCGACTTTGATTACTCCAAACAGGCCGGAATCATCGAACGCGGTTGGTTTCGAGTTGCAAAATGAAACTGATTATGCAAACGCGGCGCACAAACTTATAAAACAGCTCAAGCTCGAAGCGATAGTTATTACACTTGATAAATCAGGCGCTTATCTGAAAACAAAAGGTATAAGCCAGATTATTCCAACCAGGCCGCGAGATGTCTATGATGTCACCGGAGCAGGTGACATGGTTCTATCCACGATTGCGTTGACTTTAGCCGCGGGATATGATTACAAAACCGCGGTCGAACTTGCCAACATCGCCGGTGGAATCGAAGTCGGAAAATTCGGAAACCAGACTGTAACTGTTGATGAGATAACAGATGAACTCATAAGCCAGAATAATACGGATAAAAGTAAGATTCGTTCTATCGATGTTTTGGTCGATGAGCTTAACTGGCATAGAAAGCGAAACAAAAAGATAGTATTTACTAACGGTTGCTTCGATGTTCTTCATACGGGACATGTTAAATATTTACGATTTTGCAAGTCTCATGGTGACATAGTCGTCGTAGGATTAAACAGTGACAGTTCGGTAAAGAAAATCAAAGGTGATGGAAGACCTATCAATAGCCAGGAAGACAGAGCGATAATTCTGGCGGCTCTCGAAATGGTCGATTATGTCACTATATTCGATGAAACTGATCCGCTGAAACTGATTAAAATAGTTAAACCTGATATATTGATAAAAGGACAGGACTGGGAAAATAAAGGCGTTATCGGCAGAGAATTTGTCGAATCATTGGGAGGCAAAGTAATTTTGGCTCCTATGGTCGAAGGCAAAAGTTCCACCGCAACAATTGAAAAAATGAAATCATTACAGGCAAATTCCTGATGAATAAAGAAATAGAAAATATTATTATCGAATCCATAGAGTCACACCAGAAAATGACAAAAGATTTTCTGTCGTTCGGTGTGGAAAAAATAGTTTCGATATCAGACACGATTATTAAATCATTGGAAAACAATGGCACGGTTTATGTGTGCGGCAATGGCGGCTCAGCGGCTGATGCTCAGCATATTTCGAGTGAATTAGTCGGCAGGTTTCAAAGAAACAGAAAAGCATTAGCAGCGGTTGCTCTTACTACCGATACTTCGATACTTACTTCAGTCGCAAATGATTATACATTCGATAATATATTTACAAGACAGGTCGAGGCTCTTGTAGAAGAAAGTGACATTCTTTGGGCGTTTTCTACAAGCGGAACTTCAAAGAATATAATAGCAGCCGCAAAACTTGCCAGGGAAATCGGAGCGGCCGTTATCTCCTTTACAGGAATAAGTAATAGTGAACTTGAAAGAATATCGGATATCTGTTTATGCGCAGACTCTAAAACGACGGCACGAAGCCAGGAAATTCATCAGCTTGCTTATCACATAATCTGTGACCTTATAGAAAAACATTTTGCGAACGAATAGACTTGGGATAAATTATACATGTCCGACAAAGCTATATTTTTAGACCGGGACGATACGTTGATAGAGGATCCGGGTTATATAAGTGACCCGGACCAGGTGAAACTTCTGGACGGAGTTCCGGAAGCACTCATCCAACTGAAATCACTCGGTTACAAATTGATTGTTATCAGCAACCAGTCCGGTATCGCACGCGGCATTTTCACCGAGAAGAAACTCGAACAAATTCATGATCGCCTGAAACAGCTTCTCGCTGAAAAAAATGCTTACCTTGACAATATTTATTATTGCCCATACCACCCGGACGGAATTGTACAGAAATACCGTAAGGAAAGCAATTGCAGAAAACCAAATCCAGGTATGCTGCTCAGAGCTTACGCGGAAATGAAAATTGACCTCGAGCAATCATGGTGCATCGGAAATAGTATGCGAGATGTAGAAGCCGGTGCTAAAGCAGGATGCAAAACAATACTGGTTGATGTCCCAAATCGCGCAAAGAGTAAAGATTCACTGATAACTAAATCAGTTGTTTCTCCCGATTTCAAGGCGGTAAATTTGAAAGAGGCTGTTAATATCATAAAAAAATATTTGCGCACTCCAGTGGAGAAAAAAGTAACAGATGAACCCGCACCTGAAAAACAAGAAGAATCAGTTATGATAACTCCCGAGATAATCCAAGAGCCTGAACCTATACAAGAAATACAAGAACCGGCTGCCGAGCAGGTTATTGAAACGAATCCCGAACCAGTTGAGTTGGAAAAACCACCTGAATTAGAAACTAAGCGTGAAAAGAAAATAACTCAAATTAAAATTGAAAACCAGAATTCTTCCGAGAGCAAAACCGAACTTCTTTTAAGTGACATTGCGGGACTGCTGAGAAAAATGCAGCGTGAAAATATGTTCAGTGAGTTTTCCATAATGAGACTTATCGCCGGTATTGTTCAGATACTTGTTTTGTTCTGTCTTCTGTCAACAATATGGTTCCTGATGAGTTCGGAAAACAAAAGTGAATCAGTTTTCACTTCGCTTGGTTTTGCCATTGTCTTGCAATTAATGGCATTAACTTTCTATATGATGCAGGATAGAAAATAAAATAGTTTTCAACATGTTCCGTGAAAACGAAAGCGGAATATGAAATGCCAAATGCGAAATACAAAAATCTTAGTCTGGCTGCCTTCTCCTATGGGAGACGCGATTCTCTGTACGCCCGCTTTGCGTGCTATAGGAGAAAAATACGCGTCCAGTGAAATCGTTTTCCTGGCAAATCCTACGGTACGCAAAATTCTGTCACCATGTCCTTTTAATGATAACTGGCTCGAATATGACAACATGAGTCCTCTTTTTATCACGAAGAAACTCAGGGAACATAATTTTTCTCATGCCATTCTTTTTAAGAATTCGTTCGCTTCCGCTATGACGGTTTACCTCGCTGGGATACCTTCACGAACAGGTTATGTCCGTGAAATGCGAGGTTTCCTGCTGACAAATAAAATCCATCCTGAAAAATTACAGAGCGGCAAATATAAGCCGATTTCTATGGTGGATTACTATCTTGAGATTGCTTCCAAAAACGGTGCAGACATATCAGATAAAAAAACAGAATTAACCGTCGATTCACAGGATACGAAAAGCTTACAATCAAAGCTGCCTGAAGTTTTCAATTCGGATGGACCTGTTGTAATCATGGTTCCCGGCGGAGCGTTTGGACCAAGCAAATGCTGGCCCGCTGATAATTTTGCAAAAACCGCCAATCACCTGATTAAAGATTACAACGCAACTGTTGTTATTTCCGTTTCTACTAATCAGGCGGAACAAAGTATTGCGAAGGAAATTTGCTCATCAAAAGAATTGTCAACATCTTCGGCAAAAAACAAGCTTATCAACTTAGCTGATAACTCTTTGAATCTTGGCCAGTTGAAATCGCTTTTTTCATTAGCTGATTTGGTTATTACAAATGATACAGGTCCCAGGCATATAGCCGTGGCGCTCGGACGTAAAGTTGTAACTCTGTTCGGCCCGAACGACCCTGTGTGGACCGATACACAATACGAAAATGAAATTCAGATAATCGGCAATGTCACCTGCTCCCCATGTCAAAAACCAGAATGTATCAGGGGGCGGCGTATTTGCATGGAATCAATTTCTGTCGAAACTGTTTTGGAAGCCGCGAATGAACTTCTTAATAATCATACGGGACATGTAAAAGCATTTACAAGAAATCATTTTATTAAATTATACGATTCATTTCTGGTCGATTCAGAATACAAAACACCGTTGAGCAATATTTCATTAAATTCAATTGATGATATTTTTTCATTCAGTTCGGCTAAAGACCTGAAGAAGAAAAATCTTGCGAGTTTTCGCAGCAGGTTGGAATTCCAAATCAACTCACCAAAATCAACGACATTATTTCTTAAACGATATGATAATCCCCCTATCGCTATCCAATTGAAAAACTGGGTTGCGGGCAGAGGGAAAAAGAGTCTTGGATTTTTGGAATATGAAACTTCAGAGAAACTAAAAGACGAAGGAATCAACACACCAAAAACGATAGCTTATGGCGACCAATGGAATAGCTTTTTCGAGAAAAGAAGTTTCTTTATAACTGAAAAAATCCCGAATGCGGAAGCCCTCGAACGAAAACTCCCGGATTCCTTCCAGGGAAAACTTACTCAAGAAAATATAAAAAATAGAAGAGACTTTATCACGAGCCTCGCTCATTTTATTAAGAATTTTCACGGAACAGACTATCGTCACCGGGATTTATACTTATGTCATATTTTCTATAATGACAAAGGTGAATTTTACCTGATTGATCTTGCGCGAGCTTTCAGGCCGCTGTTATTCAAAAAGCGTTTTCAGATAAAAGATATTGCTCAGTTATTTTATTCCGCACCGGCAAGCATTTTTTCTCGTACAGACAGGATGAGATTCTATATCAATTATATAGGCCGCAGGAAATTGTTGCCGGAAGATAAAGCATTTATTCGTCAGGTTCTTAAAAAAGTAAAACAAATGGCAAAACATGACAAAAAACATGGCAAACATGCACCATTTGAAAAATAGGATATTCAGGTTGATAAAACATGAAGATTGCAATCATTACAGAAAGAGCTGATATTAAACTTGGCGGGGCTGAACGCTCAGTTCTCGAACTGCGTGCGGCTCTTTCGGCAATAGGCCATCATGTAGATATAATCGCTGCTAAAGGTCTGGCGACAGGGAAAAATATTCATATCCTTTGTCAGAATAATACCGGCAAGCGAACAAATTATTTTACTTATGAAAAAGCAATTCGTGAATTCCTTCAACAAAACAAGTTCGATATAGTTCATAGCGTGCTGCCTTTCGATTTTGCGGATGTTTATCAGCCTCGCGGCGGTTCTTACGCGGAGACCATTGTTCGCAACGCCGCAAGTTATCAAAATAAATTTATCGAAACATATAAGAAAGTATTTTCTGTTTTCAACTCTCGCAGAACCACCCTTCTACAGGCCGAAAGAAGAATCGCGCAGGCAGATAATGGCCCTGTCATAGCGGCTCTTTCACAATATGTCGCGGAACAGTTCAAAGAACACTACGGCACTGATTCGCGGCGTATATCCGTAATTCCTAACGGAGTGAAAATAACAAAAGATAAAGACGCTGCTCAGGTGGATAAACTTCGTACAGAGATTTTTGCGAAACTTAATATAAAAGAAGCCGATAACCCCGTTCTGTTTCTTTTCGCCGCGAACAATTTCAGACTAAAGGGATTACCTACACTGATAAAAGCAATGCGAATGGTTTCTACGAGGCAAACAGAAAGACCTGCTTATTTAATTGTTGCAGGGAGTGACAAAGATAAGCAATGTTACAATATGGCAAAAACCATCACGCCGCAAAACGTTCTCTTTTTAGGCTCTCTAAGTCATATTCAAAATGCTCTTGCGGCAACCGACATAGCGGTTCTTCCTACATTTTACGATCCATCGAGCAGATTTATTCTCGAAGCATTGGGGGCGGGCAAACCTGTTATTACAACAAGATATAATGGTGCATGTGACCTTTTCGTAAATAATAAGCATGGCATAATAATTGATTCGCCTGAAGATGTATCTTCTTTAGCACAAGCAATTACCTTTTTCACAAATACCAAAAACATTCTTACAACTTCACAGGCCATAATTGAAGATAATTTACAGGAAGAAATTTCAATCAGTAGAGTCGCTAAGCAATTAACTGAACTCTATGTAAATATATTAACCAAGAAAGGCACAAATTAATGTATCCAATTTTCGCATTTGCTATTGTCGCGGCTTATTTTATCGGCGCGATACCTTTTGGCTTGATAATCGCTAAAGCTCACGGCAAGGACCTTCGCACAATAGGTTCAGGAAATATCGGTGCGACCAATGTCAGCCGGGCGCTCGGCAGGAAATGGGGATATATCTGTTTTCTCCTGGACTTTCTCAAAGGTTTTATTCCCATGCTCGCAATGCTGCCTTTCGCATCACCAATATCGGTTCAAACTCCAACACAAAAAATAATTATACTCTTTTTATGGCTCACTGTTGGTTGTGCCGCGATATTGGGACATATTTTCCCGGTTTATGTAAAATTCAAAGGCGGCAAAGGAGTCGCGACAAGTTTCGGCATAGCGATGGGTTTGTGGCCGTATTATACAATCAGCGCTTTGATAGCGGCATTGTTATGGATTGGCACAGTTCTTATTTGGCGTTATGTCTCTTTGTCCTCTATCATTGCGTCAATTTGTTTTCCGATAGCCTTTATCACAATGATAATCATCAGGCCTTACTGGGAAATTTCGGTTCTATGGCCGTTACTTATACCGGCTTTCGCAATACCGGCGATGGTAATTTTACGTCACCGTGACAATATTAAAAGACTCCGTGCAGGTACTGAAAATAAAATACTTCAGAACAAAACAAAATAAATTCTGTTATGCAGCAGAAGCCGGAATTAAGCAAAGGAATCTCATAAGAGAATTACCTGTGTTTTGGAAATTGTGCATAGAATTACCCGGGACAAATATTACATCCTCTTTCGTAAATTTGTACTCCTTGCCGTCACAATGAAAAGTTCCGTTTCCTTCAACGATAAAGACTTCGTGCTCGTGAGGATGAGCATGCAAAGGAGTATGTCCGCCGGGTTGAACCTCAAACATTCTCATAGCGAAATTATTCGCGCCATCCGCTTTTGAAATCAGCACTCTTATCTCGATATCTTTTGCACCTTCCATTACTACGGGTGTTTTTTTAATATTGCTGCTTTTTTCTATTTTCATTTTATGCTCCAATGATTGTGGCATGGTCATCTTGGTCATGCATTCGCGGGCTGGAAGCCCGCGACACGTTATTTAAGTTTTTTAGCGAGAATTTCTGAAACAATTTTGGGATTAGCCTGGCCTTTTGATTTTTGCATTACCTGCCCCATTAGAAAACCTCTTGCTTTCTTTTCTTTTTTGCCGCCTGATATAACATCAGCAACGGCTTCGGCGTTTTCAGCAATTACCTGGTCAACAATACTTTCCAACTCACCGGCATCACTTTTCTGAACAAGGTTAAGCTCATTCGCAAGCTCATCAGGTAGTTTTCCTGTTTGTACCATTGCTTCAAAAATCGTCACGGCTGAACTTGCGCTGATTGTTCCTTCTTCTACCATCTTTGCCAAATCAGCCATACCTTTGGGCGTTACAGGCAAATCTATAATATTGCAGTTTTTCTCTTTGGTTATTTTTAAGCCAGTTTGAGTCAGTAAATTGCAAATACGTTTTGGCTCCCCGCCCGCTTTTACTGCTTCATCAAAAAAGTCAGCGGTTGAACGGTCAGAGGTTAAAACACCGGCGTCATAGTCACTAAGATTATATTCCTGTACATAGCGCAATTGCTTTTTTAGCGGCAACTCGCATAAACGTGATTTTATTTCATCGAGCCATTCCTGTGTCATTTCGACCGGTACAAGGTCAGGGTCGGGGAAATATCTGTAATCGTGGGCTTCTTCTTTTTCTCTTTGCAGAACAGTCATTTCTTTTTCATCGTCCCAGCCTCGAGTCGTTTTGTTGCCCATACCAAACTCAACACCTGTTTCAAGAAATTCGCTTAGCTGTCTCTGTGCTTCGTATGTGACACTTCGTTCAAGTGCGCGGAAACTGTTAAGATTTTTCACTTCAGCTATCGGTGTTCTGTATTCTTTTCCGTTTCTGGTTATTTTCAGATTTATATTCGGCTCAAAACGCATATGTCCTTTTTGCATATCCGCTTCTGAGACACCGATAAATCTTACCAGCCGTTGTAGTTCAACCGCAAGAGCGCGAACTTCCGCACCGCTGTTCATATCCGGCTCTGTGACAATTTCCAAAAGCGGCGTACCAGTCCTGTTCAAATCCACCTGAGAATAACTGCTCGCAGTGTGAACATTTTTGCCCGCGTCTTCCTCAAGATGCGCCCTGGTTATTCGTATTCTTTTCGTTTCGCCGGATTCGAGCGGAATTTCGATGTATCCTTTTTCACTAAGCGGTAAATCGTACTGGCTTATCTGGTAGTTCTTCGGCAAATCGGGATAGTAATAGCTTTTCCTGTCCCATTTCGTGAACATAGGAATATTACAATTCAGGGCAAGTCCGGCCAATACAGCATGTTCGAACGCCTGCTTATTCATTACAGGTAAACTGCCCGGCATACCAAGGCACACGGGACAAACCTTGCTGTTCGGTTCGGCACCGAACTCCAGCGCACAACTGCAAAACATTTTACTTTTCGTGCGAAGCTGCACATGTATTTCCAAACCAACGATTATTTTATATTGTAAATCAGCCATTTTTCATTCGTAGTTAAATATTTGGTATTTTATTGTACCAGTTGTTTTCTTTTTCGTACATTTTTGCGATACGAAGCAATTTGTCTTCTGTAAAAGCGGGTGACAATATTTGTAATCCTATCGGCAGATTTTTATCGTCGAAGCCGCACGGGATACTTATTCCGGGGATTCCGGCTAAGTTGGCGGCTATTGTGTAAATATCAGAAAGATACATTTGTAACGGGTCACTTGTTTTTTCACCTATCTTAAATGCTGTAGTCGGAGCTACAGGCATCATAACGCAATCACATTTTTCATAAGCTTTCGTAAAGTCACTCCGTATCAAGTTTCTTACCTTCAGAGCCTTGAGATAATAAGCGTCATAATAGCCGCTCGAAAGTGCATAAGTTCCGAGCATAATTCGGCGTTTTACTTCCTGACCAAACGCTTCAGCGCGAGACTTTGAATAGACTTCGATATAATCTTTCGGGTCTTGAGTGCGATGGCCATAATGCACACCATCAAAACGAGCAAGATTGCTCGAAGCCTCCGCGGTCGCTATGACATAATATGCCGCTATCGCGTAATCGAGATAAGGCATTTCGACCTCGATTATTTCTGCGCCGATATTTTTATAAAGATTTATCGCTTCGTTTAAAGCGTTCTGAATCTGCTGGTCCGCACCCGCGTTTAACTGAGGCGCAACCGCGATTTTGAGTTTTTCGACAGGTTCATTGAGCTTTTCAAGATAATCACAAACCGGAGCAATCGTTTCATTTACACTTGTACTATCCGATGGGTCGTGACCCGCGATAACATTCAGCATTAACGCGGCATCTTCCACTGTTTGTGTAATAGGTCCAATCTGGTCGAGACTTGAGCCGTAAGCAACAAGTCCATATCGTGACACCCTGCCGTAAGTTGGCTTGAGTCCAACTACACCGCAAAAACTTGCCGGCTGGCGAATCGAGCCTCCAGTATCGGAACCAAGAGCGGCGGAACACATTCTCGCCGCTACTGAAGCGGTTGCTCCTCCGCTGCTGCCTCCAGGAACACGAGCAGTATCCCATGGATTGACAGTTTTTTTCAGGCCGGAGTTTTCCGTACTGGAACCCATCGCAAACTCATCCATATTTGTTTTGCCGATTATCACGGCGTCTGCCGCAAGAAGTTTTTCAACGGCAGTCGCGTTATATGGAGCATGGAAGTTTTCAAGAATTTTCGACGCGCAAGTTGTGGCGCCGAAAGTGGTACACATATTATCTTTGACGGCTATCGGTACTCCGGCTAATTTGCCGAGAGGCTTCCCAGCAGATATTTTCTTATCAATTTGCTCTGCCCGCTCGATTGCTTGCTCTTTGAATGTGCTGATATAAGCTCCGATTACAGGCTCATATTTTTCAATGCGGCTGAACACGTTTTTGACCGCATCGAGACTTTTAATTTGTCCTGACGCTATTTTGTCACGTAATTGTTTTGCAGTTAGTTCTTCCATTGTAATAAATATTTCTTCCTGATTACATTTTGGAAAGTTTTTCACGCACCCGAATTATCATCGAGTATTTTCGGTACCAGAAAATACGTCTCATCTCTTTTAGGAGCGTTCGCAAGAGTTTTTTCAGTACCGAGCGATTCTTTCGCGATATCTTCTCTGAACACATTACTCACCGGCAAGCAATGAGCGAGCGGCTCGATATTCCCTGTATCAAGCTCATTCATTTTTTCAACATATTCAAGAATTGCTCCAAGCTGACCGGTAAATTCTTCAATTTCTGAATCTGTAAGTTCCAGACGTGAGAGTTTCGCGACTTTTCTAACTTGTTTATTGTCGATTTTTTCTGCCACAGTAAAGACTCCGCTCAAATAAAAAAAGCGAGGCATTAATAAGCCCCGCTATATAGAAAAACTATTTATTAACCTACCTTCAAACGGCTGTTTTTTCAGCGGGTTTGTAATCACGCTTTTGCGGCTTCTGGACGAGACCCATTTTGATAGCCTTGGTTGAAGCTTTAATTCTGCAAACCTTACCATCGATAAGAGCGCGAATTTTCTGAATATTCGGCTTAAATTTCCTCTTGGAAATGCCGGTAACTTTCTTTCCGACGCCGCCAAGATGCTTGGCTTTACCACGACGTGATATAGTATTGCCAAATGTGGTTCGTTTGCCTGTAAAATAACATTCTCTTGACATATATAAAACTCCTGTCTTGTTACAAGACTTACATTACTTATATTTAAACAAAAATTCATAATATAAGGTTTTTCAGTAGAAAAGCAAGCACAAAAACTGATTTTCTATGAAAAAACTATAATAAATTGAGAATTTAGTTAATTTCCTGTTTTTTCTTAAATTACAAACAATCATAAACTCAGGAAATATTTGGCCTTTTTATTAATTATTTTATAAATTAAAATGAGAAATGATAAGAACTTATGATGTTTTTTGAAAGAAACAATGGGCCGGGTTGGAATCGAAC
>CAZVOA010000032.1:0-43341 GCA_964628465.1 uncultured Pirellulales bacterium | reverse complement strand
ATTGTATTCGATACTCTCTTTTTAGCAATGGTACATTTTTGGGGGAGCATACCATCTCTTTGCCTTAGCAGTACTAAGATAACAAATATTAAACCACTCAGTGAATTAGTTCAATTAAAAGAGCTAAACATATCAGATACTCCTATTTTCGATTTGGAACCATTAAAGAGTCTTCAAAATCTTCAAATATTGCTTCTTGATTATTGTCAAAATATCACTGATAAGAAGGGCTATAATCTTGAACCTCTCATGGATATAAAAAGTCTAAAGGAGCTATACATAAATACAAGCCTAAATATTACAGACGAGCAGGTAGAAGAGTTACAGAAAGCTCTGCCAAACCTGAAAATTACTCGTTAAAAAATAAGTAGAATGTATTATTAAAGACTCTGTCATTCTGAACGAAGTGAAGAATCTGGCTTATGAATATAAAATATGTATTACGCGCAACTTCTTACTCTAATGCCAGATGCTTCACTGCGTTCAGCATGACAATGATGTAAAGTGCGTTCTTCTGAAGAGTCCCAAGGACAGCATGACAAATCTTATTCCTGTTTGTGTTTATTCGTGTTCATTCGTGGTTTAGATAGTCTTTCTTAATGTCACCTTACCTATTTTAAACCCTCATTTTCAGCTTACTTTTCGTTCAAAAGTGTAACACCCCATCGAGAAAATCTGAAAAAAATATAATTTTTTTTATTTCAGGCCGCATAAGGACTTAGCGATTTTAGCCTCATGTCACTACCCTCATTTTTGGCGCAGTTTTCGTTCAAATATGTAACATTTCGCTAATTACAGAGAGACATATGTTTTTTGTCTCGCTCTTAAAAACGAACAGAAAAAAAATGAAAATCGGAGAAAAGAAAATGGGATTTGAGACCGGCATATTTGAGAACGTGGAAATTCATTCGGACTTCATCGACTGGCTCGTGGAATCACAGTGGCCGCAGTTGAACATGCACTTCGACAATTTGTGGAACTATTACGCCAATCCGATGATTCAAATCAACGACAGCAGGCTCATCGAAAACGGGCATCGTTACATTCAGGCACAGGAACTCGGCCTTCCAGCGAGGATAACAGGTTATACCCATACCGGCTCGCTGGGTACAAGGCAGCTCTCGGACGTGCAGAGAAAAGAAGTTGTAATCGAAAACGATATCGCCTGGCGTGTGAATGCTATTGTGGATTTTCTGTTCGGCAAGCCGGTCAGTATAGTTTCTAAATCGCCGGACAGCGGAAAAAGTGCAGAAATTGAAATGCTCTTAAAGGCATTGTTTTCCGCTAACGGCGGGGTAGGTTTTTTCCAGGATATGGCAGTGCTTGGAAGTGTTTATGGATTCGTCGATTGTTTCGTCAGGCCTGGCGAGCAGCTCACTTCTAATGTCACTTCTTCCTCTTTTTATAAAAGCTCTTTGGGTACTCGTGAAAACGTATCCATAGAAAATGCGATTCGATGGGTTCAGGCAATCTCGCTCGAGCTGATTGAAGCACCAAGAGCACTGCCGGTTCTGGATGAAAACGATTATAAGAAAATCGATTTTTACGTGCAGAATTATTATCAGAAGAAAAACTCACTCACTTCTCAAGGTTCTTTCCTTTCGCGAATACTATCGCCGAACAAGCGAGCCGCAGGCAGCAGGCAGACTGTATGTATAACAGAAATAACCTCCGCGAATGCTTGGCAGAGATACGAGGATAAAGAACTTGTCGCGGAGGGAAAACTTCCGTGGGGCTTTTTGCCGGTTGTGCATATCCAGAATATCGCTCAACCGTATTATTATGAGGGACATAGTGACGTGGAGCCTCTTATTCCTTTACAGGATGAACTGAATACAAGGCTTAGCGACAGGGCAAGCAGGATAACTTTCCAGTCGTTCAAAATGTATCTTGGCAAGGGAATTGATGGTTTCGAGAACAAACCTGTATCGCCGGGAAGGATGTGGTACACAGATAATACTGAAGCGTCCATAGAGTCTTTTGGCGGCGATGATGCGACTCCGAGCGAGGGTTTGCATATTACTGAAATACGCGAAGCGATGGACAAGGTAAGCTCTGTTACGCCGATAGTTGCTGGAGTTTTGAAGGATAGAGTAGGCAATCTTACAAGTGCAGTCGCTCTCAAGTTGACTTTGATGGGAATGCTCTCGAAAAACGAACGCAAGAGATTTACATATAGCGAAGGAATTAAGCAGATTTGCAAAATGGTTTTAAGTATGCTCGATACCGCCGGGATTTACAAAACAAAACCGGAAGACAGGAATGTTGATATTATTTTTGCAAGCCCTTTGCCTGAAAACACAATGGAAAAACTTGAAGAAGCTAAACTGAAAAAAGAGCTTGGAGTTTCAACTGAGCAGTTGCTCAGAGAGTTGGGATATGAAAGTTAACGTTATGTCATTCTGAGCGAAAGCGAAGAATCTTTTCCATTCGCAGGCCAGATGTTTCGCTTCGCTCAACATGACAAGTATGAGAACAATAGTTCAAAAGGAGAAATTAATGCAGACGCAGGAAAATATGTCAGAAGACAAAGTAATCGAAGGTGATGAATCAAAACTTGTCCCGGTAACAGAATCAATTCGTTATCGCAAAAGGGCACAGGGTGCCGAGAAAAAAGTAGAGGATTTAACTGAACAACTCGTGAAGACAGAAAAAGAAGCGTTAATGTTAAGCGAGGAACTTGACAACATACGTTCAGAACAGAAGCTTACAAAAATGCTTATAGCCGCTGGAACAGTTGACATTGAATCCGCTGTTCTGCTCGCCAAAAAAAGAATGCAGGAGCGGAAAGATATGGATGCTGACGAATTGATTGAACAGTTGAAAACGGACAAGAAATATCTCTTCAAAAACTCCAGCGAGAATGTCACTACTATGAAAACATCAGGATCAAAAGATCATACAACTGATGCGTATGCGACTCTCGCGAATGCAGCCCGTAAAGCGGCTGATTCAGGCTCTCGAAGGGATTTGCAGGAGTATTTGAAGACACGAAGAAACTACTTGTAATATTGAAAAGATAGTTCTTTATGTTGTCATTCCCGCGAAGGCGGGAATTCAGAAAATCATTAGATAAGAAAGATTAATTAGGAGAATAAAATGTCATTTACAGGAAAAGCAACATATTCAGCGGGAACGACCTTACCGGAACTCGCGGAAGACGTATCAGATGTTATTGGATTGATTTCACCTTATGAAACTCATTTGCTTGATGCACTTGGCGACCCGATGCGGGAAGCAAGAAGCACTCGTCACGAATGGATTGAAGATGAATTGCTTCCAAACAAAGACGCGGTCAACGACAGCACTTTCAGTAATCCGGCCAGTGACACGGATTTCGTAGTTGATAACGGCAGCAGGTTCAGGATTGGCGACCAGATTCAGATTGAAGGCAGCGAGGAACTGATGCTTGTTACAAATATCAGTACGAATACTTTGTCGGTTGTTCGCGGCTATGCAGGCACTACGCCGGAAAATCTCGCTGATAACAAGGTTGTAAATATCCTTGGCAACGCCGCTCTCGAAGGTGCGGACCAGCCGGCAGTAAGATTTACCAACAGGAGCAGATGCTCGAACTATACGCAGATATTTACGGCTTCGATAAAAATCAGCGGAACTGATATGGCCGCTACACAGTTGTCACTTGCCGATGAGATGGATTTTCAGAAACAGGAGCGTTTACGTGAACTGATTCGCGATTTGGAAAACACAGTCATAAACGGCGGCCTGCCATCAAGCAATCCCGAAGGCAGCGGCTCGGTAAGAAGGTCTATGAAGGGTATTATTCAGAGCCTGTCCAGCAATGTTTTCTATACAGGTGACAGCGGATTTCCTTCCGGAACAGACCTCGATGAAGAAAAATTGAATTATGTGTTGAGGCAAATCTGGGAAAACAGCAACGGCAACGTCGATCTGATTGTGGTTGGCGGATTCCAGAAGCGAAAGATTAACGCATTTTGCGCGGACAGCCGCAGTTATGGAGCCAACGATACTACATTTACGAATATGGTCGGAATGTATGAGAGTGACTTCGGCGTTTGCAGAATTGTCACTACACGATGGATGCCGCAGGATGCGATTCTCCTGCTCGATTCGTCACGAGTTAATGTTCTTCCATTGGCCGGAAGAAGTTTCCATTACAAACCTCTTGCCAGCGGTGGTGACTATGAGTGCGGCGAATTGATTGGCGAGTACACCCTTGAGTTGAAAAATGAAGCCGCTCACGGGATTATTCGTGACCTTAGTATAAGTTGATTTGCTTCTGTGAAATAGCCCCTGATTATTCGGGGGCTATTGCCAATGAAATAAAGATAAGGACATAAAAAATGGTTAGCTTTTCAAACGATTCAGACATTTTAAAATACGAGCCGATACTCTTTGGCGAATTACATTTGTCATGGCAGCTTCTTTCCTATGGCAGCGGTGGAACTCTCAGTGGGACAACATTTATCGCTGCTGATGCAGATTTTATCGCGGCACAGGTTTCTTCCGGCGGAGTCATTTATTTAGAGTCGCAAGATAGGTCACTCGATGGAGCATATGAGATTGTTTCTGTCAATTCGGAAACTCAGCTTAGCGTATCAGTGATAAGAACAGATTCGCAATCAGAAGCAATAGCTCCACCCGCGGCGGAAAATATCTCTTATCGTATCAGTACTTTGGCAATACAGGCGAATGAAATCGGATTTCAGTTGACTGAATATTTCGGTATTCGTCCGGGTAATCCCGCTTCAGATTATAGTATTGACGATATACTTGATGCTACTGTACTGAAGCAGGCATCGGTATTTGGAGTGATTGCGAGTGTGTATGCTACGCTGGCCTGTAAAACAAAAGATGATAATTTCTGGAGCAAGTCACTGTATTATCGTAAGCTGTATAACCAGGCGAAGGCACGAGCAAGGTTAAGTATTGACACAGGATCAGATGGAGTTGTTGATGTCACTCAAATCGGAGCTTCAGGAAGACTGATTAGAGATTAAAAGGAAATCCAAATGAGTACAACATTAGATGGGCTTAAATTGTTCGATGAAAATCAACTGAGAATAGAAGTAGGCAGCTATAAAAGAGATACAATCGAAAAATCCGCTCCAAGGCTTGACGGTGTTATCTCGATAGACCTTGGAAGGCGAACAAGAATTATCAAACAGAAAGGTTCTATTCGCGCAAAAAGCCGCACAGCTTTGAATGAAAAAGTATCTGCTATATCTAATTTTATGGATGGAAACTCTCACACGCTTATTACTGAATCTGTTCAGCATCAGAATTTACGAATAGATTCATTTAAAGTGACAGACCAAAGAGAAGATGGAATAGGTATAGTTGCGGACTATGAAATCATTTATACACAATTAGCCTGATTCAAAACAGGAAGGAACAATTATGTCACTTATAAGTAATGGTATTCATTCAGTTCGTGCATTCCCCATGCCAGTTGGAATATGGCCGGATGGTAAATATGTTGCTCTTCCGCAGACTGTGCTGGTTCGATGGTGTTCTGTTTTGAATGATGTTATGTACCAGGTATATGTAAATGGTAAGTATGCGGGAACGACAGTACATAGTTTTCAAAGGCAAATGATTGTATCCGTACCGACATCATTTACATCTGCGGTGATGATAGAAGTATTTGGAGTTCAGCCTGAATATGCTGATATTGATTTAAGTTCAGAACTATCGAATCCGCTCGACAATAATCGAATTACAATTGTATTATCACGAAGTCAATCACTTCCAATTGGAGCAACGATACAGATATATTTCGATAATGGTACAGGTCAGATTGATTATGAACATCCACTAAATCAAGCTCCAATACAAGTCTGGCCGAGTTGGCAGGACAAGGCCGGTTTCGGAATGAGCAGGTTCGGCTTTTCTGATTTTGGTTATGATTCTTCCGCCGCGGTTGGTTTCGGCAAAGGTTGTTTTGGGGAAAATCCGTTTGGGATGGATGAAGATACGATTGAATGGATAAGTCCGGTTTTGGATACCGGGATTTATAAGTTCGCTATCGTGGTTTTCGATAAAGCTGGAAATGAGTGCAATGTAATAGAGACTGAAGCCGTGACATTAATATGAGCCTCACAATCTGCACGGGCTCTGGAAATATTATCTTGTGACAAGCAGATAAAGAAAATAATTTTGAAAATATTCTAAAATAAAGGGAGGTAGTTATGACCGAAGTGTATCCATCAGGCAATGAACTTGAAAATATTCTATCCGATAGTGAAACCGGTGTCGAATATATCGCATCAGGAACGTCACCATATTATCTGCAATTCAGAAAGCTTTTATATCGTTTGTTATTAGCCGCGAAACGCGCAAATGATTTGAGAGTGTACCGAGAGGAAGGTTTGAATATCGGTGTAAAAGCAGGAAAGTTCTGGGTGGGGACAGAGCTTGTAAGTTATGCAGGTTCGTCTGGTAACTCTCTTGCGGATGATAAGGAAAATATTTATATCTATCTGGATTCGTCTGGAACTCTTGTTTGTGATGAATACAGCGGTTTTCCAGATATGACTGTAACTGCTCATATTCGTCTTGCGGTAGTATCAACTTCGGATGGTGACATTGTTTCAGTTATAGACAGCCGTTCAGGGCATAATATTATGCTCCCATACAAAGCCGGCGGCGTTAAGAATCATATAGAAACGCATCCTGTTAGTGACACTCTTACTGTTACAGAATCGATGAGTGTTCATACAAACTACGGTGCGGTAATGCCTGTTGTTCTTACGCTTCCCGGCGAAGCTCAGGAAGGTACAACGTTTACTTTTGCTGTTCAGGCGGCGTATCAATTGCGGATTGCTCCTGGTTCGGCGGCTATTCGTGACAGTTGCGGTCAGACCGCCGGAAAATACAAATACGCGAACGCGATAGGTGCATGTATAACTCTTGTCGCGGATGAAAACGGTGACTGGGTGACAATTTCTAAATATGGTACATGGACCGAACAAACATAGGAAGGAAAAATGGCAAAGGCTTATTGTCAATTGAGATGATTAATATTACAACCTCTTAAAAATCAATATAAAATGCGAGAAATAAATTATGTCTAATCGAATAGATTATTTTCAGCCTGAAGAAACATCTCTGGCAATACCAGCGGCAGCTTATTCGGTTTTTGTCAATGGTATATTATGTAACTCTCTTGTGACTAAAGAGATAATTCGCGGTCAATGGCCGGAATTCAGCAGGGCGAGCCTTATATTCAATTCTTCTGAGCATCCAGAAAATGTTCATGAATTGTTTGCTATGGGTAAACCGCTTAGTATTCGAGCGTTTTATAACAGCGGCGATACTTCTGATTCCAAAATATTAAGTTATAGTATTTTTGAAGGTCAGATTGAAAACAGTGAATTAGAACTGAAATCGGATAATCATAGAATAGAAATAGTCGCAAGGGATTTCAGTGCCGCTATGGAAAGGATTAAAGTTTTCGGCCAGAGAATTATTAAAGATACAGGCACAGCATTTCTTCCTGGCTTTGAAACCGTATTCAATCCTGATGGCAAGGCAAACGCGAGCAGTACTGTAATGAATCATCAAGGCAATAGCTATACAGTATTTTCTCCAAAAACAAAAAATGCAAGGTTATGGAAATACGCGGATGTAATTCAGTATCTCCTGAATGAATATGTCATTACAGGACAATTGTATATTCCTTCCCGGCAAAGGTTGCTTTCTCTAATGGAAAAACAGGTTGTTCGTGATCTTGATGTTACTGGTTTGAGTTTAATAGATGCTTTACAGAGATGCTGCGATAGAATCGGACTTAAGTTTAAATTTGTTCCTTTATGCCGAAATGATACACCTGCTCAGGCTATTGTGTTTTATAAAAATGAGACGGGCAGGAAAGTTGAAATAAATATGCCGGTAAGCGGCCAAATAAATATATCGAGGACTAATGTTGTTTCTCTGCATAGCAAAAAGAATTTCCAACCAGTGACACACATGTTTATCGGCCAGGGTGACTTCAAGGTGTATGAAGCAACCTGCGAGCTTGTAAAAGCGTGGGATAGCTCATCTGAAAGTAATAATATAGATTACTTTTCACCGTCAACAAATCCATATTTTTATCAGGTCAGGGATGTATTCAGAAAATGGACGTTAAATGAAGCCGGTGACTATACCGGTGAACCTTACAGTCGCGGTGATGCTTTTGATTTTACACACATTTTTCAAAGTTCTAATTATACACAACAACGGAGGCGATTCTATCCTTGTCTTACAACAGATAGTCAGAACAGGTCTATGGGTTATTATCTGCAGGTATCATATGATAATGGTATTACATGGCAATTGTATCAGGATGCTTTTAATATCCTGGTAGATGAATGCGGCGTATGGCTCAGCAGCGATCAGCTTAGTATCGATTTAATTATTGCTTCAATGAAGAACACATTGAAGTTTAGAATTACCGCTTCTGTTATAAGCGATGAAAGGCTAAGCGTTGCGGTCGCCAATGGACCTGTCAATTCGGCTGTTCCCGTTGTTGATAATGTCGTGACATTACCTCGCCAATTCAAATATCAAAAAGTATCATGTAAGAGTATCTTTTCAGGAATTAATGACAGTCAACTCGGTGCGCCTGATGAAATTGACGATACTAATGCTCTTTATGAATTTATTCGTCATTACTCCAAAAGTGCATCTGGTGTTATTGAAGATATCGAAATACAGACACTAATTCCAGTTTTTGATTATTCACCGGGCGATATTGCTGTCTCAAATCCTGATAGTATGGATATATTTTGTAATCGTGATGGAAAGAGCATAAGTATTATTGAAGATGTTCATATGGATTTTCAGAAACAATGCACGAATTTGAAAATAAGCAGTAAGTATTATTGAAGATGTTCATATGGATTTTCAGAAACAATGCACGAATTTGAAAATAAGCAGAAAGAGAATATAATGCGAAATGAGATAAATCTAATCAACCGCGAGCAGGAATTGAACAGGCTCAGCCGCGAGCCGGAAAGATTGCAGGACACTTCAATTATAAGTTCGCCGGGTGCAAACACTTTTGCATGTTTAGCAAGAATTCAGGAACTTGTCTCATATAATATTTATAACGTGATTAATGTTGTCCTTGAAGAACCTGGCAGTGAGCCTGTTTCTATGGGCCTGCAAACACAAGCGATAAATATAGCTGAACCATTTGGCGAGCAGGGGACATTATCAATAGGGACATATGTAATTATATTCCGGCTTGGGAATAAATATGTATTTTATGCAAAACCATAGAGGAAATTATGATAAAAGAAGATTCAAAATCATGGCGGCTGAACAGGCAGGTTAATGTCTCTGTAATTATTCAATTGTTTTTGCTGGCATCACTAATTCTCGGAAGCTGGGTTAATTTGCAAAGACAACTTTATCTTCTTCAAAAAGATGTAAGCGTTCTGCTTGCAGGCCAGGAAAAACTCGAAGCAAAAATCGAATCGCTCTGGAGCAAAAGCATTTCACATGAATATCGTTTGAATGCTATAGAAAAAAATATTTCAGATAATGATGAAAATTAAAAAACTCTTTTAGTTACCAGATCAAACAGTTGCATTTATTTTGTTCGCAACTATCTTTGAAAATGTTCCAGATTTCTGACGTTTCCCTGCACAAGCTGACAGAAACTGTTTTATTGAAACTGCGAATTGTATCAATCAGGTAACGATAGAATTTTATGCGAAAATCTGATGGATAACGAAGTTTATCGTCAGAGGCACCTTTGGCAAATTGATTGGAAAGGAGATTCGTCGCATTTTTGCCATAAGCATTTTGAGCAAGTTGAAAGTGGCCGGGCAGAAGTCTCAACATGCCGAGAGTAATATTTTCCGGTTCGATGACAGATAATGTTTTTTCGATTAGCTCAGAATATCCGGTTTGCCAGTCGGGATAGTAAATTCCAGGATCGATTCTTAGTCTGATTCGATACCCTTTGCTCTGGCATTTTCGAGCGGCTTCGATTCGCTCATCGAGGTTTGCGGTACCTTTTTCGTATTGTTTGATTATGTGTTCTGGATTAAGACTCCATGAGACAACGATTTTACGGTTCGGTTCAAGTTTAAGTAAGTTATCGATATTGCTGCTTTTAGTAAGCAGCATTAAATAACCTTTGGATAAGCTTGAGAAAAATGGAATCAGTTCAGTCGTAAGATTTGTGATGTGGTCGAGTGCAAGACTATCAAGCATTTCGCCCATGTTAAAACTTGCATTAGAATCAGAGTAAGCCAGAGTTTTGCGAATCTGCTTGTACATAGTGTCGTAATTAATATTGATTTTGATATGTGGAGAGAATTTGCGATAGACGTACGCCAGGTAACAATAAGTGCAATAGTAGGGGCAGCCGTTAGAGACTGGGACAAGCTTATAATATGGCATGCAATGAATATTTGAGCCGAGTTTCCCATTGAAGTTTCCTACGAATGATGAAGTGTGTCCTATCATAAGAGTTCTTTTGCCTGTTAAAAGTGCCTCAGATGGTGACATTCGAGAATCAGGATAACGTTGCTGTTCAACTAATTTGATATTTGCGGAAGGGAACATATTGATAATTCGTCGAGCTTCCGGATGGTCGGAAATATTTTCCCATAACAGTATTGTTTTCGGTTGAAAGTATTTTGCATTATCCATAAGCCGCACAGTTCTTAACAAAAAATAATATCGCGTAAAATATTATATTAACAAGTATTTACTTTTTTACAAGAAAGGAAAACAAAATGAAGAAGATTATCTTAACAGCAAGTATTTTATTGTTATTAGCAGGATGTGATTCGCTCAGGTTTGCTCCGAGCCAGGTTCAAAAGCAGAACGCGTGGCTGCATAACAGGACGATGGCGATAACAGCAGCAAGTGCAAAAGATGAAGGGACATCTGAAAAAATACAGGCACTAACTCAGCTTGGCGAAAAACAGAGCAGGGCGTTTGTATCTTATTACGGCTTACCTGAAGAATTGCCGCCAGCCGAAACCGTAGAGGATATTTTAACTGAATCAAATATTAAGATTGCCGAAGACGCAATGCAGGAAGGCTTGGAACGGCCTGATGAATGGGAAGTAGCGGATTCCGCAATTGATTTGGGGATAGGCATATTCGCGTTACTCGGCGGTGTATATGGGACGCAGGCGGTTCGTTTCTTGAAGAATGCCAAAACCAAGACGCAGGCATTAAAGGAAATTATTTCTGGCAACGAGCTTTTCAAACAGCAGAACGAATCTTCTGTATCCGCATTCAAACAAGCTCACGCCAACCAATCCACCCAAACTCGCCAAATCGTAACAGAAATGAAAGTTGTCTCTTAAAATGTTAAGTAGTATATTTATGGCCATTTTTTTAGAGTTTTGTTGCTTTTTGACTGGATAGTCGTGCGGATGCCATGAAGTAAAACATTTATAACCACTTTCGAGGTTTATTGTTGGTTATAAAAAGTGCTGTTTTGTTATAAATATCAATGATTTCTTTCGTGAACAAGTTGCTTTTTAAGCTGTAATTCCCTTAACTTAGTACCATTATACGGTAGTCCCAAATTAGAAAAATAAAATTAGAAAAATATTGATTTTTTATCAAACATATATATACTTTTATATACTTTAGCAAAGCTCGACATAAATTATAGTAATTAAAGGCAAATTGACGATAAATTATAGTATGTATAGGATTAACTTGAAAAAATAAGTATTTTTTTTGTAAGTTGTTGTGGTATAGTTGGATACAGTAATCGAGACCGGCACGAAAGCTTGTATTCCAATCTACTCACATTGATAATTTATCTTTTAAATTTGTATATTTTCAAACAGTTTCTTTTATTGTGTTTAAGGCATTAATTTAGAAAAATTTGGAAAGGAAGTACTATGAAACGCAGTTTATTAACAATTCTTTTTATCATCTCTACTGTGGCAGTTAGCTCACAAGCCGCTGTACAAGAAGGCGAAAATGAGTTCAACTTTGCTTTTGCCTGGATGAATGCTGATTTTGAAGATGATTTTTATGATGGTGATTCAGCGGATCTTTTCACTTTATCAGGCTCTATTGGACACTTTTTTACTGATAATATCCAGGTTGGAGTTTCAGGATCAGGTCTTTGGGCTAGTTTAGAAGATACAGACCTGAGTGGTTATGGTTTCGGTTTAAATGCCAAGTATCACTTTACGCCAACAGAAAAATATGTCCCTTATGTAGGTGTTCAAGGGAATTTTTTAACGGCAAAAATAGATTATGATGATGATGAAGAAGATGCTGATGGGACGATGTGGGGTCCGCTCCTTGGATTAAAGATGTTTCTTACCGGCTCAGAAAACGTTTTTGTATATGCTGAATATCAATATCAGATATACGGAGGAGATCTCGGTGACGCTATTAACACTGTTAACATGATCTATGCCGGTCTTGGTTTCAAGTTTTAATTGAGATGAATTTTTATAATTGCCGGTTGAATCCATATGTGGAAAAACAAAAAGGCTGCGTGCTATTAATTCGCAGCCTTTTTTTATTAGAAAATTTATAAGGGTCAGGTACGAATGGCATGAAGATAAGGATTTTCATTATAAAAAACGATATTTTATTGCTTAACTTCATGGCATTCGTATGATATGCTTTAATTATGAGAAGACATAACACGACAAAAACGGACCAGCTTAAACTGGCAAATCAATATAACGTAAGTTATCTCGATCCTAATCTTCCTCGTCCGACTGTTCAGCAGGGCGTGCGGCACCTTGTATCGGCTGCGGTTATTTATGGAACGATTTTGCTGATGTTTTCATTGAGTCCATATTTTCGGTATATGTTGGGCGTTACATTTTTTGGCATATCCGCTATCAAAATCTACTGGTGTGCATATGCCGCCTACTTGATTATTATTACTCCGATATGTATTTATGTTCGGCCGCAGTCACTATGGATTTCAAATCCAGTGCGTATAACAGGATACATAATGCGTTTTATTCGCGGGATATTAAAACCATCAAGTTCCGCGGTTTCGGGTGACTCACTGAAGCCGACGTACGAGGAAAAAAACGCGATTTTCTTTTTTATCGTAAAAATTATATACGGGCCGATAGCGATCAATGCCTTTATCGATGGATTCAACAGAGCCTTTGTAGAACGATACAGCGAAGACTCAACTATATTTAACGAACTTATTTTACGATTTCATAATATTCCTGCAGCTGATTATTTTGACCTTATTTATAAGTTTTTCATAATAACAGCTTTTATGGTTGAAGCTATTCCATATATCATAAGCTATCATGGTGACTCCAAGCTTTTAGGTAACAAACTCAGATATGTCGAAACGAATCCATTTCATTTGTTCGTTTGTTTAGCTTGTTATCCTCCTTTCAATTTCGCGACAGTTGATATTCTTGGAGGTTCTTATCTTGAGCCTTTTGACCTGATCTGGAGAGGTGACATTAATCATCCGGCGACATGGATTTTGCGCATTCTTGCCATGATATTCGCGGGTATTCTTATATCGGCATCGCTGACATTATTTACCCATGCGAGCAATTTAACCAATCGCGGCATTGTCACGCGAGGGCCGTATCGCATTGTTCGACATCCCGGTTACGCATCGAAGAATATCTACTGGCTGATTACGTTTATTCCATTTATAATTCCTGATACTTCAGCGGCACAATTCACATGGTCCGGCTATGCGGTATATTTCATAACGTTTTTATTCGGTTATATCGGATGGGCAACGCTTTATTTCTTCCGAGGTATTACAGAGGAAAGATTCCTTATGAATGACCCGGATTATGTCGAATATTGCAAAAAAGTAAAATACCACTTCATACCCTTCATTTATTGAAAAATAGTATTTGACTATACACAATATAAAGCTATACTCTAAAATAAGAAGTGACGTTGGAAATCCAGAGAAATGCTTTACGGATTTTATTAGAGATTCAGCAAGAGTTGTGCTATAGGGGAAAAGAGTATGAAAAAGTATTTATTTTATTTCATTCTTGTTGTTTTAGCGGGATTTGTTCTGGTTTTTCTATCGGATGCGGATGAAATCGGCTGGTTTAGGGCAAGGATCGGAAACAAGTCAACCGATTATGCTCAATACATGAAAGCGAATCCGGAAGGTTGGCATTATTTTGAAGCCCGGAAACGTTTTGACGAACAAAGCTGGAAAGAAGCCCAGCAAGGCGGGACACTGGCACACGTGCAGAATTATCTTAAACAGAATCCTGAAGGTTCGTATGTGGATTCAGCAAATGAACGTATAATATCTCTGTTATGGTCGCAGGTAAACCTTAAAAATACTATCACGGATTATGAGGAATTCATAAAACAATATCCAGATAGTAAATATATCTCAGATGCGAAACAATATTTAGAAGAGCTTGTCTGGCGGAAAGTTGCTGAAGAAAGAAATATAGAAAAGGTTAAAACGTTTATTGAAACATACCCGGATGGGAAAAACATAGAACAAGCAAATAATTTACTTGAGGAGCTTAAATGGAAGGAAATACTCGCGAGAAATAATGATGAGGCTTATCTTGAGTATATCAAGTTGTACCCAGCCGGTACATATTATAGTATAGCTAATAATAACCTTTCGAAGTCGATAGATGCAATTCCAGTATATATTGATTCTTATCATTTATATGACTTAACAACTTTTGATAGAGATTTTGGCTACATATTCGAGAATCAGATTAAGGATATAATTTCTGGAATTAAAAATGTTAAGATTGTTCCGAACATCTCTGATGCTGTAATTCATTTGCAAATAGGCTATGCGCTTAGTTTCAGAGAAGGTCAAACTGATGATGATAATATCTCAAAATTTATCGAAAACCGTTGGCGCGACAGAGCTGTAATTAAGCAGGAACGCGTTAAGGCTACTTATGATATTGGTTTGCATTTATATCTCTGGGATATTGCAAATGATTGTTTATTGGCTTTCAGTTCTTCAGTAACACCACCAGAACCCGGAAATGCCGCTCCGGCAAGAAACATTGGCAGGGATAGGTTTCTCGATGATCAGGTAAAATTACACATAGATAAAACGTTCATAAAGTCCATGAGAAATCTCTTTAGGGGTAAGGATGATGTAATGTGTATATCCTGGGGTAATCCAGAATCATTTTATCGTCAGGATATAGGAAAACCGAAAAGACGAGTATATGTAAATTTAGAAAATGGTCCAATTTCTGTTTACCACTGGCGAGATCCTTCCATTGAAAAATATATTTACTATCATCTGCAGCAGTCTGATATAGATTGCGTTCGCACATTCGATGAGAATAACTATAAACTTCAGGTGGTATGGTCGAAATATAGTAGGCCGATGCAAATTGGGACACCTTTAAGAGGATATGGTCTGAAAGCAGATTTTACAATATATGAGAAAGATAAAGAAAAACAGGAAAAGATTGTATTTAACAGGGCAGTTGGCAGCGACTTCAATATGGAAGAATATGGGATTCTACCTATTGAAGTGATAGATAAATGGCGGCAGCATTTTGATAAATTAGGTGTTATTGATGAGTTAATGAAAAAGTTGAAAGTTCCATCCATGAATGATCGACTATAATAAGTTATCAGAATAAAAGTGGAATTAGGATAAAAATATTATTTTATACTTATCTGCAAATATTTTATTAATTCTCTCGTGAATCTGTTTCCGATTAAATTGAACATTGAACATGGTTGATTATTTTTGGTATAATATATAGTTGTTTGAAAAGACTTATTAATATTTAATATTGTAGTGGTATGATGAATAAAAAGATATATTTAACTGGGATTATTCTGGCTTGCATTTTTGTGTTCCCAGGTTGTGTTGTAGAGAAAAAAACGAATTCGGATAAAGGAGAGCTTGTCAGTTATAAAAATGATATGACGGCTCAAGCGTTGGAACATGCACAGCAAATGCAGATGCTTGTAATTAGTTTGCAGGATGAAAACGCTGTACTTAAAGCGAGGAACAGCGAGCTTGTAAAACAATTGGAAGCATTACAAGCCGGACGTGAAATTGAAAAAAAAGAGCCTGTAGAACCGCTTAATCCAGATACACTGGAGCAGAAGTATCGAAAACTGCAGGATGATAATGAAGAACTGCGAAAGCTGGTAATATACGAAAGAGGATTGCGAGAGGATTTAATGAAGAAAATAGAACAGGATCAGATAATGATAAAAGAGCTGAAAAGCAGGCTCGGAGAATAAAAAAAACATAAAATATATTTCGATAATATTCATCTGTGCCGCATAAAAAATCAATATAAAACTTAGAATAAATGATATTATAGGAATCACACGTTTTACTTGTTAATATTTGATAATATAATTGATTAGTATATGTGTTTCTGGTATAATAATACTCAATTGGCGGGGAAATAATCTAATAGCTTTTGGTTGATTTGTTTTATACAAGTGGGGGAGTGATGAAAAAGTTATTTTTGATTTTTGTTTTTTCATTCGCAATATTTTCTTCTACTCAATCTGCTCAATCAGCGGTCACTATTATCGATCTTCTGGGTGACAAAGATGGATTCGGCGTAGGTTGTCCGATAGCAAATGGGCTTCATTACACTGATTACGGAACAATATTATTTGACTATCGCGAGCTTGATGATCCTGCGTTTACCGATAACTGGGTTGATGGGGATCAGGCATGGACACATTCTTATGATTTGATGGGACTTACGCCTGTATCAGCATCATTGGAAATATACGTTGCATGTATGGTTGACCAACCTGAATGGAGTGCTGATGTTCTTGTGAACGGTGTAATTGTTGGAACAGTTTCACCCGAAACGAGTGACTATGATCTTACACGTATTCTTAGTTTCAATATCCCGGTAGGTCTTCTTTCAAATCCCGCTGGTATCATGATTGATCTTAATAATGAACTTGACGGATATACAATAGATTACTCTCAGTTGACGATTCATACAGTTCCGGCTCCGGGAGCATTGGCATTGTGCGGAATAGGAACTGGCATACTTGGATGTCTCAGAAAAAGGAGAACTTTATTAATATAGTCAAGTAGTATGTAAAAAGATGGGTCTGGTCCGCCAAACAAATGGCGGATCAGACTCATCCTGGAACCGAATCAGAATCATCTTCTACAAACCAGTATTTTTTTTCGTTTTCCCAGCATTCCGCAATTTCACCAGTTGGTTTCATGACAACCGCCTGGCATTCAGCGCAAATCGTTTCGTCGGGAAGCAGTATTTTAGCGGCGACTTCCATTTTTCGATTCCCTTTTTTTTCTATCCAGCCAATTACCTTTAAAGGTACATCTGTCGGAGTTGGCTTTCTATAGGTGACATTAAGCCTAAGTGTTATAAATAAATTATCAAAATCTCCATCGAGCATAACCGCCCGGCCTGAAGTTTCATCTAAAATCGCGGCTACTATACCGCCGTGCGATATCCCCGGATATCCATTAAAATGTTCGGGGATAGTAACATTTGCTTCGACCTGGTTCAATTCATAATTATTATACCAAACCATTTTCAGGCCGCTTTTATTATCACGGCCGCATAAAAAACATGTTCTTGATGTCGGTTGTTTCGTCATTTATTCCTCAATATTTATAATGCCGGATTCTTCTTTTCGTTTTATTATTAAAATCTTATAAAATAATAGCAGCTTATTACACAAAAATATAAAGTATTATTTTGCATTGTAATGAATATGCCAAAAACATTAAAGCAAAATATAAACTCAGTAAATCTCTACAATTACATTATTAATAATATGGGAATTGTACGGCACTATATAATATATTTATATATTAAAGAAATTTATTATCTGTTTTTAGCAAGTATTATTAAAGAATTAATTCCACTATTGACGATGATATGGGTAGAAAAGAAGATTAGGCTAAGCTAAGATGTGGTGTAATTAGATACCAGTGTACTTAGTAATGTAAATATCCGGAAAAAGATTATCTTTTCGGATATGAATCTTTCCGCGACGATTGGATACTCTGCTTAATAACAATATTAATCCACATGCCCCTGTTGTCGATGTCTCTACCTAAAGACTTAAGTCACGATAATAGGGGCTTTTTTTATATATCGTTATATTTTTATTTAATTTGTTTTGTGAGATAAGGAGTGTATAATATAGAAGGCAATTGAATAGTAAACAGCATCCATGACGTTTAGGAACTACTGATATGACACATAGAAATGCCTTCACACTTATCGAACTCCTCGTTGTTATAGCCATTATCGCGATATTGATGGGGATTTTAATGCCCGCACTTCAAAGAGTCAAAAAGCAGGCACAAGCGACAACATGCTTAAGCAATCTTAAACAAATTGGTATAGCCGCGTATATGTATTCTCAGGATAATGATCAATTTATTCCTCGCGGTACCGGTTCCAGCAACTCGGCCTGGTTTATGCAGTTTTTGCCCTATCTGGGCCAAAAGTATAATACGGGTGATTACAGGACAGTATCTATTTATAAATGTAAAAGTTTCCCGAGAACAGGAAATGGCCTGAATAATATTCCCAATTCAGAGCAAACAGTCTGCTATGTAATTAACGACTGGAGTTTTTCAAACAGAACGGATGAGCGTGGTTCAGTTGTTTCTCGTCCTACTAAACTTGATATATTCAAGCGGCCTTCAAATACGCTGTATATGGTTGATAACGAGAATGGAAGCTGGCGGCCAGTAATTCAAACCAAGGACAGCAGCGATTTAGTGCGATGCGATGTATTTGATTACAGGCATCTTCCCGGTTCGGATAGTACAGATATAGTGAACGGCAGAAGAATAGCTCGTGCCCGACACAATAAAGGAGCCAATGTCCTGTATCTTGACTGGCACTCTGATTATATTCCGACAGAAAAACATACAATCAGCCTGTGGCGTGATAAATAATTTTATTGCAAATATTATAACCTGTTCATTGCCATCGTATTCTATTTCGTCCAGAAATTGTTCTATGTACCATGTGGGATTGGAACAAAAGTGGTTCGCGGCTTTGAGCCAAGACGTACCGCGGCAAAGACAGTTATAAACAGCAGCAGGAAAAACGTTACAACTATGCCAATTATAAATCCAGCAAGCGAAGTATCAGAAAGGCTTCCGATAAATGAAAGAGGGCGTCCCTGATTGGCTATTTTATCGAGCGGCTTCTGCAGAATCATTAAATCTTTTAAAGGCTCTTCAAGTTTGGAAGCATGTTCGAGCGAATCTTTGAGATCCCCAACCTGTTGCATTGGTTCCTGTAATTGAGCGAGATTCTTCATTGGTGCATTGAGAACGGCTACATCTTCCATCGTTTGTTTCAAAGCGGCAACGTCACGCAGAGGCTGGCTGAGTTGTGCTACGGATTTTAAGTCACTTTGTAAGCCTGAAACCTGAATCATTGGCTCTCTCAATTGAGCTACTCCTTGCATTGAGGCATCAAGAGCGGCTACTGCTTGCAATTCATCCTGTAATTCGCCAACAATGCTCAATGCCTCGTTAATATCAGCAACTTTCTCTATAGGAACTCTCAATTCATACAGTTTGTCAATAGAACTTTTAAGATTGCCTACTTTATCGAACATAGGCCCCATCGAGGCCAGGTTGAGCATAGGTTCTTTGAGTAAGTTGGTTTCCTTCAGACAGAATTCTATATTTTTCATTTCCTGGTTTATATCAGATATTGCGGCTTTATGCTCTTCTATAAGTTGATGTGCGGTTTTGATTGCGTCCGTATTTTCCTGAATCAACTTGTTCGTACCGCATCCAAATCCTGATGCAATAATCAGAAACATAAGACAGTAGAACAAAAATTCCTTTTTCATAATTAAATCTCCAATTTTCTCCCACAAACACATTGTTCCAGTACCTTTTATCAGACTTACCATTTTATTGCTGGCAATGATAAGCTGCGTTATATATCGAGAACCGTCTTAATCTCAAAAATCAAGTATATACCCGGTACCCAAAATGGGCAAGAAAGAAAACAGCATAGCTCAAAAATATCTGTGTGAATTCTGTTTGGAGTGAAAAACATATAAAAATATGTATAATTATATTGCTATATATCTGTATAGCCGATATAATAAGATTATGAACAAAACTTGTTTTGAATGGGATGACAAAAAAGATAAGATGAACCAGGAAAAGCATGGGATAACTTTTTCTGAAGCACAATACGCATTTGCCGATTCTAAGCGAGTGATTGCTGAAGATGTGAGCCATAGCTATAAAGAAAAACGTTATTACTGTTTCGGCAAAGTGGAATATGGAATATTGACTGTAAGGTTCACATATCGTAAAGGGACTATACGAATTATTGGAGCCGGTTATTGGCGAAAGGGTAAAAAGATATATGAAGAAGAAAATAAAATATACGAATGAACCTTTAGGTGAAGTGAAAATTGTTGACGATTTTCTTCCTTCTCCAAATGAGCTTGCGTTTAATGAAGAGCAGGTTAAAGTGACTATAGGATTGAGCAGGGCGTCTGTAAGCTTCTTTAAAGAGGAAGCAAAAAAATACCATACTCAATATCAGAAGATGATTAGGCGTCTTTTGGATATATATGTTTCTCAGCAGAAAGGACGCAAGACAGGCTGATTATTTGATAATCCTATATTACAGATTTACCGGTATGCCGCGGTCGCGCAGGTATTCTTTCATCTGGCGGATGTTGTAATTTCCGAAGTGAGTGATGGAAGCCATAAGTACCGCGTCTGCTCCGCCGTCAACGATTGCGTCGTAAAGATGCTCGAGCGCACCGGCGCCGCCTGATGCTATTACAGGGATATTAACCGCGTCTGTTACGGCTTTGTTTAACTCGTTGTCGTATCCGGCTTTTGTGCCGTCCGCGTCCATACTTGTAAGAAGAATTTCACCCGCGCCAAGTTCCTCGGCCTTTTGCGCCCATTCGACTACGTCAACATCAGTCGGTTGTGAGCCAGCTTTTACGCAAACCTGCCAATGACCTTTTCGCTCTTTCGAGCGGCGGGCATCAATCGCGAGTACGACACACTGGTTTCCGAATCTTTGAGCGGCTTCGGCGAGCAGGTTCGGATTGTTCACCGCCGCTGTATTTACGGATACTTTTTCTGCACCGCTGCGCAGAAGTTCATCTATCTGCTCAACAGTTTGTATTCCGCCGCCGACTGTAAAAGGAATAAAAACATTTTCGGCTACTTTTTCAACAAGGTGAACTATCGTTTTGCGCGAACGAATCGTAGCTGTGATATCGAGGAATACAAGCTCGTCGGCGCCTTCGTCACTATATCTTGCGCCAAGCTCGACCGGGTCACCTGCGTCGCGAAGGTTCAGGAAATTCACGCCTTTTACTACGCGGTTATCTTTTACATCGAGACATGGAATAATTCTTCGTGTAAGCATTATGAAGAAGCTTTCTTACAAATGTTATAAAAATTCTTTAATACCAGCAAACCGGACTTGCTGCTTTTTTCCGGGTGGAACTGCACGCCGTAAATGTTGGCCTTCTGAACAGATGCGACTATGTCCATTCCGTACTCGGTATATGCGATTTTTGTCTGCTTGTCGTTAGGTTGCGAATGGAAAGAGTGCGCGAAGTAGAAGTGCTTTTCGCTTCCGAGTCCCTCGAACAAATCCATACCATCCGGGAACTTGACAAGATTCCAACCCATGTGCGGAATAACTCTGCCTTCCGGGATTGAGACTACATTGCCTGAAATAAGGCCGAGACCTTTATGGAGTCCATATTCAGTACTTGTTTCAAAAAGCATCTGGTAGCCGACACAAATTCCAAGAAGCGGCTTGCCCTGAAGTGCTACTTCCTTTACTACATCAGCGATTGGGCCTAACGCGTTCACGGCGTAACCGAACGCCGCTACGCCCGGCAAGACAATTCCGGCAGCATTCTTTATTTTCTGAGGGTCCTTGCTTAGAACAACCTCACAGCCGATATGGCGAAATGCGTTGCAGACGCTTTTTACATTACCTACGTTATAATCGATTACTACTATCATCCGAATATTAAATACTAAAATTGTGAAATAGTCAAATGTCAATAGGAGGAAATTAGTAAATTAAATTCCGGAAAAATGCTCTTTCTAATGCCAAAAAGGGACTTTTTTCAGGCTCAAATTATTATTTACGCGATGATTTAACGAAAAATATATGAATAGGTCGATAAAATAGGTATAATCAAAATGCGTTTTTGAGTGATTTTAGGCGCTATGAATTTATAGCTAAGGAGAATAAAATGGATTTTGGTATTCTTGCGCAGGCAGGTACAGGTTCGTCTGGTCAGGCTATCGTGCCGGTAGATATAATATGGAAGCAGATTACTTCGCTTGGTTTGATTGAAGCGTTGACTTTTTTGTCATTTGGTTCGGTTTGCCTTTTGTACGGCTGGCGCGTTTTCAAAATATTGGTTGTGATTTGTTTCGGTTTAATCGGGCTGGTAATTGGAATGTCGGTTACAGAAAGTATTGTAAACCTGAACAATCCGCTTGCAGGAGGTTTGATTGGAATGGGTATCCTCGCGGTTCTTTCCGTGCCGCTTATGAAATGGGGAGTCAGTCTTTTGGGCGCATTGGCGGGCGCGATTTTGGCGGCCGCGATCTGGTATGCCAGTAATTTGCCCGAACAATATATCTGGGCGGGCGCTCTTACCGGTTTCGTAGCCGGGGGTATGATTTCGTTTATTATTTTCAAAGTTGCGATAATGCTCTTCACCAGTTTGGGAGGAAGCATTTTAATGTCTTCCGGCGCGATGGCGATGTTGTATCTATATCCAAAAACAGCACCGCAGATTCAGGACATCGTTTTCAATAAGAAATGGTTTCTCTCTGTTGTTATTGTTATACCGACAATCATCGGAGTAATTCTGCAAAATAAATTCTGCAAGGACTCCAAAGACTGGGAAATTTAATTCTATGCAGGTCTCTTGGATTATATCAAAGACTTAAATAATAATGATGGACATATGATTACGTATGCAGAAAGAAACCTATCAGTCAGAAGTTAAGCCGGACTTGAAGAAAGTTCTGATATTTGTTGTTTGCTACAACGCTGAACATACAATCGAACCGGTACTGAATCGTATCCCGGACAGTGTTTGGGATAGTCCTCAATATCGGACAGAGATACTGATTATTGATGATCAGTCGCCTGATAAAACGTTTAATCAGGCAGAGAAATACCGCCAAAAACATCCCAACAGAAAAATTACGGTTTTGTATAATCCCAAAAACCTGGGTTATGGCGGAAACCAAAAAGTCGGATATCATTATGCCATCAAATATAATTTCGATGTTGTTGTCCTTTTACATGGAGATGGTCAATATGCACCTGAATCTATTCCTGCGATGATTGCACCAATTATTGAAATGGATGCCGATGCTGTATTTGGTTCCAGGATGCTGCGTAGGATTGATGCGTTAAAGGGGAAAATGCCTTTTTATAAGTGGATTGGTAATCAGATTCTTACCTTTATACAGAACCGGATACTGCACTCCGGTTTGTCTGAATTTCATAGCGGCTTCCGTGCCTATCGTGTTTCAGTGCTGAAGGAACTTCCTTTTCAGTATAACGCCGACTATTTTGATTTTGATACGGATATAATCATTCAATTATTCGATACTGAAAAAAAAATCAAGGAGATATCCATTCCTACATTTTATGGCAATGAAATATGCCGGGTAAACGGTATTAAATACGCCATTAAAATTCTCCGCTCATGTGTTTTGTCAAGATTGAATAGATTAGGATTATATTATCACCCAAAGTTTGATTATACCCAGAATTCCAATACAGTTTATAAGGCAAAATTCGGCTTTCCAAGTTCACACCAATTTGCTTACGATTTGGTACCTCCCAAAGCAACCGTGCTGGATTTTGGCTGCGGCCCAGGTTTTATGGCTCATGCCCTGTCACGTAAGGATGCTAAAACGATTTCTATTGATAAGCAAATTCAAGAGGAAACAAAAACATATTCCCAGCGTTGCATTGAAGCCGATATTGATAACTATGCGTTTGATGATAAATTTGGCAAGGTGGATGTCATATTGCTGCTTGATATTATCGAACATTTGAAGTCACCTGAATCTTTCTTGCTAAAACTTCGAGCAGCATTTGCCGGTGATTGTCCAGATGTCATCGTTACTACAGGCAATGTTGGATTCATTCTGGTGCGTTTAAGTCTTTTGATGGGAGGTTTTAATTTTGGACGTCATGGCATTCTTGATATAGACCACACCCGGTTGTTTACGGTTTCATCCCTGACTCGCCTGCTGAAATATCATGGGTATGAAATTGTCCAAACTAAAGGAATTCCGGCTCCTTTTCCGCTGGCTGTTAAGGATGGAGTATTAGCGAGAGTACTGTTGGCTTTTAACTGTTTTTTAATTAAGATATCAAAGAGTCTGTTTGCTTTTCAGATTGGTATGCAAGTCAGGCCGCTCCCGACGTTAGAGCGGCTTCTGGAGAATGCTCAACTCGCCAAAGAACAAAAGATAAATGAACTATTAAACTGTAAGGATTCGAATGAATACTCCCAGGGAGAAAAAAACTGAGATTAACAAAAGTTCAAAAATAAGTATTTCTGGAAGACGAAAATTGATATGGTTGTTCTCTGTTTTAGTATTTGTTTGGCCGCTATTATATTTGTTTAGAGATATTTTTCCGATTCATGGTAAATATGTAGCTATCGACAATGATTTTGTCAGCTTATATTACAAATATAAAGTTTATTTATTAGCTCATCTATCTAATGGACAGATTCCTTTGTGGTCTCCCTCCGAATCAGCCGGATTCCCTTTTTTTTCAAGCCCGTTTACCCAGATGTTCTATCCACTGAATCTTGTTTTAGTTTGCTGGTATAAAATATTTAATGGATACATTCCTCTTGATCATCAGCTTTATACGATTTTAGCGGTGTCAATTTTTTCATTGGGTTTATTTTATTGGTTGAGGCTGTTAAGCGATAACCTGCGTGCGGTTTTATTAAGTGTTCTGGTGATGTCAGTGAGTTTCAAAGTTACGGAATTGCTGCGTTTTCCCAATGCTGCCCACACAGCCGCCTGGTATCCCTGGATATTATATTGCATCAGCCGAATTTTCTACTGTAACTCAAAAAAGGCGTTATGCTGGCATGGATTGATGTTGATCTTCTTTGTTTACAATCTTGCAACGGCGGGTTATCCCTACTTATTTTATTACGCAATATTTCTATTTGTCCCCTATATAATTTTGTTTTTCATTCCGCCGCTTCGAGAGTCTTTGTTTGGACCAGCTTCGGTTAACTGGAAACGGTCATTAATAACACTATTTATATCAGGAGGGATTTCGCTATCGATAATCCTTCCTTACTTTATTTTTGTTAAGAGCATGTTGTTGCAAACAGTAGATCGGGGAGGAAATGATTTTGCTTATTCAACACATCATATCTTTGGTATTCAAGACACAATAGGTTCTTTGGTTTATCCACCTTTTGCTCAAACTGAAGGGTGGTTTTTTTTCAGTATTACGGCATTATTGATAATCCTGTTTTACCTTTTTTCTATTGATAATAATCATTCCGTGTGTTCGACAATTCCAGGAAACAAAACAATTGAATTTTGGCATAAATGGGGTTTTAAGGTGTTCCTGCTCTTGTGGCTGGTTGTAATATCTTATATCAGTTACGGCCGTAATTCATTGCTTTTCAAATTCCTTTGGAATTTCATGCCTGGATTTTCTCAGTTGCGAGTCTGGGGGCGTTTGAATATTATAATGGTACCACTTTTAGCCTGGCTGTTTTGTAAAGCGTATGCGGATTTTGAAAAGCGTGTTTTTGCCAATCATAGCGCAATGATACCGAGTCGCCTGAATTCATGGATTGTATTAGGTATTACCTATTCTCTTATTTTGGGAGTACAGCTTTATCTTTATCTGAATGACTATAAAGACTTTTACTGGAGCAAATATTTTGAAAACCTCTCGCCTTATCGAATTCTTTTTCTGATCGGAGGATTTGCGGCGTTTCTCCTTATCGTGGTTAGCTTAAAATTCGGTAAAACGCTTTTAAGCAGAACAAAACATGCCCCTGTTATTTTACTGGCAGTTGTTTTTATTGTCGCTTCAGCAGAGATGTGGCCGGTAGGGACACGTACATGGCTCAAGGATCAAAAAGAGCAAGTAGAGAAAAAGAGAATTAACCTGAACTTAAACAAAAACTATAAAACCTCGTTTGAGACTAAACGTTTGAGTTACAATGGTAATATAATGCTCGGTTCTGCCTATAACACTGGGATAATTGGAAACTGGTATTTTGAACGATACATTCAATTTCTTGATCAATTCGAAAATGAATCAGATGAAAAAGATTATCTTTTGGGACTTATAGATGGACGGAAAATATTTTTCTCTGAATCGCTTCAGCATAACACAATCCAGTCTTTTCTGCAGGACAGTAAAGATTTTAACCAAACCGGCAGGTTAATTTCTTATGACGGTGACAATTTGATTTGGTGGGTTGATTTGCCGCGAGATGGGTACTTAAGTTTTATTGATAATTGGGATCCCTACTGGAAAGTTTTCGTGGATGATAAAGAAAAACCCATTCAATTACTTTTTGGGACATTTAAGGCGGTTTATTTGGAAAAAGGAAGCCATGAAGTTCATTTTAAATATAAACCGTCTTTAAAGGCGGCAGTTTCAATTTTGCTTGATAGTGCTAAATCGGATAATGATAAACAGGAGAATTGATAAGCAAAAGAAGAATGAAATGAAAGCATAAGTAATATTCGATGCGTAAAACCTGTTCCCAAATCAGGTTTATAAGTTCTCTTTGCTTTACGAATTTCTACAAATTATAATAAATCCGAAAATTATTTTCTCGCTTCTTCGAGTATTTCCCATGTTTTCTTGCTGCAATCGAGCGCAACGACTCCATCTATACCGACAAAGTATTGCTCCGAACCATCGAGTATGAGATTGTATGATTTGCCGACAAATGGCTTTTCTTTCTTTATGATACTCTTGATTGCAATCGGGCCGTTCATTGTTTGCAGTTGCATACCTGCTGACAATTCTTCAATCTTTTTCCATTCACCGGAAACGGTTTTGAAGTAATGCGAATTTATTATTGTAATAGAATTTCCACTTTCCAGAGTCATTTCATAGCACTCAATCATTCCTGTGCCATGCTCATCAAGTCCTTTAACTAAGCCGGATTTTGACATGTCACAATCATCTTTACCAACCTTCTGCCCCGTGACGACTTTTGAGATTTCCATCATTTTCCCATCCACCCAAACAGGTGTATCTGCAGGGAAACATCCTCTGGTTTTAGATAATGTCGTAAAGGACCAAGTTTTACCTTTTACAGCTACTCCATTACTATCTGACCCATCAATGCGCCAGTAATATTTCTGATTGTAGTTTAATTGGCCGGGATTGTAATAATTGGAATCCCAGGCTATTAAAGCAAGACAATCTGAATGATTTGCTATTGTTGCATTATTTAAGTTATTAAAATCGGTTCCGAAATACACATCATAAGCCGTCGGATTTAATGCGCCGGGTGACCAACTTAAAATAACATCTCTGGATACTTTTGTTGCGTTGTCAGCGGGATAAGAATAACATGCTTGAATTGGCTCAGGGCCTGTAGTAAAACTCCAGACTTTGCCTTTTATTTCAGAACGGCGTATTGCTATATCATCAATACGCCAGTAATAGGTCTGATTACATTTCAGATAAATAGGTTGGTAATAATTTGGATCATTTTTATTCGATACCATTACACCTAAAGGATTGTCTTTAGTTGCGTTAAATACATTATTGAAATCGGTTCCTAAGTATATCTGGTTGTAATATAAGGGTTTATATTTGTTGTTTATACCTTGATGCCATGATAATGTCACATCGTAATCCACATCTTCAGCACCATTAACAGGATTGGGATGATAAGAATAATCAGGTTGAGGTCCTGATACAAAGGTCCATATTTCACCTTTTACAGCTACTCCGTTAATATCCGCTTCATCAATGCGCCAATAATATTTTTGATCGTAGTCTAATTCGCCGGGATCATAATAATTAGAATCCTGCGCGAATGAAACAAGGCAACCTAAAGGATTTGCGATTGTCGCGTTGTTGACATTGTTAAAATCAGTTCCGAAATACACATCATAAGCAGCTGGATTTGATGAGCCTGGGAACCATCTTAATAGAGTATTAAGTGGAATTTCTGACGAGTTATTCTCTGGATATGGATAATAGGCATGATTGGGTTTGGAACCGGTTTTGAAAGTCCAGATATTCCCTCTTGAAAAAATCTGAGAGGAAGATTTCCACATCTCATCAATCCGCCAGTAATATGTCCTATTGAATTCAAGTCGGCTGGGTTTGTAACAATTTGGATCATTATTGCTCGATACCATTACACCTAAAAGATTGTCAACAGTCGCGTTATAAACATCCATAAAATTGGTTCCCCAAAAGACATTATAACAAATATAATAATGAGTTTGACTTGGATTCCAGGTGAAAGTGACATCGTATTTCACATTTTTAGCGCCATTAAAGGGATAAGGATTATATGTGTATTCCGGTTGCGGCCCAGTGACAAATGTCCATATCTCTCCGCATACCCTGTTAAGCGAATTATCTATATCATCTATCCGCCAGAAATATTGTGTGTCTGGCAGTAATGCTCTCGTATCGAATTCCGTTTCACTTTGTTTTCTAATAAATGGCGGGAATTCTTCAGTTCCGAAATATACTTCATGCTCTATAACGTTTGAATCCGAAGACCAGCGTAACATAGTATCTAAAATTACACGATAGGCGCCATCGAATGGTTCTGGGGAATAAGCCTGACTGAAATAATCGATTTCATATAGTGACTTGCTTGCTTCGATAGTACCTGCGTAAGTTCCCATATTTATTCTATAACCATTAGGGTGTAGCTCATTGCATACTGGAGATATTGGGTCGCCGGTGTCAATACAGTAACTTGTAACATCGTCTATTACCCAGCTATTACTATTGGGATCGAACCTGCCTGCCTGTGATTTCAGATGGTAGTCTCCTGCTACCCAGAAATCATCATTAGTATTTTCTATAGTACCATTTGAATCATAATAACCCGGATTAACAAAGCAAGGATCAATTTCGATATTTCCTTCGCCCCAAATATTGTTTACATTTTGATTATATGAAGTACTAAGGCCGCCTTTGACATCACAATAAGAAGTAGTAACTGTCGAGCCGCCATCATTGAATATTTCTTCGTTTATATCCCAAAGAATGCAGTTTGTAATTTTAACATTGCTTGGCAGGACTTCATTTCCATCTTCTGTACTTGAAAAGCTGCTTACGGCATTTCCATATGGCGACATGTTTTCTATGAAGGTACATTTATCAACTGTTATATCTGAATTTTCAGTGTTATCGATGCCAGCGCCTCTGAGTAATGCCGAGTTTGCGATGAATAAGTAATTATTTATTTTTGCATTACATTTCTCATTATAAATCGCTCCGCCGCTGTATCCTGCGGTATTTTCAATGAACAGGCATATTCCGGCTGATGAGATGTTCGATGATATATTACAAATTCCTCCACCGCTATATTCTGCTTTATTTTTTCTGAAAGTGCAATTCCGCATGGAAGGATTGCTGTCATTATTGTACATTCCACCACCTGAATTTTCTGAAGTGTTATCACTAATTATAGTATCATTAAGTTCAGGGTTGCTGCTGATATTACAAATTCCTCCGCCGAAATCTTTGGCCAGATTCTTCTTAAATATACAATCAGTAATTATCGGATTTCCATTATTATAATTATACATTCCACCGCCATATGTGCTTGTATTTTCAATAAATAAGCAATCGGTCAATATTGGACTACTATCATAATTACTCATGCCTCCGCCATTTTCGGCATTATTTTTTTCAAAAGTGCAGTTTATATATATTGGATTGCCTTTAGAGATGAATGTTCCACCTCCGGAATCTTTTGCGGTATTTTTTCTGAAAGTACAGCTTGCTATTGTGATATTAGAAGATTTGTTATAAATCCCGCCGCCATTAGAAGCATAATTATCTACAAAATTGCACGAGGTAATTGTGCAATTATAATAAATGTATATTCCACCGCCGAATTCTCCGGCAATATTTTCACTGAAATTGCAGTCAGAGATAATTGTTTCGGAGTTGAAATCATTAAATATTCCGCCTCCAGACTTTATCGATATGTTTGAATTAAATAAACTATCAGTGATTTTAAGATTACTATAATCGTTATATATTCCGGATCCTGAATCTTTTGCAATATTTGTATTGAATGTGCATTTTGAAACAGTAGGATTACTATGGTCGTTATAAATTCCGCTTCCGGTTGTTGAGGCGTTTCCACTAATTGTACAATTGGTTAGAGTGACAGTGCTGCGATAATTATATATTCCACCTCCTTCACTTTTTGCCATATTATTAAGAAAATTACATTTGGTGAACTTAGTGTTGCTGTAGTGATTGTGTACTCCGCCGCCATCGAATGCCGAGTTATCTATCAATGAGCAGTTAGTAATTTGCAACTCGCTGTAATAGATATATATTCCACTACCAGTTGGATAGGATGAATCATTAGCATTTCCCCCCGTAATAGTTAAACCGTCTATTAAGGTTGTAGCAGATAAGGACCTACATGTAATAACCCGATAGGAGTTATCTGCTCGGCTTTGTTCATAGAATAGGGTGCTGATATTTGGGTCATTAACATCATTGTCATTTAAGTCGCCGCTAAGTATTGTCTCATAAAGTTTGATATCTCTCAAATTAGGATCGGTATGCCCCAGTCCCGCGTAACCGCCGATAAGACTAACATTGTCAATTAGTCGGAAAGAGGCAACTCTATCACCTTGCGTAAAACCTGTTCCCAAATCTGGTTTATACGTTCCTTGAGCTACACGAATTTCGACCGGCTTTGTGACACTTTCAACTCCAGTAATCGCATCCTGCAAATAAGTGTAGGCATTTTCCCAGCTTGTACCGTTATTGAGGCCGTTCGCATCGTCATCGACATAGATAACCGCAGATGTTGCGTGTGTGCATAATATTGCCGATAAGATACTTATAAAAAGAACTCCCCTTGCTCTCATTTTCCAATCCCTTAAAAAATATAATAATTCAAAAAAATTATTTTCTCGCTTCTTCGAGTATTTCCCATGTTTTCTTGCTGCAATCGAGCGCAACGACTCCATCTATACCGACAAAGTATTGCTCCGAACCATCGAGTATGAGATTGTATGATTTGCCGACAAATGGCTTTTCTTTCTTTATGATACTCTTGATTGCAATCGGGCCGTTCATTGTTTGCAGTTGCATACCTGCTGACAATTCTTCAATCTTTTTCCATTCACCGGAAACGGTTTTGAAGTAATGCGAATTTATTATTGTAATAGAATTTCCACTTTCCAGAGTCATTTCATAGCACTCAATCATTCCTGTGCCATGCTCATCGAGTCCTTTAACTGAGCCGAATGTTGACATGTCACAATCATCTTTACCAACCTTCTGCCCCGCGACGACTTTTGAGATTTCCATCATCTTACCATCGACCCAAACAGGGGTATCTGCAGGGAAACAACTCCGGCTTTTCCTCAATGTAGTAAAAGACCATATTTTACCTTTTACGGCTACTCCGTTACTATCCGCCTGGTCGATGCGCCAGTAATATTTCACAGAAGAGTATAATTGGCCGGGACTGTAATAATTGGAATCATGAGCTATTGAAACAAGACAATTCAAAGGATTTGCTATTGTCGCGTTATTGACATTGTCCATGTTAGTACCAATATATATATCATAAGCAGCCGGATTTAATGAACCGGGTGACCAGCTTAAAATAGTAGTTACAGAAACATTTATAGTGTTATCAGCGGGATAGGGATAATAAGCTTGAATTGGTTTAGAGCCGGTAGTAAAGCTCCAGACATTACCTTTAATTTTTGCAGTTCCCGAACCAGAGCTTGTTTGCTCATCAATACGCCAGTAATATGTCTGATTAAATTTCAGGCCGTCTGGTTTATAATAATTTGAGTCATACGATTTTTTGTTGGAGTATTCCAGTACATCTAAAGTATTGTCAAAAGTTGCATTATAAACATCATTGAAATCGGTTCCAAGGTAGAGGTCATAATAATAGACACGAGCAAATCTGTTATTATAACCAGGATTCCATGTCAATTTGGTATCATATATAACATTTTTGGCTCCTTTACGAGGACGTGGATTATAAGGATAATTAGGGTAATACCCTGTTTTGAAAGTCCAGATATCTCCGCTTACCCTATTGAGCGAACTATCAATATCATCGACGCGCCAGTAATATTGTGTGTATGTTTTTAATAATCCAGGGTAGAATTCTGTTTCTGATAGTTTTCCAATAAATGGCGGGAATTCTTCAGTTCCGAAATATATTTCATGCTCAATTGCATTTGCATCTGACGACCAGCATAAAATAGGATCCAAAATTGAACCGGCGAAACCATCGTCAGGTTCAGGATAATCAGCCTTGCTGAAATAATTAATAACATATGGTGACTTGCTTGCTTCATTAGTTCCGGCGTAAGCCCCAATATTTGTTCTATTACCATTTGGATACGGCTCATAATATAATGGAATGGCCGGGTCTCCGGCGTCGATACATAAACTTGTAACATCGTCAACTATCCAGCTTTGACTGTTCTGCCTTATTCTGCCCGCCTGCGATTTCAGATGATAATCGCCTTCGACATAAAAGTCATCATTCGCGTCTTCCGGCGTTTGGTTCAGGTTCCAATGGCCGGGATTAGCAAAACATGGGTCAGCTTCAATATTCCCGTCACCCCAGATAATCATTTCATTTGGGTCGTGTGAATTGCTTTGGCCGCTCTTAATATCGCAATAAGCAACAGTAATTGTCGAATTGCCGTCGTTATATATTTCTTCGCTTTCATCCCAAAGAATACAGTTTGTCACTTTAACAATACTTGGCGGCACATCATTTCCATCTTCTGTGCCGGAGAAGCAGCTTACGGCATCTCCGTAAAGTGACACATTCCCTTCGAATGTACAGTTCAGTACATTAATCTTGGAATTATTGGTGTTATTTACACCGCCGCCGTATAGTGCCGAATTGGCAAGGAATATGGAATTAGGCAGTGTAGTGGTACATTTATCATTGTTTATAGCGCCGCCGCTGGTTCCGGCTGTGTTTTCAGTGAATAGGCATTTTTTTATAGAAGAAACATTTGATAACAGGTTATATATTCCACCGCCGCTGACTTCCGCGTTATTACTTCTAAATGTGCAGCCAGTCAAAACAGGACTGCTTTCATCGTTGCACATTCCACCGCCATGCTTTTCTGAAGAATTTTGACTGAATATACAGTTTGTAAGTGTAGGCTTGCTGCTTTGGTTATACATTCCGCCGGCATAAATTGCCGCATGATTCTTACTAAACATACAATTGGCAATGACAGTTTTGCTGCTGTTATGATTGGACATTCCGCCGCCGTTGCTATTTGAGGTATTTCCACTGAAAGTACAGTCAGTAATTTTTGCACTGCTTCCGCTATTTGCCATTCCGCCGCCATTGCCAAATGTTTTATTCTTACTAAATACGCAATTAGTAATTTGCGGAGTGCCAATAGAATTATACATTCCACCGCCGGCTAATGTACCTTCGTTTTCTATGAATGAACAATTTGTAAATTTTGCACTGCATCCAGAATTAGAAGCTCCGCCGCCGCCTGTAGCTGAATTCTTCTTAAAAATGCAGTTTGTAATATTGGGTGCAGAATTAGAATAGTTGTATATTCCGCCGCCTTCGTTGTCGGAAATATTTTCTGTGTAAGTACAGTCTGTTATTGTGGGATCAGAATTGTTATTATTATATGTACCCGCTCCTGAAGATGCTGCTTTATTTTCGTTGAAAGTGCAGTTTTTAATTACCGGATCGCAATTATTATAATTGTACATTCCGCCGCCATTATTAGCACTGTTACCCGTAAAACTGCATGAGGTTATTGTTGGATTGCTCTGGGAATTATTGTATATCCCGGCACCGCAGTCATCCGCCGTGTTTTCACTGAAAGTGCAGTTTGTAATTGTCGGGTTGCTGTTATTGGAATTAAATATTGCGCCTCCATCGTTTTTCGCCAGGTTTGAATTGAATAAGCAGTCGGTTATTTTTGGGGCACTTTCTTCGTTAAACATTCCGCCTCCCTCGGATTTTGCCATGTTCGAGCTGAAAGTACAGTTTGTAAGAGTAGGATTGCTGTAGCTGTTATACATTCCGCTGCCGTCTCCGACAGTTACGTTTCCATTTATGGTACAGTTGGATAGCACGACAGCGCCACGATAATTATATATTCCACCGCCGTCAATTTGTGCCATATTATCAATAAATTTGCAGTTGGTATATGTCGGATTGCAATTGTAATTGTACACTCCGCCGCCATTGTTTGCCGAATTTTCGATAAATGTGCAGTTCCTGACTCTCAAATCGCTGTAATAATTGTAAATTCCGCTGCCATTTTGATAAGTTGCATTATTAGCGTTTCCAGCCGTAATAGTTAGACCATCTATGTAGGTTGAATTATGTATGGATCTGCATGTAATAATCCGAAAGCTGTTGTCCGTCCGACTTTGTGCATTGTATAAAGTACTTATATCAGGATCATTTGTATCATTACTATTTAAATCACCGCTAAGGATTGTCTTGTAAAGTTCGATGTCCCGTACATTGGGATCAGCTTGTCCCAGGCCGGCATAGCCTCCTGCCAGACTAATTGAATTTATTAGATCGAAAGTGGCATATCTATCACCTTGCGTAAAAGCCGTTCCCAAATCTGGTCTATAGATTCCCTGAGCTATACGAATTTCGACCGGTTTTACAACATTTTGAGATCCGGCGATTGCATCCTGCAAGTAATTGTAGGCATTTTCCCAGTTTTTGCCGTTATTGAGGCCGTTTGCGTCGTCATCGACATAAAGAACAGTAGCGGCTGTATTTGTGTATAATATTGCGGATAAAATACTCGTTAAAACAATGATTTTTGTTCTCATTTTCCAATCCCTTAAAAATCATAATAAACCAATACTATTATTAATAATATATATCAATTATTAAATTAGTTCAATAATAATATAAAAGAAATTTTAAGTAATAATATGGTCTTAATGTGGTTGATTTGATGTTTGCAGCCATTGGTGGGATAAGATGGCTATATCAGCGAGCGTGGTTTGGCCGTTATGGTCTAAATCGCCGTATTCGTATTGTGGCATAGTTATGCTTTCATGGGCTGTAAGCTCCGCAAGGAGTCCCGGTGACCTATGACATGAAGACAAAATAACGTAATCTTTTATATTTACTATGCCGTCATTGTTTATGTCCGCAAGCAAGCTGAAACCCGGTGGGGCCATGCTTGCTTCGGATGTGCCGCCGTAAGCGCCCATGTTTATACGCACGTTTTCACCCCAGTGATTGGAAATATCTCCATCGATACTTACAGGTTCATCGAACAGCGGCGAGCCGGGATTGCCCGCGTCTATACAAGGACTTGTGACATCATCGTGAGTCCAGCTTTGTTGTTCCTCGCTCCATCGCCATCCCTGACTTTTTAAGTGATAATCGTTTGAGTCTGGATTATAAAAAAGCGGATCATCCGAAATATTTCCGACACCACCCGAATTATCGGTAAGACCTTCGATGCAGCAATAATTTATATTAGTAACAGGTTGACCGGATGAACCGTTAATTTGTGCGGCTTCGCTTGTGCCGTATTGGTCGCTGTTGTTCCATAGTATGCAGTTGAGTAATTCCGATGAGCCGTTCCATGCGTTCCAGATTCCGCCGCCTAAATCCGCGTAATTATCTGCCAGAGTACAGTTGATTAAAGTAGCCTGAGCTTCAGAATTTTTTATTACACCGCCATATTGAGCGGAATTTTTACTCATGATGGAATTTGTTATTATGGGATTGCAATTGTTATAGTTGTAAATCGAGCCTCCATGCTGGGCGTTGTTCGTGTAAAAATTGCATTTAATTATTTTCGGGTTGCAGTTTTCTTCGTTATAGATTGCGCCGCCGTAATATAATGCCCAATTATTTTTGAATGTACAATTCACAATAGTCGAGCTGCTATTTACTATGTTGCAGATTGCGCCGCCGCAAGCGATTGAAGAATAACCAGAACCAACCGAATTCTCTTGGAATGTGCAATCGATAATCTGAGGGGAGCTTGAGTAAATATTCATAATAGCTCCGCCATATTCGGTCGCGTAATTACCGAGGAAAATGCAATTCTTAATAGTTGGGCTGCTAACAGTGCAAATAATTGCTCCGCCGTAGTCATCAATTGAGCCGTTCCTTATTGTAAAGCCATCGAGGATACTGTTTGCGTCTTCGCCGCTATGGAAATCGAAAGCTCTGCTGAATTTCTCGCAGTCAATAATGCAGTTCTCCGGGCCATTTTCACTTTTAAGCGTGATTGATTTTCCTTTGAAGTCAATATCGTAATTACCTTCGCCGGTATAAATACCATCCGCTACGATAATTATGTCACCATCTGAAGCATCATTTATCGCGGCTTGGATAGTAGGGTAGTTGTCCGGGACTTTAAACTCAATATATTCCGGTGAAGTTGAGAATGAATAACCATAGCCGTTATTGTCTGCGATAGTGTAGTTTCCTGCCTCGTCGTTTAAATCAATTATAAACTTGTAATTAGTATTTAGGGCAATGGGTTGTAGTGTTATCGTGTGAGTTTTGGAAATTATCAGATCGTCTTCTGAATAACTATACGAGTTTGCATCGGCGGTATTGTAATGTAACACTGCACTTGTCGGTTCGTTCGTCTGGAATGTAATTACCCCACTGCGATTTATCGTTTTAATCTGAATTTGTTCCAGAGCAGGTGGTTCGCAATCTATGTATGCTGTTTTGATAGCTGGTTCTGGAGTTGTATCCGGGGCTGTAAATGTATCGAAATAGATAGCCGTGACAACCTGTTTTGGTGAGACCTGTAGTATTCCATCTTTTTGAATCGGTGTTTCTGAACTTGTGTGTATTGTCCCTTTAAAAACGCCGAGACCTGGTTCGGTTAGCGTCAGTACAATATCTTCCAAATCGTTTATATTGGAAGTCATAACTGAAATCGTTTGGCTTGTATTTTCTCGGAGGTCATAATCCACTAACAAAATATTTATCGTATCATCAGAATTATAATACATCCGGTTGAAACTTATATATCCCTTCGATGGAACTGCTTCCAGCATCGATTTATAAAGATTCAATCTTCCGGAAGAACATATCCCATTTGGCAGTGGGTCAGTTGTTCTCTTGAGGATATTTTCAACCTGTGCGGGTGTTAAATAGGGATTCGCCGAAAGCAAAAGAGCGCATGCACCGGCTACATGGGGACATGCGGTTGAAGTACCTGATAAATAAGTTATGTAATCGTTATAAGGAGTCCCTGTTTCAGTGCCGTTTGCGAGTAAAGATAAAATATTCATTCCTGGAGCGGCAATATCCACCCAATTGCCATAATTCGAATAATACCACCTGCTGTCAATTGTATTTGTCGCCGCGACTGAGATAACATTTTCAAACGCTGCCGGGTATCGCACTGTACTTGAGTTATAATTTCCAGCGGCGGCTGCGACAATTACTCCCTGACTATTCGCGTAATTTATTACGTCACGCAGTGCCTGTGAATCTTCGCTCAAACTCCAGCTATTTGAAATGACATCCGCTCCGCCCGCGACTGCGTAATAATGAGCGAGTACCGCGTCGGAAACACTGCCATTTCCGAGCGAACCTATAAACTTAAGAGCCATTATACTTGTGTTCCAGCATACTCCTGAAATGTCGTGATTATTATTTCCTTCGGCGGCGATTACTCCGGCGCAATGTGTGCCGTGCCCATAATCGTCCATCGGGTCACTATTTCGATAAATAAAATTGTATCCGTGAATGTCGTCGATATAGCCGTTATTGTCGTCATCGACTCCATCTGTTCCGTTTAATTCCGATTCATTGACCCACATATTATTGTGCAGGTCGGGATGATTATAATCCACGCCGGTATCTATGACCGCGACAATAGTCTTGTGATTTCCTGTGTAAATGTCCCATGCTTTTTCCGCTTGTATTTTTCCCAGAGACCATTGTGCGTAATAAATTGGATCATTCGGCGTGGAATCTATCGTGACATAATAATCAGGCTCCGCGTACTCGATATCAGGATTATTCCTGTATGATTCGAGTGCCTTTTCAAAAGTCTGTCCGGATTGCAAATCAAGTTCAATTGTATAAATGCGACCAAGATCAGGAGATTCTTTTCTTTTATTGTAAGTAAATAATGAAGAATTTATTTGGACGTTTCTAATAATCGGACTGATTGTTTTTACACGATATTGATTGTTTATTTTTGTTAAGCTTTGAGATAAATTCAGCAAACCAACATTTCCCTGATTCGCAGGGTTATTATGAATTGTCGGAGCGATTGTACTCTTGAATTTTACGATTATCCGATTAGGAACATAGCCATCGGAATTATTATACGCTCGCGTATTTGATACGCAAAAAAGCAAAAAAACAGCCGCAAGTGATAATAAAATCTTCTTCATATATTCGGTAATGCACCCGCATATATTTGTCTTATAGTAAAAACAGCAGTTACGCAATACGCAAGACGATATACGCACCGCGAAAAATACCCTGCCTCAAATTATTATGAAATATTATACCAGAATAGAGGATTATTTTCAAGATATTTAGGCTTTCCCATTAAGTGGAGTAATTGAGTTAACCCTTTTTATATTTATTCTTGCAGCCTGCAAGATAATAGTAGATACTATCTAAGGTATTCTATAGTTGGTTCTAAAAGAATTAGTAATGATTCAAAAAGAAGAATATATTTTTGGGAGATTATAGATGGTGGATGCGAGTATAATTAAAAAAAATATCAAAATTGTAATTCCTATCACTATTTTAATGATAGTGGTTTTACTATGTATATGCATCTCCTTCGTTCAATCTGATAATAACGATTCTACTACATTACTTGAAGAAAATATTTCAAAATCTTATCAGGATAATCAGCTTGAAGATATCGAAGAATCAATACCTCGATTAAGTAATGAAAATTCGATAATAAGCAATAATATCTCTGATCCTCTTTTTGACGAATTAATTCAAGAAGGTACTGAAATAGAAATGCAACGTCTTGAAGCAACAGAAAAGGTACCTGTACATGAATGGCGACTTGCACTTCTTGAGAACATGAAAAACGAGGATATTAAACAAACTATCGAGCATTTGGCAAACTTTGATGATGATATGTTTGCATCTTCAACAATAAATGATACAGGAACTGCTAATGTGCATAGTAAATTAGTAACACGTTTAATGCGTGTAAGGAAGTTATACTCAATAGGTCTGAAAAATCCTGAGCTAATAATCCCGGAATTGCGTCAAGCACAAAAAGAATATTTTGAAAAATGGCCCGAAGCATTTAATCAATTAAGAGAAGACCTTAAAAATAACCAAAATTCTTATTCGAAGCCAAATGGATATATGCGTGCTGAATATTCATGCCTTGCCGCTACTTACCTTTTAGCAGAATTTCATAATTATGATATCTTACCTCAACTATCTGAACAATATAAAAAACATCATATATGGCCACCACCACAATTACCTTCTCCAGTAGCACCTTCTATGACATTCTATGCAATACACCGGCTTGTGAGTACATATCCAAGAGCATCATTATCAAAAGAAGCTATTAAGGTTCTTGACGAATATTTAGAAGCGTCCAAAGAAATCGTTCCTGATCCTGAGCAGATAAAGGTGTCTCTTTTTGATGATTATTATACCGAGTTTGATCCAACTCTTGATATTGCAGGGGTTAAAAAAGAAATTCTCGAAGGACGCCCATACATGACTATGCCTTTATATCCGACAAAATTTACCGATGGAACTGAATTACAGGATGGAAATGGTGTAAAGTCTGAAAAAATGAACGAGTTATTTAATAAACTTGATGCCTTTGTTCAGATTGTTTACCCACCTGAAAAAAAATCCAGTTCCGTAAAATTGCAATAATAAATTAGCTTTTCACAAAACAAGTATTTCTGTTAAGCGACCTCGAGTTTTTCTGTAATGCTGTGGAGGCCGGGGAGAATATAGTGTTGTACTACTATGTCCCAGCTCATTTTACTGGCGAGTTTGTAGCCGGATTTTAGCAAGTCTTCTACTTCGTCGTCGTTTTTGGGCAGACGTGAGCAGATTTGCATTGCAACTTTCTGGCTCTCGCTTGCTTCTATCTTATTACGTATTTCACGGTTGATTTTCAAAATATCTTCAAGGTTTTCATAACAGGAGTTTCCGAGATTCGTATAATCTACGACGATAGCATTTTTGACGGGTACGCCGCTCGTGGTGTCACGAAGGAAACCAGCGCAGCCGCATACATTTGTGATAACACAAATTCCACCGAATGTGAGCGGCTCAAGCTGTGCTATGCCGAACGGTTCGTAGATACTCTGCCCGAATTCGACGTCAGAGCCTCTTCTTATGTCCATAAATTCCATATCAGCCGGCATTCTTTGGCCGCATTTCTTGGGCTCAAAGCCGAATTGATTTATAAAGATAACTTTTATATTTCTGCTTTTCGTATTGAATTCCTGGATTGCGGTATAGTAATTCGCTTCTCCGCCGGAAAGGTCTGGCCAGCCTTCTCGATGTGCTATGGGCCACTTGTAGTCAGATTCCATCTGGTATATATCCTGGCTTCGGCGAGGTCCTACTTCGGTCGAAAGAACAAACAGGACGCCGGTTTTGCCCTGTGTTATAAATTCCCTGTCCATATGTTCAAGCACACGCAAGTCACGCCACATTCCCTTGCTTCGCACAAGTCTTGTAACGTGTGTAAAAATATAATCGGGCCTGTATCCTAAAAGATTTTCGCAGTATTTCTGCAATTTTATTTTTGAATTTAGTTTTTCTTCTATAGTGATTTCATAAGCTGGTATGCCGTTATAGACTATATCTATCGGAGCAGAATCGAATTCCGGCGCGAGAAAACGCAGTTCGTCCATTACATAATCGCCGACCGCGTATATTCTATCGCAGAATCTCGCCGCTTCAACGAGAGAATGTTTGAAATAGTCACTCTGGTCGCCCAGAACATCATTAACGTAAAGTTCTCGTTCATGAGCTTTGTGCATCGCGTTGTAAAACATCGTATCATGTCCCGGATGTTCTTCAACAATACGACGCATTGTCGCTACTTCATGTGCGTAAAAGATTGTCCGGAAGTTATAGTTTGTTTCGAGGATAGCCGCCAGCGCGGTCGGCATTCCCATGAATTCATGTGCTACAACAACCGTCGAATCATCCGCCGCTCCTATTGCCTTTAGGATTTCAATTGCCACTGGAGCTATCCTGATATATTGTTCATATTCCCAGAGATGTTCGAACAGGTTGCTTTGAACACCGAATTTTTCAAAAATACGCCTTTTGAATTCGTTGATTGGCCCCTTGTCCATGTGCCTTATATCGATGAGAATAACTTCAGGCGAGCTTGAAATTCCTGTTTTTGAATCTGTGAAAGTTCGTCTGCCGTAGATTATGCCGGCGTTATATGTATTTTCTATTTTATGGAAGGCATGCGCGTAACCTGTATTAGAATATCTGTCTATTGACGAATACAGAACCTCGCTGTTCTCACCAAGTCTTTCATGCGCAGAACCTTCAGTTGTGAATAATGGTCCTACGAGTATTGATCTTCCGACCGCTTCAAGGTAAGATTTTGAAGTGAAAAAACCATGCAGAACAGCTCCGATGCCGCCTACTTTACTTATGGTTTCATGCGTAACATGCACTGCTGTCGTTTCAGTGGACATAACAAGCTTCCTTCCTTCTTCTACTAATAATTATCAAACTGGGTTGTATCTCTGCTTTCTATATATAATATAGATAACAGTTTATCCTTCGACAAATCAGAATTGATTGATAAATCCGCTTTTTATTTAATTCCGCGGCATAGACCCATAAAAACAAGGTTGAGCGGGATAGAAAAACAAATTCATATTCCTGAAAATCGGCTCTAATGTTATTAAGTTTTTATGAACTGATTGAGGACCAAAGGAAATTGGAAAAGATAATTATTTTTGACTCTTGAAGTGTGTTATGATAGGTTAATTACCACGAAACAGAAATAATCTGTGTATGAGTGAATTTTGTTATATTTGAAAGACGGAAAATAGATTGAAAAAGTATCGACATTTAATCTGGGACTGGAACGGCACAATAATAGATGATGTATGTACCTGCATTGAGGTACTCAACAGCATTCTCGTGTTTTATGACAAGCCGCAGGTGACTCTGGAGAAGTATCGCGGCGAATTTGATTTTCCAGTCGTGAATTATTACGAAAAACTTGGAATTGATTTCTCTAAGGTCTCGTACGATGTTGTAGCCGAACAGTATATAACTCGATATAACAAAAAGCAGTATGAATGTACTTTGCAGGGCGGAGCGAAGGATGTTCTAAAAAACATTTCCGATAAAGGTCTCGGCCAGTCGATACTTTCAGCATATAATCAGGAAATGCTCGAAGTTATAGTTAAATATTTCGGGCTTTATGATTTTTTTGATAATATAGTTGGCTTGTCCGATTATTACGCGAAAAGCAAGCTTGAAAACGGCAGAGACCTAATCAAAAAACTTGGACTGGCTGGAAATAGCGTTTTACTTATCGGTGACACTACACACGATTATGAAGTTGCAGAGCAAATCGGTGCCGACTGTGTCCTCATCGACGACGGCCACCAGGAACGAAAAAGACTTGAAGCAACAAACACTGTTGTTGTAAACGCAATAACAGATATACCTGGCTTGCTGATTTAAGATTCTTATTAGTTTGATTATTGAATTTCTTTCTTGAGCTTTTTTATAGCTTCAAGTTGTTTTATTGCCTCTCTGTCACGTGGTCGATTTAAAGTTTTCTTCGTTTTAATTAAAGCGTCAATATCTAAAACACGGATTTTAACCTTGCCAAGTTTAATAATTCTGCTTGCTTGTTTAACTTCATCATAATTCCCAATCCCATCTATCAAGCTCAAACAATCAAGTTGTCCAATCTTGGTATCAAGATAAAGATTTTTAAAATCGCGACAGGTTTTCTCTGTCAATTTCAGTTTTTGTCTTTTAGGAGTCATTCGATGTACAGGATTTAAATCGGATAAAGTTTCCTGTAAAGTCATTAGATTAGCTGGAGAAAAATTACAGCAAATATCGATGTCTTGAGTGACATAAGTACAACCATGAACTGGTATGCTCCCCCAAAAATGTACCATTGCTAAAAAGAGAGTATCGAATACA
>CAZVOA010000031.1:0-43517 GCA_964628465.1 uncultured Pirellulales bacterium | reverse complement strand
CAAAATGTGTGTAACTCTCTATTAACATATGGTACATAAAATGGGAGCACATCAGGGTTTAAATCTATTGTGTATTTCTTATCCAGGTCGATAACACCGTACTTGCCAAGATATCTAATCAATTTTGGTATTTTCTTTTCTGGATATCTAATAGAAATCAGTTGAAGTTCCTCCAATTTCGTACATTTCTCAAGCAGTTTTATATTAGAAATTTCAGAGAAACCAGGACTGAAAAAATATACAGGATAAGTAAATGTCGTTATCATAGCTAAATCTTCATCAGTTTGGTCTTCTATTTCCTTACTATTTCCTGTTTGAATTAAATAGCTTAGACTTGCAGAACTGCGTAATAATTGCTCGCTTTCGGGGTCGTGTTTTGGTTTCCATCTGAGAATTGTAATAGTCAAAGAAACTATCACGAACAATACAACACATACAGTCGCGATTATATATTTTCGACTGGAAGGTTTCTTATTCAAATTGTTTTGTTTCATTTCCATTTCTTTATTCTATCCGCGGATTTCCTTTTATTCGTTTTTTCTATTCGACATAATCTTTTATGATAACCGTATCAGGATGAGCGGCTTCAAATTCCTTCAATTGCTCATCGCTAATGTTCGGACATTCGATAACAATCAGTCTTCGCAATTTCTCTAAATGCATTATCGGCTCAAGGCTCGAAACCTTCGTCTCACTTATTGAAAGGACTTGCAGATTTTTTAACCCTCTGAGCGGCTCAAGGTCTGACACGTTTGTAAAGTCAATAAAAAGAGTTTCAAGATTAACAAGATTTTTCAGCGGCGTAATGTCAGAGATTTGTGAATGGCCTAAACGCAACGATTTCAGAGAAGTTAGATTCTGTATCGGTCTTAAATCTATCGCGAATTTTTCTTCGAGGTCGAATACTCCAAGCTTTGCAAAATACTTCATCCATTTCGGAATTGCATTGTCCGGGTAACGTGTACCAGAAATGTTTAAAGACTCTAAACTGGTAAATTTCTCCAGCAGCTTTATATCCGATAGTCCCACAAAATGGTCAATCGGAGTTGGCGGAAATACAAATTCAGTAAGGCTTTTAAAATCCGCATCGGTAAGTTCATTCGGGTCTTTCTTAGAAAGATTCGTTTTATTATTATTGTACATTACCGCCGCTGCTTCACGGATTGCTCTTTCGCTTGCTTGGTCGATTTTTTGATTCCATCGAAAAATCGCAGCGGCTAAAGCAACAACCACCAACAATACAACGCATCCAGCCGCGATTATGTATTTTCGCATGGAAGATTTCTTCTCTGTTACGTTTTGTTTTATTTTATTTTCCATTTTATTATTTTACAATCGGGCAGAGCCTTCTGCAATTCTTTAACTTGTTTATCAGTTATGTTTTCACATCCAGTTATTTCAATTGATTTCAAATTCTTGAGTTCTTTAATTGGTTCGATATCCGAGATAGAAGTTATAAAAAGATCAAGCTTTTCCAGATTCTTGAGTCCGATTAACGGTTTAAGATCTGTAACATTTATGACTGAAAGATAAAGCGTCTTAAGATTATTAAGACTTGCAAGAGGTTCAATATTTTTTATCGATAATACAGATAATTGGATTTTTTCGAGATTAGAGAGATTTTCCAGTGGACTTAGATCAAGTTTGTATATTTTTCTAATATTTATAATACGAAACTTTGCCAGATAGAAAACATACTTTGGCATCTTTTTACCTGGAAAGAAAATAGCTTCTAATCTTAGTTCTTTCAGATTCGTAAATTTCTCAATCGCTGTTATATCACAAAGTTCTTTACCAAAAATGGAAAGATTAGTAATTGATGCAAAATCTTCATTTGTGAGATCATTCACATCTTTATTAAGCGTTTTAGCGGCTATTTCAAGAATTATTTTCGCACTTTCTTGGTCGGGTTTGGATTCTTCCTGTGTGAACCAACTAAAAACCAAAGCACCTATTATCAAAAGTGTAAGGCATACAGACGCGATTATATATTTTCGCTTTGAAGGTTTCTTTTCTTTCATGTTTTGTTCCATTTTCATTTTTTTATTATATCTGCGTCTTTCTGCGTCATCTGCGGATTCCCTAAATCTTTTTTCATTATGTATTTACCTGCTCGTTTTCTTCTTCGAGAGGTGATTATATCAGGAACACAATCTCTTGTCACAAATAAAATACATTGTATTTATCAAATACTATTCGTATCATATCGTTTTCCAGGTATTTTTATGAAACTATCGCAAATATTTAATGCTTTTTTGCCGATGTTATATATGTTATAATATCAAAATAAAAGTAACCTGTATCAGGAGAAACATAAATGAATTTTAAGAATATCTTTATAGGACTTGTAATTTTAATAGCAGCCGCAAACTCAAACGCAAAGGTGAATGAAGACAAGAGCTTCGGCCTAGGATTCATGGCCGGCGAACCGACAGGTTTTACATTCAAATACTGGCTTAACAATGAATATGCCATAGACGGCGGCTTGGCATGGTCGTTTGTAGGTGATAGAGGAATGGTGCTTCACTCAGATTACCTGTTCCATGATTACAGATTAAATAACTCTGAACAATGGCCAGCTTATTATGGCGTGGGCATGTTATTAAAATTAGAGGAAGATAACGGAAGAAAACATGATGGCGAAACAATTTTCGGTCTTAGAGTTCCATTTGGAATGACCTATTTTTTTGAAGATAAAGCTCCTTATGAATTCTTTATCGAGCTTGCACCAGTCCTCGAAATCGCTCCGGATATCGGCATCGGTGTCAATGCGGCGGTAGGACTAAGATTCTATTTCTAATAGTTATAAAATTGCCTCGCTCAATAAAAAAAGGAGAACCTTTTGAGATTCTCCCGATAGATACCAAAACAATAAATATATGAAACAGAGATTTATCTGCCGCGTCCACCGCCACGAGAATTTCCGTATCCTCCATTTTGCGTCTGTGTCTGAGTTCTTTGATTTGTTTGAGTACGCTGCTGAGTTCTCACGTTTTGTGAACTTGAAGAATTCTGGGTTTGAACTTTATTCGAAACGTTCTGTTGAGTTTTGACATTAGTTGAAGAATTATTAGTTTGAGTTTTACTCACATTTTCCTGTTTTTGTTCTTTCTTATCTTTACTAAAAATGCCAAAGAAACGTCCAACTAAGCCTTTCTTTTTCGTTTTTGCCTTAGGTTGCTCACTATTTCCGATTTGTTTCTTTTCCTTATTTTGATTTTCGAGCTGTGTTTTATCTTTTTGCTGGTTTTGTGTTGCGTTGTCATTTCTCATAACACTGCCGAGGCTGAAATTATTTTCATTGGCAATAGTTCCATATCCCTTACCCGCGGCTCTCTGCTGCGAGACATAATTCAGAGCTTCCTGATATTTTTGCTCGGCAGTTTTTTCAGGATCCGAATTTTTAGCGGCGATTTGTTCCGCCATACGTGCTGTAATCCTGATATTACCCCAGCTTTCGCCGCCTTTTTTCATATTATCTACCTGGCCTTGCGTCAACTGCGAACTCTCAACTAACTCGTCAATATATGACGGCTGATTACCTGAAGATTCCGGATCTTCCTGAGGTTGTGCCGCACCTGACAGAAATATCAACGAACAACTCATAACAAAAACGAGAATAAAACTAATTGGATTTACTTTTTTGTACATTACTTTCTTCCTTCAATATAAACTAACATTTTTAAAAATACTATCGTTCTATTTTTTTAAGAATAGAAAAGTATCAAAATAATAATAGCGGTACCTGCCGCAAGTATGGCAAGTCCCATAATTAATTCGGGTTTTTTCATCTAAACATCTCCTTTAATAGACTCCTTCATAAGAAATTATAAGAAATGAATCAGACTTTCAAAGTCTTAATTGATTTTATTTAGACGAATTATCTGAATGAACTATATTTCGTGTTCTGTATCGTTTTGCTGGAGCAGTTGGATAATATCTGCTTTTACAGGTAAGGCTTCCAACAATCCGAACTTGGTGCATGTCAAAGCAGCAGCGGCAGACGCGAATTTTACAGCTCCCTGAATATCATCTTTAATCGCATAATACGCAGCTAAGGCTCCGTTGAACGAATCTCCCCTGCCGGCCTGATTAACAAGATCAACTTCAAACGCGGGTATATTATCTGCTCCGTCCCTGTTCACTACAAGGCAACCTTTTCTACCCATCGTAATAACAGCATTTTTTACGCCGCGTGCGATTAAATCAGAGCCGATAAGCTTTCCGTTTCGCAGGCCAACTGATGTTTGTTCGGTTATATCAGCGGCTTCGAGCAAATTAGGTATGATAACATCAACTGTAAAATATTCAGCGGGTAGTTCTCCGCAGCCATCTTCTTTCTGTTCGAGAGGTCTTGCCGGGTCGAGAATCGTTTTCGTTCCGTGTAATTGCGCACAACGAATCGCTTCAATTATCGTCTCCTGGGGTAATTCGCCATGCATCAGACATACATCGGCTTCGGCTATAATATCATCGGCGGCTGTTATATCCATAGGAACTAATGCGTTATTCGAACCACAGTACAAACATCCGGCATTTTCTCCTTCGGAATTTATCATTGTCAAATGAACGCCGGTATTTTTGGCTTTTACGCATTGGACATAATCCGTATTGATATTATATTCAGTAAGAGTATCGAGAATCATTTTGGCAAATGAACCGGACCCGATTTTGCTAACAAGAGAAACTTCGCAGCCGCATAGTGCCGCCTGAACAGCTTGTACAGGACCAGGCCCTGATATAGAATATGACAAATTAGAACCGATAACGTACTGGCCGACGGATGGTATCTGACTACATTTGATTGCCATGTCAATATACGTGCCGGCAATTACTACGATTTTGGGATTCCTTCCCTTCATAACTTCCTTTTCTTTAAACAGTTAATATAAATATGGTCTTATATTATTCGGATAATATACCAACTTTTCAAATAAATGCAAGAATTTACTTATTTATATTCTGCCAATACTTTGTCATCACACTCGGCAAGCTCTGAGGCGTAGCATGACAATATAACTTGATACCCTGAGCAATGCATGACAGCATGCCTGAGCAACGCATGTTTTTTCATATATTTTTTAAAATATTTTCCGCTTCCTGTATTTTCCATAAACATTTACCCACAAAGAGAATACGGAAACAATGCATAAACCCATAACAACTTTTTAAAATATTTTCCAAAAAACACGTTGACGAAATTGCTTATCAATCTAATAATATATAAATGTTTGATGTTTATTTAACATTTTATAACAATAATTTATATTATACGTATTAACAATACGAGTATGCGGATTACAGAAACTGAAATCAAACAAAGCAGGCCTGAAAATATCAGGATTTTGTCGGAACAGCTAAATGCCATCCGAAACAGATTATACCTGCTCGAAGGACAAGACAGAATGATTATGTCGATGTACCTTGACAACGATATGAGCTTCCGTCAAATCGCCCTGCTGCTCAATACAAACCAGAACAGAATTTCAAGAAGAATCAGGAAGATTATATTCGAACTGACAAAAGGCAAATTTATCTTTTGCATGAAAAAGAAGGATATATTCACCATGCCTGAAATAGAAATAGCAAAAGACTATTTTCTAAGAGGGCTGTCGATAAAACAAATCGCGCAAAAGAAAAATACAACCATTTATCATATCCGAGAACTATTAAAAGAAGTCCGTCATAATATGAACACAATTAAAAAGGAGAAAACATGAACACATTTACGCTCAAAAAAACAATTGTCTGGGATGCAAAGGTTACGGCCAGAGTGAGGGACATATGTAAAATGTTCGGCCTGACAATCGACAGACTCAGGGAGCAGCAGAAAACCCACTCCTGCAAACTCAACATCAAATCCGGAGATGTGATATGTATTACAGGTCCGTCCGGCTCAGGCAAAAGTATTATTTTGCGAGAGCTTGAAAACGCAATCGAGCCGCAGGACAGAATTAACATCTCAGAAATCACACTTCCTTCCGACAAAACCGTCATTGACTGCATGAACGAGGAATTGCTCGTTTCGCTTCAATTACTCAGCACTGCTGGCCTCTGCGACTGTTTCTGCATTCTAAATCAGCCCGCGAATCTCAGCGATGGTGAAAAATTCCGCTTCCGGCTCGCAATGGCACTCGCTCAGAAGAAAAAGTATATCTTCGCCGACGAGTTCACTTGTGAACTTGACCGAGTTACAGCTTGCTCTATCTCATACAAAATCAGGAAATTCGCAAAACAAAACGGAACTGTATTTATCCTCGCGACGAGTCACCAGGACATGCTCATGGATTTGGCTCCAGACATACTGGTCACAAGAGAATCTTCAGGACAAACATATGTCACTTACAAGGACATAAGGAGACAGCCATGCTGAAATGTTCTTTATCAGCAAAAACGCAAATTGTCGAAGGCCGCTTCAGTGACTATAAAGAGCTTGCGAAATATCACTATCGAAACGCAAGGACAGGACCTTTTACGAATATATTCACGCTGAAACCGAAAGATGATTCGTTTATCGATGCGAACAATATCGGCGTTATCGTTTATTCGATGCCGAATCCATGCCTGGAACTTCGCAATATAGCCACCGGTAATTTCTTCGTAGGATTAGACAGGAAAACACAGCTTTCACTTTTGAATAAAACTGTAAGACGAATCAGCAGGCTGATAATCGAACCTCGCTTTCGCGGGCTTGGCCTTGCTGCTCATCTTGTTCGAGAAACCATGCCGCTTGTAAATGTCCATGTCGTTGAAGCGTCCGGCATCATGGGTATCGCGAATCCATTCTTCGAAAAAGCCGGAATGACTGCGTATAATGCACCGCCAAAAACAAGCAATATCCGCATGATTGAAGCATTCGATACCATCGGAATAGTTGACTCTATGCTCATTAATCCGATGGAAGTACATCGTGACATAGAATTACTCGACACGGATAAGCGGCAGTTTATAGAAAAAGAATTCCGCGTATTCTTAAAAAGCTTCGGCAACAAACGCTGCTGCCGTCACTCACTGGAACGAACCGAATTCGTCCTGAGCAGACTTACAGAGCGGCCGATCTATTATATCTGGTTTAATCAGTCGTTAGTCGTTGGTCGTTAGTGAATAGTAACAACTGATAACTAAATGCTAACGACTCAACACTAAATACTAACGACTAATGACTAAAAACTAATAAGCATCTCACGGGGACGGAGTCCATCCACACATGGAGAAAATCATGGAAAATACAGCAAAAACGCACAATATTTTCAAATCAGTTCCAATCGAAAACCTTATCGAAAATCCAAACAGTCCAGGCCGCATGAGCAAAACAACTTTCGCAAAACTTGTCCGCAACATAGAACGCACCGGCCTATACGAACCAGTAATAGTAAGAAAAATGAACACGCAATACGCATCACACGATACGCAATACGAAATAATCAACGGCCACAGCCGCACCAGGGCTTTGAAGCAGCTCGGCTATCAAAACGTTGACGTATGTATCTGGGATGCAGGTGACATGCAAACGGACATTCTTCTTGTCACTCTCAACAGAATTACCGGCTCAGACATTCTCGAAAAGAAGCTCGCCCTGCTGAACAGACTGTCAAGAGAATCAAACGCAAAACATCTCGCTGAAATTCTACCATTCACTTCCGGCCAGATTGAGCGTTACCGCAATTTAGAACTGCCCCGCAAACCAGCAAAGCAGGACAAGGAAAGTTTCGCCGAGCCGGTAGTCTTTTTCGTGAACAAAGAGCAAAAGCAGATTATCGAGCAGGCAATCCAGAAAACAGCTTCATCCTGCAAAACAAAATCGCAAGCAATCACCCAAATCGCGGAAGCATTCATAAATATATGCAGCAACAAAACGCACACCACAAATATTTGTCATCCTGAGGCGTAGCCGAAGGATCTGGCATATGAATATAAAATATGTATCATGCGCAGCTTCTTACTCTATAGCCAGATGCTTCACTGCGTTCAGCATGACAATATACTTTACCATCCATCGTACGCTTCAAATAGCTCAACAAATGTGATTGACAAACAACATTTTGAATGTTTTAATAGAAAAGTGAGAAAATTAAAGAGCTAATATTATGGCAAATAAAATTAACAAGCAGATATTCATAATCCCTGCGGCTATTGTCATATTTATAATTGCGTCTTTGTTTGTTTCGTCGCTGCAGTGGGAACCGAAACCTGACCCGGCAAGCGAGAAAATAATTCGACGATTAGCCGCAGAGCAGCTTTATAAAAGAATAAACGAACTTAATAATAAAGATTTCACAAAAATTACGCTATTTACACTTCAAAACAAAGAGCTTTCTGATATCAGGCTGCTGAGTAAATTTAAGAATCTTGAAAGACTATATCTTAACAAAATTACACTTAAGAAAACAGTTATACCTCAATGGAAGAAAACACTGGCAAAACTTGGAGTTATCAAACTTCAGGATACAGATTATATAGATCTGAGCCCGCTTACAAAGCTCAATAAGCTTCGAATACTTTTAATAACAAACGTGCCGACTAAGAATTTCAAACCGCTTGAGAATCTTACAAATCTGACAGAATTAATCCTTTCCGGATACATGTCTAATGCACAGTTCACCGACATTACGTCGCTTGCGAATCTGAATAACCTGAAAATATTAGGCCTTGGGTACTCGCCCGTAAGCGATATCAACGCATTGGCGAATCTTACTAATCTGCAGGAGCTTAACCTTTCGTACTCGAATGTCAGGGATATAAGTGCGCTTGCGAATCTGAAATACCTGACACAATTAAATCTTAATTTAGACGAAGGGATTAGAGATACAAACGCGTTAACGAATCTTACTAATCTGCAGGAGCTTTACCTTCGGTATACACAAGCCAGCGACATAAGAGCATTGGCGAATCTTACAAAGCTGAAAATACTTGACCTTGCGTACACGAAAGTCAGCGACCTCAAGCCTCTTGAAAATCTTACAAACCTTCAAAAACTTGACCTTGCATATGCGGACATCACCGACATCAGGCCGCTTGCGAATCTGAAAAACCTTACGAGTTTATCTCTTAATGATACACAGGTCAGCGACATAAGGCCGCTTGCTAATCTGAAACAAATGGAATATTTAGACCTTTTTGCTACACAGGTCAGCGACATAAGTGTATTAGCTAACCTTACTAATCTGAAAGGGCTCAGCTGTCCGAACGTCAGTAAAGAGCAGAAAGCAGAACTGCAAAAAGCCCTGCCGAAGCTGGATATTTACAATTAAATCCTTATATTTAGACTTTCACTAACAGAGTGAGAAAATTAAAGAGCTAATATTATGGCAAATAAAATTAACAAGCAGAAATTCATAATCCCGGCTGCTGTTTTGCTATTGATAACTGCTGCTATGGTTTATATTTATTTTACGCAGGAAACAACTTCCAAACCTGATCCGGCAAGCGAAAAAATTATCCGTGAAGCTGCCGCAGATAGACTTGTTTATCGACATATTATAAAAGATCCTAACAGTTTTACTGATGAATATTTCGCATATATAACAATGATTATAATCGAATATAAAGATCTTTCCGATATCAAACTGCTTGAGAAATTTACAAATCTGCAACATCTTGAATTTATAGATATTCATTATCCTTCAAACAAAATCCCGAAATGGATGTCTTTATTGGCAAAGCTTGGGCTTTTCAATATCGAAGAAAGATTCCCAATAGATTTGAGTCCGCTTGCCAATCTTTCAAACCTGACGGGAATAAACCTTTCTGGTACAAATGTAAACGATATTAAACCATTAGCGAATCTTACAAATCTTCAAATACTTTATCTTTCGGACACCGAGGTCAGTGACATCAAGCCGCTTGCGAATTTGAAAAACCTCCGAGCGATTGCACTTTCTGGTACGAATGTCAGCGATGAGCAGGTAGCGGAACTGAAAAAAGCCTTACCTAATACGACATTTGAATGATTCAGCACCAAGTAACCACAAGGTAACGGTGCGTTATAACGCACTAACTGTTCGTCATAACAACAAAAACGAAAACAAATCTCTGAATACACGCATCAAACAAATCAATAAGGAGAAAAAATGACTTATCATAATGGATCGAATAACCTAATTTTACTTGCGGCTGGCTTTTTAAGCGATTACATCTGGACGCCGGAAGAAAATCCGTCAAGCGATGATTGTTTTTATACTTTTCGCCGATGGCGTGAGGATTATTACTATTGGAGAAACGGCAGGTATGAAAAAAAGACCGAAGATACAGTTCGTACATATGTCACGAAATTCCTGCAGGACATGTCAATCGATTCAATACGGACAAACTATATGCCGATGACAGTCACGCAGTCGCTCGTAAGCAATGTCATTATGAACATACATACCAATATTTTTATTCCGGCTTCACAGGAACTGAACACATTCCTTAGAAGCAATACGAGCGGTCGTTTTTTGAGTCTTGAGAACGGCCTGCTGAACCTGCAAACCCGCGAGCTTACGCCGCATACGCCGGACTATTTCACGCTGGTCAAGCTGCCGTTCAATTATGACCAGGACGCAATATGTCCACTATTCGAGACTTTTCTCGAACAAATCATGCTCGGACGCAGGGACTACATCGATTTGATTCTCGAATTTATCGGCTACCTCTTCCGTCCAGACCTTGGCGAGCAGAAATTTCTTTTGTGCTTTGGCGAAGGAGCCAACGGCAAAGGCGTTCTGTTCGATGTGATTCAATCGCTTGTCGGTGTGGAAAACTGCTCGCAGGTTCCGCTGTACAGATTCGGTGACAGGTTCGCACTTCAGAGTACAATCGGCAAAGTATGCAACCTTACGAACGAATCGAGTCACATAATAGAAAACGAAGCGGAGAATATTCTCAAAAGCTTCGTCGCGGGTGACATGATGACAATCGACCGCAAGCATCGAAATCCAATCGAGGTAAAGCCCACGGCTAAGCTGCTGATTTCCACGAACGCCCTGCCGCGATTCAATGACAAGTCGCAGGCTGTATGGAGACGCATTCTGCTTGTGCCGTTCGACTTTACTGTCGAGGAAAAGAACCAGGTAAAAAATCTCGCCGAGGAATTGAAAAAGGAACTGCCCGGCATTTTGAATCTTGCCCTGGATGGACTTGACAGGTTGAACATGCAAGGTTTTACAAAACCTGCCGGCCAGAAAGAATTGATGGAAGAATACCGCCGTGACACAGACCCGGCGAGGATGTTCCTGTTGGACAATTACCAGCCCGCACTTGATTCGTATTATATCCGTTGTGCAGACGTGTACAGTGCATACCGGGATTTCTGCGAAGAGAACGGCTATCATCCTATGAATGAAGGAAATTTCGGTAAGCAGGTAAAAAGAGTGTTTCCAGAAACAAAACGAAAGAGAATAGGTACAAAAAAGCGAGAATATGTTTATTATGGACTTACGTCCTAGACGTCCTAGTAAATTCCTATTTGTGGCTATATATAAAAAAATATTGCATAAAGTAGAATATTGCTGGGGTTACTAGGACGTAATCTTGATACTGAGTTTTATCCCTGTCATTGCGAGGAATCCCCCGGGGCTGACGCGGCAATCTTCAAATAAATATGATTGACAAAGAATCCCCTGAATAGTTCAATATACATATGAGATTTATGAAGGGCTAACATTATGACAGAGAAAATAAAGATTCAAAATCTAATATTGCTGATTCTTGGAGTTATGTTAATAATTGTTGCTTTATTCTTACAAATCTCTGCCTGGCAAGGAGCACATTATCAAAGAAGAATTCAGTCATGGGGCATAAAAATACCTCTTGATTGCAACGCGGTAAATACATACCAGCAGGAATTTCAACCTAACGATCCATTAATAGGCAATCCTACATTAATAATGCGAGGACCTTTACTTCCAACTTTTCCCGAAACTCATATCAGTGGCAAAAATATACCTGAAGATATTCTTCGCGAATCATTTTCGTATTCTGGTATAGCATTCAGCGTATCCTGGCAGATATTCGAACAAGACAGATTGTTTCAATCCGGTGTTTTCGGTCCTAATGATGTTATTGCATGGTCATTCCCCGATTACGTTTACTACAAAGCCGAAGAATACTCAGGGCCTTCTATTGATATCGAAAAGGTTTATACATTAAAAATAGAAGTCACTCAACCTTGCAAAGCGTTAGAAAATCTTAATCCTACTTTTCTTATAGGCCCGCCATATATGAAAAATTTAATAAGATATTCAAAGAACACTCTGAAATTGACTATGCCGTTGTTAATTATTGGAATATTTTCAGTAATAGTCGTAATAACTAAACATAAACCCTGAATTGAACAGGTTTGACTTATGAAACAAAATTCAAAAATTAAACTCATATTTATAGTATTGATATTTCTGGTTTCCTTACCTTTCATACTATATTTGATACCAGAAATACTTCAAGTTCCCTTACGAGTACCAAGTAATTCACCTATATTTGTTACACATAAACTGTATGATGCATATAATGAAATAAAAAATTATAGTGAAGAAAATAATAAATATCCTTCAGCAGAAATTTGGTGTGATTTAATACTACCTTACATGTCGGAAGACATCAAAAGGATATTTACTTCAACAAAAAAAATAAATACCAATATAGCCCTTAATCCAAATGCAAAACCTGATTCACCTGATAATGTTGTACTATTATTTGAGTGCATTGGTCCATCATGGAACGCATACGGCCAATCTGAATTGCTTGTACAAAAAACAAGAAATGGCAAGCATGGATGCCATGTTGTATTCAATGACGGCCAAATCGAATTCATTAAACCCGATCAAGTAAAAAACCTCAACTGGGGTAATAACGAAAATTAATGGTGTGCCGCAACACACTAAATATAACGAAAGACATGTTGAATTTTCAGTATAATCAGATAAAATTACTGATGTTGAAAATTCCAGTAAAATAAACGACTAATGAGGGTAAAAAAAAATGAGCCGCACTTTAATATTCTTTCTGCTGAGTTTGAGCGTTTTGTTTTCAGCCGCTTCCGCTGCCGAGTGGGAGCTGGTGTTTTCTGATGAGTTCGATTATGCAGGTCTGCCGGACCCGAACAAGTGGGATTATGAAGTCGGATTTATCCGCAACGAAGAATCGCAGTATTATACAAAGGCCCGCAAGGAAAATGCCCGCGTTGAAGACGGCACGCTGATTATCGAAGCGATAAAAGAAAAGTTTCCCAATCCCGCATACAATCCCGGCTCACGAGCAAGACGGCCGGAGTTTGCGGAATATACATCCGCCAGCCTGATTACGCTCGGCAAGGAAAGCTGGCGTTACGGCCGCGTTGAAGTCCGTGCGAAACTGCCGACCGGCAGAGGGACATGGCCGGCTATCTGGATGCTCGGAACGAATATGAGACAGGTTGGCTGGCCGACATGCGGCGAAATCGATATCATGGAAAATGTCGGCTTCGACCCGAACAGGATACACGGCAATATTCATACGCAGGACTACAACCACGTCAAAAAAACGGGCAAAGGCAATAATGTCGAAGTGGACAAACCTTATGAAAAGTTTCACGTTTACGCCATCGAGTGGTTCGATGACCGTATAGATTTTTTCATCGATGACAATAAATATTTCACATTCAAAAACGAAGGGACGGGAAACGCGGTCTGGCCGTACGACAAGGAACATTACCTGATTTTGAATCTCGCAATCGGCGGCTCATGGGGAGGCCCAAAAGGTATAGACGATTCAATCTTCCCGCAAAAATATTATATCGATTACGTCAGGGTGTATAAGTCAAAATAAGATGCGTCTGTCATTGCGAGGAAACCAAAGGTTGACGCGGCAATCTTTTTTATAACGTCTGAGATTGCTTCACTCCGTTCGCAATGACATCTCTCTTTTTCCATGTTATTGCGAGGAAACCGAAGGTTGACGCGGCAATCTCAAGCATACGATTATAGATTGCCACGCGATTCTGCAAATCGCTCGCAATGACAGAGTCATATTATTGTTCGTGACAGATTCGCGAGGTTTTTATATAATACTTTACAAGTGATATAATTGGGAACTAAAATATGAACGACGAAAATTCAAAACAAAGCGATTCAACCAAGAAACCGTCACGGCGAAAGTATATATTCGCTGCAGGTATGTTTGTGTTTTTAATAATGTCTGCCTTGGTTTTTATTATATTTTCACAAAACCAAAAACCCGACCCTGCCTGCGAAAAAATAATCCGCCAAGCGGTCATAGCACAGTACACCAGAGACCTTTATAAAAGAACTAGGGTTCGCACACCACAACTACAACTCCCTGCAGTTCCAAACATTCCAATAGACCCAAATGAATTAACGGATGAAGATTTTGCAAATATAACAGAACTTATGATTGAGAAAAATGAGCTTTCTGATATTAAACTGCTTGAGAAGTTTACAAACCTGCAAATGCTATATCTCACGAATATTAGTTTTCCAGACAAATATATACCGTCTTGGATGAAAATGCTTTCTAAGTTAGGTATCTTCAATCTATCCGAGCGATTTAATATAGATTTAAGTCCGCTTAAAAAACTTTCCAATCTTCAAAAGCTCAGTATTTCTGGCACTCAAGTATCCAATCTTGAACCATTACAGAACTTGTCAAATTTGCAAAGACTCAGTCTTTCTGGCACTCAAGTATCCAACTTTGAACCATTAAGGAAATTGACAAATTTGCAAACACTCTATCTTAATAGCACTCAAGTATCTAATCTTGAACCATTAAGGAACTTGACAAATTTGAAAACGCTCAATCTTTCTGGCACTCAAGCATCCAATCTTGAACCATTAGGGAACTTGACAAATTTGCAAACACTCACTCTTATTGGCGCTCAAGTATCCAATCTCGAACCTCTAAGGAACTTGACAAATTTGCAAACACTCAATCTTATTAGCACTCAAGCATCCAATCTTGAACCTATTAAGGGACTGAAAAACCTGACATCTCTTTATATTTCTAAAACACAGATATCTGTCCTTGAGCCATTAAAAGGACTATCAAAGCTTTATGATCTCAAACTCGCTGGAACAAAAATATCCGACCTTGAGACTCTCAAAAATCTTAATAATCTTAAATTACTTGACATTACTGGCTGTAAAAATATAACAGATAGCCAGGTCGAAGAATTACAGAAGGCTCTGCCGGAGTTGAAGATTATAAGATGAACCGGTGCGTTAGCACACACCTCCCTCGGAGTCCCAGGGACCTACAAAAACTTTTCTATGTCATTGCGAGGAAACCGAAGGTTGACGCGGCAATCTCAAGCATACGATTATAGATTGCCACGCGATTCTGCAAATCGCTCGCAATGACAGTTATGCAGGACACGATACATCGCACCACTTCAGCTAATAAATACACGAACTACAATGAAATAAAACTTGCGGCTAATTCTCAATTCCTGTAAAGTATAACACCGTAGATTAAACGTTATAAAATACGTATAAGTACGAAAGATAAATAATATGCTGTTCTATGGCAAGGTTAAATAAAGCACATTTTTTGGAGGATTCGCAGACATGAAAACCAGAATCAATTTCGCAATACTGCTCGCACTCGCACTTATTATCCCAGTTGTAACTATAGTGTTAGCCGCACAAGCTGGTGCCGGACAAAACGCCGCTCCCGCTCGACCGAAAGGTCCGGGTGACATTTATACCGAAGCAGGCGTAACTTGTGTAACCGCACACAGCACAACACGAGCGTTGTTCGCTTCATATAACGGCCCGCTCTACCAGGTCATGCGACAATCGGACGGCACAACTCTGGACATCGGCATAGTTCAGCCAACCACAAATGACGCTGGCGGATACGCAAACGCGGCGGCACAGGATAAATTCTGCGAGGGAACGGTCTGCTTTATAACTACAATCTACGACCAATCCGGCAAAGGCAATCACCTCGTTCAGGCTCCTCCGGGAACATTCAGAGGTCCGGCTAAAGGCGGGTTCAACACCCTGCCGATTGCGGACATGGCACCGATTACTATCATGGGACACAAAGCTTACGGCACATACATCATGCCGGGTATGGGATTGCGAAACAATGATGCTGCCGGGCTGGCGATTAACGATGAGCCGCAGGGAATCTACATGGTCTTCGACGGTACGCACTATGACAGCGGCTGCTGCTTCAACTACGGCAACACATCTACGAACAGCACCGCAGTAGGTACAGGAACTATGGACACGGTTTATTTCGGCACCGCAACCGCATGGGGAAGCGGCGAAGGTCGCGGGCCGTGGATTATGTCTGATATGGAAGCAGGTTTGTTTTCCGGATATAACGCAAAACAGAACGTCGGCAGCCCGACAATTGATTCATGGCGTTTCGTGACAGGAACAGTAAACGGCGGCGGCGGAAACCAGTGGGAGATTCGCGGCGGTAACGCACAGGAAGGGACACTCACAACATTCTATAAAGGACCTCGCCCCGGCTCAAATGAAAACAATACCTACTACCCGATGCATCGCAAAGGTGCGGTTCAGATGGGTAATGGCGGTGACAACGGAAACGGCTCAGCAGGCACTTTCTACGAAGGCATAATTACAGCCGCGTATCCGCCGGATAATGCAATAAACGCGGTTCAGACCAACATTGTAGCCGCAAAGTATAACGTACCGCAAATTACTCTGTCACGTGTGACGACATTCACTCCAGGCTCCACTCAGGATGTCACTGTGACATATACCAATACAACAGGTAATCCTGCTGAGAATGCCAAATTAAGTATTGATGTACCTGCTGGATGGACATCTGTAGTTTCTGGTACAAATGACACATCAAAATCATTTACTGATTCAATCGCACCAAATGCAAAAGTAAATGCAACCTTCAAAGTAACTTCAGCGGCAACAACCGGTAGCGGTTTCATAACCGGTAAAGCTGTGCGGACAAACCAGGAATATATTGTAACATATGCACAGAGAGTGCGGAACGCTTTCCCAGTAAAAATCAACGAAGTGCGTTTAAGCATGAGCAGTAATCCTACGAACCAGTTTATCGAACTTTACAATGCAGGCGACAGTGAAGTTGATATTTCAAACTGGAATATTATCAATACCAAGAGTGAATGGGCTTCCGTCAAACTGGCAATAATTCCAGAAGGTACGAAGCTTGCGTCTAAAGGTTTCTACCTGCTTGGTCTTGCCAGCACAGGCATGGCGGCTCCGGCAAGCGCGGGTGCAACAACCATCAACGTTATGAGTACAGCCGGATTTGAAGTCGGCCAGAAAATCGACATCGACGGAGAAACACGCACAATAGCAAATATCGGAACACCCGCGACAGCAATGACGACATTGTTCATTCCGGTATCTACAGGACCATTTCTTACATTCCCGGCAGGTACAACTAATCTGCCTGTCACAAACGCGGCTGGTTTCGAGGTCGGTCAGAAAATCGGAATAGATGTCGGCGGTAACTATGAAATCGCAACTGTAACCGCAGTCGGAAAAGCGGCAACACAAACTACTCTGGCGACAGCAGCTAAAGCAGGTGACACGACTATCAGACTTGGTTCTGTCTCCAATATTACAGTTGGTGACACATTAACGATAAGCACAGGCTCACGCAAAGAGCTTGTCAAAATCAAGAGTATCAGCACTTCCAGTGCAGCTCCTGCAGCAGTTGGCGCACGCGGCGGATTCGGAGGCGGCAGAAGAGGAGGCGGAACACCAGGTGACGTAGAGTTAGCCGCCCCGCTTAAATTCGACCATATGCTGGCGGTTGATGTATCAGACCCGGGAACTGGAATCAGCTTTACTCCAGCCACGAAATTCGCACACAGGAGCGGCGACGCGATACAGGCTTTAGACAGCGGAATCACACTCGATGCCGCACTTGGCAAGAGCCATGAATATGGCACACCTGTAGTTAATGCACAAGTCACCACATCAGGTTATCAGGGAACACCCGCACCAAACCAATGGTACGGCGGACCTCTCTCGGCAAGCGCAGGCTCAATCGCATTGATGGACAGTACCGGCAAAATAGTTGTTGACGCTATGGTTTATGGCTCACAGCAGAGCAACTCAAGCGGCAACGGAACAATCACAAGCCCGGAACTGGCCATACTTGAAGGTGACCAGAGTCAGGGCGGCTGTATAGTAGTTCCACCAAGCGCAGGTCGAGGCGGAATGGGAATGCGCGGCGGCTCTACTGCAAGCGAAACAAATAGAAGCATCGGCCGCTTCCCAGACGGCAGAGACACAGACAGCAACTGCGATGATTTCCTGACGCAGTCTAACGGCACCACCCTTTCATTCGCATCAATAGCAGGTGCAGCCAATATCAAAGTTGCAAGCACGGCAGGCTATAGCGAAGGACAAACGATTATAATTGATTCGGGCGAGAACCGTGAGCAGGCTGTTATCGAGACAGTAGGCACGGCGGGCGGCACAACAACAAACGCCGCAATAGAAGCCGGCGTAACCGTTATTCCAGTCGCCAGTACAGCAGGCTTCAGCGTTGGCCAGACCATCACGATTGGCAGCGGCACAAACACTGAGACGGCAGTTATCGCTTCCATCTCCGGCGGCGGCACACGCAGCGGCAGAGGCGGCATGGGCGCAAACAGAGGCGGCCAAGGCGGAGCAACATCAATCACCGTCACCGCCCCGCTTAAAAATGCACACATGGATGGTGAGCAAGTCGCCGGAACAGGCATCACATTAAAAGCCGCGTTGACCAAGGCGCATAACGCCGGTACACAAATAGCAGGCAGCGACCCAACACCAGGAGCAACAAATAGATACAGTCGGAGAATTTAACAATAATAACAATAGTTTATAGGGCGTGAAGTATCAGCGTCATACAGAATACACCTGATAATCTATAAATATATAGACTATTTTTAATATTATTCTATATTTATATAGACTGTTATGCTGATATAGTCTATATATATGTAGATTATAGTATTTGAACTTTTAGGTGTTAAAAATGAAAGCTAAGCATAAAAAACTGGCAAGGGAGCAATTAGACGCAACATTACAGCGTTTTGAGAGCTTGAAAACGGTGGTTCCGCCACAAAAAGGCTGGATTCGTGCGATTCGTGATGCACTTGGTATGACAGGTGAACAGCTCGCGGCTCGCTTAAATGTCAACAAACAGCGTGTTTCACGTATTCAGCAAGACGAAAAACTCGGAAAAGTTAAACTCGAAACGCTAAGAAATGTTGCTGATGCACTGGACTGCGTTTTTGTTTATGGCTTTATCCCGAGAGAAAGCCTGGAACAAACCGTGAGAAATCAAGCCAGGCTTGTCGCGAAAAAACGTCTGGCCAGAAGCAGCCAAACTATGCGTCTGGAAAAACAGGAACTCAATGAAACGGACAAAGACAAAGCTTTGAAAGAACTCATTGAGGATATTGTGAATGAAATGCCGAAAACATTGTGGAATGAAAAATGATAGATTTTGGTTATCCAGAAGGCACTACACCAATCGACGCAAATGAAATAGAAGGACTTTTGCGGAAGATGAAATAGCAGACCGTTTTCACCATCGCCTCGTATTGATACATTCATTCCCGAACGGCAACGGCAGGCACGCAAGACTTATCACTGATATTCTTTTAGAAAATGTACTTAAAAAACCTTCTTTTAGCTGGGGCAATGCGAATCTCACGAAATCAGGTGATGACAGAAAAAGATATATAGAATCACTAATTGCGGCCGATAGAGGTGAGTATGAAAAGTTATTGGAATTTGTAAGATCATAATTTAGCCGATTATCACTCAACGCTCGCAGTTCTGAGATAGTTTTTGCAGATGGCGATTCATCGCAACATCAATTTAACTAATGTCCCACACGGAATTTATTGAAATAAATGCTTTTTTCCCAAAATTTTTGTAACGAATTCCTGTTTTATGCGTCTTTACATAAGAAGGCCTAAGTGATATTATGGGTGTTTGTGTTTTGGGAAGCATAGACGGTGGCTTTAATATTCAGTTAAAAAGGAGCTTATTATTGATGAAATCAAGAATTGTTTTATCAATTGTTTTTATTCTATCGTTTGCCTGTTCCGCCGCCGAACTTGATGTTATTACATTTGCGGATGCTAATTTAGAACAAGCGATACAGCAGGAACTTGGTATTGATACCCCTGTCAGCGAGCAGCAGATGCTCGAATTGACCACGCTTAACGCCGCAGAGTACTCGATTCAAAACCTCGATGGTTTGCGATACGCAAAGAATTTGATTAAATTATATCTCTATGACAACGAAATAAGTGACATATCGGAATTATCAGATTTGAAACAACTGGAAATATTATTCCTGAGTAACAATAAAATTTCAGATGCTTCTCCGGTTGCCAATCTGACAAAATTATATATTTTGAGACTTGATTATAATCCCTTAAATGGAAATATATCCGCGGTTTCCGGCCTGACTAATTTAACTGAGCTTCTTCTTGATGGATGCGGACAGGTAAACCTATCGGCTGTTTCAGGATTGAATAATCTTCGCTGGCTTAGTGTCAACAATAATGGTATTAATAACATTGAGCCGCTAAGAGGATTAAGCAGCTTGCAGTGCCTTGGAATTTGCGACAATAAAATTTCTGATATATCACCGGTGAAGGATTTAAAGGAATTAAGAATTCTGCAATTATGGAACAATATTGTAAATGACATTTCACCAGCGTCAAAGTTGGATTATCTGGAAGAATTAGCGTTTATTAATAATAAAGTTGAGGATATTTCATTTTTAGCGAACATGCAAAGTCTAAAGATGCTTGATATGGAATATAATCCATTAAATGAACAGGCATACACAGAAATCATTCCCAAAATCAAGACAAAAAATCCTGGCATCAAAATATCATATACACCCGGGAAAATTGATAATATGAAGGAAACGACCTTAACTCCTGAAATCAAATATGATATCATAAAATCGAGAGTTGTTTTCCCATTAGTGTTTATGATTGTCGTATGCATTACAATTATGATTTTCTCAGAAAAAATAATTCAATGGCGACAGAAAAAATAAATAACGAATCGCAAATTCAGCAAGAGGAAATTCCCGTTTGCCTGAATTGCTTAGAGCCGGTTGATCCGCTGGCACACTATTGCCCGAACTGCGGCCGAGCGGTTGGACAATACACCCCTATTATGCCCTATGAAAGTATCTGGTGGCAGGCGGATATATGGGGAAAAATCTGGAACCAGCTATGGGCAAAAGAAGTCTCTTTCGCCGGAAAGATTTTCCGGTTTCTCATGATTATCTGGAATGTCCCGATTATGCTCATTGGCCTGATACCAAAGCTATGGCAGAAAAAAGAAGCCCCGGAAGATTTTAAATAATCGCGGCTATATCCAGAATTACAATGAAAAACAAAACTTTAGACTTTTTCATATTTTTATAAAGATTATTTGTAACGAAACACAGTTTCATACGTCTATATATGTGAAAACCTGAGTTAAGTTATGGAATATTTCGGTCAAACGTAAAAATAGGAGAGTTAATTATGAATCCGTGGATACCATTTACTATATTCTTTATTATCGCTGTAGTTGGAAGCCTGACTGCTACCACCAAGAATTCACCTTTTAAGACCGAACAAGCGAGGGAAATCTGGCAGAATATGACGCAATCCGAGCAGAAAAAGGCAAATAGAAAGTGGTGGAGATTTAGTGCATTAGCAGGAGCAATTATCGGTATAGTTCAGGGCATAATTGGATTGCCTTTGGGTATTATTATATTTGGTTTTGCATTAAAAGGAATCATTTTCAGTTTGCTTTTATCGCCACCAATTGTTCTATTGATTATGTGGAAAATATATCTGCCGCACATGGTGGAATCATGGCGGCTTTTTTTCGCTTCGACTGAATGGGCAATAAGTCACGACATCAAGCCAGAAGATATTCGTTTGTTCAAATGGGAAAAGTAAAATAATAATGTTTGGAGATATAATATGAAATTATTTCACTTGCAAATACTAATCGGAGCACCACTTTCTTTGTTTTTGGGAACTATAGCAGCCCTTGGAATATTTGGGCATCCTGATTTTTCTTCAACAACTGCTTTGTTAATCTTCTTATGCTTGTTCAGTTTGTCTTTTCTTATGTTAGTAAGCGGGATTACGAGTATGCTATCTTTCAAAATTGAAAGTGATTCCGCTCAATCAAAGAAGTATTCTGAGTCAGAAAGCTTTGCATCGGGAAATATCAAACATCGGGAATTCAAACAAATGCCCAACGCTCCGAAAAAATGTCCGAATTGCGGCGAATCATTTTTCTATAACGCTCAATCATGCCTGTCCTGCGGCTGGGCATATGAAGAAAAGGAATAAAGCATGAATGTGAAAAAGATTTTGATTGGAGTAATAATCTGGACGATAAGTCTTTCGACTTTATTGCTGTATCACGCATTGCTAATGCATGCGGCAGTTCAGGAAGAAGGACATATTTATTCTTACCATGTCATGATAAAATATTTCTATGATTTACCCTGGATAGTCTGGCCGTACCTGATTGCGTCATGGCTGGTCGGAGCCGCTGTGGTAAGTTCAGGATTTAAATCAGAAAGTCATAAATAGCGTGATTCATCACACCAATAACGTAAAATAATAAAATGGTGCGTTAAAACGCATCCTACCCTATACACCATTCCCTAATCCCTAAAATATGGAGGAACATCTATGCGCAAAAACACAGGTTTAACAAAAAAACAGCTTGATGTAATCGATGATTTATTCACAAGCGAACAAAACGAGAATGCGACTCTGCAAAAGCATAAGGTCAGTCGAGCGTTATTTAATAAATGGCTCGCTGACGAAAACTTTATAACGGTTTTTGATAATCGCATGTCTATCGCTTTCAAACTAAACGCCGCACGCATAGCTGGCAATGTCTCAAAAGCAGTCGAAAATCTTATTATTTTGTCAAAAGGTAATACTGACATATCAAGAAAAGCATGTCTTGACATTATCGCTTTACAAAAGAATATATTGAATATTCAGCCGCCCACACGTCAGGAAACACAACAACCCGAAAATCCAGATGCCTGTCTTTCAGATGAAGCGGCTGGAAAAATCCTTGCGGCTCTCGCGGAAGAAAAATAGTATCACGTGACAGCGTAGAGCGTACTGCGTTCAGTATTTTTCCTTTAAGCTCTTCATCTTTATGTCATTGCTTCGTCGGACCCAGTGACTTCCTCCTAAGAAACTAAATCTTTTAACGGGTGGCATCCTCAAGCGCAAGCTTGGGGATGGTCTGGCATGAGTTTACCATCCCCATCCTGAAAAAACAGGATGAGGCTGCCACCCATTACTTTAAGAAATTAAGTTTCTCTGCATATATCCTGGGAATCAGATGAGGTACTCGCAATTGCGAGGAGCACAGCGACGTGGCAATCTCAAAGCGTACGATCGTTGATTGCCACGTCATCCAAGGGATTCCTCGCAATGACAGGATAAATGAAAATATCTCTTTTTCTTTATCGAGACTTATGGTAAAATACAGCCATGAGATTGAAAAGGGAATCTATATGAATAATGATGAGGTTGAACAAGACAAAAACAAAACATCATCCCGACTGAGATATATAATCCCGGCTATCGTTATTCTGTTTTTGATTTCCGCCGCCCTGCTATTTGCGGCACTTACACAAGAAACCAAACCAGACCCGGCCAGCGAAAATGTAATTCGCGAAGCGGCTGCGGCTCAGCTTGGCAAAGACCCCAATGAACTTACCGATGATGATTTTGCGAAAATTACAGAAATTGATTTTTTCCATCTCCGAAAGCATTTAGGAATGGAATTCATTAGTAATAGCTATTTACCAATATATGGAACTGAACTATCTGATATCAAACTTCTTGAGAAATTTACAAATCTAAAAATACTATATCTGCCAATGATTGTTTACCCTGAAAATAAAATCCCGAAATGGATGAAATTTTTTGCAAAGCTTGGAGTATTTAATCTTAAAAATAGATTTTATATAGATTTAAGCCCTATTAAACATTTACACAATCTTAATACGCTCTATCTTGACCATTCACCAGTCAATAATATCGACACCCTTTCAAATCTTATTAATCTTAAAGAGCTTCGCCTGATTAATACCAAGGTATCTAACCTTGAGCCGATACATAATCTGAAGAATATAGAATCTCTCGATCTGGTAAACACGCCAGTTATCAACCTTGAACCAATAAAAGACCTTACTAATCTTAAAACTCTAAACCTTACAAACACACATGTTTCAAACCTTGATCCTTTAAAAGGACTTACTAATCTCAAAATGATTAACCTTTCAGGTACACAAATTTCGGACCTTGAACCATTAAAGAGTTTAACTAACTTACAATGGATTTTTATAGAAAACTGCAAGAATATTACCGATGATCAGTTGGAAGATTTGCAAACAGCTTTGCCAGACTTGAAAATCGAAAGATAAATTATGAATGAAACATTAAATAAGAAATCGTCACATAGAAAATATATAATCGCTACGGCTGTTATTTTATTATTGATAACATCTGCACTGGTTATATTTGTATTTATACAAACACGAAAGCCTGATCCAGTTAGTAAAAGAATAATTCGGGAAGCGGCCGCGACTCAACTTGGTAAAGACCCGAACTCTCTCACTGATGCAGATTTTGCAAAGATTACCGAATTGAGTATCGGCGATAGATCACAGACTATAGTTGCAATGTATGATGAAGGCAGTTCTTTTAAATACGCATACAATAAACTTGCCGATATAAGATTGCTCAGGAAATTCACAAACCTGCAAACACTCTATCTGGGTTCTATTGATGTCTCGACGGATAAAATCCCTAAATGGATGCTGTTTCTTTCAAAATTGGGCATTTACGATTTAGAGAAAAGATTTTCACTGGATTTAAGCCCGCTTAAGAAACTTTCGCACCTTGAAATACTTCAGGTCGGCGGAAACGCGGTTATCGACATACAGCCGCTTGCAAAACTTGGTAATCTTAAAAATCTACAGCTTATTAATGCCGCAGTAAGTGACCTTAAGCCGCTCGAAAACCAGAAACAACTTGAGAAGGTTTATATAATTTTTTGCCCGAAGCTGAAATATGAGGATTTGGAAGATTTGGGTAAGGCAATCCCGAATCTTAAAATTACAAGTACAATTAACAAACCAAGATAATGAGCGAACAAATAGAAAAAACAAGCGAATTGAAAAAGAATAACTCCATTTGGCGAAGATATAGAGTCGCGGCTATTCTCGTACTTCTATGCCTTTTATCAGTATATATTTATGGGGTACTAACCTGGAAATCCCAATCTCAAATAATGAGTGAGAAAATTATTCGGCAAAATGCCGCTTCAATACTTGTAAAGAAAGCCAACCAACTTACCAATGATGATTTTGCTGGAATCAAAAAACTTTATTTAAAGAATACAGGATTTAGTGGAAAGAGTATTGGCGTTCAACTTTCTGATATTAAACTCATTGGAAAATTTATTAATCTCCAGGAATTACACCTTAATAATATTCGAGTTTCCCAACAAAAGCCTTCATCCATTATGGTTCTGCTTGAGAAATTGAAAATTGTCAAAAGTCCAGCGTCAAAATATATTTATATTGATTTGAGTCCTCTTAAAAATCTTACCAAACTTGAAATACTTACTCTTGTTCACTCTGAAATCAACAATATAAAGCCGCTTGCATTTCTTAAAAATCTTAAAGAACTTGATATCAGCTATACCGAAATTTTAGATATTGAACCATTGTGTGAGTTACCAAACCTGGAAAAACTTACAATCGAACCTTATTCAATCAAAAATCTTAAGCAAATAACAAGAATTAAAAAATTAAAGGAGCTTAAGCTGAATGGACAAATTGATCCCGATGCTATAAAATATCTTGAGACGGTTCTTCCTGATTTAAAAATTAATATTATACTTAACGAGAATGGTTATGATTTCGGATTACCAATAATAAAATTTCCAGTACCAACAGAATGACACCATTCGTTTGTTAAGTTACAGAAATCTATGGAGTTTTTAGAAAAACGAAATAGGAAAGGATTGTTTTATGACGAAAGAAAAAATCGATATTTATAGCTACTTTGAAAAAGTAAAACAAAATAATCCGGTTGTGCATCATCTTACAAACTGGGTGACAATTTATGATTGTGCCAATATCACCAAAGTTATAGGTGCTTCACCTGTAATGGCTCACGCTCCAGAAGAAGTTGCGGAAATGGCCGGTATTGCTTCGTCACTTGTATTAAATATCGGGACTCTGACGGTGGATTTTGTTGACGCGATGAAAATAGCCGCTAAGAAAGCGAACGAAAAGAATATTCCCATTACTCTCGATGTCTGCGGTGCCGGAGCTACAAAACTGCGTGACGAGAAATGTTTTGAATTACTCGAAGCGGCTGAAATATCAATTATTAAAGGCAACGCTTCCGAAATAGCTCGTATCAGCGGCCTATCAGTGAAAACGCAGGGAGTTGATTCCGGCAGCATAAACGAAAACCTGGAAGAACTCGCTAAGAATGTCGCCCAAAAATGGAACTGCACTACCGTAATAACAGGCGAAACGGATTACATCGCCGACGCGAAGCGATGCTGCAAAGTAAAGAACGGCCATCCAATAATGGCTCATGTCGTGGGGACAGGCTGCATGGCCGCTTCTGTGATAGGAACGTTCGCCGCTGTTGATTTGGATTATGTTCATACGTCTGTTGCCGGTCTTGTGTGTTATGAAATAGCCGCTGAACTGGCAGCTAATAAATCACATGGGCCGGGGACATTTAAAGAGCAATTATTTGATTCGCTATACAATTTAGACAAAGAAGCGATTGAGAAAATGCAGAAGGTGGAATGATGATACGGGGATATTACTTTATCACGGATTCAGGTTTGAGCAGAGCGGGCAATTTGTCTGATGTCGAGCAGGCAATCAGGGCAAACGTCAGCGTTGTCCAATACAGGAACAAAAGCTCCGATACACGTGAATTTTACGAAGAAGCGATTGCATTGCGGCAGATATGTAAAAACGCGGCGTTCCTGATTAACGACCGTGTTGATATTGCATTAGCCTGTAACGCTGACGGCGTACATCTGGGACAGAGTGACTTGCCTTACCAGACCGCACGCGAATTACTCGGCGCAAATAAAATAATCGGCCTTACCGTCCATTCACTCAAAGACGCACTTGAAGCACAGGAAATGGGAGCGGATTATATCGGCGTAGCTCCGATTTTCGCGACTGCAACAAAAACCGATGCAGGGACACCTTTAGGAATCGAAGGCTTAAAGGAAATATGCCAAAAGGTCGAGTTGCCCGTTGTAGCGATAGGCGGGATTGACCTTTCAAACGCACAGTCTGTTATAAACGCAGGATCTGATTCGGTTTGTGCTATTTCCGCGGTTATAACAAAAGAGAACGTGTGCAAGGAAGTGAATAAATTTCAGGCGTTATTCAAGAAAGCTGGCTCTTGAAATTATTTGATAAATGTAGTATAAGATACGAACAGCAGTTTTTTTTAGATATTATGTTTTAGCTGGCAGTTTTCAAAAGGTAAATGAAATGAATAAAATTGAGTGGGACGACAAATTAACAACGGGTATTAAATCTATCGATTATGAACATCAAATGCTGATAGAACGGCTTAACTCTGTGACAGAAGCTATAGAAAAGCACCTTGACGAAGGAACAATCGCAAAAACACTCGATTTCCTGCTCGATTATACAAATTTTCATTTCTCGAACGAAGAGAAATTCATCTCGGATAACGGCTACCCAGGACTTGAAGTTCAGCAAAAACAACACGCAGAATTCAAAAAATCCATTAACCAGATTATTCTTAATTACCAGCAGGATGGGGCAGACAAGAACATAGCTTCAGATATACACGAACTTCTCTTTACATGGCTCAAAAAACATATAATGGAAGTTGACCATCAGCTTATTAAATATGTAAAGAAATAATTTTCGTAAGTACCACGTACTTGCCGTAAAGTCACTCGGATGCTTTATGGCACATCTTCATGTGGACCTTATGCAGATTTGATTCATCACACTAATTAACCATTAAGAAACGGTGCGTTTTCACGCACTCTACGAATTTACATACCACAATTTATAAATTCATTATACATTCTATTTGAGGGATATTATGCAGGAAACAATTCAACTACAGCCACAGTCTATCGAAAAAGTATCGAGTATTTATTCCGCACTTCGACAGAAGAAACCTGTCACTAAGAAAGATTTGAAAAACTATATCAAGGTATTTCTTGGGGTGAATGTGCCGGACAGGAAAATCTGTGCCGAACATTATAGTCCGATGGATTACCTCTATCATACATTTTTCTCAGATTCAAAGAATTCGTCTATCATCCATCGTCCATCATCCATCATTGGTCGAGAGACGAAAGAAGATGGACGATTGACGAATCAATTACCAGAAGCAACAAATGCTGACGCAATCGTCTGGGCGAATCGTGCCGGTGGAAAGACGGAAATAGCAGCTATTGCGACACTTTTGGATTGTATTTTCAAACCCAAATGCCAGGTGCGAATTCTGGCCGGTTCAGGTGAGCAGGCTTCGAGAATGTATGATTACCTGATTGATTTTCTTTATCGCGGATTCGAGGATTTTCTAAGCAAGCCGCCATTGAAAACAAAGTGCGTATTCAAGAATGGCTCATCAACTGAAGTTCTGACGCAATCGGCAAGAAGTGTTCGCGGTCAGCATATACAGAAATTACGCTGCGATGAAGTTGAATTGTTCGATGAAGATATTTATAACGCCGCGAAGTTTACCACGCAAAGCAAAAATGGAATTATCGCGGGAATGGAGATGATAAGCACGATGCACCAGCCTTATGGGCTTATGCAAAAAGTCGTATCTTCGGGAATGCAGCACAGCACGCCAATTTTCAAATGGTGCGTCTGGGAGACAATCGAAAAATGCGTTGACAGGAATTGTTCGCAATGTCCCTTACTGCAGGACTGCCGGGGAAAAGCGAAAATCGCGAGTGGTTATCTGAGTATTGATGATTGCATAACACAAATGCTGCGGTCAAGCAGAGCAGGCTGGGAAGCGGAAATGCTTTGCAAAAGACCTTCGCGTGAAAATGTCGTCTTCGATGAATTCAACCCGGCTATACATGTAAAAGATATAAGTTTTAATCCGAATTTGCCTTTATACCGCTCGCTGGATTTTGGCTTTGTTAATCCGTTCGTGTGCTTATGGATACAGGTCGGCGAGGATGGAACTATCTTCGTTATCGATGAATATATCCGAAGCAGAGCAACGATAAATATCCATGCGGACGAGATAAAAAAAAGAACGCCGATAAGCGAGGAGAAAATGGCGGGAACATTTTGCGACCCGGCTGGACAAAGCGTCAACGACGTTACCGGCACAAGCACAGTTCGGGAACTTCGCTCGCATGGGATAGAAGTTCGATTCAGAAAAAGCGGGATTCTGGAAGGAATCGAGCTTGTCCGAAGAACAATACGGGCAGGCGATGGAAAAAGCTCGCTGGTTATTTCGCCAAAATGCAAATTCCTGATTGAAGCAATGGAAAGCTACCATTACCCGGATCTGCAAAGCAACCCGAATGAACTGCCCCTGAAAGACGGCGTGTACGACCACCCCATCGACGCCTTACGCTACTTCTTCATTAATCAAACTAAACCCGCCAAAACCACATCAAGACGCTACTAAACCTCATTTTCCTGCCTAATAATTGGATGTTTCCTGAAAAAGCTATATTTCCTATGTAGGAAAATCGCAATAAATATGCAACTATAAATCTCAAATCAAAGCCAAAACTGCCCAATTATCTTCTCAGGTCTCGTCTTCCTTCGGGGCCTCGTCCTGGGCCGCCGTCGTGATGCGGTGCGGGAGCCGGGCGGACAATAACTACTGGAGGAGGCGGTGGCGGCGGCGAAGACCTAATTACATATACCGGTCTTGGAGGCGGTGGCGGTGGATAATTCGTTACTACTACGCCGCTGTAATGCCTGCCGTAACCACGATGATAATGAGCATCAACTATAACGCAGCCGGAAAACATCAATGCTATGGTAATTAACAACATTATCGAAATTAACCGTTTCATTATAAATACTCCTTAACTTTCCTTAATCATAGTCGTTCGTATTCATTTTCTACTATTAAAAGGCAGTTAAAGCAAGTAAAGTAACGATTTTTTCGATAAATTTATAATCTGTATTTTCAGGGGAAATTTAAACGCACTTCGCACGAATCAATCAATAAGACATGATTTATTGCAAAAGAAAGCAAAATCCAGGAATCTTCTAATTGTTACGGAATAAGCGGAGCTATCTTGATATTATCGAAATACAAATCAGTTCCGATAAGATCGCCGTATTCGGAAACGATTTCGAAACGATCAATCTCGTACCAATTGAAAGCCCCGATTGGATCGTACCATTGGCCGTCGTCAAAAGAACCCTGCTCTACGAAGCTGCTCAAAGGAATTTGAACGTGGTGCCAGTTTCCATCCCATGCAGTTACGCTATTATCAATTTTGTAGCTGATACGCCATGGATGGTCATTTGGATAATCTGTTTTTGTATCAACAAATCGCAAATCAAACTCTGTGCCGGGGTCATCAGAGCGGACGTAGAAGTCGATAGCGTAATTCTGGAAGACAAGCCAGGAAAGGTTCTTAATCGGGACAAAACGCAAAGAGATTTTACCATATTGATTAACGTCGGTAAAATGAATACAGTAATCATTAAAAGCCGGGCTGTTATCTGAATAATAATTCACTTTTCCCGCTCCAAGCGTGCTTGATTCCACGATGTACGGCCCAACATAGTCATCATAAATATTGAAACCGGTAACTTCCGTCCCAGGGTAATATTCCCATTGTTCAGGAATTTTAAATCCAAGAAAACCAAGAAGTTTTTCATTCAAATCATAATTGAAAAGCTCATAAGTATCTTTCTCAAAAATACCAAAACCTCCCTTATATTCAGAAGTTGCCCATGATATTTTGTTGAAATCAAAAAGAATTCTTACCCAGAAATGCCATAAGTTACGATGTGAATCCTGAACATTTTCTCGATATGTACCAAACTCGCCGCAAAAAACCGGGTAATGGCTTTGCTCCTTAAAATAGGATATATTATTTATCAAAGAGAATATTTCCTGTGGATTTGCATCACTATCATAATAATTATAAGCACTCTCTATCCATGTCCCCTGCAGGTCTTCCGGCAATTCTGGCATGTTATTGTAAGAATATGGAAAAGGCATATCTGAAAGTGACTTCAACGAAGGATCCGTCGAATCCACTCCCTGATGAGTGAAAATGAAAGGATCATAAAAATTGAAATTTATAATAAGGTTATCATCAGTAAACGGAAGCATATCTTCGAGATTGTGATGACTATTTCCATTAGCGGGACCAACTACTATAGCATGAGTTGTATCTATCGCACGAATCGCGTCGATAACATTGTTTTGTATAGCGTTCCAATTCTGGTCTGAAATTCCGCGCGGAGCGTTTAGAATTTCATAGCAAATATATGTCGAACGGTTTTTATAATGGTTTGCCATTTGCATCCATACAGGAATCAGAACATTACCAATCGTAGTCGGCGTATCGGCTTGAGGATCGAGAGAATCGTTTTCGAGAATCAGGTATAATTCAAGTTCCTCCGCCCAATCGACAACCTGGTCGAGAAAAGTGTACAGCAGCGGGTCAATAATATAATCGGGCGAGCCGCTGGTCATAGCATGTAAATTAATAGGAAGACGTACAACGTCACAACCCAGATTCTTAATATTAATCAGGTCCTGCTTTGTATATTTAGTAAACTGAATTTGCCCAACGCTCGGACTTTCGAACCATTCTGTAATATTCACGCCGTGCTTGAATGGAGTATCGAGCGCAAATGCCGAATTGACTATCATTAATAGAAAGAAAACAGCTTTTTTCATCATCTTCATCCTTTATGTCATATATAACCTTAAAGCCTTATTATATCATATATTATGACACAAAAGAAGAAAAAAAACATAAACCGCTATAATCCATTGCAAATCAAGCACTTATAACTTCAATATGGTTTATGGAGCCATTTGCGGCTGTAAGGTTCTTTGCCGGCATGATAACTCTATTTGGTCAGATAAATTAATACAGTGTAAATTCAATATTATCAATCCAGACGCAATCCTGTCCTTGTGATATAGATTCATCCTTTTCGTAAATCCATTTGAAATTGTGCGTTCCGGGTGTGATTTTGAAATCCACTTTTTCCCAATTCATTTGGCCGGACCACCGCCCCGCTTCAGTATCATCAATTTTAAATATCAAAGTATCAAATTCTGATTCACACGATACTTTGCGGCTGAAACTTATTGTTTGTGAAGCGGTACTGATATTTGCTTCCAGAATTGATATTTGACTGCCGGAAATATAGCCGGACTTTACACAATAATTCCCGGAATAAGGATTCGTATCAATAATCCATTGAACATCGCCATAACTTACAAAAGGCTCCTGAATATTTCCACTTTCAAAATCTTCTGATAATTCAATATAAGGATTAGGAAGAGGATTTGCAGGATATAGCTTATTATATTCCTTGATAAAAGTCACTTCATCATTCACGTCAACTTGTCCATCAGGTAAACCAAGCCCCTTGACACTTGCAATATCGCTTCTGAATATGCCGGTTTTCCCAAAATCTTTCAATAAAAGAGAGTAATCATTTGAGTCGATTTGATTATCCTGATTTATATCAAGAAGCTCTTTTGTCGTTGAAAGTTCAAAGAAAGCATATGGCGTATTCGGTTTCCGGCCGATTAATTTATCTAAGGGTATTTGCCTTCCGTTCTTTTCTATTACATTTCTGATGTCCCATAATTGATATACAAGATTAGGTTCATTAGAATCTGATGAAATCCGCTGCAAGGTTAAAGGTTTTCCATTGAAGCTGTTTTTTAATAAAACAGAATTCGCATCATTTGGAATCCAAAACTTCAGGCTGTTTTCCGATGTTATATCAGAATCAGAAACAAGAGTTGAATAAATACTCAATTCAAGCAAAGTCATGTTATTTGAATCGTTCACATCGAAAAGTTCAGGTCTTGCGTCTTTGGCTAACTCAAGAAAGCCGGAAACATTTCCATTTTCCATTATAGGGAGCAATGAAACTATCGTGGAAGTTTTTGTTGTCGCGGAAGCATTGGAATATAAAACATCATTGGAATCAAGCGTTGCAAGATTTCCTGCTTTTTCCACATATGTCACAATCCCCTGGTTATTATGAGGATTATTCGGATCAGTTTGCAAAGCTTTTACAAAATTCTGAATAATAAGAGTATCCGGCTCATTGGAATCAAAAGCCGCCGGAGGAGAGTTCGCGTCTGGAAGTGTCTTGAAACTTAGCGTGTTTCCATCAACCATGCCTGCGGAATTTATCGCCTGCGAATAATACCAATAAATTGTGTCCGGCTCTAATCCGTTTATAATTACTGACGATTGCTGAGCTTCAGTAGTTGACATCCAGTCAGTTGTCTTTGACTTTTTACCACTGCACCCGTAAACAAACCTTGTATCGGCCTGAGTGACAATTGAGGGATCACCATCATCGAGAAGAAGCAATTCCAGTTCCGCGCTCTTTTGTGTAATATTCCTGGCCGGAAGTGTTGTAACTGAAAGTATTCCCTGTTGAACCTGTACCCAGAATGTTTCAACATCCCCATACGCAATTCCTGCGGCATTGATTATTCTGGACGTTACATCATATTGAGTATTGGGATTTAGACCGGTAACATTTTGCTGGAGAATTCCTTCTCCGGCGCCCATGAGACTATCCAGCCAAATCCATGTATCAGACTCATGAGGCTTGTAACCACAACTTGCAGACCACGATTCACAGCCATCCGGATTGCCATCATCCGTGATTTCGAATTGTAATGTCGCGCTTGTTCCTAAAACATTTATCGCAGGTAATGTGTCTATTGTCGCCACGACAACATCCAGGTCACCTCAGCCATATGTATTGGAAACTGTTACAGAAAGAAGTAACAGAATAAACACGCAGATTAATGCTATGCGCCGTAATTTTTGCGATATCATATATATTCCGAATAAACACCAAGCAGGCGAGAAATACGGCCTTAGTCATCCTTGAAACACCCGTTCTCCATAACAATTATCACTATTGTAATCAATTACAGTGGTATTTGTCAAATACAAAACGCCAAGACCTGTATGGCTTAACAATATCAATTAATTATTAAGCTCAACGCCGATTAACTTCGCTATTTTTTTCGGAACATCTGTATTGTCATAGAATCCGTTAAATATTTCCGAGCCTGTACCCGTCGCGTAAACTTCGACAGGAATCGCGGTATGAGCAAATGTTGTCCAGCCAACGCCTGCCTGGTCGGCAAGTATGCGCACAAGAGTAATGCTAAGCGGGTCGTTATCACTGTAAAGCAGTTTATCTTCCTGAGAATATTCATGCACATTAATACGGATACGCTTTGCGCTGGACATGCCTTTATCGTATGCGTCTTCAAGAAGGTCCTTTTCATAGTCATTGAGCTTATCATAAAGAATGCCGAAAGCATCTTTAATATCAGTCTTAAGATTATCAGGAATATTGTCTTCTACGCCGCTCCATTGACCTGAAGTGTATTTAGACCAAACATCACTTTTAAAAGCCGCGTAACTCATTTTCTGATTTTTCAGGATCTCGAACGAGGTTGAATACTCCAATAAGCCATTGCCCAAAGTCAGGCCGCCTGTTTCATGGTCAGCAGTGACAACGATGAGTGTTTCATCCGGGTGCTGCTTATAAAAATCAATTGCTTTAGTGACAGCTTCATCAAAAGCAAGCACTTCGTAAATAGAAGTTACCGTATCCTTATCATGGCAGGCTCCATCAATCTGGCCGCCTTCTACCATCATGAAAAAGCCTTTATCGTTATTGAGCAATTCAATACCTTTTGCAGTGAACTCGGCAAGTGACATACAATTATCAGGCTTATCAATCGCGGCAAAAAGCTGATTTTTACCTTCTTCGGCTTTGTTATAAGCAATAATTCTTTCGCCCGGTTTGCAGCTATTTAATTCTTCCCGTGAAGTAACGACCTTGAAATCATTATCTTTCGCAACTTCATATGTATTCTTCACAGCAGGAGCGTTTGCATCAGCGGCGTTTGCGTCAGCAGTTCCACCTCTTCGTCCCACCGGACGTCTTGGCGGATTCGGCTGATGAAGCGAACCGCCCGCGAAGTAATCAAAGTCACTATTGGCAAGCTGAACTCCTATATTATAATAATTATCCCTGTCAATCTCATGTGCATAAAATACGGAAGGCGTAGCATGATCCATTCCCACACTTGTCACTATACCGACCTTCATTCCCTTCGCTTTAGCCTTTTCCGCGATAGTATTCAATCGAGTTTTTTTATCTGTCGCAAGACTGACTCCTTCAGCATAAGTTTTTTGGCCAGTGGCAAGAGCGGTTCCAGCCGCTGCTGAATCGGTTATAAAACGATTAGCACAGTATGTTGTAATCATCCCATTGATTGGAAATTTCGTAAAATTCAGGTTCACAGTTTTTTCTATTTCAAGTTTGCTATCGTTATAGCCTTCTTTTGCAGAAGCAAGATAAGCTTCAGTAAGATGAACCTGCGCAGGCCCCATGCCGTCACCAATAAAATAAAATACATATTTGATTTGACCTTGCGAAGATGACGAAGCTGTTGAAGATATTCCATTATTACAGCCGGATAAGATAAAAATTGTTACTACAACACAAAAATACGCGGAATTCCTTAAATGCCTTGCTAAATTCATTTTTTCTCCTTTAAGCTAAATTTTCATGAGTTCTGCAAGATAGCAGTTATTGGCATATGCTCAATTATATGCAGGCACTATAAAAAAACAATGTAAAAATACAATATTTTTTTATGAAATTGAAAATCGATTTCTTATATCGTATCTTAAATCATTCCAATCATATTATCAAGCTTTACGTACAACAAAGTTTAATAGTTCATTAAATTTACCCGCCGTTTTCTTGACATACTATAAATAATCCTATAAGCTACTATTTTTATATTTTTCAGAAGTATCAACAATGACAGATGTAACATTGATAACCGGGGACGGTATAGGACTGGGAATCGCAGATACAACTGGAGCAGACATAAATTATAATATCAATACGATATTGATTTCATTTGATATAAGTTGCGTTACAATTTAATTAAAGTATGGAGAATGTACATGGTCGAATTATCAAATAATTTTGAAGGAATTTATAATCCTTTTGAAGCTTTGAAGGAATTGCTGGAAAGAGAAAATGCTCGTGTTTTAAAAGCGATATCTTCAAGAGGAACATTTTCTCCTGTTGATTTAGGTAATAAACGTCCTTTGAAAATCGGCTTTGCTACAGGTGACGGAATCGGGCCAATTGTTGCCAAAGCTGCAAGAACAATCATGGAAATCCTTATTGCGGACGAAATAGCCAAAGGCGAAATTATCGTAGTCGAAATACCGGATCTAACTATCGAAAAGAGAATCGAGCTCGATGTCGTTGCACCGCCAACTTCTGTTAAGGCCATCGATCAATGTGATGTTATTCTGAAGATGCCCCTCGAAACACCTGACATGTCTAAATATCCGAATGTGCCAAGCGCTAACGTATGGATGCGGCAGCATATGGACCTGTTTGCATGTGTGCGCAGAATCAAAAATGATGAGATGGATATTGACTGGACGGTTTTCCGCTGCAATTTCGGAACACCTTACCAGGACGCTAAATCCGCAGGAATAATGGAAATTGACGGAAGGGATGAATATTCGCTGTGTTTTTGGCCGCAGGCTCGTATCGATATTGAAAGATTAACACATATGGCTTGCCTTCATGCAAAGAAAAACAACAACGACTTCATCGTTCTCAATTTCAAAGACAATGTTATAAAACCTGACGCGGCTGCTCTAAACTGGGCAAAAGCCTATATTGATGAAAATTTCCCTGAGATCGACTACCTAAGCGTAAAACCGGACGATTTTTCATATACAGTTACCCAGCCTGATAAATTAAAAGCGATGAAAGGCGAAAAAACAGGTAAAACCTTTAAGCTTACGACTATGGTATGTAACAATATCGTTGGAGATATGGCCGGCGATGAAGCTGGAATGTACGTAGGAGGAATCGGAGGAGTAGGATCCGCTAACGTGAGCTTCAGCCAGGGAATGTTTGAAGCTGGTGGCGGCACAGGAATTAGAATGATGAATGAAAACAGAGGCGGCTTCGCTTCTCCTGTAGCAGTTGTTAAAGCCACTGGTGAATTACTTGATTTTATCGGCTATATGAACCATCAGAAAAATATTTTGGCGGCACTCGATGAACTTACATCTGCTAATTTAGTGCCAAACGGCGGCAGAAACGGCGTAACTTGTGAACAGGCAACTGAGTTTTTATTAAAAAAGCTTTCATAAATAAAAACTTCTATATACATTAAAGCTGTTTGACTGAATAATAAATTAAAACACAAAGAGGATAGCGCAACACTATCCTCTTTCTTTTTTATCATTTCGATGATAGACCGTCTATTTAACTCGAAATCGGCAAGCTTGAGTAAAAACAATTTATTTTCGAGTTCATATAAAATATTAAGGGCTGTAAACTTTTGCTTACAGTCCATTTTTTTATCAATCTTACCAGAAGAAGCCGGGATTATCCGCATATCTTGGTACTGCCCTGTTGTTAATAATTTCGGGATCAAACGCTCTCCATTGGACATGGCCATCCATAAACGCGACATTTCCTCCAGCTGGGACATCTCCCCTTGCTACATGACTGGTTCGGTCACTAACGCCGCTTTCGGTCCAGATACCGCCATGCACATCGACAAATTCACGACCAAACTTTTTGCCGTTGCTTGGAGAACCCAAAATCGAATCTACTACTACCTCTCTATCCGATGGCCGTGAAGTCATCGTACTCTTAACCCATTCCTTCTTAATAGAATCTGACGCATAGCTTACAATTGCCGGCCGATTGTTTTGAGTGGTTTGTAAAATAAAGCAATATCCCGATACCACAAAACCGCTCTCTTGCGTGAATCTCTGTTTAGCCTTATCCCAGTTCTTATTATTAAACAACCAGAATAAATCGTTATGCTTCTGGTGATTTACATTAGACCCACAGTAGAACATTTCTCGTGTCATACCGGTCGCAAGCATATAATGCACGGTATTTACAGCAACGTCTTGAAGCCATGCTCCCGCCGTATTCGGCAAAGGAAGCTTCGTATCATGCTCATTTCCATACATATTTAATGCAAGTGCATGTTGGCGAACGCGCGAACCGCAAGTTTGCCTTCTGGCCTGTTCCCTGGCCTTAGTCAGAGAAGGCATCAAAACGCCCATTAGAACCGCGATAATCGCGATAACAACCAACAATTCAATTAACGTAAACCCACCTTTTTTCATATTTCACAAACTCCATCAATTTCAATATTTCATTTCGAACCGCGTTAATTCAAAATAGACCACAGATAAAAAAATGATTACGTCAATGGATTCTCTTTTATCGAAATATTGAAAACAGACAAACACAAGTAAAATATGAGCGGCTACTTTCCATACTGGAACCGCATGGAAAGCATGTTTACATATTGTTCCTTTCAAGTAACGAAAACTTAAAAAAGCACAATAATTGACTTACTGATTGAAAATGTTTTTTAATCCACAGGTTTTTATAGATGTGTATTTTACAAAATACACTCCTTCATTCATCACATTTAATCATACTAAATTCACAGGTATAATGCAACGAGTTAATTTTTTATACTGAAAATTTTATGAAATGTTCACCATCCGCAAAAATAATAACAGATTTCTACACATTAAAATATAATAGGTGTACGTAATATATATCAGGTTTCAATTCTAATAATAAAAACAGCAAAATATTACGGCAGTTCCGCAACTTTCGGCCAGCCGCCTTCCCAGACAATTGTTGAAATATTCAACATAGAAGTTCCCCTGTTTGGTATCGAATACGCGTGAAAGACAAGATAGTCCCCATCCGGCTCATGCAGAATAGCCTGATGACCGGGACCAGCCCATGTAACTGAATTTTCCGCAGCCTGTATTACAACCGAGCCGCCACCTTCAAGCATTGACTTGTATTCTTTATCAAAATATGGACCAGTAACTTCTCTTGAGCGGCCGACACGAACGTTATATGTACTTCGTGCACCGCGACAACAGAAGTCGAAGGAAACGAACAGGTACCAGTAATTGTCATGTTTAATAAGAAACGGAGCTTCCACTGCACCTTCAACAGGCGGAGTTTGATGTGGACCTCCACGCTCTCGCTCGCAAAGAGAATACAGTGTTGTATCTTCACTGGAAAGCTTACCGGTTTTAGGATCGATACGTCTCATTTTTATGCCGCTCCAGAAGCTTCCCCAGCAAAGCCAAACATTATTAGCATCTTCGATTGCGATGTTCCCATCGATGGCGTTCCAGTCAGTTTCACCGGTAGTTGAACGAATAACCATGCCCTGATCTTCCCATTTATAGTCCGGGCTATTCGGGTAAAATGTCTTATTGGTCGCCAATCCTATCGCGGAATTATTCGAACCGAAACTTGAAACGGAATAATACAAATGAAATTTGCCATTGAAATAAGAAATATCAGGCGCCCAGGCATCACGCGAGAGAGGTATTTCCTGCTTTGTCCATTCCGGCATAGTTGTAAAAACGCATCCGATTTCTTTCCAGTTACGGAGGTCTTTTGAAATCTTAACAGGTATAAAACCTCCCCTGCCTCTGCCGGTTGAAAATACGTAATAAGTATTACCCTCTCGCATGATAACAGGATCATGAACACCCAACTGACCTTCAAGCTTAAGTATTTCAGGCTCGGCAGCTTTTATAGTCGAACTGAAACCTGACATCACGAATATTACAACAATAGAAATAACAGTGACATAGAAAACAGAATGTATTATTTTTGCAGACATAACATTATTCCATAAAAATTTATTTTTACTTTTCAGCCGGAACACGCACGATAGTAAAAGAATACGGAGCAAAATCAAACGAGAAATTCGGACTGCTAACCGCAATCTTATTTTCAGCCGGATAGATTTTCTGCGGTTCCTTAATCGAATTTTCATTACTCAAATCGTTGGAAGTTAATAATATTACATTCATCTGCGGCCCGGCTTTTGTCACGCCCTGCATTTCTATATTTGCTTTAATGACTTTCCCGGAAATATTAACCACCTTAATAATAACTTCACTTGTATCTTCATCAAAAGTACTGCTGACTGTCAATGCTTTGGATTTATCATTGAAATTCGGCACATCATTCACCTGCGCTTTAAGCAAATTCGTACCAGGATTCAGGCTGAAAAGTTTCTGGACATAATAATTTGCCGAACCATATACGTTGAGATTGTCAAACCAAATCATGTCCGGCTTCCATTGCCAGGCTTCTTCGTGACCGAATAAAGGAGCATAGCATGTCATTCTAACCAAATCCGCGTTACGTTCTATGCCTGTAATAAAAGCCGCTTCGTATAATGCACACTTCCAGTTGTTGCGGTTGTCAGGATTTGCGACACCGCCGCTTTGTGCGGCATATTCGCCTACAAACAATTTAGGTCCTTTGCGATCATATTTATCATAGAAGTTCGTATTTTCAATAAACCATTCCGGCCTTCTATAAAAATGCTCGTCAACATATTCCGGCTTGAGTTCCCGCCATTGAGACCAGAGATATTCAATTTCAGCCTGGCCGTTTGGGAAAATAGTCGCGTCCGAACCAGTCGCTGCTATAAACTGGATATATGGATATCCGTCTTTAATAGTTTCTGCGAAAATTTTGTAGCGTTCTATATATTGCGAGCCCCACTGCTCGTTGCCTATACCAATCATCTTCATATTGAAAGGTTCAGGATGTCCCATCTCTGCTCTAATCTTTCCCCATTTGCTATTGGCTGGAGCATTTGCAAATTCGATTAAATCTATAGCGTCCTGAAGATACGGCCCAAGCTCGTCCATCGGCACCAATTCACATGTATTGAACTGACATGCCATGCCGCAGTTTATAATCGGCATTGGCTCGGCTCCTATCTGTTCGCAAAGCATGAAATATTCGAAAAAGCCCAGGCCGAATGACTGATAGTAGTCCGGCGTAAGACGATGTCCGAACTCTGTATTCCAGCGGCTGATTATTGTTGGCCGCTGATTTATGTCACCTATTGTATTTTTCCACTGGTAACGATTTCCCAAATCGCGGCCTTCTACAATACAGCCTCCGGGAAATCTCAAAAAGCCCGGCTTCATATCCGCCAGCATCTGTACCAAATCTTTCCTCAACCCAGGGACATCCCTGCCCATAAGTTTCACCGCACTTTCCTTCGGGAAAAGTGAAATCATATCTACATCAAGAATACCAACTTTCGTACCTAAAAGATTTAACGTCGCTTTTGCGGCTGTTTCTGTTGGTACCATCTCAGCACTATAATGTTTCCAGCCCTTTGTAACATTATCTACAGCCGCCTGACCGATGACTTTGCCTTCTGATGAAATAAGTTCAACTTTGAATGACATAACTTCCATCGGCGCATGAGCATAAATCGAAAATAAATAAGTTTCACCTTTTCGCAGCCCCATACCTCGGAAACCTTCATTGTTTATACCAAATCCGTTCCGTGCCGGATCTCTTACTTCAATACGCATATAATGTGAGTTGGCTTTTTCAAAAGGTTCTTCCGTCCGAATCGATAAACTTCCGCGCGAACCACCCGAAGCCTGGCGAGTCCAACCCATAACCGCGTTTTCAGGAAACTCGAAACCGCGATTCTTTACCAGTTCGCTATACAATCCGCCATCAGCACCGAAGTTAATATCCTCGAAAAATATGCCGTACATAGTCTTGCTGACTGGAGCAGCATTTTGTCCTGCGTTAATAACTATTTTCGTCTGAGCGTGAACAACAGATATTCCAGTTAAAAAAATACTGATAAATAATACCGGCGTGATTTTCATAAGATTTTTATCGAACATAATATGCTCCTCGGATAATTGGTATTTCGTTGTCAGTTCTTTTATAGATAGCTGTATTATACAACAACTAAAAAAAATCGAAAGATACTTTTACTAATGAAAAGCAATTGCATCTTGCCTTTTATCTCGTAATTTTGAGATTCGGTAATGCTTTTTGTAAATCTTCTACCTGCTCGTCTGTTATGTTTGTACAATCTCTAATATATAGTGTTTGTAAATTCACCAATCCCATCAAAGGCTGAAGGTCGGAAACTTGTGTTTCAATAATATAAAGCTGTTGCAGATTATTCAATCCTCTCAAAGGCTCAATATCTGAAACTTTTGTAACATCAAACCTAAAACATACAAGATTTTTACAATCCTTTATTGGCTCAAGATTATCTACTTGAGTTCCCATCAGTAATAAAATTTTTAGATTGACTAATCCCCTCAATGGTTCAAGATTAGAAACTTTTGTTGAAGTAAGCATAAGTTCCTGCAATTTTTTCATACCTGATAAAGGCTCAAGGTTTGATATTTGAGTTTCCCATAAATCAAGATATTGAAGGTTGGATAATTTTGTTAAAGGTTCAATGCTTGATACTTTCGTATAACTAAGCCTAAGCTCTTGTAGGTTTGTCAATCCTTTTATTGGCTCAATATCTGATATCTGTGACAGGCTAAGATTAAGCTTTTGTAGTTTTGTCAATTTTTTTATGGGCGTTAAATCAATATTGAATCTGTTGGATAAATCGAAAATACCTGACTTTGACAATATCTTCATCCATTTGGGTATTTCTTTATCAGGAAAACTAATATCTCTTAAAGTTAATTCTTCCAAATTTGAAAATTTCTCAAGCAGTTTTATATCTGAAAGTTCTATCTTTTGACCGCCAAAAGATGCATTACTACTAATACTAAAGTTCTTGATTTTTGCATAATCTTCATCCATCATTTCATTCGGATCTATTAGATTGTTAGGATCTTTATTAAATTGTTCTATTTTAAATAATCCATCACGGAAAAAGTTCATAAGATCATCATTAGTGGGCTTGTTAGGATTTATACTGAATATTATGCCTAAATCCCTCATTTGAGCGTCAGTGAGTTCATTGAAAACTTTATTAATATTGAGTTCTCTCGCGGCTGCTTTTCGTATTATGTTTTCACTTTGCTTTTTAGCCTCAGAATCTACAGGCGTCCATGTCATGGCACTGTAAATTAATCCAATTATAACACATAGAAGAATAATACACGCCGCGATTATATATTTTCGCCTAAGGCACATGCTTCGGGCTGGTTTCTTTTTATTTTCTATAGAGTTTTCAGGAGATTCTTCCATAGCTTAATTCCATAAACATTAATTCCGTTCCTTATTCTATCAATTCTTCTATATAAGTCAACTATTGCCGATTCTTGTATTGGGATGTCCAAGGAACATCGTATCCCCCCTATTAGGATAAGATGTATGACATT
>CAZVOA010000030.1:0-46281 GCA_964628465.1 uncultured Pirellulales bacterium | reverse complement strand
AGAAAATGGGCGATACAGGAGTCGAACCTGTGACCCGCTGATTAAGAGTCAGCTGCTCTACCAACTGAGCTAATCGCCCGTTTATTTATAAAAACGGCACTTTACACTGAAAAGAAAGGTTTTGCAAGAAAAAATTCAACTTTATATGTTTTAGAATCCATCTCCTAAATGCCGATTATTCTTGCATATACTGAAAATTTAGGCTATAAAACTACCTTAAAAACAATTTTTTTATGTATGAACGTGTTAAATTTAATATCTATATTTATAAAAAAAGTTAGAGAAAAGAAGGTGCTTTATGAAAAAATGTCAACTAAAAGTATTGTATGTGACTTTTATCACCCTGCTGATTCTCCAAATAACACCCTTATGCCGGGCAACTTCCGGTTCTGCTGGCAAGAATGTATTTGCTGAAACAAAACTTGGTTCTTTACCCAAAAATCTTATTCAAACAATCCCTTTAGGAAAAGATTTGGGTTTAATCTATGTTAATAATAATGATAAACAGTGCATCAGCATAAATGGCAAAGAAGGTCCTGAATTCGATGGAATAGCTCTTGATTCGCTGGTATTTAATGTTGATAGCGGCAGTTTACTCTACGTAGCAGAAAATGCCGGTCAATTAATGGTAGTAAATAACGGCAAAGCCGGCAAAAAATATAGCGGAATAGGAGATGGAACTATTGCTATAAGTCCGGATAGTCAACGTGTTGCATACGCGGCCAAACAAAACAATAACTGGATGGTTGTGATAGATGAAAAAGCTGAGCCGGAATATGATTTGATCGGAGCAGCTCCTATTTTTAGCCCGGATAGCAAACGCATTGCTTACGCAGCACATATGAGCGGAAAATGGTTCGCTGTAGTGGATGGGAAAACCGGGCCTAAATTTGACGGTATTGGCGGTTTGATGTTTAGCGCAGATAGCGAACAAATAGCTTATATGGGCACGAATGGTGAAAAAGTTTTCGTTATCAAAAATGATAAGGTCAGCGATGAATTCGATGGATTTGGTGGGATAGCCTTTAGTCCCAACGGAAAGAAATTTGCCTATATAGTCATGAAAGATGAAAAATATTTCCTTTATGCCGATGATCAGCCAGTTCAGGAACATGACAAGATATTGGAAGGCTCTATTATTTTTAGTCCAGATAGCAATCACATGGCATACGTTATTCTAAAAGATAATAAATTCCACGTGGTACTCGATAACGAACCTGGACCAGAACTCGATGGTATGGGAAATGTTCTTAGTTTCAGTCCAAATAGCGAACATTTTGTTTATGTAGCAAAAAAAGACGGCAAACATGTTATAGTTTATGACCAGAAAATCGGAGAATCATACGAAGCATTAGGTGGAAACATGCTTTTCAGCCCTGACAGTGAACGGTTTGCTTACGCTGTACAAAATGGAAATAAATGGCAAATCATTGTCGATGGCAAAATTGGTAAGGCTTATGAAATGAGCGGCGGAATGTCATTCAGTCCTGATAGCAAACATTTTGTTTATGCAGCCGCAAATAATAATAAATTTACTGTCGTATTAGATGGTGTAGAAAAAGGACTATACGACAGTATATTAAACTTTCCAATCTTTTCAAAAGACAGCCAGCATGTCGCTTTGTATGCCAAAGATGGGGACAGCTCTTTTATGGTTGTCGATGGAGAAAAAGGGACAAGATACGAAAAAATAATTTGCGAAATAACCCCTACCGATGATAACGGCTTCGTGGCGATTGCTTTGAGAGAAAAGAATTTTTACAAGATAAACTGGAAACCACAGGTTAACAATCCATGATATTGTAGTCATGATGACCAGTTCAACTATTTTTAATTAAGAGAAAAAACAATGAGATACAGCCGGATTCTTATACCGACTATAAAAGAAGTACCCGCGGATGCGGAAATTATAAGTCACCAACTACTGCTTCGCGCCGGTATGATGCGAAAAATCGCAAGTGGAACATATACATATTTACTTTTGGGATGGCGCAGCCTGCTGAAAATCATGACAATCGTCCGCGAAGAAATGAACGCTGCCGGTGCGCAGGAAATAATGATGCCGTCACTTCAGCCGATGGAGCTTTGGCAGCAGACGGGAAGGAACGTTGACTATGGCGAGACAATGTGTCACCTTACCGACAGGCACGGCAGAGAAAACGTACTTGCTCCAACCGCCGAAGAAGTTGTAACATTTCTCGCGGCCGGTGAAATCAATTCGTACAAGCAGCTTCCCTTCAACCTGTACCAGATAAGCCCGAAGTACAGGGATGAATTCAGGCCGCGTTTCGGACCGATTCGCTCCCGCGAATTTATAATGAAAGACGCTTACAGTTTTCATAGCAGTCCGGAAAGTCTGGAAGAAACATATCGTTTAATGTACAACACATATTGCAGGATATTTGCTCGCTGCGGCCTTGAATATGTAATAGTCGAAGCCGAAACCGGTGAGATGGGCGGCTCTGGTTCGCACCAGTTTACAATACCTTGCGAATCGGGCGAAGATACTATTGTTTATACGCAGGACGGCTCATACGCGGCAAGTATTGAAAGAGCGAATGTTGACGCAGTAAAAAGAAACGAGGGAAGAGGGAGGAGTGACTATGGACGAGAAATCCCGGCAATCGAGGAAGTTCATACGCCGAATGTTGGCAGTATCGAAGCAGTCTGCAATTTCCTTAATACAAAACCGGAGCAAATGATAAAAACACTTCTTTATTCCAAAGAAGGCAAAATCATAGCGGCTATTGTTCGCGGCGACCATGAAGTTAATGACGAGAAATTCAAAATTGCCGCTGGCGGCGGGAAATTAGAACTCGCAGATGAAGCAGCAATAGAGAAAGCAACAAACGCAAAAGTCGGATTCGCCGGACCAATCGGATTATCTAAAAATGTCGATCAAGTGATTATCGACCACAGCGTAGCGGCTATGACAGTCGGAGTTACCGGTGCAAATAAAACTGATTATCATATAAAAAATGTTGTGCCGGGCAGAGATTTCCCGCTTGAAGGTGACAATATTATCGTTGCCGACATACGCAATGCCTGCGAAGGTGATACGTACAACGGAAAGAAACTTCTTTTCAAGAAAGGTATTGAAGTCGGCCAGGTTTTTAAGCTCGGAACAAAATACAGCGAAAAACTCAACGCGAAATATCTCGATGAAAATAACGTTGCGAAAGCATGTCTGATGGGCTGTTATGGAATCGGAATTAATCGTATTCTCGCCTCTGCTATTGAATTGAATAATGACAAGGACGGAATTATCTGGCCTATCAATATAGCGCCATTTGAAGTTATAGTGACTTGCGTCAATTATGAAGACGAAGAAGTAGCAAAAGCCGCTGAAGATATTTATCAAAAGCTGCTTAAAAATAATATCGACACCCTTCTTGATGACAGACCGCTTCGAGCAGGAGGGAAATTCAAAGACGCCGACCTGATTGGAATTCCTGTTCGCGTTACAGTTGGTAAAAAATCTCTCGTCGAAGGTAATGTAGAGATAAAACTGCGCCGTGAAAGTGAAGGCGAAAAGGTTAAAGTTGAAAACACGCTGGCTCGTGTGAAAGAACTTATAAATAAACTTCGTTCTTAGATTTTTATGTGGCAATTAAAAAACCCTCAGCCTGTAAAACTGATAGTAGGAATTTTAGCCGCTAATCATCAATGTCTGCATTCGGCGATAGATATGTTATCTGCTAAATTCGGACGAATTGATTTATCAAGTGAAGAATGGCATTTTGACAAAACGGATTATTACAATGACGAGATGGGAACTCGCATTCTGAGAAAATTCGTAAGCTTTGAAAAACTAATAGAACCCGGTAAATTAGCGAAGATTAAAATTCTGGCTAATAAATACGAGCAGAAATTAGCTAAATCACTGGCACTTCCTCTGCCTCGACCGGTAAATATTGATCCTGGAATTATTGAGCCTTCAAAGCTCGTTTTGGCAAGTACCAAAAATTTTTCACATCGAATATATATCGGTAAAAAAATATATGCTGAAGTAACATTGATTTTCGATAAGCGACAATGGCGTCACTTTGTATATACATTTCCCGACTATCAGCAGCAATGCTACTTCGATTTTTTCAGTCAAGTCCGAGAAAGATTACTGGAACAGTTAAAAATCTATAATGCAAGAAAGAAATGATTTAGAATCTGAAAACACTAAAGCCGCAAGAAAATATATTAATATATTCGCTGGCTTTATATTATTCATTCTTTCACTTGCGGTATTATCCAATAGCATGTCCAAAACCATCGACAGAGATGAGCATATGTACTGCACCGGAGGTTATTTAATAACGCAGGGAAAAATGATTTACCGTGATTTTTCATACATCGCTCAAATGCCGTACCATCCCTTGCTTTACGCGGCGGTGTACAAATTAACAGGCACTCAATATTATTTGCTTGCCGGGCGGCTCATCTCAACTTTCTGCGATATTCTTATTATGATTTGCATTTTGTGTATTTACAGGAATGCTTTTAAATCTTCTATTATCATGGGAACGCTTTCAGGTTTAGCCGGAGCGGTTATTTACGTTTTTAATCCGCTTGTCGATTCCGCAAATGGTTATGCATGGAATCACGATGTTGTCATTGTTTGTGTTATGCTGTCTTTGTGGCTGTTTGTGTCGATAGATTTTAAGCAAAAACCTTCATTCCGGAGAATAGCTTCGATGGGGTTACTGCTTACATTTGCCGCATGTATGAGAATAACAACATTTCTGATTGAATTGCTGTTTTTGGTTGTACTGCTATGTGTCCCCGCCGGTTCATTCAAACAAAGGCTAAAAATGGTCTCGCCATTTGCGGCGGTTTCATGTTTGGTATTGATTTGGCCACTTTGGATTATAAGGAATGCGCCAAAAGCATTTTATTTAAATCTATTCAAAATACCCGTTCTCAATGGAAAGTGGCTTCATGATATAGGCATGGTTTTTAAGAAAGCCGAATTAACGTTTACCAGCCTCACAACACCCGGATATATTTCATTGCTCGCCCTGTCAATTTTTCTCTTTGTTCTGATTATTGTTCTGAGGAGAAACCTGAAAATTGAAAATAAGCCGAAACTGCTTCTTGCCGCCATTTTACCTTTAGTTTTTTTTATAATCGCTTTTATTCCAGTCACAATGTGGCAGCAATATTTGGCCGTACCGGTTCCGTTTATTATTGCAAGCCTTGCGTTTCCATTTTCATACTTGATTCACGCGTCACCAGCAGCAACTTTTCGTAAATACTACAAAGTATCAATTATTTTCCTCATCATCTGTGTCATTGTTTCTGTAGCGGCCTACCCTGTTGTTCTTTACAGAATTCCTATAAGTACTATTCCGGAAATGTGGATACCTGTTCGACTTCACAGAGTTGCAAAGAATATCGCAGATGAAATGCCGGAAAAAGGACAAGTATTAACTTTAGCCCCCCTTTTCGCGATAGAGGGAAACTGTGAAATTTATACTGAGTTATCCTGCGGCTCTTTTGTGTATAGAATCGCCGATTTTCTTTCGGACGAGGAACTTAAAATCACACATACTGTAAGTCCCGCGAAAATTGCCGAATTAATTTCTACTAAACCACCTTCAGCTATAATAACAAATGTAGAAGAAATGACTTTCCTTGAAAATACATTCCTGAATTCAATTGATAAATCAAAATGGAGAAAAAAAGAATACGAAAATGGCCCGACTGTATATTTCAGCCAATAAAGAGTAAGCTAAATAGTTAAGTTTTAGATTGATAACTAAGGCAATTCAGATTATAAATCATAACTTATGAAGTATAAATTATCTTATTTGACTTTTCTGAAATTTAGGAGTTATTAATATAAACTCATTATTGCTAATCTCAATAGTTTTACTTGCAGGCTCGTTCTCCTTATCACTTGTATTGACTTTTTTTGCGAGGAAACATGCCTTGCACACAGGATTTGTTTCCAGACCATCCAAGGACAGATTTTCAGACCGAAGCATCGCTCTCGGAGGCGGAATCGCGATTTTTACCACCCTGGCGACTATTATTCTTTCGGCCATAGCAATAGTTAAGTTTCTTGCCGCCCCCGGACATCTCGACTGGCTCGGTGAATCAGCGACTATCCATATAGATGGATTTCTCGGTAAAATTGACAAACTTATGATTATCCTCGCTCTTGCCGCGGCTTTATTTTTACTCGGTTTGTGGGACGACAAAAAACACCTCGGACCATTTTTTAAGCTTATTGTTCAATTTGTAATCGCTATATGCGCGGCTTATTTCGCGGATATTCGCGTCGAATTTTTTATCGAAAATAAAATTCTTACATCCCTGCTATCCGCGTTCTGGATTGTTTTTATTATTAATTCTTTTAATTTTCTCGATAATATGGACGGCTTATCGGCAGGAATTGCGATTATTGCAAGCAGTATATTTTTTTCAATCTCGGTTTTGAATGGACAGGTATTTATCAGCGGTATAGCAATTGTTTTCATCGGCACACTTCTGGGTTTTCTCGCTTTTAATTTCCCTCCCGCAAAAATATATATGGGTGACGCAGGTTCTCTTGTAATCGGATTCTTTATCGCCCTTCTCAGCGTGCGAACAACATATTACCATGAAGAAGCACAGAGCGGACGATGGTATTCTGTACTTGTGCCGCTTATCGTCCTTGCGGTACCTTTATACGATTTCATCAGCGTTACATTCCTTAGAATAATGCAGGGTAAAAGTCCCTTCGTCGGTGACACGCAGCACTTTTCCCATCGCATAAAAAAACACGGTTTCAGTGATACGCAGACGGCACTGATTTTGTACCTTGCGACGCTTTGCACAGGACTTGGAGCTTCCTTCTTATCACAGGTCAATCTTGCGGGAGCTATTTTAATTTTTATTCAAACTTTCATGATATTAGCTATTATCGCTGTTTTCGAGATGACTTCGACATATGAAAAACGTAACAAATAATCTGGATGCACCAAGAACCAAACCTCTTGTTGTTTTTGAGTACGCTTTGCTGATTTTTCATCTTGGCATAATTATACTTCGTGTCCTTTATAACGAAGGACCGACAATGCAAACAAGCTCCGTCACCCTGATGGCAAGTGACAGCGCATATAGTTTGTATGTATCAAGCGTATTATTATTTTCATTTATCATCTGGCTTGTATGGAATCTTTTCGAAAAGAAATTTATATATAGAACAACCGGTATGGGAATCGGTTTATTTATTTTTGCCGCAGCAGGTGTTATTTCTTATTTTGCCGCGGCGGACAAAAGGATGGCAATAAACAATATTGTTTTATTGCTAACTCCTGTATTATGTTCGATTTTGCTTGTTCAGATTCTCGATTCAAATGCCAAAATCAAGCTTGTTTTGGCAGTGATTGCGGCTTTAGGTATCGTTTCCGCTTACCAGTGCGTAGATCAGAGTTTATTCATTAATAATGAAACTATAAAACAGTACGAAGAAAATCCTGATATTATGCTCGAATCTCTGAATATTGAAAAAGATACTCTTCAGCATTTTCTATTTGAGCAAAGGCTTCACTCAAATAACGCCAGAGCCTTTTTTACTACCCGTAATTCAGCGGGAACTTTCTTCCTGATGGCTTTTTTAGCATGTTTTGCTTTATTAATCGTCAGCGAAAAAACAGATTTTATGAAGGTTTCTATCGCGTTTATAATGCTTGCTTTCGTAATAACAAAAAGTAAAGGCGCAATTATCGGCCTGTTGTTTGCTTTAGCACTTATATATTTATATTTGAAATATAATAACCAACTCAAAAAACATCGGAATAGCATATTATTATTCAGTGTGCTTTTAATAACAATTGTCACTTCAGCAATAATCCTGTATGGTATAAAATTTCAAACTTTGCCCGGAGGTATTTCCATGCTGGTAAGGTGGCAATACTGGAAGGCATCAGCGCAAATGTTCGGTGACCATTTCTGGACCGGTGTTGGACCAGGAAACTTTAGTTATTATTATTCTCACTATAAACCAGCGGCAGCATTGGAAAGTGTCACTGACCCGCATAATTTCCCACTCAGCATTTTAACCCAATACGGAATTCTCGGATTTGCCGGATTTATATTCATGATTTTCCTGCCTTTATGGAACTCAACAAAAGGCAACTTTCAACTTGTAACGCAAACAAAATATTTTGAAAACGATAACAAGCCGGAAAAAACCATAACGAATATTATACTTTGCGTATTGTTCGGTTTGGTACTTTGTAAAATTACATTAACGGAAGCATTTCAATCAGGCAATGCGATGATAATAATTTACTTATTCCTAAGGTTGTGCGCCCCGCCAATCGCTATATTTAGTGTGAGTTTATACTTTATAAGAGAATATACTTATAAGGAGCTGAATGATGAACGAAACGTTATCAGAAAAAGTACTTTCGGCGTAATTATTTTTTGCGCGATTCTTGGGATTCTATTACATAATCTCACGGATTTCGCGATTTTTGAACCTGGTATATATACGACATTCTGGTTTCTTTTCGCGACTTTAATAGCGATAACGGCCAGAAATAAAGACAAAAAACGCTTCGTTTTTACTCCCGCGGCTTATATCAAAATTCCTGCTGTTTTGGGAGCTATCACAATATGTTTTGCTTTCTTGAATTATGCTTTTATTCCCGTAGTTTCATCAACAAAAAAAATTAAACTCGCAAATGAATCTTTTGTTTACGGCGGACTTCAACAGGCTCACCAGCTTCTCGATTCAGCAGCAAAAGATGATAAACTGAGTTCGCATGCGTTATCTCTTAACGCGAAAATGTTTGTACGATATGCTGAGATAACTCCTTCTCAGCAAGATGAAATACTCACCATAGCTGAAGAATACTTTAAACAGGCGATTAAACGCAATGACGCAAGTTATAAGAACTATGAGGATTTATCCGAGACATATTTAAAACACTCTGAAATATCAAAACCGGATGAAAGTACCGGTCTTCTTATTTTAGCGTATGACGCCGCTATTAAAGCGAGGGATCGCTACAAAGGTAATGAGCGATTACATTATAACGCTGCGCAACTCGCAGATAAACTTCTCATAACAGAAAAAGCTCTTGAATCATATCAAAAAGCTGTGGAAATCGAAGACCAATACCAAATGCAATTCAAAAAGATGTATCCACAAGAAAAAATGGTCAGTCGTCTCGGGGAAGACAAATATCTTTTTGCAAAAAAACGCATAGCCGAAATCACATCAGAGAATGATATTTAATACAGAAATATTATACTATGAAATTTTCTGCATTATTTCCTCAGGAATATCGAAATTGGCATAAGCATTTTGCACATCATCATGATCTTCGAAAGCTTCCATTAGTGAAACTATTCTTCCTGCTATATGCTGGTCGGTAATTTCAACCATATTCTGCGGAACCATGGATATTTCAGCAATTTCAGTAGAAATACCATTTTCTTCAAGTGTTTTTTTCACATTCTCATAAACTGACGGCGCACAAGTAATTTCTGTTGTTTCACCTTCTGTCGTTACATCATCAGCTCCTGCCATAAGAGCGATTTCCAAAACCTTTTCTTCATCGGCGCTGGCTTTATTTACGGTAATAAGGCCTTTCTGGCTGAAAAGCCGTTTCACGCAGCCGCTTGTACCAAGAGAACCGCCATGCTTTTCAAATATTTTCTTGATTTCCGGCCCAGTCCTGTTGCGATTATCCGTCAAAGCGGAGACCATTACAGCTACGCCGCTCGGTCCATATCCCTCGTAAAGAACTTCTTCAAAACTTACACCGCCCAGGTCACCCGTTCCTTTTTTTACTGCTTTTTCAATAGTATCTTTTGGCATATTAGCCGCTTTGCCTTTATCAATCGCATATCGCAAAGAAAGATTGGCAGAAGGATCCCCGCCTCCGTTTTTAGCGGCAACTATTATCATACGTGCAACTTTACTCCAGACTTTGCCGCGTTTTGCGTCATTTGCCGCCTTTTTATGTTTTATTCCGGCCCAATGTGAATGACCTGACATATTAGCTCCTGTAAATCTTATAATGTTTAATTACTCTGTCACAAACCTGTATTATATCCTAAACTGCTTGATTTGAGCAATATTATAAATTTTTTTTGATAATCAAATGAATCTTTTTTTAAAATATTTTTATAAACAATAAAATTTAATATATTTTAATTTTATGATAATTTCAGATTATAAGACAATAATGTATCGTCGAATTTATAATCTAAATTGCGTTTTCAAGGCATTTATACCTTCAAAAATATCATATTTCAGCAATTTCATGGTTACAACCTTAAAAAAATCCATCTTAAAAAAGAACTTTAAAGCTAATTTTTCTTGACAAAATGCAGAAATTAAACTATTAAAGCAGTTTTTGATATGGTTTCTGGAATGCGATAGTATATAATCTAAAAATGTTCCAGGCACTATAATATTGAAATTGTTCGGAGTAATTGAATATGTTACCAGTAAAGAAAACAAGTAAAAGTAGAACTCATACAAGACGAAGCCATCATAGCTTGAAGGCAACGAATTATTCGATATGCAAAAAGTGTGATCAGGCGAAATTACCTCATGCCGCTTGTTCAAATTGCGGCTATGTAAACCCGAAAATAACACTTAAACTTGCAGAGGAGTCCTGATAGGCAAAAAATGCGTATAGCTATTGATGCAATGGGAGGCGATGAAGCACCAAAAGAGATTATCGCCGGTGCTTTGGAATCAATCGAGAATTTAGCTGAGAACGACGAGATTATACTTGTCGGTCCAGAAGATCAAATAGAACCACTTTTACCGCCTCAGAAGGATCGTAATGGTAAAATTAGTGTAGTTCATGCACCTGATGTTATCGGGATGGCTGATTCACCTGTAGATAGTCTGCGCAAAAAACCAAAAAGCTCTATCTCTATTCTTGCCAAGCTTGGAAAGAAAGACGGAGCAGATGCGGTTATTTCAGCAGGTAATACCGGTGCTTGTGTCGCCGCTTTTCAGATGAGGATAAGAAATCTGCCTGGTGTTGTGCGCCCGGGAATTACTGTAGTTTTCCCAACACCGGGAGGTCCGGTAACTATCTGTGATGTGGGGGCAAATATTGCTTCTAAACCAATACATCTATACCAATATGGTGTTATGGCAAGCATTTATTCTAAACATTTCCTGAAAATTGAAAATCCGAGAATCGGAATAATGAGCATCGGTGAGGAAGAGGCCAAAGGAAATGAAATAGTCAAAAAAACCCGTGAACTGATTAAAGCGGATAAAAAATTGAATTTCATCGGAAATATCGAGGGCAGAGACATTTTCCGAGGTACCTGCGATATCATTATCTGTGACGGATTCGTCGGAAACGTAATGCTCAAGCTCACCGAAGGTCTTGTGGACGGCCTTTTCAGAGCGATTAAACATGAGCTTATGGAAGAAAACATCTCGCTGGCACTTAAATTCAAGCCTGTGATGACAAGAATTTATCAAAAATATGATTATCATGAGTACGGAGGAGCACTTTTGCTGGGTATTAACGGCACTGCCATTATATGTCATGGAGCCAGCCAAAGCAGAACTATAAAGAACGCGATACTTGCCTCCAAAAGGTTTCATATGGAAAAGATTAACGATAAAATCACGGAATATTTTTCGGATAGTTCTTTTTCAAATCTAACACAAAACAATAACACACAGGAAATCGATACCGATGAATAATCCCGTTAACGATTATCATTCCCCTTACAAAGCAGTCATTTCCGGTCATGGTTCGTATATACCGGATAAAGTTTTAACGAATGATGATCTGGCTAAAATGATAGATACATCCGACGAATGGATAACAACGCGGACGGGTATTAAAAAACGTCATATTACTAATGACAGTGAAAGTACCGCCTTTTTGGCTGCGGAAGCCGCGAAAAAAGCTCTTAAACGCGCCAATCTTAAGGCTGAAGAACTTGAACTTATTATTGTAGCGACTGTTACACCAGAGATGGTTTTTCCTTCGACAGCGAATTTCGTACAGGCGGCAATACAAGCAAATAACGCATGGGGTTTTGATCTGGCTGCTGCCTGCAGCGGTTTTATATATGCTTTGTCCATCGCTCAGCAATTTATTGAAAACGGACGCTATAAAAATGCTCTCGTTATAGGCGCCGAAACACTAACAAAAATTACAGACTGGACAGACCGTGCAAGCTGCATTCTTTTCGGAGATGGCGCCGGAGCAGTTATACTCGAACGAGGTAAGGATAAACAAAAAGGGATTATGTACAGTTCGATGTTCGCGGACGGAAACGGCTGGGAAGTACTCAACTGTCAGGCCTACGGCTCACGCTATCCATCTTCGAAACCACTGGATGATCCCAAGAAAATCTACATGCACATTAAAGGACGAGAAGTATATCAGCAGGCTATTCGCAGAATCGTGGAAACAGTAAATAATTCTCTCGAACATTGCGGCCTGACCATCGACGACGTGGATATGCTGGTATCACATCAGATGAACGCTCGTATTATCGAATCAGCGGTCAAAAGACTGAATCTGCCTGATGAGAAAGTGTTTATTAATATTAACGAATACGGTAATACATCAGCCGCTTCGGTACCAATAGCCTTTGATGAATGCGCCAGCCAGGGCAGAATAAAAAAAGGTGATATTGTTGTTTTAGTAGCTTTCGGCGCAGGACTTACATGGGGCGCCAATGTTATTGAATTTTAGTTGTGTTATGTATGTAAAAGTAAACAAATCGGGGGACAGGATTTTCAGAGTATTATGAAAAAGGCATTTCTCTTCCCGGGACAGGGAGCACAGGCAGTCGGGATGGGGGCGGATATTTATCACGCTTTCCCTATCGCAGCAAAAGTTTTTGATCACGCAAACGATATTCTTGGATACAATTTAAGTAAACTATGCTTCGAAGGTCCGGCTGAGGAACTCAATAGTACCACTTTTTCTCAACCTGCAATTTTCACAACCTCAGCGGCCATTTTGGAAGTTCTCAAGAGCGAATTGCCACAAGAATCCGCAATACCTGACGTTAGCGCTGGTTTAAGTATGGGTGAATATACGGCACTTTACGCCGCTGGAATATTCAGTTTTGAAGATGCACTTAAACTCGTTCAAAAACGCGGACAGGCAATGCAGGAAGCCGCTAATGCCAACGGCGGTGAAATGGTTAGTATAATTGGCCTTGACGAAAAACAAGTCGGATTGCTTTGCGAAGAAGTTCTTCAGGAAGACCTCGTAAATGAAGCAGGCGACGAAATAGATGAAATACATCTTCTTGTGCCTGTTAATTTTAACTGTCCGGGACAAATTGTAATAAGCGGCACAAAAGCTGCCTGTAAAAGAGCCAAAGATTTAGCCTTAAAACATGGCGCTATTAAAGCTGTTCGACTTGATGTCGCGGGTGCTTTCCACACCTCACTGATGTCAAGTGCCTCTGATGCGCTTGGCGAAGCATTATCGAACTGTAAAATTAATGAACCTTCAAAAACAAAAATCATCGCAAATATTAATTCTCAGTATTACCAGAGCGGCTCGGAAATCGCTCAAGGCCTTATAAAACAGCTCACAAGCCCTATTCTGTGGCAAAACTGTATGGAAAAACTCTTGAGCGATGGAGTAGAGACATTCTATGAAATAGGCCCTGGAAGAGTCCTGACAGGCCTTATGAAACGAATTAACCGTAAAGCACAGGTTATCAATATTTCAACCGCTCAATCTCTTAACGAAGCTCTCAAAAAATGAATTTAGTATAAAAATTTCATAACATTTATTGAAATTATATATTAAAATCCCACCAGCAGCGTCTTATATATAGATGGTTGTAAATAAATAAAACGAATGATAAGGTTGGTTATTGATGCTGGATGATGAGCGTCTAATTTCTCAATTGCACAACGGCAACAAGGAAGCTCTGCGCGAAATCTACCTGAAATACAAAGACAATCTTCTGACTATTGCAGCCGCTTTATTACACGATTCAACAGCGGCGGAAGACATTTTGCATGATGTTTTCATCACATTGGCCAAAGTCGCTAAAAGACTTGAGCTTCGTGTGGATTTGAAAAACTACTTAATAGCCAGTATTTCAAACCGAATTAAGGACAAATATCGAAAAAAATCGCACAATATGATAGAGCTTGACAATGCCGGACAAATAAGTACAGACGCACGGCCGTACGTCTCTACATCAGACAACCCGGAACAAGCGGCTATTTTGGGCGAAGAAATCCACGATTTGCTTGATGCCTTGTATAGTTTGCCTTTCGAGCAGCGTGAAGTTATAATACTGCATCTTACAGGCGGATTGAAATTCAGGGAAATCGCGACAATGCTCGAAACATCGACAAGCACGATACAAGGTAGATACAGGTACGGCATAGCCAAACTTAAAACAGAATTAAACGGAGAAGATAAAAATGGCTCTCGCTGATAATACAGAACGAATTATAGAACAAATGCGTCTGAAAACAAGAGATGTAACAGACCAGCGAATTCTCAACGATGCTTTCCTCGAATTCGAGAAATCCGCTACTCATACTTGTAAGCTTCCAACAAGGAATAATGTTATAAGAAGATTTGCTGGTATCGCGGCGGCTGCAGCTATTGCAGTTGTCTTCTGGTCAGTATATGCAGCATTCTTTAATCATGAATTTGAGGCTCCAAAACAGATTTTTGACAATCTGGCAAAAACTGAGAATGTCAGTATTGCAATGTATAATGCGGTTGAGGAAGAACCTTTCCAGCAAATATGGGCATCGAAACCAATAGAAATGACACTATTGAAAACCACCAGTCAAAACGCAAATTTGCTCACTTTATGGGATATTTCGCGAAACAATAAAATGATTTCCGCAACTTCTGACAAAACCGCTAAAACAGAAAATATGCCACATAGCAAGATGTTAAGTGAGCTTGAAAAATCTGTATTTTACACCTTAAGTCTTAATCGGTTTTACAGCATAATTGATATTCCCAAAAATGCCAAATGGACACAAATCCAAAGCACTGACTCTAACGTTTTTGAACTTTCATGGCATCAGAAAGATACAGTTGGAAAACAACAATATTTTAAATGGCGGATTATTTTAAATGAAAATACTAAACTGCTTGAACGAACGGAACTATACATCAAATCCAATTCCGAAGATCAGTATAAACTTGACCGTTTTTGTGTAATCTCTCATCCTCAACAGGATGAAATAAGAACTATTATTCTCGAAAATTTCAACATAGTTATAAGCTCCCCGCAATATTTACCGACAGGAAATATATGACGCAACTCCGCTTTTATAAGATTATTAGGAAATCACTATTTGATTATATTTCCGCGACAACCAGCATTTCGAAATCTTCTGTCGTTAATTTATCATTTCGACTGAAAGCACCAAGTGTTGCTCCGTAAATATCTATAGTTTTAAAATTCAGGCTTTTCAAGAGCCAAGTTATTTCACATGGGACATAATATCTTTCGTTGCATTTCAGTTCTTTTGTATTTCCGGAATCATCTTCGACAGATATGGTACTATACTCTCTGAAAGTCATCAAATCATAAGACAGTTCGCCAATTTTAGCTTCTTTCGTATTTGAATCGAGAAAATCCTTTACTGAATGATACAAAGGAAACAATCCGTTGAGAGTGGTAAATATGAATTTCCCTTTTGGACACAAAGCATTAGCTGCGCTTTTGAGAATCTGAAAATTCATCTCGTCCGTTTCCATCAGCGAAAATCCGCCTTCACATATCATAATAACTAAATCAAATTCATTCTGAAATGTCAGTTTTCTCGCGTCATGTCTCTGGAAATTAACCTGTACTTTTTGCTCTGCGGCTTTTTCTTTCGCCCTTTTCAAAAGTGATTCTGACTGGTCAATACCGGTTACTGAATATCCTCTTTTGGCTAATTCAATTGAGTGCCTGCCAGTGCCGCATCCGATATCAAGAATCCGTATGGATTTATTATTCTTTACTTCCTTTTCAAAAAAGTCACATTCACCAATTGTCCCTTGAACGTAAACTTCGTTATCATATTTCAAGCCGTAATTATCAAATAATTCTTCATACCATTGTTTCATTTCATTGTCCCAAATACAGATTGCTTAGTATCCCTTTTTATGTCCTTTTAACTCATCTTTTTTCTTTTTTAAGAATTGGCCGAACTTGCGGTCTTTTCTCCTTTTGTCCAGGCCGGACATGTCGTTGAATTCGTTTTCCTTTTTCAGTTTCAAGTAATTCTGAAGTTTTTCATTATCCAGCCTATTTTCCTCAATGGCTTTTAGGACGGCACATTTAGGCTCGTGTGTATGTGTGCAATCAGCGAATTTACATTGTTGAGCCAAAGCTGTAATTTCATCAAAAATATTATCTATACCTTCACCGGCATCTATTAAACCCACTTCTCTTGTTCCGGGATTATCAATAACGATTCCGCCTCTTTGCAAAAAGTATATTTCCCTTGCGGTAGTAGAATGTTTCCCTCTGCCGGTATAATCACCGACTTCACTTGTCTTAATATCTTTTGTTTCCAGCAATCCATTTATCAGCGAGGACTTTCCTACGCCGGATGAACCAATGAAACAGTACGTTTTCCCCCTTGTTAGGTACTCAATCAATTTATCAATTCCATGTTCAGTGACAGCACTGGTTAAAATAATATCAATATCATCGAACCTGCTTTTTGTTTGTTCAATAATGAGATTTAGCTGGTCTTGTGAAACCAAATCTATTTTGTTTAAGATAATAACAGGCTTAATTCCCCCTTCGTTTGCCAAAACAAAAAACCGCTCGAAACGATTGAGATTATAATCCCTGTCCAATGATTCTATAATGAAAGCGACATCAATGTTTGTGGCAATAATCTGAATATCCTGTTTGTCGCTGTATTTTTTCTGGAGTATGGTTTTTCTTGTCAATATGTTTTGAATGACAGCTTTATCTTCATCAACAATAGTAACAGCAACCCAGTCACCAACGGCGGGAAAATCCGCTCTTGTCACCGCGTTGAACATTTGTCTTCCTGTAACCTTAGCCAGATATTCACCATCAGAATTCCTGACTTTGTATGCTTCTTTATGTTCAGCTATAACTCGTGCTATAGAAGTATTCTCGTATCCTAACGATTTCCATTGTGAATCATAAAATTCGTCATAACCCAAATCTTCAAGTTTAATTTTTGTTATTTCATCAGTCATATAAATTTCTTCGTACCATTAAATATACACACACAGTTTTCTAACATTTTATAAATTTTACCAAGTATTATGTGGTTGGTACAAGAAATTTTGTTTCATCTGGCTAATACCGGATGAGTCCAAAAAAAACGGCTGGTAAACCAGCCGTTTTTTATCGTTTTATTATTTGAATGAGACATCTATTCTGAATAGCTGCCTCTGGACAAGACCTTGCTTGTCAGCCAGGTGTATTTCAATTCGACTTGGAATCGAAATTTCTGCGTCCCTGATTTCAATATAGTCATAGCCGCAAACCAGGAAACTATTATCTTCGTCGGCACATGTCAGCAGAACCATATCCATCATTGAATCAGTTTTATTCTGATAGAAAACAACGCTGTTTTCAGAATCTTTCTTTCTACTATTCGGTGCAGGTTCTCTTGTTACAGGATAACACCATCTTCCCTGAATGTTCTGTTCGGTTGTTTCACGAGTAAAAACGAATGACTTATCCATGAATCTAACCGGTGCAGTTACAAGATTAAAAATAGCTTCTGTATAGCAACTACTTTTCATCTGATTGTTAAAACTGTTAAGCTCTTCAGTTCCATGCAGAATATCGAATTTACCCTGCGAAAGCTGCCATTCATAGCTTTTACGCGATTCTTTTCCTGCGATAACAATGGAACTCGACCAGGGAAAGACATCACATTTCTGTTCTGTCAGATAATAACCGGCATCCTGATTATAACAAGTTACGATACACTCAAGCGGCAAATGCCTTACCTTGCCCCAGGCTTCCAGGCCGCCTGTTTTATCAATTGCCAGCGAGGCAAATTCAGGCGGCATAGTCACCTTCTCGGCTATAGGATCGATAGCTAAAACGCTATCTTTCTTTTCAGCAGTCTTTTCACACCCTGCAAGTACAATGAACATTATTAATGTACAAATAAATTTTATACATATTTTATTCATGTCCCTCGACCTCCAACATCATTTTTCTTCACATTTTATTTGTGCAAGCTGCTCCATCAATGCAAACTTTCTTTCAGCGTCATTTTTGGCGAGCTTAAGCAATTTAGCCGCTACTTCAGGTTTTGACTGTTTGAGTGCGCGATAACGATTTTCACCGTAAACGTATTCTTCAAAATCACCTGTAGGAGTCTTGGAATCAAGCTGCAAAGGATTCTTGCCCTGCTCCGAGAGTCTCGGGTCGAACCTGAATAAAGGCCAGTGACCGCAGGCAACCGCTTTCTTTTGTTCGTTTAAGCCGTTTGTCATATCAATTCCGTGCGCTATGCAATGAGCGTAAGCAATAATCAAAGATGGTCCCGGATATGCTTCTGCTTCCATGAAAGCTTTTACAGTCTGATTTGTATTGGCGCCCATAGCGACTTTCGCGACATAAATATTTCCGTAAGTCATAGCGAGTAATCCCATGTCTTTCTTCTGCCCCGGTTTACCGGCTGCCGCGAATTTCGCAACAGCTCCTCTCGGAGTCGATTTCGACATTTGGCCGCCTGTATTCGAATATACTTCTGTATCGAGTACAAGAATGTTTATATTTGCACCGCTGGCTAAAACGTGGTCAAGCCCGCCATATCCAATATCATAAGCCCAGCCGTCACCGCCCATTCCCCAAACGGATTTCCGAACGAGATAATCCGCTAATTCAAGCATGTAACTGCATTCCGGGCAACTGCTCTTTTCGCACTGTTTCTTAAGTTCGGCTACGTCTGCTCTTTGCTGTTCGATAGCATCGTTTTCAGGAATATCAGCCAAAGCCGCTACTTTGATTTTATCGGCGAGTGCCTTATCGACACAACCTTTTTCTGCAACCTGTTCCAGAAGCATCAAAGCTCTTTCTTTGAATTTATCTACTGTTAAACGCATACCCAAAGTAAATTCGGCATTGTCTTCAAACAAGCTGTTGCACCATGCAGGTCCTCTTCCATCTGCACGTTTTGTATATGGCGTTGTCGGGAGATTTCCGCCATAAATTGACGAACAACCTGTCGCGTTTCCGACATAAAGTCTGTCACCGAATAATTGTGAAAGCAGCTTGACGTAAGGCGTTTCTCCGCAGCCCGCACATGCGCCTGAATATTCAAACAGAGGCTGAATCAACTGGCTGCCTTTAACCGACGCAGCTTTGAAAAGCTTTGAATCTGTATTCGGAATTGACAGGAAGTAATCATAATTTTCACGTTCCTGATCTCTGAGAGGTTCCTGATGTGCCATATTGATAGCTTTACGTCCTGTAGGCTGCTTATCGGCACCCTTTTCCTGGGCCGGACATGCTGTAACGCATGCGCCGCAACCTGTGCAGTCTTCCGGAGCGACCTGAACGGTAAATTTCATACCGTTTAATTCCTTGCCTTTTGCATCTGCGCTCTTATATGTGCTCGGTGCACCTTCGACATATTTCGGATCAAAAGCTTTAATTCTGATAGTAGCATGAGGGCATACGAATGAACATGTGCCGCACTGGATACAAACTTCCGGCTCCCATACAGGTATATTAACCGCGATATTTCGTTTTTCGTATTTCGTAGTTCCGGTCGGGAATTTTCCATCATCAGGCATTTTGCTGACTGGAAGCTGGTCACCATGAAAAGCCATAAGTTCGGCTGTAACATTTTTCACGAACTCTGGTGCATCATCGGGAACCATCTGACGCATCTTGATTTTGCTTGTCGCTTTCGCGGGTACTTTGACCTGGTAAATTTTATCGAGAGCCGCGTCAACCGCCGCGTTGTTCATATCGACAATTTTCTGTCCTTTTTTGCCGTATGTTTTCTTGTTGGCTGTCTTAATAGCGTTGACTGCTGTTTCGATATCGATAACATTGCTGATTTTGAAAAACGCGGTCTGCATGATAACGTTAATTCTCGCGCCAAGTCCCAGTTCTTCAGCAATTTTAATCGCGTCAATTACATAGAATTTCAGTTTCTTATCGATAATTTGCTTTTGAACCATCTGAGGTAAAGTATCCCAGATTTCTTCCTGACTGTGCATGCTTGTTAAGAGGAATGTTCCACCAACTTTGGCAGAGCTTAACATATCGAACTGCTCAAGAAACGCCGGATTGTGACATGCGATAAAATCGGCTTTACTGATAAGATACGGCCTTTTAATTTCTTTATTACCGAATCTCAAGTGCGATACTGTTACAGCACCGGCTTTCTTTGAGTCATACACAAAATAAGCCTGAGCAAAATTATCAGTTTCCTCACCGATAATCTTGATTGAGTTTCTGTTGGCTCCGACGGTTCCATCTGAACCGAGGCCATAAAACAGACCTGAAACCATACCTTCATCAGAAACATCGAATGATTCATCGACTTCAAGAGATGTATTTGTTACATCGTCGATAATGCCAACGGTAAATTCGTATTTCGGTTTCTTTGCGTCGAGGTTGTCGAATACAGCTTTAACCATTGCAGGCGTGAAATCTTTCGAGCCGAGTCCATAACGACCGCCAACGATTACCGGGTAGCCGTCAAACTGGGCTTCACCTCTGCCCATAGCTTCGCCAACCGCTGTTCTGATATTCATATATAGCGGCTCACCGACTGAACCCGGTTCTTTTGTTCTGTCGAGTACCGCAATTTTCTTAACTGTTTTCGGTAACGCCGCGATGAAATCCGCTACGCTGAAAGGATGGAACAATCTGACGATAACTACACCAGTTTTTTCACCATTACTATTAAGGTACTCTACTGTTTCTTGTACCGTATCGGCACCGGAACCCATTATAATGATTACCTTTTCAGCATCAGGTGCGCCGATATAATCAAACAGGTGATATTGCCTTCCAACTATCTTCGCGAATTTGTCCATAGTTTCCTGAACAATTTTCGGCAACGCCAGATAGTATTTATTTACTGTTTCTCTGCCCTGGAAGTACACATCAGGATTTTGCGCGGTACCAGCCATCATTGGCCTGTCTGGAGTCAAGCCGCGGGCTTTATGCCTGGCAACTAATTTATCATCAATCATTGCCTTAATATCATCCATTGTGAACTCTTCGACCTTCTGTACTTCATGGCTTGTTCGGAAACCATCGAAGAAATGCAGGAAAGGAATACTCGAAGCAAGTGTTGCCTGCTGAGATATCAGTGCCATATCCATAACTTCCTGCACATTGGCCGAAACTAACTGAGCAAAACCAGTCTCGCGGCAGGTCATTACGTCAGAATGGTCGCCGAAAATTGACAAACCCTGACATGCCAGCGAACGTGCTGTTATATGAAACACTGTCGGCAGAAGCTCACCGGCGATTTTATACATCGTCGGAATCATGAGCAAAAGGCCCTGAGATGCCGTAAATGTTGTTGTCAACGCGCCAGCCGCAAGAGCGCCATGCACCGCGGCGGCCGCCCCGCCTTCAGACTGCATTTCCGTTACTGAGGGAACGGTTCCCCATATATTTTTCTCACCATTAGCGGTTTTGGCATCCGCGATTTCGCCCATACCTGAACTGGGGGTTATAGGGTAAATCGCGATTACTTCATTGGTGGCGTGAGCCACGTAGGACGCCGCACTATTTCCGTCAATAGTTACTATTTTGCGTTTCATATATTCTCCATTTCGTACAGACGCACGGCCGTGCGTCTCTACCTATCCATTCATTACAGACGCACGGCCGTGCGTCTCTAAATAACTTACATTCCGACCTGTCGTGAGCCCTGGTCGAACGATAAACAAACAATGATTTACCTGTTTAAACCATGCTCATTCTCCGGAAAAACAGGAATATACTACTTTTGAACACTATTATCAAGTTAAATTTATTCCCAAAACTGACATATATATATGATTATTCAAATAAAAACAGCCTTTTTGAAAAAATATATTTAAATAAATAATTATTTCTATTGACTAATTCAATTACACAGTTAAACTAACAGATAGAAGTATTGACAAAGTAACAGATCCCCTTGGGTTGACACAAGGCTCAAATAAAATGACAAAACAACGAATAGATGGTCAGGAAACACGACAGCGTCTGCTTGAGGCGGCAAGCATAGTTTTTGCACAAAAAGGCTTTTGGGAAACTACCAACGCTGACATTTGCAAAGAAGCTCAAGTGAATACCGCAAGTGTGAATTACCATTTCGGCGGCAAGGAAGAACTTTATATCGCCGCATGGAAATATTCGTTTGAAAAGTCCCTGAAAGTACATCCTCAGGATGGTGGTATTTCTCCACAAGCATCTCCTAAAGACCGATTGGGTGGCAGAATTCTGTCATTTCTGCAACGAGTTGCTGACCCGGAAACCTATGAACTTGAAATAATGCATAAGGAAATGGCATGTCCGACCGGACTTCTCCATGAGGTCGTACATTCTTCGCTTGAAACTATAAATGAAGGTTTTAAATCAATCGTAGCAGAGATTCTTGGAAAAGACGCCGACGAACAGCAGATATTGTTCTGCTATATGAATATAATTAGTATGTGTTTCGGATTTGTACATTATATTCATCGCGGCGGAATGCCCGGAAATGACCGAAACAATATGGACGAAACCGCTGATATTGATGTTGAGGAATTCGCCGAACATATTTTAAATTTCAGTATTGCGGGACTAAAGAGTATTTGTAAAGAAAATAAAAACAGAATGGAAGATAAGACGCACAACCGTGCGTCTCTACTAAAGGAAGGGAAAGGCCGGGAGTAATTAATGACCCTGTTTAAATTAAAATTTGAAAAAATTATTCTATGCTCTCTCGTGCTTCGTAGCGAAGTACTTCGCAGAGTAGCAATAGCAACGTTTATGATTATGTTTCTATTTGGGTGCAGTCCGGTTGGACCGAATTATGAGCCGCCGGTAAATGAGTTGTCTGAAAACTGGCATACTGATTTGGAAAATGGGTTAAGCAGTGAGAAAGTTGATCCTAACGTTATGGCTGGTTGGTGGAGTACAATTAATGATCCGATACTTACCAATCTTATCGTACGTGCCAAAGAAAATAACCTGGATATTAAAAAAGCCTGTGCACGTATTCGCGAATCACGCGCACGTCGAAATATGACTATTACTTCTTTATATCCGAGTGTTAATCTTTCCAGTTCACTTACAAGTACCATTACTGAAGATGACAGGAATGCAAGAGATCTCTATTCAGCCGGACTTGACGCAAGCTGGGAAATGGATATCTTCGGCGGTACGAGACGTTCCATTGAAGCAGTAAATGCTGACTTTCAATCGGTGCAGGAAGATTTACATAATATATTTGTTTCTTTGACGGCTGAAGTAGCTTTGAATTATATCGATATTCGTACTTATCAGGCTCGTCTTACAGCGATTGAAGAAAGTATAAATGCTCAAACTGAAACATATCAGTTGACAACATGGCGGTCCGAAGCCCAGTTAAATGATGAATTAGCTGTACAACAAGCCCTATATAATCTTGAGAGTTCTCGTTCCCAGATACCTGCTCTTCGTGCTGGTTTGAAACAATCAATGAACAGCTTAGCTGTACTCCTGGGGGAAGAGCCTGGCAAAATTGATGAAGTAGTGATAATACCGGAACCAATTCCAGCGTCACCGAATAATATTACCGTCGGTGTACCTGTGGATATTATACGGCAAAGACCGGATATCCGAAGCGCAGAGCGTTCCTTGGCCGCGCAAACAGCAAGAATTGGTGTTGCAAAAGCCAGTCTCTACCCCAGTTTTTCATTAAACGGCTCTTTCGGTCTGAGCGCAGATTCTTTGAGTGATATTTCTTCTGCTCCATGGACATTAAGCGGCGGACCTCGTTTGAGCTGGCCTGTTTTCGATGCCGGAGCGATAAGACAAAATATAAAAGTACAATCCGCTCTTACCGAGCAATTGCTTATCCAGTACGAATCTACCGTTCTTAATGCAATGAATGAAGTCGAGAATGCTCTTATTTCTTATGTCTCGGAACAGCAAAAAAGAGAATCTTTACAAAAAGCGACACAATCAGCGAAATTAGCAGCGGAACTGGCTCGACAAAAATTCGAGGCAGGATTAACAGATTTCAGTAACGTTCTGGATTCGCAGCGTTCAGCTCTAAGTTTTCAGGATCAACTTGCACAATCCAACGGTGCGGTTATTTCAAATCTGATACGATTATACAAAGCACTTGGCGGTGGTTGGACACATTCGGAATATAATAACTAATTACGGTATTAATAAGGGAAATATATATGAAATCAAATAAGAAGTCGAATGACGATATTAATCATGTTCTTGAGGTTGATAGCAAATATGGTCGGAAGCGTCACATGAAACGCTGGGTTATTATAATTATCGTGTTGATGCTTGGAGTTACAGCTATTTACGCATTCCAGAATAAAGATGGCCAGAATATGCCGAAGTATGAAACACAGCAGGTTAAAACCGGAAATCTGACAATAATTGTGACAACCACAGGCACACTCCAGCCGACCAATGAAGTTGAAGTAGGCAGTGAGCAATCCGGAATTGTGGAAAGCGTAGATGTTGATTATAATGATAAAGTCACTGTCGGCCAGGTTCTTGCGAGACTTAATACGACAAGACTTGACGCACAGATTACACAGTCTAAAGCATCACTTGAAGTGGCTCAGGCGAATGTTCTCCAGGCTCAGGCGACACTAAATGAAACCAGCCGCAAACTTGAACAATATAAAAAAGTTCGCGAGTTAAGCGACAATAAAGTCCCATCTCAGACTGAACTCGATGCGGCAGAGGCTGCTTTTGAACGGGCAAAAGCAAATGTAGCAAGTGCTAACGCATCCGTTTTGCAAGCCAGAGCGGCTCTTGATACTCTTGAGACAGACAAGTCAAAAACAATAATACATTCCCCAATTAACGGTGTCGTTCTGACACGCAGTATCGAACCGGGCCAGACAGTAGCGGCGTCGTTTCAAGCCCCTGTATTATTTTCACTTGCTGAAGATCTGTCAAAAATGGAACTGCACGTCGATGTAGATGAAGCGGACATCGGCCAGGTAAGGGAAGGTCAGGAAGCGGTTTTTACTGTAGATGCTTATCCGAATCGCGATTTTCAGGCAAAGATAATACAAATCAGGTACGGCTCACAAACTGTTCAGGGTGTAGTGACATATGAGACAGTGCTTAAGGTTGATAACACAGATTTATCACTGCGTCCGGGAATGACGGCTACAGCAGAAATTACTGTAAATAAAGTTGAAAATGCTCTTCTTATCCCGAATAACGCATTAAGATTTTCTCCACCGCAACAACCACAGCAAATGGAGGGACGTCCACGAAGTTTGCTTGGTGCAATAATGCCCAGACCACCGATGATGGATACAAAACGTGACACGGAGTCTGATAATAAAACCGAGAAAGAAGTCTGGACTCTTGTTGAAAATGTATTGACACCAATCAATATTACTGTTGGTGTCTCTGATGGAGTTATGACGGAAGTAATCAAAGGTGACATCAAACCCGGAACGGAACTTGTAACTGATACTTTAATGCCGCAGAGAAGATAAAATGTTAAATAACGATAATACCAGTGAACAACCTGTAATATCCCTTAAAGGAATAAGAAAGGTTTATGGCCAGGGACAAGCTGCGATGGAGGCTCTTCGCGGTATAGACCTTCAAATTAATAAAGGTGAATTTATCGCTGTAATGGGTCCGAGCGGTTCCGGAAAATCAACTTGTATGAATATTCTCGGATGCCTTGATGTACCCACAACAGGTTCGTTTAAGTTTAAAGGTATCGAAGTCTGTGATTTAAGCCGAAGACAACACGCTCTTTTAAGACGAAATTATCTCGGATTCGTATTTCAAGGCTATAATCTTCTAAGCCGAACATCAGCGAAAGAAAATGTGGAACTGCCGCTCATTTACAGGGGAACCAGTACCGGCGAACGACATCGTCTTTCAATGACGGCATTAAAAACGGTCGGATTAACAGGCTGGGAATCTCATACTCCAAGCGAGCTTTCAGGCGGACAGCAGCAGCGAGTCGCGATTGCGCGTGCAATAATCACTCAACCTTTTATTCTTTTAGCGGATGAACCTACCGGCAACCTTGATTCAGCATGCAGTGTCGAAATTATGCAACTGCTCTGCAAATTGAATAGCGAACTCGGGATAACTATTGTAATGGTGACGCATGAGCCGGATATGGCGGTTTATGCAAAACGTATAGTACATTTCAGGGACGGCCTTGTCGAATCTGATAAACATAATGGGAGTAAATTATAATGTTCTGGAATGCAATCCTGCTGGCGTTACGTGAATTAAAACGAAATATAATGCGTTCCTTTTTGACAATTCTTGGCATTGTCATTGGAGTATCGGCGGTTATTACTATGGTGACATTGGGTTCCGGCGCCACTGCACAGGTTACCGAGCAGATAGCAAGTATGGGAAGCAATCTTTTAATGATTAGCCCCGGAAAGAGAATGGGACCTGGCGCTATGGGAGCAACTCCTGCTATGTTCAGAATAGAAGATGTCGAAGCCGTTGTTAGAGACATCGGTTCTGTTCGTGCTATCGCGCCAATTGCTTCTCAATCAATTACTGCAGTCTTTGGAAATGAAAACTGGCAAACATCAATTACCGGCTCATCAAATGAATATATCACTATTGGCAACAGGTCCGTTACTAACGGCAGGTTGTTTTCAGAAAGTGATCTGCGTAACGGCTCGGCAGTGTGTATTATTGGTGAAACTGTACGCAAACAGCTTTTCGGAAGCCAGGACTGTATCGGAGAAACTATCCGTCTGAAAAAACTTTCATGCCAGGTAATCGGGTTGCTTGCTCCAAAAGGCCAGAATACGATGGGCATGGATCAGGACGATCTCGTTGTTATTCCCCTTCGTACTTTCCAGAGACGTATTTCCGGAAATGAGGATGTCAGTATTATTCAGGCTTCCATAAAAGACGGCATACCAACGGAAAAAGCACAAAGGGACATCGAAGTATTAATGCGGGAACGCAGGCACATTACAGGAACAGAAGAAGATGACTTTACCGTAATGGATATGAAGGAAATATCAAGTATGCTCACAAGTACCACCAATATTCTGACTGCCCTTCTTAGCGCCGTAGCGGCTGTGAGCCTCCTTGTCGGCGGAATCGGTATTATGAATATTATGCTGGTTTCCGTTACCGAACGAACACGGGAAATCGGTACTCGTCTTGCCATTGGCGCAATGGAGAGCGAGGTTATGATGCAATTCCTTGTCGAAGCGATTGTATTGTCTTCTTTCGGAGGAATCATAGGAATTATTCTGGCACTATCCTCGTCTTTCCTGATAGCACAATTAATGATGATGCCTTTTGTTATCAAGTGGGGTATCGTTATTCTCGCGTTTTTATTCTCCGCCGCTGTGGGTGTTATATTCGGTTATTTCCCCGCGTTAAAAGCCGCCCGTCTCGACCCGATAGAAGCATTGCGTCATGAATAGTAGAGACGCACGGCCGTGCGTCTCTACCCGATTCCGAAAATTTCGAGCCATTTATTGGTTTCGCTTTCGCTTAATCCCTGTCTTTTGGCGCCGGGTTCTTTCTGTGGCCTTTTCTTGTTGAGTTCCTTATTCAGAATCACCCAGAACTCGTCAGATTTAACCGACGCGGCTTTTCTCTGATGAGCCGCTTTGCGTAATCTCCTGTCGCTGCTTATAATTACAAGCCTTTTCGGCGATGTGTCCGCTTTTATCTTATCTTCAATAATTGAGTCGGCGTCTGTGCGAATATCCGAAAAGAAAACCTCAAGATGGCTGAAATTATCATATTGATGTTTATCCCGCGGCCCGGTTCCATCGAAAACCAATTCTCCTTTTTGCCCGGTAAGCTGAAAAAAATTATTTATCAACCGGCACATTTGCACGTCCGTAACAGGCGCAAAAAGCTCATCCAGCTTGCCAATTGCATGCAACAAATTATAACCGTCAATTATAAACATCTTTTATTTGTAGAGACGCACGGCCGTGCGTCTCTACTCAAATCTAATTTCGCCCAGGACAATTGTTTTTTCGACTTTTCCTTTAACTTCCCAGCCGTGATACGGACAATTTTTGCTTTTCGAGACAAATGAATTTATATCAATTTTATATTTTGTTTGTGGATTAATTATCGCAATATCCGCCTGCTTTCCAACTCCAAGCGTTCCTTTGTCTATCCCGATTGTCTTTGCGGGCTTCTCCGTCATTAAGCTGATAAGTCCCGGCCAATCCAGAATGCCAGGCTCGACAAGAGCTTTTATAAAAAGCGGCAAAGCGCATTCAAGGCCGACGATTCCAAACGGAGCGGTTAAAAATTCCAGCTCTTTTTCACTCTGCAAATGCGGTGCATGGTCAGTAACAAGAGCGTCAACAAGGCCATCGGCAATCGCCTGCTTGAGAGCTTCTGCATCTTTCTTCGTTCGCAAAGGCGGATTCATTTTATAATTCGTATCGTATTCGGAGCAATTTTCTTCCGTTAAAAGCAAATGGTGCGGCGTAACTTCACATGTCACCGGCAGAGATGCTTTTTTAGCCGTCCTTATCAATTCTACCGAACCGGCGGTGGAAATATGCTGGGCATGATAGCGAACTCTCTGCTCAGGAAGTTTTTTGACAAGCTGTATGTCACGCCATAGCATTGCTTCCTCCGCAAGAGTATCAAGACCGGGAAGGCCAAGGATAGTCGAATAATAACCGGAGTTCATTACGCCGCCTCCAGCTATCCGGTCATCCTGGCAATGCTGAGCGATGAAAACATTGAACATGCTCGCGTATTTCAGAGCGCGAAGCATAACCGCAGGATCCTGTACGCCATGACCATCATCGGTAAAACCGACCGCTCCGGCTTCGGACATAAATCCCATTTCGGCAAGTTCTACGCCCGCGAGTCCTTTTGTAATCGCACCCATCGTATAAACGTGCGTTTTTCGTGCCTGCCTTGCTTTGCGGTGAATGTATTCGACATCAGTTTCTGTTTCGATTACCGGCTTTGTATTCGGCATACAGACAACGGAAGTGTAACCGGCCGCGACCGCTGCCGCTGAGCCGCTGGCTATTGTTTCTTCCTCTTCGTCGCCCGGCTCACGGAAATGCACGTGAATATCTATCAGGCCGGGAGTGACAAGCTTACCTGTCGCATCGATAACATTCTGAACTTTCTTCTCAATCTTGCCCACTTCTGCGATTTTCCCGTTAGTAACAAGAACATCGCAAACCTTGTCAATTTTATTCGCCGGGTCAATCACCCTGCCGTTTTTTATCAATAATTCGGTATCCATAGTTTTATTCTTCCAGTGTGTGATGAGCGATATTAAAACATTGCGGCTGTATTAGAATTTGAGTTTGAAACGCGGATAAACGTATTCGCTTTTTCATTTTTCCTTTGTCACCATTGCGGCCTGATTTACGAGAAATAACACAGCCATTCTTACGGCTAAGCCGTTTTTCACCTGTTCGAGAATTACACTGTTTTTGCCATCTGCTACTTCGCTTTCGATTTCCAATCCTCTGTTTATCGGGCCCGGATGCATTACCAGGATATCCGGTTTGGCTTTCTGCATACGTTCGACAGTCAAGCCGAAATAATGCGAATATTCCCGAATCGAAGGGAACGGATTTCCGCCAAGTCTTTCGAATTGAATACGAAGCATATTAATTACGTCAACTTTTTCTATCACTTCATCAAGTGAATAACTTACTTTAACCGGCAGCTTGCTTACCTGAGAAGGCATGAGCGTCGGCGGCCCGACGAATGTCACTTCCGCCCCAAGCTTCGTCATGGCCCACATGTCGCTGCGAGCAACTCTCGAATGAGAGATGTCACCAACTATGGCAATCTTCAGGCCCTTGAGAGAACCTTTTATCTTGCGGATAGTATAAGTATCGAGAAGTCCCTGTGTCGGGTGTTCGCAAAAACCATCACCGGCATTAATTATAGCCGCTTGTATATTTCTGCTCAAAAATCTCGCCGCCCCGCCTGCACTGTGACGTATTACCACGATATCAATTCCCATAGCTTCGAGGTTTTTGGCCGTATCAAGAAGCGTTTCCCCCTTGCTGACCGAACTGCTCTTTTGCGTAAATTCGATTACGTCCGCGCTTAACCTGTTGGCGGCTAAGGTAAAACTGTTTCTCGTTCGGGTACTGTCCTCGAAGAACAGGTTCACAACTACCTTGCCGCGCAATGGCGGCGCCTTCTTGACAGACCTTGTACTGACCTGCTCAAATCCTGTAGCTGTATCGAGAATATATGTAATCTCTTCGGCGCTTAACTCCCTTAATCCAAGCAAGTGCTTGCGGTCCCAATTAAACTCTTTTGTTTTTCTCATAAAAGCCATTTTTGTTTAAACATCCTTATTTAATGATGACTTCATCTTTTCCATCCGATTCGACGAGATGAACGTACACCATTTCATTAGATTTTGCATCCGCCTTAAATCCGACATAATCTGCCTGAATCGGAAATTCACGCCCATTTCTTTCAATAAGCACGGCAAGCCTAATCGCCTGCGGCCGGCCTAAATCTATCAAAGCCGTCATCGCCGCGCGAGCCGAGCGACCGGTATGCAGGACATCATCGACAAGTATTATTATTTTCTGGTCAATATCAAATCTTATTTCGGTAGTTCGGACATCAGCCTGAGAGGCATTCTCAGGCAGATTCAGGTCGTCACGATACAATGTTATATCGAGCGTGCCGCATAGGACATCTTTTTTAAGCTTTTTAGAGAGCATCAACGCAAGCCTCTGCGCCAGCACTTCTCCCCTGCTGCGAATCCCTATTACGGCAATTTCACGCCCTGCGGGAATCTTACTTATGATATCATTCGTTAATTGCCTGAGAATATCAGTTATCCGTTCAGAATCCAGAATAATTTTCATAGTCATATTAAACCTTAATAATACCCCTTAATATTTTCAGGAGTATAACACCTATAGACAATAAAGGCAAGTTTTCATAAAAACTTCTTTGACCGGCTCAAAAAAAGTAATTTATTAAGAAGTTACATAATTTTTAATACACATATAAGTACTTATTATCATTGCTCTTACGTAAAAAGAGAGCGAATTGATTATATATTAACCTTGACTAAAATATTGCGTATAATCCAATTTCTGGAATCATTACAGTCGAACAGGAAGAAGGGCAATGTATTGTAACATTTCTATTTAAATTGCCAACCTCAACTTCGCTTGGTCCATACTATGCCGCAAAAGTATGGATAGATTCTAATACAGGAAAGGTAATCCAAATATTAGGTAGCTCATAACTTACTCTAAACTAACAGATTAACAACATCTGGGGACAACTTACAATTTATTTATTATACAAGCTGGATCTATGAACAACCAAGTTCTTTGAACAAGAGCTAATGCGAATACAGGTTTGACTCATGCCGTTTTAAAATATTGAACAATAAATTATTTCATTTTTTATTGATAGTGAGGCTATTTGGGTCAGCCTTAACAATGTTTTCTGATTCGTGAAATTCACGTACAAGTTTTATAGTCTGGCCCATATTCAATATGTCAGCCAATCCAAATTTTTCCTTCTTACCTACCGAAATCCAAAGCTTTCCGCCGGATTGATTTGGATCGAAAGCAACTACATAAAAAGTTCCTGATTGCGGCAATTCAATCGTCTTGCTTTGAAGAATCCATGAGTCAGTACCGGTAAAAGGTTCATGAAAAAAACGAGGTTCAACAGAATTAGTATCTATTATTACAGCACCATAGTTAGGGGGAATATTAAAAAGCAATTCTGATTTTGGTAAACCAGCACCTACGACAGCTAAATTTGGTCTGAAATTTTTCAGGCGTTCGATAACAGGCACACCTATTTGAACATAAAGCTTGAATTTTGCATTGGCCGTTGAGGTGGTCCAGATTTGATTGGGTCCAGGCGGCAAGGAACGGTAAACAACCTGAGATATATCAGGATCAATTAGAGCAATGGCATTATTAGCGTCAACAGCAGAATTGCCGCTCCAGATAGGCTTGTGAGCAAATACCAATTCTGTTTCTGCAAACATAAACAAAAGCAGTATAGCGATGTAACTCTTCCGAACCATAGACATGATTATATCTTCGTATTCATTTTTCGGTCAATAAGTAAATTCCTATCTTTTTTATGCCGGAAAGTACAAAAAGAATACCGCGAGGCTGCAAGGTTTATGGCTGGTTTATTCTTGTCTGTATTTACAAAATATGTCCTTCCCGGTGGCAATAAAAAAAGCCCCCGCCAGAAGGAGTCAACTTTAGTGCAGGGGCTAAAACAAATGTGAAAAACCACATCTCCCATTACACTCCCCTTCAGCCATTATGTCTATTGTGGAAACTACGTATTTTTAAAAGAATTTTATCTTTTTTTTGATATTTTCGGGAATCCATAAAAACAGGTCAGCGACATCACCCTAAAAGGTTCTTTCGCTGACCCATCCTGGGCGATACAGGAACGCCCTGTATCGTAAAGCTATTTAAACCACAAAATTATTCCATTTTAACTTTCAATTAGTTTTTTCGTTGTCTATATGTTAGTTCCAGCAAATGGTAACTTATAACGATTATTCCGGTAATAACATCTAAAACCAACAGATTTGTCACTTACCTATATCATAGTTATATTTTTCAACCGCCTGTTTGTTTATATATTCAATAATTTTGGGGTAATCTTTTGCAGGTTCAATTGATTTTGCCTTTTTTTCAGGGTGGGCGATTTTCAGAACTTTATATCCTTCGAGGTAAACAGGTTTAATCTTATAGGTCATTGAAAAACCATGCGCCGTCATTATTTCAAGTTTAGGCACTTCTATTGGTCTGGCTTTGGCATCTTCACATGCTCCAGGAATAAGAACGGGCGATACGAAGCCGTCATCAATGCCAATGTCGGTATTTCTGCGTATCATATCAGCTACAAATGTCCCCTTAAACCATTTCCCCCGCATGGTTTCAGTTAATTCTATGGCTTTTTCGCGAGGAATAACTCTTAAAATATCAAGCTCTTTATTAATTGCAATTGTCACTGCTTTATTGTAATCATGCTCTGTATCGTTAAGAGCTTGAATCGCTATTTTAACGCCGAGGATATTCGAATAAACATCCTCCCACGAAAAGGCTGAGTTAAACTGCGGATCGAAAATAGCGAATCGGACTCCGAACCATGACATAATTTCATGCCATAAGGTAGCATGAAACGCCACAAACGCTCCCGCTTCCATAGAAATCTCTCCGGCGATTTTCTGTCTTTCTTCCTGAGTTAATTGCTGCCAGTTATCGGGATATGTGAATTCAACAGTATGCCATGACTGCTCAAAAGCCAAACCAAATAAATATTTTCTTTTGTTTTCTACCAGGGTATTATAAATTTTTCCAACAAGAAATCTCGTATCATCCGCGTTTGCCCGGACATGAGAAATATCAATATGGCCGCCGTCACATGTGTAAACTATTCCGTTTTTCTCGAAAGGATTCGGGAAGTATGAATGAGAACCTAATTTATCAGGTTTAAGAAAAGGAGGCCTTGGATGAATAAATGGTACGCCAAGTGTTGTTGTGGCAATTGAACCACGCCTTATATTAGGAGTGTGATTGCACCCGCTTAATCCGAGAATTAATATCAGTGTAAAAATTATTATGCTTGTCTTATTGATTAAATACATACAGTTTTTTCTATTCAAAAGCTATAAATTCGGCACATCTACCTGAGGCCCATTCCTTAATTTTTCCTTTTTTATAATATCTTCCATTATGCCAGGAAAGTGCTTTGATGGAACTATAAATCTGCCTTTACTATCCGGGTAAGCAATTCTCAATATTTTTTGCTGTACCCTGATTTTCGGCTCAATTTTTACATCGATTTCAAAACCATGCTCAGCCAGGAAATCCATATTGGGTATAGCAAAATAAACCGGCTCGGCATTTTCGCATATTCCCGGAATAAGCCACGGAGTGACATAACCGTCATCATAACCAATGTCAAAGTTTCTTTTATTCAGTTTTGTGAATGGATAAATTGTTCCCTTGTACCACTTGCCTTTAATTTTTTTCTCCGCTTTCTTCGCCGTACTTACAGACTGGACATCCAAACGACGAAGTTCATCGTCAATTAGTTTTGTAATAACAGCATCGTAATTATCCGAACCATCCTCTAACGCCCTTCCGGCAATTTCAATTCCAACAATATCAGAATACATATCCTCCCATGAAAAAGAAGAAATATATTCTGAAAACAGGATCGTATATCTGTATCCATACCAGGTTACGATTTCATGCCATATCATCGAGTTATATGCCAAATATTTACCAACTTTAATTGAAATATCCTTAGCGATTTTTTCTTTATCGGCCCTGTCGTTCCAGTTTTCGGGATATTTTATTTCAACATAATACTTTGAAGGCTCCATAAGCCTGAATGTAAATTCTGTTTTTCCATTAATAAGATTTTCATAAGCCAGCCGGGAACAATACGCGGCTCGATCAGCGGAATCTCTGACATGTCCCAAATCTATAAATCCCCCCTTTGCAGTATATACCAAACCGATACTTTCCCCCCACATGTTATTATAGCAATGTTTGCCGAGCTTATCGGGATTCGGATATGCTATTCCAAGAGGCGCACCAAAATAGGCTCCCAGCCGCAGTCGAGGCCTGCGGTTAGAGCAGCAGCCTGATGTTGATAAAAAGAAAAATGCTGTAACCAACAGTCCTATAACACATACTTTGTTTCGCCGCTTGTATTTAATATTATTTTTTTGCAAAAGTAGTCTTCCTTCAATAAACGATTAATTCTTGTATTTTATCACAACTATCCCCACCGGGTGTTAATAAAACTTCATTGTGTATTTTATTACATATAGTTTATATAGCAGGAGTATTAGTATTTTTCAATATTAATCTTTCTGCGGATATTTCCAAAAAAATTAAATCGTTAAGAAGAGTCTTTGTTTTGTCGATTTACAACAAAACCAAATTATAACTCATAAAGGAGATAGGGTTTTGAAAAATACAATAATACTTATTACAATTGCGATAATAACATCTTTTCTATCTGGCTGTAATCAACAAAATAAGATTATAAGCCGTGAAATACAATTTTCCTCTGAACAGGAAGATTGTGTAAAAGCAATGACTTTCAATATTCGAACAGGTCATGCCTGGTGGCTTGACGGCTGGACTTTCAATCAATGGGGTAATAGAAGAAATATCGTCATTGACACAATAGCGGAAAATGCCGCTGATGTTATTGGAATGCAGGAAGGAATTGATTTCCAATTACAGCAGATTCAACAGGCATTGCCGCAATACTCGAAATACTCCACAGGCAGAGTTGACGGAAAAAGCAGCGGAGAAACATGTGCGATTTTTTATAGAAACGACCGTTTCGAGCTTGTTGATTCCGGCACATTCTGGTTTTCAAACAAGCCTGAGAAACCCGGTTCAAAAAGCTGGGGAAATTTATTCGCGAGGATTTGCAGTTGGGTTAGACTTAAGGATAAAACAACCCATACGAGCTTTTATGTATATAATGTACATCTTGACAACTGGTCACAACGCTCAAGGGTAAAAAGTGTACGCCTTCTTGCGAAAAAAATCGCTGAAAGAAATTCCAGCGATCCATTTATTTTAATGGGTGATTTTAATATGGAAATCGATAATCCGGCGATGAAATATCTGGAGGAAATTAAAAATCAAAATTCGTTCGCCGCGATGATTAATACATGGAAATCCGTGCATCCGGGAAAACCTGATATTGGAACATATCATAAATTTACAGGCTCAAAGAAATGCCCGAAAATCGACCATATTTCGATAAGTGAATATGCTCAGGTCTTAGATTCAGAAATCGACTCGCATGGCTTTAAAGGTAAATATCCATCTGACCATTTCCCTGAAATAGCTACTATACGTTTACCTGTTACACAATCCGTCGCATCGATTGATTTTTAAGTGCATTTAACTAAAATGTACGTACAGGTATATTTGTTTATAAAAAAAAATAAACATTTTGCTCAAAAAACAGGGAGTATAAAAAAAGCCCCTGTGTAGCGGAGGGAGAGAGGAAAAAGCGAGATAACCACAGGGGCGTGGGAACAAATCTCAATAGTGTTATCATAGCCTAAATCATCAAATGTGTCAACAGAAAATATTCTTTTTTTCCCAATAATTTGAATTCTTTTTTCAATAATTCCAGTTGCATTAAGTTAAATCTAAAAGTACAATAATAACCCTGATTAATGAATATACAAGTACACTTTATTGGAGGTGTTTTCCAATATTTTTATATGATAACCAAATTGTTCCTCCGGGTACAAATTATTTTACGAAGAAAATACACGAATTATTTTATTAGGAGTAATATTATGAGAAAATTGGTGATTTTATCCATTCTTTGTTTAACAACTATCGCATTAGCTCAGGATAGCGTCACAGCCACTCCTGGCGGTACAGGCGCCAGTATAAACAGTCGCGGCGGAATAGCCGCCCCTGGCGCAGGTGCAACTACCGGAGCAGGAGCGCGCAGAGGCAATCGTGCCGGTATGGGAGCAGGAGGATTTACTGGTGCGGGCGGAGGCGGCCGTAGAGGACAACAGCCTGTTTACAAATATACAGGCCTTGCGTTAACTCCTCCTATGGGATGGAATACATGGAATACCTTCCAGAGAAATATCAATGAAGATTTAATAAAAGGAACCGCAAAAATTATCGCTGAGAGCGGATTGAAAGACGCCGGTTATCAGTATGTAGTTATCGATGACTGCTGGATGACAATGGAAAGAGATGCCAACGGCCAACTTGTCGCTGATCCTGAAAAATTTCCAAGCGGCATGAAAGCACTGGCCGATTACATACACGGATTGGGTTTGAAATTCGGTATTTATAATTGTGCCGGAACAAAAACATGCGCAGGTTTTCCCGGCGGTCGCGGACACGAATATGAAGACGCAAGATTATATGCTTCATGGGGCGTCGATTATGTTAAATACGACTGGTGTAATACAGGCACAGCCAATGCACAGGAAACATATAAAACTTTCGGAAGCGCATTAATAGCCGCGGGCAGACCGATGATTTTAAGTATGTGCGAATGGGGAAAGAATAATCCATGGGAATGGGCAGCTCCAATCGCGCAACTCTGGAGAACTACAGGCGACATCGCTTCGAGATACTCTGCTGGTACAAGAGGCACAGCGGGTTATAATAACGGATGGAAAGATATTCTTGACAGACAGGCTGAGTTGAAACTCGAGCAATACGCCGGTCCTGACCGCTGGAACGACCCGGATATGCTGGAAGTCGGAACACGCGGCTTAACATTCGCAGAATCAAGAGCACATTTTAGTTTCTGGTGTATGTTGGCAGCTCCGTTAATGATGGGTAACGACCTGAGGATTATGACCGATGATATTCTTAAAGTTCTAACCGATAAAGAAGTCATCGCTATCGACCAGGACCCGCTCGGCAAGCAGGGTTATCGCGTTATTGATGAAGAAGGTAAAGAAGTCTGGGTAAAAGAACTTTCAAATGGCGACTGGGCGGTCTGTATGTTGAATGATACACTGGAAGAAGCTGAAATGTCACTAAACTGGAGCGACCTTGCCGTTTTAGCTGGTAAGACTTATAAAGTACGTGACTTATGGGCAAAAAAAGATTTGGGTACTACAAAAGATAATTACACCGGCAAAATCGTTTCACACGACGTTGCTTTATTCAGATTAAGCCCAACAGAGTAACTAAAACAAACATTTTAACCTCTAAAAAGCCGATTTCTTCAACGAGTCGGCTTTTTTTATAGTTATAACCAAGTTTTTTTTATAGAGACCGACATTGACTTATAGAGAAATTTATATTATATTCAAACGATAAAGGATCTCGATAGATTAAACTTTCAAATTTGCTTTTATTAAAAAAAGTAAATACTTGTTAGCTGTAACGATTGCCTGTTACTATTGACGGAACCATATTGAGGAAAAAGTGGAAGATATAAATACTAATGCAATAGAATCAAATGCTAAATATGAGTTTTGTTCGTATTGCGGCAGTCGATTAAACTATGCGTTTTATTTTTGTACTGTTTGCGCAACGCCATATCGCCCTTTATCAACCGTAATCCAACCTTATATGCCGCGACCTTTATCAGAATCAGAATTAATCAAACAAAAAGTTCCTAATGTCTGGGTAGTATTCTGGAGTTTTGCAATAGTTATATTCATTGTTGGACTCATGAATCATGTATTATTTGAAGATGAGAATGATTATAAATACACAATAATCATAAGTGGGATATTGATATCACTGACAACTTTTGTTTTTGAGGTAGTATTCTGGCAATCCCTGTTTGTTCAACTAAAAAAAACAGGTTTCGACACTATCGAGGTTTGGATTGGCTTTTTGCTTTTGTTTGTTCTTATAGCTGTCAACATATTATACCACTCATTTATTTTTCATATAGATAATGGCTCAACTAAAAATATATTGGATAAAATTAATTTAAGCGGCTGGCCTTTATTCATTTTAATATGTCTTATTCCCGGGATAACAGAAGAAATTGCTTTTCGCGGACTTATACAACACTGGCTGCACACAGTACTGAAACCATGGCGAGCTATTATTCTGACTGCCGCCCTTTTTACCGCGCTTCATCTATCAATAATAAGTGCGCCTGTTCTTTTTCTCGCAGGCATGCTTCTTGGCTGGGTGAAATGGAAAAGCAGAAGTTTATATCCATCAATGTTAATGCATATTCTGTATAATTGGATTTCGATTTCTATATTTAGTATAATCACATAAATAAAATATGAAAGAATCTTAGTGAGGTATAGTAAATGGTTATAATTCTTTGGATAATCGCAGGAATTATCTGTGCGTTAATAGCAAACCATAAAGGCCGTAATGTCATTGGATGGTTCTTTATCGGTTTTTTTCTCAGTATCATTGGAATTGTTATTGCATTGGTTGTATCGAATCTTAAGGAAGAAAAGGCTAAAGAAGAACATATGGAGATTGAACAAAGACGTTTGCGTGAACAATTGCACCAGGAAAGAATAAAAACAGAGAAACTGCGTCAATATACACAAATGCGTCTGGATATTCACGATAGAGAGTTGCAGATTGACACTCGAAACATAGGGCCTTTACTTGATTCAAAAAATGATCAGGAGTTATTTGGGAAATTACATGATTTTCCAGATTATGAAAATCCCAAACAGGTTGACGACTTCAATTCGGAACTTTAAATATGGCTAATGTCAAAATCGAAGGAACGTTTTACATGGAAGGTCTTTTGGAAGGCCCCCTGTTATCAGATGATGATGCAGAAATTATCAATGCTTTTGTTAAACAGACAGAAAAGGCCGGATTAAAATTTCATGCGGCTATAAACACTGGACGCTTCAGCCTCCTTGCCAATACAGAGCCTCTTAATGCGAAATCAACAGGGGAATCCGCTGATGCTTTAATTGTTAAATATCTCGGAGAATTCTTAAAAAACTATTCACCTAAAGAATGCGTGCAGTTGATGTCCACGTTAAGAAGTGTGGAATATATTCCCGGAAATGAAATTCAAACAATTTATTGTATTAAACCCGATTGCACAGTAGCCGCGGAACAGAGAATTGTCCGAACTGATACGGTCAGCCCTGCTAAGCCTGCCGACTTAAAACATACAATAAAAATTATACTCCCTCTGATAATTGTTTTATGCGCAGGAATAGGAATTTCAGCTTTTTTCATTCCATACCGTGACATTGCACAGCGTATTATTAATGATTTAGCTCCCTTCGACCCAAATAATGTGACAATTGACAATGAGCTTTATAAACAGTTTTTTCGTGTAGAGGTGTTAGAAGCTGATAAAAATAATGGTATAATACAAATCATTTGTATGGTCTCAGAATCCTTTCCAAAAACAGAACAGGAACTAAATAATCTCTGGAACTCATCAAATGATTCATTGTCTCAAAAATTAGTAACAGAAACCCTTGCCCGCAACTGCATTCGCTGTGTGTTCTATGATTCAGAAGGACAATTTCTGGGACAAAAAATATGTTATATGCAATGGCTCGAAGAAGACAAAAAAACCTTCGGTTTAATTATTCCGTTTGATAAGGATTTCAAAAAAATTCAAATGACTTATTGAATTACTTTTTTTTGTCAGAATTATAGCGATATGCAAGAACACGAATATTTTCAATAGTCACAAGACCATCCTTTATCATATTGTCCAATTCAGGAAGCAGGGATTCAATCTTTTGAGTTTCATCGACTATTTCTATAACAATTGGAAGGTCTTCGGAAAGACGCAATATTTTCGCGGTGTGCATTCTGCTATCTGCGCCAAAACCCATGAGACCTCGAACAACAGTAGCACCAGCCATACCTCTTTGGCGGGCGAGCTTGACAATAGCTTCATAAAGCGGCTTGCCTTCGTATTTATCCGCTTCACCGATAAAAATTCGCAAGAGTTCAGCTTCTGATGGTAATTTCATAAATATCTCCCTTTAAGACTTAAATTAATCTTCCAATTGCCAGACCAACAAGAATGCTTATCAAACCAATTATATTTTGCCCAATAATATTAACGGAAGCGAAGAACCATTGTGAGTTATCCAGTAACTGGCTTGTTTCATACATAAAAGATGAAAAAGTGGTAAAAGCGCCGAAAAAACCGATAAAAATAATTGGACGTATCGCATCAATGTTTGAAAGCCTGTTTTCCATAATTGCCCAGATTAATCCGAATAACAGGCAGCCAACAATATTTACTGCTGCGGTTCCAAGAGGGAAATTATTTGAGCTGAGCTTTTGTACAAAGCCGGAAAATAAATATCGTGATATGGTTCCCGCCGCTCCTGCGAGACCCAAATATATGAACTTTTGCCACATTTTTTATTTCTCTATGTAAATACTGCAATCTTAATAAAAAAGCCCCCGTGTTGCGGAGGGAGAGGAAAAAGCGAGATATCCACAGGGGCTTGAGATTTATAATATCAGGGTATTTACCCAGATATTTCATTATTTATTTATCTCAAAGAACCTTAAAAAATAGCCCCAAGGGGATTCGAACCCCGAAGGTCAATTTCACAAACTATTGCTATTAAAGAACTTACAGAGCCTAACGAACCTGTCTTGGCGTCCTGTTTAGCGTCTTTACGCAGTAAATATAACAATATTACCGAAATATTGCAAGCCTCAAACCTACCAGAAAACATAAAAAAAGAATTAATTTTTTTGATAAATGAAAGTGAGTAACAATATGACTACACAGGACGAAAAAACATTTACCGCACCCGGAACAGAATTGGCCTTTTGGGACGATGCAGACTACCGGCAGGCTAAGTGGAAAAATATCAAACGAAAGTATGATGAACTATTGGCAAATACAAACGCAGACAGCGTACAAAAGCGGCTTGCTTGCAAACGGCTTTGTTTCCTAAGTGCCTTGTTGGAAAGTATGGAAAAAGAGCAAATAGAAAAAGGAAACTTGGCCGGTTTTGAAGCTGGTCAATATATCGCTATGGTCAATTCAATGAGCGGACTTTTGAGGCTTGTTGGTTTGCAAAAGCAAGTCAAAATTCAAAACTTACAAACATATTTGGAAACACAGTCAAAGAAAACAGAAACAGCATAAACATTATTTTTTTGAAGGGATTATACATGTATTATTTTCAATTGTTAGTTGGCAGACACCAAGACCTAAACAAAAGAGATTACAAACCGGGCGATGTTATTGGCCCGACCGACAGAAACCTTGTCAAAAGTTTCGGCCCGATGAAATTCAGAAAATTATCGGAAAATCAAGCGAAAAAAATCAAAGCACAACAAGAAAAAGAAACAGAGGTCTAATATGAACCCAGTACAAGCCGCACAGGACGATAACCTTTTCAAGCCGTACTTTGGTGACAGTCTTGCAAGTTATAATAACTGGATGACCTGTATTAAGTGCATTTACGGAATTAAGCCGAAGCAGTCCGAATACGACCTTATAAAAAAATGTACCGGCAGAAACCCCTTAGAATTGCCTAAGAGCGGTTTTAGGAATGTTTTGCTATTATGTGGCAGACGTTCAGGAAAAAGCAAGCTAAGCGGTTATATTGCGGCATACGAGGCATTATTGAGTGGTCGTGAGAAAGTTTTATCACCGGGCGAATTGGGAATGGTTTCGGTTGTTGCACCTACACGAGACCAGACTAAAATTGTTCGTAGTTATGCGAAAGCGGCACTGCAAGGAAAAGTTTTGCAAGGTGAGGTTATAACAGACCTGCGTGATGAATTTACACTTTCCAACGGCGTTTGTGTTCGTAGTTTGACAGGTTCTTTTCAGACAGTAAGAGGTTGGAGTCAATTAGCTGTTATCATAGATGAATTGGCATTTTTCACAGTAGGCGGTGAAGAAGTCAAAGTCAAGAGTGATGTTGAACTCGTAAGAAGCGTAAGACCTTCACTGCTTACAACAAAAGGTCGTCTTATTTGCGTAAGCACAAAATACGCCCCACGAGGATATTGTTACGACACTTGGAAAAGATGTTTTGGTATTGATAATGCTAATACTTTGGTTTGGGATAGCGACAGCCGAACAATGAACCCTTTATTGAGCGAAAGTGACATTGCAGAGGAAATTGCAATTGACCCGGTTAGTGCAAAGTCCGAATTTGAGAATCTTTGGCGTGAGGATGTTGCAAGTTATTTGCCGGTCGAAGTTATTCAGGCTTGCGTTATACGAGGCCGCTATGAATTAATGCCAAGACAAAGCATTAGATATTATGGTTTTTGCGATACAAGCGGCGGTCGTTCTGACAGTGCCGGTCTTGCCATTGGCCACCGAGTTGAACGCAAGATTGTTATTGATTTTCTAAAAGAATACAAGCCGCCCTTTTCACCCGTTGAAGTTGCCGGGCGAATGGCACAGGAATTAAAACGTTATAATCTTGGAATTGTAATAGGTGACAGGTATGCAAGCGGCTATACAGTGGATGCGTTTCGTAGTCACGGAATAACATACCGGGCAAGTGAGAAAAATAGAAGTCAATTGTATTTGGAATTACTGCCAAGAATTTGCTCGAAGGAAATTGAATTGCCCGACAACGAAAGACTTATTAAACAGTTGGCCGCACTTGAACGGCGTACACGTTCGGGCGGCTTGGATGTTATTGACCACCCGGCGAACCAGCACGACGATTTGAGTAATTGTGTTGCCGGAATTAGTGACATTGCAAATATAAAAGAATTAATTGTTGGATTATGGTGATAAATAGTGTAAATTATAATGAAAGGTTTTATAAAATGAATAATGAAAATATTAATATTGTTGAAACGAATTATGTTTATATAAACGACTTGGTACTTTTTGAAGACGGTTCAACACGTGAAAAAGACCAAAGAAGCGAAATACAGCCGCCCCCACTTGACCCTGTTAAACGATGCGGTTTGATAGTAAAGTATTTTTCGGTAAAATTATCGCTTGCAATTCAAGAGTTTGACATTAGAAAGAGAAAATATCTTGGCCCTGCAAGACAACAGCTTGCAACGGCTGGAAACCCCGGCGGGCCGCCCTTTGAAATCGAGGAAGTGAGCCAAGAGCTTAATAAACTTAAAGAGAAGGTTTTACACTACCGGGAGAAGCTACAAGCCGCACAGCAAGACCTTGAAGCCTCAAAAGCCTCAAAACAAGTTTCAGGCCTTGAACAGCAAAACAGAAACTTAGTAGGTGAATTTATAAAGCAAGTTTCGAGTATTGAAATATAATTTATTTGGAAGGTTATAAAATGAAATTTTTTCAACGAGCAATTAATAATTCACAGAGTTATTGTGAATGTAAAAAAAGTGAAGCGACTTATTACCAAAACGCCGCCGGTTCAATGAAACCTATTGGCGAACTGCTTAATACTAATGTCAATAATAATTTTGTCGCAAACGTGCCTACGCATAAACCGCTTGGCTTGCCTGATATGACAGATTTAATAAATGAAAAATCCGGGCAAGTGCAAAATATCACCATATCGAAAAGCAGTGAACCGGGACTGCCACTGCCGAGTTTGACGCAAATGATTCTCGAAGATGCAAAGCAAAGAAATAAATTTAATTCGCAAAATATAAAGCCGATAAAAAATCAAAATTATGATTCGCATGGTCTGCCGTCGATGGATTTTTTGATTAAACAACAGTGCCGATAAAATATTCATTATGTGTAACGGAGCGGCAAAAATGTACGCCCAACCTGAATAAATAGCCGCTCCGTTTTTGACTTTGTCCACCGACGCTTTAATACGTTGGTTGGTTTTTCTTTCGTGGGGTTACGGTTGTTCTGTAACCCCTATTTTTATTTTTAAGATGAATTTGCAAACCTGTCTGATAAATTTGTTAGACAGTGAAAGAGAATAGGATAAAGCAAAAGATTGGGTTACCTTTAATAAATTTATTAGAGGTCTTTTTGACAAATACTATTAAGCAGGTTAAAAAATATCTTGATGGAGAATTGGCAAAATATAAATCATGGGAGACCTCTGATAAATTTATCAGAGGTCTTTGTGAAAATCAAAAATCTTTTGAAACTACAAAAGGTATGGGAGTCGGCCGTGAAATTATTCTCAAATTTCTCGGAGAAGATTGGAAGCAATCAGAAATTCAATTTGCTTTGAAAAGTATTGGAGAAATTGAAAAGCATATTTAAACTAATACTATTATTTTGTTTGATGAGATTTATTTAAATATATCTTTTTTTTGAACATTTTTTTGATAAAATAAGTTTACTTGCAAACGTTGGCAAGTTTAATATTTGTGGTTTGGCTATTGACGGTTTTGACATTCACCTGCCTTGGCCGTCAAGGCTGAACCACGATAATTACAAGGTAGGTGAAATAATGGCTATAACAAAGACAAAAAAACAAAGCACCCCGGCGGAAAAGCCCAAAAGCATATCTGAACGCATTGAGGAAATCGAAAAAGAGCGGCAAAAACTTGAAAAAATCCTTAACCAATCTTGGAAAGCCGTTAGTGGCAAAGAAGCTATTACAAGTATTCAAGGTGATGAAAAAAAACCTTTTAACGGTTATTTAACAGCCTTCTTTGCTACAAGACCAATTTTACAGTATATGACCAGTCGTATTAAGTTATTAGTTGATGAACTTAGACGCAATAATGACGATGTTTCTGCGAATATTATTGAGACCGATTTTGAAGCAATCATAGACAGATTAAATGCAGGCATAAAAACCAATGATTTACAGGCATTATTGATTTATCAAGAGCTTGTAAGACGGTTTGGAAATACGCTTGCTGTTACACAGGCACACTACAACGAAACCAAAAACGATGAGAAAATAAATATTGATAATGTAATATTTAATTCAAGTCAATTTACTGATAAAAACGACCCTTACCTATCACCAAAAGAATTATCTACAAAATATGATGTTCCAGTTGATGCTTTAAGAAGACGCTTGGAACGGGCAAGAAAGCCGAATGATAATTGTTATGTTGAAATCGAAAATAGAAAAAGCACAGACCCACAATATATTTATAAAGAATCTTTCGCTTTAAATATCATTAAAAGTATGAAAGAGAAAATGACCAGCAAACGACCAGCAGAAAAAAAAGTATAAAATTTTTTCCGCTTTTATGTATGTAATAATCCAGTTTTATAAAAATATTTTTCATGTCCTACGACCAGCAAACGGCCATTCACAACCCAAAATAATTCTCTATGATAAAATTTCGGTATGAAAATATCAGAAATTAAAACAAGTGAATTAGAACGAATTTTGAAGGCCAATGAACAAGTCTTGAATAAAGATAGCTTTGAGGTTCGTGCAATTCAAGCCGAACTTAATCGGCGAACGGCGTTAATTGAAAAACAGGCAGGTGACGGCAATGGAAAATGAACTTACAGAGACCGAAACAGAGACACAGGAAAAACTTTTATGGACGGTCGAAGACGTCATAAGCCGGTTGCAAATTGGGAAGACTGCGTTTTATAAAAGTTTAAAATATGGAAAGTTTGGGCCGATGGCTGTTCATAGCTTCGGGAGAAAAAATTTATTCAAGCCGGATGAAGTGAAAGCATGGTTAGCCGCCGGATGCCCTTCACGAAGAAACTGGGTTGCTATGCGAGGGGATAAGTGACAATTACTAATATAAATATCCCGGTTGAGCTTTTTCAAGACGAAACTATATGCGATACACAGCGGCATGTCTTAGGGCT
>CAZVOA010000029.1:0-46367 GCA_964628465.1 uncultured Pirellulales bacterium | reverse complement strand
CAATGTCATACATCTTATCCTAATAGGGGGGATACGATGTTCCTTGGACATCCCAGAAATCTCAAAAATAAGATTGATTTTTCGGAGAGCGTTGCCAATTATTCTATTATGATTTAAAGAAAGTTAATCAATTTTAAAAGCTATCTATACGCTTCATATAAATCAGCTTCCGAAAATATTTGAGTAAATCCCCAGTACTGTGGAAGTTGGATTAGTCTGGTTTTTTAGTTTGTGTTATATCTCGTAAGAATTGAGCAAATACATTTTGTTTCATATCTTCAGCATGTTGAATCGGCGTTTTTTTGAATATGTTTTTGGCATTAATATCCGCACCATTATCCAACAACAGCTTAGCTATCTCTTTATTACCGGCACGAACGCAAAGATGAAGCGGCGTATGTCCGTCATTTCCCGAAGCATTAACATCAGCGCCATACTTCAAAATCAATTCGACAATCTCGTAGTTATTTTTATTGACAGCTTCGTGAATGAGTGTATTTCCTCTGCCTCCGCCATGCCTTCCAGCATTGACATCTGCACCTTTGCTGAGAAAATACTTTACCATATCTATTCGATTTGAAGCTAATGCCAATTGTATAGGGGTACCTGTAGTTTTTGCTGTTGCGTTGATATCTGCCCGGTAGTTTATAAGCAATTCTGCAAGCTCGATAGAACCATCGCGTGCGCAGCCATGCAGAGGCATCTCTCTGTCAGATTCCCTGGCATTTGGATTTGTATTATTTTTTAAAAGCACATCTGCGCATTTTATTTGATAGTTACTTGCGGCGATATAAAGTGCTGTTTCACCATATGCATCATAAGAATCTATATCTACACCTGCCTGAATTAATAGCAATAGCGAATCTGGCTGACCTCTTGCCGCCGCAAAATGCAAAGGATTTTTTCCCTGTAATGAAGTGAGCTTTTTATCAAATCCATTCTTGATGATTTGTTTGAGTAGAGGAGTATCGCCAGTACCTGAAGCGTAAAAAATATCCTTATCCGCCCCATTGGATAGCAAAGCCTGAATAACATCTGCATAACCGTAGTACACAGCACGATGCAAAGCGGTAGAGTTATCTTTCCCCTTGATGTTAACGTCGGCGCCTTTGGAAATCAATAACTTACCAAGATTATCATTTAGTACGTAAAATAGCGGCGTATAGCCCAATGAATCCTGTATATTTATCTTTGCTTTATTGTCAATCAATACCTGTACCATCTCTTGGTTTGAGTAATTGACGGCCATATGCAAAGGGCTAACAAAAGCTCCAGGCAGTCCTATGGAATCAGCCTGCAAATTAACATCGGCACCGTGTGTGATAAGAATTTTTGCGGCTTCAACACCATTGCACACCGCGGCAAAATGAAGTGGGGAGCCACTCGTTATTGCATGGGCATCACTGCGGTTTATATTGACATCGGCTCCCGCTTTAAGTAAAAGCTTTATAACTTCAATATGATTGTTTTGTACTGCCAGATGAAGCGGGGAAAGACCATGATCCAGTTCTCCATCAGGATTAGTCCCCGAAGAAATCAATTGGTTCACTGCGTTAACATCGCCATCGAAAGCGGCTTTCTTTAAAGGTGTCATCGGGCTGGGAATGCCAAAACAATCGAATGTATAACAAAAGAAAATTCCTAAAATCACGATTTTAAGTATATTTGTTAGCCTGATTTTCATTATAAAATTCTTTCTTTTGTAACAAAAGATATTGCCTTATATTTATCAATTATTTTAAGTTCTCATACATATAGACGTAAGCAAATGCAATTTATTATATTATTTTTCTGATATTTTGTAAAAAACTGGTAAATATAGGAAAAATCTTTACAAATCGTTTTCTTAGCGTTTTACAAATAGACTTCCCGGTAGTTGTTTTATCAGGCTTTTTAGGCGTAGGGAAATCAGGCTTGCGTTTACGCTTCCGGCTGTAAGAGAAGTCTGTGCGATTATCTGTTCGATGTGGGTTGGTTCTTTGTCGAGGCAATTTAAAATTGTTTTTTCGTCGTTAGTCAGGTTCAATTGCTCCATATTGAATAGAGGTTTTTCAATTTCTTCTTTGGCTTTGTTTGTTGCTATGCTTGCATGTTCACTTAATTGCTCGCCGTAATACCCGAGAGCGTCCATAACATCTTCGACAGATTCGATTAATTTCGCACCCTGTTTTATAAGCTGGTGTGCGCCTTTGCTTAGCGGCGAGTCAATTTTCCCCGGCACGGCCATAACTTCGCGATTGTAATTAATAGCGGCGTCTGCGGTGAGTAATGCACCGGAACGCAATGCCGCTTCGATAACAATTGTACCCAGTGACAAGCCTGCGATAATTCTATTGCGGGCGGGAAAGTTTGCGGCGATTGGTTCGTAACTTAGCGGCAGTTCGCTGATACATGCTCCTGATTCAGAGATAAGCTCGAATAATTTCTTGTTTTCGGGAGGGAAAATATTCGCAAGGCCGCAACCTTGTACCGCGATTGTCCGTCCTCCTGATGATAAAGCGCCCTGATGTGCGGCGGTATCTATGCCGCGGGCCATGCCGGAGCATACAGTAAAACCGGATGAACTTAAAAAATGTGCGAATCGTGAAGATTGCTCTTGGCCGTACAGGCTGCATTGTCTTGAACCTACGATTGAAATAGCCAGATTGTCCGCTCGTGTCAAAGTGCCTTTGACATAAAGTACAGGCGGCGGGTCGTAAATCTGTTTTAATGAAACTGGATAACGCTCGTCGTCTGAATTTACTATCCAGACGCCAAGTTTTTGAGCGAGTTCAAGTTCTTTGGCAGTATCGAATTTATCACGTGTAGCCGCGATGTGTTCGGCAGTCTTGAAACCTATACCTTCGATTTTCGTCAGTTCACTTACGGAGGCTCCTAAAATCCTGTCGATTGAGCCGAAGTGTTTCAGCATTTTCGCGAAAGAAACTGGTCCAACTCCATCGGCTCGTATGAGCTTAATCCATTTTTCAATATCAACTGAATTTTCCTCTATTTTTTTCATTACAAACTCCAAAAAAGGCATTTAACCTGAATCTGTCCGAAAATTCAATAGTTTTATTAAATTTGACGCAAAAAATTGGCTATTTTCTATTATTGCTTTGCATTTGGCTTAAGAGTTGCGAAAACAGTTAAACTATGGTATAAGAGGCCGATGGAAGTTGGTTTATTAACAGAAATTAATATAGGATGGGTTTTAAGCCCATGCGGTAAAATAATATTATGGAAGTAGCAGAACTAAAAACATCGATAACGGAATTGTCGGCCCGGATGGAACAAATTCGGGACTGGCTTTGACTTGGCTAATAAAAAAGTCCAAATGGAAAATATCCAGTCGCAAATCGCTCAGGCTGGTTTTTGGGATAATCCTGATAACGCGCAGAAAGTTGTATCTCAATTGAGTTTGCTGAAATCCATAATTGAGCCTGCCGAGAACCTTAAGAGTGAAATTGAAGACCTTAAGGAATTATTCGAGCTTGCTATGGATGAATCTGACCAGAATGAACTTCGCCAGCTTGAGGAACAATTAGCTAAAACTGAAAAAATGTGTGACCAAATCGAGCTTACCGGCCTGCTTTCGAGGCCTGAAGATACCAAGAGCTGTTTCTTTGGTATTCACGCCGGTGCGGGCGGAACGGAAAGCTGCGACTGGGCGAGTATGCTTCTTAGAATGTACACACGATATTTCGATTTAAATAAGTTCAAATATCAGGAAATGGACATAGTTCCGGGAGAAGAAGCGGGTATTCGTTCAATTACTCTTCAAGTGAGCGGCCCGTTTGCTTTCGGAAAACTATCCTGCGAGTCAGGGGTTCACAGGCTCGTTAGAATAAGTCCGTTCGACGCGAATAAACGCAGGCATACGAGTTTTGCGGCGATTGATTGTATTCCTGAATTCGATGATGATATCGATATCCAAATCAATGAAGATGATTTAAGGATAGACTTTTATCGCGCAAGCGGCGCTGGCGGCCAGCATGTTAATAAAACAAGTTCAGCGGTCAGGATTACACATTTGCCGACCGGCATAGTTGTCCAGTGCCAGAACGAACGAAGCCAGCATAAAAACAAAGCGCAGGCAATGAAATATTTGCAGGCCAAATTATACATGCTCGAACAGCAGAAGCGTGACGCTGAAATTGAAAAGCTATACGGCAATAAAGGCGAAATCGCCTGGGGAAACCAGATACGAAGCTATGTTTTTCAGCCGTACCAGATGGTAAAGGATCACAGGACGGATTACCAGGTCGGCAATGTCGAATCTGTAATGGATGGTGACATAGATGGATTTATCGAGAGCTATCTGAAATATCGAGCGAAAATAAAACACGAGAAAAACAAGGATTAAAAAAGGAATAGATAATGAAGGATATAATTAAAGTCGAATTGAAAACAAGAAAAGTGGATTTCAGCAAAATCAAAACAGATATTCTTGCTGTCGGATTGTTTTCAGATGTCGAAAAACTCGATTCACTTAATTCCATACTTAATAAACAGTTGAACGGGGCTATCGAAGACCTTCTGAAAATTGGTGACTTCAAAGCGAGAGAACGTTCCTGCTCGATAATTTACGGAAATGAAAAAGTCGGCGCAAAAAGAGTAATGCTTGTCGGCCTGGGTGAGAAAAGTAAAGTGACACTTGATACGATTCGCAAAGTATCTTCTGTGGTGGCGAAAAAAGCCGTTGATCTGAAGGCAAATACTCTCTGTCTTGCGTTACATAATGCTCTTGATAAGAAGTATGATTTATCAGAAATAGGGCAGGCGTGTGCCGAGGGAACGTATTATGGAAGCTATCGCTATGATGAATATGTAACTGAAAATGAAGATGGCAGACTTGGTTTGCTTAAAGTTGAACTTGTTGATTCCGATTCGGATAAAATAAAAGATTTGAATAAAGGCCTTGTCACCGGTAGTGTCATTGGTCAGGCACAATGCTATTCGAGAACAATCGCGAATCGGCCGGGCAATATAATCTATCCTGAAAAGATTGCCGGATTGGCGAAAGAGCTTGCACGTAAATCAAAAAATCTTTTCTGTACAGTGTTCGATGAGAAGCAATTAAAAGCAAAAGGAATGGGCGGCATAATGGCCGTCGGTTCAGGCTCGATTCATAAACCTGTTTTTATTGTTTTGAAACATAAACCATCGGCGAAAAAAGCGAATTCCCTGCCTACAGTCGCTATCGTAGGCAAAGCTATAACTTTTGATTCCGGCGGCATAAGCATAAAACCCGCCGCGAACATGGACGAAATGAAATTTGATAAATCGGGAGGAATCGCTGTTCTTTCAACCATGAAAGCAATCGCGGAACTTGATTTACCTTTAAATGTTTACGGCCTTATCCCTTCGGCGGAAAATCTTCCGAGCGGCTCAAGTTACAGGCCGGGTGACATTATAACGACCTTCAGCGGGAAAACAGTCGAAGTTCAAAACACTGACGCCGAAGGAAGAGTGATTCTTTGTGACGCGCTGGCGTACGCAGCGAAGGAAAAATGCGATATCATAGTTGATATGGCTACACTTACCGGAGCATGTATGGTTGCTCTTGGAAAGTATATGGCTGGTCTGATGAGTAACGATGATGAACTGATGAAACAGATTCAGAAAGCCTCGGAAGAAAGCGGCGAGAAAGTCTGGCCTATGCCGAGCAGTGAAGAATATCTTGAAGAAATGAAAAGCAAAATAGCTGATTTGAAGAATATCGGCAGCAAATGGGGCGGAGCCTGCACCGCGGCGGCGTTTCTCAAACAGTTTGTCGGCGAATCCAAATGGGCGCATCTTGATGTAGCCGGAGTGGATATGATTAGTGGTCCGGCTGATTACGCCTCTGAAGGTTCGAGCGGATTCGGTGTCAGGTTGCTGATTGCTTTTCTTAAAAATATTGCGAATAGTAAATAATAAACATGTTGAGTTAAAATGGTTACAAAAAGAAAAAAGATAGATACAGATAGAATCGAAAAAGCAGTCCATGAAATACTTCTTGCCGTCGGCGAAGATCCCAATCGTGAAGGACTTTTAAAGACACCCCAGAGAGTCGCAAGAATGTACACTGAATTATTGGGAGGTATGGACGAAAATCCAGAACTTCATGCGAAAAGCGTTTTTACAGAAAGTTACAGTGAAATAGTTTTATTGCGTGACATACCTTTTTACAGCGTATGCGAACATCATATGATGCCATTTATAGGTTCGGCTCATATAGCTTATATACCTACCGGTGTGATTCTCGGTGTAAGCAAGCTGGCACGGATTGTGGATTGTTTTGCCAGACGCCTTCAAATACAGGAAAGGCTTACGTGCCAGATAGCGGATTTTCTGATGGATAAAATAAATCCCGAAGGAGTTTCCGTTGTTCTCGAAGCGTCTCATAGCTGTATGACGATTCGAGGTGTAAAAAAACCCGGCTCGGTTATGGTGACATCGGCGCTTCGCGGAGTGTTTATGACCGATCCGAAGAGCAGAAGTGAAGTTCTAAGCCTGATGTACAGGAAATAACAGGTGGATATTTCATGCACAAACTCGCAAGACAGGTTCGTTTTTCAATAAATCCTTTTTTGCCGGAGCAATCTCTTGGCGCGAATTCTTTCGCGTCAAAACCATCGGGTGAAGGATTGGCGATATTTTTTGAGCTGTCCATCGAACTTGTCAGTGATGTTGACCGCTCTACAGGTTTCGTTGTTAATGTAGCTGAAATTGACAGTAAGGTGCGTAAATTTGCCGTTCCTGTTTTTACAGGCAAGATACAGGAAAGTTATTCCAACGCGAAACATATAAGTTTGTTTTCAATTACAGAACTTTTACAATTAGTCTGGAAGCGGCTTGAAGGGGAGTTCTCACCTGCGCAATTGAATAAATTAAGTCTAAAATTGAATCCTTATCGAAAGATAACTATATGCTCGGAGGATATGAAAATGGTTTTTTTCAGTGAGAAATTCGAGTTTGCGGCGACGCACAAGCTCTGGAACAAAGATTTTACCGACGAACAGAACAGGAAAATATTTGGTAAATGCGCGAATCCGACTGGGCATGGACACAATTATGTAATAGAAGTAACGCTGAAAATGCCTGCTCCTGATACCAATTTTTCGATAGGCGATTTTGAACAAATCATTGACGATGAGCTTATAAATCTCATCGACCATAAGAACCTGAATCTCGATATCGCTTACTTTTCAGATGTGACCGCGACAGTTGAAAATATTGCGGTTTTCGCATGGGAAAAACTTGTCGGGAAATTTCCAAAGCAATTGCTCCATTGCGTAACCGTCTGGGAAACCGACAAAACAAGCTGTTCCTTCTTTGGCTGAAATACAATACGTTTATAAAGACCGAAAAAAACAATGTAATAAGAAATAAAACATTGTTTTTATAAGTCCATCTTAAAACAAAAACAATTTTTAACAATCTTCCGGGGGAAATTAAATCACTGTCCAGGAAGGCATATGCGCTAAAGCTATGTTCTTTATATGACGATACTTATGAAATACTTATGTTATTAAAAAAACTATTATCGAAAACAGAATTTTGAAAAGAATTATTTCAGTCTGACCTTTTGGCTGTTGAGGCAATTTTTGTTCGCAGCCGACGGGGACGGAGTATAGGCATTTTTTGATTGACTAAAAGCAGGTATTTCCAGACAATGCTTTTTTTAATATTGGAGTAAATATGAAAGCACTAATTACAGGCGGTGCAGGTTTTATCGGTTCTCACCTGACCGGCAAGCTGCTTGCGGAAGGCAATAAGGTTGCGGTTATCGATAATCTAAGCACGGGCAGTTTGGAAAATATAGCTGGTTTCCGAACAAATCCAGAGTTCGCGTTTATAGAAGGTGACATCCGCCAATCCAAGCTGATAGAACCTTTGGTTGAGCAATGCGATGTAATTTATCATCTTGCCGCCGCGGTTGGTGTCAAACTGATAGCCGAAGACCCTGTTCATACGATAGAAACCAATATTGGCGGCACAGAGGTGGTACTCAACGCCGCAAATAAGTTCGGCAAAAAAATCCTTATCGCTTCGAGCAGTGAAGTATATGGTAAAAGTGACTCAATTCCGTTTCGCGAGGAAGATGATATTGTTTTGGGAAGTACGAGCGTTTCGCGATGGTCGTATGCCTGCAGCAAGGCGATAGATGAATTTCTTGGTCTGGCATTTAATCAGCAGTACGGATTAGGCGTAGTTATTTGCAGATTCTTCAATACAATCGGGCCGGGACAGACAGGTCAATATGGAATGGTTGTTCCGAGGTTTGTTCGCAATGCGTTGAATAATGAACCGATTCAGATATGCGGCACAGGCAGGCAGACTCGATGTTTTTCTTATGTAGGCGATCTTATTGACGCGATTACAAAATTAATGGATTGTGATGACGCAATGGGTAAGGTTTTTAATATCGGCTCGAAAGAAGAAATTTCTATCGAAGAGCTTGCGGACAAAATTATTACACTGACAGGCAGCAAAAGTAAAAAGCAGTTTGTTTCGTATGAACAGGCTTATGGAAGACCAATTGAGGATATGATGCGGCGTGTTCCATCGATTGAAAAGGTAAATAAAACTATCGGCTGGGAATCCAAAACCAGTCTGGATGAAATACTATCAAAGATAATCGAAAGCGAGAGAAAAAAAGGATAATTATGAAAAAAGCATTGATAACAGGTATCACGGGACAGGATGGTTCTTATCTTGTCGAATTCCTTCTCAAAAAAGGTTACGAAGTATGGGGCTTAATTCGCCGAAGTTCGACTTTCCATACCGGCAGAATCGACCATTTGTATAAGGACCCGCATGAGCAGCCGAAACTGCGGCTTGTTTATGGCGACTTGACTGACGGCTCCAATCTTTCGACAATAATAAACGATATCAAGCCTGACGAGATTTATAACCTCGGTGCGCAAAGTCACGTTCGCGTGAGTTTTGATATGCCGATTTATACAGTAAACTCCGATGCGCTCGGAACGCTCAGACTTCTTGAAGCGATACGTTCCTGCGGCAAAAAGGTTAAGTTTTACCAGGCGTCGAGCAGCGAAATGTACGGCAAAGTAGTTGAGACGCCGCAAACGGAAACGACTCCTTTTTATCCGAGAAGCCCGTATGCCTGCGCGAAAGTTTACAGCTACTGGCAAACCGTGAATTATCGCGAAGCTTATGATATTTTCGCCTGCAATGGAATTCTGTTTAATCATGAGTCACCGAGGCGTGGTGAAACATTTGTCACAAGGAAAATAACACGAGCCGCCGCGAGGATTAAATTAGGTTTGCAGGATAAGTTATATCTCGGTAATCTTGACGCCAAGCGCGATTGGGGATTTGCCGGTGATTATGTAGAAGCAATGTGGATGATGCTTCAGCAGGATAAAGCTGATGATTATGTAATTTCCACCGGAGAAACTCACTCCGTGAAGGAGTTTCTTGAAAAGGTTTTTCAGTATCTTGATATGGACTGGCGCCAATTTGTGGAAATTGATGAAAAGTATTTCAGGCCGACTGAAGTTGACCTGCTTCTCGGAGATTGCTCCAAAGCCAGAAAAATTCTAAATTGGGAACCGAAGGTGACATTCGAGCAGCTTGCAAAAATGATGACGGATTCTGATATGAAATTGGCTGAAAACGAAAAAGTAATAGAAGAATATGAGAAAAATTCCAAAGATAAGGGTAAATAACAGTGAAACCATTTTTTGAAAATAAAAATATAGTAGTGACAGGCGGAGCAGGTTTTCTTGGTCATTTTGTAATTGATGGCTTAACAAAGCGAGGCTGCAAACATATTCTTGTACCGAAAATAGAAGACTATGACCTTGTCAAAGTTGAAGATATTAACCGGATGTATGAAGATATGAATCCTGATATTGTGATTCATCTTGCGGCGGTTGTCGGCGGAATAGGAGCAAATCGTGCGCATCCCGGAGAGTTTTTCTATAAGAATCTTATGATGGGCGTTCAGCTTATCGAACAGGCGAGACTACAGAAGATACAAAAGTTCGTTGCGATTGGAACTGTATGTGCTTATCCCAAATTCACTCCTGTTCCGTTCAAAGAAGATGATATCTGGGACGGTTATCCTGAAGAAACCAACGCACCTTACGGCTTAGCCAAGAAAATGCTGTTGGTTCAGTCGCAGTCATATCGGCAGGAATATGGTTTTAATTCGATATTTCTGCTTCCTGTAAATCTTTATGGCCCCGGTGACAATTTCAATCCGCAAAGCAGTCATGTAATACCGGCGTTGATAAAAAAGTGTATTGATGCGATTGACAGCAAAGCGGATTATATTGAGTGCTGGGGGACAGGCAGTGCGTCACGTGAATTCATTTACGCCGCGGATGCCGCTGAAGGAATTTTGTTGGCTACAGAGCATTATAATGGTTCCGAACCGGTGAACATAGGAGCAGGTTTTGAAATTTCGATTAAAGACCTTGTCGAGAAAATTGCAAAGCTTACTGGTTTTAAAGGTGAAATTCGCTGGGACAGTTCCAAACCAGACGGCCAGCCAAGACGTATGCTGGATGTATCAAGAGCTAAAAAATATTTCAGTTTCGAGGCGAAAACAACTTTCGATGAAGGTCTAAAAGCAACAATAGACTGGTATAGAAATCATAAATTAGCCTAAAAATTTATTTAAATGCTAAAGCGGTCGTTCATTCTCTTTTTAAATATTCTATGGTGTTTTTGTGCCTATGGAATGGAAAATCTTGCGCTGAATAAAAGTTATACGTTTTCTCCGAAACCGAACTACCAGTTGTGTACAGAAGATGCCGATTCAATTCAGCTTACGGATGGGAAAACTTCTGGAAGCAGGTGGACACAAAAAAGCACAGTAGGCTGGCGCAAGCCTGAACCTTTCGTGGAAGTCATAATTGACCTTGGCCAAAAATGTGTCGTTCGAGAAGTTAATATTCATACAATAGGCGGCGGAGCGGCTACAGTCGAATTTCCCGAATTTATCGCCGTTTTATTAAGCGATACAGGCAGCCAGTTCAGATTTGCGGGAATGGTTAGCGGCAGGACGCTTGAAAACATTAGAAGCAGTTCAAACAGCGGAATCCCTCGCGCAATGAATATTAAAGATATTAACGCCGCGGGCAGATTCGTAAAACTTGTGATTAGACCCAACGGACCTTTAGTTTTTATGGATGAAATTGAAGTCATGGGAGAGGCTGTTACGGATTCGAGCATAAAGAATCTGCGTGACAATCTGGAAATAGTCGCTACTAATGAAAATCTATTAAACACAATAGAAGACCATTTACAATTTGAGGACAATACAGTAGAAGTTGAGAAATTGTCCGGGAGAATTGATGGTTTTATAACAGGCCGGTTACGCGACAAAGAAAAATTATTAGCAAAACAAAAGGCTCGAATTTATCACGACAAATATAAAAAACCGTTTGTATGTCTGCCGGCAAATCCGATGGAGATTGTTTTTGAAAAGGAAGTATATCTTCATGATAGTGCGAATGAAATTAATATCCAAATGTGGCGAAATGAAAATGAATCAGCCGCGTTTAATATTATCAATTGTTCTGAACAGACAATAGAAATGAATATTTCTATTTCCCCTTTAATTGGCTCGAATGGGCAGATTATTGATAGTGATAAGGTTTTTGCAATCAGACGAGCAAAGTACGTAATGGCAAGTCAGGCAGGTTCTATCGCTGATGCGTTGATTTTAACAGGAGAAAATTCTTTTAAAATTGAACCGGGTCAACTGATACAGATCTGGCTGACTATTCATAATGCTGAATTAACAGCCGGAGATTATGAAGCAAAGATCGCAGTTTCAGGAATATCTCAAATAGAAACTATCTCAATTAATTTGAAAGTTTATAAGAACAGATTAACTGATAAATCCGCGCTGAATACTTGTGTTTGGGATTATTATCAGGCTGCTTCTGAACAGGAAATCGCGAAGGACCTTCGCAGTCATTATGTTAATGTTTGTGTAATACCTGCGCAAAAATTGCCTTTTTTGAGATTTTCTTCGGATAAGCCCGGCGTAACAAGAAAACCTGATTATTCAAAACTGGATGAGGCAATAAAACTGCGTCAATATGCCGGGACTTTTTTGCTTGGAATGAGTTTCAGTATCACACAAAAAGATTACGGCAGATTCGGTGATATAAAATGGATGAGCAAAGAATGGAAAGAAGTATTTTCATCATGGCTTGAACATTTAGTTTCGCATTTGAAAGAGCTTGGAATTGGCTATGACAAATTTGCTTTATATCCGTTTGATGAAAGTATCGGAGATGATTATTATGAATTGGCGCAATTGATAAAATCTGTTGATCCGAAAATAAGATTGTATGCCAATTCGTTCGGGAAAGGTCCTGATGAGTTTCTACGTTTTCGCGAGCTAATTGATATCTGGTGTTTGCAGGATAGCCATATTGTTAAACATCCCGATTGGTTCGAGAAAATAAAAAGTTTCAGTAAGCAGATGTGGACTTATGAATGTTTCGAACCAATGAAAGCTCAGAAACCTTATTCATATTATCGTTTATTACCCTGGCGGGCATTTCAGCGAAATCAGAGCGGTGCGGGATTCTGGATTTATTATTATGGTCTCGGATATGACCCCGGTGCAGTTCCATGGAATGATACTTTAAGGCCTCATGGATTTTCGGGTGTAGTTTATGGAACAAAGACAGAAAAAGCAATGGGATACAGTGAAAGTATAATTCCATCCCGCCGCTGGGAAGCATGGCGCGAGGGTGTGGAAGATTACCAGTATTTGTATGAATTGCAGCAGACTATAAATAAAATAAAAGTTAAAGATGCCGAGAAAGCTAAAAAGGCTCAGTTTATTCTCGATGGTCAGGTTGATAGAGTCGTAAATAATCCTGATAATTGCAATATCGTCTATGAAGCGAGAGAAATACTGACTCATACCTTGCAAGAAATAACTAACCAGTAAAATATATGTCACTTCGTAAAAAAGTATTTTTGAACGCTGGCTCGAACTGGATTAGTCAGTTTGTTATGGCGGCAGTTGGGCTGATTTTAATTCCGCTTATTAGAGGTAAGCTTGGAATTGAAAGTTTCGGAGTGTGGTTTTTGCTTTCGACTGGATTGCGTTACCCCTTGATTCTGGAAAGCTCTTTTTCCCTTACGACAAACCGATTTGTCGCTTTCTACCGTAATAATACTGAACAAATGAATCGCTTTGTTTCCGCTTCCTTCGCGGTTCTGGCTGCACTGGCGGTTTTAACAATAGCTGCAGCCGTGTTATTGTCTTTATTTATATCTGATATTTTTAGCGCCATTACAAAGGAGATGGTTTTTGAAGCACAAATAACATGCGTTCTTGTGGGTGTAACATTTGCTTTTAAAATGCTGGAATCCACATTTAGCGGCGCACTGATGGGATACCAATATCATACGCGTACCAATTCGGTGGTAATTGTTGTGAATTTACTTAAAGCCGCTTTAACTGTAGGGTTTCTTCTTTTCTGGAAAAGTATGATAGCCGTGCAGGCGGCGGTAGTGTTATCCGCGGCCGTTTCTTTTATAATTTCATTTGTAGTAGCGAAAAAATCAATACCGGATTTTAAAATAAATTTATTAAAAGTAAATCGTGACGCAATCAAGGAACTGTTTCGTTATACAGGTCACTCTGTCGCCAGGTCGGGCAGTATGGTTTTTATGTACAGTACCGTGACACTTCTGATTGGCAAATTCGGTACGACTGAACAATTAGACATTTATGCTGTCGCTTCGCTGGCTTCCGGTTTTGTTCGCAGTCTGCTGGCAGGTATGCAAAACGTATTTCTCCCGGTTATTACAACTCTTTATTCAACTGGGCAGGTTGAGAAAATCAAAACCGTTGTCACAAAAGGAACCCATATAAGCTGTGTTTTGACCTGCATTACGACAATTATGCTGTTTGTTTACGCGGGGAATATACTGGTTCTCTGGCTTGGTGATATTGTGCCGTCGATGATTATAGTGCTGCGTGTCCTGATTATATCCGAAGTTGCACGGGGCTTTTTCGGAATATGGCTTCCATATTTAGTTGGCATGGGACATCTACGCGCACTTTCGATATGGGCAATCGTGACTTCAGTCGGGGCAGTCGTGCTGGAGTTGATTCTTTTTCAAAACTCTGTATTTACTCCTTTAGCCGCGGCTATATCACTTCTCGCCGCCACATGGATATATATAGGAATCTGGCTGCCGCTGTATGGACTGTACATAACTAAAACAAAGCCTGTTGAATATTTGCGACGCAGTCTGCTTGGACCGTTATCAGCATCCCTGGTTTCAATTGCTGTATTAAGATTATTATATCATGTTCTGCCGGTAAACAGTATTTCCTGGCCGCTGATGTTCGTAATTTCCGGAATTATTGTATTTTCAATCTTTATAATGATTTCCCTGCGTTCTGAAGCGTCTGAGCTATTCGCTATGCTCAGAAAAAAAATTAAAACAACGAATTGATGTATATGAATGTTCTTGTAATAAATCAATGCTCGACAAATAAAGGCGACAGGGCGGTTCTGTATTATGTTCTGAAAGCTTTGAAAGCGGAAGGGATGGATAATGTCACTGTCTCTGCGAGTAATCCGCAATACTGGTATGAAAAACCTGACTTTCCCGATATTAATGTGCGAGTAATTCCCTGGGGCTGGAACATTTCACGAAAGAAAAACGCGAATATACTGAAAAAAATATTTCATCTGTTTTTTAAGTTTAAATTGCCGAGACTTGTTTATTTTCCGTTGGTACGAAATGCTTTAATCGCCGGCAAATGTCCCTCGTATTTGAGGCTTCTTGTAAATCAAGAGTATTTGGAAGCTGTGCAAAAAGCTGATATTGTAATAAGTACCGGCGGGCATCATCTTACAACGATTATTGCAGGTCATATCAGAACGCCGCAGATTTTCGATATGGCGATTGCGCTGCTTTATAAAAAACCTCTTTTGCTATGGTCTCAATCTATCGGTACGTTTAAATTTATGTCACCATCGAGCAAGCAAATGATTCAGAAAATACTTTCGGGTGTGGAACAAGTATTTATTCGTGATGAAGCTTCAATGGGTGAAATTGAGAAACTGGAAGTTTCTGCAAAGCATGTTTCAAAAACCAGAGAGTCTGTATTTGGTTTGTACGATGTTGTAAAAGAGAGAATTGCTCCAAGTAAAAGAGAATCGATAATGGGAGTTTCCGTCTGGACAGGAAATAAACAAAATTCCCTGGCATGGGCGGAATATGTTCAGAGTTTTGCGAAATTAATAAATTATGCGATTGAAATCGGAGGTTATAAACAAATCCGTTTTTTCCCGATGGAGTTGCAGGGTTCTGACAGGTCGTGCATCGAAGATATTATAAAATATGTTCAGCAAAAAGAGTTGTGTCATATTGTTGAAGATTTTCCGGGTACGCAAGAGCATATCAATTCAATTTCGCAATGCAGAATGTACGTTGGTCATAAGACTCATTCTCAGATTTTTTCACTTGTTGCGGGAACGCCGCTGCTGGCGATTGCGTATCATAAAAAGACCGAAGATTTTATGGCACAGTTTGGTCTTGAGAAATACTGCGTTACCGATACGCGTCTAAATTTTGAAAAGCTTATCGAGATATTTAATCAGATTAACGATAATCTCGACGTTATAAGTGAGAAAGAGCAAAAGGCCGCTTTTGAAATGTATGAAAAAGTAAAAAGCGATTTCTCAAAAATGATTCGAGATTATAGGAACTAAAGATTAAAAAGTGGAAGTTCTGGTGTTTTGACCTGTAACTGTGTCCTATATTTTCCGATACTGATTTAGAATGTTTTATAGAATAATTGTTTTTGGACGTTTGTTTTAAGTAAATATTATGGCGACATTCATAGCGATATTATGTGCTGTTACCATTGTTTTATGTGTGCCTCTTATATTCTGGCGGCCCAAATGGGTGTTCTACACTTTCCTGTTTAGCGCAGTATTTAACAGCATACTTTCGGGCTATATAAATCAGGCTGGAAATCTTGGTTTGCCTGTTACATGGGGACCTGCGGATTTTCTGTCAATAATGACATTAATAGCCTCGTTTTTCGTACCGAATGAATCGCGGTTCCGTTCAGGTCTAATAAAAAAGTGCATTATAATTCTGGGAATATTAAGTATTATTTCATTAGTACAGGGTTTTTTCCTGTATCCTCGTGAAGCTTTAACAAATTCGAGAGTAGTTCATTTTGTCGCGGCTGGAGTTTTTTCGCTCAGATATTTTACAGACTATTGGCGAGTGAAGGGACTTTTGAAATTCAGTGTTGTTATTATTTTTATAATGTTTGCTTTACATCTTCTTATTCGAGTCGGAATTTATAGCGCACCGATTAACGAAGCGGAAAGAATTATAGGGACAGGCGGGCTTATCGGCGATAGAGGTACGAATGCGCTTATTCCAATGTTATATCTTGTTCTGGTCAGTCTTGCCATTGGACGAATTGTAAGTAAAACGGGTTATCTTTTTATTTCAATCTTTATGCTGCTTGCCGGTCTGGGCGGAATTGTATTGAGCGAAACAAGATCGACTTATGGAGCAGTCGCGGTACTTGTTCTTTCGGCCTTGATTTTTATAAGAGCAAGAATCAAAAACGCGGTCATTTTTACAGCCGTTGGCATGATTGTAATTGTTGGCGCTTTTGCCTCTGGTTTCGATTTTCTCGCGAGATTCCGTGCGGATTATGGAAGGGGAGATTACGCCGCTCCGAGTTTCTACGAACTAAAGAATAGCTGGCGAGGAATGGAATACGAGACAATTCAAACGAGTTATAAAAGAACTCCATATTTGCTTCTCACAGGCCGGGGAATTGGAGCAGTGCATCCTGCGCCGAATGGGCCGCGGGCATTGGTGGCGTTTTATCACTCGGAATATTTAGGATGGCTCGACAGGTGCGGCTTGATTGGTTTATTCGCAGCGATGTTTCTTTATGCCGCGACTCTTTTTAGAAGTTTTGCTTTGGCAAGAAGTGAAATTCCTTTGCTGCGTTATTTGGGTACTACTTGCTTTTTACTTACGATAGCTCTTGCGGCTGATGGTGTTTTTCACCCCGTTTATTCGCATTATCGAGCCGCGGCTCTTCTGATTAGTTTCGCAGCGATTACCGCAAACTGGCGTGATATATATACGAGTATCGCACAGGAACAGGAAATGCTTTCCTGCGAACCTTATTTGGAATTTGAAGAAGAATACGACCCGGAAATCAATTTTCAGCAGGTAACCTCATAACAATTCATTTGTCGAATCAAACGAAAAATAAAATGCGCATCTTAATAGTCGAACATTCCGGCAAAAGCGGCATGTATAGTTATACTGATGCTCTATGCAATGGTCTGGCTCAAAATGGTGAAGATGTCACTGTATTAACCAGTACGGCCTGGCCTGAAGGTGAACGGCCATATAAAGTTGAAAGATTATTTTCAGAACTGAATTGCAAGCAGGACAGATTTACAAAATTGCACTGGGCTATGGATAGGTTAATCAGAAATATGATAAATATTTCAAGACGTAATAAATATGCTCTCGCACACAATTTCGATGTGGTACATATTATGGGAGCGAATTTGCCTTTGCTTGACCAGTTTTTTTTGAAACCTTTAGCGAAAAAGCTGCCTGTAGTTCTGACTGTTCACGATGTAATGCCGCATTATAAGCGATTTGTGAGCAAAGATTCGTTTATGCAAAGAAATCTGCGAATTCCTCATAGTTTGATTGTTCATTTTGAAAAAGGAAAAGAGCAATTGATGAAGCGCTGGGAAATAGACAGTGACAAAATTGATGTAATTCCTCATGGATTAATACCTGTTAAAAATATGCTTTCAATATCAGACGCCCGGCGAAAATTAGACTTGCCTGAAAACAAAAAGATTCTGCTATTTTTCGGAAGTATACGGCCGAACAAAGGTTTGGATGTTTTACTTGAGGCAATGCCCGAAATCCTCAAAAATAATCCTGATATATTTCTTGTAATTGCTGGAGCTTTGCCGCGTGACATGAGTTTTCAGACATACCAGGATTTAATTGTAAAACTGAATCTCAAGGAGCATATCAAAACATTTATTGAATTTATACCGGATGAAGAAGTAGATTTATTTTTTGCAGCAAGCGATATAGTCGTATTGCCTTATAAGAATTTCGAGTCGCAAAGCGGCGTACTTTTACGCACCTGCGCTCATAAAAAACCTTTAGTTGCAAGTAACGTCGGGGCAATGAGTGAGATAGTTTCTTCGGACAGAATAGGCGAAATTGCCGAACCAGGTAATGTAAAGTCACTTGCGCTGGCAATTGAAAAAGTTCTGAAATATCCAGATGTATATCTATACCGTTATAATTCAGGATTGGAAGATAAATACAATTGGGAACATATCGGGAGATTGACTCTGCAATGCTATGAAAAAGCAATTGCCTGCTGCAATCCCGCTCAGGTTTAGAAATATAGAAAAGATAAAAACGAGCAGTAAAAAAATGCGTATTTGTTTTATATCAACCGGTAATTTCTCACATATAGGTCCTTACCTTGATTATTTCAAACAGGCTAGTCACGATGTGCATTTTGTATGTTTGTCACCAGGTCCAGAAAGAAACGTGCCGACTTATAACACGGGATTTGGTAAAACATATTCCCGAACGCAGGGCAAATGGAAATATCCGTTAAGTATGCTCAGAGTGCGAAAGCTGATTCGTGAAATCAAACCTGATATTATTCATGCGCATTATGCAACGAGCGGCGGATTGACAGCCTTGGTTTCAGGTTTTCATCCTGCTGTCGTTACAGTTCATGGAAGCGATTTAATTAACGGCGTAAAATCTCCTCTCTGGAAGATATTGCTCATGAAGATATTTAACTATGCTGATTGCGTGAATGTTGTCTCGCATGAACTTGAAAATATTGCGTTGAGTCTTGGAATAAATAAGGAAAAAATCGAAGCATTTACTCTTGGGATTGATACAAAAAAGTTTTCGTTCGCTGAAAGACCGAAACTTGTTAAAAACTCAAACTTGAAGATGATTTGTACAAGGAGATTTGAGTCTGTATTTGACCATATTACAATTCTAAACGCTTTAGCGATATTGAAAGAAGAAAGCATCAATTTCAAAATGACTTTCGCGGGAGACGGTTCATTGCTTGGCCAAACGAAAGAGTATGTTAGAAATTCAGGATTAAGTGATAATGTTATTTTTATGGACAGAATTGAAAACGACAAACTACCTGATGTGCTTTCTCAAAATGATATTTATCTTTCAGCTTCGAAATGGGACGGGACAAGTCTGTCGCTTCTCGAAGCGATGGCTTCAGGATTATTCCCGATAGTCTCTGATATAAATGCCAACTCGGTATGGATCACCAATGGATTCAACGGATATCTTCACAAAGCCGGTAACGCTGATAGTCTTGCAAACTGTATTATGAAACTGTTCGATAATTCTGAAATTATTCAGAAGGCGGCTTTGTATAACAGGCTAATGGTTTGCGAAAAAGCCGACAGGCAAACTAATATGAAACGTCTGGAAGAAATTTACAAAGAACTCATTTCAAAATAATCATGCATATACTTTATATTCATCAGCATTTTGCTACGCCGGAAGGCAGTACAGGTACTCGTTCTTATGAATTTGCGCGTCGATGGGTTGCGTCCGGCCATAAAGTGACAATAATTACAGGTCATTATGATATCGGAGGGCTGGATTTATCCAGGGGACGAAAGCAAACGATTGACGGAATAAATGTACTTATTGCCGGGACAAGATACAGTAACAAGCAATCAATTATGCGTAGAATATTTTCTTTTCTTTCTTTTTGCTTGTTCAGCGTTATAGCGGGCTTGCGCGTCAAAAACGTTGATGTGATTTACGCTACGAGTACGCCATTAACTATAGGAATTCCCGCGATGAAGCTCAAGTGGATCAAGCGAGTTCCTTTTGTTTTTGAAGTGCGCGACCAGTGGCCTGAAATACCAATCGAGCTTGGAGTTATAAAGAATAAGGTTTTGATTCATATGCTTTTATGGCTCGAAAAATTAATTTATAAACAAAGTTCTGCGATTGTCGCACTTTCACCCGGCATGGCTGAAGGAATAACAAAAGTAATCGGTGAGAAAAAGCAAATTTTGGTTGTCCCGAATAGTTGTGACACTGATTTTTTCAAACCTGAAATCGATGGTTCACAAATCAGGAAAAAACATGGATGGGAAGAAAAATTTGTCCTGTTACATTTCGGAGCTATGGGACGAGTTAATAATTTACAATTCGTTCTCGACGCCGCACAGAAATTACGTGACAATCAGGCAATTCATTTTGTATTGGCTGGTAATGGCAGTCAAAAAGAAATGCTTCGAGATACAATCAAGACTCTTAATTTGGAAAATGTTGAAATATTAGACGCAATACCAAAACATGAGCTTGCTGATTTTGCAGCAGCTTGTGATGTTTCGATGGTTACTATCGCGAATTATAAAATACTGGAAAGAAATTCCGCGAATAAGTTTTTCGATTCGCTAAGCGCCGGCAAACCGGTTTTGCTGAATTATTCAGGCTGGCAGAGAGACATTCTTGAAGAAAATAAATGTGGCTCAGGTTGTGATTTGTGTAACCTCGATCAGTTTGTGGAGAAAGTGAAGTACCTGGAATCTAACAGAAATGAACTTGTACAAATGGGACAAAACGCCAGAAAAGTAGCATTAGAGCAATTTAACCGGGATAAGCTGGCAGCTTCGGTACTTGGTTTAATAGAACAATATAGTATTCAGTAACTTAACAAATAAAGGGTGTCATTCTGAGTGCAACGAAGAATCTGGGCATCGATAGCCAGATGTTTCGCTTATCGGCTCAACATGACAAACCATCATAGCAGGTGTTACACAAAACAATAGTAGAAAATAAGAAAAACAAATACTTGAATTTATGAGCCACCAGTTGAACTGGTGGCTTTTTTTGTAAATTTATAAATTATTATCGGAATATTATAAAAAATCGCGTTACGTTTTTATTTGTACTGTGACAATATAATAAGTAATGAGGTGATGGAACACGTCATATATGGGTATCAGGGGAAAATGACAATTATATCGTTCCGCCAAAAAGGATTTTGGAAGGAACGATAATATAAAAGGAGATATCCACGGGCTTGAGTTTTGAGGAAAATATGTTGGGGGGGATTCCTCAAAACGAACATATTTTAACAAAAAGGCATATAATTCTTATCGCTTGACTATAATGATAATTGTATATAGGATAAGATAATGCCTAATATTGATATTCAAAGATTTATAATTACAATGGCGGCGGTATTACCTTCGCTGACAATTCATGAGTTTGCTCATGCCTTCGCGGCGTATAAATTTGGTGATCATACCGCGAAAGACATGGGAAGGCTCACGCTTAATCCGATAGCTCATATACACTGGTTTGGAACTATTGTATTACCCGTTCTTATAGGATTTGGATACGCCAAGCCTGTTCCGGTGAATTTTTCAGTTCTAACTCGCAGCCAAATGTTATTGGTAGCGATAGCAGGGCCAATCTCTAATATATTACTTGCGGCTATTCTTGCTCTTTTGTACCATGCACAAAGAGTTCTGCTTGCTGAAAATATTCCAATGCTTGATTTTTTCCTTTTGCTTGGAATACAACTGAATATTGTTTTTGCGATTTTTAATCTTATTCCAATTCCGCCGCTGGATGGTTCGAGGGTTGTTTACGCGAGTATAAAAAGCCAGCGGGCTTTAAATGCTTACAATTATATTTCTCAATTCGGTATATTTATTCTCATCGGGTTATTATATTGGGGCGGAGTTGCTATGATAATTACTCCGATGGTTAATTTTTTCTTCAGGTTATTTAATTTGTCTTAATGTTTATAAATAAGAGGAATTATTATGTATAACAACAAAAATTTCAGGGTATTCCGATTTCAGAAAAGGTATCTGGCCGCGAAGAGAAGCGGCGGAACAATAACCAATATACTTATAGCGGGAATTGTTATTGTTCTTATTGGCATCGGTGTTATGTCACTTATGAAACAGGCCGGAGAAACGACTCAGGAATATGCTGAAGGAATGGTTAATACGACAAATAAAGCTTCTTCTATCGCATGTACAATGAATATGAGCCAGATTTTTCAGGTTCTGCAGATGTATTCTATGACGGAAGATAAATTGCCTGAATCGTATGATGATTTAGTAAGCGAAGTCGGAATGACGCAAGTCTTTCATTGCTCAGAGCCGAACGCTCCAAACTACACATATATTCCGGGACAGACACTTAGTTCTCCATCTGACAATATTTTATTGTATGAGTCTGTACCAGTTCACAGCGGCAGGTGTAATGTCCTTCGCGTAAGCGGCAGGGTTGAAATGCTAACTCCAGAAGAACTTCAGGCCGCTATCGAGCAAACAAAAGCACATCTTGGAAGATAAATATGACTTCTCAAAATGTCATTGCGAGGAGTGAAACGACGAAGCAATCTTAAAACGCACGATTGTAGATTGCCACGCCATCTTTCAGACGGCTCGCAATGACAAAAATATGATTTCTCTGGAAATGATTAATATTTTTCATCCGAAGAACTTCGCCACCAACATACCTGCGCAAGCGATAAAGATTACTGGGCCTAAAACTTTTAATATGATTTTTAATAGCGGCGTCTCGAAATAGCTTGCTGAAAGTGCAAGGCAAAGGTGTACGGGAGTCACGAGCAGGCCGCATATCAGGCCTGAGAAAGCGAGAGTTTCAAGCCCGATTTTCGCTTCCTGTCCTGTTCCGATATATGGCAAAAGAAATGGGAAAGTTATCGCGACAGTCGGCATAGTCAAACCGGTCAAAAACGCTACAAATAGCGGTAGGAAAAAGATAACGAAATTCTGCGGCATATTTATTTCCGATAAAAAGTTTACTACCTGCTCAATTGCGTTTCCCGCCTGGAGATTTACCTTAAACAATAAAGCTCCGAGAATGAGCAACGCGAAGTCAATATTGAAACCCGATTTGAAAAAAGCCGGCCAGCGTTTTACTGAAACTTTGTGGACATACAGGTAAATCGGTAATGCTATAATCAAGCCGATAGCAGGTGGAATATTTTTCGCGGCGTATAAAATAGCGACAAATAGAATCGGCCAGAACGCATGTGCAAAATTATTCAGGTTATGCACGAACTGCGCATGAGTATGTTTATCCTTGCCCTTGGGTGGTATTCCGAAGAACAGAAGAAAAATTACGCCGCTTATGATTCCAGTTAAAGATATTGCCATATTATGCGAAATCAAAGCAAATGCGGAAATTCCGAACATGCCCTGTATCAGAGGTATCGATGGAAACAGCGGCCAGATTGTTTCCCACTGGTGACGGAATAGGAAGTTTATAGCAGCCTGCCTTGACCTTTCGACTTTTATGTGGTCTCCCAACTCGCGAACCATCGGAGCGGAAAGCATTATCCCTCCCGGCGTAGGAAGCAAACCCATCATCATAGGGATTGCCGCCAATGCGAAACGCCGACTCCTGAACAAACCATGAATCGCCGGCGCGAGTTTCTGTGATACTCCAGTTTCCTTCATTACTATACCGAGAACGTTCACTAACATTACAAGAGCGGTAAGTGACACGAACAGATAGCCTGTAGTCTGGCTCAAGGGGACTTCATTCCATTCGGTGACAATCGCATTCCAGAACTTTATCGGCGTGACGCTCAAAAGCACCGCAAGGGCAAAAGCGGAAATCATCATAGCCCGTCCAATCCTGACCTTAAAATGCAAAAGCGCTACAAGTAATATAAGTGCCAGAAACATCGATATAAGTGCGTACATTTTCTAACTCATGACTCGTTAAAAATGAATAGTGATTGGTGAATAGTGGACAGAAAATCGGTATAAAATTTATTTCATCTCTTTACTCAGGTCATCTGCTTTTTGCAGTAGCTCTTGCCTTGTCAATTTTTTCTGTTCTGTAAGCTCGAACGTCCACTCATACGAATCTACAATCCTTTGCGGCCATAGCACACCTACGAAGAAATCGAACGGAAAATGGTCATACCACGGCGCTTTTAGCATTTTATGTGTATCCAGTGTTTCATAACCTTCTTTGGTTAGCCGGACATAATAATCGCCGTACCAGTTGAACGATACAGTAACCGGAGATTGTCCGATTTGCTCATCGTTTAACGCGACCATTGCACCCTGCGGCGTAGTATTGATTTTCAACTCACGCTCAATGCATCCGCTTGTTAATATGGTAAATATCAATCCGGTGATACCTGAAAGCAATATATTCTTTTTAATCATCATAAAATCCTTTTTGTTTTGACAGGATAACATGAAAAACAGGTATAAAATATCAATACAAATCCTGTCTTTATTTTCTGTCTTCTGTATTCTGTGTCCTGTATTCTATTTTTCGCCCCGATTTTACATTCCATGCCCAATCCTTACAATAAAAAAAGCCTTACCGGTTTTTTACAGGTAGATTTATCCATCAATATTTTCTTGCTCAACAGCGAAAAAACTGTTATCCTTACCCGCAGTGAAAAGTTATAATTTCATCTAAGACGAATTTAACAAATTGCCGGAAACAAATAAACGATTGCTTAACAATCGGAGATCTTCAAAATGGCGCTAAAAAATATCTGGTTACAAACAAACAACTGGCTTCGTAATCATAAGCTGATTGGGCCGCTACATCCTCGGCCGGAATTGGATGATGACGGTCTGATCCGTCAGAATACCGAAGCGGAATCAGAAGGGAATAAATCTCAGGCTGAAAAAGCACAAAATGAGGTAATTGTGAAGGCTGTTTCAAAGGAAGACAGGCAAACCGGCATAGGGCGCGTTCCTGCGGAAACTATCGAAAAACTCCAGGAAGGTTTCGATAAGCTCGTAGAGCGTCTCCAGGGGATAAATGACCATTTGGACCATCAGGCCGCCCAACATGAAGAATTAATGGGCAGAATCCAGCAATTGCCGCGTATCCTTGAAAGTTTCCCCGGAATGCTGGAAAACCAGAAGAAAATCACCGAGCAGCTTGTTGAGCAGTTAAAAGGTGCTTCCGCAAAAAACGAGCAATTTGTTGACGCGGTAGAGCAAATTCCCGCTCAGACAGCCAAACAAACCGATGCTCTTGTAAATATTAACCATCAGCTTGCCGCTGCTGCTGATATTGATGTGCAAATGTCGCAAAGTCTGAACAATTTTAATCAGATTCTTGATAAACTTAATGATAACACAGTAAAACATACGACGGGTATCGAACAAATGAGCAAAACTTTCTCCGCCAGTGATAGATACCTTAAATACATAATTTCAAAGCAAAATCAAAGATTTATGTGGGTTTTTATAGCTGCTATCAGCGTTTGTGTGGTTATTATTTTGATTCTTACCGGTATAATTATTTACATTAAGAATTAAATTTATTATATTGTGTGCGTAGCTGGCAAACTTATAGATCTTAGATATACAAGAAAATATTATGTTCAAAGCGGGGGTGTATCAGATAAAACAGTTGAAACTTGGATAGGTTTCGTTAAACTATCCAGACAATTTAATTTTATGTGTGATTTATTATAGACAGTTTTTGAAAGGAGTAACAAAAGTGAAAATTCGCAAGAGTGTTTTTTCAATATTAATGCTGGGATTAGCGTGTACAACTGCGTTTGCCGCAGAAAGTACAACAGCAGCACCAGCGGCAGGTTCTGGAAGCGGAACTATAGCATGGCTGGTCGCAATGGTCAGTTCAGTTATGGCGCTGGGTTTTGCTATCTATTTCTACAAGAAAATGATGTCAGCCCCTCCAGGCACGGCGAGGATGATAGAAATTGCCGGGTATGTGCGTGAGGGTGCTTATGCTTACCTGTTCAGGCAATACAGGGTAGTTACCATTGTGTTTGTTGTATTGGTGGGAATTTTTGCGTTTCTCGCGTATAAAGGTGTTCAGAATCCATTCGTACCGTTAGCCTTCCTTACAGGTGGTTTCTTTAGCGGCTTGTGCGGCTTTTTAGGTATGAAAACCGCGACAAATGCTTCGTCACGAACCGCCCAGGGTGCAAGTCAGAGCTTAAACAGCGGCTTGCAGGTGGCTTTCCGTTCCGGTGCGGTTATGGGTCTGGTCGTCGTAGGATTTGGCCTCTTCGATATTTCGATGTGGTACATCGTCCTCGATAGGTTTGTATATAGTAACACACACATGACCAATGGTCTTACACTGTTTGGATTAAAACTTGTCGAAGCAGGTATGGATCCCGGCCATAAGCTCGTAGAAATAACGACAACAATGATTACATTCGGTATGGGTGCTTCAACTCAGGCGTTGTTTGCCCGTGTTGGTGGTGGTATTTATACAAAAGCCGCTGACGTAGGTGCAGACCTCGTAGGTAAAGTCGAAGCCGGTATTCCTGAAGACGATCCAAGAAATCCAGCTACAATAGCTGATAACGTTGGCGATAACGTCGGTGATGTTGCCGGTATGGGTGCTGACCTGTACGAAAGTTATTGCGGTTCTATTCTTGCAACAGCAGCTCTCGGTGCGGCTTTGAGTCTCGGTACTCTGCCGGGAAAAATGACCCCGGAAAAAGCTGTATTGGCACCTATGGTCGTAGCAGGCCTTGGTATTCTGCTTTCAATAGCGGGAATGTTCATGGTACGCTGTAAAGAAGACGCTACTCAAAAGAATCTTCTTAGAGCGCTTTTAATTGGTACATTAGGCAGTTCAGGATTAATCCTTGTCGCCTTGGCAATACTTGTTATGTTTGGCTGGATTACATGGGGTATTTTTGGTTCTGTAGTTTCAGGTCTTTTAGCCGGTGTTTTAATCGGTCAATTTACCGAATACTATACATCAGATGAATACAAACCAACAAGAGGAATTGCAGGTCAGGCAGTAATGGGACCGGCTACAACAATTATTGACGGTTTAGCTACTGGTATGTACTCAGCAGGCTTGCCGGTAGTTACAATTGTAATTGGTATTCTCTGTGCATTCGGCTTCGCGGGAGGTTTCTCTCCTGGTGGGATCCCAATGGGTCTTTACGGTATAGGTTTCGCCGCTGTAGGTATGCTTGCTACACTGGGTATTACCCTCGCGACAGACGCATACGGCCCAATTGCTGACAACGCCGGTGGAAATGCTGAAATGAGCGGTCTTGGTGAGGAAGTAAGAAAAAGAACAGACGCTCTTGACTCACTTGGAAATACAACCGCAGCAACAGGTAAAGGTTTCGCAATCGGTTCAGCCGCTTTGACCGCAATGGCACTGCTGGCTGCTTATATCGAAGAAATCAGAATTTGGATAGGACGTCTGGCTGAACAAAGCATCGATGGAATTTATCGTGTAGGTCCAGTTGCTTTCGCCGCAAAAGATGGCGTTGCTGATGCTGTTAACGTAAAGACGGCAGAGATTATGGTTTTTGTTGAGGCTTATGGGCTTAACATTATGAATCCGAAGCTTATCGGCGGCCTCTTTATCGGCGCTATGATGGCATTCGTATTTAGCGCTATGACTATGAAGGCGGTAGGTAGAGCCGCTGGTTCGATGGTTGAAGAAGTTCGCAGACAATTCAAGGAAATAGCGGGCATTATGGAAGGAACAGGTAAACCTGATTATGCACGCTGCGTTGCGATTTCAACCAAAGGTGCTCAAAAGGAAATGCTTCTTCCGTCACTTCTTGCGATTATCGTTCCAGTAGTAACCGGTTTACTGCTCGGCGTAGCGGGCGTTATGGGCCTTCTGGTCGGTGGACTTACAGGCGGCTTCGTTCTTGCTATCACGCTGAATAACGCCGGTGGTGCATGGGATAACGCAAAGAAATACATCGAAAAAGGCGCTCACGGCGGCAAGAAACTGCCCGACGGTACAAAGAACCCGGTTCATGGTGCTGCGGTTATCGGCGACACAGTCGGCGATCCTTGCAAAGATACATCAGGACCAAGTTTGAACATTCTTATCAAACTCATGACAATGGTCAGCGTTGTATTCTCAGGCGTTATAGTGAAATTCGCACCAGCTATCAGCGAATGGCTCCACCTTGGCGCTCAGTAAGATAGGTAACATTAAGCTTAAATTCAAATATAAAGGGCAACTATTAAAGTTGCCCTTTTTGCTTTTTAAAACATATAGAAAATTTTCAAAAATATTGAAAAAAAACGCTTGACAAATGTATATCATAGGCTATACTTAAGTATATAAAGTTAATAAGGACCCGATAATGATCATTCAGGAAGTCGGGCTTGCCGAAGGAGACGGCTTGGGTAGCGCTTTCTGGTGTTGTGCTGATTTGCGAAAAAAGCTGATAATAGTGATAAAGGGCGATTTATGCGCATTTTTAGTTTAACATCAGGAGCAAAGAAATGAAGGAATATTTTACCTTTGAAGAAGTTTTGGAGTTGTTTGAGTCATATGGCTGGAAACTTCAAAAAATCTATGAACCATATCGGGTGTTTACAAAAAAAGATGAATTACCTTGGTTAATCCCGGTACATGATAAGAAAGTAGATGGCGAATATGTCAAGAAATTCAAAGCATTCCTTAAAGAACGGGGCGAAATCTGAAAAGCTCGAAAAGCCTTTCAAGGAGTCTGTTTTGTTAAAAGCCCAAAAAATAGCGTCTGATTATAAAATTATTCTGGAACGCAACGAAGAACTTGGCTTCATTGGCAGTTCAGTCGAGCTTCCAACAGTTTTTGCTGATGCAAAAACACCAGAAGAATGCTATAAAGCAACAGAAGAAGCCTTGATGGTTGCGGTTGCCGTAATGATTGAAAATGGACAGAGACCTCCTCAGCCTGCATCAGCGGGTCAACGTACTGAGCAGGTAAATGTAAGATTGACCGCAGAAGAGAAATTATTGTTCTCCAACGCGGCTATGAATCTTGGTTTTAAGGGCATATCTGATTTCATTCGTAATTCAGCTCTTGACCGTGTTCTTTCAGCACGTTAAGTAGCTTATAATCGCACTTATATATTGATTTTATTGACGCAGGCGTGTAATAAAGTTAATCTATAGGGGTGGTCGGTTCGACCATCCCTTTTTTATTGGTTTGGATAAGGAATAATAATTTGGCAAAAAGAAAAGTTGATTTAGCAAAGAAATTCGCTAAAGCGGCCGCGAAAATAGCCGCTGAAAATCATTGCACCGATATTGTGGTTCTCGATTTGAAGGGAATTTCGCAGGCCGCGGACTATTTTGTTATCGCTACAGGTACGAGCGGCAGGCAGATGAAAACCGTAGCGGATGAAATTTCACAGGCCGGCAGGGAAACTGGTTTTCAAAGGTTCGGCAAAGCAGGCTATGACCAGGGACGCTGGATTCTGCTGGATTTCGTTGATGTTGTAGTACATATTTTCGATGCTGAGTACCGCCAGTATTACGACCTCGAACTGCTCTGGGGCGATGCAAAAAAAGTAAAAATATAGCCACAGAGATCACAGAGGTCACAGAGAAAATATATTATAAATTAGTTACTAATTTATAATTGGAATAAATATCATGATTTTTAAAAAATAGCATATAGGATTTATTGTTGCCATATAATACTTTGAATTGAATAAAAAAATATACTCTGTGTTCTCTGTGCCATCTGTGGCTAAAAAAATATTTGAATATGAAACCAATTGTAGAAATACTCGAAGATAGAATAAGTGCTGTAATGTCCGATGTTGCAGGGCAGGAAAAATGTTCTGCGATTATAAAGCAGGCGAGTGACCCGAAATTCGGAGACTATCAGGTCAACGGCGTAATGGCTCTCGCAAAACAACTCAAAACCAATCCCCGCAAACTTGCTGAGCAGGTAGTCGAAAAACTCGATATAAGCGATATTTGCGAAGCTCCCGAAATAGCCGGACCCGGATTTATTAACCTGAGATTAAAACCAGAATTCATCGCAAATGGACTTCGCGAAATAAATAAAGACACTGAAAACTTCGCGGTAGAAAAAACAACAGAACCAAAGAATATTGTTGTCGATTTTTCCGGCCCCAACATTGCAAAGCAAATGCACGTAGGCCATTTACGAAGTACAATTATTGGCGACTGCATCTGCAGAATGCTAAAATTTCTCGGCCATAACGTAATTCCACAAAATCACATCGGAGATTGGGGCACACAGTTTGGAATGCTAATCAATTTCCTAATTAATCGTCGTGTTGGCTCTGCAATGGACGTGTCTATTCAACGAGTAGCCGATATGGAAGATTTTTATAGAAAAGCAAAACAACTTGATGATTCAGATCCTGAATTTGCAAAGATATCTCGTGATTGTGTAGTTGGTCTTCAAAGAGGTGATCTTGATATATTAGCGTACTGGCGGGATATTGTTCGATATTCTCTTGAAGAAATTGACAAAATGTATGATCAGCTTGGAGTAAATCTTTCAGACAAAGATGTTAAAGGAGAAAGTTTCTATAATGACAAACTTCCCCATGTTGTTGCAGATTTGAAAAAGGCAAATTTAGCAAAAGAATCTGATGGGGCTATGTGTGTGTTTCCGGAAGGATTTAAGAATAAGGAAGGTGAGCCGCTGCCATTTATTATTCAAAAATCAGATGGAGCGTTTTTGTATGCTACGACAGATTTGGCGGCTTTACGATATCGTGTGAATGAATTAAAGGCTAATGAGATAATATATGTTACTGATGCAAGACAGAAATTGCATTTTGAAATGTTATTTACGGTTGCACGCAAAGCAGGTTGGGCGAATGACAACGTAAAGCTCAATCATGTAATGTTTGGTAGTGTTCTTGGCGAGAACGGTCAGCCGCTTAAGACTCGTTCGGGTGAGAATGTGAAATTGAAAGAACTGCTCGATGAAGCCGTTGAACGTGCGACAAATGTTGTTGAGCAGAAAAATCCTGAGTTGTCGAGCGAACAGAAAGAGACAATCGCGCAGGCCGTAGGGATAGGTGCTGTAAAGTATGCCGATTATTCCAACAACCGCACGAGCGATTATGTATTCAGCTTCGATAAAATGCTCACTATGGAAGGGAACACCGCTCCCTATATGCAATATGCCTATGCTCGTATAAAGTCGATTGAGCGCAAAGCAGAGGGCAATGACGTGGATATAAAAACCGAGCTTGGAAGTATTGAGACTCTAAATTTAATTGATCCCACAGAGCTTGAGCTTGCAAAACATCTTGTTCGCTACGGCGAAGCGATTCAATACGCAGTTGGTGACTTCAAGCCGAATTATCTTACGTCATATCTTTACGAGCTTGCCCAGAAATTCAGCACATTTTATACAAGTTGTCCCGTTCTCAAGGCGGAGCCGGAACAAAGGCCGACAAGATTATTGTTATGTGATTTAACCGCACGAACAATCAAGCACGGCCTGACAGAACTGCTGGGTATAGACGTAGTTGAGCAGATGTAATATTTAATAAGGGGATATCATGGTTTCGCAATTATGCACTTTTAATTTGGATGAACCAATCCTGTCACATATTCGCGAGGATTATCCATCATTTCGTCAGGATATGTCTGTTAAGGAAGCCCTCGAATATATACGCCGTGTAGGTATCGGTGAGCGAATTGTCTATTTTTATGTTCTTGACGACGATAAAAAACTTGTAGGTGTTGTTCCGACCAGGCGATTGCTGACAGAGGAACCGGAAAAAGCAATTTCGAAAGTTATGATAAATAAAGTTGTTTCAATACCGCATAATGCCACGATTTTTGATGCCTGCGAATCTTTTGTATTATACCGTTTTCTTGCGTTGCCGGTTGTTGATGAGCAGCGTCGCATGATAGGCATCGTAGATGTAAGCTTGTTTACCGAAGAAGTTTTTGATTATGCAGAACGGCAGCAATACGATACGGTTTTCGAGTCTGTCGGTGTTCACATTGAGCAGGTGAAGGGCGCTTCGCCGCTCAAGGCTTTCTATTTTAGATTTCCATGGCTGTTGGCAACTATAAGCAGCGGCATAATCAGCGCACTGCTCGCAAGCGTTTATGAAACAACTTTAGCTCAGTCCATAGCATTGGCTTTCTTTTTAACACTGGTTCTTGGTTTGGGTGAGAGCGTAAGTATTCAGTCAATGATGTTTACTCTTCATATGCTGCGAACATCAAAACCGAGTTTGAAATGGTTTTTTAACGCACTTCATCGTGAAGCACGCACAGCAATTTATCTTGGAGCTGCAAGCGGCGTTATCGTCGGATTATTCGCCCTGGTCTGGCGGGGAGCCGCACTGGTGGCTCTGGCGATTGGTTCAGGTATTTTTTTGTCGATATGCTCCGCGTGTTTGATTGGCTTGGGTATTCCTGTTTTACTGCATACGCTTAAACTCGATCCGAAGATTGCCTCCGGCCCGATTACACTTGCGATGGCGGATATTTTTACATTATTATGCTATTTCACAATGGCTGCAATTTTGTTATGAAACTTTGAAAAGGATTCTTAAAATGAAAATAAAACAGGATAATTTTAATTTAAGTACCCGCGGCCGGAATCAGATGATTGATATTACAAGCCAGATTCAGTCCATTGTAACCGATTCTGGTATTTCTGATGGTGATGTAGTGGTATATTGCCCGCATACGACTGCCGGTATAACAATTAACGAAAACGCTGACCCGGATGTGCAGCATGACATACTTTTGACTCTCGCGGAAATATTTCCGCAACGCCGTGCCGGATACAGGCATTGCGAAGGTAATTCCGATTCGCATTGCAAGAGTTCGCTTATCGGCTGCAGCGAGCAGGTATTGATTAAGAACGGCCGCTTAGTGCTTGGAACATGGCAATCTGTTTTTTTCTGCGAGTTCGATGGGCCAAGAAACAGAAATGTTATCGTACAGGTTCGTGGTCAATAATCAGCCGGTGATTCCTTCTCAATAATCTTTATTGCGTATCATAATGAAAACAATAGTTCAATTAAAAGATATTCATTTTCAGCGTAATGGTAATAATATTCTCAATGGTATTTCGTGGTCTATCGAAAAAAATCAGCACTGGGCATTGCTCGGCGCAAACGGTTCCGGCAAGACCACGTTATTAAAAATCATCACCGGTTACGAGTGGCCTACTAAAGGTTCTGTTCATGTTTTTGAGCAGCGTTACGGCGATTGCAATCTTCGCGAACTTCGCAAGCGTATCGGCTGGGTAAGTACAGCTCTGGAACACAGGCTGCCGGAAAAGGATTCGGCCGTGGAGATAGTTCTTTCCGGCATTGACGCCTCGATGGGGATTTTTCGCGATATAACGGAAAAGGACCTTCAGCTTGCGCATGATGCGCTTGCAATGGTAAACGCTTCAGACTTCGCCCAAAGAAAATTCGGTATTCTCTCACAGGGTGAACAGCAGCGAATACTTATCGCTCGTGCGCTGGTTAATAAGCCGGGTTTGCTTATCCTGGACGAACCTTGCGCAGGACTCGATCCGGCGGCTAAAGTAAGATTTCTTGAGGATTTGTCGCTTCTTGCAAAGCGCAGTGGCGCGCCTGTGATGATATTTGTTACTCATCATATAGATGAAATCGACTCGTGGATAAATAATGTAATGATTCTGAAAAACGGTGAAGTTCTCATATCTGGCTTGAAGAATGAGGTTCTTGCGACTGACATATTAAGCAGGGCGTTTGATATGGATATGCTCGTTCAAAAAGAAGGGCAAAAATATTATATCAGGCCAAAGTCATGATATTTTTCAGGTTATAAGATAAAATTTTATACAAATGCGCAAAAAAAGGGCGAGGAGGCGGATCCGGCTGGGGGGGAGACCGGTTTACCACACTGCCTCGCCGAGGTTTTTAGAATTGCTTAAACAGCAATATTTTTCTCAATATATAAAAAAACTAAAAAAATATCTTTAAGTTCTTATAAGACAAAGTTAATTCTCTGCTGGTAAAAGCAGAAATAAAAGGGCAAAATCACAAACCCCCTAATAATATTCAACTTTAAATTATTATATGAAATTTCATGGAAAAAGCAAGTAAAAAAAAGCTTTTTTATATTTCTAATGTGAATTTTCAAAAAATATTATTACCGGAACATATTAAGAGCCTATCCTAATAATTTCCTGTCATTCTGAGGCGAAGCCGAAGAATCTGGGCTGGGTTTTATAATTCAAGACCCAGATGCTTCACTGCGTTCAGCATGACAGACAGCGAATAGTTATTAGGATAGGTTCTAAGTTCTATAGAACTAATTCGCAGAATTTACAAAAATATTAAGAAAAAAAGCTAAATATTCCACTCTTATAATTTTATACTGGAAAAATTCCAATATCTTGATATTTTTAAGATATGTTTTTTATCAGGTTGAATTTGAGAAATATCAAGTTGCTGTAATATGAATAGAATATCCGAAAGAATCAAACGTGTAGAAGAAAATATCTGTTCCGCCTGTTCCAGGAGCGGCAGAGAGCGAAGCGATGTAAACCTCGTTGTGGTTACAAAGTCCGCCTCGTTCGATGCAATATTAGAGGTTCTTCGGCTTGGAATAACTGAATTGGGCGAAAACAGGGTACAGCAGCTTAAAAAGGTCGTGTCCCAATTATCGGAAACCCTGAAAGACAGAGACCCTGATATATTGCGGAAAATCAACTGGCACATGATTGGTCATCTTCAGCGAAATAAAGTACGCCAGGTATTATCTTCAGTTTCCCTGATTCATTCAGTAGATACGCTTCGTTTGGCGGAAGAAATTAATGCCGGAGCCAAAAAATTGAATATACGCTCGAAAATACTTCTTCAGGTCAACACATCTAACGAGCCGCAAAAATACGGCGTACCGATTGGAGCCGCCATTCATCTTGCTGAACAGTTTGAAACGTTGCCGAATGTCGATTTGGTCGGTTTAATGACTATGGGGCCTCTTACTCTCGACAAAAACGTGGTTCGTTCATGTTTTACCCGTGCCGCTGAGTTATTTTACGAGATGAAAGGTGAAAAAATAGTCGGTCCGCGATTTACACAGTTAAGTATGGGCATGAGTTCCGATTACGAAATAGCAGTCGAAGAAGGAGCTACTATTCTTAGAATCGGCTCGGCAATTTTCGCCGGATGAATAAGAATGTTTTTTTCCTGCTTGCAAACGAGTTGGATTCGTTTGGATTTTGGGGAACACGGATGTATATAGGCGAAATTTTGTAAATATTTATAGGGTTGCTAAAACAATAGAGAAAATAAAAAAAGGACTGCAAGCGGATGCTCGCAGCCCTATTAAGCTAAACTTATTATTAATGCTTTTACAACGCTCTGCGTTTACGTAACCAACCGACTAATCCAGCACCAAGACTGCCTAAAAGAATAGCACCTGGAACCGGGACTACTGAAATCGATGTATTTGAGGTAAGACCCCAGTGAGCTATTGGATCTCCTCCAATTTCAGATAAGTCCGCATAGAAATTACTGATCACACCTCCCGAACCAGTTATGTAACCATTAATATAGCCTGATGAATCATGTATACTTGTTACAATCGCTGTCATTCCATCAACCTGGGTTCCCGTACCCCATAAAGATGGTACATCCTGTAGGTTCAAGTTATAGCCAGAACCTGGAGTCGAATCGATGTAAGTGCTTTGATAGGTGTAAATTCCGCTAACATTACTTACAAGTATTGTAGATGTCAATACCATGTCCTGGAAGTCCCAATAACCAGCTTGAGTGCCTGAAAGAATAGCACCTACGCTGCCTGGTCCACCAGCACCATAAATTTCTGTCCATGCGCCAACTGAAGGAACATTGAATGTACCTGTTGAAAGTGCCATTGTTGGGACAGTTAAAAATAACAATACAATTAATAACACAATTTTTCTCATTGTTTACTCCTCCTACCATTGTTATTATGAAGAACATAATTCCTGTTTAATATTAAAATATCCATTTTAAACAAGAATAACATAATAATACACTGTATATTACTCAATTTGCCCATTCTAACATTTTATGGTCTTTTGTCAAGCAATTTCTGAAAAAAAATATATAAATTGCAAAAAATAAGTATTTTATTAAAAATTGGGGGGTAGAAAAAGGTGTCAGGTACGAATGGCGGTTCTGATAAGGAGTTTTCACCCTGTTTTTCAAGCTGGTTTCAAGGTTTTCTTGCTTAAACAACCGCCATTAGTGTCAGGTACTTTTTTTGGTTCTTTTTCTTGGTCTTATTGTTAAATACAGTTTCATTTTTTTACAGCTATCATTTTCCATTCATTTTCTCCATACTGTGAACCTTTATTTATGCTATTTTCTATATCATTTTCATTTTCTGAAACATAGTTCGATAGCTTGAGCGAGGATTTTTTCGAAAGCGATGAAATCGGCGTTTTTATGAAATATCCTCAGCCGCCCGTTTGCGCGGTGCAGTACATGGTAAACATATCCGCTTTATTTAATTATTTTGTTCTTGGCATTAATCGGGGAAAAACGTTAAGAAACAATATTGTCGATAAGAAATAAAAAAATATAAAAAAATACAAAGTACACCCCGAAACAAGCCGAAAATTAGCTTATAAACAGTGATTTGCTTCTTTTAATCATTTGGTCTTATAATTCGGCATTGATTAGAGAAATATCAGGCAAATACAAGCCCTATAACGTTTGGGGAAAAGTTGTAATGGATAAAGTTGAGTTACTCAGCAGGATTGATTTGGGAAATACTTTTACAGATGTACTGTATTTAACAAATCATGACCAGATTCCGAATGAGATAAAAAAGCTGTTTAAGCAAAAAAAAATCTCATACCGCATCCTCTCCATAGATGACTTCTCTGAAGTTCGCGGCAGCCTTGATTTAGTAGGAACCGTTGTTATTGATATTAATAAATCTGATTTCTCAGATAAAATCGTTCGTATTGTAGAATCTCTTGAGATCAGGAATATTGGGGTAATTTTAATAACAGAGCAGCCTGAAGAGCCTGTAAAAAGTTTTTCTTTGGCATCAATAAAGAACAGTTTAACACTTCGCAGAACCTCTGATTCGGCTTTCATGGAAGAGTTAGGGGCAAGAATAAGTGTGAACCTCTCGTTTAGAAAGAAGTCTCCCTGTATGTCAATAATACCGGCAACTCCGCCAAAACAGGTAAATAATGTTTATAAGAACAAACTCGCCGAACAGTTTGCTTCAACTAAAACATTAGTGGAAAATCTGTCCGAACAGCTTCGTCTGGCTGGTCTGGTTCAGCAGGATTTTCTTCCTTCAACACTTCCCAGCGATGACAAATTTCAGTGGGCTACATTTTTTATGCCGGCTGAATGGGTATCCGGGGATATTTATGATGTTGTACGTTTGGACGAAAATCACGTTGCTTTCTATATAGCCGATGTCGTCGGGCATGGAATGCCAGCCGCTTTATTGACTATTTTTATTAAACAGGCGCTGGTTATGAGAGAGACCATAGGCAATAATTACAGGATTTTTTCACCCGCGGAGGTAATGAAAAAACTCAATATAAAAATGGCGGCTCAAAAACTTTCCGGCTACCAGTTTGCGACCTGCTGTTACTGCCTGTTGAATACAAAAACACTCGAATTGTCATACGCTCGTGCCGGGCATCCATATCCGATTTTAATAAGGCCGGGAAAAGAGCCTCAACAGTTGGAAGTTCGTGGTTCTTTGCTGGGAGTTTTCGAGCAGGCCGAATTTCATGAGAATAAAGTTCAATTGCAGCGGGGCGATAAAATCTTTATGTATTCTGATGGTGCTGAATCATGCGTTGGCAGTTTCAATGACAAAGCAGGATTTTGCTTTACAGACCAATTTAATCATCTCCAGCGTATGCAGATCCTCGATATGATTGACGAGTACAGTGCATTAATCCAGGAAAAGGAATACAGCCCGGCGGAAGTCGATGATGTGACCTTATTGGGCCTTGAAATCCTCTCTTAATCCTCATTATCTCATATTCTGTAAGCCATTTTGTTTTTTTATCCGTGACGGGAAATTACTTGCAATTACTTCTTTTGGGCGTTATACTTCCTCTTTAACTTCTTTTTCATTGCATAGAAGAAAGTACGCAATGTGAACTAATAGAAAAGGAATACGGCGATGGCGGACAAAGACATCGACTTAAAAAAAATAAAAGAATTAATTGATATAATGAAGCAAAACGGGCTTGATGAGATTGAGATAAAGCAGGGCGATAGTGCTATACATCTCAAGAAAAACCAGCCTCAATCATTATCCGGGCCTATAATAACGTCAATGCCGATGATGAAACACGAAATGATGCCATCCCCAACAGGTGTTTCTGGCGCATCGGCTCCTGTCGAAGATAACTTAATTGCTATAAAATCACCTCTGGTCGGTACTTTTTACGCCAAACCAAGTCCTGATTCTGACCCGTTTGTAGAAATAGGCAGTGCGGTGGATTCTCAAACAGTAGTCTGCATTATCGAAGCAATGAAAGTTATGAATGAAATTAAAGCAGAGACCAATGGTACTATTGCTGAAGTATGTGTATCCGATGGTCAGGCGGTAGAATACGGTCAGGTTCTTTTCAAGGTCAAACCGGATTAACCGGGATGAATAGTCCCTGCAACGGTCATAAGAGAAGGGGAATATGTTTTCAAAAATTCTGATTGCAAATCGTGGTGAAATAGCGCTTAGAATTATTCGGGCCTGCCATGAACTTAATATAGAAGCAGTAGCGGTTTATTCGGAAGCCGATAAAGACGCTCCGTATTTACAACAGGCCGACGAAGCAATTTGTATAGGTCCCGCGGATTGTTCAAAAAGTTATCTCAATATATCACGCATCATCAGTGCCGCTGAAATTACCGATGCAGAAGCAATTCATCCCGGTTATGGTTTCTTAGCCGAAAATACCGAATTCGCACAGATATGCAGTGAATGCGGCATAGCGTTTATCGGCCCGCCTGTAGAAGCTATGAAAAATCTTGGCGATAAAGTTATGGCTCGAAGAATCGCGAAGCAGGCGAAAGTACAATGTGTTCCAGGTTCAGAAGGAACAATTGAAAATGATGCAGAAGCCATGAAACTCGCTAACGAAATGGGTTACCCGGTTATAATTAAAGCCTCTGCCGGAGGCGGCGGCAGGGGAATGAGAATTGTTCATAATGATATTTCTCTTCGTTCCGCTATAAGTTCCGCCCGCGCTGAAGCTGAAATTGCTTTCGGAAATGGTGATGTATATATGGAAAAATATATCATCGAGCCGAGGCATGTCGAAGTTCAGGTTATGGCTGATAGCCAGGGCAACGCGGTTCATTTTTATGAAAGAGACTGCTCTATCCAGCGAAGACATCAGAAAATGATAGAGGAATCACCTTGTCCGATTCTTGATAAAAATACACGCGAGGCGCTTTGTGAATCCGCGTTGAGAATTATAAAAGAATCCAAATATGTAAACGCCGCTACGGTAGAATTTCTTCTTGATAAAAATAAAAACTTCTATTTCATTGAAGCGAACGCAAGAATACAGGTCGAGCATCCTGTTACGGAAATGGTTACAGGTCACGACTTAATTAAATTGCAGCTTCAAATCGCTTCGGGTATGCCTTTAAAGTTGAGCCAAAAGAATATTAAGCTTAACGGTGTTGCTATGGAATGCAGAGTTAACGCGGAAGACCCTGCAAATAATTTCTCTCCATGTCCTGGAAGAATAACACGATATATTCCGCCGGGTGGATTCGGAGTTCGTGTCGATACGCATGTTCATCAGGGCTGGAACGTTTCACCTACATATGATTCGATGATAGCGAAAGTAATAGTTCATCAAAAAACACGCGAAGAAGCTATTACAACTATGAAAAGAGCCTTGGGTGAATTCGTTATCGAGCCGATTAAAACAACTATTCCAGCTTGCCTTGAAATCCTGTCGCACAATCTTTTTATTAAAAATGAAGTCGATACAGGTTTTATCGAAAGAAACTTTTAGTATATTGTTTCTTTAATCATGTTGTTCGCCATTTCTATTTGTTCGATATAAAAACTATGAAAGAAACCAGATTTAAAGCAGTTTTGTTTGATCTTGACGGTACACTTCTTGACACACTTGAGGATTTGGCCAATTCCATGAATGTAATTTTGAAAGCGCATGGAATGGATACTTATCCAGTTGATGAATATAAAGAATTTTTAGGTTTCGGCCTTGAAGGATTGGTTAGATGCGTTATTCCGAAAGCTCAGGTGAATGATAAACTTGTTCATAAATTCCTTGCGGATATGAAAGTCGAATATGGAAAACGCTGGGCTGAAAAAACAAGACCATATCCGGGTATTCCTGAACTGCTCGATGAATTGCAGAGAAGGGGTTTGAAACTTGCAGTTCTTTCCAATAAAATGGATGACTACACAAAAATTATAATCAAAACACTATTACCTGGCTGGAAATTTAATATTGTTCGCGGATTGAAAGATAGTTTGCCGCCCAAACCTGATCCGACATCAGCTTTACAGATTACTAAGGAACTTAAAATTGATCCAGCGGATTTTCTTTTCCTTGGCGATACAGATATCGATATGCAAACCGCAAACGCGGCTGGTATGTACGCGGTCGGTGTGCTTTGGGGATTTCGTACCGCCGACGAATTGAGAGAAAACGGCGCAAAAATACTTATAGAATCACCTTTACAAGTACTTGATTTGCTGAAGACTTAAAAATTCTAATAAACTATTTTTCCAATTCAATCAAATCTTCGTATGTTTCTCTTTTTCTGATAATGGAGAAGTTATTACCATCGACAAGCACTTCAGCTGCTCTTCCTCTTGCGTTGTAGTTACTGCTCATTGTGTAGCCGTATGCTCCTGCTGTAAAAACGGCTAACAAATCGCCTCGTTTAACAGGAGGTAAGGCTCTGTCTTTAGCCAGGAAGTCTGCTCCTTCGCAAATCGGCCCGACAACATCATATATTTCTGTGCCATCGGCCCGGAAATTCTGCTCTCGCTGCGATGGAACAAATTTCTTATCGACTTTTGCAGGCCAGATAAAGTGAAACGCATTATAAAGAGAAGGTCTTATCAGGTCATTCATACCTGCATCGACAATAGCGAACTTTTTACTCCCTCCCTGTTTGTTATAGATAACACGTGTAAGAAGTAGTCCTGCATTTGCGCAAATACTTTTTCCAGGCTCAAGAATAAGCTTGAGGTTCTTATCTTTCAGCAAAGGAACTATTCCATCGGCATATTGTTGTGCGGAAGGGACTGTGTCTGATTCGTAATCGGCTCCGTAGCCGCCTCCCAAATCAATTGTTTCGACTATATGGCCTCTTTTGCGAATCTCTTCTATTACAGGCAGTATCTTTTTGACAGCGTTTACATATGGATCTATGGTTTTTCCGCCGCTGCCAAGATGAACATGCACGGCACAAAGGCTGACATTTTTATTTTCCGCGTATTTATCAAAGATATTAATCGCATGTTCGATATCGACACCGAATTTAGTTTCTTTTACGCCTGTTGTAATATACTCATGAGTTTTATATTGAACATCAGGATTAATTCGCAGGGCCGCTTTTGTTTTTTTGCCTTGTGTTTTAGCTATTGTGATAAGATTTTCAAGTTCTTCCTGTGATTCGATATTGAAATATCCTATACCAGCGTTCAAAGCTTCGATAATTTCTTTGTCTGTTTTGCCAACGCCGGCATATACAATTTTTGACGCGTCGCCGTTTGCTTTTAGAACTCTAAACAATTCTCCGCCGCTTACAATATCGAAACCGCTTCCCGCCTGTGCCATGAATTTCAGTATATTGATATTGCCGCATGCTTTTACGGAATAGCATATAGTTGTATCAATTTTACTGAAAGCTTTTTGCATTTTTTGCAAATGCTCAATGAATGTATTTTTACTATATATATAAACAGGTGTTCCTGCCGCTTCTGCAATAGTCTCTATTTTGACATTTTCAGCAAATAAATTGCCATTTTGATAGCTAAAGTAATCCATATTCTCTATTTCTTATAAAAAAACTTCAATAAATATTAAAATATCACGATAAAGCGATAGTATAAGTGTTTTCGCGTTTATTGCAAGCACGCGTTACAATTAAGAGGAAAGCTGTTATTGGGATGAGTTAAAACAAAAAGGAAGGTTTGACTGTAGTGGTTAAACCTTCCTTTTTCAAGTGTAACCATAACAGAATTGATTTTTATTATGGTTTTAATTGTTACACTGTTATTTTTTCTTCTTCGCTACTTTCTTTTTAGCTACTTTCTTTTTCGCAGCTGGTTTCTTTGCCGCTACTTTCTTCTTCGCTACTTTCTTCTTCGCTACTTTTTTCTTCGCTACTTTTTTTGCCATTAGTTGTCACCTCCTTTTGGCTATCAAAATCCATTTATAATTTTACTTTTTTGGCAACGTTTACCACGTTAATATTTTCATAATATAGTATATAAATATTGTTTAAAAATATTCATAATTCATTATCGTCTAAAACTTTACTAATACTTGATAAAAATTTCAAGCACCAATTATGAAATTACTGAATATTTTTTTGTATTTATTAATTGATTAAGAGTAAAATATTGATAAGAAGATATTGTTCTTTTTGTGTTTTATATTATTTATTGAAGTATATATTTCGTTGTTGTCATGTATATATAGATAGTGACATTGTGATTAATTTATATGAGTAATAAAAATATTATATTGTTTGGCGGTACGTTTGATCCTGTTCATCTTGGTCATACAACCGTCGCGAAATCAGCGGCTGAATACATAAAAGCCGACAGGGTGATATTCATTCCGGCGAAGCGCTCGCCGTTAAAAAGCTCATCGCCGAGAGTGAGTGACATAGACCGCATGAAGATGCTTTCTCTTGCTGTCTCAGGAAATGAAAAATATGAAATCAGCGACTACGAGATAAGCAAGCCGCTGCCAAGTTATACCATCAATACAGTAAGATATTTCAAGTCTGTTTATGGAGATGAACATAGCCTTTACTGGCTGGTCGGCGCAGATAGTTTAGACGAGCTGGCACATTGGTATCGAATCACGGAATTGATCGACGAGTGTAATGTCGCTATGATGTACAGAGCTGATTATGACAAACCCGATTTCTCGAAATATAAAGATATATGGGGTACGGAAAGAGTCGAAAAATTGCAGAGAAATATAATCCCGACACCCCTGGTTAATATTAGCAGTACAGAGGTAAGAAAAAGGATTACGTCCGGGGCGGAATATGCGCAAATGCTTGATAGTGCTGTGTTTAGCTATATATCAGAAAAAAGATTGTATGGTATATGACCCACAAATACCGATCTAATTACTCCGGGATTATTCATGTTTCTGATAGTTTTTGATTTGCTCGAGTATCCAGTTATTCCACAGGTCCATACCCTGGCCTGTTTTTGCGGATAGTGTAAATATTTCAAGATTTTTATTTATTACAGTCGCGTCTTTTTTTGCTTTTTCGATATCGAAATCTACATAGTCGAGAAGGTCGATTTTGTTGATAATCATCGCTTTTGCTTTTGCGAAAATGGAAGGATATTTCGCGGGCTTATCGTCACCTTCGGCCACGGACAAAACAACAACTTTGCCCGACTCTCCGAGTTCGAAGGCCGAGGGACATACGAGATTGCCGACATTCTCTATGATAATCAAATCGAGTTCATTCATAGGAAGTAATTTCATTCCTCTGCTTATCTGTTCGGCTGATAAATGGCAGGCTCCTTCTGTATTAATTTGAATCACCGGCGCGCCTGTCTCTTTTATTCTCTGAGCATCGATATCTGTTTGAATGTCACCCTCTATGACTCCTATTCTTGTTTTATTTTTTAACTCGTTGATGGTTCTCGCCAGAAGAGTCGTCTTGCCTGAGCCGGGAGAAGAAATCATATTCAAACATAATATGTTTTTTTGTGAAAGAGTATAAGAATTTTGTATAGAAATATTTTCATTTTCACTAAGAATTTTTTTTTCAATTTTAATATTTTTCATAATATTTATTCCATTTCGAATTCAACTTCTTCCAAAATCAGAGGTGAGTCAGGCAGTAATTCCATGTTTTCACTTTGACAATTCGGGCATTTTATATTTAAAAAATCAAACTCATAATTGTTATTACAATCTTTGCATACAGCTTGCAAAGGTTTATGTTCAACAACTAATTTCATATTCTCACAAATAGTTCCTTTTGCAATCGCGTTGAAAGCAAAAACAAGCACATCTTCGTTTATTGCGTTGAGTTTTCCGCAGCTTATTTTCGCGGCTACAGGTTTAGCGTTTTGCTTTACAGCTTCTTCGGATATTTGTTTGAATATATTTTCGGCAATTGATGTTTCGTGCATCAGCAAATCCTCGGAAGTTCGCGTCCATATGGCATTTGAACTATTCTTTTGCCGCCAATTTTAGTTATAAGCTCAACAATAGGTGTATTTGAACTTGTTACAACTTCACCTATTATCGTGGATTCTTTTCCTAAAGGATGTTTTCTGCAAATACTTAATACTTCATCCGCGGAATCAGGTGAAACAACAGTAACGAATTTGCCTTCGTTTGCGATTGCTAATACATCGAAACCAAGCATATCAGCCGCTGCTTGCACAGTTTTATTTACAGGTATATCGTTTTCCTTAATGATTATGCTTAAACCGCTGCTTTTTGTTATCTCATTCAGTGTAGCCGCTAATCCGCCGCGAGTTGGATCACGCATAAATTTAATTCCTGTTGTGTTTTCCAATAGTTTGCACGTTAAATCTGAAAGGGCGGCACAATCACTTTTTAACTGCGACTCGAATTTTATTCCTTCACGTTGTGAAATGATTGTCATGCCGTGGTTGCCGATAGTTCCATTGATAATTATCTTATCACCAGCGGATATTCTATCGATTCCTAAATCCGCGTTGGTGATTTTGATTCCTATGCCTGCTGTATTAATAAAAATCTTGTCCGCTGCTCCTCTTTCAACTGTTTTTGTATCACCTGTAACTATATCAACGTTATTTTCTCGAGTGATTTGCCCAATGCTATCTAAAATCTTTTCGAGCAAACTTATTTCAAAACCGTCTTCGATGATTAACGCAAGTGACAAAGCAATAGGTCTTGAACCTGCAACAGATAAATCGTTTATTGTTCCGCATGCGGCGAGCTTGCCTATATCCCCGCCATTGAAAAACAAAGGTTTCACTACATAGCTATCCGTTGTAAAACATATAGAGTTTGAGGAAAGATTTATTTCCGCGGAGTCGCCCAATTTTGATAGAGTTTTATTCTGAATCTTCGGAAATATATGCTTTCGTAACAATTCTTCAGAAAGTTGTCCGCCGCCTCCATGCGCGAGTAATATTTTTTCGTTTTCGTCTTTTATCATCACTTATTTCCATGTTGTCCATATTTATACCATGCCGCACATGCTCCTTCGGAACTGACCATACACGGGCCGACAGGTTTGAGAGGCGTGCATTTCTTACCGAACAATGCGCATTCAGTAGGATCGATAAGGCCGCACAATACTTCACCGCATCTGCATCCGCCGATTTCTTCACTTGATTTTTCTATTAAACCGAATCGTTTCGTCGCATCATATTTGCTATATTTACTTTTCAGTCCAAGTGTACTTATTTCTATTTTTCCTAAACCTCGCCAATAACCATCTACCGGCTCAAAACATTCATTAACAATTTGTTTTGCTACTGAATTTCCTTCTTCAGTTACGACTGCGCCGTATAAAGATTTTAATTCAGGTTTACCTTCTTCAAGCTGCTTGCATATTTCAGCAAGTCCCTCGATTATCTGCAATGGTTCGAAACCAGCGACAACACAGGGCCTTTTGAAATCATCAACGATTTCTCTGAATGCGCCATATCCAATGATAACGCTTACATGTCCCGGACAAAGAAACGCGTCAATTTTATTATTCATCCCACTCAATAACGCGCGCATCGCCGGAACTACAAGTTTATGCCCGCACAAAATGCTGAAATTATCTATCGACTCTCTTGCGGCTTCCTGTACAGCAACCGCCGAAGCAGGGGTAGTTGTTTCAAAACCTACGGCTATAAATACAACTTGCTTGTCAGGATTTTCCCTTGCGATTTGCAATGCGTCTTCACTGCTCAAAACAATTCTTATATCCGCTTTGGATTGTTTTGTTTCGAGTGAGCCTGTTTTTCCGGGAACGCGAATCATATCACCATAAGTCGCGATGATACAATCATCCCTGCCGGCTAATTCCAAAACTATATCGATATAACCCTGACTTGTAACGCAGACAGGACAGCCGGGGCCGGATAGCAAACGCAGATTTTCAGGTAAAAGTGAACGTACGCCGCTGCGGAAAATTGAAACCGTATGTGTGCCGCAAACTTCCATTATGTTGATTTGCCTGCCTATCGCTTTGCAGGCCGCATTCAACTTATCCTGTGCTTTTTTTATTTTTTGTATCATAATATTTTATACTTATATAAATCATGAATGAAAAATAAAAGAAATATTGTATTATTTCAACCACCTATGAAGAACTCAAAGTCAAGAAATAAATTTCTTATTGCCTCAAAAT
>CAZVOA010000028.1:0-47245 GCA_964628465.1 uncultured Pirellulales bacterium | reverse complement strand
ATGCAACCAGAGATGAATTGTTGCTAAGGGGGTATGATCTACCTTGTTATCCCTATTTTTGAGATTTCGTTAAAAAACACTTTAATTTCGATTTTTTCATCAATTTATTGTAACAAATCTTGGAGTTCAACGTCTATATAAGAAAATCATAATATCATCTTGAAATGATACGAAACTATGATTATAAGTATATTAATCGGAATTATCATATAAGATTAGAGGGAGCAGTTATGCTAAAAAAAATTCTTCTTAAAGATTTCGGTGATGCGAAATCCAATTTGATAAGCTTTTGTCTTTTTGGCGTTTTGGGAGTTTTATACTTGTTTAGTTTGAACGCTGAGAATGCTATTAATGACAGCGATATTGCATTGTTACTGTTCTTTCAAGTTATGATTATAACAACATTTGCGAATTATAGAGTCGCCTGTGTTAAAAAAGATTTAATTGAAAAATTCGGGAAAGACAACTCGCTGCAAAACACGACAGAGCCGCAATCCGAAATGATATACCTTAAAATTGCTCACCTCATTATTTTAGGATTATTTGTTTTGGGGGTTACATGGCACTTGGTATCTAAAATCTGGTTAGTTGTAGAAAGTTATAACAATATTTAACGTCAGTTAAATGGAATAAATCCCAAGGAGAAAAGAAATGTCAAAACGAAGTATTATTGTAGTTTTTACAGTGCTGGTTTGCTCATTGTTATTCGCTGGATGCGGCAACAAATCAGATGAAGAAGCACGAAAATGGAAGACAGAGTATGATAAAATGTATGTAATAAATCAGAATTTGGAAGGCCAACTCGCCGGTCAAAAACAATTGCTCGAAGAATTAAAGCTGAGGATAGAAAGAGACCAGCAAACAATCCAAACACTTCAGAAAGAATTACAGACAAATCATTAATTCCAACGCTGTTGTACAAAACAAAGTCAATTTTAATGCTTCAATTTTTGTTGAAGAAATATTGATGTAAACGCCGAATAAATAATTAGATAAACAGTTTTGAAAAAGAAGTATAAGGTTTTGAAAACTGGTATTTTAATTGACTTTAGTATAAAAATTTAGTATAAGATAGGTAGTTTGCGGGCTAACCCCTGCAATGTTTGTATGGATGGCTAATGTTTGAAAGAACCGATACCCGTACTTAGGGAAATCAGGTCTTATTGGATCGAACATGCCTACTCGATAGGACTTTCGGACAAGAGCAACGATTGCCCACTTTGTAGTAATGGGTTCTTTTCAAACGCCGTCTTACGGCATTTGCGGAGGAGACCTCGCGATAAACTAAAAAAAGGGCCTGTTTTCACGGGCCTTTTTTTATTGAATAGGCACCACAGTTCATTTCTTACCTGAATATTTTAAAACCCACAGAGAACTCCGCAGTAAAAAATATTCTGAATAATAACAAAAAGTTTTAGGACCTAAAAAACTTATCTTTTAATCTTTTTTTTGAAGTTAAGCCGAAATTGATATATGACGATTAGTTAATGTTAAAAGTTATTATTTTGTTAAAGGATTCTGCAAAATTGAATTTAGGCATAATTAAAATTATGTTTAATTTCCAAAACGCGGAACTCATATTTTATTATATTATGGAGGCTTAGTTATGACAACTGTGCGCAGCTTTACTGTTGTGCCTGCATTGAAAGAACCGTTAACGGATCTTGAAATTATCGCTGGTAATATGTTTTGGACATGGAATTCTGAATTTATCGAATTGTTTAAACGAATCGATAGCAACTTATGGGCGGCGTGCGGCCATAATCCAATTAAATTACTCGGCAGTGTTTCACAGGAAAAGCTTGATAGCTTAGCTGAAAACGTCGGTTTTATGAACCACTTGAAGCGGGCGTCAGAAAAACTCCAGTCATACCTTGCAACTCCAGCATGGTACACAAAGGCATGCCCGGACAGCTTGGAAGACGAAACAATCGCATACTTCTGTGCGGAATTCGGTATCCATGAATGCCTTCCGATTTACGCCGGTGGTCTTGGAATTTTAGCAGGCGACCATCTTAAAAGCGCATCAGACCTCAATATCCCGCTGGTTGGAGTAGGCCTTCTTTATCAAAAAGGTTATTTCCGCCAGTATCTGAACGTTGACGGCTGGCAGCAGGAAATATATGTTGAAAATGATTTTTATAATATGCCGATGGAACTTGTCCGCCAGGAAAACGGTAAGCCTCTCACTATAAGCATTGATTATCCAGGCAGAAATGTATTTGCTCAAATCTGGTCAATTCCAGTTGGAAGAGTAAAACTTTACCTGCTCGATACGAATATCCCAGCGAACTCACCTATCGACAGAATGATAACAAGCAGTCTTTACGGCGGTGACAAGGAATTAAGAATCCGACAGGAAATACTTCTCGGCATCGGCGGACTGAAAGCTCTGCACGCAATGGGAATAAATCCTACCGTATGTCACATGAACGAAGGTCATGCGGCATTTATGGCACTCGAAAAAATACGCCAGTTGAGACAGAATGGAAACATGAGTTTTGAAGAAGCACTGGAAGCTTCAAAAGCAGGAAATGTTTTCACAATACATACACCTGTTAAAGCTGGCCTCGACGAATTCCGCTTTGAATTAATGGACAAATATTTCGGACATTATTACCCATCCCTCGGTATTGATAGAGAAAGATTTTTATCTCTGGGCAGAATATTGAAAGATGACCCGGAAGAACCTTTCAAAATGCCGGTTCTCGCCTTGAAGCTCAGCAACTACTCTAATGGCGTAAGCGAATTACACGGTGAAGTCTCACGAGGAATCTGGGGAAGCATGTGGCCGGGAGTTCCGACAAAAGAAGTACCGATAACTTCAGTGACAAATGGAATTCACCTGGAAAACTGGCTCGCCGAAGAGATGGAATCTCTGTATGAAAAATATGTCGGTCCAAGCTGGGCTGACGAAGCTATGGACACTTCAATATGGGATTCGATTAACCAGATTCCGGACGAAGAACTCTGGAGAATACATCAGCGATGCAAAGAGAATATGATTGTTTTCGCTCGTAACCGCTTAAAGGCACAGATGCAGCGCCGCGGAACATATCATACAGAATTAAATCACGCTGAGGAAGTCCTTGACCCGGAAGCACTGACAATCGGTTTTGCCAGAAGATTCGCCAGTTATAAGAGAGGACATCTCTTACTGAGAAATCCCGAAAGACTTGAACGATTACTCACAAATACCGACAGGCCGATACAGTTTATCTTCGCAGGTAAAGCACACCCGAAAGATACAGAAGGTAAAGATATTATTCGCCAGATTGTTAATTTCGCGAACAAGAGCGATGTCAAACGCCGCATAATATTCCTTGAGAATTACGATATAGATATTGCGCGTTTCCTCGTTCGCGGCGTGGACGTATGGCTCAATAATCCTCGCAGACCAATGGAAGCCAGCGGTACAAGCGGCATGAAAGCCGCTGTAAACGGCGTACTTAATATGAGTATCTCCGATGGCTGGTGGTGCGAAGGCTATGTCGAGGACGGCGGATGGATAATCGGCTCAAACGAAACTTATGACAACCTCGAATACCAGGATAACGTCGAAGCGCAGACAATATATGACATGCTTGAAAATGAAGTTATCCCACTGTTCTATACAAGGTCAGCCGACAACCTGCCGAGAGCATGGATACGCAGAATGAAAAATACTATTAAATGGATCGCGCCAAGATTCAATACACATAGAATGTTGGCTGAATATACAGACAGGTTTTACAAACCTTCAATCGTAAAAGCGATAGATTTCTCCAGGCAGGATTTCTCAAAAGCCAGGGAATTCACAAGATGGAAACAGGAAATTAAAAACGCCTGGTCCGGAATTTCAGTAAAGGACGTCCAAATGAATTCCAATGCCGGTGTCAGCGATATACAGCAAGAACTTAATCCGAATGAACGCCAGCTCAAGGTTGGTTCACAATTGTCAGTCAGGGCTTTGATAAACCTTGGCAGAATCAATCCGAATGATGTCTCAGTAGAGCTTTACTACGGCCCGGTCGATAACTGGGAAAATATTCAGGAAGGTTGTGCTTTTCCGATGACTTATGACCAGCCTGCAGAGCAAAACGGCGAATACTGGTTCACCGGCTCGATGGAATGCAAAGCTACAGGCCAACATGGTGTCTCGGTTAGAATTCTGCCGAAACATCCTGACCTGGTAAATCCTTATGAGATGGGCTTGATTCTATGGGAAGCGTCAAATTAACTTGAGTTTGACTATAATCTTTAAATAAAATATTAAGAACGCCGCGAGCATAGAGAAATATTATTAGTAATCGACTTTCAATTATCTCTGTGTTCACGGCGTTCGTGTTTATTCTGACACTTATATTCCTTTATTTCCCCGTTTGAGAATCTTTTTCTTTTTTCCATTCCTCAACAGCATCCCGAAAAGTTTGCGGTATATTTCCCTTTTCAAGGTCTTCTTTTAATTTAATTAAACGTTGATGCTTATCGTCTTCAGACAAAACATCGATTGCTCCTTTAACATCTCCTACCCTCAACAGTTCATCTGCTGCACCACAAGAATGTCTTTCTCGCCTTCCACTGCTAATCGTACCTTTTTTTAATTCCTGTAGATAATTATTTGCAATTTTTTTATGTTCCTTGAGATAACTTAAATCTATTGAAAGTTCATCAATAACTAACTGCATATATGGAGAGTTGGGATATTTTGAGATAAAAGCCTCTAATGTTGAAGTCTTCGCTTTGTAGTAAGCCGATCTACCTTGTATATCTTCTGCAGGAGGTATTCTTAGTCCTATTCCTCCATCATAATAGAATCCTTTAATAAAATCACTGTATTCTATATCCTGATTAGTATCCCTTGCTACTATACGAAAAGAGGTCTCAGAACTCATGACATTATTATCATACTCTTTCATTCCAAATCTTGCACCTCTACGATAATCAAGATGATAAGAGGCTTTTATGATATATTGCCCTGCACTCAATCCTGGAGGATAGGATGGAATTTGCCACTGTAACTCACACGAGCTTTCGCAAACTTCATTAGGTTTCAAAGCAAATATCTGCGATAGCCATGCCAAGGGGCCTTCACCCGTTATTTTTGCACCTGTTTGTTGCCGTCTATTTTGGTCAATCTTATACAAATCGTAAGTAACGGTAAAGGCGGTTCCGCTTGGTTCATTTACCTCGATTGTTTTGGTTCCGATGTTTTTCAATTTTGAAATAATGATAATTGGCTCTAAAGGCAAATAAGTCTCTTTATTCAGAGATATCGAGTATGAAAGACTCTGTTTTTCACTCGACGCTTCCGACAATGAAGGGGGAAAAAACATCACTAATACTAATGTAGTTGTCAATTGTAATCTATACATATTTAGTCTCCTGATATATTAGTTTTTTACTCTAGGGATAATCTGGGAGGATAATCTGGGGACGCCATACTAATTAATTTCGCTTTTTTTTGGTCTTATAGTTGATTCCCGTTTCATTATTTTTATCGCTTTGATTTTCCATTCATTTTCTCCGTATTCCCAAATGGGTCCTGACACTTATATTCCTTCCTTATATTCCTTTATTTCCCCGTTTGAGAATCTTTTTCCTTTTTCCATTGCTCAACTTCTTTTTTTGCCCATCTTAATTGAGATTTTTCCAAACAATCGATAGCCTCATCATTTTTACCCATCTTATCTTTAAGCAAACGAGCCTTTTTATACAAAGCTATACCTTTGTTATATGTAGTAGATGATTTATCAGATATAGCCATATCGAGCATATTACGAGCAGTTTCATATTTCTTATATGTATTGGTATATTCACGAGCCATTTCAAGATAAACATCACTACGAAAACGACTTGTAGGGTACTTGCTTAAGAATTCCTCCCCATATTTTAAGGTATATTCGTATCCACCTGTTTGCATTACTTTTATATAATCCTCAAGCTGTTTTTTCTCTTCTTCGCTTTGTGGTGAAATTATAAAAGAAACAGTATTAGTTTGAAACCAGTTTTGATAATCCGGTGTATATTGAAGACTTAAATTATATTTTCCAGAAGGAATTCCCAAAGGAAATGGCTCCTCCAGATACAGAAGAACTTCAATGTTTTTACCAGTTTGTATGTCGATGTAATCTGAACTTAAACTTATTGACCATTTTACCTGGGGAGTTACATGCTTACCGTTCGATTGATTATGTAAGTTCATAGTTAGTGTCCCGGCAGGGAATTCCGGCCAAAGAACTGATTTCTTTGTTGTGGAATCATTTGCGATTATTAATTTAAGTATTAACGGATCAAAAGGTCTTGCTTCACTAAAAGATACATATTGGGATTTTGACTGTTCATTAACATCGGTTTGTTCCTTTAAACAAGACAATGAAACCTTAATATCACCTTCGTTCTCTGCCCATATACAAGATTGATACAATATTAACATTGAAAAAAATATAAAAATGAATTTCTTCGTATTCATTTTTTGTCGGAAGGATATTTTTTGCTTTACCATTGTTAAACTCCTTTAAATTATTTATTTGTTAAGGTATTAATCTGTATAATCTGTATAATCTGGGGACAGCATACTAATTATAATCTGGGGACAGCATACTAATTAATTTCCCTTTTTTGGGTCTTATAATGGATTCCAGCTTCATTTTTTTATCACTTTGATTTTCCATTTATTTTCTCCGTAAATAGATACTACAATATATCTGGATGCAAAACGGCGTATTTCCTATCATTCACTTTATGGTTTAATGTTAGCTCTTTGGGAAATATATATCAATAGGAAAATTCTCTAATGGCATTTTTTTCGTGTATATCCTGCCGCTACTGTCTTGTATACTTATAATTAAATTGATGTAAGTAACACAAAAACAAGAGGTTGAGGGGAAAATCACTGGGATCGATTTCAGCTTGTCGTTTAATCGAGGCCAATGAATTTATAGAGACAGCCGCATTATATCTCTTCTGAAATACGTTTTAAGTGCATGATTGGATTTTTCTTTTAATATACATTACAAGGTTTCCGCAAAATTGAATGCAGAAATAAATAAGTCTATGGCGGGCATTTTGCGCATACTGACATAAAGAGCATTGTGCTAAGATACCTGTCGCCGCGGTCGTGTATAATCTGGGGACAGCATACTAATTATAATCTGGGGACAGCATACTAATTAATTTCCCTTTTTTGGGTCTTATAATGGATTCCAGCTTCATTTTTTTATCACTTTGATTTTCCATTTATTTTCTCCGTAAATAGATACTACAATATATCTGGATGCAAAACGGCGTATTTCCTATCATTCACTTTATGGTTTAATGTTAGCTCTTTGGGAAATATATATCAATAGGAAAATTCTCTAATGGCATTTTTTTCGTGTATATCCTGCCGCTACTGTCTTGTATACTTATAATTAAATTGATGTAAGTAACACAAAAACAAGAGGTTGAGGGGAAAATCACTGGGATCGATTTCAGCTTGTCGTTTAATCGAGGCCAATGAATTTATAGAGACAGCCGCATTATATCTCTTCTGAAATACGTTTTAAGTGCATGATTGGATTTTTCTTTTAATATACATTACAAGGTTTCCGCAAAATTGAATGCAGAAATAAATAAGTCTATGGCGGGCATTTTGCGCATACTGACATAAAGAGCATTGTGCTAAGATACCTGTCGCCGCGGTCGGGCAGAAGCGCTACAATTGTTCCTGTATTCATCTTTTCCGCAATTTTCAACGCACCCGCTACCGATGCACCGCTCGACATGCCGACGAAAATTCCCTCCTTAGCGGCCAGCAGTCTTGTCGTTTCAAATGCTTCGCCGTCCTCGATTGTTATTTTTTCATCGAGCATATCAGGATTATAAATTTTCGGCACCATCGACTCTTTCATATTCTTGAGTCCCTGTATCGTGTGGCCTTCGGTAGGCTCAACTCCCACTACTCGAACATCAGGCTTTTTTTCCTTGAAGAATTTATAAATCCCCATAAGCGTACCGGTCGTTCCCATTCCTGTAACGAACACATCTATCTGACCATTTGTTTGCGCGAGTAATTCCGGGCCTGTTGTAGCATAATGTGCCATGTAATTATTTTCATTTTCAAACTGGTTGGGCATATAGTATTTGCCGGGTTCGGCATCAAGAAGCTCATGTGCTTTTCTGATTGCGCCATCGGTTCCTTCTTTCGCGGCGGTCAATACGACTTCTGCGTTCAATGCTTTTAAAGTCTGCTGCCGTTCAATACTAACGCACATCGGCATACAAAGCTTTACCGTATAACCTTTAGCCGCTCCAATCATCGCCAACGCAATTCCCGTATTTCCAGAAGTTGGTTCGAGAATGATTTTGTCTTTTGTAAGCTCGCCCGATTCTTCGGCTTTTTTTATCATCCACAAAGCCGTACGGTCTTTAACTGAACCGCCGGGATTGCTCCCTTCGAGTTTGGCGAATATCTTAACATTCGGCTTTTTGCCGTTAAGGTTTGTAAGCTCGACAAGCGGCGTATTTCCAATAGCTGATAATATGCTCATAAAAATTTGTACCCAACAATCTAATTATGTTACAATTATTTCAACTTCTAATATTCTATATATTGGAGCAGTTAAAATAAAGTACAATCATAAAGGTTTTTTTATGGAATCTGAGAAAAAAAATCTGAAAAAAGCGGTTCTTTGGGAGCCTCTGAGCGAACAGAAAAAAGTCCAATGCGGATTATGTAACTGGCGATGCGTGATTAATAACGGCAAAACAGGAAAATGCCGCGTGCGCAAAAATATTGACGGCACTTTATTTTCGCTCAACTATGATAAAATAATAGCGGCAAATCCTGACCCAATCGAGAAGAAGCCGCTTTTTCATTTTCTGCCCGGCTCGAAAAGTTTTTCTATTTCCGCGATGGGCTGTAATTTCCAATGTGACTTCTGCCAGAACTGGCAAATCAGCCAGGCTCCTGTTGAAGATGGAAACATCAGCGGCCAGGCGATAAATCCGGAAATAATCATAGCCGCCGCAAAACGCGATGGATGCAAAAGCATTGCATATACATATACTGAACCTACTGTATTTATGGAACTATGCAGCGATTGCGGGCGAATTGCAAAAGAGCATAGCCTTGCGAATGTTTTTGTGAGCAATGGTTTTATGACTACTGAAGCTATCGACTTCACGGCAAGCTGGCTCGATGGAATAAATATCGATATAAAAGCGTTCAGCGAAGATTTTTATAAGCGGCTGTGCAAAAGCCGATTGCAGCCTGTACTCGATACCGTTTCTTATATTGCGAAAGAGACAAATATCTGGATGGAAATTACGACGCTGCTGATTCCGGGTGAAAACGATTCCGAAGAAGAATTAAAAAAGCTCGCAGATTTTCTTGTTAAAAACGCGGGACCAGACGTACCGTGGCACGTAAGCAAATTTCATCCGCAATATAAGTACCTTGATTCAATTCCTACACCAACGGAGAGCCTTGAGAAAGCATACGACATCGGAAAGTCCGCCGGTCTGCGTTATGTTTATATTGGAAATGTTTTCGGCTCAAAATCGGAAAGCACTTTTTGTTACAAATGCAATCAAGTGTTAATAAAACGCGCAGGTTATCAAATTATTGCAAATAATATAAAAGACTCAAAATGCCCAAACTGCAAAACTTCAATCGCCGGGTTCGGATTATAATGAATATTATTCCTGGTGTCCCCGCCCGCGGCCATGCCGCCCCGGCCCGCAACATCCGCGGGGGAGTTCAACCTCGCTGCTGTTAGCGTTTGAATTATCCATTTCAATATGACCGCCTTCGATTGAAAGAGCCTTTCCATTCACGAGAGCATCCGCGATTTTTTTATGCGCTGTTTCTATTATTCTTCCGAAAGTCTGCCGTGAGACATTCATTTTCTCAGCCGCCTGCTCCTGGTACAAACCCTCAAGGTCGGCCAGTCGAACAGCTTCAAGCTCGTCAAAAGTTAAAGCGATATGCTGCAATACAGACAGAGGAATTCCCTGCGGTTTATAAAATGTAACCCGCGGCATATATCCTACACGTCTGCAATTTCTTGGTCTCGGCATACAAAAATCCTGTTTCTTCGTTAATGCGATTCAGCTTTATAATAAAGCTGGTTATGTTTTGCTGCAACTTTAATTTTGCCTTCAGAACATAATTCTTCTAAATATAAGTTTATGACTATTTTATTTTACAGCCACAGCCATAATTTCAACCAGGCCGCCTTTGGGCAAAGCCGCAACCTGAAAAGCCGCACGGGACGGATAAGGCTGCGTGAAATACTTCGCGTAAATTTCGTTCATTGCGGCGAAGTCCTTAATATCAGCAAGAAACACCTGAACCTGTACGACATTTTTCAGGGCAAGAGCTTCGGCAGAAAGAATGGACTTTACATTCTCAAGGGCCTGCTTAGTCTGGAGTTCTATCCCTCCCTCGACCAGTTGTCCAGTCTTTGGATCAATGCCAAGCTGCCCTGAAACAAATACCATATTACCCGCACAAACAGCCTGTGAATAAGGCCCTATCGCGGCAGGGGCTAATTCAGTTTTGATAACTTTGTGACTATTCATTGGATTCATCCTTAAAAAATGTTTGTCTTTTATATTTTTAAACTATTAAGTTATATCACTAAAATTTCGCAGAAGACTTTTTTTCAATCCAGTAATAGCATTGCTATTGCGACAGTTGTCGTCCAGAGACTTTCCTGTCCCCTGGCAGTCTGCGTAATATTTGAGGTTCTGATGATTAGGCCGCTGGCTTTATAGACCTGCTCTTTTTCTGACCATGCCTGGTTCGGGTCAACTTCAAGACCAAGAGTAGTTCCAAGCATATCAGCAGCCAAATCTTCCGACATGTCTGCAGCTTCATGCTGACTCATACCATAACCGTGAACTTCACTGATATATCCCCAGTTATTTCTATTCTTGGGAACAGCAATACCTATAGATGACGCGATTAAACGGCCATGCTCATCCGTATCTGACCTTGCCATAACACAATAAGATATCTGACCCGGAACAAGAGATTTTAACCCATTTTCACGGGCAATAATTTTGCAATTCGGCGGAAGTATCGATGATACTTGAACCAAGTTTTGTTGAGCCACACCTGCTTTTCTCAATGCATCCTCAAACGATTTCAATCGATATTTGTGTCTGCCTACTCCTTTTGTCAAAAATACTCTTGCAGGAACTAATTTATCCATAATAACCTCCAATATTTATTCTCACTAAAAACTGATTTTATCACCTGCACCTAATAACAGGCATTTGTCACCAAACGCATTTTTCAATTCTTCCATAGCCTTCTGACCTGTACAGTGCATAGGCATAATTTTTTGAATTTCATATTTCCGGAAAGCCTTTATTGTGTTTTCTATCCTGTTATGGTTTGCGTTTAACAGATGCATTCCGCCGATAACGGCATGTATTTTTTTGCAGCCTGTTAATCTGCTGATATAGTCAAGTATATTTACAACTCCCGAATGAGCGCAGCCAAAAACAACAACCAATCCCTTCGATGATTCCAGAAATAAAGTCTGGTCATCCAACAAATTGTCGGGTTTCATACAATTTTCATCAAGGAAGAAAGTTCCTCCAACATCTTCAAAATCGTTTGTACGCGGCACCTGTCCGGTTATCACCATACCGGGAAATGTATTCACAGGCTTTTCCGTCAAAATAACATTACGACTTTCTATAGCCTTCTTCGCTGACTCGGACATGCCGATGTATTTTACATTCGTTTTTTTTCTGCTGAATTTCGGTTCTGTCGCCAAAGGATGTAAATAAATCTTTGCATTAGCCGCTATATCAAGAGCATCATGCAAACCTCCTGTATGATCATAATGACCGTGACTTATTACAATCGCATCTGTGCCTGACAAATCTATACCGAGTTTTTTCGCGTTGCTTATAACCGCATTGCTTTGGCCGGTATCAAAAAGAATCTTTTTATCGCCGTATTCTATCCATAACGATAGGCCATGCTCAGCGGTTAAATCATCACGCAAAGAAATATTATCAACAATAATACTTATATGAACATTATCACTCATTTTTTAATAGTTTAATGGTCACAGGCATTTTGTCCGCTCTCGAGATTATTATTTAAATACAACTCGATTGCTTCATCTGGAGTATGTCCCACAACGCCAACTATCAAGTCAATATTATTGTCCTTAAACAAATCCTGCGCCCGTTGGCCCATACCTCCGGCAATTACAAGCTGTACAGATTTTTCAGCAAGCCATTTAGGTAAAAGTCCAGGCTCATGCGGAGGAGGAGTTATTAATTCACTGTTGATAACTTTTTTATTATCAATATCAACGTCAACTATGGCAAATTGTTCACAATGACCGAAATGTGAGGAAACCTGACCATCTGTTACTGGAACAGCTATTTTCATTTTATTGTTCTCCGATAAATTATTGTTTTCGTTAGCTTCAAGCAGCGGCTTAAATGCTGCTTCGATAATTTGAACCGTCATGCTTTTATTCTCAGGATTCATGAAAGGCTGCCCGGAATCACAGGCTGCGACCATTTCAGTATCAATCGGAATCCTTCCGAGAAACGGAACATTAAAATCTAGTGCCAATTGTTCGCCGCCGCCGCTTTTGAATATATCGACTTTCTTCTGGCAATGCGGACAAACCAAGCCGCTCATATTTTCGACAACACCAAGAACAGGAAGATTCAACTGCCTGCAAAATGTTATACATTTTTTTACATCTATAACCGCAATCTGCTGAGGTGTCGTGACAATAACCGCACCGTCAGGATTTTCAAGCAACTGTACGATAGAAAGCGGCTCATCACCTGTGCCGGGCGGACAATCAACAATTAAGTAATCAAGCTCGCCCCATTGAACATCTGTTACAAATTGTTTTATAAGGGTATGTTTCATCGGGCCGCGCCAAATTACCGGTTTGCTGTCATCCGGCAGCATAAAACCTATACTCATTACACTTAGCGTGTCACTGTATCGCACCGGCTCAATTTCATTATCTCGTCCCTGAATCATTTCTTTGTCGAGGTTCAGCAGTTTCGGAACGCTCGGGCCGTGAATATCGACATCGAGCAAGCCGACTTTTTTATTCTGCATTGACAACCATACCGCGAGGTTCACCGCTACCGTACTTTTTCCAACTCCACCCTTGCCGCTCATTACGAGAATCTTCTTCTTAATATTATTCATTAATTGCTTTCCTTTATATCTAAAACATTCAAAATGGTCTGCCAGAGCGACCTTATATTCTCTGTTATACCATCGTTCGTATATTCGACTATGCTTTGCCCGGCAATTTGAGCTTTCGTAACGACATTATCATACGGAATCATAGCCGCGACATTTATACCTTTGTTATTCAATTTTGTCTCTATTTCTTTTGCTTTTTTTGTATTTATATCGAATTTATTAATACAAACCACCACAGGAATTTTGAAATGCCCGATTAATTCAATAACCCTTTCGAGGTCATGTTGAGCCGACATTGTTGGTTCTGTAACCAGAACAACCAAATCCGCGCCGGTTATCGAAGCAATTACAGGACAGCCAATACCCGGCGAACCGTCAATAATTATCAAATCGTTGTTCTGTTCCTGTGCAATTCGTTTCGCTTCTTTGCGTATGATGCTTACCAGCTTGCCGCTGTTTTCCTGTGCAATTCCTAATTTCGCGTGAACAAGCGTTCCAAATCTTGTATCAGAAATAAACCATTGGCCGTTAATTACATCGTTGAATTCTATCGCACCAGCCGGACAAAATTCTACGCATACCTTACATCCTTCGCACGAAATCGGATCTACGGCATAACCTTTTTGGACTGAATAATTTATCGCACCGAATTTGCATAACACTTTACATTTTCCGCAGCCAACGCATTTTTCAGAAACAATAAAAGCCTGCCTGCCGCCGGTGAAATCTGTTGTTTGCTTCACTTGCGGCGATAGAATTAAATGCAAATCCGCAGCGTCAACATCACAGTCCGCGAAAACCGCGTTCTTCACAAGAGACGCAAACGCCGCCGCTATGCTTGTTTTTCCCGTGCCGCCCTTACCGCTGATTACTACTAACTCTTTCATATAATTCTATAAAATCTTTCTTAAATTCAGGTAATGCGTCAATAATCATTGTTCCAACTGAATAAGCTTCTGCAATTCGCCGTTCTTCAGGGATTTCAAGAATAACATCTATATTCTCCTGGCGACAATATTCGTTTACCATTTTCTCGTTCGGGTCGCTTCGATTTATCACAACCGCAAACGGAATTTCAAGCTCTCTTACCATTCCAACCGCTAATTTCAAATCATTCAACCCGAACGGCGTAGGCTCAGTTACCAGCAAAACAAAATCACTTCCTTTTAGCGCCTGAATAACCGGGCATGATGTCCCCGGAGGCGCATCAATAATCACAATGCCCTCGCGGATTGAACAGCTCTTAACCTGCTTTATCAACGATGGCGTATGTATATCGCCAATTTTCAAACGTCCCTGGCCAAACTTTACGCCATTAGCGTAACCGATATCAACAAAACCGATTTCTTTGGCTTTCTCTTTAATCGCTCCTGTCGGGCAAATCAGCATACATCCGCCGCACGAGTGACACAATTGCTCGAACACAAGCGGCTTATCCTTCAGGCAAACTATCGCGTTATACTGGCAAAGCTCACCGCATTTGCCGCAGCCATTGCATAATTCAAAATCTAAATCCGGCACACCAATAGTCACGCTTGATGTATTTTCTATTTCCGGCTTGAGAAATATATGACCGTTCGGCTCTTCAACATCACAATCGAGATATTGAACCTCCTTGCCGGCTCCAGCAATTGCGCATGCGAGATTTGTCGCAATGGTCGTTTTGCCGGTACCGCCCTTGCCGCTCGCGATTGCAATAATGAAATTTTTAGCCATTGCTATTTCCCATGCCGAAATGAGAATCGACATTCGGCTCAAATGTTTCACTTAGCTCGCCCGCTTTGAAGGACTCTATCGCTTCGGAAACAATTCCGGACACACCTGTATATAATTTTATACCCGCAGCGTTTAATGTTTTTTGAGCATTCGGCCCGCAATTACCTGTCAGGATGGCTTGCACATCCGCATCAACTAACAATTTAGCCGTACCGATACCTGCCCCGCCGGAACTTGCGTTATTGTCATTATTAAGAACTTCAAATTCCATACTCTCGGTTTCAACTACAATAAAATATTCAGCTCTGCCGAAACGCTGGTCAACCCGCGAATCAAGAGCCTGTCCTGATGATGATATTGCTATCCTCATAAATTTCCTTTTCAATATTACTTTTGATTTTCTGCCTGAATCTGTTCTACCCTTTTGTTAATTTCATCGAGCGAACGTGTCAAATATTGAGCCTGTTCTTTCAAATATTCAAGCTCATTCAGCGTTGTCCCCTGCTGCGTATTTACCGGGAACGTTGGCTCACAATACCTGTTTCTCCAGCCCCGGCCAGCACCTTGCCCGCATTGACCTCTGAAACCTCTTCCGCCGCCGCGATTCATAAAACCGGGTGATTGAAAACCTGCGCAGAAACCTGCCGCTCTACCTGTTTGTTGTCCCATCCCAGCCGGACCTGTTCTGTCCCCTCTTGGCATGATATTATCCTTTCTGTAAAACTTTTAAACTTTTTCTTAAAATCATTCTTCCTATTTCGCAATCAAGGTCACGTGCAACTACAGGACACTTGGCCTTGAGAATGAAAAAAATATTCTTATCCGAATCGCTGAGAGTTTCGTAATTGCCCTGCCCTTTTGCGATAATCAAATCAGCATTTTCAAAATATCGCTTAAACTCTTCTGAACATGATTCAAGAACTGTACCCGGCGCATCTGTGCCGTTATCAATCACTTTAACTATTTTCGTTAAACCGGAAAATTCCGCATCTTCCATTGTCGCGTCATTAATAATTGGCTTGCCGCGAACCGCGACTGTAACTTTATCCAAAGGAAGCTGCTCAATCAAAACCCTGTCAAAAACAATTTCGCCCGCGTTATCAGTCAGGTACAAAATCTTTTTAGCGTTCTTAATCGAGTTTTTAAAATCATCAATCTGTGAATTATCGAAATCCATTGTAAGGCAATTTTTTATCACATCTTCGACATCAGACTCAGCTAAAGAAGTCTTCACGCCCAAATCGATAATATTTCCGGCGATAGCAAGCCTGATTGCTGTTTCCAGTGGATTTTCAGACGCACGGATATTTTCTTCCAACTCGCCGAGCATTCTCAAAGCCAACTTATTGAATTTCTGTTTTGCCCGATGATAAGGATCATTATTATTTGTCATTTTCCTAATCAGCCTGTGTATCTGCTGGCTAATCTCAGGCGGACTTTTGCTCATATCGAGATTTGCGGCCATCAAAAGAACATGCCGAACAACCTGCTCCTGAACCATTTCGTCATCTGTAACTAACTTGGCCGATTCGAGAGCCTGACGAATAAAACACGGCATACAATCAATATATACTTTCATATGAATCCAAATTACTTTTTATATTTTGTTTGCTAACAAAACCTGATATAACATGTAAAAAATTATTACCATATACGTAAATAATGGGCATATGCTCATAATAAAGCAAGAAAAAAATAAAATATTTAGTAATTTTTTTAATCTTAACTGCTTGTATAATTATACATATTTGTAAAGAATACAAGATATTTACTAAAATTCGCAGATTTTATCGGTAATTGGAGCATTTATTATGAAAATCATAGCTGACGCAAATATTCCCCATGTTTCTGAATGTTTTTCTTCAATTGGAGAAGTTCGCACGCTAAGCGGCCGCGAAATCAAAAAAGATGTCGTAACGGACGCAGACATTCTGCTCGTGCGAAGTATCACACCTGTTTTCGCGGACTTATTGACCGGCAGCAATGTGCGTTTCGTAGCGACCGCAACGATAGGCTTCGACCATGTCGATGTTGATTTTCTCAGGCACAATTTAATCGGCTTCGCGTCCGCACCCGGTTCCAACGCCAATTCCGCCGCCGAATATGTAATCGCCGCGATACTTGAAATCGCACAAAAACATAATATTACCATCGAAGGAAAATCTATCGGAATCGTTGGAGTGGGCAATGTCGGGAGCAAAGTCGCCAAAAAATGCAAGGCTTTAGGCATGAAAGTTCTGCTGAACGACCCGCCTTTATACAGGCAGACAGACGACCCGAAATACCTCCAGTTGCAGGACCTCTACAATTGCGATTTTATCACGTTCCATACGCCGCTTACTTACGATGGAATTGATAAAACATTTCATCTTGCCGATGAGAACTTTTTCAAATCACTCAAAAAAGGCTGTGTTTTTATCAACGCTTCACGCGGGGCGGTTGTAGATAGCAATGCCCTCGAAGAATCAATAAACACAAAACACCTGAAAGCTGTTGCACTTGACGTATGGGAGAACGAGCCCAAAATCGACACAAAGCTTCTTGAGAAAGTTGATATAGGTTCGCCGCACATCGCGGGTTATTCGCTCGATGGTAAAATCGCCGGACTTATTATGATTTATAATTCAGTCTGTGAATTTTTCTCAATAAAACCCGAACATGATATACACGACTTTTTGCCTGAACCAGAGGTAAAAATAATCGAAATTAAGGATGATTCACAAAACGAACAGATTATTATACATAATGTTGTAAGCCAGGTTTACAGTATCAAGCATGACGATGAAAACCTGCGGCGGATTTCAAATGAACCGGCTGAAAACGTTGGTAAATTCTTCGACCAGTTGAGAAAGAATTATCCCGTCCGCAGAGAATTTCAAAATACTAAAGTGATGTTAAAAGATATAAACAGTTCGCTCGCGAAAAAACTGCACGGAATCGGATTCAAGGTAGTAACAAGTGACAAATAAACACGGCAAAATATTACAATGGCCCAAAGGCAAACTCGATTTCTCCGAAGGCTGCCTGATAATGGGAATCCTCAACGTCACCCCAGACTCGTTCAGTGACGGAGGGCAATTTATCGATACCGAAAAAGCAATCGCGCACGGCGTAGAAATGGCCTCACAAGGAGCGGCTATAATCGATATCGGAGGCGAATCGACAAGACCCGGTTCAGAGCCAGTTTCGATAAACGAAGAAATCGACCGAGTGACACCAGTAATAAAATCACTCAGTGAAAAGATAAATATCCCGATAAGTATAGATACATATCATGCAGAAGTCGCAAAAGCCGCTCTCGATTCCGGCGCTAATATTTTAAACGACATAACCGCCTTAAACGATGAACGAATGGGCGAATTAGCCGCAGAGTATGAAGTGCCAATCATTTTAATGCACATGCAGGGAACCCCGACGACTATGCAGGCCGAACCCAAATATAACAATGTTGTGCAGGAAGTTTTAGATTATTTGATTGCGAGAGCAAACCGAGCCGAAAAAGCAGGCGTACCCAAAGAGCGAATCATTATTGATCCGGGAATATGCTTTGGAAAAACATTAGAACACAACCTCGAACTATTGAGAAATATCGATAAGTTCGTTGCAACAGATTATCGAGTATTAGTAGGCACAAGCCGCAAAAGTTTCATCGGAAAAATCACAGGTAAGACAGCACCATCCGAAAGAATCTTCGGCACCGCCGCAACAGTAGCCCTCTGCGCCGCCGCCGGCGTATCAATTACCCGAGTCCACAACGTATCACAAATGTCCGATGTAATTAAAATGACAAATGCAATTTGAGTAAATTATTAGCCTTCTTTTCTTGCGTAACGTTTGCGGTCGTTTTCTTTTAAGTATCGTTTGCGAATTCTGATTGAGCTTGGGCAAACCTCGACAAGTTCATCGGCCTGGATATATTCGAGGGCAGCTTCTAAACTCATTTTTCTTGCCGGTTTGACTCTGGCCGCTTCGTCTTTGCCTGAAGCACGCATGTTTGACATCTGTTTGGCTTTTACCGGATTAACTGGAATATCGTTATCCTTGCAATGCTCACCGACTACCTGTCCTTCATAAACTATGTCACCCGGTTCGACGAAGAAATTTCCCCTTTCGTACAAAGCATCCAGCGCGTACGCAGTCACCTGGCCCGGCATTGTAGCAATCATTACTCCCAGTTTTCTTTGAGGAATTGAGCCTCGCAAAGGCTCGTATTGCTCGAACGTATGGTGCATTACCGCTCTTCCCTGTGTCGCGTTCATCATTCGAGCGTGAAGTCCGAACAGGCCGCGGGAAGGTATCATAAATTCCATATGAACAAAATCGTTTGCACCGCTCTTGGAATCGATTTTAAGTATTTCACTCCTGCGGTCGCCCAGCATGCTCATTACCGCACTCTGGCAATCTACCGGGCAATCTATTGCGAGCAATTCTATCGGCTCGTGCCTGATTCCATCCAGTACTTTTATAATAACATTGGGTTTTCCAACGCAAAGCTCGTAACCTTCTCGCCGCATATTTTCCAGTAAAATACCAAGGTGCATTAATCCCCTGCCGGACACCTCGAACTCTTCACCCGTTAAGCCGGGAGCAACTCTCAAGGCAACATTACTTTGAAGCTCTTTATCAAGTCTTTCACCAATCTGACGTGCGGTAACATATTTACCATCGCGACCGGAATAAGGACCGTCATTGATTCTGAATGTCATTGTCATCGTCGGTTCATCGACCGGGACAACGGCTAATTGAGATGGATTATCAGCACAGGCGATTGTGTCACCAATATCGACCGGATCGAGTCCTGAAATAGCACATATGTCGCCGGCTTGTGTACTTTCCACCAATTGTCTTCCGAGTCCCTTGAACTGGTGTATCTGTAAAACTTTCTGCTGAGTATGAAGCCCCTGCCTGTCAATTACAGTCACTCTCTGGCTTTCCGCTATCTTGCCGGAAAAAACTCTTCCAATAGCAATTTTACCAACGTAGTCCGAATATTCAAGGCTGGTGACAAGCATCTGTAATGGTGCATCGGCTTTGACTTCAGGAGCCGGAACATTCTTAATAATCGTTTCAAAAATCACATTCATGTTGTTGGTCTTTTTATTAGAATCGAGAGAAGCCCAGCCTTCTTTTGCGGACGCAAAAACACACGGAAAATCAAGAGCTTTATCGTCCGCTCCGAGTTGTACCAGCAAATCGAATACTTCATTGACAACGTCATCAGGCCTGCTGTTCGGGCGGTCAACTTTGTTCACGACAACAATAGGCCTGATTTTATTCTTCAGTGCCTTGCCCAAAACAAATCTCGTCTGAGGCATCGGGCCATCGAAGGCATCGACCAGGAGCAAAACGCCGTCCGCCATTTTGAGAACTCGTTCGACTTCACCGCCAAAGTCGGCGTGGCCCGGAGTATCGATAATATTTATTTTATATTCATTGCCCTTCGAATCAGTGTAGTCAATAGAACAGTTTTTGCTTAAAATGGTTATGCCGCGTTCGCGTTCGAGCGGATTCGAGTCCATTATAAGAAAATGCTGGCTTCCGGCGAGCTTATCAAGCTCATCCTTGCGGAACATTCCAGACTGATATAAAAGCTGGTCAACCAGCGTTGTTTTACCATGATCAACATGGGCGATAATAGCTACATTTCTAATATAATCCGAATACATAAGAATCTCTCAAAAGGGATAATTATACAAGGGTTGTTCATAACCACATATTTTGAATTTATAACTATAACATATTTCCATAAAATAGCAAGAGAAAAGTGTTTACGTCAAAAAATCTTTTATTGATACGATTTCTATTAAAAAACACCTCAACACTCAAGAGATGTTTTATTTGATACTATATACCGCACCAGTATAAATATCTATCAATGAATACGGCCAAATTCGCAGCGAATCCAACGATTTTGGTCATTTTAGCGGGCAAAGCTCTCGAAAATATAATATAAAAAATATGCTGCCGATTAGCCCGTTAGTATTTAAACTAAATTGCTGCACTTCGCATGTTAATACCCTGTTTTATAGGTTGTTATTTTAATTGAACTGCCTGACAAATTGTTTATAATATATTCCATATTATGTGAAGATTAGATTTTTAAGCTATACAAAGTGAAAAATCACTTTACTGTTCTGATTATAAGGAGATACACATGAAAAGCAAACTGTTTGCCATTGCGTCTGCTATTGTCATTCTTGGCGGCTGTAAATCAATGTACTATGGAACTATGGAAAAATTTGGCGTTCATAAGCGGGAAATCCTGGTTGATCGAGTCAAAGATGCTCGAGATACACAAAATGAAGCGAAAAAACAGTTTCTAACCGCCATGGAGCAGTTCAAAAGCGTTGTCAACTTTAAAGGTGGAAACCTTGAAAAAGAATATAATAAACTCAATGACACGCTGAAGAAAAGTGAATCGAAGGCTGATGAAGTTCATGAAAGAATCAGTTCGGTCGAGAGCGTCTCCAAGGCCCTGTTCAAGGAATGGAACGCAGAAATCAAGAAGTATAACAGTGACGCTTTACGCAAATCGAGCCAGGAGAAATATGACCTTACAAAAGAGAAATACAATACACTGATTGAATCCATGAAAAAAGCTGAAGGTAAACTTGAGCCGGCCCTGATACCTCTTCGTGACCAGGTGCTGTTTATGAAGCATAATCTGAATGCAAAAGCAATAGCCGGTCTAAGTGATGAACTGATCAACGTTCAAACGAATGTTGATGAACTGATTCGCGATATCGAGAACGCAGTCACACAGGCTGATTCGTTCATTACTTCTCTGCAAAATGAATAATTCCTTATGCTTTTCTCAACAATTGAGAGAAGAGCTTCAATTTATATAGAAAATTATACAAAAACTCCAACCTTATAGCAGGATGCATGAATGGTTTTGCCATAAGGCTGGAGTTTTGTTTCAGTGATTAGTATTCAACCGCGGCGGGCAGTTTCTTGGCCTGTTCAATCCAATCCGCAACCACAGCCTCTGTCGGCACAACGCGGGTGAGTTTCTTAGCCCCATTAACTTCTGTCATTTTCTTGACCAAGTTAGCCGCAATACGATGTTTTAATTCTTTAACCGTATCAACTCCAGAAGCTTCCAGAAGTTCTGAGAATTCTGAGCCGACGCCTTTGATTCTATAAAGATCGACCATATTCACCCATTTAAGGATAAGTGAATCACTGATGCCGGTCTTCTGGGCAAGATCAGTGCGTCCCTTTTTTGTTTTACCAGCAGTCAGTAACTGATCGGTGTTATTCACACCTGCATTGCGAAGTTTTTCACCATAAGCTGGTCCGATTCCTTCAACATCTTCGATTTTATACTGTGCCATCTTCAAATCTCCTTATAATATGACATAAAAACCTTATACTTTTCTGGTCTTTAAAATGTCTCGAATTTCTGTGAGAAGCACCTCTTGAGCTGGCGGCGGCGGTGGAACGGCCGGTGCGGCTTCTTCTTTCTTTTTAAGTTTATTCATCACTTTTATCATCGCAAATATCGCCATCGCAACGATTAGAAAATTGATAATCGTATTAATAAATAATCCATATCCCAAAGTTACCGCTGGAATATCTTTGCCTGCCGCGTCTACGCTTGCTTTTTTCAGCACGATAGCCAATTGCGAAAAATCCACATTACCAAGCAGCAACCCGATAGGAGGCATTATAACATCAGTTACTAACGAGCTAACTATTTTGCCGAAGGCGCCACCAATAATAATACCAACCGCCATATCAACAACATTGCCACGCATTGCAAACGCCTTGAATTCCTGTATTAAACCCATGACTTGTACCCTTTCAAAGAAAGCCGTTTTGAAACAATCCTGACTTAAACGTTATTGTTATCTAATATTTTATCTATTCAAGTAAGTGAATCAAGTATAATAAATTGAAATATAAATTTTAAATTACATATATCTATAATAATTTCCTGTTTCTTCATATATGATAATCTGGGTATTCTGGGGACAACTTACTGATTAACGGACAAGATATTCCAAATGCAAAGCTTGACAATTACTGACCGCAGAGATAGATTGGTTGATTAGTTGATATTATTTTGTCGTTAGTCGTTAGTCGTTGGTATTTGGTTCTTATTCACTAATCACTAATGACTAATCACTAATTAAAAGGATATGTGTTTGGAGATACAAGAAAAGACAAGGATGCCTGTTTCTCGATCAGCAGCGGTAAAATCCGGTCTCAAGGCCGTTGTTTTTGACCTTGATGATACGCTTTACGACGAAGTCGAATACTGCAAGAGCGGCTTTCATGCCTGTGCGGATTTTTTGGAAGAAACGCTGGAAGACTTGTCGAGCGAGGAAATTTTCTCTGCTTTCTGGGAACAATTCTGCAAAGGTAATCATACCCAAACATTTAACGGCGCACTGGAAAAACTTGGAATTCCTTATAACGACGACCTCATCGAAGAACTGATAAAAACTTATCGCGAGCATAAACCTGAAATAAAACTCCCCCCGGACAGCCTCGCGGTCTTAAAAAAATTAAGAAAAAAATATACTTTGGCTTTATTGACAGACGGATTTTTGCCGGCTCAAAGGCTGAAAGTTACAGCTTTAAAAATTGAAAAATTCTTCAGTTGTATTGTTTATACCGAGGAACTTGGTCGAAATTTCTGGAAACCGTCGCCGGAAGGATTTGAAAAAATCCTGCAAACACTGGATATTCAACCTGAAAACGCTGTTTATATCGGAGATAACGAAAAAAAGGATTTTATCGCCCCAAACATGTTAGGCTTCCAGACGGTCCAGCTTATCCGCGATGCTCATATCCATACGCCGGAAAGCCAAAGTCAAGGCTGTGCGGCGAAGTACGTTGTAAAAAAAATCAGCCTTCTTCCCGATTTGCTGGAAAGAATATAATTCAATAATTACTCGTTTATAAGGGTAAATAAATTCGATTTTACCCAAATTATGACTTTTATACCTTTAAAATGGGCAATTTTCGGGTTTTCTATTGACTTTTTTAGCTATTCAGGCGATAATATGGTATCTATGAAATCTCATTCTTAGTATATGGGTGATTAAATATTTGTGAGGAGTTTACGATATGCCAGCACACAGGAGAAAGCAGAGCAACGCGATGCTCTACACTCTTATCGTTTTTGTTGGACTTTTCATTGTTGCAACAACAGTAGCAGTATTCTATTACGTTAAAGCTGAAGAATTCAGAGTTAAACGCGAAGAACTGCAGGAGAAAATGAATGATTACGCATCCGGGGACGAGCAAAACAATATTGGCTCGATAGTCGGACAGCCCGAAGGCAGGACTACCTACATTCAGGCGATGGTTGAGTATCTCGACAATGCAGTCATATCAGTTGTTGGCGGCGTAGCGGAATCTACTTCGGCACAGGTAAAGCAAAATAAAGCTAAAACGCAGGCTCAGGACGCTATCAAAAAACTTATAGCCGCAAAATACATTGAAATTGCAGAACCAAACATGACCGGCCTGGTTCAGGTCGTTTCAGCACTTACACAAAAACTGCAGGATACGATGGATGCCAGAGACGCTCTTAAAAAAGAACTTGTCAATAAAGATGAACTACACAGGCAAAAAGAAGAAGTTAATCTCGAAACGTATCAAAAATTACTGGATGACAAAGAAACTCTCAGGCGGGATTACGATGATTTGAAAATAGCTTACGATGAGAATTCTGAAAAGCTCCAGTCATCGACAGACGAGCGTGTCCAGTCATTCAAAGAACAGCTTGACCGGGAAAAAGCGAACCTTAAAAAGACATTGGACGAACTTCTTGAAACACAGGCTATTCTCACTGAAACCAGGACCATGCTTGCCGAGTCCAAAGAGCAGCTTGCCCGATATGGCACTCCAAGCACAGAATCAATGGCATATATTCCAGACGGCAAAATATTATCCGTAGATAATAGTACAAAGACTGTCGTTATCAATATTGGAAGCAATAACCGTGTGTATCGCGGCTTGACTTTCAGTGTTTACGACAAAGGCGCTTATATCGGCGACGAAAAACTGAGCAAAGCTGAAATCGAAATTTTCGATATCGGAGATAATTATGCCACCGCAAGGATTGTTAAATCAGAAATTAACAAACCTATATTACAAAACGACACTATCGCGAATTTGATTTGGGACAGCAAGAATGTGAATGAATTCGTAATCGCGGGTGACTTTGACCTCAATAAAGACGGCAGTATAGATTCTGACGCGGCGGCAAAGATAAAAGTCATTATTGAAAGATGGGGCGGAAAAGTCACTGATAAAATCTCAGTTAATACCGATTTCCTCATCCTTGGAACAATGCCGAATATTCCTGAACAGAGACCAACTCTTGAAGAAGAGGGGATAGATCCAACAACAGTGCAACGATATGAAAAAAGCCTCGAAAAGCTTAACATGTACAACGAATTGGAAAGTCGCGCAAAATCTCTGTGGGTTCCGATATTCACTTATGACAAGTTTATCCATCTCATCGGATATTCTGGAAAAGTTGGACAGGCGGGAGCTTTTTAACCCGGATTAACGCCGATTGACGCAATATAAATTTCTCCGGTATATATCGACGCCCGCTCGTTTGTAAATCCTTTCTTCATAGCGATGAAAGTAACAGTGTAATCCGCCTGAACAGCGGCTCCAAGTGGTTCTCCTGTATCGCAATCCAGGCCGGATGGAATGTCAACCGCGAGTACAGGACAGGTTAAGGAATTGATCGCATCAATTATCCGCTTATAGCCGCCCTTAATAATACCAGTTAAGCCTGTACCAAAAAGACAATCAACAATCATATCCGCGTTCGAGCCGTATTTCTCTATTATCTTTACGATGTCACTCGAATCAGGATCAACCTGTTCAACCGCCTGATTCAACGAGGCTAAAATATCGAGATTGATTTTCGCGTCGCCTTTTATTTTCCGCTTGTCACCGCATATAACGACAGTAACCACAAAACCGGCGTTTCTCAAATGTCGAGCGATTACATAACCATCGCCGCCGTTATTGCCCATGCCACAAAAAATACAGACTTTCGGAGTTGTTATATCCCGCAATTTTTCTATAACCAGTTCAGCGCAGCTTCGCCCGGCGTTTTCCATTAAAACCACGCCGGGAATTCCAATTGTATTTATCGCGTGAAAATCAAACGCGCGAGCTTCATCACGAGTCATAACAATATATTTTTTGCCATGTAAACATTTTTCCATAACCCAATATTATATATCGAACCGCCCTTCTGTCAATTGACATAACCGGCAGCTTCAATTACAATTGCGGTCATGAAAATATTACTAACAAATGATGATGGAATTTTCGCACAGGGTTTGTCCGCTATTTACCGCGAGCTGATCAAAATCGCGGACGTAACAGTAGTCGCACCGGCTGATGTACGCTCCGGCGCAAGTCATAGCGTAACTTTTTCAAAACCTATGGTTTGCAACAAGGTCAATATAGACGACCTGTTTACCGGTTACAGCCTGCACGGCTCTCCAGCCGACTGCGTGAAGCTTGCGGTTTTGGAACTGCACAAGGAGCCGATTGATCTGGTCGTTTCCGGTATAAATCACGGAGCGAATGCCGGCATAAACGTTTATTATTCCGGCACAGTAGCAGGCGCGATGGAAGGCGGCTTCCTTGGAATACCGTCTGTTTCGCTGAGTCTTTCCTTCGAGGAACCTCTGGATTTGGAAAAGGCCGCGGTGTATTTTCTTCGAGTTATTAAACACCTTTTACCATTGAAAAAAGGTGAAGTAGTAAATATAAATATGCCCCTCTTATCGAAAGGTGAGCCGAAAGGAATCATAGTCGCCCCTCAGTCAAGCAGTGGTTTTGATGAATGTTATATCTGCCAGAAAAACGAAATGGGACAAACCGAATATTTACTTACCGGCAAATCGCACCTGAACGATGAGGAATTGAGCGATATATGGTCACTTGAAGAGGGATATATTACTGTAACTGCTCTTACTCCTGATATGACACACAAGCGCAATAACGAGAAGCTCAAAGAGAAGTTCAGCAATTTTACATTATAACTGTTTTGCGTGGAGAGAATATGTTTGATATTTATGAACAGCCGTGGGCATTGGTTGGTCTTGCGGTTATTGCTTTGTTCGTAGTTTTTACAATTCGGAGTGTCATCCCTGAAAAACGTCACTGGCGGCAATTGTTAGTTCCAGTTTTAATAGCCGCCGCCGCGTTCGGCCTTGATCATTTCGTGCAAACCGACAAAGAAAAAATCGAAGTCATTCTGGATGCCGGAATGCAGGCTGTCGAAGATGAAAATTTCAATGATGTATATTCTTATCTTTCCGACGATTACAGAGATACACTGCATTCTTCAAAACAGCAATTAATTGACTTTACTCAGCGAAAATTGGATGCCAACGTCGTAGAAAAATGCAAAAAGACCGACTCACTGATAACTTTGTCTCAAAACAATAACAAGGCAAAAGTAAATTTGTTTATGCTTATAACTCTGGGCAAAGACAGCCCTGTCGCACAAGTTTACAGTGTACCTTTCTTTCAATTGAAGGTAGATGTCGATTTTATCAAACAAAACGACAATTGGCTGATTGACAGTATTGAACTTAAAAGCGTAAATAAGCAATCTGCAAAATGGACCGATGTCAGGTAACGCTATGTTAAGCAACTCAAACTGATCGAGTTTGCCTCGATTTCTTAAATTAGCGGAATACAAAAAGTATTCTGGGAAGGTGTTAAAAGAAGGGGAATAAGAAAAATGATTAGAATGAGGATACAGGGAGGAGTGTAAAATAAACTATAAATCAGGATAAATTATTAATTAGAATGTTCCGGCTTTATGTCACCGGCTTTCTGTGTTTCCGATCCCGTACCTTCAGCTTTTTCTTTTTTTATCGCGTCATATATTTCTCTGCGGTGAACTGGAATATCTTTCGGAGCTGTAATGCCCAGACGCACCTTGTCACCACGTACATCGACGATAATGATTTCGACATCATCACCAATCATAATAGATTCATCTCTTTGTCTGCTTAGAACCAACATTGTGAACTCCTTTTGCCGGTTGGTTTAATTCGTTCTCTTCAACAAACTCCGGCTTATAATTCATCCTTTACTACAAACTTAATATAGTTTTTCACTTGTAAAATTATCTGAATAAGCTTTTCGCTTAATCTAAAACATAACTATATTTCGGCTAATTCAAAGGTCGAAAACAACGAATTTTAATTTTGTCAGAACAAAAAATGCCGATTATAAGACCATTTTATACCTAATTAGTTATAACTAATATATTTATGTATATACGAAGAGGTGAAAAAAGATGTTCTTTTTTTTAATTTCAGTGGTTTTTAAGCACTAAAGTTCGTGTTTTCGCCAGTAATCATAACGAATCGCCATCCAGTAACCCGCAATAGAACCAATAACTCCGAAAGTGACCATCTGAACCGGCAATATCGATACAATAGCGTTCGGAAAAAATACGGCAGGAAAATTATTCGCAAAAGTTTCAAGCACCTTGCCATTCATATAATTGCCTACTGCATAAGCAGTTACAAGAACGCACGAAACAATAGGCCAGACATAACTGAGGTTAAAAAACATTTTAACAGCGAAAGCCGCTATACCAAATGACAGCAAAATCGCGAAAATATTCTGTGCTAACGCAGGCTGAACAGAAACTTTTTCCAGGTTATTATTCTGTACTCCAACATCCTGCGCAAATATTTTGAGGCAAAATATCACAATAACAACCGATAATAAAACTGAAATTATTACATAAACGATATTTACAGGTTTTAAGTCGGGTTTTTCCGAATTTTGCTTTTTTCTTAAGCGGGAAATTATCGATTGTCCTGATATAACTCCGGCAAAACCGCAGCCAATAACAAGCAGCCAGAATAATGGTTCCCATCTCATAGCGGCCAGTATTTCGCTTCTTTGAGTGAACGCTGGATTGAGTTGGATTAAACCTCCTGTAGTACCGGCTTTCACCGCCCAGAGACATAATCCAAACGGCACGGCTAAAATGCCTATTTCACGTCCATATGGCCATGCTGCAAAGTAAGAAATCAAACCCGCGAGAAATGCCATAACAAGCAGAGTGACAGCGCCATTGGTTCCAATTTCCTTAAAAACCAGTGAACCAAACGCATCCGGCGGAGATTGCCACGGCCAGCAGACAATCCCGACCAACGCAACTCCAATCACAGCCGCAGCGGCTATTCTTAATTTCATTATCCAGGTCAATTCCATATTCCTGCCCATTTTATAGCCATGCAATAAAATAGCAATAAATTTCCAGCCTTTTTGGAATAATCAGTCAGTTAGAATATTTTAATCAAGATGTAATTTTACCTGAATTAAGTTGTAAAATTACTTGATTTTAATGAATTTCAGTGATATTTTAAGATTTTTCGCGGAAGATGTTGTTAATTAGAGTTTTTAGGATTTGTTGGATATGGCGGAAAAACAACCTTTCAACATGAAAAGACGCACAGCCGTGCGTCTCTACCGGGCCTCGTATATTTAGGAAGATTTTAATGTTATTTAAAAATACATATCGTATTGAATCAACCCGGTTAAAGGATTATGATTATTCATCGAATGGTTACTATTTTATAACGTTATGTACAAAAAATCGGGAATGCATCTTTGGTGAAATCATTAATGAGAAAATGCAACTATCAGCAATAGGCGAAATTGTATTCCAGGGCTGGAAAAATTCATTTGTCATTCGCAAAGAATTATTCCGTGATGAATTTGTAATTATGCCTAACCACATACATGGAATTGTAATTATAAAAGACCAAAATAAAACACCCAATCCCATCAATAATGTAGAGACGCACGGCCGTGCGTCTCAATCAAATCGTGTGTCTCTACCACGAACGAATAGATTGCCAAAATCAATATCTTCATTTATTGCAGGTTTTAAATCTGCTATGACAAAATCTATAAACGAATTTCGTCAGACACCAGGTATGTCTTTATGGCAATCCAGATTTTACGACCATATTATACGTGATGAAAAATCGTTGAATAAAATTAGAAATTATATCGTTAATAATCCCATAAATTGGCAAACAGACGAATTAAATCAATTTTCCATATGTAAAAAGAATGAAAGTTTTACGAAAGCGATTTTCTGCGGCTGCGATTCCATCAGACAAAACCAGAACCCAGCGTCAAATAGCCGCGCTGGTCTATAAACTCTACAATCTGACCGATGAGGAAATTAAAATTGTGGAAGGAAAATAAAATCGAAGAGATAGCAGCCACCCACGGCGGCTGGCCAATAAACTGAAAACAGAGAAATAGAAATTAAAAAATGATTAAAAGCCAGTGGAGAAAAAGAAATTATGATATTTAACATTTATTGCGATGAAAGCTGTCATCTTGAAAACGATAGAATTCCCGTTATGGTTCTTGGGGGTGTATGGTGTCCTATGGATTCTTCAAGAACAATAGCGGAACAGGTAAGGGCAATAAAGGCACAGCACGGTCTGAATAGCAATCAAGAGATTAAATGGGGAAAAGTATCTGCCAATAAAGCTCGTTTTTACTTAGACCTCGTGGATTATTTTTTTAAATGTCCCGATTTGCATTTTCGTTGTGTGTTAATACCTGATAAAAATAAGCTCCTGCATGAGCAATTTAACCAGAATCATGATTTATGGTATTATAAAATGTACTTTGTAATGCTTCGGCAGATTTTTTCCCCTCAAGAGCAATACAACATCTATATGGATATCAAAGACACCCATGGCGGCCAAAAAATCCGCAAATTGCATGAGGTTCTTTGCAACAGTATATGGGATTTTTCAAAATCGGTGATAAATAATGTACAGCTTGTTCGGTCACATGAGGTTCAACAGGTACAACTGGCAGATTTCTTTATTGGGGCTGTTTCTTATTTGAATCGGAATTTATCGGACAACCCGGCAAAGCTTGCGGTCATTGAACGAATCCAAGAACTGACCGGATACAATTTGAGAAAAACAACTCTGCTCAAAGAAGATAAATTCAATATTTTGCGATGGAGTCCTTCCGGAGGCATTGAAAATGAGTGAGCATCCCGAATGGATTCCAGCCTGCATCGAATTAAATGATTCGGGTGGCGATTGGAATAATTATCTGCAAATTATTTACAAACGATTCTGCGATGACCTTGTTTTCCAAAAAGTAACGTTTCGGGGAGGATATGTTGCTGTTAGGAAAATACCAGAGACCGACGGAAAAGGATATGGCTTCTGGCATTGTATTTCAGAAGGACAGCAGGAACAGCAAAGAATCCCGGACTTGGAACGATGTAAACGCATTGGTTGGATACGCGCGATTATCGAACATGCCCGTAATGATGAGGTTGACTATTGGCAGAATAACAGGGGCAGCGAAAGAAATCACCTTTTATGGTATAAAGAACAATATTTAATAATTCTTGCTGAGCGTAAAGCAAATGTTGCAGACAAAAAGTATTATTTACTCAAAACAGCTTATTGTACCAACGGAAGTAGAAGGATTGAAAAACTCAGAAAGGAACGTGATGCCTATAAAAAAACCGACGCCGCCCCTAAAGACGACGTCTAATATTCTTTCTACCGTAGGTAGATGAACTTAATTTTGTCGCAGATTCGCCAGGCTGGCTCTGCGGATGCCTTGATATATTCTACTGCCACTGGCAGAGAACTCTATATTAGATTATATATAATCTACATCGGCATGTACAAGAGGAAAATTTATATATTTCATAAATTCTTTGGTATAAAATAGTTATAGTACAAAAAAAAATAATATAATATGGGATTATTTAAATATCTGTGGACACTTTACTAATAATGTTAAGAGAAAGAAATAATGTCAAAGTGCGAAATTAAATTTATCGAGGCCAGGATCAAACCAATGATGAGTAAGGACAAGCAAAAAAAACACCTACAAAGGTGGGGTACAATTTGTACCCACCCTTAAAAGAATCATCGGGAGTTGAGTTACCCACTTTTTGTGTATAACTTAAGATATAGGTGGAAGTTTAAAAAGATAAATAATATGGAAACGAAAATAGCAGTATTTAAAGGTAAAGAGGTCAGGAAAACGATTCATAATGACGAATGGTGGTTTTCGGTTGTTGACGTATGTGAGGTATTGACTGAAAGCCCTGATGCCGGAGCTTATTGGAGAAAGTTAAAACAAAGATTAAAAGCAGAAGGAAGCCAAGTCGTGACATTTTGTCACGGGTTGAAATTGGAAGCGTCGGACGGCAAAATGCGCGATACTGATTGCGCTAATACAGAAGGAATGTTCCGCATAATTCAGTCAATACCCAGCCCGAAGGCTGAACCGTTCAAACGCTGGCTGTCTAAGGTCGGCTATGAACGAATTCAGGAAATCGAGAACCCGGAACTTGCAACGAAGAGAACAAAGGCATTGTATAAAGCAAAAGGTTATTCGGATGACTGGATAGAAAAGAGAATGAGAGGAATTGCCATTCGTGAGGAACTTACTGACGAGTGGAGAAAACGTAAAGTTAAGGAAGAGGCTGAATATGCTATTCTGACCGCTGAAATATCGAAAGTAACCTTTGGCCTGACTCCTTCTGAATATAAACGTCTCAAAGGACTCAAACGTGAGAATCTTCGTGACCACATGAATGACCTTGAATTGATTTTTTCTATGCTCGGCGAAGCTGCGACGACTGAAATAACCCGAAATCGTGACGCACAGGGGTTTATCGAGAATAAACAAACAGCTATCGAAGGCGGCACAATCGCCGGAGATGCACGAAAAGCCCTTGAAACCAAAACACGAAAAAAAGTAGTTTCAAAACAAAATTATCTTGATAAGCCGCAGAACAAAAAATTACTGAAAGGCGAGTAAGTTGCAAAAATTATCTGAATAATCTTGCGACGCCTTAATAATTAATTGTGGGAAAAAATTGAAGGTGCCTGATTTGATATTTTTTTAGTAAATGTTGTCATGTGTTAAGGCATAATAACACAATTACACAGGTACGCTTTCGGGATTTAGGATTTCCTGTATAAGAGTTGTAAATTCCTGCCTGTTTATCGGTTTCATAATGAAATGATGTATCCCGATTCTCTGGAGTTCCTCGTGACATATTCTTTCCGGGAAACCGGAAAATAAAATTACCGGCATATTCTGTCTGATAGCGAATATTTTTTCAGCCAGTTCAGTTCCAGTCATATTCGGCATAACCTGGTCGGTTATCACAAGATCGAATTCGTCCGGTTTTTCCTGGAATTGCTCAAGTGCGTCCAAACTGTTTGTCTCGGCGACAACTTCATATCCAAGTCTCTCGAGCATCTGCCCTGTTACATTTACAATCATATCTTCGTCATCGACGAGTAATATGACCTTCTTATCCTTCTTTTTCGGCTCGACTTCATGAACTTCAGGCAAATCATCCGCCTTTAGTTTCGGGAAATATATCTCAAATGTAGTACCCTGCCCCGGCGTGCTGGTGACATTCATCGCGCCGCCGTGACTTTTGACGATTCCGTGTACGACAGGCAAACCGAGACCTGTTCCTTCGTTCGGACTCTTCGTTGTGAAGAACGGCTCATATATACGTTTGAGAATTTCCGGCGTCATGCCGCAGCCGGTGTCACTTACACTTAGCTTGACATAAGAACCTTCAGCAAGGTACTCGTCCGCGATTCTTGTCTGAGTTTCAAAACACACATCATCGAGACCCACCTCAAGAGTGCCGGGATTCTGCCCCATAGCGTGCGAGGCGTTCGTACACAAATTCAATAATACCTGATGAATCTGGGTTGGATTTCCCTGAACCTTGCTGGCTTCGGCGTTTATCTTTCTGCATATCTTAATTGTCGTCGGCAATGACGAGCGAAGCATACCAAGAACTTCCTTCACGATAGCGCTCACCTGGACAGGCTGTTTTTCCTGTTCCTGCTCGTTCTTGCGGCTGAAAGTCAATATCTGTTTCACAAGTTTAGCCGCCCTGTTTGTGCAGGTTAGAATCTGCTCGAGATTATCGTGAACAGGATGTTCAGGCGGTAAATCATCGAGTGACAATTCCGTATAGCCCAGCAGAGCGGAAAGGATATTGTTGAAATCATGAGCGATTCCACCCGCAAGCGTCCCTATCGCTTCCATTTTCTGCTTCTGGCTGAACTGAAGTTCCAGTTCCATTTTTTCCTTTTCAGCTTTTTTATTGCTCGTGATATCGAGGCCGTAAGCGTTTACATAACCTGAGCCTGTTATCGGCTGTAATGTTATGATGAAAATATGGCCGTCATCGCAAGGCAGCTCGAATGTCGTTCCATTCCCGGAATTGTACACTTCTTCTATCCGGCTGTTCCACGGCTCGGTGAGTTTCTGCCCGATTTGAGTTTTCCATGTTTCCAGAACAGGTGCGCTCGAATCGTTGGCGTAGAGAATTTCACTGTCTTTCGATATTCTCATCACAGGATTCGGGTCTTCACCGGGGAAACGTGCGAGGTTTTTGGCTTCTTCAATAGCTTTTTTGCTCTCGGTAATGTCACGGACTATCCACTGAACAATCTCGTTTTCCTCCACCTGCATCGCGGATGTCGCTATAGTGACATATCTTAACCTGTTGTTCGCGGCGAGGATTTCTGATTCTATAATGTTATTCATATCCTGCCCGGATTTCGTTTCCAGATTTTTACAGGTATCTTTTTTATCTTCAGGGAACAGTTCCGAATAATGCCGCCCTTCAAAGTCCTTTTTCTTCTGCCCGAACAATTCCTCGAACGCCTTGTTGCAATTCGTAATTTTACCCGTCTCCGCCTCAATCCACACAATCGCGTCCTGCGCATTGGCAAAAGCAAGCCTGAACTTGCTGTCGGATTCCCTAAGCGCCCGATGCGCTTTGCGGTGGTTGGTTATATCGGAAATAATATGAACCGCTCCGGCGATATTCCCTTTTTTATCCATAAGCGGCTCAACTCTTACGTTTACCCATTTATCGCCAACCTGCAAATCCGCTTCTTCGCTTCTTTTCGTATTCATCATTTTGGCCAGGGGACATTTCTTTACAGGCTCATTTGAGCCGTGAAGAAGCTCGCAGCAGCTATGCCCGATTATTTCGCCTTGCGGCCTTCTGAATAATTTCGTCATAGCCTTGTTGCATTCGATTATCTTGCCGCCCTCTGTATCGAGAATACATATGCCATCGTTAATCGCGTTGAAAGTTTCCTGCCACTGTTTCTCGAACACGCCGGGATTCCGTTTTTCGTCGGCACGTTTATATAAATATTTCCCCGCGCCGTTTATCGCCAGCAACGATATTGTTATAAACGGCATCAAAAATATTATCGCAACAATTGCTTTCCCCGTATCTTTCCATTTCGTATCGCAGCGGCTTTCAAGAGTTTTACTCACATTTATTACAAAACTTTTCATCCCGCGATTATAAGTCTGCTTCTGATCTTCATAGTCGGCTTTCTCGAGCAAATTCTCGGCGTATGAATAATTGAGAGTATCCAATGAATAGATGATTTTCTCTTCAAGCTCCGCAAGATTGTCACAGGCAAGATTAGTCAAAATCACATCCGCGGCGATATTACTGCTCTCTGAAATTCCCCAGCTCTCATCGATAACCGGCCGTATTCTTTTCTCCAGCTCTCTGTAACGTTCGACCCAAACCTTGTCACGGGTCTTTGCGGCCATATTGAGTGACATGGTCAGGGCTTCGTCGCGGTATAAATAAGTGCCTTCAAGATTGACAACCTGTTTAAGATGCTGGTCCGCTATTTTGAGCTGATTATATGACCGCCAGCCGTACCACGCCGGCAGCGAAAAAAGACCAACCGCGAATAACAGGAAAAGCACAAAAATCATCAAGCCCAAAAAGCTCACGCCCATTGGCTTATGAAACGATATCGATGTATTTTGTTTTGTTACCGCCATTAGTCTTTCCATGTTCCCGGCTTTTTCGCCGAATATTAAAATTATTCTCACTTAAAATATAATAATATATCGTGCGAAAACAGAACGGAAACCCGCCGGAATTACGCTTTAATTTTTATTTTTTTCCAAACAAATAACATACGCACCTCGCTATATCATAACTTGCCTTTTTATAGGCCGCTTTACAAGTTATTTTAAATTTTTACATGACAGGAACGTCCGTTATTGTTAATATATTCTGCAGTGGATTTTCAATATAGATAGAACGAACGAAAAAGTAACGGGTGGCAGCCTTCCCGAAGGGAGGGATGGTTCATTATCAAGAGAAAGAATACGAAAACTATATAGGAGAGAATATTATGGCAACAAAGCAAAAATGGATGTTTATTCAGTTATTCGCATTGACCCTAATCGTCGCGGGCTGCAACACAGGCGCATTCCAAATCGAAATGATTCCCGCCGACAAGAAACTCAAAGAAAGCCAGGTTCAAAAAGACAAAGGCTTTTTCATCTCCGATAAAATCGCGATAATCGACGTCGAGGGAACAATGGCCAACGAGCGTCAGAGCGGCCTGCTCAGGGCAGGCGAAAACCCCGTCAGCATTTTCATTGAAAAATTAGACAAAGCAGCCAAAGACGACGACGTAAAAGCAGTCGTAATTCGTATGGACACCCCCGGCGGAACAGTCGTAGCCGCTGATATCATGTACCACCAGCTCAAGGAGTTCAAACGCAAAACGCAAAAACCGGTCATCGTCAGCGTTACCGGCATGGCGTGCAGCGGCGGATATTACCTCGCCTGCGCAGCAGACGGAATCATCGCCCAGCCCAGCAGCGTCGTCGGAAACATCGGCACGATTTTCCAGACATACAGCATCGAAGGCACGATGAACAAAATCGGGATCAAAACGGTGGCAATCAAGAGCGGCCAGTTAAAAGACATCGGCTCGCCGCTCCACAATTTGACCGAGCCGGAAAAAGAGGTTTTGCAGGGAATTATAACGGAAATGTTCCAGCAGTTCGTTTCAATAGTCCATGAAGCCCGCGAATCAATCAGCGAGCAGAAGCTGACGGAACTCACTGACGGCAGAGTTTTCACCGCGAAGCAGGCACTCGACGAAAAGCTGATTGACAAAATCGGCTACCTTCCAGAAGCGATAACATGGGCGAAGGAATTAGCGAAAGTAGAAAAGGCGAAAGTAGTTTTATATCACAGGCCGTCGCTTTACACACCGAACGCATATAGTTCCGCCTCCGCAAGTGCGGCTGGACTTGAGCCGCTGATAAACATTGATTTGCCAGACTGGCTGACACCCGGAAGAACACAATTCCTATACCTCTGGCAACCCGGTTTGGAATAATTTTATTATATTTTTTGCCGCAAAGAGGCACAAAAAACACAGAACTTAGAACACTGTACTCAGCAAAAATCGAGCCGCGAAGGCGACTTTGTCATTCTGAGTGAAAGCGAAGAATCTATTTAAAACAGATAATTCCTAAACGCTACTTGTGCCATAGGTAAACGTTATTTTTCCTGTTTTACTTGACAATTAATTAGTAAGGTGTCCATAGATAATACGTTCATGCTAATTCAGCTTAATGCTTGTATGTAATTTTATATCTTTTAGAATACGCTGCATATATCTTTCAATAACTCGCAGTGTAGTAGAATTCTGATTAAAGGTTACTTCATTCCTGTATTTTTCATATGCCGATTTCGTAGATAGTTCCGACAAAATGATATGAGCATCATCTATGACCTTGTGGTCATCCTTATTGAGATTGAACATCAGATAAAACTTTTCCAGCCAGGCTAATTCATCCGTTGTTATAAGATAAGGTTCTTTGTACCGGCCTATCGGACGATAGGGCCGTGTATCTTTGGTTCGCCTGATACCGTAGCAGTATTTGAGAACCCAGAATTCAACCTCGTCTATGATATTGAGATACCGTTCGATATGTTCTGCAAGGACTGTCTGATTTGCTTCTTTCACTTTTTTCATGTTTTTCTCATCTTTCACTTTTCAGCCGGTCAGGTTATAGTATTTACTAAGAATTTTCTTATTGGCGTTAAAGGGCATTGTTTTTTTTACAATGAGACAAAGGCATAAAAAAAAGCCGGTTTTAATCCGGCTTTAAGTTTTTAAGTTGCGTCCTTAATTAGCAAGGAATCACATTAGTTGCGCATGGGCCTTTTTTGCCCTGTCCAACTGTAAACTCTACTTTTTGGCCTTCATCAAGCGAAGCGTAACCTTCTGTTTTAATCTCTGAATGATGGATAAACAAATCTTCGCCGCCATTTTCCTGAGTAATAAAACCAAAACCCTTGCCTGAATTAAACCATTTTACTGTACCTGTACTCAATTGTACTTCTCCTTGGCCGGTATGTTGGCCAAATAAATAATTTCTCTCTTTGTCAATTTATGGGGATACTCCTGAGAGATGAAAGAATACTTTCCATTTATCAATAATTATCATAACACATAAATCAGATTTTGTCCAGTAAAATATAAAAAAAATCTTTTTTTATATAAATACGCTTATATTATCTGTTATTTCCAGAAGCCGCTAAACGCTATTTTTCCTGTTTTGCTTTACAATTAATTAGTAAGCTGTACCAAGATAATTCAAACCCATTAAGACAAACGGTATTTTCAGCTACAATACAACATTGAAAATATTCTTTGGATCATCCAATACCGCAAATTCCCACTTACCAAATTTACCATCAGCATTAACTGCGGCAACCCATTCTTTTGCGGCTTGCCATTTTGCTTTATCCTGCTCTTTGGGTTGGCCTTTCACTTCAAGTATAAGACACCTATTATCTTCAAACTTAATAATAAAATCAGGAAAATACGTCTTCGTTTGTCCTTGCCACAAATAGTAAATCTCAAATCCAAGATGGTCATTCTTAACCCAAGATGCAATACCCTTAATCCTGTTTCGCTCAAACTCAAATCCGACTTTTTCCCAGCCTGAGTCTGTTACAATATGACTGATCTGGCTTTTCTGAATAGGCTGTGTTGTTCTGGTGGTGTACCATGTCATTGATGTAGCTGTAGAACGCACAGGACGCACAGGATCAAGTATCAATGTCGGTGCTTCTTTACTTGTGCTTCTAATGGCATTTCCGACATGGTTTATGATTTTCTGCATATTGAGAGCGATTAGAATATTCTTTAATCGATCCATACCATAAAAAAGCGGAAGCCTGACTTCCAGCTTGCGGGAATGAATAAATTCTTCAATAATTCGATATGCCTGATTAATGTGACTGCCGGAATCGCCCGGCCAATTTTTGCCAAATAGTTCATGGAGTCGAACCGCGCCTTGCAAGAGATTCTTTTGAAGGCGATGCTGCTCTGCCAATTTCTCAAGGTCTATTTCACTTAGCTGGTCGAATTTTGGTTTGCCGTCGATTACCGGAGCCACCTCGACAACTGTTGGCGAGTCTTCCGCTGAAAGAACAAGCGGAGTGACTTTTGACCAGTCAATTTCAATGAAGTATGAAAGTTTATAATCTACACGCAAAACATGCGGCCATTTAATTTCTTTATTCACCCTTTCCGGGATCGGCTGGATTTTGGTTTTAGGTTTTTCTACTTTCGGCTCACCGGCTTTTTCTTCAACCGGCAGGAAAGTAAAGGGCACACCGAAAACCGTAACATATTCAGGTTCATAAAGGCCTGTTTCCTCGTTCACATCATAGGAAATGCGGCGAAGTCCACGGCCAATAACCTGCTCACATAAAAGCTGGCTTGTGAAAGCCCGCAATCCCAAAATATGCGTCACGGTTCGAGCATCCCAACCCTCCGAAAGCATATTCACACCGATAACACACTGGACATCAGCACCGGCCCGACCGGGTTTTCCTACGGTATTGAACTTCTCACGTTGTTTAAGAACCGATTCTTTCTTTGAACCGGCAATTTTATCTGATTCTTCGGCTTCCAGTTTATCTAAAGCGTCCTGGTCTATATGCAGGAGTTTCTTCGACTCACCAAGTTCCTCAACCGCGAAGTAGCCTCTGGTAAGTGAATATTCGAGCCTTGCGGCTGTTTCTGTACGATTGCATATCATAATCATTACCGGCGGTGTTTCACGCGGTGGATTTTGTTTTTCCCAAGAGTCCTTTTCCTTCAACCAGTCACCACCAAGAATATTTATGGCATTTCGTACAAGGTCAGGCAACCCTTCGTTCTCAGCAGCCCTGCGATTCAGGTCTTCTTTTACTTCGGGATAAATATGGAACAGTTTCGATTTTAATTCTGATCCCATAGTAGAATCATCACGAACGGCAACCTTGGGCGTTTTTACCAGACCGCTCTCGATGGCATCGTTCAAACCGAAATCACACACAATCCAAGAAAAAAGCATTTCACCCTGATTGTTTTTTCCGGTCGGCTTAAAAGGTGTCGCTGTAAGGTCATAACAGGTAAGGACACCTCGCGCCTCGTTGATACGGTCGATACCGCTGATCCATATTGTTGCTTCTTCTTTTTCTGCTTCATCTTCCTCGCCGGAGGAACGGTGACAATGATGCGCCTCGTCATTGATAATCAGAATGTTAGAAGCATTTCCAAAATCAGGAAGAACCCGGCGAACAAAGGCTTCTGCACTTTCGGGTCCCTTTTTTACTACCTTCGGGCCATCATTTTCGTTGATTGCTGCAAGTGTGTGCCAGTTGGTGACTCTTATTTTAGCCTGTAAAAGTTCCTGCCACATCACGGAATCTACCACGTTAAAGATTTGGTAAAAATTGTCTTCCTTTTCAGGAAGCAGAACCTGCAAGCGGTCACGGACAGTTAGACCCGGAGCAATGACTAAAATATGTTTTGAAAAACGCTTATCCATCGGACTGGCGATTTTATTAAGCGCCTGCCACGCAATCAGCATGGCCATTACCACGGTCTTTCCTGTTCCGGTTGCCAGTTTCAGGCACAACCGGAGCCAATCGCTTCCATCGCCTGTGATTTCAATGCCTTGCTTTTCATGTTCAGGCGCTTCGGTAATCCAAATAGCCGTTTCCACCGCTTCAAGCTGGCAGAAGAAAAAACGCTGTTCCCTCTGTTCTGTGTCCGTCCAGTATTGAAGCAGTTTCTTTGTGGTGCCGGTGCAATTGGGATAGCCTGCCTCTCGCCATTTACGAACACGCGGACGAATAAGATTTACCAATTCGATTTTGACAAACTCTCCCGGGTCATCGGTGTTTTTTGCACTTTTTTGGGAGGCCTTCCAATAGCCGGAATCGCGGCGTCCTTCCACAAGTTCAAATTCCTGCGTTTCACGCAGATATTTCCAGTATTGTTTCGGCTCTTTATAAGGGTGATTTACAATGAGGGTATCAATTACTTTCTGTGCCATATTATTCCAGCCCCTTTATCACAAACGATTCAATGCCGCGGTTGTCGATGATTTTGACTGCGATTTTTTTATTTTCACCAGCGGTAAAAGGAATAGACTCAACGCCTGAAAACTTTTCGAGCGTATCCTTGTTCACTTCGCTTTTAAGCGATTTGGCAAGGCGTGTCCAGTCACGTTTTTCATCACCTTCGGGGAAGAATATCTGGTCGGGCATGATGCTACGCTCGTCATAGTCGGTATCAAGAAACCATATGGCGATATGTTTGGTGCCCTTGGACACGATCTCGCCGATTATTGGGTCGTAGTAATCAAAGCCATGTAGTTTCACCGAATACTTTCCATCTTTTTGCTTTTGAACTTCCACATCAGGCTGGCCGATGAGCCAGTAGCTTTGATTTGATGAACGCTTCTTGCGCAGGTCGGCGGTTAGAAGGTCAACGCTCATCTGCGCCTTGAGAATGGTTACACCCGGCCATTCCATCTGGTCGATGTCTTTGCTTGCTTCAGGGTCAAAATGGAACGACGCAAAGATGACAAAATCAGGCTTTTCTTTAAAACATCGTGCTTCGGTAATGGCTGCCTCTGCCTGGCGTTGTTCCAGCGGGCCATAGTCGGGACCGAAAGAGATATAAGCCAGTTTATTGGTTCCGTCTTTTTCTAATACTTCCGCACGTGCATGGAGTAAACGGGTTGCAATCATAGGTTCAACTCTGCTAAATTGAATTGTTCGCCCACCGACTGCTCGAATACCATTTGCTTTTAGTTCATCTCTCCATTCAGCTTGTTTGCCTGTTTCTCCAGTACGTGCCAGTTCAGTTCCGTTCAATTCGAGTTTGGGCATTTTACCGTCGAAGGGTTTGACGCGAAGTGAAGGGACGGCCTCAACAGTGAAGGGACCGGTGACGCGCACGGTACCGCTCACCTTATACGGCTGATTGTAAAGCGTTTCCTGTTTTGACGGTTCGTTGTTGGCGATTGAGCCCAGCGTGACATGCGGAACTGTCTTGTACTTGAAGCCGCTTTTAATGCCTTGTTCGGGATAGGCAAGTTCGTAATAGTCATATTTCGCTGTCATTAAACGTTGTTTGGCAAGTGTAATAGCTACACGGCTCGTGTCACATGTTATCCAACGGCGTCCCCATTGCTCGGCCACAAAGGCTGTAGTACCGGAACCGCAGGTAATATCAAGAACGAGATCGCCAGGGTCAGTGGTCATGAGGAGACATCGTTGGAGGACTTTTTCATTAGTTTGGACAACATAGACCATGTTGGATGCGCCTGCCAAGTCATTCCAAATATTTGAAAAGTTTTTCACAGGAAAATCATTCAATTTCCTAAGATATTGTAGGCTTGTACCCTTTATAAGCCTTCCAATATCGTCTAGTTTCTTAAGTCCTTCGACAGATGTTTTCCAATGGTTTTTACTACCTGGAAAATATTTTTTCCCGTCAAACTCTACTTCAATTGTCGTTGTAGGTCTATATCCATCAGATGTTATTGGATCGCCTCTTACAACGAGATTAGGATCAAAATCATCTGGTATTTCATTGAGCATTTCACCATTTTTAAAATATTTAAAACCATCATTACGTAAATCATCAATTGCCCTTGGGATAAATATTTTTCGTAGTTTCAGTTTTTGCTTATTTTTCCCATACCAAATTAAATAGTCATTTATTGGATCAATTGTCCCGCTTTCTTTGCTTCCAGTTTTAGTAAAGACAATGGTTACAATGAAATTATCAAATCCGAATATTTCATCCATTAAATTCCTTACCAGATGCACATTCTCATCGCTGATTTGCACAAACAAGCTTCCGTTTTCAGATAAGAGTTCCCTCGCAAGTAAAAGCCTGTCCCGCAGATAAGTTAAATAACTATGTATTCCCAATTCCCATGTGTCACGGAAGGCCTGAATCATTTCAGGCTCGGCTGGTATATCCTTGTCGTCATTAGAACTTACATCTCGCTTGTTCACAAATGGCTGGAAATTGGAGTTATACTTGATGCCGTAAGGCGGGTCGATATAAACCATCTGCACCTTACCCGCCATTCCTTCTTTGACCAACAGCGAATTCATCACCATTAGAGAATCTCCGGCAATCAAACGGTTTGTCCAGTCTTGTTCATGGTGATAAAAATCAATGGCTTTGACGAGCGGCGGGTCATTTTCCGGTGTATCGAACAGTGAAAGCTGTTTGGGTTTTTCTTCGTGAGGTTTTAAGAATTGCTTTATAATTCGTGCCGGGTCTATTCGCTCATGAATATGTAGCGATACATTCTGCACTTCAACACTCATACCCTCTTTTTTCCCCGCCCAGTTTAGTGTTGGATCGATATGCGGGTCATGCTCGTATCGGGTGCATCCGTTGAGCTTATCGGTGGTAGTCGAGACAAGTCCCACTTGCGGATTGTTTTTCCGCTTTTGGCCGTCATGGGTATAGTTGCCGATTTCGGTGCCATTCTTGGCTGAACGTTTTCTTCCTCTGGGCATTTCTGACTCACTTTCCAATATATTGTTTATTCTGTGGCGTTTATATTCTTTTGCAACTTTTCAACGGTCTTAACAAGTCTCTTTTAAAATTTTCCGCCATAATTTTAAAATCCAAACAAAACGCAAATAAATAAATTTACCGCAAAAAAATCAAGATAGCACTAAATGATTTTTAAATCAAGGGGAAAAACAGGGAATAGGAAATAGTCTTTAGTCTTTGGTCTTTAGTCGTTAGTGGATAGGGATAGTAATTAGTCGTTAGTGAATAGTGAATAGTTTCTTTGTGTCTTGGTGTCTCTGCGTGAAATAATTTGTTTTTATTCGTGTAAATTTGAGTTTATTCGTGGTTTCAATTAGTTTTTAGTTTTAAGTTAATGAAATATTTTCAGTGTAATCAGTGAAATCTGTGTCGAATAATATGAATACAGAAAACAGTCAGCGCCTGCCCGGTCTTACCGGAATACAGGAGACAGAATTATATCAGTGTAAATCCGGTGTGAATCTCCCCTTGGGATGGCAAGGCTCACGTGTCAAAGAAAACCGTGTAATCCGTGTCTAAGCAAAATTGAATAGAAGATTGCCGCGCTTCGCTCGCAATGACAGAGTCGATAATCTGCGCCAATCTACCCTGGGTATGGCAAGGCTCATGCGTTGATCCTTCGGCTTCGCTCAGGACGGAGTCTGCGGATAAGAAATAATCCCCCCTTGTGGTGGCAAGGCCAAGTGTAAATCCCGTGTTAATTTGTGTCAAAAAAACCGTGCTATCTGTGCTTTCTGTGTCTGTTTATATAGTATATAAAACATGAAAAACGGTGAAAACAGGGTCAAAAACAGTCAAAAAAAAGGTGAAAAAATGCGAAAAAACGACAAAAATATTGAAAAAACTGCACATATTTCGCAAAAAACGTTAAAAATATTGAAAAATTTACACGTTTTTTGCGTTAATATGGGCAATTTACGCCCTAAACCGCGGCGAGATCAGAGGTATAACCAAAATCCAAAATTCCAATTTTCTCCAGAAAATCGTCCGGCTGCGAAATTTTAAATAATCAATAAAATCAACATATAAACGTTCAAAATACTCCGCGGTCCCGGCGTACGCGGCGGTGAAAAAATCAGCTCAAATGCGGTTTTCAGGACTGATAAGCAGGGAATAATTTGAATTTATTAAAGATTTTTATCGGCTGGTCCCATAAAAGGGTAAAGTTTTGGACAGTTTTTTGCCGAAAAAAAATATAGGGTATTTTTGCGTTAATAATGTTGAAAACAACGTTTTTTATGCCTAAAATACTCGCTGAGTTTGTATGAAATTGCAGATTCTGATAATAAAAAAAGGATTTTTTAATATAATTACGCCGGTTTTGGAGAAAAATAATGAAAACCATAGCGATCGTAAACCAAAAAGGAGGTTGTGGAAAAACAACAGTATCAATCAATCTGGCAAGCGCCCTTGCTGAGCTTGGCCAGCGAGTTCTTCTTGTGGATATGGACCCCCAGTCGCATTGTGCGGTTGGCTTGGCCGTACCTGAAGATCAAATAGAACAAAGCATTTATGACGTGCTCATCAGCAAATCAAAAAATGAGCCGGTAAAACTCACAGAAATACTCTGGCAAATCAGTGACGGCCTCGAACTCGCTCCGTCGAGCATCGATTTGTCAGCGTTCGAGCAGCAAATGGCCGGAGTACCAGATCGCGAAAACTGCCTCAGGGACACGCTGAAGGATTATCAGAACGACTATGACTATGCCATAGTAGATTGCCCGCCCGCGGTAAGTATGCTTACATTCAACGCGCTTCGTGCGGCGAACAGCGTTATCGTTCCGGTCGAAACAGGCTACTTCGCTCTGCACGGCCTGAGCAAGCAGCTCGAGACATTAAGCGTACTTGCAATGCGGACGAAACATGACGTTAATGTAAAAATCCTCGCGACCATGTATGACATCAGAACAAAAATGGCACGCGAGATTCTCGCCGACCTGCGAAGTCACTTCGGCGATAAAATGTTCGAGACCATCGTGACATTCAATACAAAAATCAAGGAAGCGTCAAGCTTCGGCCAACCGATAGGCGAATACGACCCGGCCAGCAAGGGACATAAGGATTTCCGCTCGCTCGCCTCGGAAGTATTAAGCGTACAGGTAAAACAGCAGCGTCACGAGTTTGTAAATTCTCTCTCGGAGCAGCTTGACTCTATCAGCCTCAGCGCGAATGAGCTTCTCGAAGCATCGAAGAAACAAACTGAACTGAAAGCCGAAGTTAAACCAGTACCAAAAGTTGAAATTAAACCGCAAGTTGAATTCAAGCCGCTGATTGAAGCTGAGCCGCAAATCGCATTGCAGGCACAGGGTGACAAGTTAGAGATTGCTTTCAATGAGAAGGATTTCGCTTCTTCTGAAGACCAGGCATGGAAAGAACTTGAACAGGAAGTTATCAATTACCAGGAACACAAGGAAGAAGAACTTGTGAAAGTCGAAGCGGCGGTTGCGGAAGAGCCGAAGCAGACAATGGAAGAAAAACTTTCAGATTACTACGGCGTGGACCAGGTACACGACGCGGTTGTCTTTGTAACTTTATATCCGCGTGCCGAGAACGTCCAGATTGCAGGTGACTTCAATAACTGGCGGCCGGAGCTTACGAAAATGCAAAGAGTCGGTGAGAGCGGCGTATGGCAAACTAAACTCGAACTGCCCGCTGGAAAGTACCGCTATCGTTTCGTTGTGGACGGACAGTGGCAGCAGGACCCATACAACGAACATACTGAAATGAATCCTTACGGCGATTTAAACTCCGTTTTTGATGTAAAATAGAACTATTCAACTTTGTCAATTACAACAAAAACAATTCTACTGTCAGGGATATGAGGCTTAAACCTCATATCCTTTTTTATTGAATTATTTTATCCGCAGATAAACGCAGATTATTTACTATGCCTGCCAAGGCGAAGCTTTAGCGAAGCCGGGCGTGTCACGGCGTAATCACTGATGAAGCCGGGTCATTCTCGCCCCCAAGGGATAAACTCCGGCGGGAATCCATGCTATCCCCTTTACGCTACACGCTAACTTTATACGCAATACGCACTACACAGAACGAATTTCAGCCACAGAGAGCACAGAGCACACAGAGAAAATATGAAAATGCCTGCCAGGGCGAAGCTTTAGCGAAGACTGGTCATTGCGAGCGAAGCGCGGCAATCTTCTATTCAATTTTGCTTAGACACGGATTACACGGTTTTCTTTGACACGTGAGCCTTGCCATCCCAAGGGGAGATTCACACCGGATTTACACTGATATAATTCTGTCTCCTGTATTCCGGTAAGACCGGGCAGGCGCTGTCTGGTTTCTGTATTCATATTATTCGACACAGATTTCACAGAAAATATTTCATTAACTTAAAACTAAAAACTAATTGAAACCACTGATTGACGCGGATTTACACAGATTATAGATTATGTCACTTTGAATCCCTGGGGATGAAGAATCTATTTAAAACAGATAATTCAATTTCTTCTGTATTCTTATTGACACCATTCACAAATAATTAAACACTATTTAAAGCCACAGAGCGGCTGTGTCAGAATTCAAGTATTTTTTAGAAATATTT
>CAZVOA010000027.1:0-49314 GCA_964628465.1 uncultured Pirellulales bacterium | reverse complement strand
AAATGTGTGTAACTCTCTATTAACATATGGTACATAAAATGGGAGCACATCACTTAGCTAAATTTATATGCTTTTTATTTAAAGTATTGACTATTTCTGTTCTTATAGTGTCCATTCATTAATATCCTCAAGAGCATTTTAGTTTTTTCTAATTTTGCTTTCTATAGCAATCAACTTTGAAATATTAGTGTGATATTCTGAAACATCCTCGTAGCTCATAAAACGCACCAGCTTTTTAATAGGTACAAAAGCATTTAATTCTAATGTTTCCATAAATTGTCTTTTGCGAGCATTATCCGCAACTATAAACATTTCAGTTCGGAAATCCTGCAATTCTACAAACTTGATAAGAGAATTTTTAATATCTGTTGAATGTTCAACTTCATAAATTGAATTAGGCATGTTTCTTTCATTAAACCAGACAACATCAATTGTACTTGCTTTTCTAATAATACTGGAAAAAGTGAAGGGATAAATTGTCGAAAGGCTTGTCAAATCACAAAGTTTTTTCCCAAGAAAAGCTTTGTTTTTATCCTGTGGCGGAACAAAAGTTTGAAATTTCTTAAGGTTACCAAGCTGTACTAAAAGTCCCTGATAATATGAATGAGTAAATTCAGTATTTTCAGATTTCTTCTTTTGAGATGGAATCATTTCAGAAGGTAATAAATGCTTATGACTTTTCAAAGCCCAGAGTCCGGGTCTTATTTTGAAAAAGTATCGCTCATCCTGAACGATTCGTCTCATGCTTGCAAAAGGAGTCTTTGTTTTCCATTGGCACTCCGAATTTTTAAGAACATTCTGGTAAAGATGACCAAGCGTAGCATAGCCGCCGTTTTCTTCCATGACCTTTATTACTGCTTCATGTTGTTTCATGCCTAAACCTCTCAGAATATATTATTTACTTTTTGAGAAGTTTAACAAAAGATATATGATTATTCAATATTGTTTTTCCAATAAATCTTTGATACTTATATTTAGTCCATTTGCGATTTTTTCGAGGTTTTTTAGGCCGATGTTTTTTTCGCCGCGTTCTATTTGGCCTATGTATGCACGATGAAGTCCGGCTAATTCAGCGAGTTTCTCCTGGGTGAGTCCCTGCCGCTCACGTATTATCGTGATATTCAAACCAATTCTTTTTGTTATATCTTCTTCGTACATAATCAGAATCTTTGATCAAAATATGTTTCAAATCAACATACTATAAGTAGCAATCTGAAATATTCCAAATTGGAATATTTTTAATTAGTTTATCCGCAGATGACGCAGAAAAACGCAGATATGAAAGAGATTAATATATATTTTTTAATCTGTGAAAATCGGTGTAATCTGCGGATTTACTATTCCATTTTTAGAATTATATGATTTGCGACTTTTTAATCGACAGCCTAAAGATAGCATTTTTAAAAACAGGAAATAGTGTTTAGTCGTTAGTGAATAGGATATAATGTGGAGCGGATAATTTAGCTCATGCGTGATAATATAATTAATTTCATTATATATAATCTGCGAGAATCCGCGTAATCTGCGGATATAGTTCTTGACGTTCCGGCTGCATGTTTGTATAATACTTAGCATATAGTTATTAGTATTTAGTATTTAGTTAACTATATAGAAAAGTAAATAGTCTGGCCGGGTCTTTTTGACTCCATGTGACCTGTCTAAAAAATGAAAAAAGCAATTATCTATTCTGAAAAATATCTGTGTAAATCTGTGCAATCTCCCCTTGGACCCCATGGGCTCCCAGAGAGATGGCAAGGCTCATGCGGATAAAAATCCGTGAAACAAGTAAAATCATTGTCAAAAAAAGCTGAAAAAAAGCCAAATATTTTGAAAAAAAACGAAAAATATGCACAAAATGTACAAAAATATTGAAAAAAACATGCGTATTTTAACAAAAAATCATGCTAATTTTGGGTTCGTTTTCAAAAACGAAGCCAATTTCCGGCGTGGCCGGAGTGTCCGAGAGAATGAGTTGGTGAGTATATGAGAAAATCAAAAAAAAACGATACACTCATATACCGATATACTCATCTACTCTCTTTTGTGAAACGAAGCCAATTTTTTAAGGAGAATACAGAATACTGAATTCAGCAGCCGGTAGAAAATATGAAACTAAATCCTATACGCTGCCTTGTTAAACGAAGCCAATTTTATCCCTCGGGAACTTCGGATGGTAAGAAGCTAATTTTGTAATATTTGACAGCCGCGGAATTACGGCTATAATATTGCTTTTATATTAACCGCGGATGAACGCTGAAAACACAGATTATTTAATGTTAATTTTTCATCTGCGAAAATCTGCGAAATCTGCGGATACAAATAATAGGCAGAAAAATGAGTAAAAAATACGTTAGAGCGATATTTCCGGGTTCTTTCGACCCCATAACAAACGGCCACCTGGACGTTATCAAACGCGGCATGGACCTGTTCGATGAACTTATAATCGCGGTCGGGCGAAGTCCTATAAAAAACCAGCTCTTCTCTCCTCTGGAACGTATAGAGATGATTCAGGAGATTATTAAAACAGAAGAACTGCCCAACGTTTCCGTCGAGGGATTCGATGGACTAACCGTAAAATACGCGGCAATCAAGCAGGCAAATGTAATCCTTCGCGGCCTGAGAAGCCTTACCGACGTGCAATACGAATTCCAGCTCGCTATGACCAACCGTGCGGTAACTGGAATCGAGACGATATTCATTTTGACTTCGGAAAAGTACGGCTTTACAAGCTCGACCCTGATTCGCGAAGTAGCCAACCTCGGCGGAGATTTGTCCAACCTGATTCCGGTAAATGTACAGGAAAGATTGAAAAAACGCCTTGACAGCGATAAATCTGAATAAAATGTCATGCCGCGTCCCCTGGGGATTCAGAATGACAATATCCTGATAAAGTATTAAATATGTTTGAAATTAGTGTAGAAACGCGTTTTTACGCAGACCACGAGTTGATATTACCGGATGGTTTGAAAGAACAAACCCATTCGCATGACTGGGTTGTGACCGCCAGTGTCAGCAGCGAAAAACTCAATAATATCGGAATCGTAATGAATTTCCACAAGCTCCGGGAACTGCTCGAAAATATTACGGCTGAATTAAGCGGAAAAAGCCTCAATAAATTGAAATATTTCCAGAAAAATAATCCATCCGCGGAAAATGTTGCAAAATATATTTTCGAAAAACTTGAGCCGGATTTGCCCGAAAATGTTAAACTGGGATATATAAGCGTCATCGAAGAGCCTCTCTGTATTGCCAAATACAGCAGATAGCCAAATACTCATATAGAAGCACTATGAAAATGTCGATTAATAACTTGGATTTTGCAAAAATGAGAATAGGCATAATTTTCTTCCATTTTTCGTTGTCCTATTGAAAAAGAATAATTTATTTGTATAATGAATTATTGGAAACTATTTTTTAAATGAAGAGCTTATACAAAGAATTCTTTTGAGATCTTTAATAATATGCAATGTCAGATTTGTAATAAGAATGAAGCAACAATTCATCTTACTGAGATTTCCGCCGGCGAGCGCACCGAGATGCATCTATGCGAAAATTGCGCCGCGGAGCAGAATATCACTGTAAAGAGTCATATTCCTATAAACGAACTTTTGAGCGGCTTACTCTCCGTCCAACCGACAGATGAGGAAATCGCCGGACCTTCGCTTGAGCATCTTTCCTGTCCGAACTGCGGCTTTACACTCGCTCAGTTCCGCAAGGACGGCGTACTCGGATGTCCCTATGATTACGAGGTATTCGAGAGCGCATTGCGTCCCCTTATCGAAAAGGCGCACGAGGGAAGAACCGCCCATTGCGGCAAAATTCCTTCAAGCACACCGGTTGACGCGAAAAGGCAGATGGAAATTATGAATCTGCGCAGGCAGCTCGATAACGCGGTTCGCGGCGAAGATTATGAATTAGCCGCTGAACTGAGAGACAAAATCAACCAGACTGAAAAACAAACCACCTGATGGATCAGTTATATACATATGGACTTGAATAATATCAGTAATAATATTAACGAATGGTTCAACGGCTCCGGGCCGCTTTGCGACATCGTTATTTCATCTCGTGTACGACTCGCCAGGAATCTCATGGGACATAAATTCCTGAGCAAGTGTACGAATATCGAAAAAGCCGAAATTCTTAACAAGCTTAAAAACGTGGTAATGTCACTCGATATCGGCGACGGCATTTCTTATATAAGTATAGACGAGGCATCGAACTTAGACAGGAATCTGCTTGTCGAACGTCACCTTATCAGCAGGCATCTCGCTATGGCCAAGGGTCCTCGAGGCGCGGTAATCAGTAATAAGGAAATGTTCACCGCGATGATTAACGAGGAAGACCATCTGCGTATTCAGGTACTGAAAGCCGGCTGTGAGCTTGGGTATTGTCTCGAACAAATTAACAAAATAGACGATATGATTGAAAAGAAAATCAGGTACGCTTTCAGTTCACGTTTAGGCTATCTCACGGCCTGCCCGACAAATTTGGGAACAGGAATCAGGGTTTCTGTAATGCTTCACCTTCCCGCGCTGAAGATGACTAATCAAATTGAGAAATTCTTCAACGCCGCCAGGGACATGGGACTTACCGTTCGTGGACTTTACGGAGAAGGCACTGAAGCGGCAAGCGACCTTTACCAGTTATCCAACCAGGTGACACTCGGAGTAAGGGAATCCGATATAGTAAGGAAATTTGAAACTATAATCATTCCGGAAATTGTCGAATACGAAAACGCCGCGAGAAAAGATTTGCTGTCCAGACAACAGGATGTTCTCGATGATAAAATCTCGAGAGCGCTCGCCCTTCTGCAAAACGCACACTTAATCAGTTCGCAGGAAGCATTGTTCCTGCTAAGCCACCTGAGACTTGGAATTAACATGCACGATTATATGGGCGCTTCGACTCCGGCGATAAAAAAACTGCATGACCTTTGCGGTAAGGGACAAACGAGACAAATTTCAATAGCGACCATAAACAAGCTTTTTATGCTCACATTACCCGCTCACCTGCAAATAAACTGCGGCAAAACCCTTGAAGCAAACGCCAGAGACATCCTTCGCGCAAAAATCATCCGCTCCACACTGAACCAGGAAGCATAAACTAATCAACTATTTCTCTAATCTTAATATTTTACCGCCGCGTTCGCTAAGAACGCAGAGATAATATATGAACAATGACTTAGACTTTTATTTCTCCGCGTTCCCTGCGTTCGCTGCGGTTAATAGAATTTTTACAAAATATACCTGCCAAAATGGCACGAAAAACGGTATTTAAAACAGCATCAAAAAAAGCAATATTTCCATAAGTTCTTCTATATCAAGAAGATAGGCGATTACTTCATAAAACATTTTTCTCTGGCACGTTTTTTGCTTTATATTAGCCTAAGTATGAAAATAATTCTGCGAAAGGAATATAAAAATGGCTAAAATAATAGGAATAGATTTAGGAACGACAAACTCAGTTGTAGCGGTAATGGAAGGCTCTTCACCGAAAGTTCTAATCAACTCATCGGGTTCGAGATTGACTCCATCTGTCGTGGGTTTCACCGATAAAGGCGAACGACTCGTCGGCCAGATTGCACGGCATCAGCAGGTGACAAATCCGGAAAATACCGTTTTTTCAATTAAACGTTTCATGGGACGCCGTCACATAGAAGTATCATCAGAAGAAAAAATTGTCCCGTATAAAATTACAGGCGGAGCAAATGAACTTGTAAAAGTTGACGTACGCGGCAAGCAATATACACCGCCGGAAGTTTCCGCGATGATTCTGCAGGACTTAAAGAAAACCGCCGAAGATTATCTCGGTGAGAAAGTAACCAAAGCTGTAATCACAGTACCGGCTTACTTCAACGACGCTCAGCGTCAGGCTACAAAAGACGCTGGCAAAATCGCCGGCCTCGAAGTAGAACGTATCATTAACGAACCGACCGCCGCTGCTCTTGCGTACGGACTCGAAAAGAAAAAGAATGAGAAAGTAGCTATCTTCGACTTCGGAGGCGGTACTTTCGATGTTTCAATTCTCGATATTGGTGACAATGTATTTGAAGTATTAAGCACAAACGGTGACACTCACCTTGGCGGCGACGACCTTGACGCGGTTTTGATTAATTTCCTCGCCGATGAATTCAAGAAAACTGAAGGTATCGACTTGCGAAGTGATCCGATGGCTCATCAGCGTCTTAAAGAAGCCGCTGAAAAAGCTAAATGCGAATTAAGCACACAGGTCGAAAGCACAGTAAATCTGCCGTTCATTACAGCGGATGCTTCCGGCCCAAAACACTTACAAATTACAATCAGCCGCAGCAAGTTCGAGTCGCTCGTTGAGCCGGTTTTCGATAAACTTAAAGATCCGTGCCGAAAAGCGATTGCAGACGCGAAATTGAAAACAAGTGAAATCGCGGAAGTTCTGCTCGTCGGCGGTTCGACACGTATTCCGAAAGTTCAGCAGATTGCGAAAGATATTTTCGGAAAAGAGCCGAACAGAAGTCTCAATCCTGATGAAGTCGTAGCAATTGGTGCAGCGGTTCAGGGCGCGGTACTCGCCGGTGACGCTGGCGTAAAAGACATACTTCTTCTCGACGTCACTCCATTGTCACTCGGTGTCGAAACACTCGGCGGCGTAATGACAAAATTGATTGACCGCAATACTACAATTCCGACAAGCAAGAAGGAAGTATTCTCGACAGCCGCGGACAGCCAAACAACTGTAGATATTCATATCCTGCAGGGTGAGCGGGAATTCGCACGTGACAACAGAACGCTCGGCAGATTCCAGCTTTCTGATATTCCACCTGCTCCTCGCGGCTTACCGCAAATTGAAGTAGCTTTCGATATCGACGCAAACGGTATTCTGAACGTCTCAGCGAAGGACCTCGGCACAGGCAAACAACAGTCTATCCAGATACAATCAAGCTCAGGCTTGAGCGAAGCTGAAATCAGCAAGATGACAAAAGAAGCTGAAAGTCACGCCGCGGAAGACAAGAAAAAACGTGAAGTAGTTGACCTGAAGAACCAGGCTGACCAGTTGATTTATTCAACAGAAAAGACGCTTAAAGAGCATGGCGCAAAAGTTTCCAGTGACGTTCGCGGCAATATTGAAAACGCCGTAAATAACCTCAAGGAAGCGGTCAAAGGCGATGACGGTGACGCGATTAAGAAAGCGATTGAAAACGTCGGCACAGTAAGCCAGGAACTCGGCAAAGTCCTTTACGAAGAAGCGGCTAAAAAACAGCAGGCAGCAGGAGGCGCAGGCCCGCAGGGAGCACAAACTCCTCCCCCGCCGCCACAAGATAACGTAAAGAGAAAAGGCAACGACGACGTAATAGACGCAGAGTTCGAAGCAAAAGACAATTAAATAGATAACGGCTAATTATAGGGTGTTAACATATAAAGAAAGGCGGCGTAAAAACCGCCCTTCTTGTTTTAAATTCTTAGCCATAGAGGACACAGCCAAAGGTGCCATGAGTGAGAACACAGAGAAAATAAAACTCTGTCATTGCGAGACTTCGTAGCTTTAACGAAGTAGTCGCGGCAATCTTCAATCAATTTTTAACCACGAATAAACACGAATTAACACAAAAAAAGTAGGGTGTGCTATGCACACCAATTTCTTAACACCATTACTTTCTTCCTGACAAAAGTTCAAATTAAATATATTTTCTTGACAGGTTAAAGGATGATGTAGATAATATTAGTCAGTAAACGACCTTTTACCGGAAGGAATTATATGCGAAAAGGAATCTTATTTGTTTTAATATGCAGCCTTGCAGCAGTTGTTATATTGACCTGCAACCATGATGTTTACGCCGCTTCAGGCAGTCCGAATAATGTCTCCGTTACAACACCGCCAATTCAACCCGCACCCCAGCAATCACAAACTGTAAGCACGGCAAACAATAATCAATTGGAATTAGCCAAAGAGCAGCTTCGCGGAGACTTTTATAAACAGACATTAACTATCTTAGTTGCATTCTTGAGTATTTTTGTAACGATCATTATCCTCTTAATTGGTTATGCCCGCTGGAGTAATAAAAAGGAATATAAGGAAGCTGTTGATAATGCTAACAAGGCACTTGACAGAATACAGCTATTATCTGATAAGGCAGAAAACCATTGCGAAAAGGCGAGAAACTACGAACAACAGGCACAGGAAAAACTTGCATCTTTAGATGATTTAGTCAAGGCAAAACGAAAAGAAATGGATGAACAGGCTGAGGAAAATCGCAAGCAGATAGAAAAGATAGTAACTGAAAAACTCAAAGAGATTGGAGCCGAAGCTGAGCGACAGCGTAAAGTAAGTGAGCTTTCGAGTAAAGCTATAAAATTGTCTGATAAAGAAGATTATCAAGCAGCAGCAGATTGTTATCGACAAATAATTGAGGATTATAATGAGAAAGTAGAATGGTCTTATGGTAACTGGGGTAATGCTCTTAGCAGATTGGCTAAACAACATAAAGGCATAAAGGCAGTTCAATTATTTAACCAAGCATGCGAAAAATATCAAAAGGTAATAGAAATAAATCCAAAAGATGGTAAGGCATGGTGTAATTGGGGTATTGCTTTAAGTGAATTAGCTGAAAGTGAAATAAGAGAACAGTCTGATAAATTATATATTCAGGCTTGTGATAAAATTCAAACAGCGATTAATTTAAAACCGGATGACCACGATACATTTTATAAGTGGGGAGTTGTTTTTTATCAATGGGCACAGAAGAAAGACGACAATGAGGCGGATAATCTTTATATTCAGGCATGTGATAAATTCCAAAAAGCATTAGATATTAAACCGGATTTACATGAGGCATTTAACAACTGGGGGAATGCTCTTTACCTTTGGGCAAAAAAGAAAGATGGAAAGCAGGCGGATCAACTCTATACTCAGGCGTGCGAGAAATTTCAAAAAGCGTTAGATATAAAACCAGATTTAAATGATGCGTTTAATAACTGGGGCCTTACTCTTGGCGAATTAGCCCAAAAGAAGGAAGGCGAACAAGTTAATAAACTCTTTGCTGAGGCATGTGAGAAATATCATAAAGCACTTGAAATAAAACCAGATGATCATGAGATATTTAACAATTGGGGAGTTGCTCTTTTTGATTGGGCAAAGAAGAATGATGGTGAGCAAACGGATAAACTCTATACTCTGGCGTGTGAGAAATTTCAAAAAGCAGTTGATATAAAACCAGATTACTTTGAAGCATTTAACAATTGGGGTCTTACTCTTCTATATTGGGTACAGAAAAAGGAAGGGAAGGAAAAAGATGAATTGTTCCGTCAGGTAGAGGAAGTACTGCTTAAAGCAGAATCAATTAGAACCGGCAGTGGTTCATATAATCTTGCCTGTGTATTTTGTATAAGAGGCGACAAGGTCAATTGCAGGAAATGGCTCGAAGTAGCAGAAAAGGCAGGAACACTTGAAACTCGCGAACATGCTATGAAAGATGAAGACCTTAAAATTGTATGGGAGGAAGACTGGTTCAAGAAGCTTCGTTTCAAAGGGGAATAATGAACAGCATGGGCTAAAGCCCATCCTACCTTTCTCTACATTTGTGTTAATTCGTGTTCATTTGTGGTTTATAATATGAGTAATTTCTGGATTCCCGCCTGCGCGAGAATGACAGAGTCGTAGTATAATTAATCAGTGAAAATCAGCGTCAATCAGTGGTTAAGTATTATTTCTCTGAGATGTCGAGGCAGAGCATTTTGTTCATGTCACGGATTATTAGTCTGCCGGAGGCGAAGGCCATTGGTGCCCAGGCGTCGGGGCCTTCTAAGACTTTTGATTGGGCGAGTTGGACATAACCAGTTGTATTGGCCTGTGCGAGAGTTAGTGTGCCTTCGTCGTTTAGAATGTATATTTTTCCATCCGCAATAGAATACGGGCCGAGACCCTGCGGGCCGAAGCGGTTTGTGCGAGAGCTTGACCACTTTACATTGCCGTCCAAATCAATGCAAACAAACTCTTTATCGGGACGGACTGCATAGATGTGATTGTTATATAAAATCGGAGTCTGCTGCTCGGATCCGAAGGTTTTCGAATCGAGTTTGAAAAGCGATTTAGATACTATCTTATAATTTTCAAGACTAAGCTGTACCATCTCCGCGCCGGAGTTGTATCCGCCGGACAGGAATACTCTGTCATCGCCGATAACCAATGGACACGAAACGTTGGCGAGTTTGATTTTCCAGTCAGGGTATTCCCATAACAGTTTGCCGTCTTCCGCTGAGACCGCAACTACGCCGCCTGTTGTGCAATAGAGATACATTTTCATTCCTAAGATTTCGGCTGGTACGATTGAAGAATGTGTCATGCCCCACTTATTTGAATTGGGCGTTTGCCAGACGATTTCGCCGCTGTTGCAATCTACGGCCATCATCAATGGATTGCCACCGGGTGCGATTATCGCTTTGTCATCTACGATGATGGGACACTGGCCGGCGTACCATTCAGGAATTGTTGTGCCGTAATCCTTAACTAAATCAAGCATCCATTTGAATTCGCCGGTCATTGAATCGAGGCAGGTGACATGGCATTTGGGGCCGATTGTCACTATATATTTTTCCGTTACAGCCGGAACGGTGCGGCTCATGCCGTGATTGCGTTTTATTTTTACCGGGTAGGAATATTGCCAGATGTCTTTGCCGTCGTCGAGTGACATACATCTTATTAAGTCGGCTTCGTTTTGCTGGTCGTAATCTATAACATAAACGCGTCCGGCCAGAACCGCCGCTCCGGCGAAACCTTCGCCCAATTGCTTCGACCATAAAACCGGCGGGCCGCTTTCAGGCCATGCGGAAGCAAGTGTCACTTCCTCGCTGCTTATCGCGTCCAAATTCGCACCGCGAAATCCGGGCCATGACCCGGTTAAAGTTGACGGAACTCCATCCAGTTTTATTAGTGTGCCGGTGATTTCGCCGCCAGAAGCCTGCTCATCGGGTGCGGCTAAATCACGCTCGCTGGGCAAACGTACAGTAAACTGCTTTGTCGCGTCGCTGCTTAGCCATAAGAATAATGAGATGATTCCGAATACAAATACGAATATGGGAATTAATCTGTAACTCCCGGTCGGGAGGAATGAAGATATTTTTTGAACGTGATTTTCCTGCATTTATTCGTTCCTCAATGCATCCATCAAAGAGCCTTTAAGAGCTATGGCCGCGGCTATCCAAATCCACAAAACGGCACTAATACCAATCGCGGCAATCATCCAATACGGCACATTCGCTCTTGTTGTTCGCAAAACAGGACCGATTGCGGCAAGTGCGGCTATAATTCCGCAAATCAATCCATACAGCATAAGGCCGAGATGCTCATGGAATATCAATTTTTTCAACGTCGCTTTATTGTACCCGACCGCCTGGAGCATTGCAAGCTCGCCGCGTCTTTCAAGCACATTGCGAAGCACGACAAGACCCAGGCCGATACTGCCGAGAATCATACCTAATCCGCCCAACAACATGAAAATTGACAGATAAGTATTTTCAACCGCCATAAATTGCTCAAGCTTCGTTGCCGCGGGCATAAGTTCTATGCCGTAATTTTGCATTCGTGACGTAAGCAATCCAGAGATTTTCGCAGTTTCATTTTGAGGAGCATCTATAAAAAGCATTCTATAACCTTCATCGTAAGGAAAACGCTTTATAAACTCGTCTTCGGAAATTAATAAACTCCCCTGCACCATAGAACTGCCCAGTATTCCAACGATTCGCAAACGGAAAGCTCTGCCCTTTTCATCGACGTAATCAAGTTCGTCACCAACCGACTTGCCAAGTCCCCAGAATACAGTTCCATAGTCACCAATGGCCGGAATAATGTCATCCGATATATTTTGATTCAGGAGCATCCACGCATTTTCTTTATCCGCGTCTTTTGTTATTTCCCTAAAACTGAACGCACCTCGTTTTTGCAACTGTTCCGGCTGAACTCCCAAAACGCGCGGCATCTGCGCACGATTGAGATTCAGGCAGCTTGCATCGTCACCATCATGAACGCGCAACTGGACAAATTCAGCGGCATCAATGTCACTTTCATTAAGTCTCACTTCTTTGCGGCCGGATGAACTGTTTAAATCATGTAAAATACCGATTGTCGATTCTCCGTAAAGAGCGAATCCGCCTGTTCCTGAATCACGGCTTTGCGTTTGTGCGGCACTTTGCTTGTTTGCTCCGACTGAAATAACAAGAAATATACCACACGCGAGTAACCCAATCACAGCAAGGCTTCTGCCGCCACGTCTCGTGGAGTTTCGCAAGCCGAGTCCCGCCAATGAAGATACTGCTTTGTTCCAGCGGCCGGAAATATATTTCAATAAATAGTAACTCAAACTGAGACCTGAAATCAATAACAATGAACCCGCTCCGAAAAATGCTCCTGAAACTTCCTTACTGTCACCTTTTCCCATGAGAACAGCAATCAGCATCGCTCCGGTGGCGGAAAGAACGGCTATCAGTAAAGCTATCCTGCCTTTCGATATTTTTTTCGCTTTGAAATATTGCCACCTTAGAGCTCCGGCAAGAAGTTCACGGGCGGGTCTTTTTAACGAGCGGCGTAACGTAATCCATACCGCAAGAAGAGAAAATATTATCGCGAATAACGCCCCTATAATCAGGGTTGAAAGTTTAGTATAAAAGATTATCTCCGAGCCGCTTACGATTGATTGCCAGATTGTTGCAATAAAATATATTATTGTCTTTGTATAAATTATCGCGGTAAATGTTCCAATAACGGCACCCAGTAAAGCGATAAGCAAACCTTCGAGCAATAGTAATCTCTTTACCAGTTTTGCTGGTAAACCTACCGCCATTAATACACCAATCTGCTCGCTGCGGCTTTCCACTCCGAATACGAATACGAGGCCGGTCAAAATCAACGCGGCTATTATTAAGAACATACTCAAGCCAAGAAACAACTGGCCGAAATCAGTTGTTCCGCCGCCTGCTTTTGCGCCAAGTTCGCGTACCGGCATAAAGAATAATCCGACTGAAGAAGGAGCAACCTTGCCTAAAATCTTTTGGGCGATGTCACTTTCTGAATTATCACCAATCGGATACCGTATCGCCGTCATGTTTCCGTATCTGTTCGACCATAATTTCTGACCGGCGGAAAGTGTAATAAACGCTTTCGGAGTTCCTTTATAATCATCCCAGTACTTTTCATCCTTGTCACGAATTTTATCAAGGTCAATATCGATGCCTGGATCCCAGTCCCTGCAATTATCCACATCGGACAGGCCGGGAAAATCGGGCATAAGGTCACGATCTATCGCCGAACCCTGCATGGGCAGTATATTCGCGACTTTGAAACTCGCGCTTTTCTCTTCAAGCTTTCTCATCGGGGCCTGAACATAATATTTCAGTTCAAGCATGTCACCAACTTTTGCATTAATATCATCCGCGAGCCACTGATTTATTATTATCTCATCATCCTGCATATCATTAGACTCAATCGCTGTCACCATCGAATATGGCGTAAAGCTGTCACCAAGCCTGATTTCGTTTACAAAATAAGTAAGAATACCAATCGAATTATCATCGGCGGCCAGTGCGGCTTTTGAAAGAAGGTCATCAATAAATACCCGCTTGCTTCTGATTTCATAAATATTTTTCTGGTCATATTTGCGAAGTTCAAGTTCCGCATCCGCAAGCTGCCATGTTTTCTTTATCGCTGAATTGGCATCTTGAATAGTAACGTTATTATTCTCGTTATCAGAAACTAAAATTATATTTGCCTGCCCAATTCTATCAATTTGTTTCTGGAGCCACTCCATCGGTACGAAAGCATTTAATGACGCTAACTGATTCGCCTGCAAACTGAATCGTCCAAAATCTTCTTCGCCTGCGATCGAAATAACTTTGAGCCGGAACGCAATCGCTAAATCCGAAACTGGTGTCAGAGGGACATCTCTCGGCATAAGTGATGGTTTTTCAATTCGTAAAACAACATCATCACCAACATTCGCGTTAAGACGCTGTGCTAAAGGTTGATTCAACGCAATTGTATCTATGGAATCTTTATCGAACGGAGTTTTGCCTTGCGAGAATTTATAAAAACTTTCATCAACGCCGAGAACCTGTACGCTATTAACTCTTATATCTCCATTACCATTTGAAACCATTCCTCTCAATTGAAGGACTGGAGCGGCTTTTGTATCAAGTTCTTTTGAGAGATTGTCGGAAAGAGCTGTACTGAAAAATCTTCCCTGCGGGACAAGCGCGAATTCTGTCGAGCTTAACCTGTAGTCGGTGAATTTTCTGAGTGTGTAATTAACGGAATCGCCAATAATCAGCGCACCAGTTAAAACTGATGTGCTTACAATAACGCACAACAGCACGCCAAGATTCGTCCTCCAGTAAAATAACAGGCTTTGTTTTGCAAGTTTGAGGAGACTCATTTCACTTCCTGTCTGTAAGCACGCCGTCATTCAGTTCCATCACACGGCCCATACGCTGAGCGAGTTCAAGCGAATGTGTCACTACAATTAAAGCCACCTGCTCATTATGATTCAATTCAACAAGCATATCGGCTACATTCTGCGAGGAATCCTTATCAAGCGAGCCGGTCGGTTCATCCGCGAGAAGCAGTTTTGGCTTGTTTATCAAAGCGCGTGCAACCGCAACACGCTGTCTCTGGCCGCCGGAAAGTTCGCCCGGACGATATTGAATAAAATCTTTTAATCCGACACGTTCGAGGAGTTCTTTCGCTCTTTTCTGAGTTTCTTCTCTGGAGAACATTTTTTTATCGGCAAGAGATGGAATTAAAACATTTTCGAGAACGGTGCATTGCGGCAGAAGATGATGCAACTGGAACACGAATCCAATGTCACGATTACGAATTCGTGCAAGTTCATTATCGCTCAACTCCGCGAGATTTTTACTATCAAGAATAACTTTGCCATCTGTCGGGCGGTCCAATGCGCCGATAATGTTCAGGAGCGTGCTTTTGCCGCTGCCGGAAGGACCTACGATAACGAGTGATTTACCTTTTTCAACTTTTAGATTTATATCTTTCAGGACGGGAACCGAGCCGGTATCAACCGGAGATTCGAAGCTTTTTGAAACATGAACAAGTTCAAGCATTTTCAGCCTCCCTGCTTCTTTTGTAAAACGCGCTCATAAATTTGAATCAGTTCGCGGGCATTATTTTCCACATTCAGATTTTCCATTACAGCGGCTCTTCCTTTTTGGCCGAGCTTATGCGCGAAATCAGGATCGAGCAACAGCGGCTCCATCGCTTTTGCCAAAGATTGCGCGTTGTTCTGACTGTACAAGACCCCGCCGCCGGTCAATTCTATCAGTTCAGGGAAAACCCCGATAGCCGGTTCGACAACAGGCACACCAGAGGCGAGAGCTTCGAGAACATATAAACCGTATGCGACAGGTGATTTTTCCGGAACAGACAAGACCGAAAGAGAATGCAGGAATTTGAATTTTGCTTCTTTGCTGAAATCAGGCAGGAATTCGACATCATTCATTATTCCCGCCCTGCTCAAACGGTTTTTGAGAGAATCAATAAACGGGGCATCATCGCCTCTTGCTCCGCCGGAAATACGAAGTTTCGCGTTTTTTTTTAACTTTTCATTTTTTTTCAATATAATGAAAGCATCAACCAAAGTATCAAGTCCTCTTTCGGCACATGACCTTGATAGATAGCCTATCGTTGGAATTTCCTGCGGTTTATCTCTATGAGTATATCCATCAAGCGAAATACCCATACGTACAACTTCAAGCGATTCCTGATCGAGTGACAATCTCTCCTTCATTACATCGGAAAAATATTTGCTTACCGAAACAAACAAATCAATGCCTTTCGCAAGCTCGGTAATAATGTCCCATGACTGTTTCGCGTAAGGCGAGCCAAGACCATCAATAAAGCCGTCTTCGTCCTGGAGCAGGCATAATACAGGAACACCAAGCCTTTCCTTAATTGGTTTGGCAAGCCCGATTAAGAGTACATTCGAGAGAGTGACAATATCAGGTTTGTTCTCCTGCTGAGCGAGCCAGTCAACAAGCCTGTTCAATTCCTTAACCTGTTTGCCGTGATTTCCTTTCAGCATGGAAATCGTTGTTTCGGCAAGGTCTTTGGCGCTTGTCATACCAGCTTTTCGTCCTGCCCATTGCAGAAGCCTGGGATTGTCAAAAATTTTATCGAGCCATCGTGGCGTCCTGCGAAAAATTGATAATTTCTGCTGAAGGTAAACATTAACCCCGCCGAAAAATATCGGACTGCTTTGCGGCATGTCTTTCTTATCGGCGTTTATAGGTAAATACATGGGCAAAAGCAGAATTTCGTGATCCATTTTCTGCATCGCTTTAACCAGAGCAATGTCACGCTGACAATTTTCGCAATAAAAAGTGTCGCCTGAACTTGGTGTAAGATGAGCTATTTTCATAATAAATTATTTTGTCCCAAAAGCATAAACATAACCATCATCGCAGCCAATAACGACTATTCCCTGAACTACGGCCGGCGACGAGTTAATTCCCTGGCCGATTTCATAAGACCAAATCCGATTTCCATCAGAAAGCCTTATCATATAAAGATTTCCATCTTCTGAACCGACAATGACCTTATCGCCGCAGATAACAGGTGAACTGTCAACTTCACCTAAAGCCGAGAAAGTCCAAATTTTCTTTCCATCATTACGATTAATGCAATGCACATGTTCGTCCCGGCTGCCAACAATAATTCTATCCTCTCCAACGGCCGGGGATGAGAAGAACGGAGCATCGCTTTCCTGATATTGCCAAAGAATCTTTTCAGACTTTATATCCGCTTTGATAAATATATTATCATAATTGCCGACATATACCTGCCCATCCAGTATCGCGGCGGAAGCGGCTATGTAAGAACCACCTTCAATTTTCGCGGCCTGATCGCCGTCTGTTAATGAAACAACGTGAATAACCTCGTCACAGCCTCCGAAAACGGCATAACCGCCTTCTATCGCCGGTGAACCATTGATATAATTTTCGGATTCATATTTCCAAACTAATTTGCCATCCTTTGAATTAACACAATGCAGAAAATTATCGTAACTGCCAACAATAATCCAGATATTTTTGCCGTCGGGTGAATATGTCCAGTTTGCGGCTCCGAGAATCTGCCCATCGGTTTCATACTTCCATTTGAAGCGGCCAGCCTTCGCGTCTATCGCATATAAAACACCGCCCGCGGAACCTGCATAAACCATATTGTTCACGCATAAAGGCGCGGCTTCAACTGAATCATCTGTTTCATAAGCCCAGACTTTTTGGCCGGTATGCAAATCTATCGCATAAATATTTTTATCATTGGAACCGACATATACGATGTTACTATCGATGACAGGTGAAGATTTTATACTCTTGTCAGTTTTGAATCTCCAGATTAATTCAAGTGAATCAGGCAATTGCCCTTCCGCCCGGCCAAGAAGTCCTCGCGAACCACGAAACATAGGCCAAGTGTTTTCGTTCTGAGCGATGAGTTCTGGATGATGAATGTTGTTGGAATCTGAATTCCGGCTGTCAAACACATCCAGAAAAATCAGAACCAATAAAAAAATACTTATTGCTGCAGAAAGAAAAACTATAGCCTTTAATTTACTGTTCATGAATACTATAGTAACTTATTCCGCCCGTCCGGGCAATAAAATCCGCAAAGTCTAAAGTTACTAATTATGGCTATGTGAAAATGGGGAAAGTGAAATGATGTCTCAGGAAAATCAACTTTTCGCGAATTGACTTCTTGCTTCAGCGATTATTTTAAGCATCTGGTCGGCCTGTGACTGAATTTTCGGGTCGGAATTAGTTACTCGTGAGTTCCATTTCGCATATTCCCTGTTCAGGTGCGCACGAGCCTTTTCCTCTGACATATCCGAAGTAACACCAAGCATACTTTCTATATCAATTGTTTCGTGCATATCCAGCGGAATTATTTTTTCCATCATTAATCTGAATTTATTTCTATCCAGTTCAAACCAGTTTACAATGTCCCTGACTGCTTTTAACTCGTTCTCGGAAACAGAACAGCTTATTTTCAAAGTATTCAGACAAAACTCAAGAATATCATATCTTTGGGCGACAGGTACGATTTCGACAATTTCCGTACAAATCTCACAAGTATTCAAGAGATTGCCGTCCTTAAAGAAAACAGTTGTTTCTTCAAGTGCTTTTTCAAGTTTTTCGCGGTCGGAATCCGAAGTCTGTGGAGTATTAATATTTTCTCTTGCCCAGTTTTTAATAAACTCAACTTCGTTATCATTCAGATTGCCATCAGCCGAGGCAATTGAAAATGCCAGCGTAACAGCGAGCGTCTTCGAGCGTTTGAGATTTTCCTGCAAATCCAAATACCCAAAATAAAGATTCTCATGCTCATAAATACATTCCGCACAAGCAAGCTCTTTGTTATTTTCAGCGGATATGATGGAAATATTGAACTTCAATACTCTTTTGCCTATTCGCGGCAGAAGTATCCAGTCCAGCCTGAGTTTGGCGGCACTTGTCCAATCGGAAAGTACTGTCACTTTATTCGGCAATGTGCCAAGTTCAGAAATAACATTGATATTCTGAGAATCACCCTTTTGCCACTGTCTTACTTTGGCCTGAACAGCTTTTTCTTTTTGTAAGCCGTCGGTTATATCCAATATACCAACTTTCAGTAAAGCTTTGTGCCTGTTGTTTGGAGTATTTATAGTCCCGCATATTTCAACGGAAAAAGCATCACAGACTTCATTACCATCTCTATGGATTGTTGTCTTGATTTGACAATTAAGAGAATTCAGATTAATCGCGTTACGGTTCAAGTATGGAATCTTTGTTTTATGGGGTATTAAATTCAGAATAACTGATTTATAATTATTTATATATGCAAATGCTTTATTCTGATCCAAACCTTTCGTATCCAGAAAAAAGAATGCTGCAATCGCGGCTATTATTAATATTAAAACCAGTATCAAACCCATATCTATTCCTGCTAATCACATTTACAAGATTAACTTACGTTTGCACAGCTCACTTTATTGCTTTCCTCTTTCACTTGTTCTTCCTGCATCTTGCCGTTATTAAGACCAAGAGCGACTTCGAGAACCCTTCCTGATTCGACATCTTCGAACTTGCAGTGCATTCTCTGGTTGACATCATAGCTGTAAGTCACCTTAATCGGGCATTCGGCAGGCCTTTCTCCAGGGAGGTCAAATTTATGAGTGGCGATTTTGTTCACGTATTCGACAGCCGTATCTTCACCCTGAGTTATTGTTACTTCAACTGCTGATTGTCCCTGTGTAACAGTATAGAAAGTCTGGGTAGCTTCGCATGGAAGCGGAGTATTCTTGCTTAGGATTATCTTGTTTTGAATTACACGTTTTCCAGTTTCCTTGTTAAACGGCGCACAAATAGTTCCATAACTATGATTGCATACATCAATCAGGTTTATGTCCCTTAAGCCGCTTGCTATACCTACAGGAACTTCATCAGGTCTTTCTCTTAGCATTATAAGTCCGGCCTGAAGAGCGGCTCCGAGAGCTACACATTCATCGACATTGACAGATGTTTCAGGCTGGAATCCGAAAAGTTTCTTTAACCTGTCCTGAACTACAGGCATTCTCGTGCTGCCGCCGACTAAAAGTACAGTGTCAATTTCCTGGGGTTTCAGATGTGCCTCTTCCAGCGCGATTTCAACAAGAATATCTGTACGTTCCATTAAGGACGCAATCGCTTTTTCATACATTTCACGGGTAACTTCCACTCGTAAGCTGCCTTCTTTTCCGTAGAGCATTTTCTTGGCGATGTCACGTCGTGAAAGTGTTTTTTTGATATCTTCCGCTTCATCCTCATATTTCGCGCGGTCTTCTTCGGAACAGATTAATTTCCCTTTGAATTTGTCAAAATAATTTTTCTCGAGTATTTCGAGGATTTTCCCGTCAAAGTCGATACCTCCAAGAGCATGGTCTCCCTGGGAGCAGATAATATCCATCTGATGTCCCCTGACATTCATTATGGTAACATCAAAAGTACCGCCGCCAAGGTCATATACAAGCACTTTGCCAGTAACCTTTCGAGTAGTCGCGTAATACAGCGCCGCGGCGACAGGTTCGTTGACAATTCCAATAACATTCAAACCAGCCAGCTTGCCAGCGTCCATAGTAGCTTTTCTGCGAACTTCATCGAAATGGGCCGGTACTGAAATAACAGCGTCTTTAATTTCACCATGTTCAACGGAACAATCCTGTTTAAGCTTTTTAAGAATAAGGCTTGACAATTCAACCGGCGTCCAGTCTTTCCCATCTATTTTCTTACGGTATTCCGAATCGCCCATATGCCTTTTTATCCATCTTACAGCTCTCTGCGCATTAAGATGACGAGAGTTAATCGCTTCTATACCAACACGAATTAAATTGGAATTTTCCTCATCGAAGAAAATCGCGGAAGGCATGATTCTTTCACCATCGGCATTCGGAATAATCTCCGGCTTGCCAATAGTATTCAGAACAGCTAATGCAGAAAAAGTCGTGCCAAGATCTATTCCCACTATGTTGCTCATCATATATCTCCAAAAATCAACTAATAAGTCCCGCGCATTATATCTTTTCATTAAGCATATAATTTGACTTGCGCCGGACGTACAATCTTCACATTATCATCATCAATATAAAATTTATAACCGGATTTTAAAACTTTCTCAATTTTTCCCTTTTTATTAGGGTCATCGCTGTGAGTCTTTTCTTTTATAGCTTCCGCGATTTTTTCCTGACCCCGATAATACGTATTTACTTTAGGCTCGAACTGTTCGATGCCGCTTGATTCAAGCGCAAATACCAACTCATCCTTAACTTCTTCAAGATGCGTTACCTGTATTTTTTCACCCTTGAGCATTTCTATTCTTTTCTCAACATTATCTATGCAGCGGATTATCCTCAGGCAAAATGTTTTTATGATATTCCAGTCGTAACCATCCTGGAGCCTCTCCAATCTATTCTGCTGGTTCGCGGCGTATTCCCTAATTGCCGAAACCTGCTGGGTAAGATCCTTGAGTGTATTATCAATCAAGTGAGTGTGTCCCGTTGTATTAATTACATCTAAATCCTGATTCTTAACCGTTTCGCTTTCAGCAACATTTTCCGATGTTTCTTTTTCCACAGGTTTTTGCTGAGTATTCTCAACATTGTCATTCGTATCCACAATGTTCTCCTCGACAGCATCAGACTTTTCATTTTCATCAACTATCCGGTTTTTAGCGGGAATACGTTTTCTCTGCCTAAGTCTTGGTTTTTGCTCTGCACCAAACGAACCTGCATATTGCCAGCCGGAATTAACAAGAACATTCGATATATCTTTATAATGTTCATTATCTTTTGAATCTTCATTCGCAATCGATTCACCGTTTTGGTCTTTATCCGCTTGCTCGTCGTTGTCAATATCCTGATTCTCCGCCTGTTTTTTACTTCTGTTAAATATCGCGTTTTTTAATTTGGAAATAGTTTTTATTATAACTCTTGCGAAACTAAAAAGAATGATTAATCCCGCGAGCAATCCGCCCGAAGCCGCACAGGCAATCGAAACGTTATACAGAAACTCTCTGTTTTCCTTTTGCTTTTTATATTCTTCGACTTTATCGCGCCAGTTCAGGCCATAAAAATCTTCCGCGAATGGATAAGTAGTTGTTTCTCCAGCGGCTAATTTATCCATATCCGCTATTAATCTTTCCTGCTGCTCCTGAAGAATCTGCTCAGGTGATTTATCGGCTTTCAAATCCAGGCCGGATGGCAGATCTGTACGTTCTTCCGCCGGCTGGAGCATCCATTCTTCGTATAACTTTATATATTCACTGGTTTCTGAGCCGTACTTTTGTTTATATTCCTGGGACTGACGCTCCTGAACCTTACGTTCGGAGACTATCCACCAGAACATACCGCCGCCGATACAGAATAAAAATATACCAATAATGAATGATTTTAAATGCATAATCTCAAATATTCTCTTCTCAATTCAGCTATATATTATTTGCATTAAATCCAGTTTCGTTACTACGCACTGAAATTTTCAACAAAAGCCTCATTTTCCTGTGTTCCATAAACCTGAGTTACTCTCAGCACTTCCTCTATTGTCGTAATTCCCTGCTTAACTTTTATCATTCCATCATCGAACATGCTTTTGCGACCGCTTTCATAAAACGCTTGTCTCATACTATTAATCGATGAATCCTTGTTAATCATATCTCTGAATGCTTCGTCAACAATCAGTAATTCATAAATACCGGCTCGACCTACATAGCCTGAACCTCTGCACTGGTCACAGCCTACACCATGAAACAACTGGTCCGGGCTAATTTCAGCTTTTTCAATATACTTTTTCCTGTTATCAGGAATCTGGTATATTTCCTTGCACTTTGGACAAATTTTTCTTACAAGCCTTTGTGCCAAAATTGCATTCAGAGAAGCCGCTATTAAGTATGAGTCAATTCCAATATCAACGAGTCTTGTAATGCTGCTCGGAGCGTCATTCGTATGGAGAGTTGAAAGAACCAAATGGCCTGTCAATGCAGCCTGCACCGCGATACGCGCGGTTTCATTGTCACGAATTTCTCCAATCATTATTACATCGGGGTCCTGACGTAACAGACTTCTTAATGCCGCTGCGAAAGTAAGACCTATTTTTTCATTGGCCTGAACCTGGTTGCAAAAATCAAGCTCATATTCAACCGGGTCTTCAACCGTCGAAACATTTTGTGTCACTCCATCCATCTTTGCAAGGGCAGAGTATAATGTCGTACTTTTACCGGAACCTGTCGGGCCTGTAACAAGCATGATACCATGAGGCATTTGAATCTGAGCGCTAAATGTTTCCTCGATATCTTTTTCCATTCCAAGCTGTTCAAGTCCTCTTAAAATAGATTTGCTGTCCAGAACACGAATAACGACCTTTTCGCCGTGATTTGTCGGCAAGGTCGAAACACGAAGGTCAATCGCTCTGCCGCCGATTGATACTTTTATTTTACCGTCCTGCGGCAAACGCCTTTCAGAAATGTCCAGGTTAGCCATAATCTTAATTCTGGAAACAATAGCCGGGTGCATTTTCATTGGAGATTGCATTGTTTCGAAAAGCATACCGTCGATGCGGTATCTCGTCTTCATGGATTTTTCTTTCGGCTCGATATGAATATCGCTGACACCTTCACGCACCGCGTTACTGATTAGATAATTTACAAATTTGATAATCGGGGATTGACCCGCCATTTTTTCAAGGTCTTCGGATACATCATCAATATCCTGCATAACCTCAACATCTGTCATGTCGCTTATCAGGTCATCAAGATAATAATCGGCCTTCTCATTATGAAGGGCCTGGCATACCTGGTCAATCGCTTCGTCAAGGCATACAACCATTTCGACATTCATATTGGTCTGCCTTTTTACATCTTCTATAACGAACAGGTCGCCCGGGTGATTCGTCGCGACAAGAAGCTTGTCATCCCTGAAGCCAATCGGCATAATTCGATTATTTTTTATATACTCCGGATCGAGTTTGCGGAAAGCTTCCTTATCGACCTTCTCCGTTTCTATCTCAAAAAACTCCAGGTGGTATAAATTGGCGCGGGCTAAAGAAATATCGGGTTCTTTCGCGAAACCTTTTTCCATGATTATTTTCAGAACATCCTGATTTGTTTGTTCATGCAATAATCTTATCTCGGAAAGCTGGCTTTCGGTTATCCTCTCCATCTCCTGCAAAACATCCGCAATATCCCTTATATGAACTGTAGAATCCTGCTCAGGAGAATATAGATTTGAAAGTCCGCAAATTTCTTCAAGACCGTCATCGTCCGAATCCGTCAATGACGGATCAACGAGATTCAGCCCCTGGGGCTCATCTTTTGTTTTAAAACCAAAAATTCGTGCCATAACATCTAAAATATAAGTAATAGCTTACAGGAGTACCAAACAGTTTTTAGCCTTTAGCGTATAGGGATTAGTTTTCCCAACGCTCTGTTGTTACGTCCTGTATATACTACTTATCTTTTATCCCCTAAATCCTATCCGTTAGATATAGTTTCTATCGGACCTTTAATTTGGCCGATACAATAATAAGCATAAAAACAGCTTACGGAAGTAAATATCGGGGGATTTGAAGGCCAACTTGACTTGATTTTAAGGAAATATCTTTGGATTTTGACGTGATAAAAACTGGAATAAAAATCTCGCCACAAACAAAACATTTTCACCAGCCGCCTATTAAAATGCAGGATGCGATGTATCGCATCAAATAACCGGTTGAAGGAAATGGTGTTTTGTGCTACTCTGCGAAGTACTCGCTACGAAACACGGGTAACGCACCCTATTTTCTTGGTCGTCCTCTCGGCAAGGGCCGAAGGCGATATCCCAGCTTTGTCTCCAGTTTCGCTATAAAAGCGTCACTTCCCAATGGTCGGCCTCGACTGGTAGCCAGGCCAATCTCTTTCACCAGCTTTTCATCATCACGCCGCTCAAGCTTCTGTTTCCATCGAGCAAAACTTATATCTTGTTTCCATGACGACAAATCCAGCAATTCTGATTTCTTCTCGATGCCGCAATGAGCTGGTGCACTGCTCCATTGCCATTGCCATGCCGTTTTTGTAAGACGTGCATGTACAGGATTTCGCTCTACATATACAAGAACTCGATGAAAATGATCCGGATCCAATGTGCATGAAAAGAATCTGTCCTGCCAAAGATGGCCGCTCCGGCGGTGCATGCGATTGACATACTGGGCATATAACTGGTTTGTCCGCTTCATTGTATCGCCAAGCGATGTCTCATAGTCCGGCGTAACTACAAGATGGACATGATTTGTCATCAGGCAATAACCTTCGATACGAAGAGCAAATCGTTTCGATGCTTCAAGCAAATAATCGAGATATATTTGACGGTCTTCATCTACGAAAAACACATCCTGACGATTATTGCCACGCTGAGTAACGTGGTGCGGACAATCCGGAATTACTATTCTTGCTGATCTTGGCATAAGTGAATTGAAATATATCAGAAATGTACATATATGTCAAGAAATAAATAGGGTCTGTCCCCCGTTAAATCCGCGATAGAATCAAATCTATATTGCTCCTTCTCATTGAGAATTACAAGAACCTCTGTATTTGGGTGTTCCTCCACAAAAGTTTTCCACTCATCTTCAGACATTTTATTACCATCAATCATTATTGCATCTGGTGATTGCTGCTGTAATAATTTAAATTCATAATCATCATACTTTTTTTGGATTTCATTTCTTCTTGCTTCAGTCAGATTAGATTCTTCTTTTTCAGAAACAGCATGGTGACATGAACTTATTAAAATCATCATAAATAATATAATAATTATTATTCTCATATTAAACTCCTATATAATTTAATATCAAACAGGATTGGGTCTGTCCCCTGTTTATCCCCCCATTAAAATTAAGTTGCGATTGTTTGTAAAACGCTTAAAGAAATACTCGCTCAGTATTAATTTATCTTACTATTTTGGAAATGGAGAACCGCCCGGCCAGCACATTTTGAAGGAATTTGATGGCGATGGAGTCGCAGGGTAAGCCGAAACACTCTCAACATGCATGTCCACAAATGATGCATAAGCTACACCATGATCCAACTTTTTCATGGATGTCACATGGAACGTTGCAAGTGCATGTAATCTACTATCAGGAAAAGGATATAAAACAGTATCATTAAATGTAGCATTACTGACACCATCAATCGTCCATGTGTTTTCTTCAGAAAACAGAATGACCTTGGATGGATTTTTAACTCCCGTTTCCTTTTTAGCATTTCTTACTATATTTTTGTATTGGCCTTGTACAGCAGATTCTCCATAAAAACTACCAAGATAAGCATTCATGTTATAACTATATAAAGGTTCTATCGGGAATTTGCCATTACAGTATTTCTCACACGAACCCACTGCTCTTGCTACATTGCTAAATACCGGGCAAAGATGTATATCTTTGTCTTTAAGGTAAGGCCATAAACTACCTGCAAGTTCAGGTTTTAACTCGAGACTCATTTTTTTGTCATGCCAGTCACAATTGTTGACCGTGCTTGTTCCAGCTGGCTTGTTAAAGAGCCATGTTACCGGATCCGAAAAATAGCCATTATAACTATCCAGGTACATCCTTGCCGCATAGCTATATTGTTTCAGGTTGTTCCTGCAGACAATTTCCTGTGCCTGCCTTTTGACTCTATGAAGTGCAGGCATTAAAATCGAAAGCAAAACTGCTATTATCGCGATAACTACTAAAAGTTCAATCAGTGTAAAACCTGTACAAGTACGAACAGAATTTTTGAATTTCTCTCGGATCATTATTGATTCTCCTGCAATTGAATGTTTCACAGTTCATTTTTAATCCCAATTCATATGAATAGAAAATTTATTGATACTGCAAATTATCATTATTATAACATTTGTAGTAAATATATTACAACATAATAGTAAACTCCTATATAATTTAATATCAAGCGAATTACAACTCACAAGCTCAATTGAATTAGGGTCTGTCACCCTTAAATACTGATGTCGTTTTTCATTTTTCAATCTTCAAATCAGGTAAAGCTTCCTGCAAGTCGTCAACCTGCTTTTGATTTATGTTTGAACAGTCCGTAATAAAAATCGTTTTGAGATTATTTAATTGTTTTATCGGTTCAAGATTAGAAACTTCTATATTGTTCATAAAAATAATTTCCAGATTCCTTAGACTCTCTAATGGTTTTATATCAGATAATCTAATATTTGCAATTGCAAGCATTCGAAGGTTATTAAGTCCTTTTAATGCGTCGATGTTTGTAATATTCGTATCATTCAGCCAGAGTTTTTCCATATTCGTCAGTTTCCGAATTGGCTCAATGTCACTAATCCGAGTTTTTCCAAGCTCAAGGTGTGACAGATTTGTTAAAGTCTTCAATGGTTCGATATTGGAAACTTTTGTATTTGTAAGAGCAAGGAATTGCAGATTTGTTAAACCTTTCAAAGGTTCGAGATTTGAGATTTTAGTTTCAGTAAGAGTCAGTTTTTGAAGTTTTTGTAAACCTGTTATTTGCTTTATTTCCGATATCCTTGAGCCGCGGATGATAAGACATTCAAGATTTGTAAGATTTTTTATTTGTTTAAGATTAGAAACACCCGTGTAAGAAACATCGAGTCCTCGCAGGCTTACAAGTTTGGACAGGATTTTCGTGTTTTTGATTTTTGTTTTGTAAAACCATAGGTTTTGAAGATTGGGTATTTTTTCGAGCGGGCTTATGTCCAGTGGGAATCTATCATTAACATCGAAAATGCCGATTTTATTAAGCAGGAGCATCCATTTAGGAAGTTCATTTTTAGGAAACCTGTTATTTCTTATCGTGAGCGTTTGTAAATTGGTGAATTTTTCAAGAAGCTTGATATCAGAAAGTTCTTTGCTATCAAAATATAACTCTGTCACTTTTGCAAAATCTTCGTCTGTGAGACTGAATGCTCTTTTGTCGATGATAGTTGCATTGCTAATTCTTGGATTGTCTGTGAGTTTCGCATAAGCAACATGACGGATTCGTTCTTCGCTGGCTTTGCTAAATTTGACATCAACCGGCCTCCACGTTTTTAGCAAGTAAATATATCCGCTAATAATACACAGAGCAATAACCATAAAGATTATATATCTTCGCGGCAATGTTCTTCTTTTTTTGTCACTATATTTTTCCATCGTTTCATTCACTTAATCTGACAATTTCCATTTAAACGCTCGAAAAACATGATTTCCTATCCTTCAACGAATGTTTTTACGTTCTTCTAATAGAAAGACGTCAAAACCACGATTCCGTTTCAAAAATTTCCAAAAAAACTGGAAAAATATTGATATTTGTTCAAATCTACTCTCAGAGCGTCCTTTTTGCTTTCACCCATTGTGTTCTCCAGTTTCAGATGGTATAAAATGGCTTTTGATTAGTCTTCATAAGCTTTATACTACCATTTTCCAGTTCATATGACACGGACTATCTGGGAAATCCGAGTTGCGGACTATAGAAGAGAGAAATTTTCAGAATTAATTAATATATTTTGAAAATACTTGCATTTTTACGATTCGTTGAATAGAATAATTTGCCTTTAGTAAACAGACAATAGACCGCAGACATCAGACTCGTCTGATGACTCAGGTCTTAGGTCTGAGGTCTGATAAGTTAATAAGGGCAAAATACAATGAGTTTTGAAAGTTTCTTCAATCCAAAATCCGTAGCCATAGTTGGAGCTTCCCAAACAAAGGGTAAAGTCGGTTACGAGATTCTTTCCAACATGTTAAGTGCTGGTTACAAGGGTAAAATATACCCTGTAAACAACAAAGCTGACGAAATTGAGGGTTTGAAATGTTACCCGGATCTCGAATCTATTGGTTCGGCACCCGATCTGGCGGTAATTGTCATTCCTGCCAAAATTGTTCCTATAATAATGCAGCAATGTGCTAAAATAGGGACCAAAGCGGTAATTCTCATTACAGCGGGCTTCAAGGAAATCGGCAAGGAAGGAAAAGCACTCGAAGAAAAGGTGGTTCAAATTGCCAGGGAAGCGGGCATTAGAATTATAGGACCCAACTGCCTTGGAATAATAGATACCGCGAATAAGCTAAACGCCTGTTTTGGCGGCGACCTTCCCAGTGCTGGCGGTATAGCATACCTATCGCAATCCGGAGCATTACTGGCAGCTATCCTTGATATTGCTACCGCAAACAAAATCGGTTTCAGTAAGCTCATCAGTATTGGTAATAAAGCTGATATTGGCGAACTTGACCTTATAAAAGCGCTATCAAGCGACAAGGAAACCAAGGTAATAGCCGGATACCTTGAAAGTATTACTGATGGTGATGAATTCGTCAGGCAAGCCGAGAAAATATCACATATAAAGCCAATTCTTCTAATCAAATCAGGCAGCACCGCTGCTGGAGCAACAGCGGCATCTTCTCATACAGGCAGTTTGGCCGGTAGCGAAGTTGCATATGAAACAGCATTCGAGAGAGCCGGAATCATTCGCTGCGAATCAATAAAGCAGCAATTTGACTTTGCACAGGCATTTTCAAATCAGCCTTTACCTAAAGATGCTCGAGTCGTAGTAATAACAAATGCGGGCGGTCCAGGCATTATGGCTGCTGACGCTATTGAGAGCAAAGGTCTCAAATTTGCCAAACTCGATGAGAAAACCGTCGAAAAATTAGGTTCTAACCTTCCGGCTGCAGCTAATATTCATAATCCTATTGACGTACTCGGAGATGCAATGGCTGATCGTTACAGCTTTGCACTAAGTACCGCACTGGATGATCCGAACGTGGATGTAGTTTTGATTCTTCTTACGCCTCAGGCAATGACAGATGCCAAAGGAACGGCGGAAGCTATAGTAAAAATATCCAAAGAAAAACCAGCCAAGCCAGTATTAACCTGTTTCCTCGGTGCAAATAAAATCGCCGAAGGTGTTGAAATCTTACGTAATGGTAAAATTCCTCAATATGACTCCACCGAAGGCGCAGTCGCGACAATAAAAGTTATGACTGAATATGTCAGATGGAAATCAAGGCCGAAACGTGTAGTTAAGCTTTTCCCTGTAAACAGGCGAAAAGTCGAAAATATAATAGAACGTCATGTCAGGCAGGGAATTCGCGAAGTCGGTGAGACAGAATCCAAGGAAATTCTCGAAGCTTACGGTTTTTTCACTCCGAAAGGCTCCATAGCTACAACCGCTGATCAGGCGGGTAATATTGCGGAACAATTAGGTTTCCCGGTAGTAATGAAAATATGGTCACCTGATATTTTGCATAAATCAGATGTCGGCGGCGTGAAAGTCGGTCTCAAATCCGTTCAGGAAGTAAAAGACGCCTTCGATTTAATGATGTACCGCATACCCAAAAAACAGCCAAACGCGGATATTCTTGGTGTTCTTGTTCAGGAAATGTGCAGCAAAGGAAAAGAAGTGATACTCGGTATGAACAGAGACCCGCATTTCGGACCGCTTATGATGTTCGGAATGGGCGGAATTATGGTTGAGGTTCTCAAAGATGTGTCCTTCCATCTGGCACCGCTTACCGCTAATGAAGCTAAACAAATGCTTGTTGACACAAAAACCTATAAAATACTCAAAGGTGTTCGAGGCCAGGAAGGTGTCGATATCGACAAAATCGCTGAAGGTCTCCAAAGACTTTCACAATTAGTAACCGAATTTCCTCAAATTCTGGAAATGGATATCAATCCTTATGTTGTTGGTCCAGTCGGATCAACCCCGATAGCTGTAGATGCACGAATGAGTTTGGAAGTATAATTTTATGAATAAAATAAATTGGAAAGAAAAATATAAAGATAAAGTTAAAACCGCTCCGGCGGCAATGAAGCTGATTAAATCAGGAAACAGTGTATTCATAGGAACAGGCTGCGCCCAGCCGCAGCACCTTGTCGATACTTTAGTTGAAAGTACACCGGGAGTTAGAGATGTTCAGGTTGTACATCTTTTAACTATGGGAACGGCGCCATACGCAGATGAGAAATACCGTGAAAAATTCAAGATGAACAGTTTGTTTATCGCAGACAATGTCCGTGGCGCATTTGAAAGAGGAGTCGGAGACTATACACCAATCTTTCTTTCGGAAATTCCGATGGAATTCGAATCAGGCCGAATCCCGATCGATGTCTCGTTAATCAGTGTATCGGAACCTGACGCCAACGGATTATGCAGTCTTGGAGTTTCAGTTGATATAGTAAAAGCGGCTGCTACAAACTCAAGATATGTAATAGCTCAAGTCAATAAATTTATGCCAAAAACATATGGAAATAGCTTCATGCATGTAAATAACATAGATATGCTGGTTCCATATGATGAAAACATGATTGAGATTCCCATACCAGAACCTGATGAAGTTCTCAGGCATATTGGACAAAATGTAGCACGTCTTGTCGAAGATGGAAGTACAATAGAATGCGGTATCGGAAATGTGCCGCAGGCATTGGTAGAATACCTCGCCTATAAGAAGGACCTTGGTATTCATACAGAAATGTTCAGCGACTGGATTATAGACCTTGTCGAATCCGGAGCTATTACCGGCTCAAAGAAAACTTTCGACCGGAACAAAATTGTCGCAAGTTTCTGCATGGGTTCGCAAAGACTCTACGATTATATAAACGATAATCCTTTTTTCGAATTCCATCCGACTGAATACGTTAATGACGTAAACACAATAAGCAAGCACGAAAAAATGGTTGCCATAAACACTGGCCTGGAAGTTGACTTAACCGGACAGGTTTGCTCTGATTCTTTAGGATACAGATTCTATAGCGGAATCGGCGGCCAGGTCGATTTTATTCGCGGCGCCGCAAGAAGCAGAGGCGGCAAAGCTATTATCGCGTTACCATCGACAGCCAAAAACGGCGAAATCAGCAGAATCGTGCCTCATCTTACAGAAGGAGCCGGAGTTGTCACCACAAGAGGTGACGTACACTATGTAGTAACTGAACACGGCATCGCGTACCTGCACGGCAAAACGATAAGAGAAAGAGTTCTATCGCTGATTAATATCGCACATCCGAAATTCAGAAATGACCTGCTCCAGGCCGCAAAGGCGCAAAAATATATTTACCAGGACCAAATCGAACTTGCATGGGACCAGGTGGATTACCCCGAAGAACTGGAACATTACAGTACTTTGAGAGACGGCACAGAGATATTCTTCAGACCTGTAAAACCGGTAGATGAACCGGCTCTTTCCGAAATGTTTTATTCACTAAGCGAAAAATCGGTAAAGACAAGATATATGACCAGCACTATGGCTTTCCCGCATAGTGACATTCAGCAATTGGCAAATATCGATTACAAAAAAGATATAGCGATTGTCGGTGTTGTACCCGGTGTTTCCGATGATGAGATTGTCGCTATTGCTCAGTATTTCCTCAATCCTGAAACACAATCAGCGGAAGTTGCTTTTGTCGTTCAGGATGAGTGGCAAAGCAGAGGAATGGGAACTTTCCTGCTGGACTACATAAGCACTGTAGCGACACAGCGAGGTGTAAAAAGATTTTTCGCGAAGGTATTACCCAATAACAAAGCTATGTTAAGCGTTTTTTATAATTCAGGATACAAGGTAAATACGAAATTCGACGGCGAAATTTATAATATCGATTATGAATTGAAGAAATAGTATCGTAGCGCGGGCATCTTGCCCGCGTATGCATAGGTTAAGCTTGTCCTGAACAAAGTCGAACGGAATGCCAATGTCACTATTATAAGGAGTAAAAGTGGCAACTCGAAGAGCTGCATTTATATATTCGAACGAACTTGAAAAGTATAGCTATCCGCCGCAGCATCCTTTCAATACTATACGCGCGAAGCGCACAATGGATGTGCTCAAATCCATGGATTTGCTTACTGGGCCTGACATCAGTATAATAAAGCCTGTTCCGGCAGACAGAGTTGTACTGAAGAAATTTCATACTGCGCGTTATCTCCATTCTTTACAAAAAGCGAGCAAGGGACAGTTCGATATAGATGCGCTTAATATGGGAATAGGTACGGAAGACTGCCCAATATTCAATGGAGTATATGAATACTCAACTCTCGCGGCGGGAGCAACGCTTGTCGGAGCAAAGCAAATTCTCGAAGGAAAAGTCGATATTGCGTTCAATCCTTCAGGAGGTTACCACCATGCGTTCCCGGAAAAAGCGGCTGGCTTCTGCTACATAAATGATGTAGCTCTTGCGTGCCTGGTTTTAACGGAAAAAAAGAAAAGAGTTCTTTATCTTGATATAGATGTCCATAACGGCGACGGCGTAGCATATGCGGTTTATAACCGCTCCGATTGCATGACAATTTCAATGCACCAGAATCCGAAAACACTTTTCCCCGGCACAGGATTCGAAGATGAAATAGGCGAGGGAGAAGGAAAAGGTTATTGCGTTAATATCCCCCTGCCGGTAGGGACATATGACCAGGCTTTTATGAAAGCATTCGATCATATCGTATTGCCTCTAATCAAATCTTATAATCCCGATGTGATTGTTTTCGAGTTGGGTGCGGACGCTTTAGCAGGTGACCCGCTTGGCAATTTGCAGTTGACAAATAACACATATGCGGAAGTAATAACTCATCTTTTAAGTTTCAACAAACCAATCCTCGCGACCGGCGGCGGAGGTTACCATGTTGGTAATACAGTTCGCGCATGGGCGTTGGCGTGGACGGTTTTCTGCGGTAAAGACGATGGCGAAGACATGAACTTCGGCCTGGGCGGCGTAATGATGGAAACTACAGAATGGCAAGGCGGGTTCCGTGACAGAAGACTCAGCATAACCCATGCGCAAAGAGAAGCGGTCCTACCCGCCCTCGACGAAACCATAAAAAAACTCCAGGAAACAATCTTCCCAATCCACGGTATATAAATCAAATGCTCTGCAGCACAAGAAATTCAGGTACTCTAATTTAGTAAAACATTCTTCTTAAGTGGTAGTTCTGAGAAAGTCGATTTTCCTCTTAAAACGGCAATAAACCCGCAGCGGTCTTTGAAAGTTGCGGACTCATAATTGCGGAAAGGATTTTGCCCTTGGGTTTCATCACGTTTTAAAGCAGATTTAATCCAATCTTGAGTCTGTTTTAATCCTTCTTTGTCACCAATCAAAGCACAAACCTGGCCATACAAGGAAACCGCTTCACACATTTCCCTATCCCTATCATCAGTAAATCCGAAAGTCTTGTCCTCCCAACCTTCAAGTTTTATTATCGAATTAAGAATTCCTTTTTCTTGTAAATATTCCCTAAATCTACTTATCTGGACATCACAGGCTTCTTTGTATTCCTGTTTTTTAAATAATTCATAACCCAAATTTAGTGTCGCAATCGCATAAGCGCGTGAAACTAATCTGTCATCAATTTCGGCACCTGCTTTACCGCCATCACGAACCGGATCAGGATTTTCTTTCATAACTTCAACCCAGAAATCAAGAATCTTTTCAATTGGATTTCCCTGTCTGAATTCAGGAAATTCTTTCCATAAATAAGAAAGCATTACAACCTCAAAAGGATGGCTCCAACTGCTCGGTCCATCATCAAAATATGATGCCATTTGATTATCAAGATTCAGTTTTACCAAATCACTTTGAATAAGATTCACATCATCAATTGTTACTTCTCCTGTTACATTATATTGAGGTTTCCAGAAAATATTACTAAACTGGCTTTTCAGCCATTTATTAACAGCCTTATCTTGATTTAGAGTAGAAAGCTGAGGAAAGTCATCCAAAACAAAACCTTCTAAAGAACTAAAATCGCTATAATCAGGATAATATTCTTTTCTTTGTTCGCCTCTATATGTAATCCAACAATTTCTATCCCAATCATAAGCGATATTCAAATCATGCAGTAAACTGTTTATGCAATTATCTAAAGTCGGATTCTTTATTTTATCTGCAAGTGGAAATTCATTATTATCGAGCCATTTTTCTTCTGAACGCCCCCACCTGAGATAAAAGTATCCCTTAAATGTGGTATTACTGGCTTTCCAACCAAGATATCTCAAAGAAAGCCATTTAGTATCTTTAATATTTTCATAATTAAGCTCAGCTATTCCAGAGCCATTAAATATAAATTCCTTGTCATCAATGGATATCTTTCTCCCTTGAGAAAACTCACGGCCATTTCTGGTAGTAATTCCATAAGTAGATGCTATCATTTCACAAGTATCAAGTTGTATGCGAAACTTCACGTTTTCGCCAAGCTGGGCAGGAAGAATCCAGCCAAAATTATAGTCTCCAATACGAGAGTAGGCTCCTTTACGTGATTGAGATGTCTTGAGTTCTATATATTCACCGTTATTTATAGATGCTTCTATGACTGGAATAGTAGTGCTTGTGAGATTTTGGTCAAGTTTAATATTTTTACTAAAAAACCGCTTTGCAAATGAAACAAGCGTATCGGAAGGTGCTTCTTTTAAGACTTTCTGGATGCATTCCTTAACAAACTGCTCCCTGGTTCCTACGCTGCCAGGTTCTCTCGTGTGTCTTTCGGACCGCACAAAAGTAAATCTCTGTTGATTAAAAATGCAACTTAATGAATGCTGCATATCTACTACGTTAGTATTTGGAAGACTCTGTTGCATTGCTCCCGTCTCAAATGTATTAAACAGAACTTCCCCAATTCCATCAATATTAATAAATTTTTCATTTCTTTCTGGATTATATCTGAATGTGTCTCTATTGGGATCTTTGTAAATATAAATCGAGATATGAGATTTATTGTCTGCTGATGCCGTACCAGACCAACCAGGATTATCCAGAACATCAAATGCATAGCCACTAATAGTCCATTGGCCAATTTTAACAGTCTTATCCTGAATTGAGTCAGAACCTTTGACTAATACAGAAGTGGAAATAGAAAGCAGAAATAAAATGAAACTAAAACAAACCAACGAACTTTTTATTCCTGTTTTATGATTCTTCATATAAATACCTCCGCTTTTTTACAAACTACGTTAATCAGTTCATTATCATCCTTGCACTTTTTCTTATATCGGCTAAGATATTGAGTTTTCACGAATTATAAATCTATTTTATGGTTCGTGCTTGTTTGATTAAAGTAAAAAGTTTGTAAAAAAGGTATTTTTATATGGTAAAAGCAGGTGCAGGTAAGGGTGTAATTTTTGATTTGGATGGTGTTTTGATAGATTCCGGAGCGGCTCATAAGCAATCGTGGTTCGACCTGGCCGCCAAGGAAGGTTATAAGAAAATGAGCGATGAGTTTTTTCATGATACTTTCGGAATGCAGAACTACCAGATACTCCCGATTCTGGAAGGAAAAGAACTTTCAAAAGAACGAATAGATGCGCTTTCAGACTGGAAAGAACAGCGTTATCGCGAGATTTTCGCTGATACGATAAAATTAGCTGACGGCGCTGAGAATCTTTTTAAGGAACTAAAAGCAGAAGGTTTCGTGTTAGCGATTGGTTCCTCTACACCGAAGGAAAATCTTGATTTCGTTATGGAGCATCTGAAAATCGAGAAACATTTCAAAACGATTGTCTCAATGAAAGATGTCACACGAGGCAAGCCGGCACCCGACACATTTTTATTGGCGGCTAAAAATCTTAATTTAGAACCGGCGAATTGTGTTGTAATCGAAGATTCTCTGGCTGGTTTGGAAGCCGCGATAGCCGCAAAAATGACTGTAATCGCTCTTACAACAACAAGAAGGCGTGACGAATTAACCGCGGCGGATATGATTGTAAACGGCCTGCATGAACTTGGTGCTAAAGATTTCGTAGCTATTCTCAAGGCGAAAGCCGCTTAATATACTTTACATATTTAAGGTAAGGCAGAACATGGACAATAAAAAACTTTTATATAAAATCAGCGAGTTGAATAATCTTTTCAGGGAAGGTACAGGCATTGAGGGCTTATTGAGTAAAACAGTGGATATGGTCGCGGCACAAACCGATTCCGCTGTTTGTTCAATTTATCTCTATAATACTGAAACCGCCGAACTTGTCCTTAACGCCACACATGGCCTTAATCAGGGTTCTATCGGAAATGTCAAACTCAGGCTTGGTCAGGGCCTCACCGGTCTTGCTCTAAAAGAAATGCGGCCTGTATGTGAAACCGACGCCGCACGCAGTCCGAATTACAAGTTCTTTGCCGGAATTAACGAGGAACAATACGATTGTTTTCTCGCTGTTCCCATAACACGCGGTATTTCAAAAATAGGAGTATTGACTCTCCAGCGTGAAAAAGGAAATTCATTCAGCGAATCAGATATTGCCGCACTTGTGGCGGCCGCTTCGCAATTAGCTGATATTATTGAAAACGCCCGCTTTCTTATGGCTATGCACGAGCCTGTAAGCGAACGCGAAAAAACCATTGATATACTTCCCGAAGAATTAAAATTCGTAAAGGGAAAAATCGCGTCCGAAGGTTTTGCTTTTGGACCTGCAATAATTACCGACAAGAAAAAGAATCTGGCCGCCCTGCTTCATCGCCAGTTCGATGATAAATACACCATTGATGATTTTCACGAAGCTATTAATAAAACTTCAGCACAACTTGAAAAGTTACAGGAGCAGGTTGGCGAGAAACTCTCTGACGCGGCTTCACTGATATTCGCAGCACATCTTGTTATACTGCAGGACAAATATTTTATAGGCGGCGTAGATGAACTTATAAAAAACGGTGTAAATCCTCCGGATGCCCTGCTTAAAATCGCGAAAAATTATATCGAGAGCTTCGCTACGAGTGACAGTTCATATATGCAGGAGAAAATCCAGGACATAGAAGACCTTGTCGTAAGACTTATAAGCAATCTCCTGCGTGAATCCGAAGAAACTGTAAAGGTGAAAGGAAAAATAGTAATTACAAGGGAGTTGTACCCTTCCGATTTGCTAATTCTTTCTTCCGAAGGAGCGACCGGAGTTATTCTTGTAGGAGGAACGGCTACTTCTCATATATCGATTCTGGCAAACTCATTGCGTATTCCAATGATTGTTTGCAACGTCTCTGAACTGCTGAATGTCCCGGACGAAATGCCCATTCTTGTTGACGCGGAAATCGGAAATCTGTATGTAGATCCGTCCAATGAAATATTGGACCGTTTCGAACAGCAGCAGAAGGCGAAACAAACTCTCGAACAGCTAAAACTCACCATCAAACCTGTCACGTTCACAAAAGACGGAACACAGGTACATTTATTTGCTAATATAAATTTGCTCGCGGACTTAAAAGTCGCATGTGAACTGCAATGCGAGGGTGTCGGCCTGTACCGCTCTGAATTCCCTTTCATAATAAGAAGGAATCTTCCTTCCGAAGCCGAACAATATATGATTTATCGTAAGCTGGTCCAGTTAGTAGAAGGGAGACCGGTAACGTTAAGAACACTCGATGTCGGCGGAGATAAAATCCTTTCCTACTATGGTGACACAAAAGAGCAGAACCCGGCGATGGGTTTGCGTTCGATTCGTTTTTCGCTTCAGAATAAACCTGTTTTCGCCGAACAGATACGCGCAATGCTTCGAGCTGGCGCAAACTCAGACCTGCGGATAATGTTCCCAATGATTTCTTCAATAGACGAATTCTGCGAAGCACGTGACATTGTTTTCGAATGTATCGACGAACTGCGTAAAAAGAATATCGAACATAACAGCAAACCAAAACTCGGCATAATGGTCGAACTGCCTTGTATAGTCGATTTGATGGACGACTTCGCGAAAGAAGCGGAGTTTTTTTCCATCGGCACAAACGATTTTATTCAGTTTATGATTGGCGTTGACAGAACGAACGAAAACATCGCAGCCTCTTATGTCCCCCACCACCCTTCCGTGTTGCGTGCGCTCAGCAAAGTGGTTCAATCCGCGAATAAAAATAACAGGCTAATATCAATATGCGGCGAAATGGCACATCACGAAAAATACATCCCCTTCCTGCTCGGCATAGGTGTACGCAATTTGAGCATGGACCCACGCTTCCTGCCGCGAATACAACAGGTCATTTCGAATATCAGTATAACCGAAGCGGAATCCATCGCGGAAAATATGCTCAAAATATCCAAAATCAGCGAAGTGACAAAACACTTGGATAAGTTAGGATAATAATGTTTCTATGAGTTGCACGGTATCAGGTTTACTCTGCGCAGTTGTTTTTTGGCGATGGCTTCTCTGAGCCAGTCGTTTATGGCCGGTCTGTAGTCGTACCAGTCCAGAGCGTGAAGGTCTTCGAGATCGAGTGGACCGTTTCCGCCTATAATGTTGCCGAAAGTATCGCTTTCAATAGCATAGATTTTGCCGTTCTTATGCTGCCAAAATCCCTTTATAAATCGCATATTTGCTCCGCCCATATTAAAACTGTTATATTTTGTGCATGGTAAAACCGCACAAACTTCTCCAGCCAATATAAAATATAAGAAATGATTTATTTTATGCAAATAAATCAGACCAAAGATGCAAGTTATAAGTGTCTAAAGTTATAAGTGACTAAAGTTGTATTTGAATTTTTCCAATTTTTTAATTTTAGCTCACTTTCAACTTTTTACTTTAGACACTTTTACCCCTGTTTTTCTCGGTGAACTTGATTATATTATTCATCATTTCGACAGACTCAGACGGGTATTTACCGGCTGCGCTTTCCGCTGAGAGCATTACATAATCGGTTCCGTCAAGAATCGCGTTCGCTACATCAGTAACCTCTGCTCGTGTCGGCCTGCTGTGCTCGGTCATGTGTTCGAGCATCTGGGTCGCGGTGATAACGAATTTCTTAGCGGCGTTACATTTTTTAATGATGGTCTTTTGTATTATCGGTACTTCAAAAATCGGCAGCGAAACACCCATATCGCCGCGGGCAATCATAATTCCGTCACAAACTTTTATTATCGAATCGATATTATTTATCGCTTCGCGATTTTCGATTTTCGCCACAATTTTGCATTTCGGCAATTTCGGTTTAACAAGTTCAGCGGCTTCGAGAACATCATCTTTATTTCGGACAAAAGATAGCGATACAAAATCCACCTTTTGTTCAATCCCGAACTCCAGGTCTTTTTTATCCTTTTCGGTCATACAGGTAAAATTCAGTTTTACATTTGGAATATTTATACCTTTTCGTTCTTTAAGCACGCCGCCTTCGACAACGATTGCTTTGAGGCTTTTTTCCGAACTGCTTTTGACTTTCAGGCTCATATTACCGTCGTCAATAAAAATCATCTGGCCGGGCTTGATTTTGCTCAAATCGCCATGATAATCGAACGGAATTGTTTTGTGTCCATGCGCGTCCTCAATATTGCTCAGCCAGACAGTCGTCCTGCTTTCAAGCAGCCTTGTTTTTTCACCTTGGAAACGCCCTACTCGAATTCGGAATCCTTCAAGGTCCTGCATTATTTTTATATTTCTTCTGTACTTTTTGTTTATCTGGCGAACAAGTTCAATTCGTTCAAGATGTTCGGCGTGAGTTCCATGTGAAAAGTTCAGACGGACAACATCGAGGCCGGCATTGAACATTTTGCGAAGAACAGTATAACTGCTGCTTGCGGGACCTAAGGTGGCTACTATTTTTGTTTTGGGCATAAATGCACTCCGATTGTTATTTCTAAACTTTTTGAGATGGTGTGCATAGCACACCCTACAAATCAATCTAATTTACGGATACGTACTTCGATACCTGAATCTTTTAATAATTCGACAATTATTTTCGTATCGGTCTGGCCGAAATGATAGGGATAAAGAATCTTCGACTTAATAATTTTCGCGGCTTCCGCCACCATCTCAGGTGACATTGTATAAGGCAGATTCATCGGCAGAAAAGCGATATAAATATCTTTAAGGTTTTTCATCTCAGGAATATTTTCGGTATCACCGGCGACATAGACTTTTTTGTCACCGAAAGTAATCACATAGCCGTTGCCGTTTCCTTTTGGATGGAATCTTGTTGCCGGATCGAGATTATACGCCGGAACAGCTTCGATTTTCAATCCATCGACAGAATTTGCATCACCGTTTTTCATTACGATGCCGCCGGGAATCTGTGCCGCACATGTTTTTGTTAATAATATTTTTGTCCCGTCTTTTCTGATTGTATCTATAGCTTTTGCGTCGAGATGGTCGCCATGCTCGTGCGTAATTAAAATCAAGTCGGCTTTCGGTAATTTTGTATAATCAGCTTCTCTTGCAACCGGGTCGATATGAATTACTTTGCCCGCGAATTCGAACATCAGTGTTCCGTGACCAATAGCGGTAATTTTCAAATCACCCTTGCTTGTCTTAATTGTATCCATTTCAAACCCCTGTTCAGAAATAGTTGTTTTTTGTTCAGAAGTACTTTCGTCCGAAGCAGCCGCATTTTGTGATTCTGCGCCGCATGAGACAGCGAATACTGTTAATACCATTAAAAAAAAGATAAACCCTGTACTTTTCATTTCGGTCTCCTTAAAAACATTATAAATTACCTGACATTTCCCGACATTATACAAATAATAGGTTTTAATAGCAAAAATAAAAGATTTCACGCCTGATAACAAACTGTTTCCTTTTTTTGCTTTCTTAACAGCACAAAAGTACTTATACTAAACACCATTATAAAGTATTATGGAAGAATAAAATTCGGAGTACATTTTTATGTTTATCCCGCAAAAAAATGGATTTTTTATACATCGAACGAACGAAAGTTTTCTAAAATATATATTGTTAATACTGCTTCCGGTAGTATTACAGATAAATCTTTACGCCCAGCAGCCGCAAAACTCAGACGTCAATTCAACGATTTTTCCGGGTACTGGCGCAACTCAAAATCCCGCGTTAATTACATCAGAAATTGAAGGAACCAAGCCTGCTCCTGCTACGTCAGAACAGATTCAATCCTTAAAAAAAACCGCCGCGGAATCACCCGATTTGAATGCTGAGTTAAAAGCAAAAATAGATGAAATTTACAACCAGGCACTCAATTATCTGAATCAGACAGATACTCTGACAAAAGCAAAGCAGAGCTATATAGACAAACGAACCAATGCCCCGCTCGATTTGGAAAATTATAAAAATCAGCTCTCCAACCTGCCAACGTTTTCCGAGCCGAATATATCGCCGGATATTACAGTAGCCGACGCTGAAAAAATTTTGACGGAAATCACATTAACTCTGGAACAATCCAGAAAAAATGCGGCTACTCTGGAAGATGAACAAAAGAAACGCATCCAGCGAAGAACAGAAATTCCCGAGGAATCAACATCAGCCAAACAAAAATTTGAAGAAATTAAATTGAACCTTGCCTCCGCACCGGCTGAAAACCAGGATCCTGAATTAACTAAAGCCAATAAAATTCTTGCGGAAATACATCAGCGAGCATTAGAAGCAACTATTGAAACCAATACCGAAGAGCTTCTTTGTTACGACGCAAGAAGAGATGTTCTCGCGACACAAAGAGATATCGCTTCGCGGCAGTTGGCATACAATGAAAAGTTAAGAGACTTCTGGCAGCAAAAGGTAAACGAACTTCGCCAAAAACAGGCACTGGCGGCTCAGGAAGAAGCTAAACGACTAAAAGAAGAAACGAAATATTCAAATAAAATTATCCAGGAAATTGCCGAATATAATGTAACTTTAGCCAATCTCCAGGCGAATCTGGCAAAAAAAATCGGAGATACTGCCCAGTATTCCGACTCTATCCAGGCGCGGTACAATGAAATCGATAAAGACTATAAGGAAGTTAAAAGAGAAATAAGCGCAACCGGCAATAAAATCAGCGATGTCATGGGTATCAGACTGCTTGCTAAAAAAAATAAGTTGCCTGATATACAACAAAATAAACGTCAAATCAAATCAAGACTGATAGAAATATCCAATACGCAACTTGATTTAATGAAATATGAAAAAGAAAGAAACGAGCTTAACGATATAGACCAGTATGTTTCAAATTTGGTTATCGATCCTCCATTAAGTAAATCTGAAGAAGACGCAATTCGAGCGGAAGCAAATACCTATCTCCAAAACAGGCGAAATATACTCGAATCTATTACTTCAGATTACAGCCAATATACGACTATTTTGGCAACTCTTGACGCAAAAGAAAATTCCTTAGTTAAAATTGTCGCTGAATATCAGAATTTTATAAACAAAAATATTCTCTGGGTCAAAAGCAATACTAAACCCGGCATTAACGGTTTCAATGCGATTGTATCCACTATTCAATGGCTTATTCAGCCGCTAAACTGGAAACAGGTAATAATTACACTCTTGAACGATGCCAAGCAGTATCCATTTGCTTATATAGCCATTATTCTTACATTTATACTGGCATACATACTGCACAAAAAAATTCATGTCACAGTTATAGACCTTTCAATAAAAGTACTCGATATAAACACGGATTCTTTTATTCATACGTTTAAGGTTTTCATTCTAACTATATTGCTCGCGATAAACTGGCCAATCATTATTTTATTTGCACAATGGCGATTATCACTCGACACATCCGGCTCAGAGTTTGTTACAGCACTCTCCGGCGGACTGAAGGAATTAGCGTTAGGCATCTTTTTATTTGAAATTCTTTGCCATATGGCCATGCCATCCGGCTTGATGCAGAACCATTTTCGTGTAAGGTCGGAATCGCTTGATTTTGTCAGAAAACACATGCACTGGTTCTTCATTGCAATAATACCGCTCGCATTTATCTTTCGAATACTTCAGATAGAACAGCAAAATAATAACCTTTTCAATAACATATTGGGATTACTAATTTTCATTGCTATACTCAGCGTTGTCGCGGTCTTTCTGCTCAAGCTGCTTCGTCCAACTTCACCATTAGTCGATTATTATCTCAAGCGAAATCGAGATGGATGGATAGACCGTCTGCGATACGTTTGGTATCCCCTGTGCCTGATTCTGCCTTTAACATTTTCAATACTGGCACTGATGGGCTATTTTTACGCCGCATGGAACCTGTACGAAAAACTTATGTACACAATAGGACTTGTGTTCTTTATTTTCATTTTCAAAGCCATGCTGACACGCTGGCTTATTGTAATACGAAAAAAACTGTCTCTTATTGAAAGACAAAAACGTGATGAAGCGGCGGCTCTAAAAGAGGCAACCGAAACAAAAGAACCTGGTACTCCGGAAAATCCGGTTGTATCTCAGCTTACTCAAAACAAGCCGGACAAAACTATTTTTGAAATTTCACAACAGACAAACAGGCTCATAAACGCGGCCGTATTTATCATAACTTTAATCGGATTATGGTATGTCTGGCAGGATGTAATTCCTGCGTTAAGCAAACTTGGTGAGTTTAAATTGTGGAATGCGACAACAGCAGGAGGAGACCTTGTTCCAATAACTCTCGGCTCACTTTTGAAAGCGATTATAATTACGATTATGACTGTAGTTGTGGCACGTAATGTGCCCGGCTTACTGGAAATCGTTGTGCTGAGAAAAATCCCGATAGACGCCGGAGGTCGTTTCGCGATTACTACCGTCAGCCGCTATATTATTGTAATTGTTGGTTTGGTTCTGGCGTTTACAGCAATTGGAATCGGATGGTCAAAAGTCCAGTGGCTTATCGCCGCAATGACCGTCGGACTTGGCTTCGGTCTTCAGGAAATATTCGCCAATTTCGTAAGCGGCCTGATTATTCTTTTCGAGCAGCCGGTACGTGTTGATGATGTAGTAACCGTAGGAGAAGCAACTGGAACCGTAACAAAAATAAAAATTCGCGCAACTACTATCAGAAAATGGGACCAGACAGAACTTATCGTACCAAACAAGGAATTCATAACCGGCAGACTTATAAACTGGACACTTTCTGACAAAGTGCTGCGGAAAGTCTTTACCGTCGGCATCGCCTACGGCTCAGATATTAAAAAAGCCGAAAGAATTTTGTACGAAGTCGCAGCCGCAAATACGTATGTACTGGATAATCCAAAACCAACGGTCCTATTCAAAAATTTCGGAAGCAGCTCGCTTGAGTTTGAGCTGCGAGTCTATATCTCTGGAATGGAAAATAACCTGCCCGTATGGCATGATATAAATTGTGCAATCGACGACGCTTTCCGAAAAGCTGGTATAGTAATCGCGTTCCCGCAACAGGATATACACATTCGTTCAATTACGGACAACCTGCCGAAAGATATTGAAAAAATACTTTAACGACAGATCAAATAAGTAATGTAATTTTTTATTCTGCCTGTTTATTGGTTCTGGCTCTTTTTTCGGCCATATCCATGTTCCAGATGTATTTCTGTGTTCTGAAGACAACTACGCACATAAGAATTATGGAAGCTGCTAAAATGTAAGGAAGGATTTTTTCAATCCACGCCGTACCGAAAATTATTAAGAAAACGTTCAATATAATAATATAAATGCGAACCTCAGTAGGGCCCGCTCCGAGGAATGTTATTTTGAATTCGTTAGTCGCTCCGAACGCTAAATATGAACTTACTAAAAAGCAGCCGAATACAGGTACTAAAAGATAAACGAATTGCCTGCTCTGGGCTTCGAGCATAAACGAGTAACCAACCAGAACTGCGCAAATAAATACATAATCGAGAAAATGGTCCATGAAATAGCCCCACCTTGGTATGCCTGTATCGCGTGTTCTTCCCAGCGCACCATCGAATGAGTCGGTAAACCATTGCAGGAAAACCATTACCGAAGAAGCCCAAAGCCAATGCCTGTTATCTTTAGCTAAGTATCCGAAAAGTAACAAGCATAAAGACCATACAATTGTAAGTAAAGTCAGATGATAGCCTTCAATCCATTTCGGAAATTTAGAAACATTTGTGTCAATTAACTTCCGCTCGTACTTCGCCAGCAGCGACTTCATAGGTAATTTCTTATCGCCGCCGAAACTCTTTTTTTCCATACTTTATCCTCAACAAGTTCCTTAATAATTAAAACACTGCTTTCAAATAAAATACCCAACTTGCACAAAATCCGCAAGTATTAATGATATATTTTTCAATTTCACATTACTGAATTCTGAAGAAACTATGTCGGGTGGCAGCCTCAAACGCAGTTTGGGGATGATTTGGAATTTAGTATTATTATAAAAAGTGCTAAAAACTATTGTTTTCTTCCGATATTATCTATTGTGTGTTCATTTTTATGCAGAATATAGAAAATTGCTTAAAAATAGCCAAATTATTTTCAAAAAATATGTATGAACGTGCTTCCGGGCGTATCTATATTAGTAGTTAAGGTAATATGATGGTTGAAAGAAGACAAAATGAAGTAGCACTTGTTTTGGATTCCCAAAAAGGGAATAAAGAGGCTCTCCAACAATTGATAATACGGAACTGGGCGTGGGTAAAAGGTCTGGTGTACAGCATTATGTATAACTCAGATGATGTCGATGATTGTTTACAGGAAATTTGCGTGAAAGTGATAACTAAAATCGACACGTTACGCGAGCCGGAAAGATTCAAGCCGTGGCTCGCTATTCTTGCCAAAAGGGAAGCACTCAGGCTCAGACAGCAAAAGGCAAACAGACCTGTTCAACTTGATGAAGAAGTTTTTGAGAATGGGCAGGATGAAAAAAACAAGTTCTTTGAAAATATTATTGAGAAAGAAAAACAAAGCCAAATATTAAAGGCTATTCAATCGCTGCCTGAAAAATACCGCGAAGTATTTATCATGCAGCATTTGGGGGATTTAACTTATAACCAAATCTCCGAAATACTCGATGTGCCAATAACGACCGTACAGATTAGGCTCGTTCGGGCAAGAAAAATGGTTTATGACAAAATTGTAAATAATGATAAAGATAGGATACTGGAACAATGAAAATATCAGAAGAAATGTTTGAGGTTCTTATAGGCAAATATCTCGATGGTGAAATCACGCCAAGCGAGCAGCGTTTGCTTGAAGCCAAATTGAATAGCGACCAGAAGGCTTCGGAATTGCTTGAGCAGTTTCAGGATTTGCATGACCAAAGCTCAGAAGCCTTAGCGGCGGAGATTTTGGAAAAAGGTAAATCACCTCAGGAGATTTTCGAGACGGCATTCCAGCAATCTAAAATAAAAAGCCATCATATTATCAAGCATACCGGATGGATCCGTTATGCGACTGGAGTAGCGGCAGGATTAATATTCGGCATAGCCCTACATTTTATCCTGCTTCAATCGTCCTCGGAAAGAGATGTAAAAAATCCTGCCTCTCCTACTCCTGGAAATCAGACATATGCAAAGAAAATCACTGATGAAATACTTTTTGGCCCGCCTCAGTCACAGGAGGCGCCAACTCGAAATGTTGACTGGTACATCTTTACCGATGACAATGGAAACCAGTGGAAAGTTGAAGGAGTTCGACAAAATCTTGTTAGACCTGCAACGTATGAGCAGGGATTATAAGTTGGAATAATAATCGTATTGAAAGGGAAAAATCATGAAAATAAAAAAAATCAATCTAATAGTTTTAACATTAATCTTAATAACAGGAATAGCTTTTTGTGTTGAATCCCAGTCAGAGAATAATCGTCCCGTAATTGGAATAGCATTAGATACAACACCATTACCCGCACTTCTTGAAAAACACCTTGGCTTGAAACCCGGCCAGGGAATAAGAATTGGTAACATCATGAAGGGAAGCAGCGCGGAAGAAGAAGGTCTGGACGTAGATGATATAGTCATAGCCTTACAGGGAAAAGATCTTTTTGACAGAGAAACTCTTACCAATACTGTTCGTCAGTTAGGTACCGGAGCGGAAGTACCTATGGAAATTATTCATCTCGGCCAGCGCAAAACAGTCAACCTGAAACTGAAACCGTTGAGCGAGACTTCAGGCTGGAAATATACAAACGAACCACAGGTTGAAAAAATCTTTCAACCCGGAAGAATCTTTCGTTTCGGGCCGGGAGACCAGGACTGGACGCAAATCTTTGAAGACCAGCTTCCCGGAGATGTAAGATCAAATATATTCTCAAACTTTAGCGAATTATATACTTCAATGTTCAATATTAACGGCAAACAATATTCCATCACAATTGAAGGAAGTCCAGAAAATAAAGACTCGAAGATAACTGTTAAAATTGACAGTGATGAGTACAAAACAACTATAGGCGAACTGGATAAACTGCCGAAGGATTACCAGGAAGCCGCGAAAAACGCAATCGAAAACGCGAAGCAGAAAGAGACAAACCGGTTCCCAATGTTCTTTGATGATACCGGAAGCAATCTTACGCCGAGTTTGGATCCAGACTTTCCGCTCATGAATACTCCAAATCTTTCTGGAAATCCATACTTTCAGAGAATGGAAGAACAGATGAGATTAATGCGGGAGCAATTCAGGGAGCTTGAACAAAGCCATCAAAAACTTCTCGATCACCTTAAACAAGAAAAACCGTAAAAAAAGTTCTATTCTTCACCCAACATTTTTTTACTTCGCAGAATGTGATGGTAATGCTGGGCAAAGCGATGCGCCTCATCGCGAACGTACTGAAGCAATCTGCGAACAGGGGAATTGGCGGCCAGTCGTAAAGGCTGGCTGCTTTCTTGTAAAAATATCTCCTCTTCTTTTTTCGCGATGGAAGCCACTTTAACATTCGGAGCGTTCATTCCATTAAGTGCCTGCTGAGCCGCGTGCAAATGTCCCAGACCGCCGTCAATTAAAATCAAGTCCGGCCAAAGCTCTTCGCCTCTCAACGCGTATTTATACCGACGGCTGACAACTTCCCGAATCATCGCATAATCATCGATACCTTGGACTGTTTTGATTTTGAATCTTCGATAACCATTCTTGAAAGGTTTACCGTCGATGAATTTCACCAGCGAGCCGACCGCTTCTTTGCCGGAAATATTCGCAATGTCTATTCCTTCGATAATTCGTACAGGCTCAGATACTTTAAGAATCTCACGCAGCTTGACGAGAGCTTCAGTCGGGTCAGCCGCGAATACTTCCGGTTGAACATGCTCGCTCGGATTTCCTCGCTGGTCAAGCCGTTCTATCAATCGAATCCTGTCGCGGAACATAGCAGCCTTTTCGTATTCAAACGCTATGGCCGCTTCTTCCATCTGCTGTTTCAACTGACGCAATATAACAGAACGCTTGGAACGAAGAAACCTCGTAAGGTCGGCGATAAGCTTTTTATATTCCGCCCTGCCAATCCTCGCGCCGCACGGTCCGGTACATTGCTTTATGCTGTACAACAAACATGGCCGGAAAAACCTTCGCTTCGGATTGTCTTCATTTATTTCAAGGGCGCATGTTCGGAACTTAAATATTTTCTGCAACACTACCAGCACGGCACGAAGGTCGGTTGCGCTTGTGAACGGCCCGAAGAGTCGAACGCCCTTCTCTTTCGGCCTGCGGGTAATATAAACTCCCGGATAATCTTCGCCTGTCGTAATCTCAAGATATGGGAAAGTTTTGTCATCGATAAGGTCGGTATTATAAGGCGGCCTGATGTCCTTTATCAGCCTCGCTTCCTGCAGCAATGCGTCTACTTCGTTCGGACTTTCGAGAAAATCCACTGTCTTGACTTTGCTTATCATTTCCACAATCAGCGGCCCGCGAGAAGCTAAAAGGTCGCTTGACGGCTGAAAATAACTGCCCGCCCGCGAGCGTAGATTCTTCGCCTTGCCGATATAAAGCACCCTGTCCGCCGAGTCCTTCATAAAATACAAACCGGGTGCGGCAGGAAAAGTACGAATCTTTTCACGAATCTCATTCAATATTTTTTCTTTTTCAGTCATAATATATTTTATCCGCAGAAGGACGCAGATATTCGCAGATTTCTTATTGCCTGCCATGGCGAAGTCGCAGACGAAGACAGGTCATTCCCGTACAGTCGGGAATCCATTTAAAACAGCAAATCAAAACCACCTATGAAGAACTCAAAGTCAAGAAATAAATTTCTTATTGCCTCAAA
>CAZVOA010000026.1:0-49425 GCA_964628465.1 uncultured Pirellulales bacterium | reverse complement strand
TTACCTATGAGATTATTATTATCCATGTTAGATGTCAATATACAAGGGCACAGAGAACACAGAGAAAAAATAAATAATTAAAACTCTGTGACCTCTGTGCTCTCTGTGGCAAAAAATGAAAGGAATAAAATGTCAACTGAAGCACAAATCAAAGCCAATCGTAAGAACGCACAAAAATCCACCGGGCCGCGTACGGAAGAAGGAAAAGAAGCCGCATCGCAAAACGCTACCAAACACGGCTTCTGCTCTTGTAAGAATGTTATTAGAAGCGAAAGCCAGGATGAATACAATCTCTTTCACGATGAAATGATTGCGGATTTATCGCCGGCTGGAGCGATGGAGGAAATGCTCGTCGAGCGAATTATAAGTCTTTCATGGCGGCTCAAACGTACTGAAGTTTATCAGAATGCGGTTATCGAGTCTTTCATGGACTTTGTTTTAAACGCAGATTTCAGAAGCTATCGCAGTATTCAGGATCAGGCGAAAAATGGTGATATGAGCCTTCTTCTTGGAATGTCTATACGCAATGGTTTTGGCAACTCCAAGATACTTGAACAATTGCTTGTTTACGAAAAACGAATCGAGAGCAGCCTGTATAAAGCCGCGGCGGAACTTAGAAAGTTGCAGAAGATGCGTCGAGAGCGGGAAACGATGGACGAAGGACGACGGACGATGGATGAAGGACGAGAGAAGTTGGACGATGCACGACAGTCGAGGGACGAAAAGGATTTTGCGAAACGAACCCAATTAACTCAAGAAAACAGAATACAGGACACAGAAAACAAGAAGGATGCCATCCGGGAAAGAGAGAGGACAGACGAGGAACGAGAGACGATGGATGAGGGAAAGATGACAGATAATTTTGCGAAACAAACCCAATCTGCCGTCACCGGGCAGGAAATCCTGGACAGTGAGGATAATAGATTATGAGTTAAAAACGATATAAACTCAGATACTAATTAAAATTGATTGTTGAGATATTCAGGTTTTCCATCGTCACTGTCATAGACGATAGTTTCTGATGAGTCGGCGTTTACAGATATTCTTTGTATATGCTCGGCTTTCCTGGTATTGCTATCGACTGTAACTAAAATGCCGTTCATTTTGATATCTCGTGAAGCAATTTCAAATGGGAAGGGCATTTGCGTTCTGAATGATTTGAGAACATTCTCAACGCCGCGTCCGAGTATCGAGTCGTGCGGGCCGGTCATTCCAATGTCGGTAATGTACGCAAGGCCATTCTGCATGATTTTTTCATCAGCCGTCATTACGTGTGTATGTGTACCAAAACATATGCTTGCCCGGCCATCGAGGTGATACCCCATAGCGATTTTTTCGCTTGTAGCTTCGGCATGGAAATCAACGACGATAATATCTGCCTTCTGCTGCAATTGAGGAATGATTCTATCCGCCGCACTGTAAGGACAATCGGCAGGTTTCATATAGAGCCTTCCTATCAGGGCGACAACTCCGATAGAAGGGCCTTTGGATGTTTTATAGATAGCGTAATTTTTGCCGGCGGCTTTATCTGACATATTCACAGGTCGTACAATACTGTCCGATTTTTCAAGAACAGGAATAATCTCTCTTTTACGATAAGTGTGGTCACCTAAAGTAACAAGATTAACGCCGCTTTGGAGAAGCTTATCGTATATCTGCGAAGTAAGACCTGAACCTCCGGCCGCGTTTTCGGCGTTGGCTATTACGCAATCTATTTGCTTTTCTTTAACAAGCGTTTTAAGCTTTTCCGCGATTATGCGTCTGCCCGGCCGGCCAACAATGTCACCAATACATAAAATGTTTATCTTCATATTATTTCGCGAACTCGATGCAGCGTACTTCCCTGAGCAGGGTGATTTGGATTTCGCCCGGATAAGTCATTTCATCTTCGACTTTCTTGGCAATGTCACGCGCGATTTTCATCGCCGCCCCGTCATCAACCTGTTCAGCCGAAACTATGACGCGAATTTCGCGTCCGGCCTGTATCGCGTAAGCGTTCTCAACACCCTTGAAGCCGGTTGCGATTTCCTCGAGTTTTTCCAGTCTCTTAATATATCTTTCGAGTGTTTCTCTTCTTGCTCCCGGTCTCGATGCGCTAATAGCGTCAGCCGCGGCAACAAGCGGTGTATATGGATTGTCGGCGGGAATGTCACCGTGATGAGCGGCTACCGCGTTAAGTATTATGGGCGATTCGTTAAATCGTTTAAGGTAGTTTGTTCCAATGGTAGGGTGGTTACCTTCCACTTCGTGGTCGATAGCCTTGCCTATATCGTGCAGCAGTCCAGCGCGTCGTGCTATGGAACCGTCAAGACCAAGTTCGTCGGCCATAACCTGTGCTAAAAACGCTACTTCAACGCTGTGTCTCAAAACGTTTTGCCCGTAACTTGTTCTGTAGTTCAAAGCGCCTATAAGGCTCAAAACCTTGTTGCTCAAGCCGCGGACATTGGTTTCGACCGCCGCGTCTTTTCCGAGTTGTAAAACCTTGTGATTGACGTCTTTTTTAGTCTGGGCGACGAGTTCCTCGATTCGTGAAGGATGAATTCGCCCATCCTGAATAAGTCTTTCCATCGATAAGCGGGCTACTTCTCGGCGTACCGGATTGAAGCCGCTTACGACAATCATTCCCGGCGTATCGTCAACTATTACATCGACTCCGGTGGCTTTTTCGAATGCACGGATGTTGCGTCCTTCTCTACCGATGATTCTGCCTTTCATATCGTCATTTGGAATTTCGACGGTTGAGACTGTTGCTTCGCAGGTTTGCTCAGCCGCGTAACGCTGAATAGCTGTATTGATTACTTCGCGGCATTTATCGTCGGCTGTTTCAGTGGCTTCCTGAACCTTACGCTGAATAAGAGAAGACATCTCATGTTCGCATTCGTCTTCGAGGCGTTTTAAGAGCAGTTCTTTGGCTTCCTGAACGTTCATAGAAGATATTTTCAGTAATTGATTCTTCTGCTGGGCCAATACTGTGGAAAGCTCTTTATCTTTCGTGTCAACATTGTTTAATCTCTTTTTAACTTCCTGCTGCTGCTGACGTACTGAGTTTTCTCTTTGCTGGAGATTTTCCGCCTGACGTTCTACGACATCCTCGCGTTTTGTGAGACGTAACTCGCTTTCATGCAGTTCAGCCCGCATTTTGTTAAATTCACGTGTGAATTCTTCTCGTTTTTTAATTGCATCTTCGGCAGCGGCTAATTCAGCGGCTTTTTTAATGTTTTCAGCTTCTTTATTTGCCCCGTCGATTTGTCTTTGTAAATCCTGCGCAATTGTTTTTGCTTTTGTTCTGTTAATGATATTGTAAATCATTATTGTTAAAGCAATTCCCAGAATACAAGCGAATATCGAGGCTATAAAAGGTGAGATTTCTAAAAGCATTGTATCGAAGATGCCCAAGTCCATGATAATGGCATTCATATTTTAACCTTTCCCTGAAATTTTATAATACATTATTATTGATGGAAAGGATCGAGGGTGTTCTTGGTGAGAAGTTTCAAAGTAATGACTATATTAAACGAAATAAGCAAGTAAATACAGGTCTGCTCTGCTTTATAGCAAAGCAGGGTATAGATAGGGGATTTGAAGCAGCATAGCGTCTATATTTAAACGCAACAAAACGGTACAGACGCACGGCCGTGCGTCTCTACACTTCTTTATTTTGCAGTAAGAAGCAATTTCAGCAATACGTCTTGATAATTCCCTGTTAGACCTGTGTTTCCCTCGCGAATGATAGAAAAATTTAATAGGAAGATTTCGTTTCACGTCAAATTCGCTTTTCAGCGCCATAAAGCGGGAAATAATAAGATTCTCGATTAGTATTAGTACAAGTATCATTTAATTCTCTTTTTTATCGCCTAAAAAGCCTCTTTGTAACTTAATTACCTTTTTAGAAAGGAGTTGTAAGCTCTTTTCTTATTATGTTCGTCCCAAAATAACCCGGATAATCAGGTTTATTGGAATGACCATCAATCCAGTTCATCAACCGTTGTTTACTGCTATTTATCATAAAATATCTTGAAAAAGCGGTCAAGAAAAATTGTTCAATAATAGCAGTACATTTTAATAATTCTTTAAAAAACACTGTATAAAGTAATATTCGGCATTTTTCAGGTGTTTTATTAGTAAGTCATAAGCAATTAACATATAATAAGTTAGGGAAATATAATTTAGCTGTAACCTGATTCGTTTTGATGTACATATAAGTATGATGCAAGAACAATGCGATATTAATAAGCATGTTACAAAAGAATTGTGTGACGGAATTTCTCGGAGAGAGCCTGAAGTTGTCGAGCAGTGGTTCCGCGAATATGCGGATGCGGTTTATACTTATGTTTATTATAAAGCTGGCAGAAATAAGGACTTAGCTTGTGATATTGTGCAGGAAACGTTTCTTGAAGGAATTGGAAAAATCGCTCAATATGATTCGCAAAAGGCGAGCATGTATGTCTGGCTTATTATCCTTAGCCGCAATCATATAAGCAGGGCGTTGAAAGGGCAAAAACGTTCTTTGGCAAATACAGGTATCCAACCGCTGAACTCGAAATACGTGGATTATTGCAGGAATTTGTCATCTCAGCAGATTCCTGATGAAATTGCTAATACCCGTGAAATGGCAGAGTTAGTGCAGCTAACCTTGGCTGATATTCCCGTCAATTATGGTGAAATATTGAGGCAGCACTATTACACTGGAGATTCGCTCAAACAAATAGCTGCTGTTCGGCAAATAACCGAAGGAGCCGCAAAAGTGCTTCTTCATCGGGCGAGAAAGTCGTTTGAGAAGGCATTTGTTAAGTTGGCAGGTAATTCTGACTTCACAGGTGGTAAGTGAGGTGAAAAAATGAAAAATAATGATAAATTAGGTAAAAATCTTGAAAAACTCATTTCTTTGCATGGAGAGGAGCAAAGAATGGACGCAGAACAGAAAAATAAGATTATTGAGAATCTGACAAATAATACTAAGATTCAAATTCCGGCAGCAACGCATTTTTGGCGTAAAATATCCATAGCCGCTATAATTATTTTGGTACCTGCAATTTTAGCAATTTACTTACACACTCCTTCCGAGCATAAAATAGAAATACCACCCGAATTAGCTTCTATGAGTATTGAAGAACTGGTTAAACTTAACTATGACTCATCACAAAATACTTTCGATCCCAACATAGTCAAATACGCATTAAAACAAGCACTTGAAAAAGCTCATCCCGAAGAAGTGATTAAAATAGCAAAAAGTCTTGATAGCGGCGGACTAAAAGGGAGTTCTGTATCTTTGCCCCCGCCGGAACATCCGCTTGAGCATTTAGGGCGATCAATAACTTTTCGTGAAGTAGTTGAAGAGTCTAATCTTTTTGTTCATGCCAGGCTTGTAAGTTATAAATTAAATATTGAAGATATTATTGCCGCACTTGTCGAGAAGGAAAAATTCAGTGGTTTTGAGGATTTTTCAACAAGATTCAAAGTCACTCTTGAATTGGAAATTATCAATTGTTTGCCGAAAGTGACATTCAGGGCTGGAGACATATTCAGTATCACAACAGTTTTATTTGAGGATCAATTAAACAGGTTACGTGAAGATTCTGAGTATTATCTTGCAATGATAAAACGTGACGGCGAAGAACCTGTATTTCTGAATTATTTTTCCGGCGTATATCCAATCGATTCAAATAATCCCGTAGTGCCGGAGATGTGGAGATTTTTTGCTGATGCTCAGGATATTTTGCTTTTTAATAAAACTCCGAAGCCTGAAGTTATAGATTATTGGGGTTCGCGTTCTGGAGGTGTATCATACATGTTGTCACAAGAGTATTTGGAAATGCTTCCTAATGAATTAGTACAGAGTGACACTGATAATAATTCTAATGAGGTGATTTATAACAATGAGGTTTTATTATCTGATGAAGAATATTTTGAAATACGTTCAAGCCTGGAGAAATTTCTTATTGATCCTAATAATAAAACGGACCAGATAAATCGCTATACAAACAGGTTTCAATCAGAAGAAAATGCTTTTAAGAAACTTGGAAATTTACCTGAGTCGGTAAGACCGAGTCATGAAGAAATGATGAATTACTTAATTCAAATATATGAAAGGAATAAAGAAAATGAGAGTTGTAGAAATTTTACAGTTCTTACATTTAAGGAAATTCTGGAACCAACAGATACCCAATGTTTACCGATTCTGTCCGAACTGCTTTTAATGGATAAACCACATTTTACTGTTCCGGAAATTATTATTAGCAGGATGCCTGATCATTCGCTTGTGCCGATTATAAGAACTGCAATAAACTCGAATAATTTTGACCGCACAAGTTCAGGTCAGCTTTTCGAGGCGTTATACGCATGCGGCCAGGAAGATGAAGCAATTACAAAGTCACTCGAATTGCTTGCTGAACCACTAAGGGCAGATAACTCAAGATATTTACTAAGTGATTTGGAACGTAATGCAGCGGTGGTCTTGTTTCTTGGTAAAACACAACGAACAGAACTTATGCCTATAATAGAAGAATATACAACTCAAAAATTAACTAAAAAGTACAAAGGTGTTTATAGTGATCTTTATGGCTTTTTAATAGACTATAATTTGGGTAAGTCAAGGCAAAATGCAATAATGGCATTAGCTCGGCTTGGAGGAAAATCTTCGGTTCCTAAGTTGAGCGAAATTTATAATACTACTAATGATATTTGGGCAAAAATGGTTACAGCAGTTGCATTGTATTATAATGGTGACAAAACCGGCGAAAAATTATTAAGACATATTATCGAAGGTACATATCGAAATGTACCCGATCTTGCCATTCGTTTAAGAACTATTATAGAAGATGGTACTGTATTTCAGGATACCGTTAAATCTTATCTTCGTAATGAGTTGACTGACGCGTTGTGGCTGGAAAAATTAACGTATTATATTGATCATGCAGATGCCGAAGTAATAATTGATAGAGATATCGAGAGTGAATTTCTTAATGATCACAGACGTGAAATACTAAGAATTATGGTTGCACAACTCAATAGCATAAAATTAGAAACTCGCCAATATGCTCAGGAAATACTACAGAAAACTACTGGACAATATTTTGGTTTCGATAGCGGCAGATATGCGGGGCAGCAGGAAGAAATAATTCAGCGATGGAGAGAATATTTGAAAAGTATTGAAGAGTAAAAAAGTTCAAAGTGATCTAAAGTGAACTAAAGTTAAAAGTAATCAACAATAATTTTAGTCACTTATAACTTTAGTCACTTTTAAATACTCAATCCGGTTGATTAATAAGCAAATGTTTGGATATTGCGGATAATCTCTTTTTCTCGCGTCTTGCTTTGGGTGAAAAGAAACTCCAGGGACTTGATGATTGTTTTGCTCTTTTGACTTTAGCCCTATCCGGCCACTGCTCCGCCGCGAGCGGCTGGGGATGTACAAACGCGCCCGAATCTTTATATCCTGCGCTAACAGAATTCTGTTTATTATCTTGTTCCGGTATCCATACTCCATTAAATATTTTCGCCACATCCTTGTGCAAACCAGCCTCATGTTTAATCATGGCTATCCTTTCTTGTCCTGACCCGCAAATGGATTTTTTATCCATAAACCACGAAATCAGGTAGAGACGTACGGACGTACGTCTTTACATTGCACGATGTACTAATTTGGCATTAAACGCTGGAAAACGCTGTTTTTCAGCACCCTGCCTCAAAAAGAACCTTTTCTACTTATAATATAAGCAATGAAATTCAAACTGTCAAAAAAATAATTCGTTTTGCGTAAAAATAGCGTATATCGTTTAGAAAAGAAGACAGAATTCTGAATTCAGTATTCAGTAGAAATTAGGAATAGTCCAATTCTGTTTTCTTTATTCTGTATTCTTTTTATTACGTACGGCGAATTATCTTTGTGGAACAGGTTCTAAATTGTACTCAACCAGCCCCTTTTCTTCAGACCATTCCCATTGAGCCATAATATAAATATAATCGATAAATATACTGCTCATGGAATCGTCATTCTTAATTTGTAACTGCAGATTGTTCAATTTTCGCGGCGTATCAACGAAACTCGCGGCATCCCATGAATCCATCGATTTGTTTGTTTCTCCATTATGAATCGGAGAATCCATCGTAAACCAGACATCCTCAACGCCCGGCCAGCCTTGTCCTATACTCCATTTCGCGAAACCTCGCGGGAATGTATCCTGTTCATAATGTTCTACGAAAATCACTAAAGAAACTATTTTCGTATCTAAAGGAAGCAGGACATTTGAAAAATCGAAAGCAATTGAGGAATTAGGTTTTATTTCCAGGTATTTATTGTCACTGGTCGTAATGAGATTCACATCCTGATTTCCGAAAAATACGGTTTTACCGTTTTGGTCATAGCCTTCGGTTATGGTCAGTGTAGTTATCTTTGACGGTGTAGGAACTATTTCAATTGTAAAAGTTTGTGTCGCTGAAGCGGGTATTAAATTGTTATCGGTGACTTTCACAACAACTTCACTTGATCTTTTTGTTACATCATTAGGAGTCCAAATGATAACACCGGTATTGGGATCAATATTCATACCTTCAGGTTTGGAAACAAGCGAGTATGTCAGTTGGTCACTATGGTCCAGGTCAAACGCGTTTACATCGTATTTATATAAAGTTCCAAGTATGGCTTCTTTAACCGGAGTTGATATAAATACCGGCGGGTCATTGAGTGCCGTGATTTTTACTTCAACCGTAGCTGTATCGGACGAGCCATCCGGATCCTGTGCGGTATAAGTAAAGCTGTCGATTCCATAATAGTTTGGTTCCGGGGTATATTTTAATGTTGTACCTTCCGCATTGATTTCGACCTTGCCATGAGACGGCTGAGTGACTTCTTTTATTGTCAGCGGGTCTTTATCGATATCACTATCATTATCAAGTACTTTGATTTTCTCTATTGGCTGATCTTCGTATGTTTCAGCCTTGTCGTCATTTGCGACGGGCGAATCGTTTACTGAATTTACTGTTATATATACGACCGCAGGACTGCTTTTTGTTTTGCCGTCACTGACTGAGAACGTGAAACTGTCAAGCCAGTTAAAATCCTTGTCCGGCGTATAAATAACTTCCGGACCGTTTCCGGTTATAGTTCCGCGTGAGGGTGCTCTTTCTATAGTATAAGTTAATGGATCGCCGTCGGGATCGCTGGCTTCGAGAGTAATTGTTGTCGGGGTATCTTCATTCAGAGTAATACTTGTCCCGGTAACAGCGACTGGAGCGTCTTCTGTTGGCTCGATTGATATTGATATATTTGTTATAGCGCTTTCATTTTTACCGTCACTTACTTTATAGCTGAAACTATCCGAGCCGAAATAATTATTATTTGGTGTATAAATCGTATTCGGCATCGTCGAACTCAGCAGTCCATGTGAAGGATGGGATACGATAGTATAGATAAGATTGTCGCCGTCGGGATCAGAGGCAAGAAGCGTTATAGGTACAGGTGTATCTTCCTGCGTTGTTATGTTTTCAGCTTTTGCGACAGGCGCATCGTTTATACTTTTTACTGTAATAGAAACATTTGCGGTGAAACTGTCATTCTTACCATCATGTACAGAATAACTGAAACTATCCTGGCCGTGGTAATTTTCATTTGGCGTATAGATAAGATTTGGAACGTCACCGCTTAGCTTTCCATGAGTCGGTTCTGATTCAATTTTGTAAGTCAACTCGTCATCATCGGGATCATTACCTTTGAGTAAAATCGTTACGGGAGTATCCTCGTTTGTGTTAATCGCCGAAATATCTGAAACAGGCGGACTGTTTTCTGTTACGTTGATTTGTACTACCACCGGTTTGCTATTCAATTCGCCGTCATTTGCCGCAAATGTAAAACTGTCGATTCCGGTAAAGCCTGGATTGGGACTATATACAATATTACCGTTAGTTTCAAAGTCCTGCATTTTGCGTAATGAACCATGTTTTGTTTCTGTGTTAATGGAAAAAGTTATCTTTTGGCTGTCTTTATCGCTGCCGGTCAATGTAATTGTAAGCGACTTATCAGCGGTTAAGGAGACTGTCTGCTGTTTTGCTGAAGGCGGATCGTTAAGCGGCGTTACATTAATCGATACTTCAGCCCAGTTACTGTCAATCCTGCCGTCGCTGACTATGAATTTAAGACTGTCCAAGCCGATATAATCTTCATTTGGCGTATATGTAAGTTTAGGCGTCTTGCCGCTGATAGTTCCGTGTTCCGGTTCGGTTATTATTTTATAATCCAAATCGTCCCTGTCCATGTCACGTGCTTTCAATACAATCTGTGTCGGCGTATCTTCTGATATATTGACACTATTTGGCTCCGCGACAGGAGGATTATTCTTAAAAGTGATTATCGCAACGGCGATTGTAGCCGCAAGCAAAAGTAAGAAAAATACGAGTCTTCCCGCATAACTTCTTCGTTCCGGGATGTAATAAGGCTGCTTTTCTTTTGCTTTTTTCTTTTCTTTTATTTTTTGGTTAGTTTTGTTTTCAACAAGCGGGATAACTTCTTCTGCCATCTCTTTCGCTGGCGGAATTTCCCGGGTATTTTTGATTTCTTGAACTTTTGGTTCAGGTTCTTTTGGGGATTTATCTGAAATTATTTGTTCTTTGGTTTGTAACTTTTCGACTATTTCAGATATTTCCTGAGCCCCTTTTGATATTTCTTTATTTCCTGAATCCAGAACTTCTTTTGCCAACGCTTTATATTCTTCTGAACCTCTGCTTTCAGGGGCATATGTTATAATCGACTGGCCAGCGCTTGGCGCTTCAGCCAAACTTATTGTTCGATGAATAACTGTTTTGAATACCAGGCTGCCGAAAAAGTCCTTCATTTGCTGCTCGACCTGCTGGCTGAGTGCTGCTCTTTCTTCTACGAAAGTCAAAAGCAATCCTAATATCTTAATAGAACATGGGTAAAAGCGTTTTCTGGCGGTTTTAATTGTCTCAAGAAGCTGCTTTAAGCCTTCAAGAGCATAGTAATGCACCTGAACGGGAACAATAATATCTGTACTCGCAACAAGAGCGTTGAAGGTTAGAAGTCCCAGTGACGGGGGACAATCAATAATACAGAAATCATACTTGCCGCTTATTTTCTTGAGCTGGTCGGCAAGGATAAATTCCTTTTGTGACACGAGAGTCATTTCAAGTTCTACCTTGGCAAGACGAATGTTGCTTGGTATCAGATGGAGACCTTCGATCTTCGTATCAATAATTGCTTTCGAAATAGAAAAACGCCTGTTAGTAATGACGTTGTAGATTGTATTATCGGGATTTTCAGGATCGTATCCGAGGCCAAGCGTAGCGTGTGCCTGTGGATCAAGGTCAATAAGCAGTACCCTCTGTCCCAATTCGGAAAGGGCAGCCGCCAGATTCAAAGATGTCGTGGTTTTGCCACAACCGCCTTTTTGGTTCGTTATTACAATTGTTCGCATAGTTTTCTACCGCTAAAATCAAATGCACTGCGCGTAATAGATTACGCTATAAAGCACGAGACATCTCAATATCGACTTTTTTGCCATGCTTCTCCTGAATTTAGCAAATATCCGCAAAAAAATATTTTACTGTAAGGAGCTTCGATATGCCGCTAATGCGGCTTTTCACCACGCAACTCAAAAAAGTTAAAATATCACAAATTTTATTGACAGTCAAGGGCTTTTATCGGGTATAAGTGACTACTGATTTTTTTATATTATCAGGTACTTAACAGAAGATAAAATTATTTTCGGACTAAACATGGCGGGAATGCAGGTATATGATAGGATGTCATGAAATTATTTTATACATTTTTTGACATGGATATAGTTGTTGACAAACGTTACTCTTATTATTAAGGTAAAGGCTGACTTGAAGTCTTATAACATAGTGTTAAAGTTATCGAAAGGAATTTGAGATGACAACCAGGCTTATGAGAAATATGTCTTCAGCGGTAATCATTATTTCTATCGGATTACTTGCTTCAGGCTGCTCTGGATTTATGAAAGGACACAGTGTGAAAAAACCACGTTTTGAACATGCGGCAATAAATGTACCCGATCCGGTCGCGATGGCGGACTGGTACTGTGAAAATCTTGATATGAAGATTATGTTGAAGTCCGGCACGGCGAGATTTGTAAGTGACGCGGGCGAAAATATGATGTTCGAGCTGTACAATAATTCTTCCGCTCCTATACCGGATTATGCGGCACAGGATAAGTTGATTCTTCATTTTGCGTTCAGTGTTGATGATATAAATGAAACCTGTGAAAAACTTGTTAAAGCCGGCGCGAAATGGGACCAGCAAGTCACTACAATAGACAGCGGCGATAAGATAGCTGTTCTTCGTGACCCGTGGGGTGTTGCTATCCAGTTTGTCAAACGCACAAAACCAATGCTTTGATTAAAACTGATTGCCTGTTTAGCTTAACTATTAATTCAGCATTTCTGGCCTGTTGTTGAGATAACAGTTTGCCAGAGGTGGCCGCCGGGATTTATTTTCTTGCGCTCTCTGATTGTCAAGTCGATAGGTAAATGAACAAAATGCTGGTTACAGTATCCTATTACCATATTCGTTCTGCCTGACATTCCAGCATGGGCGGCGTTTTGACCTAACATGACGCAGAATGCCGAATCATTCGAGTCGGCGGGGAGGCTTCTAATCATGTAGCTTGGGTCAATGTATTTCATTGACATTGGTTTTTTGCGTTCTTTAAAGTATTGAGTAATAATATCTTTAAGCATCGGGCCGACATCATTAAGAATGACATTGCCTGAAGCGTCTTTTTTAAGATTGTTCTGTTCTGTGGCTAAAAGCTCTGAAAGACCCTCAGCGACAACTATAACAGCGTGATGTTTTTCGTCGAGTCTCTTTTCAAGTTGTCTTAGAAATCCATTTTCTTCCTTTAGATGGAAGGGTACTTCGGGTACGAAGCAGAAGTTGACGTCACTGTTGGCCAAAGTCGAATAAGCCGCGATAAAACCTGATTCTCTGCCCATAAGTTTCACAAGGCCGACTCCGTTCCATGCGCCTCTTGCTTCCTCGTGCGCGCTGAGAATCGCTGCTCGTGACGCTTCCACCGCCGTTGAGAAGCCGAAGGATTGCTCTATGCCTGAAATGTCGTTGTCGATGGTTTTCGGAATTCCTATGACCGATATTTGCAGGTTTCTTCTTTTTACAGTTTTGACAATCTCCCTTGCTCCATGGAGTGTGCCGTCGCCTCCGATGACAAACAATATGCCTATATTCATTTTCTGCAATGTATCAACCATAATATCGGTATCCTGCGGACCGCGTGAAGATGAGAGAATATCGCCGCCTCTTATGTGAATATCTTTTACGATTTCCGGCGTTAATAACAGCGGCTCAGCAGGGGCGTTTGGAGTCAGTCCGAGATAGCCGTAACGAAAGCCGTAAATTGTTTTAACTCCGTATTGCCAGTATAAATTCAAGGTCAGGATTCTTATTACATCATTAAGACCGGGGCATAATCCGCCGCAGGTGACAATTCCGCAATTTAATGTTTCAGGATTAAAGAAAATCTTCCTGCGGGGGCCAGCGTGTTCGAGCATTGGGAGTTTATAAGCAGAATCTTTGTAAGCTTCGAGATAGTCCGAATGCGAATACATACAGATTTTTTCGTGGTCGTCCGTAAAATGACAACGGTTTTGAAGCAGGGGAGATTCTATCGCTGGCGTACCAAGCCTGTCAATATTCAAATCCGGCATTTCTTCTGGTTTTATATAATAAGTATCCATACGGAGATTATGCTTTAAAATATGTTTGTTTGTCAAAGACTTTTTAGCAAATAAAAAAGGAACCCCGATATATTGGGGTTCCTTTCAAAATAATAATTATATTCTATTTGCTTGTGTTATTTTTTTATGAACGATCCCATAGACTTTTCAATTTCACCTTTTACCTTTTCAAGTCTTGCTTTTGACTCCAAAATGTATTCTCTGGTCTTTTCATTAAGTAATTCATATATTTTTTCTGGAGCTACATTAATAACCTGCGGCCTGATGAACACGATAAGTTCGGTATTCTCTTTATTGATACTATCGTGAGTGAATAATTTTCCAAGTACCGGAATATCTCCGAGTCCGGGAATTTTATATGATACTTGAGAATCCTTCTGGAAGAGGATGCCGCCGAGGATTAGTGTGTCACCGTTTTTAATAATCATGTTGGTTGTAGTGTTCATCTGGCTGAGAATATCCATGTTCCCCAGACCTTTGTCACCTGTCTGCTGAGAATAGTTGACATTAATAATCATGCCGACATTATCTTCAGGTGTAATTCTTGGTCTGACACGAACTTCAGTACCGACTAACTGGAATTCATAAGTATCTGAACTTGTAGTACCACCTGTACCGGTGTTTGTAGTTGTTGTACCGGTTACGAATGGAATTTGTTTACCCTTGAAGAAGTTCGCTTCTTCGTTATCTTTTGTCCATAACGTCTGCTGGTTAAGAATTCGGGCATTACCATTCTTTTTAAGGAAATCTACCAGCATTGTTAAACCGAAACCTGAAAGGAAGAAATCATCAGATTGACGTAAGCCAGTTGTGTAATCAAGAAAATCAGTTGTATTTCCAATTTCAGCTTGGGCATTAAATCCGAATCTGCCTAACGAACTAAGTGCATCACCATTTGAAGAGAACTCGAATCCAAGAGAAGTCAGTGTATTATGTTCGACTTCCATGATAATTGTCTCAATCATAACCTGCTTGCCTGTCACATCCAGTTCATCAACCAAATCTATCAGGCTTTCCATAAACTGCTGCGGGGCAAGAAGCAGAATCGATTTCGTGTTCGGCTCAGGCATAAATCTGACTTTTCCGAATATATTACTGATCGGCATACTCTCATCTGATGAGCCTGATGAACCTGCCCATGGCAGTGAATAGCTCTCAGTTTCTGTGCTGCTGGATTGTGTAGAATCAATATATGATTCACTGCCTAAACCTGTCTCGGACATTTCGATACTTACACTTGTTCCTGCTTCTGCAAAGACTGCATTGAGACGCTTACTGAGGTCTTCCGGGTCAGCATACTTGAGCTGCACGACCTTCGGGACAATCGCAGGGTCCTGTGCATCAATTTCTTCGATAAAATTTCCGATAGCATCATAAGCTTCAGCGATACTGCTTGCTACGATTAATTTCTTGGTATCAGGTATCGCGATGAATGTCAGTTTGCCGTAGAGCGGGCCGATAATTTTCTCACCAAGAGAGGCAGTTGTACTGCTGCTCGATGCGCTAAGCAATTGACGCTGGCTTGTAGTGGAACTGCCTGTACTTGTAGTAGATGAAGTGCTGAAAAGTGAGTTTAGCAAAGTGACAAGCTCAACAGGATCAATATTATTGACTGTAATTATCCTTGGTTTAATATTTTTCCATTCGAGAGGTGAATCCCATGCCTTAATTTGCTTTTCGACTTCGATCATTTTTTCCTGAGAAGCCATTACGACAATTTCTCTAAGAGATGGATATATTGTTGTAATCACGGTATCCGCTGATAAAGAGCTAATACCCGAACCTGCTGTATTAGCGGTTCGTGTGGCAGCGGTTCTGGCAGTAGATGTGCTTGTTGTACTTGTCAGGCTGAAAAGCTCATCTATTTTTTCCTTAATATCTTCAGGATCAGCATATTGCAGTTTGAAAGATTTTCTAAGAAGCTGGTCCGAAGGCCTGTCTATTTCCTCAAGGATTTTATATACCAAATCCCTGTATTCCTGTTTACCAAAAACAAGCAGTTGCCTGGATGTCGGTAAAGGCTGAATAGAAACATTCCTCTGGAAATCAATATCCTGGTCGGCCAGAATACTATTCAGAGTTGAAGCTAACTCATCAACATTAACGTATCTGACATTATATGTGCTGTAATTACTTCCTCCAGGTGTTGTTTCGATATCAAACTGATGAATCAATTCTTCGATTTCCTGCATATATTCAGCAGGAGCTCTAACGATAATCCATTTCTTTTCCGGCCATGGTATCAACGATATTGATGACTGGTCTGTGCCAACAATAGTAGTTCCGCCGGTACTTGTATTACTCCCGGCAAATCCGCCGGCAATGCCGGTAGTACGTCCGCCGGCAGCACCGCCCATTCCTCCCATTCCTCCCATTCCGCCGCCACCGCCGCCGCCGCGTGCGAAGCATAAAGCGGGTATCAGTAATATCACTGATATTGATATAATTGTTTTAATATTTTTATTAAACATTGTATTCTCCTTTATAATGAAAATAAATAATTATCGATTATTAGCCGTCAAATCTTATCTGCCAGTAGTTCTCATTCCAGTAGTTCCAGTTGTTCGTGTTCCCGTAGTTCTGGTTCCAGTCATGCCTGTAGTTCTTGTTCCAGTCATGCCGGTAGTTCTTGTTCCAGTAGTTCCGGTTGCGCTTCCAGAGCCGTTAAGAATAGTGTTGATAATATTGACTATTTCTCGAGGATCGCCTTTTTCGACAATAAATATCTGCTGGTCTTGCGGGTTTGATTGCTCTTTATCGAATTCTTTAATAATATCTTCGAGCTGCAATAAAGTTGCAACTGTATCTCTTATAAGAAGGGTACCTGTATCCTGTTCGGCGGTGAGGTAACCATCCTGAGTTAATAGCGGCTGAAGAATTTGGGCTAATCTATCCGGGGTGTTATACTTCAGATAATAGACTTTTTGTACAACCTGATTTTTGTCAAGCGTTCTTATATCAGGTGGATTCCAAATGATTTTAGCTTCTGTATCAAGCTGAATCAGCCAAAATTCTATTTTGTCCATATCTTCAGGTGTAGCTGTTGCAATAATAATCTTTTTAACTGAATCGGGAGTAAGAATTGGCTCAGGCTTTCCTGTTCCGATTGTTGAAGCGCTTGCTGACGCAGCTCCTAACATTCCCATACCCATCATACCTGTAGTAGTGGCTGTTCTGCCGGTGTTCCTGCCGGTTGTTGCGGCCGGGTTGTTTCTTGTATTTGCATTACGGGTATTTGTAGTTGTAGTTGCGTTTCGGTTTCCGCCGCGGTTTCCCTGTTGCTGCATTCCACCCATCATGCCACCCATGCCGCCCATATTGTAGCCGCCGAGCATACCTGAGGATGTAATGTTATTGGCCATAACAGTAGAAATCATTTCAGCAATTTCCGCCGGGTCATTATGCTGTACTTTCAATATTTTTGTTTCTGTACCAGCCAGTGTATTATCAAATTTATCTATAATCTTTTGTACCTGAACCAATACTTCCGCTGTATCAGCAACCATTACAGTTTGAGTTGTTTCTTCGGCGGTTACACTACCTGTAGGATTTACGAATGGGAGAATTAACTGTCCCATTGTTGAGGCGCTGTAGTGTTTCAATCTGAATATTTTGCGAAATTCTTCCTGTGGATTAAGCAGTGTCAGGTCTTCATCATCAGGCAGCAATGGAACAAATTTTGTTGTGCCTGGCCTAATGTAAATGATGTTATTTCTTGTTTCAGCTACAAATCCCTGCTGACGCATAGCACTGTAAAGCAGGTTAAGAGCTTCACTTTGTTTCATTCTTTCCGGTGAATAGACAGTAAGCGTCAAACCCAGAGCTTCGTTTGAAGGAAGCACCGCTTTTCCAGTCCATCGTATCAGCAAATCAATAATAGGATTGATTGTCAAGCCATTAAGCTGAACGGCTATCATAGGATCAGGATCGTTTGGATCAGAAATATTCGGCTGTCCCATGATAGTTCCGGCTACCTGGCTTAAGCTGTTGAATCTTGTTGTGTCGATTACAGTTGGCTCACCTCTTGCAATCTGCATATATAATGACTGAAGGACTTCATTGCTGAGCGAGTTCGGGTCAACTTTTACACCGTTAGCGTCAACAAGATAAGTAAGGAGCTTGCTGTTTTTTAAGCCGTTAACATCAATAGCAGGCTGATTGAAACCGCGTCCGCCCATCATTCCAGCAGTATCCATTTGACCGCCCATCATACCTCCTCCCATCATACCACCGCCTCCCATCATTCCGCCGTTTCTTCCACCTCTGCCGCCGCCACCTCGTCCCAGTGCGGCAGGACTCAGCATAATTACTGAAATTAATGCAATTGTTATTATGGTTGTTATTTTCTTAAACATTTTATTCTCCTTTGAATATTACTAAGCTGTCATTAGAAATTGTTTTCAGAATCGTCTATGTCGTCTATATTCATTTGGTTACCCATGTCCATGCCGCCGGGAGCCATGCCCATTTCCATGCCCATGCCTCCGCCAAAACCTCCCATACCTCCAAATTGTTCCATCATAGCACCCATGTCTCCCATGCCACCCATCATGCCTCCCATGTCTCCCATGCCACCATAACCACCCATCATACCTCCGCCCATCATACCGCCTTCCATCATGCCGCCTCGGCCTCCCATACCGCCAAAGCTATCCATCATGCCGCCTCGATTGCCGCCTCTTGCTCTGTTTCGGCCGCCGAATCGAAGGTATTCATTATATATGATCTGAAGATCAGCGGAACTGATATCTGCTGGAATAGCTATTTTGTAACCTGTATTCTGGATATTTGTTGGAGTAGTTCTTCTATTGAAATTGTTATTTCCACGTTCCTGATTTCTATCATTGAGGTTTGCTTCTGCCGGGTTTCGACCTTGCGCATTAGCTGCAAACCTTTCACTTTGTACAGGATTTTGTCCAGCCGCTGGTTGTTCTGGTTGATTTGCTTTTACTGGTTGTTTTTCCTCAGCAGGAGTTGGTGTCTCAGTTTTTTTAAAACCAACCTGCCAAACAATAAGAGCTGCCGCAAGACCGACTACTATTAAGATTAATCCTTTTGAACGTTCCATTTTTAATCACCTCAATTTTAACTTTCTGTTAATATTTGAATATTTTTCCAATCCGGACACTCCGGCGTTTTATTATTTTATTAAGATAATTTGTATTGCATTGTTTTTAGTAGCCTCCTTGCTTATTTAGGTTTATTTGGTTCTACTGCTATTTTCTGCGTCCTTTGCATTCCCATAGCAGAAGAATCACCATACATACTCATTCCTCTATTGTTCATACCCTGAATGCCAAAACCTTCCATCATATTGCTTCGCTGGCCAAAATTCTGTGTACCAGTAAAAGCGTTTCTGTTTTGAGCAAAAGAATTTTCATTTCCTGGCGAATATAATTCGATTTGTGTAATTTTATTTTTTAAGATTTTATTTTGTGCCTTTTGTGTCTTACTGGCCTTTATTTCTTTGATGCAATCTCCAACTCCATATGCAGCAACAATCGCCACAATACAAATCATTATAAATGTTACTGTTGTTTCTGGTTTTTTCATAATATTATAAACCTTTATTAGTAATCTATTGTTTATTAAAAACCACCAAAACCGCCGCCGCCCATACCGCCTCCGCGTCCGCCGCGACCACCGCCGCCGCCACCCATTCCGCCTCCCATCATACCGCCGCCGCGTCCGCCACGACCGCCGCCGCCCATCATACCGCCCATCATTCCGCCTTGGGTAATTCTTGACAGGAGTTCATTGGCCGCTGAGCTATTTATAGTTATGTTGCCATTATTGAAGCTTATAGCGCCACCCATCATAGAAGCCATTGGATTAGTTGCTGAAATTTCTGATGCACGTGTAGCTGCCTGTATCGGATAAAGATTTTGTGTTGTTCCATTAAATTCTACTGTTACATAATCAAGCCCGATTGCCGAAATTCTTGCGCTGCCTCCTGTGCCTGGAATTGTGTCGCCTATGGAATACCAGTTTTCATTGATGCATACTAAATTACCTAAAATTGCAGTCACTTCCGTGACAGGGTTCACAGGAACAATCCTTTGTTCAGTAATCGTAGTCTCAATCACTGGCGGAGCAAAGAGATTATTCATTCTCAGATTTTCAGCTAATGTCCGTGTATCCTCAAGTGCTTTTTCCACATCCTGCTTCGATCTATTGCTTTGTTTAATCGCGTTTAAGATAGTGTTTTCAGTCTTGGTTGACAGCAGAAAGAATTTTGTAATTGTGATACAAGTTAAAACAACGAGTATAGCCGCTCCGCCGAGCAGAACAATTGATACAAGTTCTTTCTTTTCTTTTAGTTCATCAAGATTAATATTGAGATTCATTATTTTGCCCTCTTAATATTTCTATTATCTGTAAATGTCGCTAATACAATGTTTAAAGTAGCTAATTGCGGATTCTGCTGGTCGCATGTTATTTTCAATTCTTCGATGCCGACATAATAAGGATTCTCTTTTAGAGCTGCCAGCAGGTTAAGAATGTTCTGGAAACGAACAGTTCCCTTGGAACTGGTTTTCAAAGACAATGCTCCATAACCGGCGGGTGGACGAATTGCGTTGCTTGCGGTGACTTCCACCCATGCTTCGGTAGTGATGTTATTTCTCTGAAATTGCGTATCCAGATAATCTCGGAACTTGGTTTTCTGCGCTGAGTCGTCTTCAGGTGCTTGAAAAACCGGAACTTCCGCTAAAAGCTTTTTATAAGCACTTTCATTCATTACCAGTTTTTTAAAATCCGCATTAAGTTTTTTCTTTTGTTTATTTTGAGCCGTCCAGTGGTTGTATCCCATATAACCAGTAACTACAACGGCTAATACCAGTACTGCTAATCCACCTGTTTTTAAGGTTTTTTGGTCTTTTTCATTTAGTTTTTCTAACATAGTTTCTATTCTCTTATAAATTATTTTTTAGTTGATTTTTTTTGTTGGCTTCCTGTGAAGTTTCCGTAACTGAATTCCATCGTAAATCTTATACTTCCATTATCAAAACCGCCCATCATACCGCCCATCATTCCGCCGGTATTTGTTCGGCTTGCGGCAGAAGTCCTGCTGGTACTGTTTCTTGAAGTTGAAGAAGTCGGTCTGGCATTTGATGTTGTTCTGCCCGCAGTACCTGAATTGCTTCTGCTGGCTGCTGATTGACTCCATTTGACTTCTTTAATACCGGGTATTTTCTTTAAACGGTCTTCAAAAGTGTACAATGTTGTGTTGTCAGATGCCATTCCTGTTATTGTAATAGGTCTTCCCATTCTAAAATCAAAACTGTCAAGCTGTATTCTGCCGTTATTCATGGGACCTCTGAGTTCTGCAGGAGCGTTTCCGCGGTTTGTTGAATTTGCAGAAAGCTGACTAAGAATCTGGAGTATATCAATTCTTTGACGCTGAATGGATTCCAGAACATTTTGCTGCTCGACAAGCATGGCAATGTCTGTATTTTCTGCGACATCGTCGATAATTTTAAGCATTTTATTAGGGGTAGTTACATCAATCGCATAAACAACACCTATGAAAATGATAAGAGCCGCCGCCGCTATGGCACCTGCAATCTTTGGTGAATATAACCAGTGCGTTTGTTTTTCTTCGCCGAACGGCTTGTAAATGTTCTTGAAAAGGTTAAGCTCTTGGTTAGTTGTTTCGATAATCATTAGAGCAAGGCCGATTTGCAGGCGATACTCAAAAATGTCCTGTGCCGAAAGATCATTTTTACCATTAAACTTTTTGGTATCAGGTTTTGCTACCGTCGCGTTCAAACCTTCATATTTCAGAGAAGAAGCTAATTCGTTATATATTTCACTCCCGTCGGAAAGAATGAAAACCTGGAACTTTTCAGATTTGTCGATACCAAATAAATCCACGATGCTTTTTGTGTCCTGAACAAATCTCTCGATATTTTCAGCTTGTTCATCGGCTTCCACTCCGGTGATATCTTCGATTCCCATATCCAGAGCGACCGCGTTAATGAGTTCGCCTTTCTTTGTCAGGCAAATCTGGGTGTTTCGTGAATCTGTATTAATGATTACGGCATTTTGCGCGTTTCCGGAAAAAATTGTTTTCCATACTTTAACAATTCCTTCACAATCAAGGAATATATTCGTTGGTTTAAAGCCTGTTACTTTATCAACAAAGCTTTGTACCTGCTGTCTTCTTGCTGCCGTTATTGTAATGGCGATTTGTCCATCTTTTTCTTTATCTGCCCGCCATGCAATCTCCATCTGGTCCGCCGGTAAAGGCAGTCTGCTTTCAGCCTGAAGCGTTACCATTGATTCCAAATCCTTGTCTTCAACTTCAGGAATGTTCACTCTGGAAAACGCTGTTCCGGCGGAATCATATCCGACTACAACAGGTTTTCGATTCTCCGGTTCTACTTCCTCGGCTGAATCAAAAGATAAGCCGCATTTGGCCGCGAAGTCACGCCAGTTAAAGATATTTTCTTCGCTGCTTTTTGTCATAAGAACTTCAATAGCCATACCCCGTTTTCGGATATCAACAGCTTTAAGCTTATTGCCTGATTTTGCTATTGCAGTTACGGACTGTTCTAACATATTTTCGTTTTCATTTGCCATTAATTACTTGCTCCCTGATACCAGTATAGAACTTTGTACGGACTTGTACTTCTATCTATTATTACTTCTGTTTGTAATTTTGTGCCGGCAACACCGCCACGATCAGCAGTTGCAATGCAACTGATTTTAAATATATTCGATGTGGTTGTTAAATAATCCTGCATCGTACTTAACAAGTCACTGTTTACTATGCCATCACTTGATAATGTGGAAACATCTTCAATACCATATTCCATATTATTTCTATATGCGATAATTGACTGAGCGGCTATACGTGCGTTATCATCGCCACCCATTAAAGCCGCGAGAACTACTTCTGATGCTGTATTAACATTTACCATTAAGGTTCCTGTTTCTTCCGTTGCTTCTTCGGTTGTTTCCTGGGTTGTTTCCGTAGTCTGTTGTGTCGTTTGAGTTGTCTGAGTCTGTCCTGTTTGACCAGTCTGACCCGTTTGTCCTGTCTGTCCGGTTTGACCGGTTTGGCCTCCTGTTTGTGCGACAGCGGATATTACAGAGGAGCCTGTATTCTGTGCTGTTTGTATTGTAGTTTGACCATTGTTTGAGGCATAGGTTATGGTTGCGGATGAATTTGTATTCTGTCCTGTTTGTGTAGTCGTATCTGTTGTGCTGTTAGCATCGGAAGTGTAGCATGTTATATAAGCGGCCCAGCCCTGGTCGAGAACCATATCACCATTATCATACGGTGGATTAGCGTCGCCGTCCATCTCATTGTAATCAAGCTTTCCGTTCAGATTCGTATCTTCACCATAGAACATTTCATCAGTAACACCTTTGACTAACAATAATTCCCTTATAGTTCTAAATGCAGCATTTCGGATTGGATAGCCAAAAGTAAGATTTTCATAATAGCCGCTCTCAGTGCCTAATTCACTGACTTCATCGTCACTGTCTCTCCAGTCTATTATTGCGTCGGCGATGTCTTCATACATGCCTGGCAATCCCATAAGCTGTTCCCATGAGGCAGCATTTATATCGAGTTTGCCTGATTCATCTGTAATTATTACGTTGTACCAACAGCCGGTCATTTGAAAATCATTCAAATCTTCAGGGCTGTAAGACCAGATGTCGTTTATACTGTCAGAATCTTTTTCGTCTTCGTTTAGTAAAGCAACAGCCCTTTCAATTCCGGCCCGGCACGCCCATTTGGTTCGGACCGCTTCGGATCTGCCCAAAACTATTTTGCTGTCAAGACGACTTTTTCGTCCAAGGACGGCAACTATGGCAGTGAGGATTATCACAATCCAAAGCACTCCAACCAGAACAAGACCTTTATTTTTGCTGTTAGTTTTCATTTCTTATAATTTTCAAAAAGTTAATTTTGTAAAAGTTCTATTGAACCGCTGCTTCTGTTTCATTTACCTGTCTTGCTAAATTTACAAGATGAGTCTCTGATATATAATTACCTAATCCCTGCGGCCTGGTTATAATAGTAAATTCAACCAGGTGGGGGGGGGATTCCATATCTTCAGGCCATTCAATGTACCATTCTTCGCCGTCGAAATAACTGACATCAAAGTATTCTATATTTTCAGCTATTGTTGTCAGTATTCCGCCCGGTTCGAACTCAAGATTCGGATTCGGCCAGACACGCCTTTTGAGAGAAAGTGATTGATCTTCTTCTATATCAAGGTAATATTCTACTTCGTAAATATCACACTCCGGCTCAAAGATTCTGGCTTTTGCGTTATTGACTGTATAAAAATATAAACGAGCGGTTTCAAATTCTGTATATGTTTCTGTAGCGGCAAAAAACAGGGTGTCCTCGTAATTTTCGGCGCGGTAGAAATTTACGAGATCACGCATGAGTAAATTGGATGCGAATCTGACTTCAGAAGCGGCGTTAATATTTTTTTCCACCATATCGCTGCCCCTCATTATAGAATGCAAAGTACCGACAGCGATTAGTGAAACGAAAGTGCCAATCGTTGAAGCCACTAAAATTTCTACCAAAGTAAAACCAGATTTTTTCGCGTACATTTTCATATTAATTCTATTCGGTTTCTTCTGTTGTTTCAGCATATATACTGATGCCGTTAAGCATAGTATCTACTGACAAACTGTAAGAACGGCTGTTATCAATCCAGCTTATCGTGACAGTTATATAGTAAAGATTGTCGAGATTCTCATATTGATAAGTTGCTTCCCATGTATAAAGCAGCCCATATGTCTCTTCATCGAACTCACCTTCAAATGAACCGAGCTCTATAAATTCATCAATTCCGACATAATCAATTAAACTAAGCTGTCTGTTGGCAAGTGATATAGCCGTTTCATATTGTCTGTTTAATCTTGTATTAGTAAGAGCTTTCGAGCAGACCGCACTTATTGCCAGAACAGAGCCGCACAGAATTGTGCTTGCCACTATTGTCTCAACAAGTGTAAAACCTTTTTTTGTTCTATTAAGTTTCATAATTATCTGCTCGAATCAATAATACTCAGCATCGATATCAATTGTATCAACTTTTACGTCTTCTATGATACCTTCGATTAACTTGGATTTTCCGGTTACTTCATTAATGCTCAACGTAAAGTGAGTTTGCCCATCGCCGATTTGTACAACAGATGTTTGCGATGTGCCATCCGGCGCGAATGTTATAATGTATTGATTGCTTGAATTGCCCATTGAATTATAATTATTGGTTAGAACTCTTACATCTTCGATAGTAATGGGTGCTTCAAGTGTAACCGGTGCCACCAAATATTCCTCAACTACGATTTCCTCCGACGTTCCTCTTGTTTCATCAATTAATGTTGTAAGAAGATAAAACTCATTATTTGCGTTATCTATGTACAATTTATATGCTCTTTGATTCTCAATAGCCGACATTCGGGCGTATTGTGACATCACAAGAAGACTGCTTGCCGCTTTTTGCACCTTTAACCTCTGGCTCGATCCAGTGAATATACCGGCTCCGATACCGGTTAAAATAGTCATGATGGTAATGACTACCAGCAGTTCTACAAGAGTGAAACCACTCCTGGGTGCATTTTCAAATTGTACATTTCTTCTTTTCATTTGTTTTCTAATATACTTATGAACAGAGGATTCATTACTTTTGCGGTAAATCAATAAACCTGTACTTTATATTAGTTATTGGAAATATCTGTATCGTATCCAGTGCCGCCTTCCATGCCATCGGCTCCATAACTTACTAAATCATAGCCGCCGTTGTATGGAAGATAGATATAAGCATTATCCCATGGATCATATAATTGTTTTTCTTTAAGATAAGGTCCAGCCCAGCCGGCGAGTCCAGGATCATTTAATAATTCGTCGAGACTTTGGGGATAAAAGTTTGTATTCAGCAAAAAAGTATCGATAGCGGATTCTACTGGTGCCATTTTCGCTACACATGAATCCCATTTTGCTTTCTCGATTTGCCCAAAGAATCTTGGTGCTACAATACCGGAAAGCATTGCCAGAATAACAATTACGACAAGCAATTCGACAAGCGTAAAACCTTTTCTATTAATTTCATATTTCCGCCTCATTTTATATCCTTTCAATTAAGCTTTTATTCTTTTCCTGTTTTTTACGGTAGGCTCCACGAAAACAAGAGTTTAATTTTCTATTACATTCCACCTGACAACTGCATTGTTACAATCGGAAGCAGTGTCGCGATGATGATAAAACCAATTATTACCGCCAACATCAAAATCAGTAATGCCGGGAAGATAGCCATAAATTTATTTAACGCCGAATCCGCTTCTGAATCGAAAGTTTCCGCCGCGTTTAGAAGCATTTCATCGAGTTTTCCGGTTTCTTCGCCGATAGCCGTAATTTGTACAAGCAGCGGCGGGAAATATCCTGAAACACTAAGCGGCTCAGCGAGCGATTCACCGCGTTTTACTTTTTCAGCGACGACATCAATTTCCCTACCTAACAATTCATTTCCTAATGTGTCACGAACAACCGCAAGAGCTTCCAAAATGATAACACCGCCTTTGGTTAAAGCACCGAGTGTTCGAGCGAATCGACCGACAGCTATGGTTCTTAAAACATTACCTAAAATGGGGATTTTCAGTTTTATGCTGTCCCATTGAAGTCTGCCTGTGGTTCTTGACCATTTTTTGAAATATGCGAATCCAGCTATTATAAGAACTATAGTAACCCAACCCTGAACTGTGGAAAAGACACCCTTCATAAAGTTGCTGGCTGCTATAAGGATTTTAGTTGGAAGAGGCAATGCGGCGCCTGTACTTAAAATTGTTTCCAATATCTGCGGTAAAATCCATGTTATAATAATAGTTACTGCCGCCATTCCTATGACAAGCACAAATATCGGGTATGCCGAAGCGTTTTTCATATTTGTTTTTACTTTGTCATCTCTGTCTAAAATACTTGCCAATTGTGCAGTAGTTTGTTCCAGAATACCGCCTGTTTCACCAACTCGAATCATTGAAATGTACAACGGACTGAATATTTTCGGGTGTTTTTCCATCGCGTCAGAAAGTGACTGTCCCGAACTTACCTGACTGATTAGGTCGGAAAGCATTTCTTTCATTCCGAGTTTGGTTTGCTGCTGATTAATGAGTTGCAGGCCGTTCAGAAGTGGAAGTCCCGCTCTTAAGGCAGTACTCATTTGTGTAGTCATGGCCAGAATGTCTTTCGTACTTACTCTTCGTCCGAATTTGAATTGGCTTAAATCAAAAGAAGGTATTAAGCTTTCGCCGTCTCCCTTTGCTTTTGCGCCTTCCAGAAGTTCAGTGACGAAATGACCCTGGCCGGTCAGGACTGACACCGCGTTTTTACGGTCAACCGCTTCTAATACGCCTGTGATATGTTCACCGCTTTTACTAACTGCTTTGTAAGAAAATTTGCTCACTTTTAATTTCTTTCAAAAACTATATCTGTTTTTATTTGTTAATCGTCTTCACTTATACTCTTGGCAACCCTGAGTACTTCTTCCGGGGTTGTGATGCCTTTGGCAATCATTTTAATGCCGCTTTCGAGCATACTGATATGGTCATCCGAACCAGCTTTACTGATAACTTCAGACGGGGCTTTTTTGGTAATCAGATCGCGGATTTTACTGTTTATTCTCAGTAACTCAAAAATACCTTTTCGTCCCGAATATCCAGTATTATTGCAGTCATTACAACCTTTGCCGCGATAGAATTTCATATCAGTACCTTCTATACCGAGCATTGCTATCATACTTTCATCAGGAATATATTCTTCTTTGCATTTTGTGCAGATTTTACGAACAAGACGCTGTGCCAATACACCTTCGAGCGAACTTGCCAGCAAGAACGGCTCGACACCCATATCAACTAATCTTGTAACCGCGCCAGGCGCATCGTTGGTATGCAGAGTAGAGAACACAAGGTGGCCTGTAAGAGCCGCACGAATAGCGATATTGGCTGTTTCGCCATCTCGAATTTCACCGACCATTACGATATCAGGGTCATGACGAAGAATATGTCTTAGACCTGTCGCGAATGTAAGACCTCGTTTGGGATTGACAGGCATCTGGTTGATACCATCAAGCTGATATTCGACCGGGTCTTCAATAGTTATCATTTTAACTGTAGGTGAAAATATTCGCTGTAATGCCGCGTATAGTGTGGTTGTTTTACCGCAGCCGGTAGGGCCAGTAACAAGGACGATTCCGTGATTTTTCTTTAATAGAAGGCTGAAACCTTCGAGCGAAATCGAGTCCATACCGAGTTCTTCCAGTTCAAGTAATGAAGCGGTTTTGTCTAAAAGCCTCATAACGATTGATTCACCATATACCGTTGGTACAGTGGAAACACGAATATCTACTCTTCCCTTTTTGCCTGTGAATTCGATATGGCCGTCCTGTGGAACAAAACGCTCTGCAATGTTCAGATTAGCCATAATTTTAATACGGGAAGTAATTGCCGCTCTCAGTCTTTTGGATGATGGGCTTCTTTCCTGGAGCAAACCATCTATTCTGTATTTAATCTTTACTTCGTGCTCAAAAGGCTCAATATGAATATCACTCGTTTTAGTGTCAATCGCTTCGAGTATAATAAGATTTACAAGGTTAATCAAAGAAGGTTCCCTTGCCATTTCAGCGAGTTTTGAGGCGTTTAAATCGCTGTCAGCTATTCCTTCTGCTTCGGCATTGGCTTCTTCCGGCGTAAGGTTATCAAGCATTCGTGCTACATTACTGCCGTAGAACTTCAGAATTGTGTTTTCCAGTTCCTTGGGATCCGCAAAATATCGTTTGATAGGATAGCCCGTTACAAATCGTAAATCTTCAATCACCTGGGGCTGGAATGGGTCAATCATTGCTACCGCTAATAGTTCTCCATCGCCGCTTGAGCCTTCGTTAGAATTTCTGGATTCAAGCTTCAAAGGAATTACATTGTATTTGCTTACCAGTTCAGCCGGTACGAGAGAAATAATTTCGGTGCCGATTGAAATATCAATCAGGCTTATCCTCTCTATTCCCACCTGAAGCGCGAGTGCTTCGTTTAGTTGAGCCTGTGTTACATAGCCGAAATCGATTAATATCTCTCCTAAACGACGGCGTTCCTCTGTCTTTTCCGCCTGTTCTGCCAGAGCGATTTCAAGGTTTGATTCCTCTAAATACGATTTTTCGCAAAGTAATTCGCCAATTTTTTTCTTTCGTCGCAATGTCATTTCTTATCTGTTTGCCTCAATAAATTTTTATATATGGTTTTAACTTTCTATATAATAAGTACTTAAGTCCATAATACGTCACATCATCCATGTCAGCTTATTCTGCCCTTACGAGCATTAATGCCCACAACCGTACTTTTAGACGCTTGAGAGGGCGATTTTCTTACATAAAAATTTTTAGATAACGAGTATTTTCATACTTTGCGGGATTCTTTTCCAACGCTCCGTTATCCATAAATTAACAGAAAAGTGTTAATTATGTTTTCTAACTACTTATTATACAAGAAGATATGTATAATAAGCACATAAGTGCCGTTTGAAACAACTAACAAAAAAAGTAAAATTTGCTGCTTTATATATTTAATACAAAAATACTTAATTTTTGTTACATTTGTTATTATATTTTCGGACAAAACAATAGATTTTGTACAGTATTTTATCTGAAAAGCACGATTTTATAGAACTTTAAGATGATAAATTTACATATCAATTTATGTGATTTTTTCTACTATTACATCACTATATATTAACTTATATTTATGTATAGTGCTTATTGTTCGATAAACAGTAAGTATTATAGGAACTTATGAGAAAATTACAAATATGAAATTCATTTTCCTGATAGAATATTCTTAATTGAATAAATCTGATTATACTGGTATGCTTGGAACAAATTTTTCTTCCGAGTGTAATATCGCCTGTTAAATTGGCGAATCTTAATTTAACAATTTAAAGGTTAATAAACGAATGGATTTGAAACAATTAGAAAAATACACGTCAGCGATAACTCTTTCTGATATGGAGATTTTTGTATTTCCTGAATTAATGTACAGTATCGTTCTTGCCAATATCATGAGTCCGGTTATCTGGAAATGGCGAGAACTGGATTGTTTCAAAAAGCTCGAAGGAAAGAGCAGCTATAAAAAGTTAATGCGTCTGAAACAGTTTATCATGGACGAGTTCGATTTCAATCTTGATCTCGAAACATGGGGTCTCACGAACCAGCAGACGGAAATAAAACGCTTCGAGAGTTTCATAAGCCCGCAGGAATTGGCTCAAAGCAATGCTTTATTTGGCTATCAGGGGGATAAGTACTACTTTGATGTAGATATCCGAAGGCATTTCGGGCTGGATAAATACGACAGCGATGTAATTCCATACTGGAAAACCGAGACAGTCGAGGCTATGGACGCGTTTCGCTTTAAGGATGGCTACCAAAGAGCTGCGGGGGAATGTGTATCACTTGCTGCACTTTATGCCGCTGCGGCCTTCATAGTCTGCCAGATTCCCCTCGATGATATTTATATGATACTTACGCCGCTGCACTCGCAGAATTTCATCGATATGGAAGATGGAATTTTAACGAATAACCGAAGAATTGTTACAAAAACAATGTGGTTTAACGGTACGGAAATTACCAATAAAGCACAGCGTGCATTGCGGAACGAGAATGTTACGATTGTCGCTCACAATACAGGCTATGTGCATTGTCTATATGAAGACGCGACAATAGAGCCGCGGATATATCAAAAATTTCAGGATAAGCTGAATTCGTATCTTTCAACTGAACTTTCATTAAGCATATTCGCGAATTTCCTGCGGTTTAAACAAAATTATCAGAAATATTTCCAGATTTGTCGCAATTGTCACAACCAGCCCGAATTTATCGAAGCTGAGGTACTTTTCCATTATGAACATGGAAGCAACTACCGCATAGCCGACAAAACTTTTGATAAATTAATTGAAGAAGTTTCCGAAGAAGACTTCAGAAGAACCGAACTTCCAAACCGAATTCGTTGTGACGAATTGAGCCGGTTTCTTGAAAAGATGAAGCCTGACCTGAAAAAGCAGGGTGATAGAGAATTGTTCCGGAAAGTAATCGAAAAAGTCATACCGGAACCGGGTAAGTTCATAGATGAGTTGTCGGATTTTGTTTTTATAAAGGCGAAATTACCTGACCAGCAGAAGAAATTCATTCAAGTCGAGCCGATTAAAATATCTCCGGATCAAAGCAGGGAAGATATAATTGAATATCTTAAAAATATAAGAAATAAAAATACTGCTGCTGACCTGGCTTTTTACGCATACCGTGACATGAAAACATGCAACTGGCTGCCGTTTATAAAAGCTGCTGTAGAACGAAGCCCTGTCTCTATCGAGATGACTGATAAAATGTCTGTGCATGAAGTTCATGAATGGCTTGGAAAGATGAATAACATTTCAATATATGATAACGACCGTCTTGCTCACCCTGACGAAGTGGCAAATTACAAGACAGGTGACGGACTCGAAAAAGCGTTTCTTTTAGCAAATGTAATCCGTAAAAAAGAGCCGCAGCAGAATATTGAGATTATCGTAGCAGGTGAGCAAGTGACAGTAAAAGCAGGGGGCAAATATATGTTTGTGTCATCCAAAAACCTGAAAAAACATGTGGACATCTTTGTAAAAGGCGATATTGAGATTTCAGAATAAATATTTTTATAAAAAATCGATAATTATATATTGCTTTTATCAATAATCATCCCTATAATACCCAAGATATAACATCTTCAAAATGAAAATAATGATGTTGTTATATTCGAGAAAAGAGTAGGAGTACCCAACAGTAGAATAATAAAGAGGTGTTTTATGAGGAAGAATTCTGGATTGATACCAGTTTTCTTTATTCTTCTGTGCGTGAGCATTATCCTTATATTATATAACTTTACGGAGTTAAGATAATGCCTGTAAATCCAGAATTAAAATTTCCCTGTTTGTATAAACCGGAAACAGCAGAGGAGCTTCTGACTGAACCAATCCTGGGGAAGCTTATGCTCGGTTTCACATCTGCTCTTGGTATGCCTGTAGCTCTTGAGGATCGAACAAAAAAAAGATATGATCTTTTTGGAAAACCCAAGGAACATTTTTGCAAATTTTGCAGTACAATACGAAGCGATAAATTTGGATTAGAGCAAGCTTGTTTTGAATGGGATAAAAAGGTTGCAGATGTCCTACTTGGTGATCGACCTGAAGAGTATCCCGGCCAAATAGAAGAATTCAGCAAGCTTTTCAAATGTCATATGAAAATGATCGACTTGGCGGAAGTAATCTATCTGGGTGGACGAAGGTTCGCAGTGCTGCATGGAGGTCAAATCAAGCCGACAGCCCAAAAATGGCGATTGGAGATGGAAAATCGCCTCACAGAACTCCTTTTTGGCTGTACAGAAGAAGAAATTAAAGAGCTTCTTTCGCTTGTAGAAGATATGCCACCCCAAAAAAATACACCTTCAGAGTGTGACAAAGAATTTAGAAAGTTTGCTCGAGAATTGGAAACCGTATTTGAACAATCTTACCAACATCGCCGAGCAGCATCGGAAGAAAGCCTTTTAAAGGCCGTCCTGGAATCTCTGATGGATGGGGCTATCACTGATTGGCAAACATGGTGGAATCAGCTAAACTATGTCCTGTCAGAATTATGTGCTGCCTGTCGTTTGTCAAGGATTGCTTTTTTTGTTGGTAAAGATAAAGCCAATCCCTTTGAGCTTGAACTGAGAGCTTCCTCTAAAGAAGACAAGCGTGGGGAGTGTAGAATTAAAGTAGGTTCCTACTGGGAAGTAATCCGGTATAAATCGATTATAGTTGAAAACCAGAATTGGTCTAAAGAATTACGGGAACTTTTATCAATCGAGCCAAACGAACGATGTGTCATATCAGCATCCACTTGCAGAGTAGGGACTCCTGCAAACTTATTTCCTTCAGTTATGGTCTGGATAGGCGATGAAATAATGACACCGGATACCCCGCAATTTCTTGGAAAACTGGCAACGGAAATAAGTCGAATTTTAACTATGGTCTGTAATCGAATAGAATTATCGGATGTAATATCAAAATCTTCAGCCGCCGCAGCTTACGGGGCGCATGATGTCAAATTCCCACTTCACGCGGCATTTCAATTAGCTGAGAGGAATCGCCATGCTCTGACCAGGCTGAAAATTCAGGATCCCGAAGTGATTAATGACGCCGATATGCTTATTGCGGCTCTTGAAGAGGCAAAAAACAAAAACAAAGCAACACCACTTGAGAAAATGCCTTTGAGAGGCCTTAATATACAATGCGTTCTGCATCCACTGGATGTAATTCCGCTTATTGATAAGGCCATCTCGATTGCACTGACACTTGGCGAGAACAGGGGAATTAATGTTAAATGGGGAGAAAAACCTTTAAATCCTGTAATAATAAACGCAGATAAAGATTATCTCTCCACCGCGATTCATGCCATATTTGACAATGCTGTAAAATATTCGTTCGATAACAGAGAGGTTCGCGTCTTCGGATGTGTTGAGAATGGAAAGTTTAATCTGAGGGTCAGTGATTTTGGAGTTGGGATTCCACAGGAAAAGGAATTAACTTTATTTGAGTTTGGCGAACGTGCAGAGGTAGAAAATTTTTACAATGGGAAGGAACGAAAGGGCAAAGGTCTCGGACTAGCCTTTGCTTACCGGATTATCAATGCTCATAGCGGTTATATATATCTAATGAGTACCCCTTCAGCAAAGGAGAGATTTCCTAATGGAGACCTTTACCATGAAGTCTCAGCACACATTCAACTGCCGCTTTCTGAAAAAAGATAAGGAAATAATTATATGGATAACAAATCATCGAAAAAAAATCAAATCCTCTGGATAGAAGACCAACTCCTTGAACTTGAAGCCGGTGTCAAAGAAGTAACAGATCTCCTCAATATGAGATATAATCACGTAAAGATCATACGTGCGGAATGGGTAAGTAAAGCAGAAGAAGAGATTAACAGGCTTAAGGATACACCACCTGATTTAATTTTATTAGATATGATGTTGCCAAGAACCGAGGATGATTATAAAAATAAAAAGGTAGATTTAAATGCTGGTTTTCTAATATGGCACAGGCTGCGTAAACAAAGGGAATGGGGGTTGAAAATCGCGAACATACCAATTTTAGTAGTTACTGCCTTATCACGGCCACTGTTTCGACCTATGATGGAGGGTGATAAAAAAATGAAGTGGCTTGAAAAACCAGTTGGACCATCAACTATGGCTAACGAGATTATTGCATTATTATCCCCAGATTCGGCAAAAGAAAGAGGCTAAGTGTTGTGGGAAAAACTACTTCTTCATCAATACAAATGGAACATCCTTCGGAATCATGGGCTCTTTCCGAGAGAATGGCGTTCTTTTACAATTACCTTACAAAACTAACCACGATGAGCGACTTGAGCCTGACAAAGGTTCTTGATGATTTACGTAAAATAAGTACGGCTGATGGTATATTTTTGTTTTCGCGAGGCGCCAAGTCAAATGAAAATGGTTCTATTAAATGGAATAAAATTGCAGTAAGTGTTGTTAATTCAGAGCAGTGGAATTGGGAAAACATTGAAGATAATAAAGGAGAAGGAGTAATCCAGAAGCTTTTAAATTACTTGGCTGAGCAGACGTTCAAATATGAAACTCCTGATGTTAAAGCTGAATTTACTCCAAGTTGGTCAAGTGATCAAAGTCATTGTCAGAAACATGAGTTAATTGCATTGAAAAAAATTCAAGAGAAGGAAAAAGAGAGTGGTTTGGATAAAGTTCAGACTGAACTTAACGGATGGGGGCCGGTATGTGGTTTTACTTTAGGGCATGTCATGATAGGGGATTGGCAATTGGGTGAGTCAATTCTTGTTATGGTTAGGCTAATGAATACCGGAAAGATTAGCTTCTTTAACGACATGGGGCGGTGTCTGACGATATTCCTTCTATATTTATCAGAGACGAATAGTCATTTATTTAGGAAACGTAATTTGGAAAGGCTGATGTTTTCAGATAAACAACGTAATTTCGAGGATGTAATATGTGCTGCTGCATACGTTCGAAGTATTTGCAGGATTGTGCCTTTATGGATTGAGCATCCCGAAGTTATTATAAAAGAAAATTATAGTAAAACCTTAGAGTGTTTGGCTATGATAGATAGGAAACACAGAGGAACAAAAAAATGGAAAATAATCTCACAAGAATTCACACCTGAGAAAGCGATAAATCAACTTGAGGAAGTAAGAAAAATCTTGGATAATTTGGAAAATGCCAAAAAATAATTCAAATACTATGAGTATCAGTGAGATTCAGTTTCAATGGTGGAAACTCCTGCTTGATATCAAAGAATTAGAAGGGAAACTATCTGGTCAATTGGGACAGAAACCACCAAAAAATCCTGAAATTATAACCAAACGATATATTATGAGGGCAAATCAACTTATTAAGTGTTCGGTGAGCTTACTTTGGCCTGAAACAGCGAAATTAGAAATCAACGCTAATACTTTAGCGTCTTTCCTTGTATGCAAAATATGGGAGGGAAGAAACAATGGTACATTATCTAAGAATACAGTCTTAGGTGGTGCCTGTGAAAAAGTTGGAATTGCTGAAAGGGTAATTTTCTGTAAGAGATTAGTTACTGTGGTTCTGGTCGCCTTTGGCCGTGAAGATGATTTTGAATCGTTAAGGTCTTTGCTTTGGCTCGTATGTGAGTATGGTCATGAAGGTTTAGGATTGGATCGGCGTATCGACCTCGAAAATCACCTTGGCTTAGCCGCTATGGAACAGCCTGCTCTATATGGATTGACACAATTCTACCGCGATCATCTGAATCACGTTATCCAGGTATGTTTGCTGGGATGGTTTCTTTTTGAGACTAAAATCGGAAGTTCATCTCAATATTTTTGGCAAATTATATCACAAAAAATGGACAATGCGGGTAAGACGACAATTATTCGTCAATGGTTTATTGCCTCATTACTCCATGATGTAGGTTATGTTGTCGATGTTGGCAAGGGATGGGCTTCCCTTTTGAGTATGTTTGAGAATCCCAGTTTCTTAGAAATGAGAAAAGATGTTCTGCAGGCGATTCAAAAATTGAGAATTAAAGCTTCCAGTCAGGCAGGTTGGAATTTTAAAAAAGATGATGAACCCGAAAAAGACCATGGTGTAGCCAGCGCCATTCATACAAAAGAAATGATTGAAACTCTTAGCAAAATTCGACCGGTATCTGACTTCAATGAGGCGGTTCTTGCTATGGCACATCATAATCACTGGCATTCTCAAATTACCTTTTCATTAGAACCATTAACTGTTTGGCTTGTGATGTGCGATGAAGTTCAGGAATGGGATCGTCCTTGGCTAAGTACAGATAAAGCAGGTCTTGCTTTAACAGCGGCAGTGCTGTACCCTTCAAGTGAATTTCAACGAGGTCATGAGGATATCGATAAAGTATTCGTCAATATCAAAACTTCATGGTCAAACGATGGTATCAGAAGTGAGCTTAATTCGGACAATAACGTGTTAGAGTTCGAGATTCAATATACAACAGAGATTCATCGAAGGGACAGGATATTCTCTGTCTGGATAGGTAGATCATCCAGTCTGCAACGACTCGATTTGATTGGTGCAGGATTTGATATTCGGTTTTGTTTAAAAAATAAGGTGAAACCTCCTGTTGGTGTGATATGTATTCGTCCCTGGGAACTCAGAATGGAACGTCTAAGACGCTTAGTTCGCGAAAAACATTTGGGTTGTGTTTATGATTGGCTGCCTAAACCTGGGGGAGTGTCTGCGAGCCAAGGCGTAGAGTATTCTATGGATCAAAAAACGGAGATGCTTTGTCTTAATGTCAGAGCTTTGAGTAAGAAAACACCGATTGCAGGGAATCTTGACCTATTTTGGAAAGCCGTTGCAGATTGGTCAGGATCACATGATGAACGTGAATCAGACGAGTAATATTAAACAAAGATATTTAAGGATTACTGCGAAGATTCTTAGAGGATGATAATTAACAATGTCTAATAAAGTAATACTAAAATCTTATACTAACTACATATTTATATCTTATAAGAAACTCGATAAGCGGATTAAAATCCAGAGCAGCGGCAGGATAGAAGTTTCTGCGTAAAATTGTATTTAACAGGAAACGGAAGTTTCACAAAATATTGAATCAGAAAACAATAACAAAAAAAAAGGTGATAAATAATGAGTAATAATTTAAATAGCGTTGGGCCGTGCGGAACATGCTGCTCACAATGCTTGGCGTCAAAAAATGATGTAACAATAATAAACATGCTGATTGAAAAAGGTTTTCCAAAAGAAGCTTTGCCATGCAAAGGCTGCCGGGCTATTGATGGCCATTGTCCCGCGCCTTCACTGGGCGGAAAACAATGCGGCATATATAAATGCGCGGAAGACCAGGGATATACATTCTGTTATGAATGCGCAAAATGTCCCTGTGACAGATTGATGCCTGCTGAAAACAGCGGCATGTATAGATATCACAATATGAAATGCTTTAATTTGTTATATATACAAAAGCAGGGGGTAGATAAGTTTTGTGAAAACGCGGAACGAATTCAGAAAATGTATTTCAATAATAAATTAAAAGTTGTCGGTGAGAGTATCGAGTAAAAGAAAGAAAAAATTGGTACGTTCTATTATTCTTCCAACAAAATATTCGATGGCAGGTTCCTCACATTGGAAGCCTTACCGAGATTGGCGATTATATATTCTTCCTCTGAATCGAGCAGTTCAATTATAATATTGGCTTTATTGAGTAACTCCGGCGTACTGCTTACAATAATTGAGTTCGGATCATTAATTTGAGGAAAATTATCGAATCCAAGCTTAGTTAAATTCGCAATGCACTTCTGGCCAGTAAGGTTCTTGAGTTCATAAATCCTCTGCTCCTGAATAGCAGCCGCAGGTTTGTCTTCAAGTTCAGGCGAAATAGTTTTACAGCCGGGAAGAATAAATATCAGGCATAATAACAAAGTACAATATAATAAATCTGCGAATATCTGTCGAAGATGCCAAGGGTATGTCAATCTGCGGATAAATATTTTTGTTTGTTTATTATGCATAATTAAAATCAGTGTTAATCTGTGAAATCTGTGTCTAAATAATTTATTCTAATCACCAAATAATATACTTTTTCTCTCTACCTGAGGCACACTTTCCTTTACTATACGGACAGGAGGCTTTGTTTCTACAGCCATCTCGTTAGCCTGGCTACCATAACGGTATATAATAACTCCGGACTTAATCTCTTCAAGTACAAAATTACCGATAATGTCACCAACCTTGGCCCAATGCTCACCTTTACCCGGCTCGGAAATCAAAGCAACCGAATCTTCCGGCCGGTCACGATTATAACTGGTCGAAAGAAGTTTGAATTTCGCACTTGGTCTCGGTGCAGAAGCAACTGGAGGAGTTACTTTAGGCTGCGGCGGTTCTGGCTTTTTCACATCTGGCGGTTTTGGTGGATTAATAATAAGAGCAAATTCTCCAGCCTGACTTACAAGAGGAAATTCTTTTTCCTGCTCGTTTTCTTTGGGAATATTGGCTAAACTTTTGAATATTTCAACAATAGAAGATTCCGCATCTTGTATATCATTATGCGCATACATAAACCACTGGTTTGCACAGAGCGTCAATACAAGCCCTGCGCAAACCAATGATAATATGCTAAACAAATTTAATAGTGTTTTTAGCACGAGTTTTGCTTAACTTCTGCTTCAATTTTTTTAAACTATATTTGAGTCTTTTATAATCTTTTCTTATTGGCGAGATCTACGTCGTGAAAGCGATGGATCTAGTTGACTTCCAGTCTCATTCGGAGATGAATTTTGTTCAATGCGTTGGGGACTTGAGATTGCCTGACTTGGAAGTTTTTGTCGATTTTGAAGATAACCTCCTCCAGAATTAAGTATATCATTTGAGCTAAGTTTATCAACTCGCCATTTCAATTCTGGATGTTGCTTTAATAAATTCTCACGTTCGGCAGCAGAATTACCTTTTAGTTCAAGTAATAATAATTGTCTTTCAGGGTCATATAATGTCGGCAATTTGGCGTTTGTTACCTCATTAATTGATTTACTTCGTGACTGATCATCGGCAATATTAACATCCGAAATTAACTTATTAAATGATATTTGTTGTTTTGAAATCTCAGTTAGAAGTGTCATGTCATCTACTGAAATTATATCACTGTGGGATAGGAGCATGACCCAATTTAAATAATTTTTATTGTTTTCTCTACCACACTTTTTCATTGTTTTTTGAAAAAACTGGATTTCTTGTTCAGTAGGTTCGACCAATTCCAAGTCTATGATATTTGACTTCAAAGATCCTGGAGGAAGATCTGATATTTTGATGTTCCCATGAATTTCTTTAAACATTTTTAAGTCGTTCTCTGATATTTTATTCGGATCAAATGCGACTAAACCAATTCTCGATGCTAGTTCAACAGAAACACTATATTTTCCAGGTTGAATATTATACAAATAAGTAGTTTTGTCTACAGGAACCAGTGACCAAAGATCAAATATCATAGAACATTTTTGTCCTTCAGGAATATCAATCGGAGGATAAATCCATCCTGCGGCATCGAAACGTACTCCTTGTTCAGTTTCAGCTTCTATTCTGCTGCGGGTCGATTTAATAATATAATCATTTCCATCAGTTTTAGACTTTAAATAGACCGTAACAGGAAGATCGTAATCAAGAATAGACAACTGGTCAACTTTCTGTGGTCCTGGAACTGTGACTTTAAGAATCAAAGGAAAACCTTTAGTTGCTTTTGGCATTGCTTCTAAAAGGATCATGTTATTTGTCTTTTGTTCACTCATTGATAAACCTGATGTTATTACCATAACTATCGAAAACATTATAAAATTTTTCATTTTTTTGTACATTTAAGTGTCTCCTTTCTATATATCAGTTTCACCATCCAAGTGTTGGATGATTTTCAAGCTTGGTTCTGCGTATAGCCATTATGTGAGGCAAACAGAGTTTCAATCCAACATTAAAGTTTGTCCCATAAACAAGGTTATAAGGCGGAGTAACGCCAAAGAGGTAATCTTGTTCATAGTTCATAACACATGCATTTGCATCTGTATAGTCCCAGTTTCCACACTTATGATGAAGCCCAAACACATGAGTAAGCTCATGTACCATATCCTGCAGCATATTACCAGACCATTTTGTAAATATTATACAACCACCAGTATAGTAACTTGCTGGTACTCCATCAAATCCTGAGGATTTAAAGGGGGACGGACCCTATTTTCTGAGGCGTCCTCTCGACAAAGGACGGGAGAAATTAAAGCTATCAGTGTCTCCCTTTTGGTCCTATTGTTGATCCCATTTTCATTTTTTTTCTCAATCATTTTCATTTACGAAAACATCATTAATCAACTTATTCCAATTATGATGTTAAAAAACACAGGCATTAATTTATTGACTAATTTTCTGTATCGCAAACGCGTTTGTCCTGCCAAGACAGACACTACAAAATATTTGGATGTAAAACTGCGTATTTCCTATAATTCACTACAAGGTTCAATATTAGCTCTTATGGAAATATATATCAATAGGAAAATTCTCTTATAGCTCTTTGTTTTTTATGTATATCCAGCCATTTCTGCGTAAAAAAAAGTTTCGCGTAAAGCGTATAGGATTTTGATTCAATTTATTTGCGTTAGTCCATTTTAATACTTTGTGTCATGGTGTCTTTGTGTGTAATTATTTATTGTTGACATTATGAGGGTGAAAGTCTAATTTTATTGTTCAAAAGGGCAAAAAATCGTATTAAAATAAACAATATAAGTTTTTGGACGTAAAGAAATCAGTTTTAAAGATAAATATTACATTCTAAATGATGAAAGAGTGGTTTTTATGGTAAAACGCAATATTGTTAAAATTGATGAAGAAAAATGTAATGGCTGCGGCCAGTGTGTAAACGCCTGTGCCGAGGGTGCAATCAAACTGATTAACGGTAAGGCGAAGCTGGTAAGCGAAATCTATTGTGATGGTCTCGGAGCCTGCATCGGGCATTGCCCGCAGGACGCTATTACGATAGAACGGCGAGAAGCCGAACAGTTCGACGAAGAAGCGACGAAAGAATACCTGGATAATCAAAAGAAGAAACAAATACCGATAGATTTTGTCTGCCCCGGCGTAATGGCAAAAGATTTTAAACATACTTCAAAGCCGGATAAATCGCAGGAAAAAGCAGTCGGCGATGTTTCATCACAGCTTGGTCACTGGCCTGTCCAGTTGAAGCTTGTTTCGCCGCAGGCGCCGTATTTTAAGAATGCTGACCTGCTTTTTGTGGCGGATTGTGTACCTTTTGCGATGGGTGATTTTCACGCGAAATTCTTAAAGAATCGCAGTGTCGTCGTAGGTTGTCCGAAACTGGATGACGCCGCGTTTTATATAGATAAAATGGCGGAGATATTGCAATACAATGACGTACGTAGTCTTACTGTAATACATATGGAAGTTCCATGCTGCAGCGGCCTTACCAATATAATCCGAAAAGCAATTGAAAAAAACAAAATTGCAATAACTTTCGAAGATGTTACAATTGACCTTCATGGTAATGTAAAGAATAAGGTTATTATACAGAATTAGCTTATAATTCTAATTTTAAATAAGGACTAAAATGGTAAGGAAATCCGGGAAAAAGGGGAAAGAAGAAAAGAAACAATCTATATTCACAAGGTCAGTACATTCAGGTGAGCCGAGACGTAAATACGCCGATTCGATAACGACACCTATTATTCAAACGTCAACATTCACGTTTGCCGACTCGAAGCATATAGAAGATTATACCAAAAAAGGCAAAGAGCATTTTGAGTACGGCAGGTACGGCAACCCGACCGCGCAGATAGCCGAGAGAAAACTGGCCGACCTCGAGAACGCCGAAGACTGCGTTGTCTTTACTTCCGGAATGAGCGCGATAACTACAACCATCTTAACTCTTGTACATTCAGGAGACCATATTGTTATAACTGATGACAGTTATAAGAAAACGCTTCAATTTTGCAGGTCATATCTTAAACAATTTGGCGTTGGATGCACAATTGTTCCGTTCGGACATTACGATATTCTCGATAAGGCCATTCAGAAAAATACTCGTTTTATTTTTTCCGAATCACCGACAAATCCATACCTGAATATTTTCGACTTGATTAAGCTCAAGAAAATCGCCAAAAAGCACAATGTTCTGACATTAATAGACAGCACATTCGCTACGCCGCTCAACCAGAGGCCGCTGGAGTTCGGAATAGACCTTGTCTTGCAGAGTTGTACGAAATATTTAGCCGGACATAACGATATTCTGGCTGGGGCTGTGCTTGGAAAAACTGAATTGATAGAAAAAATCCGCAACCTGCACAAATCCATGGGAGGTCTTATTGACCCTCATTGCTGCTATCTTTTGCTTCGCGGGCTAAAAACATTTCCGCTGCGTGTTCAAAGACAAAATGCAACATCGCTGCAGGTAGCGGAATATCTCGAAGCCCATCCCCGAATTAAACGAGTGTATTATCCATTTCTGAAAAGTCACCCACATTACGATGTCGCAAAAGAACAGATGACCGGCGGCGGGGGAGTCGTGACATTTGAGATTAAAGGATCTATCAAAGACGCGAAGCATTTGTTGGATAATCTGAAGTTATGTTATATCGGCCCAAGTCTTGGCGGCTGTGAAACTCTGATTACTCATCCTGCATTGGTGAGTTATTACGACTATTCCAGAAAAGAGCGATATGAGTTGGGTATAACTGATACACTATTTAGATTGGCAGTAGGTATCGAGGATGCCGACGACATAATCCACGACCTCGAACGCGGCCTGAAAAAATAGCGTCTGTTATTATGCAGCAATCTTTAAGATTTAAAAAATGCAGGATGGGCTTCAGCCCATCCTGCTTGTCTGTTTTCTATGCTTTCTTTGTCTTCAAAATGTCTCGAATTTCGGTAAGAAGCACCTCTTGAGCAGGTGGCGGCGGTGGAACAGCCGGAGCGGCTTCTTCTTTCTTTTTAAGTTTATTCATCACTTTTATCATCGCAAATATCGCCATGGCAACGATTAAGAAATTGATAATAGTATTAATAAATAATCCGTATCCCAAAGTTACCGCGGGAATATCTTTGCCTGCCGCGTCTGTGCCTGCTTCTTTCAGCACTATAGCCAGTTGCGAAAAATCCACATTACCAAGCAGCAAACCGATGGGAGGCATTATAACATCTTTGACCAATGAACTGACAATTTGGCCAAAAGCGCCGCCTATGATAATACCGACCGCCATGTCAACAACATTGCCGCGCATTGCGAAAGCTTTGAACTCTTGTAATAAACCCATAATTAAGTCCTTTCCAAAAAAACAAAATACGCCTGAAAATATTGCTTTAATCTCTTCCTTATGATTATTCTAATTACGCCAACAACAAAAATAACTTTCTCTTACTTATTATAATAGCATTATAGTGTACTCTTATCCAATGTCAAGAAGGGCTTTGTGGCTATCTATAGGTTATTGTTTTAATCTTTCAAAAAGAAGATTATCTGAGTCGTGTATATTCAAAATATGATGAAAACCTGATTTTTCAAGTAATTTGATTGAAGCTTTGTTATTAATGGTCGTATGCGCAATAACTTTATTTATACGGTTGACATTGAACGCGTTTTCTACGAGCGCATTTGCGATTTCAGTCGCATAACCTTTCTGTCTTTGTGACGGCACTATTGAAAATCCAATCTCAACAATCCCGTCTTTGTCTGGCGGCCCGAAATAACCTCCTGCGCCGATAAGTAAAGGCGGTATGTTCTTTTTGGGCTGTGTAATTGCATACCATACATACCACCCAATAGCTGATATACCGTTTTCTTTATAGCAATTGTAAAAGAATTGCTGAGCGTTCCTGTCATATTCTCCGGGCGGCCAGCCTGGTTCCACTTGTGTATTTAATAAAGATGCAAGCTGTTCAGGTGACTCTAACTCTGCACTGATATGTTCGAGCGTTGCAGCTATTAATTCAAGGTTTTTTGTTTGAAGTTTATTGCGTTCCAATTGTTTCTCACTAAAATAACGTCAAGATAATCTTGAATGTCGAATAAACAAAAAATATTTGTTTACGTATTAAAAGGTTAAGAGTATAGAATTAAGTATATACTGCTTTTAGGAATAAACAAATGGAATTTGTAAAAACGATAATTACTGAATTCTGGGGTACGACTTCTGATATGTCAGTTTACCTGCTGTTCGGATTTTTTGTGGCCGGGATTATTTCAATATTTATCTCTCAGGAAATTGTGGAAAAGCACCTGGGAAACAAAGGACTTTTGTCTGTTCTTAAGGCATCGCTGTTTGGTGTACCGTTGCCATTATGTTCTTGCGGCGTTATTCCTGTATCTGTGTCACTTCATAAGCACGGCGCGAGCAAAGGCTCGACTATCGCGTTTCTGCTATCCACGCCGCAGACTGGAGTTGATAGTATTCTTGTAACATTAAGTCTTCTTGGTCCTGTGTTTGCGATATTCAGGCCCGTAGTGGCGCTTATAACAGGTGTGATAGGGGGATCGTTAGTCGATGTATTTGGTGAAAAATCAAATGAGGATTTACCGAAACCGCCAAAATGTCAGGAAGCCTGCTGTTGTATGCATGGTAAGAAAATGACAAGTAAATTCACCGCCGGTATGAAGTTTGCGTTTGGAACTCTTCCGCGTGACATAGGAAAACCGATGTTGGCAGGTCTGGTTATAGCGGCTCTCATTTCAACTCTTGTGCCGGACGATTTCTTTGTTGAAAAACTCGGTACAGGTATATTCGCGATGGTAGTAATGATGTTCTTAGGCATACCAATGTATGTATGTGCTACAGCATCTGTACCAATAGCAGCGGCGCTTATGATGAAGGGGCTTACTCCCGGAGCGGCGATGGTATTTCTTATGACCGGCCCGGCGACTAACGCGGCTTCTCTGGTTACTATATGGAAGAGTCTTGGCTCAAGGACCGCGATTATTTATATGCTTACCGTCGCAGGATGTGCTTTATTGGCTGGTATTACACTTGACTATATCTACTCGGGATTTAATTCTATGGATATGATGGCAGGTCATCATCATGGTATGATGTTACCGGGTATAGTAAAGAATTTCTTTGCGGTTGTTTTGCTGGCTTTACTGGGATACGCAGCTCTGACGAAAAAGAAAAAAGCCCATTCAGATCATGAATAATAACCCATTCCATATTTTGGGCGTTTTTTTAGTTCCTGATCAAGTGGTTTGATATGATATTCTGCAAGAACTTGTTTTCCTCTTTTTTAAAAAAATAAGATATTTTGTTATATCTTCTTGTCAGTTGGAACTTTATAGATAGCATAGAGTCTAATTTAGTAAAGCTTTATTTAGTTCTTGACAAGTAAATATTTTCATATTAAAGTCCTATAAAAGGTAGTTGTTTTTGTATTATTGAGTTGATTTTGTAAGCAAAAGTAGTTCTTTATAAGCTTGAGATTAATTCTCTTGACAAAAATTGCGTTTTTTTGTATATTAAACTATAAATGTTATTTCGGAGGTGTATGTGATGAAAACGTTATCTCACCTTTATTTTTTCGTTTTCTCCCACATTATGCCTTGTATTGAGAAAAGACCGGGCAAAAAGATGATAAAAAGCTGTTTTGCTGGGGAGATCAAAATGAGAAAATTATTAGAAGCGAAAATTATGTTTAATTTTGAAAAATATCTATCTTCGCTATGTAAAATTTTTGTTTTACTGGCTGGCGTAATATTTTTGTCATCATTTACTGCAACGGTATCAGCAAAATCATTGTATTTACTTTCAGATATCAGGGCTTTTCCGACTCCTCTTAGAGTTTATGATATTGCTTTAAATGGAACTTTAACTTACCAGGCGGAATACTGTTTGCCAAAATATAACGGCGGTGCAAACAATCTGGCTCTCGATTCTGACTCAGGGTATTTATTTGTTACATACGTTGGTTTTAATCGAATAATCCTGATAAATTCAAAGACAATGGTTGCTGTCCCGGAAATGGTTTATCCGACAGGATCATACAACGGCCTTGAAGGTATTGTGTATAATCATAAAAAGAAACAGCTCTATTGCGTAGATCAGGGAAGAAATAAACTTTGGGCATTTAACTGGGATTCGAGTAAAATACAATTGACTCCAGTAGATGGATCTCCTTTCAAATTGCAAAATGCTACTGCAAATGGAATAGCAATTGATGAAACAAAGCAACTTCTCTATGTAGCTAATGCTACGAATAAAGTATATGCTTACAGTACAGAAGACTGGACTCTTAAAAGAACTATTACACTTAACCGTATGGCTTTATGCATTGCGGTAGATCCCAAAAATAATTATCTTTATACTGGTGCTGGCTTTGTCGGGGATCAATATCTTACTCAGTATAACCTTAAAACAGATGCAAAATTAGAGACCATGGTTGAATCAACTACGGACATAGGAGTAATGGGAATAGCGGTTGATCCGAATACCAGTAAAATATATTGCACCACAGGACACGATTATCTTGAGGGCGGCGATAATGTTCGTATATACGATAAGCTACTTCATCCAGTTTCATCTGTACAAATCAATGGTAATCCAACAGGCTTGGTTATTCCTGTTAAAGAGGTTGGCTATAATCCGCTTAATCTTAAAAAAACAGTAACTGAAGTAGTAAATGGCGATGATATGACCCCAAGTGATGCCGTAAAGGCCGGTGATATCGTAACTTATCGCATTTCTTTTGATAATGTTAAAAATGAAAATACAGTTACTAACGTCAAAGTAATTGATCAGTTGCCTTCAGAGGTGAGTTTTGTATCAGCTTTTGATGATACTTTTTTTGGTATTTATGACGAAGTGAACCATACTTACACATGGAGTTATCCATCTTTTGTTAAAGGTTCGAGTACCTATCTTGAAATTAAAGTGAAAGTAAATGATTATATTCTTCCAAGGACAACTATAACAAATGTAGTAACTATCAGCAGTGATTCGACTCCTCCTGTAACAAGAAGAGCTGAAATAGTAACTGATTCCAGACCGTTAAATGTGAAAAAGACTGTTTTTGGTGCGATTGAAGGAATGACAAGATGGATCAGTTTAGATGAAGTTTTTACATATAATATTAATATAGACAACAACGACAATAATTTCTCTGCTACGGATGTAGTCGTTACAGATAATCTTCCTGAAGAATTGGTTTTCATAAGTGCAAACGATGATGGTTTGGGTGTATATGATGCAAACTTACACACATATACATGGTCGATACCGACTCTTGAACCTCATGAAGCGGCTGAGCTTACAATCACTGTTCGTCTGAAAGAAGATACTACGGAAGGCATTACAGTTACAAATACTGTAACCGCACAAAGCGTTGAAACCGCTATGGCAGAAGATAGTGTGGATATTAAAGCAGGAAGCGGGCCGCTTATTATCAAAGAAGATAATATTTGGATTGATCCGGGTACCAATCTCAGACGAGATAGTGCGTTATCTCGTATAAAGGTTACGATTCAAATGCCTATGGGGTACCAGGTAACAGATGTTAAAAATACCCCTCTTATTCTATCATATATTGGGGATTCTTCTGGTGGTGTAGTTAAGGCTAATACTGATCAAGTTGTAATAGAATCATCTGGAAAAACATATGTGATAGCGTTTTTTGATAAAAAGAAATTAATGGAAGCCATACCCGGATATGGTACAAAATACGTTGAGATTACTGGTTCTCTTGCAGATAGCGGCGTATTCACTGGCTATGTTACTCTAAATATCACAGCTTTTGGCGGCTATTAAAAATATACTGTTTTAGGACAGTATAAATAAGTTACATATAAGAAATAAAATAAAAAAACGAGACTATTTATATTAATAAAAATAGTCTCGTTTTTTTGTTTAATTGATATTTTGTAACATTAAAAGATTTTGGAATTGAACCAAGATTTTAGAATTTCCAGGCAGCCCCAATTCCGACACCCCAGGCATCACCTGTAAATTGAACTTCTGTTACTAAAGTATTATTATTTCCGAGATTCCATTGGGCACCTAAAAAACCACCTAATTGAGATTCTTCTCGGATATCATTTGATAATTCCATGTTCGTAGCAAGAGGTACAGTAGCGGCGGTACCAGTTAATTCAAGGTCTCCGTTCACAAAATGCAGGAAAGGACCACCGTAAACTCTTATGTTTTCAAATTCTACTGTTGGTCCTATTGCTATCTGGATTTCCCAGTAATTAATTTCCGCATTTCCTGAAAAAGCAACACCAGTATTAACATTACTACCTGTAATATCACTGTCTCCAGGATTAATCCAGTTTGCCTGGAATGTTGCGCCCCATGTGGTATTTTCTTGCTTAAAGAACGTTGCTCTTGTTCCTATACCCCAGGAAAGCCCATAACCACCCTCAAAATCATTATATTCCCAGCCGTCTATTCCTCCTGCCTGTTCTTCAGAGATATCACCTGCGGCGTCAGTTAAGCCAAGGCGTAAGAAAATATCCCAATTCTCAGCAACATTGGTATCAAGGCGAACTGATGGGCTTATTGATTTTAATTTTTCAATTTTATATTTGCAAAAATCTGGTCCAGTTACCTCTCCAAATGATTCCAGGTCCATTTCGCTGTAACCGAGTTCAAAAGCGAAAGCGTTTTCTTCCGGTTGAAGAATTGACCTTGGGGGTCCTATCAGGCTTAGTCCAAAAACGGTATTTACACCCAATAATTCCTGAATAAGTGCCAAAACGGCGATAAATATGAGCTTATGAATAAAAGTTTGCTTTTTCATAAATTTTCCTTTCTGCATATTGTTTTACAACTTCTTAATGAAATTATCATCAAGTATCGACAAAATTCAATCACAAGTTTCCTTTTTTTTGCTATTTTTACTATATTATCATACTGTAAGTGGGAATGGTATAAAAAAAATGGGATTTATGCAGTTTTCTATAGTATGCCTTTTCTTATTTTTGCACAAGTTCAGTTATAAATATTAAGACCCCCGATTTAAATAATCGGGGGTCTTTGTGCGTTTTAACAGTTAGAATACAGGATTAATTATAAGACATATATCTTAAAATCAATCATATCCTGTTTCTTAAAAATTAGTTTTTAAACAGATACTTTACTTCTTCTGCTGATAACGCTCTGTCGTATATGCGGAAATCATCAATCTTACCTTTGAAATATGGGTTGTCCGGCCATACTGAGCGACCAAGATAGTTCAGGGTTGTTACACCAAGATTTTCCGGGAAGACTTTTACCGCATCATCTGTACCAGATAAATCACCGTTGCGGTATAGCTTCATAGTCGCATTCTCTTTGTCTATAACAATTACAACATGTTCCCAGTAACCAATCGCAAGAACTGAAGATGAATTTGCTCCATCTTCATTCTGGTAACTTGAAGTTGTAATTGAACAACGAACAGCGCTTGCGTTATTATTTGCTGACAAATCCATATAGATATTGGTATCTTTACCGAAATCAAAGACTTTTTGCCATACAGCACCACCGCCGTAGTTGACCCAGGTAGATATCGTACAGCTTGTCAATGTGCTGATGGTTTCTCCGATTGGTAATGAGACATAGTCATTATTACCGTCAAATACCAGAGCTTTACCAT
>CAZVOA010000025.1:0-49460 GCA_964628465.1 uncultured Pirellulales bacterium | reverse complement strand
CAGTATTTTCAAGGACTTACAGCAATTTTTTATAGGGGCGTTGAAGTCAGGAAAACAGAATACAGGAGTCAGTAGAAAATATGAAACTAAACCCTATACCCTAAACCCTATACGATATCTTGCGAAACGAAGCCAATTTATTCTTCTATCAACCGTTGCGGATTTTGAAGGTGTTCTTTTATGAAGTTCAGGAAGTTAGCGGCACAAATTTCGTCAATTTCCTTGCCATCGACTGCCAGTGATAAACTCACTATTCTTCGCACGGAAGGTACGCCGTCTATCGGAACGAATTTTCGAATAATATTTCCTACGGATAGAATAACACTGGCCGGAGGCGGTATGATTCCGAAAAAGGAATCTGTACCGTAAATGCCGAGGTTGCTTAGAGCGACTGTTTCACCTTCTATGTCCTTTAGTGTCAAGAGGTTATCGCGTGCTCTATCGGTTAAATCCTGCTCTTCTTCAGCGATTTGCGGCAGGGTTTTTCTGCCTGCGTCCCGGATTACTGGTACTACAAGGCCCTGCGGAGCATTTACGGCGAAGCCGATGTTTACATGGTCAGGTATTTCGATATAGTCGCCGTTCAGCCTGCCTGCCAGAAGGGGATATTTTTCTACGCCGAGCGCGAGAGCGTGAATGTAGAAAGTATTGGTAGTGATTTTGACGCCGAGAGATTTTCGCAGTTTCGGGCGAAATGCCATCAGTTCGGTTACATCCGCTTCCACTTCCATGTAGAAGCTCGGCTTGTTCTGCTTGGATTGAAGCATCCTTTTGCCGATGAGTTTCTGTATTCTTGTTATTGGTACGTGCATTTTTATTTTTATAATTATTATAACAAAATTTTAATTAATGTATTGAGCCTGACTTAAAACGTTCTATTTTAACATAACCGCCGAATCATGCAAATGAACAAACATATTATTTTGTTAAAATTGTTACGTGTAAAAATTAATATGAATTAGCCTGTGTTTTCAAAAATTGATAAAGAGTTGAATTACCTAAATTGACATATTTGTTTTTGTTAAGCCTTAACTGGAAAATATTTCTTCTGTTTTTTCATTTTTTTGACAACGAAACGGTTTATTTTTCGTCTATTACTACAAAAGATGAAAATATTTTATTTTTTTTAAGAATTATTGAAAAAAAGAGTCAACAAAAACAGGTTGAAATGTGCCTTTATATATGAATAGTATCGAAATGCTTTTGTGTTAATATAGGCGCTATAAGATATTTAACTTTTGGTTTGGCAGGAATACTATGAAAGATAAAATAAGCGCAAAAGACGCTTTTATAAAAGCTCGTAAAGAAAGGAAGAAGATTTTTCTAACTTATTTCAGCGGAGAGCGTAGATTATTTCTTGCAAAGTTATGTGTTCCCATACAATATGTTCGCCCTGTAAATGAATTTGAGAATGATTATTTTTATTTCTGGGACGAACAAGCTGATGTTGGTGACAGGTTATTTGGGGTCTCGCTGGATGATATCGAATTGCTCGATTTATCCGACGAAAACTTTGATCCTAATAATTATATCATGCCTAATGTGAGTGAAGTATAAAAGCATAGTCTATGATATGTTGGATTTGGTTATCAGTTTAGACGGCTTTTGATACTACAATATCGCCGCCGTCTGGAACCGCATCGAACATTAAGTATTTTATTGAATTTATTTCAACAATTTTCGTATCAATCTCTTTATTGTTTTGTGACACCTTGACGGCAGCCCAGTTTTCCGGAAGCAGCCTGCGAATTGTCACGGGGTAATTGTAAATTTCGTTATCGAGGGTATCTGTCACTTGAATTGTAATGCTGTTTTCTTTATTGGAGGTTTCTTTTACTGATACGTCGTCACGTTCCCTGATGTATTTCACTGTATTCAAAAACGTTTCAACCCAGTAGGTATCTTTATTTTCTTTCAGATATTCGAGAGTTGATTTCAGTTCCGCCGAAGGAATCGGTGAATATCCGCCGTCACTATCAATTCCATGAAAAAGAAGTACACACCAGCCGTTTGAAGATGCAGTTTGCTCGAATTTTTCCTTGAAATTATCGATGTTTTTAAGCGAACCCATGCTGCCGCAGATTATCGAACTGATATTCATGAAATCTTTGGGAGTACTTTTTTCTATTTGTCCCTGGCAATGTCTTGCGGCGATATAATATTTTTCGCAGAGAGTGACATCGCCGGGTCGGCAGTTCGGATAAGCAATTGTCATGCACTTGCTTTTGGGAATATTCGCGTCAATAGCTTCCCTGGATTGTTTAAGCTCTATTTCCTGTTTTTCCAGATTTATAGAATTTAGAGAAGGATGTGAAATTGTGTGGCTGGCTACTTCGTGTCCGTTGTAAGCCGCGGCTTTGAGGATAGGCCAGTTTTCTTTGACCCAGCCTGTGACAGTGAAAAGTGTCATTTTAAAACCGAATTCATCGAACATAGGTAACGCAATCGCAAACTGGTTTGAGTTTCCATCATCGAATGTATAGGTTATCGCCGCCTTGCGAAATCCCGGCCATGTCCCGACTTCATAAGACGAATCTATTGTTTTTGAATTTCCAATATTTACAGTCATAAGAACTAAAACCAAAGAACAAATCTTCATCATTGTCTTCATCTATTGCACCTCATCACAGATTGTTTCTTCATTAATCAGTTTAATGTTTTTATAAGGAATTCTGCTATTTTTTTATTAAAGTTCATTTTAGCCATTTTATCAAAATCTTCTTCTTTTTGTAGTTTTAATTCCGATATTTGGTATAAAATGACTTTTTTCAATATAATGTAACACTTGTAAACTCTTTTATGGCAAGAGAATATGATATTTACCTGTTGTATGGACAAATTTCAGTTTTGAGTAAAATCAAATTTGTTAAGAATATGACAAAGAAAATCTTTGCACTGGCCTGCAAATCGAAATATTATATATCCTGTCGTTCATTAGAAAATTTAAACAAATAACCAGAATTTGGGAGATATAACAATGAATGAAAATACAAGTGGAACGGGTAACCTTCTGGATACGACCGATTGCCTTGAAGCAGTTGGAGTTTTCAGAGGTTGGAAAAACTTTTTTTTCATTATCATTTTTTTCTGCATTCTTCTGTTGCAGGCATGTTTCTGGCTTTCGGATTTAGGAATGATTGAAATGCCTCAGCAAGCGGATGTGGAATTAGGCTCCATTCGACTTTTTTATTCTGAACCTGAACCAGTTATCGTTCCGGGTGGAGATATTATTGGTTTGGGGATAATTGATCAAAATGAAGCGGCTCAGCCTAATGATGTGCCAGCGGTAACTCCCGATCCTAACCAGGCAACTAAAGAAATCAGTATTATTAATTTGGCTGCTGAAACAACAATAAACTCACCAAACGATATGAACGAGATGTCCGAAACCCAAAAAGATGAAGCTGGATTCCTGTTTGGTATAACTTTCGATCACGTTGTCTGGCTAATGCGTTTTGCTAATGCTGTTTTAATTTTGACTACGGTACTTTATTGCCTGACGATGTTGTTCAGTTTGAAAATTTCGATGCTTGGCAGGCTTGGCGGAATTAATCATATTACCAGAGCATTTTTCCTGTCTCTTCTTCTTCTGGTTTTTGTCCTGCCATGGCAAAGAGTATTTGACGGTGTTATAATGGGCGCGGTATTTACGCCGGAAGAGTTTGTCAAATGCCATCTGGCAAAAACAGGTGACATACTTGATAAAGTTCTTTACTACACGCGTTTTTGCGGTTATATGGTACTTGTGTTTTTGCTGCTTGTCCTGTCACAGATTAGAAGCGGCAGGTGGGCAAAAGCTATTCTTAGAAGGCTTGAAATCATATAAAAGGATTATTCTGTTCTCGGAGAATATATATGTCAGAACTTGAGCGGATAGGTGTATCGCTTGATAAGGATTTACTCGAACAATTTGATCAATTAATTACTAAGCAGGGTTATAGAATCAGGTCTGAAGCGATACGTGACCTGGTACGAAAACATTTAAGTGAAGAACAACTCGAAAATCCGGATGCAAACGCCGTAGCCGCGGTCGTCCTTGTTTATGACCACCACTCGGCTAAATTATCCGATTCCCTGATTGAATTGCAGCACTCGCATAATCATACTCAGTCAGTACAGGTAATTTCATCACTGCATGTGCATTTGGATGAGCATGATTGTCTTGAGATAATAGTGCTTCGCGGCCGGGCAGGTCAAATCAGGGAAATCGGCGATAATATTTTGAGTATGAAAGGCGTCAAGCTCGGCAAAATTAACGTTGTTGCTACATAACTGCTTATTGTATAGCAGAAGTTATTATTAAATTATAGGTATTTTAAACAGATGGATGTAAAACATATTTTAAAAATCGCGAACGAATTACGTATCGCGGACAAACAAGTAACCTCGGTTGCTTTACTTTTAACTGAAGGCGCAACAGTACCCTTTATCGCGAGGTACCGTAAAGAAGTAACCGGTTCTCTTGATGAAGTCGCGATAACAACTATTCGTGACAGGCTCGAACAGCTTGCCGAACTTGATAAAAGATGTGAAGCGATTCTTTCTTCGCTCGAAGAGCATGGTCATCTTACCGATGAATTGAAGGCTAAAGTTCTCGCCGCTGAAACTATGGCGGAACTGGAAGATATTTATCTGCCTTACAAACCGAAACGGCGTACGCGCGCGACAGTCGCAAAGGAAAGAGGTCTTGAGCCGCTCGCGAAAATGATTTTCGAGCAGGGGATGTTCGACCCGGAAACAGAAGCGCAGAAATATATTAATGAAGAAAAAGAAGTCACTTCAGCCGAAGAAGCACTCGCCGGAGCGCGTGACATAATCGCCGAATGGATAAGTGAAGACCAGCAGGCGAGAGCTGAAATGCGTTCGTTGTTCTGGACAGAGGGACAATACAGCAGTAAGGTAATTCCGGGCAAGGAAGAAGAAGCGGTGAAGTATAAGGATTATTACGATTGGACGGAGAAGGTTTCATCTGCGCCATCGCATCGTGTGCTTGCGATTCGACGAGGAGCGAATGAAAAGTTCCTTCTTATGAGAATAATAGTTGACGAAGATAAAGCGATTTCTATTCTTGAATCATTATTCATTCAAAAAGACAACGCGGCTTCTGCGCAGGTAAGGCTTGCGATAGTCGATGGTTACAAAAGACTTCTCGCTGATTCGATGGAAACAGAAATTCGACTCGACAGCAAAAAGAAAGCCGATGAAGAAGCGATAAAAGTTTTTGTGGAAAATCTGCGTCAGCTTCTTTTAAGTTCTCCATTAGGCGAGAAAAATGTACTCGCAATCGACCCGGCTTTCAGGACCGGCTGCAAAATTGTGTGCCTCGACAAGCAGGGTAAGCTTCTTTACAACGATGTCGTCTATCCTCATGCTTCATCCGGGGCAACTTCACAAAATGAAGGAATTAAAATAGCCGCATGGTGCCAGAAATTTAATATCGAAGCGATTGCAATAGGCAATGGAACCGCCAGCAGAGAAACAGAATCATTTGTTCGCGGCTTAGGCTTGCCGCCGGAGATTCCGGTTGTTATGGTAAACGAAAGCGGCGCGAGCGTCTATTCCGCTTCGCAGGTTGCGCGAGATGAGTTCCCCGATTATGATATTACCGTTCGCGGCGCGGTCTCAATCGGAAGAAGACTTATGGACCCATTAGCCGAGCTTGTAAAGATTGACCCGAAATCTATCGGTGTCGGCCAGTATCAGCATGATGTTGACCAGACGCTTCTTAAACGCAGTCTCGATGACACTGTCATAAGCTGCGTAAACGCTGTCGGAGTAGAAGTTAATACAGCAAGCAAAGAGCTTCTAACTTATGTTTCAGGCGTTGGCCCGCGGCTTGCCGAAAGAATCGTGCAGTACAGAAACGAAAAAGGGCCTTTTGAATCACGCGATGATATGAAAAATGTTTCAGGTCTTGGTGCAAAAACTTTCGAGCAATGCGCAGGCTTTCTTAGAATTCGCAACGCGAAAAATCCGCTTGATGCAAGCGCGGTTCACCCTGAAAGTTACGACGTAGTAAACAGAATGGCGAGTAACCTGAATTGCTCAGTGACAGATTTGATAAGAAACTCGGAACTTCGAGAACAGATAAAACTTCATGAATATGTCACTGATAAAGTCGGCTTGCCTACCCTCATGGATATAAAAGATGAACTTAGCAAACCCGGACGTGACCCAAGAAAGCAGTTTGAGGTATTCAGTTTCACTGAGGGAGTAAATGAAATTAAGGATTTGCAGGTCGGAATGGAACTGCCCGGTATAGTGACAAATATCACGGCCTTCGGAGCGTTTGTCGATATAGGCGTTCATCAGGATGGGCTCGTGCATATCAGCGAACTTTCTGACCAGTTTGTAAAAGATCCCAATGAGGTTGTGAAAGTCCACCAGCAGGTAAAAGTGCGAGTCATGGAAGTTGATGCCGGCAGAAAACGAATTTCGCTAAGCATGAAATCGGAACGAAAGCCGGAACAGGAACAACCTAAAAAGGAAAAATCCCAGCCGAAAAATCAGACAGGCAAGAAGGATTTCAAAAAGGATAAACCAAAAGCCGAGCCTAAAAAGAATCAGCCTTTCGGAGATTCTTTGGGTATAAAACTTACCTTTCGCTCATAAGAAATAGATATTCTATCAGAATAAAGGGTGGCATTTCTCCCTAAGGGAAGGATGCCACCCTTTGATATTTAAAAGGACATACTCTGATATAAACGTATCCTTACGACAAAGAAGATTCCATAATCAATATTTTATAATATTCAATTATGAAGTAAATATTGCACAAAATGAAGAATAAGAAAAGAAAAAATATATAGAATTGATATATACAAATTAAGTTTTTTCTGTATAATAGGTGATAGCAGAAAATGAAAAGACTAATAAGTAATGAATTGTAGAAAAACGTAGTCATCTCAATATAGTCTTCAGTTATTTGGATTTCTCACCATTGTTATTTTTGATTTATGAAAGATATGGAAAAAATATTTTCGTTGGAAAACAAAACCGCTTTGATAACCGGCGGCGGCACAGGTATAGGCAAAGCCATCGCTCAATGTATGGTAAAAGCCGGAGCAAATGTTTTATTGACAGGCCGGAGAGAAGAAGCTCTATCCATTACATGCGAGGAACTCTCGGACAAATGCCGCTATGTAGTTCATGACATAAGCGACCCGTCTAAAGCGGATGAGTTTGCAAAAATGGTTTGCCAGCGAGTCGGCGTACCGGATATTATTGTAAACAACGCTGGTATTAATCTGAAAAAAATCGCGTCCGAAACCACTTATGAGGATTTCGAGAATATTATGAAAACCAACGTGCTCGGCGCTCATGCCGTGACTCGCTCTTTTATTCCTCAACTCGTCGAACGCGGCTCAGGAAGCATTTTATTTATAACCTCTATGGCCGCTGTTTTTGGTATTCCCGATGTCTCCGCGTACGCCGCTTCAAAATCCGCTCTGCTCGGTATGGTAAGATCATACGCTACCGAATTGTCACCGAAGGGAATTCGTGTGAACGCGATAGCGCCAGGCTGGATTGAAACGGATATGTCAAAAAAAGCGATGCAAAATGATAAACAAAGATTGGATAGAATTTTGTCACGCACGCCGATGAATCGTATGGGCAAGCCGGAAGAAATTGGCTGGGCTGCGGTTTATCTCTGTTCGCCAGCGGCGTCTTTTATTACCGGCCAGCAGTTAATTGTCGATGGCGGCGTAAGTATCGGATTTTAATTTACAACAGGGAAAATTTATGAAGCTTGGTTTGGGTTTATATAAGCACATGCTCGCGAAACAGAATTACCAGTTCGCAAAGCAGTGCGGTGCAACACATCTTGTTATTCATTTGGTCGATTACTTCAAACAGGGAAAGGATAATCCCTCGGACAATCAGCCAACAGGTGGTGACAAAGGCTGGGGCATGGCCGGTGACCCGAATAAACTATGGTCACTCGACGAACTATTGCAAATCAAAAAAGAAATAAACGATGCTGGTCTCGAACTCGAAGCGATAGAAAATTTCGATCCGGCTCACTGGCACGATGTACTTCTGGACGGCCCGAAAAAGAAGGAACAACTGGAAAACGTCAAAACAATAATTTGCACAGTCGGCAAAGCAAAAATCCCAATCATGGGGTATAACTTCAGCATAGCCGGAGTTTGCGGCCGAATCACAGGCCCGTTCGCCCGCGGCAAGGCTATTTCAGTCGGCATAAACGGCGGCGATGATTCTCCGATCCCTAACGGCATGGTATGGAATATGATTTACGACACGAAAGCAAAGAAAGGATTCCTGCCGGAAATGACTCATGAGGAATTATGGTCAAGGTATGAAAATTTCCTAAATGAAATTTTGCCGGTCGCAAAAGAAGCAAATGTAATAATGGCACTTCATCCAGATGACCCGCCATTGCCTTACATGCGAAAGCAGCCTCGTTTGGTCTATCAGCCAGCGATGTACGAACGGGTTATCAAAATTAATGCAAGCAAGTATAATCAGTTCGAGTTATGCTTAGGCACGCTTGCTGAAATGTCCGATGGTGACGTTTACGAATCGCTCGACGCTTTCACTAAACAGAATCGAGTCGCGTATATCCATATCAGAAACGTTCACGGAAAAGTCCCTGAATATTACGAAACCTTCATAGACGACGGCGATTTGGATATGTGCAGAATTGTCGATATCCTGCAAAAAAATAATTACGATGGCTTACTAATTCCCGACCACACCCCGCAAATGAACTGTGCCGATCCCTGGCACGCCGGCATGGCCTACGCTCTCGGCTATCTCAAAGGAATCATAAAATAACACATACGGAAATGTTGTCATTCTGAACGAAGCTGAATGGGTGGTTATCCAGAAATATAACACACTTAGTTTCCCCTTGTATGTCCATTTTTTGCGGATATAATAATTCTCGAATTAAAAAATCTCGATATAACAGGGAGTTATTATGAAAGTGAAGATTGGTATTTAATAGCATGCAATATAATAACTTGTCATGCTGAGTCATAGACGAAGCATCTGGCTGCCGATACCCAGATTCTTGATTACACTCAGAATGACACCTTTTGTTAAGTTACAGAACACTATGTTGAACTGGTGACAAATTGACACCGGTTGAAAATTAGAAAACCGAGTAGGTTACAAATTGTAACCTACTGAAATTAGAAGCTGCTTATGTAAAATAAAGAGGAAAACGAACCGGTTATAAAATGTTACCAGTTGAAAATGGTCGCTATCAGCAATGTTATATATTATAAACGATTGAATATTATTTAACATAAAGGATATAGAGTATGAAATGTCCATATTGTTTAGTTGAGTTTCATGATGATTCTAAAAGTTTTAGCTTTGGTGAAGATGTAGACGGTCGTTGGGAAATTATAAAACGTGTGTGCCCAAGCTGTAAAAGAATGGTGTTGTGTTTAGATAATATAAAAATACAGCACATGCCAGGTACGATGGGGCCGATATTCACAAAAGATAGTTCCTTACTTATTAAGCCAAAAACGGCAAATAGATCACCAGTACCTCCCGAAGTACCAGATGATTTTATATCTGACTACAAGGAAGCATGTATGGTTTTAGCGGACAGCCCCAAAGCAAGTGCTGCATTGAGCCGACGAAGTCTTCAGCACATTTTGAGAGATAGGGCAGGAGTTAAAAAGGGCAATCTGGCAGATGAAATCCAACAAGTACTTGATAGTGGTAAGCTACCTTCCTATCTATCAAATTCACTTGATGCAATTCGAAATATTGGTAATTTTGCTGCTCATCCGACAAAAAGTGAACGTTCTGGAGAAGTTGTTGAAGTAGAAGCTGGAGAAGCCGAATGGAATTTAGATGTTATAGAAGCCCTTTTCGACTTCTATTTTGTACAGCCTGAGATAATTGAGCGAAAGAGAACTAAGCTGAACAAAAAACTTACTGAAACAGGAAAACCACCGATGAAATAATTTGATGCAAATAACTGCTGCCCATAAAATGAAGAACAAAGCCAACCTTACCAAAATAATGCAAAAAACACTTATAGATTTGTTTAAGGATAATGAATACTCACACTGTACGAGTACGATAAAGGCTCTCGCGCAACGTGACTTGATAACGGACCCAGGTAAGATTACCAGTGAAGGACGTGAACTTGCTATAACTTATTTATCTCTTGAGCAACAATGTGAACAGTTAGAAATTCCTATATATGAATTTATTGGCCCATATAATTCAAAACCAGAACATTTTCTTTGGATACATTTTAAGGGATTAGGTTTTTATGCAGCTTATTGCGAAGGGGGAGCATTTTTGTCTTTAATTAAAGCTGCTGCACTTCCCGTTTTGATTGAACTAAATACTTTTTACTCAAAAGATGATGCTTGTAAAAGGTTTCTTGAAGCTCAGTTTTATATTCATAAAAAGAAATCGTTAGATATTCTCAAAGCAATTGAGCATGCAAGTGTTAAAGAAATACAAAATAATTTCCAAGAAATATACAGGTATTCTATTGTTCAGAAATCTTATCCTGGACTTGAAAAAGACTTTATTTCTGCTTTGTTTAATGTTGTTGGTTCTGAGTGTCTTCTTAATATAGCTAAATTATTATTTGAGGATCCTTATAGTTATAGGAATGGTTGGCCGGATTTAACATTAATTAAAGATGGGAAATTATGGCTTTTGGAAGTAAAAACTACAGACCGATTTCATTTATCACAAATAAAAACAATAACTAAAATAAAAAAGATCATTCCAGCTCATTTTGGAGTTATTCACTTAAAGCAAGGTTCTGAATTTAAAGATTATCTATCATTACAAAAGAAAATCGTATAAAGTTACATTTTTATGAGTAAAAACATAAAGAAAAAATATCAGCCTAAAGGATTGAAGATAGTATATGAAGACGACTATCTTCTTGTTGTGGATAAGTCGGCGGGATTGCTGACGGTTGGGACGGCTACTAATAAGACCAAAACGGCTAATTATATTCTTAGCGAGTATATACGAAAGGGCAATTCAAAGTCGCGAAAGCAGGTTTTTACGGTTCACAGGCTGGACCAGTGGACTTCGGGGCTGCTTATCTTTGCGAAAAGCGAGGAAATCAAGGACCAGTTGCAGGAAAACTGGAAAGAAACGGAAAAGAAATATATTACGGTGGTTCATGGCCGCCTAAATCCGAAAGAGGGAGTTATTACATCGTACCTGGCCGAGAACGAAGCGATGACAGTCTATTCGACTAAAGACACGAAAAAAGGCAAACTCTCACATACGGCTTACAAAGTTCTTAAAGAGACAGAGCGGCTGAGTCTTGTCGAAGTTACTCTTTTAACCGGCAGGAAAAACCAGATACGTGTGCATATGGCCGATAAGGGACACCCAATCGTTGGCGACCGCAAATATGGAAATGAAAAAGATAAGGAAGCTAATCTTGCATTGCACTCCAGGTCGATTTCCTTCAAACATCCCGTTGACGGCCGCCAAATGAACTTTGAAACGAAAATACCTGACAAATTTAAACGGCTTTTGGATAACAAAAAGTAATTTGGACAATTGAATAAAGTAACGGTGTCAGGCTAAAAAAGTTGATTGTGAATTTCGATTCAATTTGGTATAATTATTACGATAAAAGAAATTTTATAACAGGGTATAAAAACCGGGGCAAAACATGACCGCAAAGCAAAAAGCATGTGAAGTTATATCGCGAATGCCGGATGAATCGACATTTGAAGACATCCAGTACCATCTTTATGTTCTTCAGTGCATTGAGCAGGGAGAAAAGGATATCGAGGACGGCAACGTTCTGTCGCATGACGAAGTAGAGAGCAGACTGGCAAAATGGCTCAAGTAATATGGACAATTAAAGCTCTTGAACATATCGAGGAAATAGGTTCATTTATTGAAAAAGACTCTCCCTTTCAGGCTCGCCGGGTTGTCCAGCTCATAATTAAGAAAACACGAAAACGTAAAGAGCATATAAGAATCGGCAAAATGATACCTGAAATACAAGATGACAAATATCGTGAGCTTAGAGTTTTCAGTTATCGTATTCTTTACAAGTTACTGAACGAAAACAAGGTCGCGGTTATCGGCGTTGTTCATGGAAACAGGCTTTTTAACTCACAATGGCTTGAATAAGCCAATCTGATTTTTGTAATTCAATTAGCGTTTTCAGATAATACTACATTCTTTTATAACGTGGGCCGCCGGAGCCTTCGGGGACTGTCCATCTTATGTTGTCGAAGGGACATTTTCTCTGGCATGTTTTGCAATGCAGACAGTTCGATGGATTGGCCGGTTTTACGTCGTTATGAATCATTTCATATACGCCCGCCGGGCAGAATGTTATGCAGGGGCTATTGAACATTGGCGTGCATTTTGTTTTGCAGATATTTTCGTCGAGAATTGTTAAGTGCGAAGGTTCTTCTTCTCGATGTATTGTCGCGGCCATCGCGGTGAATGTGTCTTTATCGAAGTTCTGGTTCGGTTTCAGGCGATATTTCGCGATTGTCATTGCTTCGTAATCTTTTTCAATTTTATATTTCGGCAGCAAACCGCCAAGTATCGAAAGCGGCATACCCTGCAGCGGGCCGAATTTCGCGACTGTCTGGCGGAAGTTTTTAGCGGCTTTCATTTCTTTTTCGATGTTTGATTTTTCAACGAACTTAGTATAAATCGCAGCCGCTGTTTCAGGATTATTTATGCTTTGGACAATAGCGTTAGCCGCTTGTATGCCGGAATCTATCGCGTTGTGAAGTCCCTTGATTTTCAGCATGTTCACAAATCCTGCGCTGTCACCGAGAATCATGACATTCCCTTTTCCGATATTTCCAGTTTTCGGTTCGCGCGGAATCGCGTAATATCCGCCTTCTGGAATCATTTTCGCGCCTGCTTCGACGACCTGGCCGCCTTCGATGAATTGTTTTACAAAGCGATGGTTTTTGAAATTAACAAGCGCGTCCTGCGGATTGAAATTACAATATTTCCAGTCCGCTCCGACTATCATGCCCACTGAAAGATGGTCCTGTGCGCCTGCGTAAACAATACCGCCGCCGAACATACCCGGTCCGAAAACAGGTGTCCAGATAGGATAACCCATAGCGTGAACAACGCGGCCTGACGTAAATTTCTGATATTGTTCAGGACTTACTTTAATAAGTTCTTTTACGCCAACGGAAAATAGCTGCGGACTTTGTCTTTGCAGATTTGCTTTAGTTATAAATTTTTCAGTGACAAGGCCGTCGCAGCCTTCGGCAAGGACAACGAAATCGGCGTAAATAATTTCACCTTCTACGAAGTTCGGCTGTTTATGTCCTTCTTTATTAAGTCCCTGGTCAACCAGTTTTACACCTTTAGCCGTGCCTGATGATTCATCGAGAATTATATCGTTTACAGAAAAACCGGTTAAAACTTCCACTCCGAGTTTTACAGCGATTTGTCCGAGCCATTTGGTGAGCTTGCTTATCGATACGGAATAGTCGCCTTTATGTATCATCTGGCCGAAGTTTATGCCGAATGTTTTGGCGAGTTTTAACGCAAAGAAAATATTGAATGAAAGATTCTTGCCGAGGAAGAACATTACATCGTCTTTATCTATGACATTGGCGAGAACTTCTTTCGCGGCGTCAGTGTCACGCCAGCCGGGGGAAACCTCATCCAGCAACCTCTGGAGCGGCTCATGTTCCAGTACCGCACCGGAAAGATTGTGATTTCCCAAATCAGCACTTTTTTCCACGACGCAGATGTCGATATCTGGTTTTTGGCTTTTCAATTTAATTGCCGCCGCGAGACCGGCAGGGCCTGCTCCGACGACTAAAACGGATATTTTATTGAAGTCTTTATTATTCGACACTTTCTATATTCCTTCCAATGCCTGTACTAATTGAGGTATGGTATCTTCTGCTGTTCCGACAATGTAATAATCACATTGTTTGAATATTGGCGCATTCGGGTCACTGTTGATTGCCACTATGGTTTCAGTATTGGCGACACCTATCATATGCTGAATCGCGCCGGAAATTCCAAGAGCTACATAGAGTTTCGGTCCTACTGCGGTTCCTGTCTGTCCAACCTGGTGAACCCGCTCGATGAATCCCTGTTCTACCGCCGCTCGTGATGCGCCTATTTCCACTTCCGTATTAAATTTCCTGCTTAAAGTACCGCAAAGCAATCCTAATAGTTTTTCAAAACCATCACGGTTTTGTAAGCCCTTACCGCCGCTGACAATTATCTCTGCTCCGAAATTGACACTTCCTGAGCCGAGTTCAGTTTTGATTATTTCAAGACTTATGTCATCGGCTGAAAGTTCGACATTATGTTTTATAACTTTGCCTTTTCTCGATTTGTCGGCGGGAATTCTTTTCATAACTCCCGGTCTTGCAGTTGCCATTTGCGATTTGGAATTTTTCGTTCTGATAGTCGCCATGACGTTTCCGCCGAGAGCGGGGCGGGTTTGCAGCAATAAACCTATGTCGCCTTTTCTCGAACTGTCACGAATATCCAGCCCTGTACAGTCCGCGGTCAGGCCGCATTCGACTCGATATGAAATCATCGGGGCGAGCATTCTTCCCTGCGGAGTTGCGGCGAAAAGCACGATTTGCGGCCAATATTTGCTTATCGCGTCCGCAATTACCTTACGATAAGATATTGGGTCAAATTCTCTAAGAAGTTTATCTTCGATTGTATAAATGTTATCCGCGCCGGCTGCTATAAGCTCATTGCTCATTGCCTCTACTTTATCACCGGCAAGGCATACACCAACTTGTGTTTCGAGTGAATCGGCAAGCTCTCTTGCTTTTCCAATCAGCTCGAATGTAGCCGGATGTATTTCAGATTCGGTATGTTCGGCGACAACCCAGACTTCACCTTCAAATGCGGGTTTTGATAATCGCAAACCTGCTATCATATCTTCCAGTGCTTTTTCATGGAAATGTTCGGCTGCTGCTGTAAGAATGTTTTGTTTGTTTTTATCATTAATCTGATTTGCGTCTTTTATTCCAAGTTCTTTCAGTTTTCGTTCCAGGATTTCATAATCTTCCTGCTCTTTCTGGGTACCCTCGAAATTTCTGCTCAGCAGGCTTTTTCGTTTATTCGGTAAAACATAGCGATGGTTCTGTTCACTGCCGTCCTGTTTTCCTTTGTTATCAGCAGAAGCGCCGCTTTGCAGAATTATTTGTGCCAATGATTTCGCGTCATTAACATGCTGGCATTTTCTTGTGCTTTTTCCGGGCGGAAATACACGAATAACCGCGGTTTTCGAACCTTTTGCTCCGATAAGAGTTGCTTTTATATCATCCGCTCCCCATTTTATGACTTCCGTTTTATTCGCCATTCTTGTTTTTGCGAATGTGGCGTAAAGCGGATATTCATATTTCGCGACGGTAATTACGGCGGGAAGTTTTTTGGCCGCTACAATTTGGCTTCCGCCGCTGATAATACGTGTGAATTCAAAACGTTTGTTTTTATACTCTGCTCCGGTGGCATAAGCAATGCAGGGCAGGTTCAGTTCCTCGGCAATCTGCGGCGGAACCTGTGCTGTATCGCCATCTACTGACTGCATGCCGGATATGACAAAATAATTGTTATCATTTTTGAATATATCTTTTACGATTCTTCTGATTGCGAACGCGAGTGGATTAGCGGTCGCTACTGTATCGGCTCCGCCTAATGCTCTGTCGGTCAGAAGTACGACTTTATCTGCGCATCTGCTTAAACTGTATCGCAGAACTTCATCTGCCATAGGAGGTCCCATAGTAAGGGCGATTATTTGCCCTTTTTCATCGGAGCTGATTTTCTTCATATAACTCGCAAACGCCAGGGCCTGTGCGTCCAGTTCGTTTATTACGCTGGCAAGTCTGGTTCGGATTAATGTTCCGGTTTCCGGGTCGAAGGCATTATCGGTGATTTGTGATACATCAGGTACTTGTTTAACTAACACTATATAATTGCTCATGTTGTATTTCTCTGCTTAATTTATTCTTATTTAAGTAAAGATTCCTTATTGTAACCAAAGAACACCAGATTATAACAGCAAACGATAGTAATTTCAAATACTATAAATTAGATTTTATTCTTGTTAAATGAGCTAAAATATTATTAAATATGCGTCTTAAATGTTAATCTGAGATTTTCTGAATAAATTTTTTAAGGTGAACAAAATGGCAGATTTGAAAGCATTGGCTGAAGTAATAATAAAAGGGGATCAGGTATCAGCGGTAAATATGACAAAAAATGCTCTTGCCGAGGGTATTGCTCCAAAGTCCATTCTTGATAATGGATTAATCGCTGGAATGGATATTGTTGGCGCCCGTTTTAAGAAAAATGAGGTTTATATACCTGAAGTACTTATTTCAGCCCGTGCAATGAAAATGGCTATGGAAGTTCTCGAACCTGAGCTTGTAAAAGCGGGAGTTGAGCCGCTTGGAAAACTGGCGATTGGTACAGTTCAGGGCGATTTACATGATATTGGCAAAAATCTTGTCGCGATGATGCTTAAAGGCGCAGGTTTTGAAGTTTTTGACCTTGGAGTGGATGTCAAACCGGAGAAATTTCTCCAAAAGATAAAAGAAACCGGCGTTCAATTGGTAGGTATAAGCGCTCTTCTAACTACTACAATGCCTGGCATGGAAAAGACAATAAAAGTTATCAAAGAAGCAGGCCTTTCTGTAAAGGTTATGATAGGCGGAGCTCCCGTTACACAGGAATATGCCGATAGAATCGGTGCCAACGGTTATGCGCCCGACGCCGCTTCGGCTGTCGATGTAGCGAAAAGCCTGGTCGCTTAGAAAATTTTATCGTGAGTAGTCCTCGGAATGATGGCGGATTATTCTGCCTTCAAGCATATAAATAACATCTTCCGCGATGTTTGTAGCGTGGTCGGCTATACGTTCCAAATGGCGGGAAACCGATAACAAATGAATCAGAGAGCCTATCTGTTCGGGATTTCGAGTTATTGCCTCCTGAATTTCGATGTACATCTGTCGATTCATCTGGTCAACATTGTCATCACTCTTACAAACTCTGTGAGCCAGAACCGAATCATGATTAATAAGCGCATCGAGACTGTTTCTCAGCATAGCCATTGTCAGGCGTGACATTTCGACAAGGTCAATTGAGATGTTGACCCTGGGCTGGTTAGCGAGAAAAACGGCTCTTTCCGCGATATTGACCGCTAAATCTCCGATGCGCTCAAGGTCGCTATTCATTTTAAGTACCGCGACAATGAACCGCAAATCAATAGCTACAGGCTGATGCAGCGCGAGAATCTTCAGGCAGTCTTCCTCAATCTCTACTTCAGCGTTATCAACTTTAATATCATCATCGATTATTTTTTGGGCCAGTTTTTCATCGCGGTTTTCGATGGACAAAGCGGCGTCTCTAACGGTGGATTCTACTATTGCTCCAAGTGACAGAATCTGTCTTTTTAGATTGTCTATTTCTTTCTGTAAATGTTTAGCCATTTTTACTCCAAAACCATTTACGGTTATATGTCTTATCCAAATTTTCCAGTCACATAATCTTCGGTTTGCTTTTTACCCGGGTTGCTGAATATATTTGATGTAGTGTCATATTCAATCAGTTCACCGAGGCAGAAAAAAGCGGTTCTTTCACTAACACGTGCCGCCTGCTGCATATTGTGCGTGACAATAACTATTGTATAATCATTTTTCAGCGTGTCTATCAAATCTTCAATTTTGCTTGTCGCGATAGGATCCAGTGCTGAGCAGGGTTCATCCATCAGCAATACATTGGGTTTGGTTGCTAATGCTCTTGCGATACATAATCTCTGCTGCTGGCCGCCGGAAAGAGCCAGAGCTGATTTTTTCAGGTCGTCTTTAACTTCGTCCCAAAGAGCTGCCAAATGGAGGCTCTCTTCTACAATTTGTTGAAGTGTGTTTCGATTTTTTATTCCCTGTAGTCTTGGGCCGTAAGCAACATTATCGAAGATACTTTTCGGAAATGGATTGGGCTTCTGGAAAACCATCCCAACTTGCTGCCTGAGATTTACCAAATGAATTTGCTTGGCGTAAATGTCCTGGTTATTTACATACAGTTTTCCTTCGACTCGAATATTCGGGATAAGGTCGTTTATTCTGTTCATACTGCGAAGGAATGTGCTTTTACCGCAGCCGCTTGGGCCGATTATCGCGGTAACCATACGAGGATAGATTTCCATTGAAATATCTTTAACGCCCGCTTTTGAACCGTAATAAAAACTGAAATTTTCAGCTTTTATTATTGGAGTGCTGCTTTCCGATATTACATTTTCATATAGTCTCGATGGTTTTATTTTTTCCATTTTTATCTTCTCTAACTTCAAACTATTATAGTTGCTGTTTTTAGCTTTGGCTACAGGTATTAACATTTCGTTGTCATTTTTTTCTGTCATTTCGTATTTCCCGGAATACAGTTTCAAAATTTCAATGACCTTTTAGTTTTTTAAACATCTTCGCTCTCAGAAAGATTGCAAGTGCGTTAAGACATAATATTAACAAAACGAGAGTCACCACCATACCGAATTGATTATGCGGTACCTCAGCGGCTAATTTATCCGAAACCGCCATGTCCCAGCTTCCGTAGGATAAAGTTCGGGTCGTTTGGAAAATTGACTTTGGTATCGGGCCAATCGCTATTCCAGCAGTAAATAAAATCGGTGCGGTTTCTCCCGCGACTCTGCTCAGGCTTAAAATTATACCAGTCAAAATTCCCGGCAGGGCGGCGGGAAGTGTCACTTTAACAAAAGTGATGAATTTACTCGCTCCGAGAGCAAGTGACGCTTCTTTATATGTTTGCGGGACTGTTCTTATCGCTTCTTCGCTTGCACGAATCATTACAGGTAAAGTCAGCACTGCAAGTGTAAGTGAGCCGGCAAGAATACAAGGCTTGGAAGGTCCGCCGAATAATGGGATAAAGAACAAAACAAAAAAAGCCATGCCGAATAAACCAAACACAATGCTCGGTACTCCGGCTAAAGTGTTGATACACATCCTGATTATTCTTACCACTTGTCCTTCTTTTGTACACTCGGTTAAATACGCGGCACTTATAACGCCGAAAGGAACAACGAAAACCATACTCAAAAGTGTTAATAATAACGTTCCTATAATTTCCGGTCCTACGCCGCCGAAATAATGTCCCGGTGTACTGTCATCGAAAAAGTATCGCCAGTAAAATGTGAGTTTTGGATTTTGCAATTGATTGATATTGTCTTTAATGTATCCGAACAAAGGTTCGAGTTGTGTCCCTGTAAACTCTTCCGGTCTTGAAGTTTCAATTCTTTTTAACGCGACCGCGTTTTCCTGTGTCACCCATTTTGCTTTCCAGAATAGCTGATGCAGCAATTGGTTCGTCTGGTCCATTCTTGCGGCGCCATATCTTTTTTGTGCGAGCATAGGATCGCCTTCGCCTGGAGACGGGCCGAATAATTTGGCAATTATTTCTTCAAGTTCCGCAAGCTCGGCTGCATAAAAATCTCTTTTCTCAAAATCAATTTTGGCAGATGCTTCAAGAAATTCCCGGGCTATAGTGAAATATTCACTTGCGGCTGTTTTGTCTAATCGCTCATTTTTTTCATATTGCAGAACAAAATCTATATTTTCTTTTATCTGTTCTTTATCATTACTTGAGAACGCATCGACCAGCTTGTCACGAATTTCTTTGCTGAAATTTCGAAGTTCCTGGTATTGTTCTCTCGGTAAATCTTTTTGCTGAATCTCATTTCCATAATTACGATTAATATCTTTTACCCGGCCTTCCAATTTTTCTATGTCAATGCCGTTTCGGAATTGATGAATCATATCATATACAACTTGCCTGGCTTTTTGTGTGGTTTCAGCCTCCTGATTTACTTTTTTCGCATTTCCGTGCTGGAACTCGGCAAGCTGCATTTTTCTGAACTCGACCGTCCCTCTGAAGACAACGGCTCCAAGTCCGCGATAGAGCATTGGGCCGAGAATTACAATAAGGGCAATAACCATGCTGACTACGGCTATGCCCGTTAGAGTCGTGAATAATTTGTCGATAATGATACGTAAATCAGCCTTCATTTAAGATTTCCCTAAAGACTTCCTTGCCCGTGATAAAAAGTATTCGCTGACCAGGTTCAATAAAAGTGTCATCACGAGTAATAACAATCCGATAGTAAATAGTGACCTGTAGTGGTCGGAACCTTTGACTGTTTCACCCATCTCCCCGGCTATTGACGCTGTCATTGTACGAATCGATTGAGATAAATCCCACCATGGATGCGGTACTTGTGCCGCGTTGCCGGAAGCCATCCAGACAACCATTGTCTCCCCGATAGCTCTCATCATGCCAAGAACAATTCCGGCGATTATGCCGCTATGTGATGCTGGAATCACAACCTTAATCATAGTCTCGAAACGTGTCGCGCCGAGTGCATATGAGGCTTCACGCAATTCTCTGCCAATCGCGGAAATGGAATCTTCGGCGACGCTGATAATTGTAGGTAACGCCATAATCGAAAGCAGCAGCGATGAGTTCAAGGCATTTGTACCGGTTGCGAAACCGAGGTGTTTCTGCATCCATGGGGCAAGAACAAGAACCGCGAAAAAACCATATGCGACTGAAGGTATAGCCGCGAGAATTTCAATTATAGGTTTTATTATTCCTCTTATTTTGAATGATACGATGTCGCTTAGAAAAATTGCTGAAAGCACACCAATAGGAACAGAAAACGCAAGGGCGATTGTGGTGACATAAACAGAACCTGCAATCAATGCGAGGGCGCCGAATTCAACGCCTTCTGATGCTTCTGGATACCATGCTGTGCTGGTTAAAAACTCAACAACACTGAATTTAGTCAGAAAAGGAAAGGCTTCTTTGGTGACAAACAGGAAAATAAGCAATACGGCTAGAACGGAAGTGCATGTGAAAAAAAACAGCGTAAATGTTCCGATATGTTTAAATAGAAATCCCTTTACGTCCTGTCCAAAAGTAAGAACCAACGGGTGTTTGAAAACATCCGCTGGTTTAACTTGATATTCAGATTCTTTGCTTTCCATGCTTGTTTTGTATCATACCTTAATAATTTGTTACCGGCACAAATCCCTTGTCCTCGATTACTTCCTGGCCTTCCTCAGTCAGATAGAACGAGATAAACTTGTGGGTCATTGAGCCGAGTTTTGGATAACCGTTTGTAAACATATACAACGGTCTTGAAGCAGGGTATTGGCCGTTTAATATTGTCTGAACTGTTGCTTTAATTCCATTTAATGTGACTGCCTTTACACCGGTTTTTATAAAGCCGTACCCGACATATCCGATAGCTGATTTTGTGCTTTCAACTCTGCCGAACATCTGAGGATTTGTGCTGACGTATTCAACATTAGAAGCCATTTTTTCTTTGTTCATAACAAATTCCTCGAATGTCTCGTATGTCCCTGAAGAAGTATCTCTGCTTATGACTACGATACTTAAATCCGGGCCGCCAAGCTCTTTCCAGTTTTTGATTTTGCCTGTATAAATATTGCGAACCTGCTCTGTTGTTAAAGCTTCGATTGGATTTGATGGATGAAGCACTACGCAAACACCATCCATAGCGATAGCATGAGCGACAGGAAATACATTTTTAGCTACAGCGTCCTTGAATTCCTGTTCTTTCATAAACCTGCTCATCGTCGCGATATCGCAGCGGCTATCCATCAATGCTGCTGCGCCTGTGCCGCTGCCGCTTTTATTAACGGTGATAGCGACATCAGGATACAGTTTTTTAAACACTTCCGCGAAACCGTCCGCAATCGGGCCGACCGTGGTCGAGCCTTCAATATGAAGTTTCTCTTGTGCTATTACATTCGTTGATGCCAGTATCGTCATGGCTAACATAATTCTTACTACTACTGTTTTCATTTTTTCTCCTTACATATTCTATTTGTTAATTGTTAAAGTTGTGTTAGGGCTATGTTAATATTATGTTTTTTTAGATTTTAGAATTTCAGCATTAATGAAGCATGCAGTCTTCTGTAGTCGAGATCATCTGCTCCGCTTGCTCCGTCTTTTTCAGCCTGGATGTATGCTGTTGATACCTGTACATTTTTGGCTAACTGGTATGTCAAATCTACACAATGACCTCTTGAATTTGTACCGCCGCCGCCGAAATCAGAATTCGTGAAAACACCGAGTACCGCATCAGCCTGAAGCTCTCTGTAGTCGTATGAAAGCTGCCATGAACCTGGTTTACTTGCTTTATTAATCTTTGCGCCTGCGAGCCAGCCTGTATCTCCGCTGGAATTAGCAACAAGGTTACATACCCAGTCGCCATAAAATGATACCGGCGTATCATGCAATGTTGTTCCATATTCGCCGAAAAGTTCGATAATGTCGAAATCGCTTGCCCATGAGTCGATGCCGGTGTTTCCAGCCATAATACCATAGGTATCTGTTTTGCCCTGGATATTGCCGTAGTCGAAATATCCTGCGCCGCCGAGTACGTAATCAGAATTTTTCATAGTATGTTTCAAGTAGGTCTGGGCTCCCCAGAGAGAAGTATCAACGCCGCTGCTGCTTTCATCGACCCAGAAGCCTGCACCTGTAACATATAACTTGAAGGAGTCATTAAGAGCGATACTATGACTCATTCCGATACCTTCTGGATTCAGGTCGCCATCCCAGATAAGCTCACTTTTACCGGCACAATAGAAAGGATTCTTTATCTTACCGCCTGATACATTTAATCCCGAAAACGCTTTTGGATGCCAGTTGAAATAGGCAAGATCAACCCATAAGTCCTTATCAGAGAAATATTGCTTAAGTGTCTGATTTGCTGATATTGGGTCTCCGAGCATATCTTTATTACTTGTGAAAATGCTTCTTTCGCCCGTCGCGAATCTGAAACCTACATCCCATTCATCGTTAATCATCGCTTCAATCATCAATCTTGCTCTGATTCTTTCTCTGTCTCTGCCGGTTTTCCATACTGGATTTGTTGTTCCGGTTTCTGTGTCAATGTGTTCATGGCGATATCTGAAATCTCCTGATATTTTTACATTTTCAATCCATTTCAGATTGTCTGGAAGTTTAATACTTTCCGAAGAACTGTCTTTGCTTTTTTCCAATTGAGAGATTCTATCACTCAATTCTGTAACTTGTTTTTTTAGATCATCTGTTTCACCTGAACTTGCCTGAACGGTTCCAATTGAAAAGACGACCATCATAATTCCGAGAAAAATCCTGTACCACTTCTGTAACTTGTCCTTTGTCATTTTGCGCCTTCCTAAAACAATATTATTTTTATTACCATATGGGACGACCCCATAGTATGTCTTCAATACATGAGTATATTAAATATGAATTGTTAAGTTAATATCAACATATTATTAGAATTGTGTTAATAATTTAATTTTTCATTCCATAGTATATCTTTTCTCATTTTTGTTAAACTCCTATTCATAACTTAGTTATGAGTATTTAGCGACAGTAATGACAAATCAAATCCATCATGTTAAAATATTATATTATAGAATCCTGCTTTCACTGTGATTGTCAATAGATTATATTTATATCAGTAGAAATATCATAAATTTGAAAAGGTTAATATGAAGAAAGCTTTATTAGTCATTGATGTGCAGAATGTATATTTTAATGAAGGTCTGAAAGTAACTTATCCAGATGGTAGTCTCGACAATATTCTTAAAGCTATGGATATAGCCGCTAATCACGGTATTCCGATTATTGTAATTCAGCACTCTGCGGCTACGCCTCTTTCCAAAGGTTTTCAGAAGGGCAGTGAAAGCTGGAAACTGCATCCCGAAATAAACCGCCGTTATAGAGATGCTCTGATAGAAAAAACCTTGCCGGGAAGTTTTACCGGTACAAATCTGGAATCATACCTTCGTGAATATAAAATAGATACTGTAACAATCACCGGATATATGACACAGATGTGTTGTGATACTACAGCACGCCAGGCGTTTCATTTAGGCTTTGCGGTGGAATTTCTATCTGATGCTACCGGTACACTGAATGTTTCTAATAGTGCGGGTTCTGTAACTGCAGAGCAATTGCACAATGCAATTCTGATTACTCAGGCTATGCGATTCAGCAAGGTAATGACAACAAAGGAGTGGCTCTCTGGTTTTTAATGATTATTATTTCCAACGGGCAGGTGAATAATAAAAGTGCTTCCTTTGTTGACTTGGCTTTCGACTGTGATGTAGCCGCCGTGAACCTGCGCTATGTGTTTAACTATCGATAAACCGAGCCCTGTGCCGCCAAGTTTTCGACTGCGGCTCTTATCGACTACATAGAAACGCTCGAATATATGACTAAGATGCTCTTTGGGGATTCCGGGTCCCTGATCTGAAACTTTGATTGTAATTTCGCCTCCGGTTTTTTGCGAATTGACCGTGATTTTACTATCATTCGGGCTGTATTTAATTGCATTATCGACAAGATTAAGAATCGCCTGTTCTATAAGTGCGGCGTTGATTTGTGCGGATATATTTTCTTCGCAAGTTACTTCAATCGCGATGTTTTTCTGGTCAGCTTTCATTTTAGCAAGCTCCGCCGTCGAAATAAGCAGCGGCTTCAAATCAGCATTTTCAAAAGACAACCTTCTTTTGTCAATATCTTCTTCCAGAACAGAAAGGCTCAACAGGTCATCGACTATCGCGTTTAATCTTTCGGCGTGTCGAGCGATAATTTCCAGAAATCTTTTTGCCTCTTCGGGATTATCAATAGCGCCATCCTGAAGCGTTTCTACAAATCCCTTGATAGACGTTATCGGTGTTTTCAACTCATGCGAAACGTTTGCTACAAAATCACGTCTTACTTCCTCAAGCCGACGCGTTCTTGTTATATCGTGCAATACAAGTACCGCTCCGTTTTTATTACCTTTATTATCGGTAAGATGCGAACCATATAATTGCAGGAATCGACCGTCTTCATCCAATACAAGGCCGTCAGTTTCAGCGGGCTGTTTATTATCGATTGTATTTCTTATATACTGCTGGAAATGAGGATTGCGAATTACCTCTTCGATACTTCGGCCTTTCCCGTTTGTCTCGTTTATTTTAAGCAGATTGGCGGCTGTTTTATTAATACTTACAATGTGTCCGGAAGAATCAACAGCAAGAACACCTTCAATCATACTCGATAAAATAGCCTGTATCTGGCTTCTTTCGGCGGTTATTATATCAATCTTGGAATTAAGCTGACGCAGCATTTCATTTGAAGCTTTTGCCAACGCTGCGAATTCTACCGTATCAGGTATAGGTAATCTCATATCGAGCCTTCCAGCCGCGACATTTTTGGCTACTTCAGTCATTTGCTCGATTGGAAGGCTGATTTTTCTGGATATGAAAAGACTCAGTATCGCCATACAAATCGCGATAACGATACCAATAATTAAAAGGTTGTGGTAAATACTCTTGAGAGTATTTTCAATTGTTGTAATTGGAACCGCGGTCCTTACAACCGCAAGGATTTTGTCGTCCTGCCTTATTGGAATTGCCAAATATCTCATTTGTTTGCCAAGAGTTGAGCTGTAACGAATTGATTTGCCCAAACCCTGACTGACAGCTTCCTGAAATTCTGTTCTTTCAGCGTGGTTTTTCATCTGACTGGTTATTTCATCGGAATCCGCTATAACTGTACCATCCGGCAAAATTACTGTAATTCGCATAGAGCTTTTTTTGCCAATTTGCTTACAGAAATCGTCAGTTTCCTTGAAATTCCGCTGTTCAATTCTCTCTTGTATTTGACTTTCAACCAGGTATGCTCTTGATTTGAGGCTATCGGTAATTTCGTTAAGATAAAAGTCGTAAAAATATTTTGACGCATACCAGCCAACGCCGGCAACCGAGATAATGACAATCAGCAGGAAGGCTGCGTAGAGCTGCCATAGGAAGCGGTTTTTAAGCATTTTCTATTCCTTGAAGCGGTATCCAACGCCGCGAACAGTTTCAATATATTTGCTGCATGAACCCAGTTTTTTTCTTAATGAAACTATCTGAACATCTACTGCTCTGTCTGTAACCAGATAGTTGTCACCATGCAGCGAATCTACGATTTGGTAACGTGTGAAAACCAAACCGGGCCTTTTTGCCAATACGCAAAGGATATTGAACTCCGTGAAAGTTAATTCCACCGGCTTGTCTTTGATAAATACCTGCCTTCTGGGCGGATCTATCGTCAAGTCGTGAACCTTAATCGGAGTCTGTTCCTGGTCGCGAGTAACATTCCTGTGTAGAAGCCGCCTGACTCGAGCTATGAGTACTTTGGGGCTGAATGGTTTTGTAACGTAATCATCAGCTCCCAATTCAAGTCCGGTAATAATATCCGATTCTTCGCTCTTGGCAGTGAGCATGATAACCGGGATGTTCTGAGTTTTAGAGTCGCTTTTAAGCTTTTTGCATACCTCAAGACCATCCATGCCGGGCAGCATTAGATCAAGAATAATTAAATCAGGCAGTTTTATTCTGGCTTTCGCAAGTGCATCTTCGCCTGAAGTAGCGGTATATAACTTATACCCATTCTTGTCAAGATTGTACCTTACAAGCTCAAGGACATCCTCTTCATCATCTACAATTAGAATATTTTCTTTCGACATACCCTTATATTTAATATAAATATGTTAGCATTGTATTAAGATACCATTAAATTGTTATTAGATTAAGATTTTATTAAAATAATTGTTAATTCGTAACATTTTCAATTTTGACGATTTCCACAATTTGGCCCCACATATGAAAACTGGCCATGTCTTCTCTATTTTTTACCTCAAACCGTACTGGCAAGCCGTCTTTTTTATACTCTTCTGGCAAATTTATCGGGTCGTACTTTGTGCCGTCATCTCCGAGAATTCCCCAGAATCCGCCTTCAATCTGAACTCTTGTGACCTTGCCTGTTTTCATTCCTCGCGAATCTGATGTATTCTCAATAACCGATATCGGCGAAGTCTCATTATTGAGCGAATCGTTTGTCTCGTTTGGTTTGATAAGTTCAGGTATTTTGATATTCATACTCGGATTCGCGCTGCTATAGTCAATAAGAAAACTTCTTACCTGGCGGGTGACTTCTCTGGTTATTTCATCGACAATTGTTTCAGGGGTAAGCAGAAGTAATGCTCGAGTTCCATCTCCAGTTGGAACCATAGGCCATATTCTGCTGAACGAACGAATTTTATTATCTCTGAGCAGCATTCCAGGCTGTAAAGCTTCCGTATAAACAAAAATCGCGTATGAAGGAAGAGCAGTATCATCTCTATCTTTCGCGAATATAGTAATATTCAGGCTCAAAGGAGCGTTTGCGGCAGTCGCGTTAAATTTATTGTTTACTTTGACACCTGATTTTTGCAGAAGCTGCTCTATATGCAGTTGCAGACTCTTTTGCGTTAAGTGACTTATTTGCGGCGTAAATTTCGATTTCGCGGAATTCTTTTCAACGATTTCGAGAGCGACCTGCGGATAAACTTCTTTCACATTTTTTAGCGTCGAGACGCCGAACCACTCGATTTGTCTTTGATCAATTGGTTGTGAATCCGCACCTTTGGTCATAGCGGCACAAACAAACATTATGACCAGCATTGCTAAATTAGGGTTGTTAGAGATTTTCATTATTTCCCCTTTCAAAAAAGTTATTCAAATTTCACTAATTTTAACTTTTATCTTTCGGGGATGCAATATTTAAAGATTTGTCCTGTTTTTTGACCTTGGGTCGCTGATTTTCCCAGAGTTGTTGTTGAGTTTGCCGCTTAGAGCTATTTGTCTGAAATCTTTCATCGGATCGTAAAAACTTTTTTTCAAATCAACTGTGTTAATCATCATGCCGGGATGATTTGCTTTTAACTGTCCGATGATTTTCCCATCCGGCTGAATAAAACAGGATGGGTAGGGGGAGTAATAGCCGCTCGAATTTGTCATACTAATCCAGAAATTATTAGTCGCCGCGTGGCTTTGCATTGTCTGACGCATTATGTATGTGTGAATGCTTGGGCCGGGCTGTTTCGCGTTATAAAATGACTGGAAAATACAGTTTATGCCGTTTTTATAAAGCTCTCTGTATAATTCCGGAAATCGCAAATCAAAGCAAATCAAAAGGGAGCATTTTACGCCGTTTATATCGAAATTGACAAAATGATTACCCGGAGTCATTCGCTTCAAATCTCCGGGCGTACAGAATCTTTTGTCATAACGGTCAACGATTTCGCCTTTGGAATTTATAAGATACAAACTGTTATGCGGCTTATTCGGCTTTGTAAGTCTATGACTACTTCCAAGAACCACCCATATTTTATATTCCGCGGCGAGAGCCATTATTTTGAGCGTTTCTGCTTTGAGAAGTTCCCAGTCATAATTATCAAAGTTGGGAAAATCCGTTCCGACGTAGCCGCTCAGGGCGCATTCGGAAAAATGAACAATATCAGCCCCGGCTTCGCCCGCCTTACGAATATATCGGCAAATACTTTGAGAGTTTTTCTGTATAGAACCACTCACAGCAAACTGGCATGTAGCAATATTCAAATAATTCTTAGTCATGATTTAATTATGTAGGGTGTGCTATGCACACCATTCCTTTTAAATCATTTTAAACCCAATGTTTCGTCCAGGCCGAATATGATATTCATATTCTGAACAGCCTGGCCGGCGGCACCTTTTACAAGATTATCGATAGCTGAAAAACATACGTACATATCTTTTACGAAAGCAGGATAAACGTGGCAATAGTTTGTCCCTGCAATGTTTTTCACCGCGGGTGGATTTTTACATACCTGTACGAAAGGTTCATTTGCGTAAAAGTCGCGATATAGTTTTTCTAATTGCTCGTTGTTAAGCTTTTCTTTGGATTTGCAATAAACAGTCGAGAGAATTCCCCTGTCGAAGCACCCGACATGAGGCTGAAATAATACAGTTGTTTTTTTTCCGGCAACTTCACTTACGATTTGCTCGATTTCCGGCATGTGACGATGTGTTCCGATTCCATATGGGAACAGGTTTTCATTCATATTCGGGAAATGGAATTTTTCGGACGGATTTTTTCCCGCCCCGGACGCGCCTGTTACCGCGTTGGCTATAATCATATCTGTTTCTACCAGACCTTTTTTGAGCAGCGGGGCAATAGCCAGTGACGCACCGGTTGGGAAGCAGCCGGGATTTGCGACAAGTCTTGCATTCTTGATTTCTTTACGGAAAAGTTCCGGCAGGCCAAAAGCGGCGTGTTTTAGATTTTCCGTATCAGTGTGCTTTACATAATATTTTTCATAAAGAGCTACATCCCTGATTCTATAGTCTGCACTGAAATCAACTACTTTTACACCTGCATCCAAAAGTTTTGGTACAAATCCCATAGATACTTTGTGCGGCAGGCAGCATAGAGCTACATCCGCTTTCTTTGCGAGTTTATTTAAATCCAGCGGCTCGATTTGCATTGGGCAACGTCCTTTGAACTGAGGGAAAATATCTTCGACATTGCCGCATTCTTCCGGCAGGGCGGTTAAATATGTGAGTTCTGCCTGGCTATGGTTTAGAAGAATCTTAATTGACTCTGAACCTGTATATCCACTTGCACCAATTATTGCTACTTTAATCATTTTATACCTCCAATAAAAACAGCCATGAACCGCTACTGGTTCATGGCCATTGTAAATTTCCAATATATATAAGCAAATTAACGCTTCGAGAACTGGTATCTCTTTCTTGCACCGGATTGACCTGGCTTCTTCCTTTCGACCATTCGCGGGTCGCGGGTAAGATGACCGCTGTCTCTTAGAGTCGGTACAAAGGTAACATCATAATTTCTCAAAGCTCTTGCGATTCCAAGCAATGCTGCGCCGGACTGGCCGGTTGTGCCGCCGCCTTTTACATTGATAAATATATCAAATAAATTTTCGCATTTTACTGCTTTCAGAGGAGCGACAACCGCTTTTCTGTCCTGATCTCTCTTGAAATATTCATCAATGTCTTTTTTATTGACAATAGTTTTTCCGCTTCCATGTTTAATACGAACACGTGCTACGGAACTTTTCCTTCTTCCTGTTCCCCACCAAAAACCGCTCTTGGGCTCTTTTGATAGTGATGGAGACGGAACTGGGGTTGGAATTGGAGCCTGTATTAGTTTACCTTCTATTGCTACTTCTGGATTTTGGATTTCGATTTCTGCCATAAAATATTTTCTTTATTAAAATAATTCTACTTTTTGTGGTTTCTGAGCGTGATTATCATGTTCCGGCCCACGATAAATTTTCAATTTCTTAAGCATTTGTCTGCCCAGAGCGTTCTTGGGCAACATACGCCTAACTGCCATTTCGACTACCTTTTCCGGTTTTCTCTCCATCATCTCAGCGAAACTGACATACTTATGTCCGCCTGGATGCAAGGTATAATAATCATATTCCTTTGTCTGGGCTTTATTGCCGGAAAGCCTTATCTTATCAGCATTTACGACAACTACATAATCACCTGTATCGACGTTGGCTGTATATGTAGGTTTATTTTTACCCATTAAAATAGGAGCGATTTTAGCCGCCATTCGGCCCAATATCGCGCCGTCTGCGTCAACGAGCAGCCAATTCTGCTCTACTTCATTATTCTTAGCCATAAAGCTCTTCATAGAAAAACTCTCTTTCATAATATAGAAAAACAAGTATTCTAACGGATTATTGATTTCTGTCAAACTCTTTTTTGCAAAAGATACAACAACTTTTAAAAAATCTTGAATATTTTTCAAGTAATTTGGAAATATTTACTATTCTGTTTCCATTTCCCACCACAATCTTGGATAGTCCAGGCCGTTATCAATCCACCATATATCTTCCGTGCCATTATCATTTTCGCCAATAAAATCCCAGCCAGCATTCAGAAAAGTATTAATATCCTGCATTTCGGCAGTAGTTTTACCGGTACCACCGCCGCTTGTACTTAATCCGGAAGTTTCAATATCCCAGAAACATGCTTTAGGTTTCACACGGGAACTATATCCTAATAATCCGCCGATATTTTCTTGTCCATTAACTTTGTTTGAACTAAAGCTTGAATGAATATTGCAAATATAATTAAGTCCCACCAGTCCGCCGACATTCTGGATTCCTGTAACCATGCATTTGCTATAGCTTGAAGTAATATAACTATTTATGTAATTCTCTTGTATTAATTCTCTATCTAAAAATCCTACGAGTCCACCGATGAAATCATTTCCAATTACTTCACCAATACTGAAACATGAATTAATATCACCGGAGAGATTGTATCCGATAAGCCCACCTGTGTAATTACGTCCACAGACTTTACCTGTAAAGCTGCTTGATAAGATATCGCCAGAATTATATCCAATCAAACCTCCGATATAATCTCCTATACCATTTATATTTCCTGATTCCAGAGATATATTTGAAATCTCGGAGTTTCGAGTTACTAAACCGAAGAATCCCAAGTGACCAGCACCATTAATATTAAGTGAGAAAATTTTATGGTGGTTTCCATTAAAATTTCCGGCAAACAATGGAACTATCGAATTCTTCCATTTAGTATCAGATAAATTAATATCTTTAACCTGACTATAATATGCTTGAGGATAGTACCATATAACTCCTAAATCATTTATGTCATATATTAAATAGGGGGATTCAGGTGTACCTGAACCCTCGGGTTTTTGTATTGCATAGCCTGAAAAAGCTGCCAGTTGAGGATATGTTCCTTCTTGAAAACACCAGAAGTCGCAGGTTCCATTACTTTGTTCATCAACAAAATCCCAGCCCGCATTTAAATATGTATCAATGTCCTGCATTTCAGCGGTAGTTTTACCAATACCTCCTTTACTTGTACTGAGACCTGAAGTTTGAATGTCCCAGAAGCTTGATATAATACTACCTGAATTATCTCCAGCCAAACCACCAGGATTAATATTAGTATTTCCACTAACAGTTCCTATACAGTAACTTGATGTAATACTTCCGGGATTATTTCCTACCAATCCCCCTACATATTGGGAAGGCCTTCCTTTACATATCTGGACTGTGCTATTGCTGAAGCATGAAGTGATAATGCCGGCATTAATTCCTGTTATTCCGCCACAGTCAAAAGATCCCGTAGCTATGCCTGAACAATAACATGAAATGATACTACCAGCATTTGATCCTGCAAGAGTACCAATATTACTATTTCCGTTAATTTGACCTATGGTATAGCTTGATAAAATACTTCCTAAATTGTATCCCACCAATCCACCGGCACTACTAATTCCACTGACTATGCTAATAGAATAGCTTGACTTTATAACACCATAGTTTTGTCCTGCGAGAGTACCGATATTTTTTCCAATGCCATTTATATCGGCATCTTCCAATATCAAATTAGAAATTTCAGCATTAGAATCCAATTTACCAAACAATCCCAAATAACTTATACCATCAATATGGAGAGATTTAATTGTATGCCAGTTTCCGTCGAAATCTGCATCAAAATATGGAACTATTGGCTGCCTCCACGTGATATCTGATAAGTTGATATCCGCTTCTAATCGATAATGTGCCTCAGGATGATAGAATATAATTCCAAGGTCATTAGCATCATAGATTAAATAAGGATCATTGGGAGTTCCTGATCCTTGAAGTTCTCGCAGAGTGTAGCCTGACAAACCGGTCAGTTGCGGGTATGAACCTTCCTGTAAATACCAGAAGTCGCTGGTTCCATTATTTTTTTCATCAATACAATCCCATTGAGAATATGTACTTTTAGTTTGCATTTGTTCTGTTGTAAGGCCGCTGCCTCCAGCACTTGTGCTTTGTTCGGAAGTTTGAGTACTCCAAAAGCTTGAGGTTATACTACCTGAATTGCTTCCAACCAGGCCACCGGAAAAATTGTGTCCATTTACTGTCCCTATGCTATAGCTTGAATGGATAATGCCATTATTTTTACCTGTAAGACCGCCGGTATAACTATTGTTTCCAGTAACTGAACCCGTACTATAACTTGAAGTAATATTAAATTCATTATTTCCAACCAAACCACCAACATTATAGTTTCCACTGACTGTGCATGTAGTATAGCTTGATGTGATATTAACCGAATTTTCTCCTGCTAATCCACCTATATAATTGCCTCCATTGACTGATCCTGTGCTGTAGTTTAGCGTGATATTTCCGGAATTATATCCCACCAGTCCACCTATATAATCGTTTCCACTGACTGTGCATGTGCTGTAGCTTAAAGTTATATTTCCATAGTTTCTGCCGACCAGTCCGCCGATATAGTTGCAATAATTGTCTCCATTAACTAAACCCGTACTATGACTTTGTATGATAGTACCATAGTTGCATCCGACCAGACCACCAACGTTGATGCAATTAAAATATATGCCTTTTTCTATATCTGCTCCCTCAATAGATATGTTAGATAATATCGCTTCGGATTCAATTTTTCCAAACATTCCAAGGTAATTATTGCCTTCAATATGCAAATTCCTAATAGTATAACCATTTCCATCAAAGACACCGGCGAATGGAGTTCCCTGAAAATCAGTTTTGTTAGGATTAATATCGCATGCAATTAATGCACCATCGAATATGTACTCTGATAAATCAATATTTGCATCCTGGATAAAGTATTTGTCATAGTCATTGGGTTCGTTTCCCAGATCAATTAAATCCTGAGCGGTGACGATTTTGTAGGGATCATTGGGTTCGCCGGTTCCACCTGAATATTTTGCTGAGGCGCTTGACGCGGTAACCAAAAAGACAAAAACTGACGTTAAAAGCACTAAACTCCTGAATTTCACGGTTTCATCTCCTTTTTCGCAAAAACCATTAATAAAAAAACTCCCTTTCGAGATAAAGTCACTATATTATAACGCAAATGAGAAATTAGACAAGGTCTTTTTGGAAATTTTAAGAAGGATTTTTGCGGTGATTAATATGATTATCAAGTTGGCAGGAAGCGTTTTATCTCCAAAAACACTCTTTTACCATGTTTCTTGCATCATTATCATTAATCTTTTTAAATTTGAAGCAGATTGATGGAATTGCTTTACATTCCAAACATCATGCCCAAACCGGTTGCGCCTGGATTAGTTTGATATCCATAAGGCGAATTAGTCTGGTTATATCCCTGGTAATAATTCTGATTCATGTAGCCCTGGTTATAGCCGGTACCGTATTGATTGCCGTATGTTCCATAAGGCGACATATTCCCATAGCCCATCCCGGTCATATTTCCATAAGGGGTCATTCCCATTCCAGCACCCATGCCGATTCCCATACCCATCATACCTCCCACGGAAGGGGGAGCAACGATGTCGGCTATATCGTATGTTCGCGTTACTAATTTTTTAGGCAGAGTTTCCTTTATGCCGATTATAATTACGTTACCCTCGACAACGAAACCGAGTTGAGCCGTTTCCGTTGATAGTGTCATAAGCAATACATTAAGATGAGTTTTCAGAGAAACCTTTGTAAGGCCATTCATTCCTATCGGAGTATCTGGCGTAATATCAGCGCTTTCATCCAATTCTTTCCATTTCACAACAATATTGAGCGGCGGATTAGTAGAACGGCTTAGAATGTCCAATGCTTCACGCAGTGGTATCTCCGGTCTTAAGCTGGATGGGCTTACTTTTGGTTTGGTTGGTTTTACTGATAAGCTCTTTGTATCATTCTGTTTCTGTGGCTGTGTTTTCATGGGTTTTGTTGTTTGATTAGGATCGGAGCAAAAAGCCTTAGACGACAGAAATAAAATTGCGATAAAGAAAACAACTTTTTGTAATGAATAACGTGTTGTATGTTTCGTTTCCATTCGTTATCCCTTCAATTATACTTCAAATTGCGTATTTTTCCATTGCCGCTAATTCAAAGTCTTATAAATTATTCTATATTCTATTGTACACTAAATCATAACTCTTTAAAGAAAAAAATATTTTATATTGTTGATTTGTAGTTGCCTATATTGTTTATGTTGCCATGTTTAATACATTTTCTGAGCTTTCCTGTTTTTCTATGAATATTATTTTAGATTTTTAACTTAATCGCAAAATAATCGTTACTTTTGAATTGAAAAAAGGCACTAAAGGTTAGAACAAGTTAATAACGAATTATTAAAAAAGGAAGTTTTATATTATGTAAATTAACTCGCATAAGACTTAAAAAGGAGTTACGGAAAGTAGAGCTGAAAAAATGATTATACAACTACACAAAAAACAAAGAAAACATGTTCTCATCGACGTTGACACTCAAAAGGACTTTGTGTTGGCAGGCAGCGAAATATGTATAGCAAACCGGCAGCGGATACTTGCCAACATACGCAGGATTATGGCGTGGGCAAGGCATAAGGATATTCCGATAATTTCGACTGCTGAAGTTTTTTATAATCATGGTGGATATTCAAACGGACACTGCCTCGACGGTACGGAAGGGCAACGAAAAATATCTTACACATTAATGAATAATCGTGTAAGTTTCCCTGCGGATGGATGGAATGCGCTTCCGGCGGATATATTACGCAGACACAGGCAGGTAATCCTGCATAAACGCTGCATAGACCCGTTTGAAGAACCTCATATCGAGAGATTGCTTAGCGAATTGGAAGCAAATGAATTCATTTTATTCGGTATTGACGCTGAAAATGCGGTTATTTCAACTGCTTTAGGTTTACTTCAACGCGGAAAACATGTCAGGGTAATCGTAGATGCTTTGGGCGGCTTAAATCCAGACCAGGTTCAATTGGCGGTCAGAAAAATGGCCGCTAAAGGGGCAAAATTGACACAAACTCGTGATTTAGCAGGTATTTCTCACCTAAAATATGTCGAAACATGCGACCATCAGAGCTATTCCAAAAGAGTTAAAGAACGGTTTATCAGAACCACATCTCAAATAAATATCTGCCAAAAGAATATTCGTGGTGGTATAATTAGTTCCGATTTTGTATAATATTTAAATAAGAGTTTTGCATAAATTCAATTAAAAGTTAAAGTTGTATTATTTTCAGAGAATACTTCTGAACGTAATATTGTTTATCTCCCTTTGAGTCAAAGGGTCCTGTCAAATTGAAAATGAAAAAGGTTGGAGTTGAAAGGGTATTTTAATGAAAATGCGAAAAATTCATCTGTTTATCTTATCCTTCTTATTCTTGTCTTCAGTAGCGCAAGCCTCTGGAATTTCCTGGATAGATGGTCTCGAACCACCAGAGGCATGGACTATCGATCCATGTGAACCGGGACAGAATGATGTCATTTCCTTTACCGGTCCTGTCGGCCCGATTGTAAACAGTTGTTATGCGATGGCTTATCTTGGAGGTACGCCGACCATATCTGTTGATGATATAAATAAAGTAGTTGAGTTGTGGTTTGAAGGTCCGGCACCAAGTTCATGTGCTTTAATTTGGTCGCCGGTGTGCGGCTTGACTGGTGATTTCGGCCCGCTGACTCCGGGTAACTGGACATTCAAATCAACCCAGTCTTATATTGCTTTTGAAGTTCCTTTTACTGTCGAAGCAACAGGGAAGAATTATTATGTTGATTATGATTCACCGAGTTTGGTGCAAAATGGAAAAAGCTGGAAATGGGCTTTTCATAAACTTCAGGATGCTCTGGCGGTAGCAACCGCGGGTGACACCATATATGTAGCGCAGGGAACATATAAACCGGATGATGGAGCTGCAGAAATTCTTGGTGACAAATTGGCGGTTTTTTCTCCTGCTCCAGGAGTAAAATTAATTGGAAGCTGTGCCGGTTATGGTTATCCCGACCCGAATATGCAGAATATTAATACATATCCGACAATATTAAGCGGCGACCTTGCGGGTAACGATTTATGGGGAATAATCAATAAAGGTGACAATAGTTACCAGGTTGTCAGTGTTACCGGCGGTATGACCGGCACGGTCATACTTAATGGCTTCATAATAAAAGCAGGTCAGGCCGACGGCGGCGACCCTCAAAATAATGGTGCTGGTTTGTATATCGACAATGCTAAAGTCAGGCTTGTGAACTCTACTATTACAGGTAATATAGCCGGTTTTGGCGGCGGAATTTCATGCAAAAACGCTGAGATTTCAATGTGGAACTGTAAAATAATCGGCAACAACGCCAGAATTAACGGAGGCGGTATTTATAGCTATGCGAGCGACGTAGATATGACAAATTGTCTAATGACCGGCAATAGCGCAAATATGGAGGAAAATACCGGCGGTGCGGCTATACATAACCTTGGTGGAAATCTTACTATTTTGAATTCCACTATCGCGGATAATACCGATGGTACAACTCCCGCGGATGGCAAAGCGATAACAAGCTATGTATGGAAGTTCCCGGCGGACAGCAACCTTGTTGTCGCCAACAGTATTCTCTATAACGGCGGCGATGAGATTTTAACTAATCATTCAAATACAGTTTCAATTTCCTATAGCGATGTGCAGGGCGGCTGGACAGGAACAGGAAATATAAATAAGAATCCGCAATTCAATGCTCCCGGCCAGAGAAGTATCGAAGGCGAATGGATTGATGGCGACTATACTTTAAAGAATAATTCACCTTGTCTTGATAAAGGCAGTAATCTGCTCCTTCCTCTGGATGTACCCGACCTGGATAAAGATACAAATGTAAGTGAACAGCTTCCGATAGATCTTGCCGGTGGTAAACGAGTACAAAATTCTGTTGTTGATATGGGTGCTTATGAGAGAGGAACTTCAACTACCCCGACAGATCCAATCGTTCAGGATGGTGTCTGGATTGATGTTCCCTCTGTTGTACCAGGTTATCCGATTGATTTGCAAAGTAATCCGGCATCTTTTGAAGTATGCCTGAACTTTCCGGCGATTTTAACGCTTGAAGTTATTCCGACTTCCGCCGCTGGCGGTACATGGTCGGCATACTTTACTCCAGATCCGGGTGTTATTGGTCCGGGTTGTGTGACTGTAACTTTGGTTGTAGTAGGTCAGAATGTCGATCTTTCGCAGTTGTCACCAGGTCTCCAGCAGATTGCCCAAATGAGTATATATGTCACGCCCGTAATCCAGTAAAAGGTTTTTACGGAATTAGATAGTGATTATTAATAAAAAGGCTAGTGCGTTATTGTGCTGGCCTTTTTTATTTATATCCATTCGGCAGGGTCTAAATTGTAATAGTTGGACAATTCGCGGTAAAGTTCCGCATGCTTTGTTTTTAATGTTTTGGGATTTTGGAAAAAAGCTTCTGTAATTACCGCGAAAAACTCCGCGGGATTTGTCGCCCCGTAAGAATCTATTACCGACCTTGAACCTGTATTTAATTGTTTTTGCAAAGTTTCATATTCCCTGCTGAGAATTCTCGCCCATGTAATATAGTGTGACCTGTTTTCAAGAACAGGTGTTCCATCCGCCGAGCCGTCTTCCTGGTCGAGTTGGTGTGCGAATTCATGGAAGACCACGTTTTGGTCTTTGGTAATTTCTGATGATGTGCTTTTTATCGAATCCCATGCCAGCACCACTGGTCCGTTTTGCCAGGATTCTCCTAATCGAACGCTATCGCCTTCGGTTATAATTGGGCCGTTGGATGAAATTGATTTTGCTACATAAGTTTTCGGGTAAACAAGGATTGTCCGAAGCTTTTTGAAAACAGAAGTGTTGCGATTCAGAAGCAGCATACATGCCTGTGAGGCGATAGTGACTTTTATTTCATCCGTGATTTTAAGCCCGCCGCAGCCCTCGAAATTTTTTTGATGAAGAAAGACAAGTACAAGAGAGTGAAGTTGTTTTTTCAGCGGTTCAGGAAGGCGGTTGTAAACAGGTACATTTTTTTGAATTATTTTTAGCCAATTAGGGGGGAAAGGTTTTTCCGATAATTTTTTAAATCTGATACTTCTATATATCAGTATTGCGGCTGAAAGAATAATCGCTATTGAGACTGTGACTATGATTTTATTGGTAATAATATCATATCTCCGACAAATTCATCTTTAATTACTTTTAACTTGAGGTGTTTCCATTTTAAAGACCAGGCCGGCAGCATAGTATATATGCTGCCGGCGGTATTTTCTTTGAATTTGCTGAGTAACTAAAACCTGATTATAAATTCAGCTTACTTTCCATTATCAGGTTTTTGATTTTTTGCTTTACTGTTTTTCTCAACAATAGTTTCTTCTTTATCATCTTCTGTAAGTTGCGACTTTACAGGTTCATCGCTTATGGTTTTAGTTTCTTTAAGCAGTTCGGCAAGGTCAATACCGGTTGCGGCTCTCATTTGCTCGATGAATTTCACAATACCCGAAGGAGCGGCCGTCATCATTCTGTTGACAGCGTTGTCACTACCGTTTCCGCCGCTGTCAAGGGCAATGACTTTGTCAAATTTAACCTGACCGATAGAATCCGCGCCAGCCTGAGCGACGGCTTTAATTGCTTCGAGCGACAGATTCAACTGGGCTGCTTTGCCGTACGTATTCCATGCTTCCGCTTTCTTTCTGAGACCTTCGGCTTCAGCTTCCATTTTCAACTGAATTCCTTTGGCTTCAGCTTCGGCGACTTTAAGGATTTTCGCGGCCATACCTTCAGCCTGAAGAATTGCGGATTGTCGTTCAGCGTCTGCCGGTACGACTTTTTCCGCTCTGTATTTCTGCTCTTCGGCATTGGCTCTTGCAGCCTCAACTTTTTCTCTTGCTGTCTGCTGCTCTTCAAGAACTTTCTGCTCTTCGATAACAACGGCCTGTCTTGCGCGGGCTTCCGCGAACGGTCCTTTTTGTTCGGCTGTTTTGGTTGCACCCAGAGTCTCACCGATATATTCCTGCTTTGCGACGTCACGGTTCTTTTCCGCTTCCGCGATTTGTCTTTCCTGCTCGGCTCTTACAACTTCGCCTTCACGTCTGGCGGTTTCCGAACGCTTCATCGCGTCCCTGTTGGCCTCCGCTTCGCCGATTAAAGCGTCCCTGATAACCTCAGCCGTTCTTCTCCTACCTAATGCTTCGAGATAGCCTTTTTCGTCGCGGATGTCCTGTATGTTAATAATATCTATAATCACGCCGATTTTGGCAAGCTCCTCACCGGACTGCTCAAGCACTTTCTGTACGAACATGTCCCTCTGCTGGTATAGTTGTTCTACTGTAAGAACACCGATAATGTCACGAAGCTGGCCTTCGAGAGTTTCCTTGATGATTTGCTTGATACGCTCTGGATGTGTTCCAAGAAATCTTTCCACCGCTTTGGCAAGAAGTTCAGGCTCGCTTGCTATTTTAACGTTCGCGACCGCTTCGATAGTCACGGGAACGCCTTCTTTCGACCATGCTTTCGCTACGGTGACATCAGGAAGGTTCATCGTTTCAAGCGATATTCTGCTGACTCTTTCCAAAACGGGAATTCTGAATTTTGCACCGCCGACGACTGCCTTCCAGCCTCTACCTGTCGCGGCGTCTTTCCTGCCTGTAAAAATCAGCGCTTCGTTAGGCTGTGCTTTTATGTAGTTCCTTGCGAAAATCAGGATTGCTCCGATTATGCCGCTTACACCTATTATTAAAACTACCGCTAACCATGGCTCTATCATAATAATTTTCCTTTCCTTTGACTAAAATTTCAAAACTGTTTATGATATTATTTATACTTTTTTGATTATTCAACTGTAGCCGTGTTACCGTCAACTGATTCTATTGTTACTGTTTCGCCTTTGGCATATTCTTTCTGCGGTTCTTTCGAGCGGGCGTTTAAATAAATACTCTTTTCGGTACCTTTGATTTTCGAGTATATCTCTCCTGTGCCGCCTTTTGGGATTGGGACAGTTATTTTTGCTTCTTTTCCTACGAAAGAAGCGCTGCTGACCTGACTTGTTGATTGCTGTTTATACAACCATCCCAATGCTTTGTAACAGGCAAACCAGATTACAAAGCCTCCGACAAATCCTATGATATAAGGCGCAGGCCATTTGAGATATTCGGCGACAAAGCCGCACATACCAAAGCCGATAAGAAAAATCATAATCAGCTTAAGGCTGAATATGCCCGGCCCGCCGGCATCAGAGGCATCTGCACCGGCAATATCAATACCGGCATCGATATCCGCATCGACATCTATGTCATGGCCCAATACCGCCATTAGAAACAGGATTATTCCGCACACAACTGTTATTAAGCCGTAAATCATTAATGGACTCATAGATTTCTCCTTTTTTTTGTACAGTTTTTTCGTGTACCATTATATAATAAAACGCATGAGATGCCCGAATAATCATCTAAATATTTAAAATATTTTTTTAAAGGGGGAAAAATAAAAAAGCTCGTTACCTATTTTATCAAAGGTTTGCTGATATTTGTTCCGATTGCTCTGACGATATTTTTGATTATTTGGATTTTTACGAGCTTTGATTCCCTATATAAAGTACGAATACCGAACTATTTTACAGAGCTCGGGCTTATAATTTCATTAGTTTTGATTACTTTCGTTGGTTTTTTAGCATCCAATTATTTAGGACGGAAAATATTTTCTCTTATCGATAGAATATTTGCAAGCCTGCCGCTTGTTAAGCTGTTATATTCCGCCGTTAAGGACATTCTCGAAGCGTTCGCCGGTGACAAAAAGAGCTTTGATAAACCTGTAATTGTTTCAGTTGGTCCCGGCTCGAACGTCAAGATTGTCGGCTTTATTACAAGAGACAGTCTCGAACATTTCGGCCTGGCTGAACAACAAATTAATCTCTTTTTATATCTTTCATCCATTTTGGCCAAGGGGCATCGGGTTTTGTCCATTTACCGTTTGTATCAAAATTCTTATGCCACTTTAATTTCCAGAGTCTTTTTAATTCAACTTCCTCTTCCTCAACATGGCCATCCATGAAAAGTATATTTATTGCGCCGGAGTGCCTGTCAATACAGAAATGCTTCATTTCAGCATCAACGCCATCCCACTGACCATTTTCTGATGGTGGTTCGCCTGCTTTGCCGTCTGGTTCAGGATACCCTCCCACCCACATTGCATCGGCAAATAAAGGTACTTTGGAGGCATTTGAAACATCATCCGTTCTCCAAAAATTATCTGCCGGATGTGTCAAGAAAAGACTACTATCCTTAGGTGGATTATATATCCAGCAATTAAGTCCGTAACTTGATTCTTCTTCTACTTTATTTATATTTTCTTTCTCAACCCATAACTCATAGCCTTTCTCATTATCACTTCCCTCTAATCTTATTTCTTTCATACCTTCTTTCTCTATAGTAATCTGGAATGTATTATTTGGTCCTCCGTACGGTTTACCATCGGGACGACGTTGCTCATACATAGGACATTTAAGAGGACCCGTCCCGCCTTTCAGTTGATAATAAGGCCTTAAAGAAATAATCCAGTCATCTCGATCTGATACACCTGATGTGCCTGAACTGAAACTGCCATTATTATCATCATAATACATGGAAGATGCCGAACCAATTTGAAGTAACTTAGTTTTACATGTGACTCGTACCCCATAGTAAGTGCTGCGTCCAAGAATATTTAATAATACCTTCGGCGCTTCAATAATTATGAAGCTTATAATAATAAGTAAAACTATTAACTCAATAAGAGTTAATCCTTTTCTGTTATTCATAATAATGTATCCTTTTCTAATTTAGCAATAGACAAGTGGATTATATGAGGGCTGTCATCATTTATTTGTCTTTTTGAAGAATTTGTTTTCTCTTTTACTAATTCTATATAATCAACCATTTTTTTATTTATCCAAACTTAAAATTGCTCGCCTTTTGTAGTAACCTTCCGGTGCTTTTTTTAGAACTTCTTCAGCTTTTTCTTTTTGGCCCTGTTTTTTAAGAGAAAATGGAAGTTCAATGGTTCTGACAAAATCAGCATAATAAGGATATTTAGGAAATTTCTTTAAAAATCCTTCAAAGTATTGAGAAGCTTCTGCAAAATGTTGGCTTTTATCAGCTTGCATAACAAAATAGGATTTTCCAATAAGATAAGCAGCATATGGCGCATAAACTGAATTCGGTTCGTTTTGTAATAATTCTGAAAGCTCACTTCTTGCTTTAGAATATTTACTTTTTTCACCATTAATTATTATCTCATTAGCTGATTTCAAAAGTTCATATGATTTTTTTTCCTCAATTGAAGGTTCTTTGACTTGAAATTTAATTTTCGAGCCTTCGATTATACCATGCCAAATATTCGGATAAGATATTGCTAATTTAGATGTATCATAAATTGCTTGCAATTCATAACTACCTTTAATAAAACCATAAGGATAGTATTCATTCAAGGAAAAAGATACTTTAGATTCATCACTTGGTTTAAGCTTAAATCCATAACTAACTGGTGGCATCACAAGATCATAAACAAGCTTAGGGATATTTGGTTCTTTGCCATCTACTCCTGTAATGAAAATTTTTACAAATCCTTCCCAAACTAAAGGTTCTGCCACTGTTAACTCTGAGGATTGAACATTTTTAAGTAATAATACTAAAATTATTGGTTCACCCTCATTGTATATCTTTTTTGTTAAATTCGTTTCTAAATTTAAGGGTAAAGACAATTCATTTGCTGAAGACTTATGATTAAATATACAGCCAAAACAAGTTGTAATTCCTAAAAGGATTAATTGATTACGTGTTTTATTAAACATTAAAAAAATCTCCTTTCTTAATGTAAAGGGCTGTCATCATTTATTTATTTGTCTTTTTTGAAGAATGTTTTAAGAATATGGTTGAATTTCTCCTTTAATATAAATCGACAAGTCATATTATATCTCCAAAATATTCAAATATACAATTACGCTCTGCTCGCAACTTAGAACTCCAAATTGTAATATCTTCTTCAGGGCAACGCATTGAGTATCTCAATAACGTCATAATAACACAAAAAGATGTTTAGTCAATACGGTACGTTTACATTTATATCTTATTACCCACAAATTCGTTGCCATATCCGATTTATGTAAAATACTTAAACTGAGCGATTCTGTGTTGTCATGCTGTCCTTGGGACTCCTTAGGAGAACGGAGTGAAGCATCTGGCTCTCGAATGTGAACTTGCGAGCGATGCATATTTTACATTCGTTGGCCAGATCCTTCGTTTCACTCAGGATGACAAAGGTCTATATCTGTTTGCTGTAATAACTTTTATAGCATCATTTTGCTCAAAATCGGTCAGTTTGAGATATTTACAGAAAATATTTGTAACTTTCTTTTGACTAAGTGCCTTTTCTTATTAAAAGGAAAAGGATATTTGAAATTTATCCTTATCCTTTTTCTGTACCGAAGATTTTGACGAAAATATTAAAGGAGATTTATGATGAGTATGAGAAAAGGAAATATTAAGTTCAGGACATTCCGTTCCTTGTTGATTGTATTAATAGCTGCCTGTATTTGTAACTCACAGGCGTTTTCTATGGATGTAATGGGGCCGCCGGCAGCCGAAAATGAGCAGGGGTGGTTCGATGTTGGAATTGAATACAGTTATACTCAGATGGACCTTGACCTGCATAATGGCACATTTATTGATTATCTGGATGGCGCTTTGTACGACTGGGGTGATGCCCTGGATATTACTCTGAAGGATTTGAAAATCAATAGAACCTATGCCAGAATTGGATATGGCATTACTGATAACGCGGAAATATTTCTTCGATTGGGCGGTTTAAACGCGAGGTTTGAAGACAGTATTTGGGAAGATTCTGAGGAATTCGACAGTGATGTGGAATTCGCCGCTGGAGCGGGAGTTAAGCTGACTTTTTACGAGGAGAATAACCTGAAATTAGGCGGATTGTTCCAGTTTAGTACGGCCAGCTTCGACGGCCAATTGGAATCGCCAAACTGGCTGACTTCGGATTTCGTGGAAGTGGATATGGCTGAAATGCAGATTGCGCTCGGAGCATCAGGTAAAATCAATGAAAATCTGACGATATACGGCGGACCGTTTTTGCATATCGTTGGAGGTGACATACGCAATAATGTGAGCGATTTGAGTACTGACCCGGCGGGGGTATTTACTTCGGAATTTGAGTGGGATATCAAGCAACGTTCTGTTTTTGGAGGTTTCTTCGGAGCGCAGATAAGTTTTGCAGAACAATACAATATAAATCTCGAATACCAGCAAACCGCAGACGCCATCGCATTCGGAATGGGGCTTATCTTTAAATTTTGAAAGAATAGAGAACAAAATAATTCTATGCCTAATTGTTTCATCAGAACAATATTGTATTCTATAGCGTAATATGGTAAGTTAAATGAAGTGTCTCTGTTTGGGAGATATATATAAAAACTTTGTTATAATTTCGGCTGACGAATGACTCTGGAAGGTCTGATGAATTATAAAAAACCGATCTTTTGCACAATACTTGCCTGTTTCTCGATACTGTTTACCTGTAAAATTGCCTATTCATGGCAATACGTTGGCACGCCTGATGTATCGGAAAATGGGCCGAAAGGTATTCCGGTTACATGCAAAATGTCTAATATCATTTCTGTCCCGGGAAAAACATATTCGGTAAGAATGATTGCGCAGATTCCCGAATCCATACCAAATGTGCAGAAGATAAATCGTGTTGAATATTCTGTAGAGCCTCGGAGATATTTTTCAAGAAATGGCAATAAGTACGCTGAAATTATTATTAATAATCCTGAAAAAATCGCAAAAGTGGAAGTTACAATTTTCGCCGAGCTATACAGGTACGACCTTCAGACTGCGTTGAATGATAAAAGTAAAAATCAATTGCAGGAAACAGGTCTTGAGGAATTTCTAAAAGATGAGACATTTATCGAAAAAAATGACATCAAGGTCATTGAAATAGCCGCAGGTATAAAGGGTACTTCTGAAATTGAGATTGTCAGGAATATTTATAATTACGTTATTGATAATATGGAATATCTTATGCAGGGCAAAAAAGACCGCGGGGCTTTATACGCTGTAAAATATAAAAAGGGTGACTGTTCCGAATATTCCGATTTGTTTGTTGCTTTGTGCCGTGCTAAGAAAATTCCTGCCAGAGTTGTCACTGGGATATCGGTTCAGCGCGATACGAAAACCGCAAGGCATAACTGGGCGGAAGTTTACCTGAAAAGTGCCGGCTGGGTTCCTTTCGATCCGAGTAAAGGAGATGTGCGAAGCGTTTACTTGAGACAAAGACTTTTTGATACTCTTGAACCCGTGTATATATATTTCTCAAATATGCGTAATGATATTGTTCTTAATAATTACCATTATTGTTTATTTACATATTTTGGCGACCAGGTAAGAATATCCGATTCCATCCAGTTTGAATTCCCCGAACAATCGAAGTAATTAACTTAAGCTGGCCGATTTCCTTTTTGTCATGATGAACAAAGTGAAGCATCTGGCTTTCGAATGAGAAGTTACGAACGATGCATATTTTACATTCGCTGGCCAGATCCTTCGTTTTCCCTTAGGGACACCTTATGGCGCACTCCTAAGAAACTACCACGAGTTATGGGTGGCATCCTCAAACGCAAGTTTGGGGATGGTTTAGTCCAAGTTTACCATCCCCATCCTGAAAAAAAACAGGATGAGGCTGCCACCCATTATTTCAGGATTCTAAGTTTCTTTCGCATACATCCTGTAAATCTGGTTCAGTGTTCAGGATGACAAAGAAGAATAGATCAGTTTGATTAATTAACTTTTTTCCCACTTCTTATATCTTCTCCAGATTCTGAAATACACTTTCGCTATCGAATCTATCGCGTCACAAAGTACGGCTATGCTTAAATCTTCAAGACTTATTGTTCCAAGCGTTTTCCAGTTTGAGGCAGTGACATTTGTATGGTCGTATCCTTCCGGTATGAACATATAAGAGAGAAGATAGGAATGCTGGCAAATCGCGCTCATAAAATCCCACACGTTATTATTACCGGTTCCGAAAGTTGAGTTGAAATCTCTTTTGTGCAAACTATCTTCGACTTTTTTCAGGAAAGATTCTTTATATTGAGTTTCTTTTTCTTTATCGAGCAGGGGATACCCCTGTGGATTATAGAAAAAACGCTCATTGTCTTTATCCAGTAGAAAATACTTTTTGATTTCATCGTCCCATACATCTTCGAGCTTGCCGTGAATGTTTTTGCCTTCTGAAAATTGTCTCGAATCGCAATGGAATGGGACGTGCGCATCGGCGAGATAGTGACTTAGCATAAAAAGAATCGTTGCGATATGATTATTATTCGGAGCGATAGGGGAGCCTTTTTCCTCGCTTGTCTGCATCTTGAGATTGTCTATAACCGATTGAGCGATTGATTCGCACCTGTCGGTAAGGTTGTTGTCCTTATCAACGGCGTATGAGCAATTTTTTAATTCAGAATTTTTGCAATGCTCGTTTAAAAGGTATGTACCGGGCAATTTTCTGAACAACCCTTTCGAGCCGTCTTTTACCGGCGTAAATTTCAGAACATGACTTGTTGCCATATCTTTGATAATCATATCGGGATACCAAGCTCCCTGTATTACGCCGTCCTTGTAGTCCTTGAACCATTTTATCAGGCTTGTTGTATAGTTGCTATCTGCTTTGGATAAAGTCGATTCCTCAAGCCTTTTAATCGCCATAAACGCAAGCCATGCATGACTGTACTGTTTCATATTTTCGCCCTCATTTATATTCTTTAATTCGGTAATGTCCAGTTAAAGGAAATTCAAAAAGGCGATTTTCCTCTTGAGTTCCTCTGCCAATGTTATGAATTACAAATGGTGTACCATCATATCCTTTTCTATCGCTTACGACCATAATATGCGGCCGGTTTTGTACCGTGCATGTCACCATATCGCCCGGCAGGTAGTCGTCCATATGTGTTATTTCGATCGAGTAACCCTGTCGTTCGAAATATGTCATGAGATTTGGAACGCGCCGATGGTCAATATTCGAGTCTGGCTTCTTCAGTCCCCAGATGTTGGGATATTTGGAAAACGCCGCAGTCATGTCTTCATGTACGAGTTTCTGAAGGTCCATATTAAGCGCATCACGAAAAGCACGTATTACAACGTCAGTGCATACGCCTTTTTCGATAGAAACATCTCCTCCCGGGTAAGATAAAGCCGTATAAGCGGGATCATAGTATATCGTTTTGCCGATTTGACTTCTCGCGGCTGAGACAATTGGTGATTTCGATTCCTGCGGTATGGTTTCCTGTGCTTGCGAAATTGAATGTACTTGTGGAGTATTTGAGATAGTATTGTTATGCGGTTGCGGCTCATTGCGTTTACAGCTAAACAACAGGCAAACAACAAATAAATACCAAATAAACTTAAGCTTTCGCAATTTCATCATGTCATTAAACTCAGCAAATATCGATTCAGCGATACTAACTATTTTTATATTAAATCATATTTTATTATTGTTTTGTTTCAAAATATTCAAATATTTTCTGGAAAAAGTGTAACATTTCTTCGAGTTTAACGTCTATTATGATAAAAAGACACAATTAATAGTTTTTGGGCGAAAAAAATATGAGAAAATATATATTAATTCTAATGGCGTTTCTTATTATCGGCAAAGCCGCGGCAAATGAACCCAATAATACAAATTTCGACGAACGAGCGATTGTTGTACTTGGCTATCTTGACTGGCGACAGGATGGGACAGGAACTATTAAATGGCCCAGAGTAGCATTTGCCATAGGAGACGGAACACTTCTTCTGACAGCGGCCCATTGTGTAGCTGATTTCAATGTACCTTCGGATAAAGCGGTTTCTATGGATACGGTTGCAATCAGTCCTTATTATGGTGATGTATTCGATTTTAAAATAGTTGCTATTGATAAACAGGCTGATATTGCAATTCTCAAGGCGCCATGGTTGAATCATCCTGCATTGAAACTCGCAGATGAGGAAGAATTCAAAACCGCAAAAAATATTCTTATAATAAGCAGGCCGCAGGCGAATGTTGATAATTCATTTCATGTTGGCAGAGAAATCAGGACTGAACTGCTCCCTGTTCTATACAAGGAGGGAAAAAATCCTAAATCAGCTTTAAGGCTTAGAGGAACAAAACAGGTTGTCCCCGGCTGGAGCGGCTCACCAATGCTGATATCAGAAACCGGTAAAGTCGCTGGTGTATTAGGATGTCTTGTGCCAATTCCGGAAAAGAGCGCATTGTTTGGGCTTATCAAAATTAATTCTCGAAACGATGCCGGTGGTTGTAATTTAGATTCCATAAAAGTGTTAGTAAAGAAAACGAAATTTGAATCAGCGGCTTATGCTCCGGCGCCGGAACTTGAAAATATTCCCGACGCCGCAAAAGGTTTTAATCTTGCAATAGATTATTTTGAGGCACTTTTGACAAAAAAAGAGAGTGATTCATTAAACATTGCAGATGAATTAACTAAAATTCGTCCCGATTCTTTACAAGCGCATCTGATGCTTGCGTTAAGTTCTACAATCAAAGCCAAGGATCCAAATGTATCAGAAAGTGAATATCTTGATTTAGCTGATGCAAGCTATAAAAAAGCGTTGCAGCTCGATCCAAATAATGCGCACACACATGCTGTATATGGAGATTTCCTGATAAGGACGGGCAAAAGTAAAGAAGCACTGGAACAGTGCAACGCTTCTCTTGTGTCAGATCCGAACAATCGCATGGCGTTATTTAATAAATTGAGGC
>CAZVOA010000024.1:0-50768 GCA_964628465.1 uncultured Pirellulales bacterium | reverse complement strand
TTTTGAGGCAATAAGAAATTTATTTCTTGACTTTGAGTTCTTCATAGGTGGTTATTGTATTGTGGTGTGTAACTGGATTCCCGCCTGCGCGGGAATGACAAAGTCGTTGTTCGGCTTCATTAAATTAACCGATTTGTGACAAGAAATCTGCGTTTATTTGACTTCGGCCTGTCGAGAGCCTCATGGTCGGATGACGAGATCAGTTGAGTCGCGGATAATAAATATTTGGTTGCGGCTACACCGTGTTTAGTTCGTTTGTGGTTGCTTTTAAGGATTGCTTATGAAATTAGTAACGTATTCAACTGAAGGTTCTGCTCTTTGCGGGATACTGACGGGAAATGGAATAATTGATATAACTTCAAACTGGGAAGGTGCGCATCCGCCGGAAAGTATATTTGAAATTCTGCAAAGAGGGTCTTGCTGCCTTGAAAAATTGTCCGAAATGGAACATTCCGCGGAAGCTTTTGCCCCGACTGATTCTTTTCAGCTTATGGCGCCTATACCGCGACCGGGTAAGATAATCGCATTGGCGGGCAATTACAGTGAGCATATAAAGGAAGCTGGACTTTCTCTGGGTCTGACTGAATCGCCGCGAGAAACGACTGTGCCGCGGCCGTTTATTATGCCTTCGACCGCAGTTCTCGGAAACGACCAGGAAATTCCATGGCCTGTTTACAGCAAAACGATAGATTATGAACTCGAACTGGGAATTGTAATTGGGAAAAAAGCGAAATTTGTAGAGCCTGATGACGCACTCAATTATGTCGCGGGTTATACTATAGTAAATGACGTTTCGGCACGAAGTGTAACGTTTCTAAAGAACAGGGCTAAGCGGCCGTGGGACGAATTTTACGACTGGCTCAACGGCAAATGGGCGGATGGCTTCTGCCCGATGGGTCCTTATTTACTTACGGCTGATGAAATTGGTGATGTTCAGAACCTCGATATGAATCTGAAAGTCAACGGCGAAATTCGCCAAAAAGCGAATACGTCAGAAATGATTTATCCGGTAGCTGATATTGTCTCGTTTCTCAGCCATTTAATGACCCTTGAGCCGGGTGATTGTATTTCCACTGGTACGCCTTCAGGTGTAGCTATGGGAACGGGCAATTTTCTCGAAGAAGGGGATAAAATCGAGGCAACTATCGAAAAACTGGGTACTCTTACAAATACTCTTGGTAAAAAGCCGGAGAAATTTTACGAGCCGCTGCAATGAATCGTAATGAGACCTCATACCACAGACCAAAGACCGCAGACCAAAGTCTGTTGTCTTCAGTTTTTCGGAATTAAATCTTTGTTTTTTCTTGTCTTTGGTGTATTATAATTTCAATTGTTTTATGAATAATAAGTACTACATAACGGAAAAAAGAACACAGAACGAAAAATGATAAGAAAAGAAGAAAACTTATTTTCGCTGGATAACAGCGCAATGTTTCATATGCCGGATGAAGAATCAATAAATATAGGTTCGTATTTATATGGCAGTGATAGCAAACCCCAGCCGAGTCGCAAAGCGAAACAGCCGGATGTGATTGGAATTCTGCCAGTTCGCAATGTCGTAGTATATCCCGGCACTGTTACGCCGCTGGCGATTGGACGAAAAGAGAGCAGAACGCTAATTTCAGATGTTTCCGAAAACGATTCAGCAATCGGCTTGCTCCTTCAGAAAAAACCTGATATGGACGCGCCTGGAATTGAAGATTTACATTTAATTGGAACTACGGTTTCGGTGTTGAAGGTTATAAAGCTTCCGCAAGGTCCGATGCATATCGTAGTTCATGGCATTTCCCGATTCAAAATTGTAAAAATCGTAGCGGTGGAACCTTACATTAAAGCCAGGGTTCAGTATCTTAGCACTGATATAAAAATGAACAAGCGTCTTAAAGCGCTTATGGTAAATGTCCGCAACGCGGCGGGGCGGGTAATCGCTCTCAGCCCAAACGTTCCTGAAGAAGCTTCGGTGCTTCTGGAAAACATAGAGAATCCTGCGGCGCTGGCTGATTTCCTCGCGGCTAATTTGAATGTAGATATCGCAAAAAAGCAGGAATTGCTTGAAGAGCTTGACGCGGCAAAAAGGCTCGAACTGATTTCACTTGCTCTGGCTCAACAGCTTGAAGTTCTCGAGTTGAGTAATAAAATTCAGGGACAAGTCAGAAATTCGATTGATAAAAGTCAGAGAGAATATTTTCTGCAGGAACAACTCAAGGCAATTCAAACTGAGCTTGGTCAGAAAGATGCCGCCAATGAAGAGATTAAACAGGTTCAGCAGAATATTAAAAAAGCGAAAATGCCTCGCGAAGTGGAAGCCGAAGCTATGCGGGAATTGGACAGGTTAAGTAAAATTCCGCCCGCTTCGCCGGAGTATAGTGTCATCAGGACATATCTCGACTGGGTTTGCGAATTGCCCTGGTCGGTACAAACTGAAGACAGGCTTGATATAAACAAGGCTCAAAAAATACTAAATCAGGATCATTATGATCTTGTTAAAGTCAAAAAACGTATTCTCGAATTTTTAGCCGTGCGCAAACTTAATCCAAAAGGCAAAAGCCCGATACTTTGCTTTGTTGGCCCGCCTGGGGTTGGTAAAACTTCTCTCGGCCAGTCTATCGCAAGGGCTATGGGAAGAAAATTTGTGCGAATTTCACTTGGCGGAATCCGTGACGAAGCGGATATAAGGGGACATCGAAGGACATATATCGGCGCGCTGCCCGGAAGGATTTTGCAGGAATTGCGAAAATGTAAAAGCAAGAATCCAGTATTTATGCTCGACGAACTGGATAAAATCGGTAATGACTTCAGGGGTGATCCGGCAAGTGCGCTTCTTGAAGTTCTTGACCCGGAACAGAATTACAGTTTTTCCGATCATTATCTCGACCAGCCTTTTAACTTATCTTCGGTAATGTTCATAGGTACGGCCAACTATATCGAGCCGGTTCCTCCTGCCTTGCGCGACAGAATGGAAATCATCGAATTGCCCGGATATACTGAAAATGAAAAACTTAAAATCGCGAAGACATATCTTATTCCGCGTCAGCTTAAAGAACACGGCCTTAAAAAAAGCTGCTGTTCAATTAAGGATGATGCGTTGTTTGCGATCATTCGCGGCTATACTCGTGAAGCAGGCGTGCGAAATCTCGAAAGAAACATGGCGTCTGTCTGTAGGGCGGTAGCGACGGAAATCGCAAAAGGCAAGAAACGACGCAAAATCATAACAGTAAATGACCTGGCAAAAATTTTAGGTCCGATTCACTTCGAATCTGAACTGGCTTTACGCACAGGAATACCGGGCGTTGCAACCGCTTTGGCTTTTACACCCGTCGGCGGTGAAATTCTTTTCATAGAATCAGCTTTCATGCCGGGCAAGGGACAGTTGCAGCTAACAGGTCAGATTGGCGATGTTATGAAGGAAAGCGCGCAGGCCGCGTTTTCAGTAGTCAAAGCCAATGCAAAAGTACTAAATATAGAAATGGAACAATTCAGTAAAAATGATTATCATATTCATGTCCCTGCCGGAGCTATACCGAAAGACGGCCCAAGTGCCGGTGTCGCGATTTTCACATCATTAGTCAGTCTCCTGGTTGGTAAACCAACTCGTCCTGATGTAGCGATGACTGGCGAAATTACTTTACGCGGTCTTGTACTGCCAATTGGCGGCTTGAAGGAAAAAATACTCGCTGCCAAACAAGCCGGTATAAAAACAGTTATTCTTCCTGAAAGAAATAAAAAGGACATGACCGAAGTTCCGATAGAAGCGAAAAAAGGAATGCGGTTCAAGTTTGTGAAAACTACCAAAGAAGTTCTAAAAATCGCATTAGATACGAATTAGAAAATTTTGCTTTTAATTAAAAGTTCTATACCTTTTTGTGATGATATGAATGCGAGTTCGCTCTTATCTACTTTGCGAGGATCTGTCAATTCCATTGCTGCTATTTCGGATTTATCAATTTGAGCAGGAAGTGCATCAATTTTGGAATAGAAGAATAAATCGCAGGTATTGTAAGTCACATCTTTAAATTTATAGACATTCGGAGCCGAGCCAAGATACTTCATTGTATCGAGAGTAATTCCAAGCTCCTCCTGCAATTCCCTGTTCAAACCTTCTTCTGCGGACTCGTTCGGGTCGATAAAACCACCCGGCAAGTCCAGTTTCCCTTTGCGAGGTTCTCTTTCTCTTCTTATAAAAAGGATTTTTCCCTCATATTCGAGCATAGCGGCGGCCGCGGCGGCTACATTTTGAAAATATGTGAAAGAACACGCATTGCATTTAAACTCTTTTACGCCGTCATAATGAATACCATCTGACCCGCAGGAAGGACAAAATTTGAATGTTTTCATATTTAATAATTCCTTAATTAGCCGTTTTATACCCAACCGGCTCAATTATAACGCCTTACTATACTAAAAATTTTCAGGGCTTCCAAAAAAATATACAAAATTTTTTAATTTTTATTTCTATTTGCCAATATATTTCTATGACATTAACAATATTATCAATGAATATAATATAGGATGTTTGCGAGTATCCTTATTATTTACTAAGAAACATGACTATTTTTTTTGCGGTGCGTTTGGCTAATGCGGGGAGTATTTCATATAGTTTAGTTGTAAAGCCTTGGGCATGCTCAGGGAGAAGGTCCTTGGGACCGAACGAAGAAAGGTATTTATTTGGTGAAATAATTAAAATGTTTGGCCTTTTGAAAAAACTCTCATATCCTATTGGAATCGACATAAGTGATGATAGTATCAAAATGGTTCAGCTTGAAAATAAGTCGAAAATTGCTGGATTAGTAGCGGGATTCAGCGAAACTCGTCCTGAAGATATTCAAGCTGGGGGAGGCAACTGGCAAAGATGGGCTATTGATACTATTCGTCAATGGTTGTCATCCGGTAACTTTCAGAGTAAGGAAGTAATCGCGTCAATGCCTGCCAAGAATGTTTTTATCGAGCTTATGAAGCAGCCAAAAGCGGCAAGTGAAAAGGAAATGCAAAGCGTAATCTTTTCAAAGATTAAACAAAAGCTTCCTTTTGAATCTGAACAATCTAATATTATGATTAAATATTTTCCGACAATTGATGATAATATTCTTGTGATGGCGACAGAGAAAGACGCTGTTGAGCGTCATCTTGCTATTTACGAGAAAGCCGGCCTTGCCATCAAATCCATGAGCATATGGCCGTCCGCGCTGGTAAATTGCTATACAAGATTCTTCGGTCGCAGGCAATCGGATATTGAATCTGTTGTAATGCTTATCGATATCGAAAGTGATTGCACAAATGTAGTAATATGCCGTCATAAGAATCTGTTTTTTGCGCGTACGATAACAGTCGGAAGCAGTCATAAGCAGGATGAATCAGAATTTACAAGATTAATTATGGAACTTACCAGCTGCAAAAGACTATTTTCATCTATGTATAATAACTTTCAGATAGACAGATTGATATTTCTTTCCAGCCGGACCGAAGACAGGGACTTATGTTCGGAAATCGCAAAAAAAATGGAAATGCCGGCACAGGTAGGGGACTGCCTCGCTGCGGTTGAAACCGCTGAGCCGTATCGTGTGTCCAAAGAAAGCAAAAATAAAAAAGAAATAACAGGAAATCCGATAGACAGAAGAAATAACCAGGATAATTGGGCTATTGCATTCGGTTTGAGCCTGTCATAAATTCAGACAAAAGACACAAGACAAAAGACACATGACTTTGGTCTGTTGTCTGTGGTCTTAGGTCTTAATTAAAAACTAAAAATGTGGAGGAAGGTCAAAAATGGTTAATATAAATTTCGTACCTGATGATTATGTACAAAACACTGAATCCAGAAAAATGAACCTTATATATATAGTATTGCTTTTAGCGGTACTGGTTGCGCTTGGCGGTTCATTTGTCACTATAAAAATTCGTCAGCGCGCATGTTTGGTAAAGGAAAATCTGGTAAACCAGAGAATGGCACAAACCCAGGAAACAATGAAGCAGCTTGATGAGCTTCAGGCAAAACGAAGAGAAATGATGAAAACCGCTCTCACAACAGCAGAACTTCTCGAACCGGTACCAAGAAGTATTTTACTTGCTGCTCTGACCAACAACCTGCCTGCCGGCGTATCGTTGATGGACCTGAGTTTAATGCAGAAAGAACCCAAGAATACTGTTCAGCCGGCTGTCAGCAAATTTCAGGCGACACAGACAGGCGCAAAGGATGCCCAGGAAAGACTTTCGATAGAACAGCTTCTTGAAACTCATATCAATATCGAGGGAGTAGCTACGAGTGATCTTCAGGTTGCGGAGTTTATAAAGAAACTTTCTATTTCCAATCTGCTTGATAATGTAGCTCTTATCGAATCGAAAGAATTTAAAGTAGAAGATACTACGTTCAGAAGATTTAAACTTACAGCTATGCTTAAGAAAGAAGTTCACCTTTCCAAAGATGATGTAGAAAGTATAAGGGGCAAAGCTGAAGGTACTGTCTGGAATTTCTAAAAACATTTGTTAGAGATTATTATTCGAATATAAACATTTTATAAAAAGGATAAAACCATGAATAGCAATTTTAGAAAATTAGTTTTTCTTATCTTACTCGTTGGACTCGGGGTGGTTGGTTACCAGTTTATGATAAAACCCGCCAATAAAGATTTAGCTGAAAAACAGGCAAAAGTTGAAGCGAAAATGGAACAGCTTATGAAATTCCAGGAAGCTACCGCCGCTGCTGAAGATATTAATAAACAGCTTGGGAAATTACAGGAAGCTATTCAGTTTTTTGAAAGTAAACTTCCCCCGACAAGTCAGATTCATGAAGTTCTCGAGCAAGTGACGGTTATTGCTCAGAAACAGGGATTAAAACCAAAGACAATCAGGACTCTCGCGAAAAAGGATAACAGTGGCTACGTCGAGCAGCCTCTGAAAATGGAACTTGAAGGAAACTTCAGTTCTTTCTATTCTTTTCTGCTTGAAATCGAAAAACTTCCAAGAATTATGAAATTTCGTGAACTTGACCTGAAAAAGAAGAATACCCTTGAGGGTAACATTTCAGCGGATTTTATAGTTAGCATATTTTTCCAGAACGAAACAATATAAGACAATACTGAAAGAAATAATAAGAACGGAGAATTGACATGTTGAACTATTTACGAAACCCAAATGAAGAACTTCCGGCCGAACAGGAAACTAACGAGGCGCCGCAGGAAGAAAAGGATTGCTTAACAGTAGCTACAAAAGGAAAAGATGTGCGCAGAAGCACAACGATTCTTGGTGTTCTTTTTATCATCGGCCTTGTCTGCCTTGGTATAATGATTAAAAAGAGCGCACCTCAATCGGCTGCAGCCAATACTCAAACAAATACGGAAGAGCTTCAGTTGGAAGTGGCTATAGCCAAGCTTACCGGAATAAAATCGGAAATGTTCAACAGGATGGATGAAATTGTGAACAAATTCTATGAGTTTTCAGATGTATTCCAGGTACAGGTTGGCGAGCTTGTGAAAAATCCTTTTCAGCTTGAATCTTTTATTCAGACAATGAACGAAAACTCTAATGATGAACGTCCATCCATAAACGTCGAAATGATGGTAAGAGAACAAATTAAGATTAAAGCAAGGGATTTGAAACTTTACAGCACTATGGAATCTGAAAAAGGAGTTTGCTGCATGATCAATAATAAAATTCTTTATGAAGGTGATAGTATAGATGATTTTACAGTGAAAAAAATCAATAATGACAACGTTATTCTTGAAATGGAAAGTATTGAAACTACTTTAAAAATGTCTAAGTAGGATTATTTAAAAGTTACGCTCAGAAAGGAGCATTAAATGATAGATATTAAAAATATATTGGCGGATGTAATTGAAAATGATGCCAGTGACTTGCATATAAATGTAGGTATGCCTCCTGTTTTGAGAAGAAATACCGAACTTGTCGAGCTCGATTTCCCGCCGATAAGCAATGAAGATGCCAGGGAAATGGTGCTTTCCATGGTAGGACCTGAGAAATTCAAAAAAGTCGAGGAAAACAAAGACCTTGATTTCTCAACAAGTATCGATGACGGTCATCGTTTTCGTGTTAACGCGCACTATCAGCGTGACACAATAGCGATTTCGTTCAGGGTAATCCCAAATCAAATTCCGAATATAGAGAATCTGCATTTGCCTCCTGTTGTAAAAGAACTTACTGATTTACCAAGAGGCCTCGTGCTTGTAACAGGTCCTACCGGTTCAGGTAAAAGCACGACGCTCGCGGCTATGATTGATTTATTAAACTCTAAATTCTCTAAACGTATCATTACTATGGAAGACCCTATCGAATACATGATAGAGAATAAGGAATGTATGGTTGAGCAGAGAGAAATCGGGGCAGATTGTCCAACTTTTGCTTCAGGGCTTAAACATGCGCTTCGTCAGGACCCGGATGTTATCATGGTCGGCGAAATGCGAGACCTTGAAACTACCGGCTCGACCATAACAGCCGCTGAAACCGGACACCTTGTCTTTAGTACTCTGCATACTATAAACGCCGCTCAGACAATCGAACGTATCATAGATATCTATCCGGCGGCGCAGCAAAATCAGATCAGGACTATGCTTGCAAATACTCTGCAGGCGGTTATTTCTCAGACTTTGTTCAAACGTATAGATGAGCCGGGAATGGTTCCCTGCATTGAAATTCTTTTTTGTACATCGGCGGTAAGAAACTGCATTCGTGAAAACAGGATATACGAAATACCCAATATCATCGAGACATCCCGCAGGTTAGGGATGCAGAATCTTGATAATAGTATTGCTGACCTGTATTTCCAGGGTTATATAGACAGAGAAGAAGCCATTATGCGCTCGAGTAATCCGGCAAAAATGGAAAAAACACTTGTCCCGATGGATGATTTTGATGTTGTTCAGAAACCTGACGGTGTCATGGCTAAATAAAAAAAAGTTATAAGTTATAAGTTAAAATTAGTCGCCGAAGGCGTTAGAAAACAACTTTAGTCACTTATAACTTCTTTAAGGAGCATTTACTCATGTTTGAAGATAGTTTACGTAATCAGAAAAGCGCTACCGCAGTAGCCGAAAAGAAACGCGTCGCACGTCCTGCTTTTCAGCAGGAACAGGGTGACACGGAATCTGCTTCTAAGTTAAGACAGCCGAACAGGAGCGCGAATACACAATCGAAAGCGATAGACAAGATAAAAGGTTTTAGAGTTGAATTCGGTCCGAGCAGGAAAGATATTCTTACCTTTACAAATCAGCTTGCGGTAATGGTTCGTGCCGGTATCAGCCTTCAGGAAGCTCTCGAGTCGATTGCGGAACAAAACGATAATCTGAAATTCAGAGCCATTATAATGGACTTGAAGAATCGTATCGAGTCCGGCCAGAGTTTCTCGCAGGCACTGGCGGAGCATCCCCATACTTTCAGTGAACTATATATTAATATGATAGCCGCCGCGGAAATAAGCGGTTCTCTCAGTGACATGATGCAAAAGCTCGCTGAATACCTGGATTCCGAAGCTGAAACTCGCTCACAGGTAAAGGGCGCAATGGTTTACCCGATTATCATAGCGGTAATGGCCGTTTCTGTAACAACATTCCTGTTATGTTTCGTTTTGCCAAAATTTACCGCGATATTCGCCGGGAAAGAGCAGTATTTGCCCGGTCCTACTAAAGTATTAATGGCCAGCAGTGCTTTTTTACGCAGTTACTGGTTCTATATTGTTCCCGCGATAGGGGGTTTATTCTGGGGTTTCTGGTATTTTACAGGGACAACAGTAGGAAGATACTGGTGGGATAAAACAAAATTAACCTTGCCTCTGATTAAAACATTGTGCCGCAGTTTGTATATTACAAGGTCACTGCATACAATGGGAGTGCTTACAAGGGCAGGTGTACCTATTTTGAATACGATTTCCATAACCGCGCAAATATCAGGTAATGTGCTTTATAGAAATATGTGGCACGGCGTACATGAAGAAGTCCGGCAGGGAAGAAAAATCGCTTCAAGTCTCAGCCAGTATAAACTGATGCCGAGCGGTGTTGTTCAAATGATAAGAAGCGGCGAGGATTCCGGAACAATGAGTGACGTTTTGAGAGATGTTTCCACTTTCTACGCCAGGGAATTGAAAACAGTTATTAAAACTGTAACTTCAATGATCGAGCCTATTATGATTGTCTTAATGGGTGTGCTGGTTGGTTTTATCGCGATGAGTATTATTCTTCCGATATTCAAAATGTCCAATCTCGTCACCGGTAAATAAGAAATTTGGATATAAGTTGTATGCGTAATTATAAAAGTGATACGGAAAAAGGAATTTAAGATGAGAAATATAAAATACAAAAAAGGTTTTACGCTCATCGAAGTAATGCTTGCGGTAATACTGGTTGGACTTGCCATCGCTTCACTGGTCGGAGCCAACGGCGCTTTTTCTCAGGCTAACGGCGCGGGAACAGAATTATCCACGGCGGAATTTCTGCTCGAACAAATTAAAGAACTTACCACTATGGTTTCTTATGACGGCCTGGTCGATTTTAATGATGCGATTTTCTGTCCGCCTATTGATGCAGGAAGTAATACACTAAGTAATTTTACAACGTTTACTCAGCAGGTGACTGTCGAAAATGTCAATCCATCTGATTTCGATCAAGTAGTAAGTAGTTCGAACTTTCTTAGAATTACGGTAAAAGTTCTCAATAACTCTGAAGAAATATGTTCTTCGAGCTGGCTGAGGGCAAAATATTAAAGGGTAATGAAAATGCTGCACAATAAGAATAAATCCGGTTTTACAATCGTGGAGCTTTTAATTGCCCTTGCGATATCAGGTATGTTACTTACAGCCGTCGCTTTGGCTTTTCAAAGCTCGATGATGAACTATACCGAGAATGAAGATATTTTCAAAACAATCAACGGCGCAAGGCAGGCTCTATGCAGAATAACTACTCAGCTTCGCACCGCCAAATATGTTAATGATCTTGCACCAAGTAATCAATGCTCCTTAGTTACGCCTGATGAACAAACTATCACTTATGATTACAGAGACGCAGAAGACAAACTATATCTTGTAACTGGTGGAAATGATTATCTGCTCTGTGAAAATGTCACCGCTATGACTTTTGATGCTAATGATACCTTCATTGATGGTGATGGTTTTGTCAACGTAAAAAGCGTTAAAATTTCCATGACAGTAAAGAACGGCGATATTGAAAATACAATATCAGCAGCCGCGGCTATAAGAAGAAACCTGGACTAAGGGCCTATCCTAATAATTCTCTGTCATTCTGAGGCAAAGCTGAAGAATCTGGGCTGGGTATTATAATTCAAGCCCCAGATGATTCACTTCGTTCAGTATGACAAAAGACAAATCGGTCAGTTTGAGATATTTAATTTTTTATGCTCCTCTTCTTGTTCCGCCGAAGCCGCCCATTGTGCCGCCTCCTCTTCTGTTGCCGCCGCCCATTCCACCGCCTCCGCTGCCGAACGGGCCGCCTTCGTCCTGCATTTGGATAGGGTCTATCCATTTGAGCTGGGTTTCAATATTATTGCCGAGTTTGTACTTTTTAACATATTCCTGTGGCTTCTTGTCGCCTATGATGTCAATTTTTGCTCTGTCAACGATTCCCAGTCCGGCGCTGGCGCAATAATTGAGGTATCCGATGTTTTCGAGCGGAATGTCCATAAGCTGCGCGCAAATGCTATCGACCGCCATAACATCCGGGCCAGCCAATGCCACACCATGCTCGACCGGCGTGCCGCTGATTGGGCCGTCACCTTCCATGCCTTCGAGGTTTTCTATTACAGTAAAATTCGGCCTTACCCTGTTGGCAATCATGAACATATTGTAATGCAGCCATCTTGGGCTTGCGCCGTGCATCAATACTTTACTGCTGCTGGGTCTTCCTGTATTAAGCGGGCAGCCCATGATAATGTTTTTTAATCCCATAGTCGCTACGACAGTGTTATGTGTTTTCATACGCGCAACGGAGATTACATAGGTGTTTGAATCGAGGAAATCTGAAATAATCTGGACTGGCTGAGGCCGCAGGTCTTTGTCAAGAATGAACAGTGTTTGAGTAGAGTGGGAATTTAAATCCGCAAACTCTACTCCATACTCGCTCTGCAATGGCATATAGCCGTAGTTTTGGAAGCCCGGCATTGAACTGCCGCCGGCGGGGGATTCGCCGATAACAATCTTTCCCGAATGAATTGGTTTGAGGAAATCGAGTATGCCGCGAACAGCATCTACATGAGTTGCGCATAGCGGACTGTTAGTCGAGACGAAGTTGGGTTTTATCAAAATCTGCTTTCCCTTCACACCTTCGGCAATCATATCCTTGAAAGGGGTCATAACCTGGTTTACCATTTCCCGTCGGTCCTTACCTGCGGTGAACGAAACTTTACTCCTTTGAGATTGGGTTTGTTCCGTTGAATCAGCTGCGAAGGAAGCTGTTTGCCTGTTTAGCAATAAACCAGCGGACATTAGCAAACTTCCTTTGAGGAAAGTTCTTCTATTATTGAGATAATCGGATGCGGTTTGAATTTTGTTAGAATGTTTCATTTGGACCTCCAGGAGTTCAAGGAAGAATTGCTTTTGTATAAAAAATATTATTTTTTGAACACATAAAAATACATCTTTCACAAACAGGCTTTGCCTTTATACAGCAATATACCATATACGAACAATGAAAACAATTGTTTGTTTTAAATATGTTAATTTGGGTAGTATGAAAGGTTTGGTTTTGTAATTATTTTGGGGTTAAATAAGAATTATAAAAAGGATTCGAGAGTATTAGAAGTGTGCATTTTGATAAGCTCAATTTTATTTCTTTGAGGAAAATTTTATTTACAAAACTTATAATGTTTATTATAAAAAGTGTTTTTATGCTGTGGTAAATAAATATGAGTCAGGAAGATTTTTGCCAGGAATGTCATCAAAAGCATGAGTGCCAGGAAGTTTACCGGCGTTTAGGTTCTTCTGAATGCCAGCCTGTTTTCTATAAAACTGTAGTAGCTTTTCTAATGCCTATGGTGGTCTTTATTGTTTCTCTGGCTGTTTTTGAAAAAATTCTTTCCGGCGGTAATTATTCGCATCTTTCACAGAGAATGCAAACCGTTATCGGGTTTTTAATAGCGTTGCTGATTACTGTCGTTTTTATGATAGTTTTTAAGTTGTTAAGTAAACTTTTCAGGAAATTTCTTGGAATTTCTAAGATATGAGTACATTGACATTAGGACGAAATACTTTTTGCGGCGGTGTGCATCCGCCTGAAAAAAAATCTCTAACATCTGATTGTGCGATACAGTATGGCTATAAAGCAGACCTGATTGCTGTGATGCTCAGTCAGCATATCGGAGCGATGTGCAAGCCTGTAGTCGCCAAAGGAGATGTAGTCAAAGCAGGGCAGAAAGTTGGCGATATAGATTCTTTTGTTTCCGCTCCCGTTCATTCTCCTGTAGATGGCACAGTCAAAGAGATTGCCCTGCGTTCCCATCCGGTTATCGGCAGAGTTCCGGCTGTAATTATTGAGACTTCGCCGGAAAACCAGATCAGGCGGGGGATTTTTCAGGTAAAAGATAATTTCAATATAGATAAATATACAGAGCAGCAGATATGCGAAGCAATGCGCAACGCTGGTATAGTCGGTATGGGTGGTGCGGGTTTTCCAACGAGAGTGAAAGTTGAACCGAATCCGAAATCGCCTAAAACAACTATGATTGTCAACGGCTGCGAATGCGAACCATATATTACCTGCGATTACAGGATTATGCTCGAATGGACGAAGCAAATCATTGCAGGCGTGAAACTCGCGCAAAAAGCTTCCGGCTGCAAAGAAGTATTTTTCGCTATCGAAGACAACAAGCCTAAAGCTCTTGAAGTAATGCAGCAGGCTTTGGCTGGCGAAAGTAATATTAAAGTAGTTCCGGTAAAGACGAAATATCCGCAGGGCGGCGAAAGACAGTTAATCAATTCAGTTCTGAAAAAGTTCGTACCAACCGGTGGAATTCCGCCAATGATTGGTGTTCTGGTAATGAATGTCGCTACCTGTGCCGCCGTCGCCGAAGCAGTTATCGAAGGCACGCCGCTTACGCATAGAGTTGTCACCGTAACAGGTGAAGCAATCACGAAACCGGGTAATTTTTATGTTCCGATTGGGACTACAGTTGGAAAGCTTATCGAGCATTGCGGTGGATTAACACAAAAGGCCGCGAGAGTCATAATGGGCGGGCCAATGATGGGTATCGCGATAGCGGATTTGGACACACCAACAACAAAAGCAACCGGCGCTGTAACCGTATTAACAAAAGAACAGATTGGTAAAGCGAAATTTGAACAGCGTCAGACCTCCTGCATTCATTGCGGCAGATGTCTTACTGTTTGTCCGGAAAATTTGAATCCGACAAAAATTGCCCACGCGATAAAAAATGGTATGATGGATGTTGCGAAAAGTTATTATATGACGGCCTGCATAGAGTGCGGCTGTTGTACTTATATATGCCCGGCAAATATCGAACTTACAGGATATATAAAAACCGGCAAAATTGCCCTTGCAAGACAGAAAAAGAAAATACCGTAAAAGATAGTGATTTTAGCACGACGAGAAACGAAAATATGCTTAAAGATATAAAAGTTTCATTTGCACCACATGTCAGCAAGCCGCATTCTACGCGAAGTATAATGCTGGACGTAATAATCGGATTGGCTCCGGCCATGATTGCTGCTGTGATTATTTTCCGATTACATGCGATTGCGCTTGTCGCGACTTGCGTGATTGCCTGCATGGCAACTGAAGGGATTTGTAACTATATTCGTAAGAAAGCCAACACTCTTGATGACCTAAGCGCGGTTATTACAGGTATCATTCTTGCCTTTTCACTTCCTCCTGCTTTTCCACTTTGGGCCGCGGTGATTGGAAGCATTTTCTCAATCGCGATTGGCAAGATTGTTTTCGGCGGACTCGGAGCGAATATTTTCAACCCGGCTATGGCGGGAAGGGCGTTTTTAACCGCTTCTTTCGGTATAATGATGACGACCTGGACTGTACCGGGCGTAATTGATCCGAATATGCCGCAGATAGCCGCCTCTGAGAATGCCGTAGATGCGCGAACTCAAGCTACTCCGCTTTCTTACAGCAAGACCGCACAGAAATCTCAATACGGCGCAAAGGAACTAAATAAATCGGTCGGAAACATTTTTCTCGGTAATGTCGGAGGCTGTCTCGGTGAGACAAGCGCACTGGCGCTACTAATCGGCGGAATTTATCTGCTAATACGAAAAACAATCACTATTCACATACCCGCGGCGGTTTTACTTTCAGCTTGTATATTCAGCGGAATCGCTTATTTGATTGATTCTGATTATTATGTGTCACCTTTATATCATCTAAGCGGCGGCGGATTATTTATCGGTGCTTTTTTCATCGCGACTGATCCCGCGACCGCTCCATTGACGCGAAAAGGTATGTGGCTCTATGGAATCGGAATCGGAACAATAACAATGCTTATCAGAATTGTCGGAGCATTCCCGGAAGGTATGATGTATTCCGTTTTATTTATGAATGCTTTAACGCCTCTGATTGATAAGTTATTTAAGAAAGTTCCCGCAGGAGGTAAACCAAATGCCTAAGATTAAATTTTTCATCCAGGAAAGCTGGCTCTTAATAGTATCTTCTTTTTTGTTTGGTCTTCTGATAGCAGGAGCAAACGCCGCCTGGGAAGAAAAAATTGAATATAATTTGAATGTTTATAAATATAACAAAGTCGCGAAAGCAGTTCTTCCGGAAGCGGATAATTTTGAACCTGCGTTGGAAGAAGTAAAAGTAAAATCCAGTACAGGTAAAGATTTGAAAACATCTGTAAAAAAAGCTGTGGATAGCAGTGGAAATGGCATCGGCTGGGCGTTTATTTGTCAGGGCAAGGGTTTTGCTGATAATATTCAGTTGCTTCTTACAGTAGATATGGCTTTTGAAAAAATTCTTGGTTATGGAGTACTTGCCAGTACAGAAACAGTTGGCTATGGTGACAAAATTAAGACTCCTTCTTTTAACGGCCAGTTTGTTGGGGCTCCTGCGTCAGAGATGCAATTGTCCAAGACAGGTGATTCGACAAAAATTGATTCTGAAATTGTCTCGATAACCGGAGCGACAATAAGCAGCAGGGCAGTGGTTGACATGATGAACACATTTATACCGCAGGTGAAAGAACAACTGCGTGAAAAGGGATTAATCGGCAATGGTCAATAGTGAACTTGGAACATTAACGCTGTATAGAAAGACGCTCTTTGCGGGATTATGGTCGGAAATTCCTGTGTTCCGTTTAATGTTGGGTATGTGCCCGACATTGGCAGTAACCGCGGCGGTCAAGCCGGCCTTTACTATGGGCATGTGCGTGTTATTTGTTTTGATATGCAGCAATATAGTAGTAAGTTTAATGCGTAATCTTCTCAAGCCCCATCTCAGGATTCTGATGTTTACTCTGACGATAGCGGCGTTTGTTACTATCGCGGATTTATTCCTCAAGGCGTATCAGCCGGAAATGAGCGATGCTCTTGGACCTTATATACCCTTGATTATCGTCAATTGTATTATTATCTGTCGTGCCGAAGCATGTGCGAGCAAGAACGGTATTTTTGTAAGTATTCTTGACGCAATTGGTATGGGTTTAGGTTTTACAGTTGCGTTATGTATTTTAGCTTCCATACGAGAACTGCTCGCAACGGGCACAATATTTGAAATGCAGATATTGCCTTTGCAGGAAAAGGGCGGCTGGTTCATACCTATAGCGGCGTTTGGCTTGCCTGTTGGTGCTTTTGTTACACTTGGACTCATGCTGGGTTTGGCTAATTTGAGTAAAAAGAAATAATTAAGATAATAACTTAAATAAGGGAAATTATATTTATTTTCGGGTAAAATTTTATGGATACATTTATTACAATGCTTTTGGCTTTTATATCCATAGTTCTTGTCAACAATCTCGTATTGACAAAATTCCTCGGAATATGTCCCTTTATCGGCGTTTCCGGCAGAATTGATACCGCGTTTGGTATGGGATTGGCTGTTACTTTCGTCATGCTGATTAGCGGCACAATGACTTGGATGATTGATAATCTGATTTTGATGGAATACGGCCTTGAGGTGACAAGATATGTCTGCTACATATTAATTATCGCTGGCGCGGTTCAGCTTGTTGAGATGTATGTACGAAAATTCTTTCCGCCATTGTATGAAAGCTTCGGGATATTTCTCCCTCTGATTACAACAAACTGCGCGATTTTGGGTTTGTGCCTGTTCATTAATCTTTGGGAAATTGACAGCCTGCTTCATGCGGTTGTTCTCAGTTTTGGCGGCGGAATTGGTTTTACTATAGCGATATGTATTATGGCAGGCATTCGCGAGGACCTTGACCTGGCCGATGTTCCCAAATGTCTCAGAGGAGCGCCCATTACTTTAATTACGGCTGGACTCCTTACGTTGGCGTTTATGGGTTTTTCTGGAATGATTAAGTAAATAAAAGTGAGCTAAAGGTAATAAATAATGATAATAGCTGATGTTTTGGAATTAGTGAAAAATATCTGGCCGGCTGGCGCGATAATGCTTGGTTTGGGTACGGCCTTTGCTCTTGTCTTGCTGATAGCAAGTATAAAACTGAAAGTAGTTGTCGATCCGAAATTAGAGGCAATCTACAACGCTCTTCCTAAAATTGATTGCGGAACCTGCGGCTATGCGGGCTGCGGCCAATACGCGAAAGCTATTTTTGAAAATCCTGAATTGATTGGTAAATGCTCTCCCGGTGGTGCAGCCGCTTCTGCGAAAATCGCTGAAATACTGAATCTGCAAATAAGTGATTCAGGTCCAGCGAAAAGGCCTGTTGTACATTGCCGCGCACATATTGAAGACAAAACAATGTACGCGTCATATAACGGCATAAAAAGCTGTATCGCCGCGAACGCTCTGGCGAATGTACAGGCTTGTGCTTTCGGATGCCTCGGTTACGGCGATTGTGTAGCCTCGTGCAAATTCGATGCGCTTCACATTATTGACGGTCTTGCGACTGTCGATTACGAAAAATGCACCGGCTGTTCCGCCTGCTCGAAGGCATGCCCTCGCAACCTGATTGAAATGGTTCCATTCAGCCATGAAAATATGATAGTAGTCGCCTGCCGCAACAGGGAATCAGGCAAAGTCACACGTTCAGTCTGTAAAGTAGGCTGTATTGGCTGCGGCATATGCGCAAAACAAACTGACCTTTTCACTATTTCTGATAACTTTGCACGTATGGATTATGTCAAATATGAACCAAGCGAAAAGACAGAAACCGCAATGAATAAATGCCCGGCAAAAGTAATCGTCTATCGCGGCAAATCCGCACCCGAACCAGCCATGCCAATAGAAAAACCCACCGCCGCATCGAAATAATTTTCTCTGGCAAGAATAATTTAATAACCGCTGAGAACTCGAAGAATTTTCTCGTTTTGTCATTCGCATTCAGACGGGAATTCATATTAATTTGCCACGAAAAAGCACAAAATTCACAAAATAATAATTTTTGAGTTTCTTATGCCTTTTTGTGGCAATTTTTTTCTTCCATATCTCCTTTATATCTAATATCTTACAAAAATATTGAAAAATAAGTCCTATAATATCTTATATTTCTCTTTACAAATCACTCCTTTTGGTTAAATTAGGCAATGTAGCAAATGTGAGGAGTCTTAATAATATAACATATTTGAATTTATGGTTTAGGGCAATCTGTTTTAAATAGTAAAATAGGCAATATGCGAGTTTCCTATATTCACAATAACCATGTAGGTTAATGATGATACATTTATGTTATTTGACTTAACGTCAGAAAGAAAAGGAGAAAGGTAAGATGAAAAGGAAGATTTTAAGAGGACTCATAATTGGATTGTTGGTGTTTGTTATGGTCGGTGCGGCAAATGCCGCTGTCACATTCCCGGAAACCTTCGAGGATGGCAATGCTGATGGCTGGTTAGTGGGCAGTGCTACTGGCACCGGCTCGACAGGTGTAGAATTGCACAACAGCAGCCAAATGGCATTTGCTTATCAATCAGGTAATGGAACCCATTCGCTCTCAATTGACTTTAGTTATTCAGCAAACAATATACTGTCATTTGACATGCATGCTTTCCCTCAATGGGTATATAATAGCGAAACAGCTCATGCAAGTAGCGGCGCAACAGTGTCATTCCTCAATGCATTTAATACAGAGTTGGGATATATTAGACTAATTAATAACACAAGGGGTAACTATGTTGCGTATGATATTCCGATAGATGACCTGCAGCATAACTACAGTGCCCTGTTGAGTGACTGGGCTGCGCAAGCAGGATTGGGGGCTTCGGATCCCATATCAAAGGTTAGCATTTCGTATTTTGCAACGGCTCAGACCAATTTCTTGGGGACTAAATCTTACGCATGGGTTTGGTTTGACAATGTTAATGTCGGCCTAAATGGTGGTCAGACACCTGAGCCGATACCTGCACCGGGAGCAATTATACTTGGTAGTTTAGGTGCGGGATTTGTCGGCTGGCTGAGGAGAAGACGGACTCTTTAAATAAGTTTTTAGTTTTTAGCTCTGAGTTTTAAATTAAGTTTTCAATAGGGGCTGTGGGATTTTTCTTACAGCCCCTTTTTTTTAAGATTCTGTTTTAGTAATAACCTTTCTCATTAGGTTCCAGGCATTATCCAAATCTGTTTTTATTTCTTCATACGAATATTCTATAATTGGACCGGGTGGATAACGTTCCTCAATATAATATCGGGATGCTTTTTCGCATAGTTCTAAAAAACCATTGAAACTGTCATCAAAGCGGCCTATATGATTGAGAAGTGTATCAAGCTCATGAATTCTTGGTGGTTTTTTCCCATTGAAGACGAGATAACCTTTGAGATATTTTTCAATTGCCTGTTGGATATGATATGCAATAGAATCGGTATAACCCTGTTCGTCAAAAAGTAACTGGGCAGTTTCTAAATCGTGGAGACCTCTTTCAAACCACTCATCAGCCTGTTTTTTGAAGGCTTCATCCATAAAGAACCTCGCCTTTTTCCAGTATATCTTTCACAAAAAAGTCCTTTATGGCAAGTCTATCGGCAATTTCTTTTTCAGTATAGACAAGAGGAGAAATTGAAACTGTCTGACTGATATCTCGTAGAAATTTTTTTACCTCGAGCCATCTGTCAATAGGTCTTTTATCCGTGTTCTTTATAATTAGAAGGTCAATATCGCTTTCTTCTGTCGGGTCTCCATAAGCATACGAACCAAAAAGAATAATCTTTTTTGGGTTATATTCAAAAGATATTTTGTTCACGCTGTCAGTTATTATCTTTCTAATCTGAGTATTAGCTATCATAACTATATTCCTAAAGTCTTTTATAATTACCTAATAATAATCCTTTATACTCGCATACACAAGGATATTTTGTTAGGTATTAGGGCGAACGGGTTAGCCGTGCTACTTGTAATTTCGAATATATTTATCTGCGCCGCTTGTTGTTATATATTCCGTTGTGCCGGAAGGTATCAGGATTGCTTCTGTTTCGTTGCGGTTCTCGATTAATTCTATTCCTTTTTCGACGCCCATTACTGTGACTGCGGTTGAAAGGGCATCGGCATCTGTTGCGTTATCCGTGATGATTGTCACGCTCGATAATCCTGCAGTTCCTGTGCCGGTTTTACGGTCGATAATATGGCTATAACGTTTGCCTTCGATGATTACAAATTGCTGGTAATTGCCGCTGGTAGAAATTGATTCGTTGGTAATTTTCAGCGTCATTACAAGTCCACTGTTCTTTTTTTCTGCTTCATTCGGGTCCTGAATTCCTACGAGCCATGTTTTTTTACCTTTGGCTGGAATGCCGAAGCATCTGATATTTCCCCCGATATCGACAAGCGCCCCGATTGCCCCCGTTTTTTGTATTGCTTCGATTGCTTTATCTACGCCGTAACCTTTTGCAATTCCGCCAAGGTCAAGCCTCATGCCTTCGACAGTAAAACGCACCGTTTTGCTTGCCGCATTGAGAATAAGTTTTTCATAACCTGTTTTTGCTTTCGCGTTTTCAATTTCTTCTTGTGTGGGTACAATTTCAGTTTCTTTCGATTTTCGGAACAAATCCATGAGCGGCCCGACTGTAATATCGAAAGTTCCATCAGTGAGTTTACTGAATCCAATGCTTCTTTGAATGACTTCAAATGTGTCTTCGCTGACCTGTACTTCTCTTTGGAACGCTTCTTTATTCACGATTCCTATATCTGAATCGGCCTTAAAATCGCTCATCAGGTTATCGACTTTTTCAATAGCGGCGAAAGCGTCCGCAGCGGCTTTTTGTGCAATATTAGAATTTGGCGCTACTATGATAACTCTCGCGAACGTACCCATAACCAGCCTGTAGCCGCTCTCGAATTCGACCGGTTGTTTTTTGATAGCCGCAAAGAATAAAACAGTTATCAAAAGAAGGATAAAAACCAATAATGTAATGCTGCGTATTTTTGTATTCATAAAAAACAATCCATAGATATTTTACTATTTTGAAGTTATAATAGAAAAATGAATAAAAAGAAAGTAATAATATTGAGTGATGCAGTCGAAAACGATTTTCTTCCCTTTGTGCAGCAGCCGGGCAGATATATCGGCGGAGAGATAAACCAGGTAAAGAAGGACCTTGCCCAGTGCGATTTGACCGTAGCGTTGTGTTTTCCCGATGTTTACGAAGTAGGAATGTCCCATACGGGCCTTTCGATAATTTACGATATTCTCAATAAGATGGATTCAGTCGCTGCCGAGAGGGTATTTTGCCCGTGGACCGAAGCAGAAGAAGTCCTGCGGCAAAAAAATATCCCATTGTTTAGCCTGGAGTCGAAAGCGTCTTTGGCAAGTTTCGATATAGTTGGTTTCAGTCTTACCAACGAGCTTTGCTATACAAACGCACTAAATATGCTCGATATGGGCGGACTCAAAATACGAAGTGCCGAGCGAAGTGAAGAAGACCCAATAATTATAGGCGGCGGGGGGATGGCAAATTGCTGCGAGCCTGTTGCCGACTTTTTCGATATGTTTGTTTTGGGTGAGGCGGAAGATGCCATTGTTGAGCTTGCAAACTTAATTAAAGAAAAGAAAAAAGCGTCTATATCAAAAAAAGAAATTTTACAGGAAATTTCCGATAAGTTCGACTGGGCTTATGTGCCGATTGTTTACGAAGGACGGAAGACGAAGGACGAGAGACGACAGAATGCGGTTGTGGAGGATTTCAATAATGCGTCCGTTCCGCTTGCTCCGATAGTTCCTTTTGTTCAGGCGGTGCATGAGCGAGTTAGCGTCGAGATAATGCGCGGCTGTCCGGGCAGGTGCAGGTTTTGCCAGGCGAGTTTTTGCCGCAGGCCGATTCGTTATCGCAGTGTCGAGAGGATAGTCGAAATCGCAAAGGAATGTTACAATTCTACGGGTTATGATACTGTTAGTTTGCTGAGTTTGTCGAGTGCCGAATATCCTGAACTTGAAAAGCTTACTGAAGGTTTACACGAATATTTTAAGGATAAGCATGTCGGAATTTCACTTCCAAGTTTGCGTGTTGATAAACAGTTAAAAATGTTACCGGAATTGATGAGTTCAGTGCGAAAAGGCGGTATTACAATGGCGGTCGAAGCCGCAAGCGAAAAGCTCCGGCGAATTATAAATAAACCTATAAAAGATGCGGATTTATTTGAGGCCGCTGAAGCCGCGTATCGTGAGGGCTGGCAAAAATTCAAGCTGTATTTCATGGTTGGTTTGCCCGGCGAGACACTTGACGACGTAAAAATAATTGTTCATTTGTCGTATGAACTGGCACGATTGCGCAGGAAAGTCGATAACAAAACAGGCAGTATTAATGTCGCGGTAAGCTGGTTTGTTCCCAAGGCTCATACACCGTTTGGCTGGCTTGGTCAGAGACCGAGAGAATATTTTGAGCAGGCGAAACGATTGATTCTCGATGAAAAAAGAAATTTGAGAGCGAAATTCCTCACGTTCAAATTCCATAATATAAACGCGAGTATTCTCGAATCCGCAATAGGGCGCGGTGACCGGAGATTGTGTAACGTAATAGAATCTGCCTGGAAGAACGGTGCGAAATTCGATTTGTGGGACGAATGTTTCAATTTGGAAATTTGGCAAAAAGCGTTCGAGCAGAGCGGCCTGGATTTAGATACTCTTGCTCAAAGAGAATTCTCAACCGAAGAGACTCTTGCCTGGGAACATCTTGGCGGCCCGGATAAAGAATATTTACTCAAGCATCTAAAGGATTCAAAGGAAACGATTGAGAAATTGGAGTAACATTCGCAAATATTTTATTTTCCTTTTCTAAAAGGTCTGAAAAGCATTTCAAACGCTTCATTGTGCCAGCTATTTTTAATGGGGAAAATACCTTTTTCGACAAAATCCACATCCTCTATCGTATAAAAAGCTTTAGGATTAAACTTTTTAATGAGTTCGATTACTTTTGATATTTCTTTTTTCGGAACAACAGTAAATATTACATTTACTTTGCCCTGCGCACCGTATCCATCAACACAGGTTACACCATATTTTTCAGAACTGAGTGATTTTACAAGTTCGGATGCATCTTTCTGAGTGATTACCCTTAAAAGAATAACTCCGATAGAAAGTTTTTCAGCTATAATTATGCCAACATAATTTCCCGTAGCGAAACCTCCGGCATACGCAATGTAGCACAAATAATTTGTTAGATTATTCATGATCTGGCCGATAGCCAAGAGCCATATTAAAACTTCGAAAAAGCCAACAATCGGGGCAAGGTATTTAAATCCCTTTGATACGAAAATTACTCGAATCGTACCCAAAGTGACATCGGTCACTCGAGCTATGAAAATTAATAACGGAATAATAACAAAAGTAAACATTTTACAGCCATTTCTTTTTCTTGAAATAATAAATCATACCGACGAATAATGCGAGCATAATAACAAGAACCGCGGCATAGCCGTATTTCCAGCGCAGTTCCGGCATATTATCAAAGTTCATGCCGTATATGCCCGCAACAAACGTTAAAGGTATGAATATTGTAGTGATGATTGTTAAAACTTTCATCACTTCGTTCATCTTGTTGCTCATACTTGAAAGATATAAATCCAGCATGCCCGCCGCCATGTCGCGAAAACTCTCGATGGTATCAATCACTTGTATGGTATGGTCATACAGGTCTCTTAAGTATGCGGTGGTTGACTCTTTAATTAATTCTGATTCGCTTCGTTCAAGCGAACTGATAAGTTCCCTTAGAGGCCATACAGATTTTCGAAGAAAAATCATTTCTCTCTTGAGATAATGTATTTGCTTAAGAGTGCTTTGGGATGCATTATCAACAAGTTCGTCTTCCAATATTTCAATTTTATCTCCAAATTTTTCAAGGATAATAAAATAACCATCCACAATCGCGTCCAACAGTGCATGCATGAGATAATCCGGTCCCATTTTCCTGATTTTGCCTTTGGCATTTCTAATTCTGTCACGAATCTGCTCGAATACATCTCCTATAATATCTTCCTGAAAAGAGATAACGAAGTTTTCTCCAAGTACCAAACTTACCTGTTCCATAATGACGGATTGATTTTCATCATCGTAACGAAGCATCATCAGAACAACAAAAATATATTGTTCTGCCTCCTCGAATTTAGGCCGCTGGCCGGTATGCAGAATATCTTCGAGCACGAGCGGATGAATGTCATATTGATTACCGATTTTTTCAATAGTTTCCACATCGTGCAGCCCGTCAATATTTATCCATGTTACCGTAGGTTTTGTTTTATATTCGAAGCAATCCTCGATTTTAGTAACCTGTTTTTCGTGAAAATTCTGCTCATCGTAATCCATGACTGTTATTTTCACAGACTCCAATTTCTTCTGTCCTGTATAAACAAGCGTTCCGGGAGGCAGACCGGCTTTTTTTATGTTATTTTTAATCCGTTTGCTTTTTGCCATTTGTTTTTAACCTTTCGTTAGATTCTGAGGCTCTTGACGGGCGACAGGTCAGCGATATTCTCAATTATTATTATTCTTAGTTAAACTTATATTGCCCAAACGTCAAATATATTTTGACAGAAAATATGCAAAATACCCTTATAAATAACGATTTTAAAGATTTATATATTTTTTTGCAACAAATCCATATTTTAGCCGTCTATATTCATTGAGAGCATGAGTAGTTTTTGAGAAATTTGTTTTATAAAAATACAAACAGGAGAATAAGTTAAAACAAAGAAACGAGGAAGGAATAATATCATGACAAATCAGAAAATCACAAAAGTATCTTATGTATTTGTTATATGTTTGATAACGTCTTTTTTATGGACGAATATTCTTGCATCTGAAACTTCTGATGAAAGCGAGAAATTAATCAAACAGGCGATATCCAAACGCTTGGGTAAGAGTTCTGATGAGCTTACAGATTATGATTATCAAAACATTAAGACATTGACTCTTTCAAACAGGTCTATATCTGATATAAGCTTTCTGGCACAGCTTACTAATCTTTCGGCTTTGTCGCTTTTAGGAGTTGAGGCGAACAATATAAAAGTTTTATCCAATCTCACAAACCTGAAACAACTTGAGCTGCGAAACGCAAATATTACAGATTTATCGCCTCTTGCGAGCCTGGAAAACCTGAAAATATTAAAGCTTTCCTGTACACAAGTCAAAGATATAGACGTGATAGCAAATTTGAAAAATCTTGAATCTCTGTCTGTTTTATGTAAACAAGTAAAAGAGATAAATGGATTATCAGGCCATGATAAACTTCGGATACTTTCACTTTCAGGTAGTAATATCACTGATTTGAAAATGTTATCATATCTTGGTAAGCTTCAATCGCTTTCCATTTCAGATACTAACATCACTGATCTAAATTTATTATCAACCTTTGATAATCTTCGAACACTTTCTCTGTCCGCTGTTAATATCACTGAAATAGATATGTTGGCAAATCTTGTTAAGCTGCAATCACTTTCCATTTCAGGAACGCAGGTTAGTAATATAAAAGCTTTAGTGAATCTTACTAATCTTGAAACACTTAATCTTGCTGGAACAAAGATTATGAATTATGAACCATTGGCAAATCTTAAAAATCTCAAAACACTTAATCTTTCAAAATCAATTAATAGCGATATAAGTTCATTATCAAATCTTGTAACGCTTCAAGCACTTGACATTTCCGACTCAAATATAACCGATATAACTCCTCTTGCTAATCTGAAATATCTGGCAACGCTGAATCTTTCTAAAACACAGATTAGCGACATTAGTGCATTAGCAAATCTTAAAAATCTTAGAAACCTTATTCTTACCGACTCGATGGTTACTGATATAAAACCGTTGGCTAAACTTACTGGGATTAACTCGCTTTATATTTCGGGGACAGGTATAAGTGATATTTCTCCATTAACAAATCTCCAAAATCTTCAGACTCTTTACATGTCATCCACAAATATAAGTGACATAACACCTCTTATGAATTTAAAGAGGCTGGATGCATTATCATTCAATAATATGCCGCTGAATGATGAACAGAAAACAGAGATTGAAAAGGCTTTGCCTCATGTTCACATTCGCCGTTAAGAGTTGAAATGATGGAAAATATTATTAAAAAAAGCGTTACATAATCCCAATTTAAGGAACTATATATTTAAGAAAATGATGTTGCATTGATAAAGAAACTGTTTTGTTCTTTTTATCTGAGGATGTTTATTTGGGTAAAATATGAGAATGAATCAGGTAAGAAGGGGGTTTCTATCTATAAAAATCAAGTTGTTGCAGCATTTTTGAAAACAGGTCTTTAACATGAAGGAGAAAAAGTATGGAAACTAAAAATCCTGTAACTATTCCTGTTTGGAGTAACTATTTAGAAGAATGGTTCATTTCATTACAGTGTTTGAATAGCGGGATCCATTTAAGTAAAATTTTTCTTATGATGTTATTGATTCTGCTAATAACTGGTCAATATTCCAATGCGGATCCGAATTCTTTCCAGTCTGATTCATATGCAGTCTCTGCGATAAGGTATAGACTCGTAGAGGGCAGCACTTTGACAGAACATTCTGAATTTGCAGACAAGCCTTCTATCCAGATTCCTATCAGCGGCTATTTTTGGTTAAAACAACTGCCGTCTGATCCATTATTTTCAAATTACGCTGTCAATCGCATGAAAATTCAAAGTACAGACTCAACTACACTTTCTTATACCGGCTCATTAAACGGAACTTTCCGCATCGGAGGAGAAGTTGCTTTACTGCAGCAGATGGTTCTCAAAGGTACAATAAATAAATCAAAGGATTTGCTCTTAGACTCCGGCTTGCAAACTATAAATATAAATTTTCCATGGATAGAGCTTGATGTTTTTCAACTGATTCCGGAAAGTTCGCGTGTTTTTGACCTGCATTTGGTGGCGGTTCCCTGGCCGAAAACATTTTTTTCAACAAAAACGAGTTTTACATCATCCGCCGGAGTAAAGGTAAGTAATGGTGATATGATTAGTACTTCAGGAAAAATAATTCGTAAAAATAATGAACTGTCCGGAAAGCTCGGGATAATGCCGATTGTTCCTGACCTTGGGCTGGATGCTGTAATGCTTAAAAAGCTTTTGGATACACAGTCCGCAAGTAATTCAAGGGAAATATTTTTCTCTCTGCCACAGGATATATTCAGTGAAACGCTTGGATATTTACATAATGGGGATCTGCTGAGCGATAAAGGCTCTATAGTAAAAACATATGCGGAATTTATTAAGCCGTTCGGACCTATGCCGCCCATTCCAGATTACGGCCTGGATGCTATTACATATTCAAACCGGGGCGAATTACTGTTTTCCATAGAAAAGGATTTCTTCTCGGAGAAATTGGGTAAACATATTTCGAACGGAGATTTGCTCAGCGAAAAAGGATATGTATTTAAAACAAACAGCGAGCTTCTTTCAAAATTTAAGCTCTACCCGACGTTTGCACCGATAGATATCGGTTTGGATGGGGTTTATGTATGGCCGTGGGGTGAGGTATGGTTTTCTACTAAATCATCGTTTCCTGTAGCTCAATATGAGAATATTGGACCCGGTGATTTGCTAAGCTCTTATGGGAAAGTGGTTTTTCGGAACTCTGAGCTGCTTAAAGCTTTCAAGCCTACCGAGAAAATCGCGCATTTCGGACTTGACGCTCTTGAGATTTTATGGCCGAACCTTGAAGCTGATTTGAATGAAGACGGCGTTGTTGACTCGACGGATTACTCAATTTTCACACAAGCCTCGCAGGCTAACATCAGCGATAGCGGCTATGATTTGGATGTTGTTTTTGTTGATGGAAATCCAGTTGATATACAAGATTTGACGGCTTTTTTTGAAGATTGGCTGAAAGAAGAGCAGTAAGAGATTTTTCTCAAAAAATGTCTTTTTCGAAGAATTTATGAAACATAATCATACTTTTCAGCGTCTTAATAGTTGGCAATATGAAGTTGAATTGTTACAATAAGTTCTATTAATTTGAAAGTGGAAAATGATAAAAGTTATGAACTGAATGGAACTTTTAGTAAAGAGGGAGAGATTTATTATGCGATTTACTTCTTTTTTGTTAATAGTGTTGTATTTCATTATTCCTGTAAACCTGACTCTGGCAGGAACAAAAACTAAACAATACAACGATGCGGCTATAATTAAAGCAATTGCTACTCAATTAAAGATAGATCCAAATAATGTTACCTCTAATGATTTCACGAGAATTAAAATACTACCTCTATATGGAACACAGGTTTATGATATCGAGCTATTGTCAAATCTGACAAACCTTGAAGATATTGATCTTGGATATACTCAAGTATCTAATATTGAGCCACTCGCTGATCTGAAAAAGCTTAGAAGGATTGCATTTAATGATACAAAGGTTATCGATATCGAACCATTAAAAGGATTGTCTAATCTTGTTTTCTTAGACTTTTCAAATACAGATATAAATGATGTGAAACCGTTAGCAGGGCTAACGAATCTTGAGTATCTATATCTGAATAGAACAAACGTAGTTGATATTAAGCATTTATCTGGACTTAAAAAACTTAAATCCCTTTACCTTAATAACGCTCCGGTTTCCAATATCGATTCGCTTTCAGAATTGATAAATCTTCAGAAACTTGATCTTTCTTATACAAAGGTAAGCAAAGTTGATGTGTCTTTACATCTTCCCAATCTTCAAACACTTAATATTTCTAATACACCACTTTTGGAAATCAAATCATCTTCTGAATTAAGAAGTCTTAAAACCCTTGATTTGTTTAATACACAAATAGCAGATATACGATTTATGTCACAACTTAACAATCTGCAGACACTTAATCTGGGAGTAACTAAAATAAGCGATATAAAACCATTAGCAGGTCTTAAGCAACTTGAAAGCCTTCATCTTGGTTACACAAATATAGATGATATTACGCCATTGGCAGGGCTGGTAAACCTGAAGGAGTTATCTCTTTCAGGAGATAAGATAAAAAATATTGAGCCATTGGAAAAGCTTATAAATTTACAGTTTTTAGGTCTTTATAATTCAAAGAACAAAGATTTCAAGCCTTTATTAAAACTTGTTAAAATAGAAAATCTGAATCTTGAAGGTAGCGAAATAAATGATATGGAAACTATTTCAAAACTGATAAGCCTCAAAAGGCTTTCTCTTAATATGACTAATATTGCTGATGTGAATAGTATTCCTGCTCTTCAAAACCTTGAACACCTAAGTCTTTCGAGAACTAAAATAATAAATATTGAGCCAATTTCAAAACTTGCAATTTTGCAAACGCTTTATATTAATGAAACTAAGGTTGCTGATATAATTCCGCTTGCAAAAAATACTAATTTGCGACAGTTAATAGTAACAGGTTGTGAAAATATTACAGATGAGCAAAAGAGTGAATTAAAAAGGAAATTGCCACGTCTTTTAATAAATATAATGAACTAATATTTATTCACATCTGAGTGTTAACCTTTCTTGGTTTATTTTCAATTCATGATTATAATCTTATGGCATTCTTGCAAAAGCGCGATAAAATAGCGGGTTTTGAGAGTTGCCTTTTGATGAATGAATTGAATAAAACTTCACATCGAGTCTGGCCGCTGTATGGTGCGGCTTTTATGATGTCCATAACCGCGAACTCGTGGTGGACGTCTATGCCCTTTATCATGCGCAATATTGGCGGTTCGCAGGCACATGTTGGATATGCCTGGGCGGCTAATATGTTCGGTTATCTGCTTTGTCTGCTTTTGATGGGTGTTTTTCTGGGCAGTCATAATCCCAAAAATACTACACGTCTTGCTTCCGGTATTATTTGTTTATCAACAGTATTAGTCGGCGTGATAATTTATATAATTTTCAAACAAAACTTGAAAGGTAACATAGCTTTAATTTGGAGTATTATAGCGTTGGGTTCTGTCTCCGGCGGGGCGACTTCATTGTATTGGCCGTTTCTTATGAGCTGGGTTTCCGAAGACCTTGAAGGAGCGGCTCTCAATCGAAGACTTGGAACATATAACGCTTCATGGTCGGGAGCGCTCTTAATGGGGCCTTTGATAGGCGGCTCATTTGTCGAATACTCCAACCTGCTGCCGGCTATTTTCGTTTCAAGCGGTATGGTAATCTGTTTTCTGTTTTTAAATTTCTCTACTGAAAGTAAGTTTCACAAAGTTCTTATGGGAGAAGAGCAGGGTAAAAACAATAATAATCAAAACAGGGAACAAATTTTAAGATTTCGATGGATTGCACGGATAGGTTTGCTCAGTGCATGGGCCTGTATCGGTCTGGCACGTTCTCAATTTGCTCTTTTGTTTACTGAGTTGGGAAATAGAGAAGCAATGTTTGGTGTTCTTATCACTATATTTGGAATTTTCAACTTTACTTCGATGACACTCGCGGGCAGGTTCGCTTTCTGGCATTTCAAATCTTCTCTTTTATTTGTCGCACAGGCAATGCTTGCGGTATCACTTGTTCTTATTATTTTGGGTAAGACTCTTCCTGTATTCATCCTGTTATTTATTATACTCGGATTAGGTTTTGGTTTTATATATAGTTCGCATTTGTATTATGGAACTTGCGGTGCGAAAAAACGCTCTGTCCAAATGGCTATTCATGAAGGTACTATTTCTTTGGGAGTAGTTATTGGTTCCGGTTCAGGTGGTCTTATTGCCGCAAATTTCGGAACATATAAACCATACTGGTTTATGCTTGTTTTGGTTGGGATAGGATTTATCGCACAGATGTTTTTGCTGCCGCAATTGAAAATAACAAAAAGAAAAAGCTAATAAATTTGTTCCTAAGTGTTTTGTAAAATAACATATGATGGGTGTTATTTTAATCTCCTCACTTAATTCTCAGGATGTATCTAAAAGAAACTTAATTTCTTAAAGTAATGAGTGGCATCCTCATCCTGTTTTTTCAGGATGGGGATGGAAAACTCACGCTAAGCCATCCCCAAGCTTGCGCTTGAGGATGCCACCCGTCTCAATTAAAGTATCAAAAAGAAAAAGCTAACATTTCTGTTAGCTTTTGTCTTGTGAATTTCATATCAACTCAGTAAGAGTATTTAATTAAGCTGAAAATGGATTAACCTTATAATCTCTTTCCTTGTATTCAAAGTAATCGAAGTCTGCATGTTTAGCAGTACCGGACATATCCGAACATGATACACCGACAAAATTACCGGTGAAACTGCATTGGCCGGGAGCAATTGCTTCATCGGAAAGAATACTTGTGTCAAATTGCTGCGGCAGCCAGTTCCAGTCTTTATCGACACCTTCGACTTTATATGCGAAGTGCAGCCGTTCGTAATCAACTTCAACTCGAAGACGTACAGCTTTGCCGACCGGAATTTTAATTGGCGCTGTAAAAGCATCCGCCTGCATTGCGTCTGGTATGCAGGACATTACTCGCAAGTGTTTGCCAAGTTCTTCATCATGCGAAATGTAAATATAATGCATTTTCGTGCTGTTATAGTAGCAAACGAGTCCGGCCATTTGCTGGAAATGTTCCGGCTCGAACTCTATTACAGTTTCCGCACTGAAACAAAATGCCTGCTGTCTTCTTGCGACGAGGGATTGCGTGAATAAACAACCAATAGTCTCGCGACCGAAAAGACGTAAGTAACCGGGGCGTTCTGTAAGACTGAAAATTTGCTCTGGATACGGCGTACGCAGCCACTGGAAATCTATTGGCAGTTTTGGTGAATTGAAATCTTCGCGTGCCGGTTTTTCGGGGAATTTATGTTCAGGCAATTTTGGTGCTGGTGTTTCGATTGTTGGAATTCCCTGTTTATCTAAAGTATATAACCAGCCGTCTTTATCCCACTGCATTTTTTGAATAGCTGTTTCTCGGCCAAGAACGCAGCGTCCGCGATTACGTAATGGCCTGCCGCAGAGATAAACCATGTAAGTCTCGCCTTTCTGTGTTTCGACGATGCTCGCATGACCAGCTCGCTGCAATTCCAGGTCAGGACGAAAACGAGAAGTGACAACATACTTGTCCGGGTGCAGTTCGTATGGTCCTTTTAAGTTTTTAGAGCGGGCCAATGTCACTGCGTGTCCCCAGTTCGTGCCGCCTTCGGCTGTCATTAAATAATACCAACCGTTGCGTTTGTAGATATGCGGTGCTTCGGTAAAGCCGATTGATGTACCTTTGAAAATATTTATTCTTTCACCGATAAGTTTGCGTTCCTTATGCGAATACTCCTGTAATACGATTCCAGCAAATCGTGCTTTACCGGGACGATAATCCCATAGCATATTGGTAAAGTATTTTCGGCCGTCATCTTCGTGGAAAAGGGAAGGGTCAAAGCCGCTGCTGTTCATATAAACCGGGTCTGACCAGTCGCCGTCGATTGTAGGACTATAAACCATATAATTATGGAAATCACGCAGCGATGCTCCGCCCGCTCCGCCGAAACTTGAGCGGCCAAAACGCTTCACGTCAGTATAAATGAGCCAGAACAAGCCATCTGAATAACTCAGGCATGGCGCCCATATGCCGCACGAATCCGGGTCGCCAAGCATATTAAGCTGGCTTGCGCGATTGAGCGGACGAGTGACCAGCCGCCAGTTGACAAGGTCACGAGAATGATGAATCTGTACGCCGGGATACCACTCGAAAGTCGAAGTAGCCACATAATAGTCATCGCCAACGCGAACGATTGATGGGTCCGGATTAAATCCTGGTAGTATAGGGTTTTGTATGTTCATAATAACTCCTTATTTAATTAGATGCTGCGGCCTTACGTTCGGCCAGGGCTTTTTCGATTTCATCAACACGTTTTTGATTAAGCGGGTACACCAGGAGTGCGCCAGCTTTGAGTAATGCAATAAATCCGGGCACGAGCGAGAAGGCAAGCACAATACCAAATTTCGCCGTATCTGATTGTATATCTAATGACTTATCAAATCCGAATTGCTTCAGGAACAATATCATCAGGAAACTTCCGACTACGCCTCCTGTTTTTATTGCGAACAGCGAAGCTGAGAAAACCAGTCCTGTTGATCGACGACCGAATTTCCATTCACCATAGTCAGCAACGTCGCCATAGAGTGCCCAGGTAAGTGCTGAAGTCGGTCCCATAGCAAGATATGCGATTGAATTTACGACGAGGAACAGGGCAAAATTACCTCTCGGTATGAAATAGAATGTCATGAAACTAAGAGCTGTGACTGTGCACAAGAAGGCAGCGCCTAATCTCTTGTCTAACTTTCGAGCGAGGAAGCTAAGCCATAATGTACCAACTACCTGAGCCAGCATGCCCACAGAGATGAAAACTGTGAAGTGGTCGAGTCCAAGGAACACAGCCGTCTTGTCGGTGTCACCTTCGGCGTATTGGAAGAGGTGCTTGAAAAAGAATATAGTACTTCCTGCTTGCAATGAAACGAAAGTCATTGAAAAGACTGCCGCGACGAGAAGCATAACCCATGGCCAATTGCGAAATAGCTCACCCAGTTCCTCTATAACGTTGGTTTTCTGTTTTGGAGGAGGCGTAACGCGTTCCCTAACCGTCGCAAATGTAATCCAGAACATGATTACTGAAGCTACAGCGAAAATAGCCATTGTTAATTGGAAACCTCGGGTTTCGTTCTCACCGTGACCACCGAGATATGCTACGAGCGGTCGAACAAAAAGAGAAATTAGTAATCCACCTGCAAAAGCGCCAATAAAACGGTAGCTTGATAATACTGATCGCGTGCGTGAAGATGGACTTATTACACCAAGCAGCGAAGAGTAGGGAACATTGATAACTGAATAGACCGTCAACATTAATGCATAAGTGATGAACGCATAGGCAATTTTGCCGTTGGTGGACAGGTCCGGTCCGAGGAACATAAGATAACCGAATATACCGTAAGGGATCGCGCCAAAGAGTATAAATGGGCGAAATTTGCCCCAGCGGGATTTTGTCCGGTCGGCAATCAAGCCCATAACCGGATCTGTGAAAGCGCCTATAAGAGTGACAGCAGGCATCATCCACAATAGTGCATTATCTGGAATGCCCCAGACGCTTACATAGTAGTATGGGAGGAAAATACTGAAGAACTTGAAAAAAAAGTTCGAAGCAGTGTCGCCCATGGCGTAGCCGACATATTCGCTCCTTTTAAGACGTTCGCCGGTATCGGCAGGTTGTGAAACGGATGAACTCATATTTGTGTCTCCTTATTAAATCTTAATTATATAAGTTTCAAGAGCCTACTGAAGCTATGGTATGATAACATCATAATAACTCAATGAAAAACTAAAAATGTTACTTTTTTGTTAAAAATGACATTTTTTGTGAATAAATGTCCTTCTGATGCTTTATTCCACAGTGAAATCATTACATGAATTTAAATTAGAAAGTATTTGGGAATATGATTGATTTAAAATAGTAAAATTCCCGCGTTTATAAAGATTTTGCTATTTTAATAGGAAAAGAATATAATATTTCTCTGTATTTTGCAGTTAATCGGCTATTTATAATATGAATGGGCATGTAAAATGAAAAATATAAAAACATCATTTGTAATTATTATAATTTGTCTGGCACTCATGTTTGGCTCTGCATTTGCCGCTGACGATAAGAAGCCGGAATCCTTTACCTTTGTACAGCTATGTGATCCCCAGTTGGGTTTCGGCGGTTATGAACATGATGTGAATTCTTTCCAAATTGCGGTAAAGAAAATTAACGACTTAAAGCCCGATTTCGTTCTCATTTGCGGCGATATGGTTAATTCATTCGATGAAAAATCGCTCGCGGATTTCAATGATATTAGAGCCGGTCTGAAAGTACCATGTTATTGCTGCCCCGGAAATCATGATGTAGAAAATACACCTACTTTGGAGTCGCTGAAGAAGTATCGCGATTTCTTTGGCAAGGACTTTTTCTCTTTCGAGCATAAAGGGTACACATTTGTAATGACCAATACTAATATAATAAGAGTACCTGTCGAAGTAGAAACGCAAAAGCAGGATGCATGGATTAAAGAAACGATTACCGCCGCTCACGAGAAGAAAAGTCCAGTGTTTGTAATAGGTCACCATCCTATGTTCACGAAAACTCCTGATGAAGCTTATGGAAATAATTCTCTGCCGGTAGAAAAACGAAAAGAATTATTGGATTTATTTGAAAATTCAGGAGTTGTGGCCGTACTTACTGCACATACTCATCAATCCGTGATAAATGATTATAAAGGAATCCAGTTGGTTACTGGTGAAACTACAAGTCGTAATTTAGATGGACGTCCTTTCGGTTTCAGGGTATGGAATGTTTCGCCTGGTTCAATCAAACAGGAATTTGTGTCTTTGGGAATAGCGAATCCTGCTCCTAATCGAGGAAACAGGCGATAAACACATAAAATCAGTTTAACGGAATTACCTTCATGTATTTCTTCTGCATTTCGAGATACTTGGCGTTCTCAGCGGCGGTTGACATATGTCCGCCGACATGGTCATAAAACGTCAGCTTCTCGCCGATAAAAGTATCGGGTTCTGGTGGTTCTGTATTGTCGTACGCTTTTTCTCCAAGCAATTTATATACAGCAGACGCATAATGTCCCGCCCAGAAAACTCCAACCGGGTCGGACCACTGGTCTTCTGTCCCTCCAGTAATGAGCAAAGCACGAGGAGCCACAAGAGCTGCAAGAAAATGTGAATCAAAAGGCATTTCATCATAATGAGAAACCCAGTATTGAAGGTTTTCGCAATAATTTTGAGGAGACAATTGAGCTACATCATCAATAGTCTCGCCCCAGTCGTGTCGTGCCATTTGCGCACCACCCAGTCCAGAACAGCTTGCAAAACAAACCGCAACTCGTTCATCGAATACAGCCGCAATCAATGCCTGTTTGCCGCCTATCGAGTGTCCTGTTACAGCGATTTGAGCATTTACACGTGGATCCGTTTCCAGGTAGTCCAGACCTTTACTGATTACCCATGCTGTCTTGCGAATTGCTCCCCAGTCATCGCCGGAAGGTGGATTACTTCGTACATCAGGTGCATTGCCGCTGAAGTTTACTGTGCCGAACCCCATCTCAAGACACTGCTGAAGATTACCGCCTCGTACAAGCGGCACTTTGCCCGGAGCGTTTGCGGGAATTGTATATGTCACTGTAAGGCCGCTGCCGCCGCCACCGAACATTCCGCCGCCAAACATGCCGCTACCTCTTGTATTACCTTGTGGAACAGGTGGAGTAAAAGGTGTACCATCTTTATTGACGAATCTTCCTGTTGCGGTCAGAGAAATCGTAGGAATATTTCCGCTCATTCCAGCTGTCGGTTCTCCGGCTGTCCAGACTACATCAGGAACTGTATCCGGGACTTTGCCGTACATATAAGTTTCGACAATTTTCAGAACTTCAGGGCGGCGTACTTTGATCCATGTTTCTGCGTCCGTAACTTTTTTTCCATCAAGTGTTGTAAGTAAATCGGGAACTGAGTCACGCCAGCCTTTTACGTTTTCCTCACTATAATTCGTCCAGTGACCGGAAGCCGCCCAGCGATGCAAGCCGCTGTAACCTTCTTTTTTGTAGAAGTTATTGCGCCGTTGAACCTGGAAAGTGTCATCCGGCGGAGTCAGGAGTGTTTCTGGATCCAATACAGATTCCTGAATACCTGTCTGTGGATTCACAAGAGGTTTGGGACGGCCGGGAATGAACTTTGGGCCATCAGGTAAAGCACCTCTTACGGCAGGGGGATGGTTTGGTAATAAAGGAAATTTAGCCTTCTCTTCAGGAGTAGGGCGAGTTGGCGCATCATTAGCAAAAACATTTAGATTGAATACGAACAGAGAGAGAATGCTTAAAATAATCGTTATTTGTTTCATCGTTTTCTCCTTTAAGAAAAATATAACCATCATTTTTGAGTTAATTCTTTATTATATTTCGGAACCGGCCAGAAAACCGCGTCACCTCCTGTTTTACTATTTGAGTCCCCCCATTTTTGAAGATATTCACCGGAAAATAAAGGCGTTCCATTATTATCTTCAAAATCTTCACCCAAGCTGTAAAGAGTAAAATCATCATCTACTTTTTTATATACTAAGGACTTGTCACTATATGGATCCATTGGCAATTTAGTTATATATCCTTTGTCGAGTAATTCCTGAAGATTTTCCGGATAGCTGCCGTTTACCAGAAAATATCGCTTAAGAGCCAGAATCGTAATTGTTGCTTCGAATTCTGTTTTTTTCATATAAATAATATCAGCCATTCTTTCTGAAGCTGGTTTGGATATACTAACAAGGAAATATCTGCTTTGTTTAACAAAAGAGTTGAATTTAACTTTGAAATTAAAAATATATGGGCTTTTTAATTCTGACTTATAGCTCGAATGTTTCCGTTCATATGGAGTGAGCTGAAACATTTTCTGTGTTTCAGCAAGCATTTCGTTATATACTTTTATAGTTTTATTTCGTCTGATATGTAACATACTTATTGTAAGAAATATGCTTTTATCTATTAAGGTGGGGTCTGTTTTGAGTTCACTCATTGAAATAATTACGCTGGACATCTGTACTAAAGCCGGAAGATATTTCGGGATTATATGGCCGCCGCCGATTATACCTTTAGTAAATACATGCTGAACTAAATCCATGAAGGAAAATTTCTCACATGTAAAATCAAGTTCAATAGAATGTAATTTATAAATATCTGTTAGTTGTGTCTGGATATCTTCAAGTTCATTTATTGAAAGCTCAGTTTTGTGAATAAGTTCTAAAAGGTTTTCGTTGCCAATAGAAATAAAATGTAATCCAAAAACCCCGGTTGACAAAAATTGTTTTTTTTGCCAATGAAAAGATGAACGTAAAAACGTAAAAGAATCCTCTATAGCTTGGTTAGTATTATCGTTTTCGACTTCCAATTTCAATCGCCATCTGCCTAAAAGAAATAAATTTCTTAAATCATCGACTTGAACATTTATTTTCATTGTTGGAACATTTAATTCCTGTACAAAGCGAAGGAAGTATTCATTTGAATCCGGTTCCCGTAATGTGTATTCTATGAGGCAATCTGATTTAGTGCTTGCTATGATAAATTGTTGCCATGCAGGTTGATTTTGTTTAATCCATTGCATGACTATGCTTATTTCTGCATCATTAAAGTCTGAAATATTTTTTTGAAAAACTTCGTGAGAGATAATGGTCTGGGATGCTTTTATTGTATTAGGTTCCGAATAAAGTTCAAAAGCTTTTTTATAATAAGGCCATGCATTATCTTCGGGGTTGTAGTTTTCAGGTTTGTTTAGCTGGTTTAGTTGTGCCACATAATCCGTGTCGATAACAGGTTTACCAAATATAAAAGACAGAATGTATAGGCCGGCGATTATTAAAAGAAGGCCGATAATTAAAAGGCATTTCTTATAGAAATTTTTAGGTAAGAACTGCCGCAGTTTCATAGTTACCGGCCCTCTTTCTTTTGAGTTATATTATTTTTCTATAATTTTCTCAATATCGTCCATCGCGCGATTCATACCGGCTATCATTTTGTTGAACGGCTCGGAAGTAGTCATATCCACCCCTGCTTTTTTCAGAAGCTCGATGGGATAATCCGAACCACCGGCACGCAGCATGTTCATATATTTTTCAACTACGCCGTCCTCTTTGGCGAGAACTTTTTCGGAAAGAGCCGCTGAAGCTGTGAATGATGTCGCGTACTGATACACATAGAAGTTATAATAGAAATGCGGAATGTATGCCCATTCTACGGAATACAGGTCGTCAATATAGCAAGCACCTTTGTCGTGGCCGTAATATCTTTTGATAATGTCACCATATATTTTGTTAAGTAAGTCACCTGTAAGAGGTTCACCATTCTCAGCTTTTTCGTGTATCGCCAGTTCAAATTCGGCAAATTGTGTCTGTCTGAAAACGGTTGTTCTTATGCCTTCGAGGTAATTCATTAGTAGTGACAATCGGATGTCTTTATCGGTTATTGTTTCAAGCATTTTATTAATGAGCAGAGCCTCGTTGAAAGTTGAAGCGACTTCGGCGACAAAAATGGAATAACCCACGTTTGGGTACGGCTGCGTCTTATTCGCGTAATAGCTGTGCATTGTATGTCCCAGTTCGTGCGTTACCGTGCTGACATCTTCGTATTGGCCGTTATAGTTCAGGAGCATATAAGGATGAACGTCATATGCACTGCCGTTCGAGTAAGCCCCGGAGCGTTTGCCCGGAGTTGGGTAAACATCCAGCCATCGCTCTTTGAATGCTTTTGCAATCGTATCCTGATAATCCTTTCCCAGCGGCTCAAGTGAATTAAGAATAAGTTTCTGCGCTTCATCATAAGTATATTTCAAATTGACGCCTTCGACCGCCGGAGCATAAACATCCGAATATTTCAAAGTATCCAGTTTCAGCATTTTCTTTTTAAGATTCAGGTAGCGATGGAAGGTATCGAGATTATCATTTACGTTTTTAATGAGAGCTTTATAAACTTCGGTCGGGATATTATCCGAATCCAAAGCGCTGTGAAGTGATGATTCGTAATTTCTTGTTCGGGCATAAAATATATCTGTTTTAACATTTGCGTAAAGCTGCGCTCCGTATGTGCCTTTGAACTTGTCATACATCCCGAAGAAAGATTTGAAAACCGCATCGCGGTCGTCAGGATTCGGCAAAGACCTGTACATTGTATAAGCCGGTTTGGTTAATGTTACTTCATTGCCGTCGCTTAGTTTTATAGTTGGCGAAGGAGCCTCGGCGTCACTGAATATACTGAATATCGAGTAAGGGCCGTCGGATAACAGACCCGCTTGGGCGAGGATTACTTCTTCCTTGTCTGACAGGGTATGCTCTTTTGTGCGTAACGCGTCGTATAATCCGAATTGATATATTTTGAGTTTAGGTTCTTTTTTAATAAAAGAATCGATTTTCTTTTTGCCCATCTGCACGATTTCAGGAGTGATGAACGCCGCTTTGGAACTGAAGTCCGTCGCGAGCTGCTGTAATTCCTGTTTCATCGAGAGATTGTTGGAATCACGAATATCTTCATCGGATCTCATAGAAGCATAACTTGCCAGTCTCCCGAATTCTTTCGATAACCCGGCATTGAATTCCAGGCATTCGAGAAGCTGCTTTGCCGATTTGCTCAGTTTGCCTTTGTACTTTTCCACTTCATTAAATTGTGAAGCTACTTTTTCTTTTGCTTCTTCCCATGCTTCGACAGAAGGATAAAGGTCTTCGAGGTTCCATTGATATTCTTTTGGAACTTCGGAGCGTGCGCGGGATTGCGCAACAGCCTGTGTTTGTGAAAAAATAAAAAGTAAAGCAGACGCGATATTAATTGAATTAAAACAATGATCCATTTTTTTCTCCTTAAAACGAAGGATGACAGATACGTGCCACTCTTATATAAACAATTTCTTTTCCAATATTAATTTTATACAATATTTCGTATTGTAAAGTTCATTTGTAGTGATTGTCAAAGAATTTAGTTCAATTTTTTACATGTTCTTGCGCCCAAATTGCTATCGCTGAGCCGGTAAGGAGGACTGCGCCTGACAATAACTGCGAAATGTTCATCGATTCCTTGAACATAAAATGTGATATCAGAAGCACGGTAAAAGGCTGCGCCAGGAGAATTAATGAAGGTATCGTCGCTCCGATGCGTCTCATCGCGGCGTAATACAGCGGATGCCCGAACGCTATACCTGTTATTCCGGAAATTACAACGCATATCCATTGCCATGTATTGAGCGAGCCGCTGGCTTTAACATTGCCATATGAAAACGCGAGTATAGCAAGCCCGATAGTTGTATATATACTCGTGACGGCGAATGCCTGACGCGAGTCGGTTTTCTTAAAAGCGATTTTTGCGGAAATTGCGTAAATCGCGAAAGCCAAACTTGCTCCCAAAGCGAGAAACAGGCCTTTAATAGTTTTTTCCGCCGTAAAATTTTCTTTGTAATACATTACGCCAATGACTCCGGCTATAGATAAAATCATTCCAAGCCAGAAACGTTTGCTTTTAACAAGCGGCCTTTCATTGAGAAAAAATATCAGGGAAAACAAAGCCGTCCAGATTATGGATGATTTCATAAGGAGAATCATGAAAGCCGGGCTTAAACAATAAAAACCACTTGCATACAGACTCTGCATAGTGATATTAGCCGCTGCAGGTAATAACGCTTTGAGCCAGACGCTTTTATCGAAATGATTTTTCCTGATCGAGAATACCAGGTACGGAAATAAAAATATACATGCTGTTAGATAGCGAAGGAAATTTTGCGTAAAAGAGTCGATTGAATCTGCGAGATATGTAATGAAAATCGGCCCAAGTGTCCAGAACAGCAATGTTCCGAGAGTTTCGAAAGTTGCCGTGAAGTCAACTTTTTTGATATTAATATGGTCACTCACCGATTAAACCTGACTTTCCTTATTCAGCATTTCCATCGCGATTTTAGCGACTTCTTCACGGGTAATTTTTTTTGCCAGCGGTTCAACAAGTTTCTGCAGCGATTTGCTTGTGTGTTCGAGTATGTCACTATCATTCAATAATGAATCTATAGTTTTAATTACAGGTTCGATAGAACGGAAATACGGCATAAATTCAGGTACCAATTCTTTTTTCGCTAAAATGTTTACGAGAGAAAGATATTTTGTTTTTATGAGCCATCTTCCCAGTAAGTGCCATAAAATAAAACTGGATTGATACATAATTGCCATAGGGCAGCCAGCCGATGCAACTTCAAGTGTTGCGCTGCCGCTCGCAACAATTGTAAAATTGACCGAACTTGCTGTTTTTACGACAGAATCAATCGTGTATTCACAATCGAAACCGTGGATTTGTAACGCTTTTAATTTCTCAAGTTTCTTATTGTTTAACGCAACCGTAATGAAATTAATGTCCTGATGTTTTTTCTTTAACGCGATAGCGATTTGCTGCATCGGCTGCCATAGTGACATAATTTCCGCATCACGTGAACCCGGCATAAGAGCAATCTTATTCGTCTTTCGTCTTTCGTCTCTCGTCTCACCTATTTTAAAGGTGTCAGGACCCTTTTTTTCATGTTTGTCGAGTAATGGATTTCCCACAAATGTAGTATCAATTCCTCTTGATGAGAACCATTGTTCTTCGAAAGGTAAAATGCAGCAAAGTTTATCGCATGATTTTCTCAGCTTGCCGATGCGCCATGCTCCCCATGCCCAAAGCTGAGGCGCGACATAGAAGAGAGTTTTAATATTGGCCTGTTTAGCGGCTTTTGCGACGTGGAAATTGAAAGCGGGGGAGTCGCAGACAATAACAAGATCGACTTTATTATTCGCGAGGTATTGTTTTATTCTTTTGAGGAGTTTGTGAAAATACGTGATATTGGCCAGAGCGTTATAAAGCATCGAGGCTTTTTCAACCGTATTTTCGAGCAGCTCGCAACCCGCGCCTTGCATTTTTGGACCGCCTACGCCCGCAAATTCAATTGAGAAATCCTTGTTTTTAAGCGTAGTGATTAAATTCGCACAATGGGCATCAGCGCTGGGTTCAGCGGCACTTATAAATACTCTATAATGTTTTTTCGATTCAGACATAGGGCAAGATTATATACATTAAATGTAAAAATCTAAACACTAATATCTGAATCTTCGGAGCAGAATATTTTGATTAGCCGTTATTATTGTTATTATTGTTGTTGTCTTCGAGCATTTTTCGCAGGTATTGGTTTTCCCTGCGTGTCGCTTCCAGGTCGAAAACCTGATATTTTATGCATACTCTCAGATAATCCAGTGATTCCTGCAGGCTGTTTATGCTTTTTTCAAGCTTTTTTCGGTTCGCCTGGGCCTGCTCTGCAAGCTGAGCAAGTTTTTTATGCTGTGGATCCGCCGCCTCACCAAATTCTTTTACCAATTCGTTCAATTTGTTTTCCAGGTTTGAATCTTCCATCTAATCACTCTCCTCAATGAATGCCTTTACTTTTCTTCACCCTAATTATGTGGCGTTTCCCCCTCGTCTCTGGCAGTGATAGCTGCTTTGCAGACCAGCAAAAACCACATTGTGTATATATAGTGCAAAAAACGTGCCTGAAAAATAAATTTATGCGCTACGTGTATTTTTAGGCTATTAATACGCTTTTTCACGATATTATATGCCCTAAACACTTCAAATGAGATGCTTTGTTATAGCTATTCTGAGACAAACTTTTGTATGGATTGAACCTGCATGTTGAAAAAATGAAACATACAGGTTCAATATATCGAAAAAATAGCTGATAAAAGCTTATTCAGCCGCATTTTTATCGGAGTTGATAAAAAACAACGCTCTGTTTTTATTTTACCGCAGAGGGGTCGCCAAGGACGCAGATAAACAATAAATATTTTTTCTCAGCGTTCTCAGCGAACTCCGCGGTTAATGAGATAAATTCAAAGCTAAATTTTACTTTTCAGCATTTGGTAGCCGTAATGCTGAATCAGGTTGTCCAGAATAACAATAGCGGTGAAATTTTCCGCTACAGGCCAGATTCTTGCGACGATTGTTGGGTCTCGTCGAGTAATCGCCGCCAGGTCTTTGTTTTGCAAAGTGTATTTATCGATTGTATGCTGAGCTTTATCGATAGTAGGAGTTGGCTTGACCGCAAGTTTTACAATTATTGGCTGGCCGGTAGCGAGACCGCCTGTTATACCTCCGGCGTTATTGGAATCGAACACAACCTTGCCGTTTTCCGAATGCATCTGGTCATTATTTTCGTAGCCGGTCATGTCTTTTACGCCGAAACCAGCTCCGACTTCTACGCCTTTAACAGCGCCGATTCCGAGCATACGTCCCAATTCCGCGTCGAGTTTATTAAACACAGGTTCGCCGAGACCGACAGGGGCGCCGGTTACGACAACTTCGACTAAACCGCCAGCCGAATCACCTGTTGCTGAAATTTTGTTGCAGGCTTTTACCATTTCTTCCGCCGCGTTGATATCGGGACAATTCACGATTGAATGAACGCCGTATTTTTCGAGAATAGCTTTCGGAGAGCTTTTCGGTGCTTTGTCGCGAATCGCGTCAATTTCATTTTCGACTTCGGCGAGAACTCTCATTTTCTCAAGAAATCTCATTTCCATTTTCAGGCGTCCTTTGACGTATAATTCCTGATAGAACGGGTCTAAGTCACGGCGCATTTTTTTATAATTTTCAGTAGATATAAATGCTTTTTTATGGTCAATTTCCGGGCAGGCTACTCCGGCTATTTCTTTTACATAGGAGAAAACTTCGATGCCGCATTTTTTGAGAATTTGCTTTGCGACGAAACCGGCCGCGACAATAGTAGATGTATAACGGCCGCTGAAAATTCCTGCGCCGATAGAGTCGTCGTCCGGTCCGTATTTCATAAATGAAGCATAGGACGCATGGCCCGGTCTTGGTGTGCGGTTTGTGTCCTGATATTGCTTGATATGTATGAAATGACGGTCGAGGTTGGGAATCAGAATCGTAAGCGGCGTGCCGTTCGTATGATTGTAATTTCCGGCGTTTTCGACTGTATCAGCGGAATTGATACCTGTATAAATAACCGGAAGGTCCGGCTCTTTGCGTGGACTGCTCAATTCGTCCGCGCCGGGTTTTCTCAAAAGCAAATCACCATATATTTCCTGCTCGGTTATCACCATTCCCGGGGGAACTCCCTGTATCAGGGAAGTTAATCCATCCTGGTATGAACCGCCGGCCACTGTTACCTGAAAACAACGTCCAAGACTGCAACCTAACATATTGTTCTCCTATTTATCAATTAATGCGTATTTTTCATAACTATTTAGGGATTCGTATAATAACAATTTTTATCCTGTTGGGCAAGAATGTATTTTGCCAGTATAAGTCTGCAAGAAATAAAATAGTACGTATTGATATTATTAAATGGGTGGCAGCCTCAAGCGCAAGCTTGGGGATGGTTTGTCTCAAGTTTAACATCCCCATCCTGATAAAAGAAATCAGGATGAGGCTGCCACCCATATGTCAGGTTGGAAGAATAGTTGTAATACTTTTGTGTTGGTATAAAATAAATTACTGAGTTATATAAATAAAATGAACCGTTCCAGGTCAATTTGAGACTATATAGATAGAACGAATGAATAAAGAAATTACTGATATTGAAGACCAGTTGCTCGTTATGGATGCCCAGGACGGCAGTTCCGAAGCGATGGAAAAGCTCGTACGCCGCTGGCAGGAACGTCTGTGGAAATACGCATACAGACTAACTTGCGACAATCAAGCCGCATGGGATGTAACTCAGCAAAGCTGGATTGGAATTATTAAAGGTTTGAGAAAATTGAACGACCCGGCGAATTTCAAACCCTGGGCGTATAGGATAACGACCAACAAAGCGGCTAACTGGATTAAGATAAAAAGTAAGGAAAGAAAATTAAGTTTCGATGATATTGACGAGCGTGAACAGAAAGCAAACAAAGAAATCGGTATTAAAGAATTACTGAATAAGTTGGATATAAAAAAACGAGTGGTTCTTGAAATGTATTACTTCGAGGAACTCTCCGTTTCGCAAATCAGCACGGCTTTGAGAATTCCGAAAGGAACTGTAAAATCCCGGCTGGCAAACGCAAGAAACGAACTTAAAATTATTTGGCAAAACGCCAACAGATAGGAGATTCAAAATGAACGAAGAAATAAAAAAAATAGTAGAAGATATGCAAGACGATTCCAGAAACGAAGGCTTCATGTCAATGCTCGGTGACTTTTACAACAGGAAAACACTTTCAGTGGTGATTTTTGCATGGGTTTGGGGAATTGTTTTTATAATCGGCGCGATTTACAGCGGCGTAAAATTCTTCGACTCTGGAGATTCAAAATATCAAATCATGTATGCGTCACTTTTTATAACCTTTATGATTTTTCTTTCGATAATAAAAGTTTTCGCATGGGAATTAATGAGCAGAAACAACATCAAGCGAGAAATAAAAAGACTCGAACTTAGAATAGCCGAACTGACTGCAATTGTGAAAGATAAATAAGAAAAACATTAGCATCGATGGAAATTAATTGTTTTGCTTTGTTTTATCGAAGGTTTTGGAGAAATCCTGCTTTCCATGAACTATTGCAAGTATTTCAATCTTCTTTGGTGTTATGTGGTAAATAAGTCGATATGAATAAATAATTAGTTCTCGAATATTGGAATCCTCAATTTCTGGAACAATCCTACCTATCTTGGGAAGTTTTCCTAATTGCTCTGATTTTTCCACGAACTCCTGAGAGACTTTTACTGCATAATATCTGGAATCACTCGCTATATAATCGAATATCTTTTTTAAATCCTCTTTCGCCGGCTCCGACCAGATTACCATGACTTCATTTCTTCCTTCAATGATTTAATGGAAATGGTTTTACCTTTTTTTACTGCATCCTGACCTTTTTGAATTTTATCGATTACATAAAGTCTGTACATTATATCATCAATATTTGCGGATTCAGGAAGCTTTGAGATTGCGCCGATTGCCTGCTTCTTCAAGGTTTCCATGTTCATTTCTCCTGTATTATCGAATAAGCCTCTTATTTTAATTTATTTTCATTTTTAAATTATACCAGAATTAATCGAAATTTCAAACAATATTAAAATAAACCTGCTATGTTTTTATATTACTCCTTCGTAACAAATTTATCTGATAGTGTGTTTGAGATAGCTCTGTCAAAACTTGTTACATAGGCCATACAGATAGAAAATGTGATTGCCCAGTAGATTTTGAAAATATATTCGCATAATAGTAAAATAATAATTGATAATATCAGGCTGAAACCCGCTCGAAAAAACGAAACATTACGTTTAATAATGCAATTTCTGTTAATAATCTTTAAATACAGCATCAGTATAATCAAAGCCGCGTTAATAAGATTCAGAATGGGGAAAATTAACAGTATTCCGGAAGTTTTCTCTGACCTGATAATATAATAAGATGCCAAGATGGATGTAACTGCGTTGATTACAGCGGCGAAAGTCACCATCAGTTTTTTTTCAGTATCACCTGCTTCTTTGTTGGCGAACATGTGGTATAAGCTAAGGCACATACCAGCCAGGCACATTAGAAGTAAAAATATTATATACACACTTGCTTCTCCAAAGCCAAAGCTAATCATTATTATTTTAAATATGTCTTTCTGTAAGGTTGTATTTATGATTGCCAAAATAATGAACGTTATTGACATAAGGAAAAGGGACAATTGGTCGTAGGTAGGGACGAACCACGCGGGTTTTTCAAAACACAAAGGTACATCTTCATCTTCGTAATCTTTTTGATGTGCAATTTCAAAAATTGCACATGCTTCGTTCATTTTTTGTGAGCGTTCGGATATATCAGGATCAAGGATACGCTTACCTTTTGTTGAGGTTGGAACCATGACTATATGCGAGCACTCCGGGCATTTGCCCTTTTTGTTGCGCTGCTCGTCTTTAGCAATTAACTTCCTGCCGCAATATACGCATTTAAACCGAATCATTCGATATTTCCATATATACTTGATATACCTCTACATGTCACAAGGCCAATAATACAAAGAATTTATCTCATTTTCAACTTTATTTATAAGAGCCAGGGGTGGCAGCCTCAAGCGCGAGCTTGGGGATGGTTTGGCATGAGTTTACCATCCCCATCCTGAAAAAAACAGGATGAGGCTGCCACCCCAATAATTGCTTTTTCTATTTGACAAAATTGCTCTGTTTATCTATAAAAGAAACAAATATGCGGAACTTTTGTGCATAAAAAAAGTAGGGTGCGTGATAACGCACCATTGACCTAAAATATGAAAAGGGGAAGTTATGTTTAGCGAAGACAATAAAACCGATGCTCCGGAAACTACTCACCAGAAACCTATTGACGAAAAACCAAAAAAAGAACACCTGAAGAAACAAAAAAGATAGCAGAAGAAATAGCTAAAGGCCAACCAACAGAAGTGGACGGTGACTGAAAAAATGTAGGGGTATAGTGTGACGTGTCGCACCATTTATTAGAGTTGATTGGTGCGTTACAACGCACCCTACGGCTAAGACGAATGAGGGAGAATTCGTTGGTGTGGTATATCATTCTTTATGATTAATTTACTGTTATCACCATAGTTCTATAGTTTTCTTAAGTTTTACGCCTTGTGAATCCAATATTTTATTAATGTCCGCAATTATTTTTTCTGCATTTTTGTAAAATGTACTATGTGCATCAGAAATCAAAACGATATTGAATCCATTTTTTAAGCCGTCCAAACAGGCATCTTTAATACAGCCATTGGATATTAATCCACTTATATAAAGATTTTCAATTTTGTTCTGCTTTAATAAATCCAATAAACAAGTTTTTTTGAAGATACTGGGATACTTCTTGTGTATAATCAAATCATTTCCATTTATAGGTTTAAGCTCATCAATAATTTCCCAATCTTCTGAGCCTCTTAACAAAAAAGATGCGTTTTCATGTTGGGTATAAATGGTTTTAATATTGTGTTTTTTAGCGGATAATAATATTTCCTTTAAATTATTTATGAAAACAGCCTGATTATAAACGGTTTGTTTTAATTTGAAAATGCCTTTTTGGACATCAATAATTATTAAACAAGATTTATTAGCCATGTTTTTCTCTTTTCTCTGGTAATAATTGCAAACTACGAGCAAATACAGGTACGATTTCTATTTGACAAATATACTCTTTTTATCTATAAAAGAAACAACTATGCGGGAAGTTTATGCATAAAAAATGTAGGTGCGTGATAACGCACCATTGACCTAAAATATGAAAAGGGGAAGTAATGTTTAGCGAAGACAATAAAACCGATGCTCCGGAAACTACTCACGAGAAGCCTATAGATGAAAAACCAAAAAAAAGAACACCTGAAGAAACAAAAAAAATTACAGAGGAAATATCCAAAGGCCAACCAACTGAAGCCGATGGCGACTAAAAAAGGAGCCCAAGGGGCCTACGATTTCTAAATAAAGAAATGACAGGTGATAAAATGACCAATGATGAAATTGAAAAATTTAAAAATGACCTTGAAAAAATCATGAAAGACCTATGGTATGAAAAAGGAACAAAATTGGGTCTGCATGTTCAAAAGTTAGCAAAGGGAATAAAGATACTTCAAGCATTGACTGAAAAAATTGGTTCACGCAAATATATTGGAACAGAATTGTCTCAAATAGACTTTATACTTGATCAAAACGAAGAAAATGTAGAAAAAATTGAATATCTGAAACGAAAAAGTGAATCGTATGAAGCTATATGCAAAGAAATAAGCGACAATATAACCTATAAATTGCAAACCGAAATGATGCTCAACGCTTGTGTTTCTGCTGAAAAATCCAGTGAATTAGCAAAGCAGTCTTGCCATTGGGCGGCAGTCGCCGCTATAGCGGCGTGCATAGGTGCATTTTTTGCTGGATGGCCAAGTATAAATCATATTTTAGTATGGTTATTTTGATTGAGTAGCAGATGAAGTTATGACAAAAGAAACTAATACGAATAGTTATGGAAATCTTGCAATTCCACAATGAACTTGGTATAATAGCGGCTGGATTATTTTGGAGATAAAAAATGACTCATATAATGATTATTTTATTGATATGCTTTTTGATATTTATTCATGAGCTGGGGCATTTTTTAGCCGCGAAGGCTTCGGGGATTCCTATAGCCCGGTTTTCAATCGGGTTTGGGCCGGTGTTGTTTTCCCGGAAGATTGCGGGTACGGAATATTGCATTTCCATCTTTCCGCTGGGCGGCTATTTAATGCCGGACGGAATCAATGAGCTTGACGACCTTTACAGCATACCGCTCAGGAAAAGGCTGTTTTATACGTTTGGCGGGCCGCTGGCGAATATCTTGTTCGCGATATTCTGCTTTTTATTATTGAACCTTATCGCGGGCAAAACTTCTTTGTATTCGATTTTTATTGACCCGGTACGCCAGACTTTGCTTGTTATGTATCAAATCCTTACTTCAATAAGTTTGATTTTCAAGCATCCCGATCAGCTTTCGGGGGTTGTTGGAATTGTCACGCAGGGAAGCGAATTTGTTGGAATGAGTTTCACGAGACTAATTAACTTCGGGATATTAATGAGCGTGAACTTCGCGGTTTTCAATCTCCTCCCTCTGCCGCCTCTTGATGGCGGAAGCATAATGATTTACCTGCTTGGCAGAATAAATTCCAAATTGCTGAAAATACATATTCCGCTTGCAATTACAGGCTGGGTACTCCTTCTTGGCTTGATGCTATATGCGACGGTACTCGATATTGGCAGAATATCAGGCGGAATAAATGCTTAAATATTTTATAGCCACAGAGCGGCTGTGTCAGAATTCAAGTATTTTTTAGAAATATTTTTGG
>CAZVOA010000023.1:0-52713 GCA_964628465.1 uncultured Pirellulales bacterium | reverse complement strand
TCTTTTTTGCGCTGGTAATATCCGCGCCACTCGAATTTATCGGCGAACGATAATGTATAGTCCCTGTACCCAAATGCAACGCCGTCGCGATAATTTTCATTGACCTGTGTAGGACGGTAATAGCGATATATTTCAGGTCTTCGCATAAACTGTGAACTAAAATCAAGATACCGACCTTCTTCCAATTTGAATTCCGTTTTAATATCAAAACTATGATTTCTGCCTCCAGACGGATCAAGTATGCCGGCATTGCCTCCGGCTTTCGTATTATCTGCATCGTATGCGCTGAAACCCATAATATAGCGTGAGTTTGTTGTCGCGCCCCACGTTTCAATTCTTCCCATCTGGTAATCCGCGGCACTTCCATATGTCCCTTTAAGTCGTCCGCCGAACTTGTACCCTGAAGATGTATAATCCAGTGGCGGCTCTTTCGTAATAAAATTGATAACTCCACCCAAAGCATTACTGCCGTACAGAACAGATGATGGGCCGCGAACAACTTCGATTCGCTCTATGGATTCAGAATCGATTTTACCGTACATGTCATCTCCGGCGAATCCTCCTTCTCCCCATAATGTTGTAAGCGTATTTCTGTCAACAAGAGCAAGCAGATTCCCTCCGGAAAGCCCTCGAATTACAGGGTCTGAGTTCGTTGTGGTTCTTTTTTCTACCCATATACCGATTCTGTCATCGAGAGTGTCCAAAATTGACAACTGATTCCTGTTCTGAATATCCTCAGTATCAGCAACCGTTATAGACCGGAAAGAGTCGAAAATACTTTCTTCACTGCCGGAAGGCGTGATAACTATGTCATTCAGGTACGCTGTGTAGTTGGGGTCTTGTTTATCTCCTTCTGTATTTCCAATTGCCGCTTTTTCACAAAAAATACAAATAGTTAATAGAAAAACAATTGTCACCGCATACTTGCTTGGAACTTCTTTCATTTTGCTTTACTCCCAAAACGATTTAATATTTATCGCTGCCTTTTGCTTTATACATAGGCCTTTAGTCCTGTCCGGTGATTTTACAAAAAAGTTTAGGATATGCAAAATATATTTTTAATCAGGGACAATTATTTTTATAAATTGATTAAGAAGTGATATGATTTTCTCGTCTGAAGGATATTCCGCGAGCGCGTTTTTGATAGCGTTTTTTACTTCAGTTTGATTATTTTCCTTAATTAACGCGAAAATATAATTGTAATAGCTCTGCGGCCTGTTGTCACCCAACTCGATAGCTTTAGCGAGATTCTTTGCGACGTTGGGGTAAAGTTTGTTTTTTATCTGTAAATAAGATAAGGCTTCAAGACATTCCAGAGATTCCGGATTCTTTTTTATAGCGGAATTGTAATTAGCCATAGCCTCATCAAATCGTTCCATCTCGGAAAAAACGCGGCCAAGATACAGATTGGCTCTGAAATCTTCCGGGTATTTATTTTCCATAAGCTTAAAAGTATTCAGCGATGAAATAAAATCACGGTTTTTGAAATAAGCCAGGCCAAGTCGGAAATATTCTTCCGCGGAAGGATTGTCTTTTTTTGTGATTATCTTTTCATAATATTGTGCAGCTTCAAGTGACATATTCTCCGCCAGATACAAATCTCCAAGCAATCGGTTTATTTCGATATCATAGTTTAGATCTAATCTTACAGCAAATTCGAGAACATTTATAGCCTGTTTATTGTGTCCCTGGTTCATTAAAATTTTTGCAAGGGTAATACGATGTGATATATTCTGTGGCTCGATTTTTATCAGTTCACGGTATGTACTTGTTAAACCAAACTGATTTTTCTGTTGATTATAGACATAAGCGAGAAGTTCCAGATTCTCAGTATTATTCGGTTCGCGGCTGAGCTGGCCAAGCAAAATAGATTCTGCCCGAATCCATTGCTCAAGTTCAATCATACATCGCGCTATCCATATTTCAATTTCATCATTTGCATGTTCATTCTTTATCGCCAGTTCGTAATATTCGGCCGCCTTACTGTAATCACCTTTTTTAAATGCTTCATTACCGGCTTCAATAGAATCTTTTGCATGTACTGTTCCTGTAATACAAATCAGGATTATTAGAATATTTAAGGTTATTTTCATACAGGACATAACGTACCTTAACGAGGAAGAATAAAATCTATTTTCTGAAAACACCAGCAGGAAACAGGTTCTCCCGCCTTTATTGCCGGACTGAAATGCCATTTATTCGCCGCCTGTACAGCTTCCGTCCCAAAACGTTCATCGCCTTCGATTTCATGAATATTGATACTCTCGACATTGCCTTGTTCAGTTACAATAAACCTTAATGTCACCGTACCTTCCAATTTGTCCCGCTGTGCCCACTTTGGATATTGCGGAATAGAACCAGAAGATTTTGAAGGTAAAATATCCACATCCGAAACTGACAAAGTTATAGCAGCGCCTCCGATGGAAATATTTTCTAACGGTGTTTGTATGAAAAGGCTGGAAGGTAAAACAGGAAGGCCTGGTAATTCCAATGTCACCTCCTCGATACTTAAATCGGGAGTGGTAATAGACGGTGAAATCGTCTCTAAAACAGGCTCAGGTAATTCTGGATATGTTGGTCTTGTATCAGGCTGGGTCATATTGGTTATTATCTTTTTTTCAGCCTGTTCAGTAACTATTGAAGGCGATATTTTCAGATTGATGATATGCTTAGGCTCGGATGTCTCTGTATATTTTGAAGGTGATGTTGTTCCTGCGGCTGCGAGTACGCAAAACAATATCAGGTTTGCACCGATGGAAGCAACCAAAACAACAATGCTTAAAGTAAAAGAATTTCCGAAACTAATTATTATATTTTGATTTTTCATTTGTGTTCGATGCAGTTATTTTTGTGTAGCGGCCAATGCGACTTCACTAATACCCGCAGCTCTTATTTCATCCATAATACCAACAACTTTATCGAGAGAAGTAGTTTTGTCTGCCGCGATGATAACCGCTAATTCCGGTTCTATTCTTAGTTTTCTCTGAAGGAAAGACCTTACTGATAACAAACCGATTCTCTGGTTTTCGATGTAGATTCCGCCATTTGCATCAATCTCAATTGTTACATTCCTGCGGGGTAAAACATCCGGCGAACTGGATTGCGGCCTTTCAATATTCATTCCGGTACTGGAAACAAAACTTGTTGTCACGACAAAGAAAATTAACAGAATGAACATCATGTCAATCAAAGGTGTCATTTGTATCTCTGCCTGCGATGATAAATTTCTTTTGGCTCGCATGGATTTAAACATTGTAACTCTCCGAAATATTTAATTCACCTTTATCAGTGATATTGAATTTATTGTTACGCGATTGCCGCAGTTCATGGAACAGTATTTCTGTTTCGTCGCGAATCAGTCGCATTTTCCGCTGTATAATATGATGAAAAAAGAAAACAGGTACGGCGGTCCAAAGTCCGGCCTGCGTGGTAATAAGCGCCTGGCTGATGCCGCCAGATAATAACTGCGGCTGGCTTCCGCTGTATGACTGGATTACTTCAAAACTCACGAGCATACCAAGAACAGTTCCCGAAAGTCCCAGAAGAGGCAGCACATTTGCGAGTGTGCCTATCATGTTCATACTACTTCCAATCCTGGCGGTTTGGGCTGTTAGTGAAGATTCAAGGGAATTATTAGTCTTGTCCGCGATTGAATAATTATGTTCCGAAATCCGACTTTGGATTTTTCTTAGTATAAGGCCTGATACCAGCCATGTTCTTAAAGACAGAAACCATGCGATAAGGGACACTATCGCTATGACGAACATTACTGGTCCGCCTCTTACAAACAAATCAACGATGGACTCAGTTATTGCCATTGGTTTTTTCTGCCTTATCTTGAGATGTAAACTGCTTGTGTTTTATAATATTGGAAAGATTGGCCGCGAATTGTTCGGAATCCGCGATTATTTTTTCTACTCTGCCGGACAGGAAACTATGAGCAAGAAGTCCGGGAATGGCAATGCTCAAGCCTGTTACCGTGGTAATGAGCGCTTCAGATATTCCGCCCGCCAGCAATTGAGGTTTGCCGCCGCCGGCAATGGTAATTACATCGAATGTCGCGATAATGCCTGTAACAGTACCGAGCAAACCGAGCATAGGAGATATTGTAGAAAGCATTCTTATTGACGGCAGAAATCTTTCCAGCCCTGGAAGCTCGTGTAAAAACGCTTCCTGAATAGCGTCATCCAGAACCTGCTCTGGCTGGTGCCGATTTGACAGGCAGACTTTTAGAATTCGAGAAATGACGCCTTTTCTTTTTTGGACCAGTTGTTTGGCTCTATCGAAATTTCCATTATTGCACAATTCGAGTACCTGTTCGCAAAAACGCGGGGAGTGACATCCTGCCGGTACTAATACAAAAATTCTCTCGATGATAAGAACTGCAAGCCATAGAGCAACAGCAATCAATGGATACATGACAAATCCTCCGGAGCGGAAACGTTCGTGAAGTGTTTTGCCGGAAAGATTTGTCGAAGCCGTCATTGCTCCAGTTACATCTATTGGTAAAATGAAAATTCCTTCGGACTTATCCGGCTGATTGATTGCATTGACGATAGATTGTTTTATGTTTTTGTTCAAACCTTCATGCCAGCGATAGCCGCCTTGCTGATACGGATCGGAAATCGCGATAGCCGCTCGTTGAGTTCCGGGCTTGTTGTAAAAAAACATACTGTGGCCTATACGCAATATGCGGACATTTTGTGAATATCCTTCCGGGTCGATAATATTTGCTGAATAAAGCGAAGATGTTCGGCTTTCGGATAGAAGTGATTTGATAAGTTGAAATAGTGCCGGAATTTTAACATCGAACGAATTATCAGCAGAGGATTCGTCAAGATTTGCAAGAAGCTGTCTATGGCTCGAACGATTCTCGGAAACAGGAAGCATTTCCAATAAGTCTGTAAATTCCATCTTTGCATCTGAACAAATAGACTTTATCAGGTTGATGTCCTTCTCAAATTTATTTTGCTCAGACCATAGTGTTTCTCTTTGTTTGCGAATCCGCTGTATCTCATTTTGTTTTTGGACAATAGATATTTTGCGTTCTACAAGTTCATCGGAGAAATTTTTGCATTCCACGTTAATTTGCCGCAATTCGTTTTTCTGTGTCTCCAGTTCATTTTGAATTCTGGTTCTTTCCGCTTTTAGCTCGTTTTCCGACTGTTCGACGGCGATTTGAAGTTTATCTTCGAAACCAGTCGATTCTGACGAGAAAGCTATTTCACTCAAAAATATTACCAAAAATAAAATCGGTATTATTTTACTAAACCTGTATTTCTCCTTAATCCGCTGCATTGGAATTCTCCTCTGCTTTTGCGAATTTCAAAGAAACAGAAAGTTCTACCAGTTCGGGCGGCTGACGATGATCGAGTATTTCTACCGCTTTGCGAATTTGTTCCGACTGCTTTTTATCTTTAATAACAGAAAAATCATATTTATCCCGTTCCGATAACCACATTGCCGTTTGTCTGCCGTCTTCGGTGACATAGCCTGAAATTAAGTGACCAACTCTGAAGTATCTTGCATAAGGCAAAGCGTTGTCCCCAGTTTTGGCGCGTGCGGTGTAAGTCTCCGAGGAACGTCCTATACGCAGTTCCTCCAATGAATAATTCCAGATATTTTCCAGATGCTCAGCCGCGGATATACTATTCGGTTCGTTCGTGCCGCTGTTGCCGTAAGCGGCTTCGAGTCTTGCAAGTCTTTCCTTTTGTTTGTACGGGATTCCATTCTCGATAATAGTTTTTTGATTTATTAAGAATGGCTGGACTTGTTCATGCAGAATATTTTCCAGAGACTTTTTTGTCAGGAGTCTTTTGTTAATTTCCTCGACTTCCTCTTTATATTTCAGAATTTCCTGATCATATTCAGTTTCCAGAAGGCGAAGTTCGTTAAGTTCATCTTGCAATACTTTATGGTTCTCATGCGCTTTTTGAATTTCAGTTTCATTTTGAGCTTTATAAGTATAATAATCCGCCCGTTCCTGCCGCAACTGTTCAATCAATCCTTCCAGTTTTTCCGTGAGTTCTTTTTGTGTATCGATTGATTGATATGTAAAGTTGGAATCCGCTATAATAATACCGCTGAAAGCTGTTATAATAAGGAATATACCAAATGATTTAATACAGGAATTTGAGAAAGAAGTTAGTGTCATTTCGTTTATAATTACCTTAAATATTTATACTGCAAAAGTTTGGTTTAAAAGCCATAGATAAAATTCTGATATATTTTTAGATATTAGACTCATTAGAAAAAGGTTTTGCAATCCAGTCATAAGTTGGGATTGTCTGGCTTGTTTTGAGTTTTATGCCAGTTTTATTTGCTGGCCAGCCGTTCTCTGTGCTTGTTGATTTTGTAGATATTGAGACGATTCCAAGTTCTTCGAGAGATTTAATATCTTCATTCTCGGATTTGCCGTTGGAATTTGCATCGAACCATACAGAAATCCCTTTAAGTTCATCGCCGCTCAAAGTACTGTCCCTGTTATCATCGAGACAATCGAGTGCGTGATAGCCGTCATTAAAGAATAACCACCACGTAACCGAACCGAACAATTGCCTGCCGGAAGTAATTTCGTTTTTACCATTTTCATTCCAAACCAGAATCCCAGTTGAAGGTTTCACCCACGGCCAAAGTTCACTTGAACCATCACCATCAAGATCAAAATTAACCTGCAAATTGCGTTCAAGCAGGTCAGTTGGAGAAAACAACTTTTCAAATGAAAAAACTATCGGAGTAATTGCACCTATGCGTAATTTGTTGAGGGTGTCTATATTTTTGTGTATTTCTGCTAATACCTTTTTCTGTTCTTCTGTAGTATTTGTATTTTGCTCAATCAATCGGATATATGCGTTTCCAGCTTCATATCCTGTGAGACTTTTTATGCCTGAAATGGGTATCAAGGTAAGTTTAAGGTTTTCCTCTATAGAGAGTTTATAAGCTGTATAGTAAATCTCTGCCGCATGCAAGAGAATGATGTCTCTGATTTCATCCGGCAATATTTTCAGGTCCGCTTTTTTGGCATAATCTATGTATTGTTCAAAAAGGCTCGCGAGACCCAGGTGATAAAGCCCGTTTTTCGAATCAAGTTCTATCGCCTTTTTGAAATTATCAATCGCCGCGGTTAAGTGTACAGTAAGTTCATCCTGACTCATTTCTTCGGCTTCAATCTGACTCTGCGGCTGCCAGTTTTCAGCAACTTTTGGAGGTGAATCTTTTCCTTCATTGAATGCCGGGACTTGTGTCGATTTATTTATGAAAGCAAGATAGTTAATTCTTGCCAATATATAATAACCTTGTGCATCTTTTGGATTTTCTTTTATATATGCGGTAGCATTTGCAATTAATCTATCTACAGGAGCCGCCAGCGGCATGAGGAACTTCGCCTTAGAAATGTTACAAAATAAGGTTAATAATAGAATATTACTGAGAATTATAAAGTTTGTTTTAATATTCATTTTCTTTCTCCCAAATTAAATGTTAGTTTTCAAAAAGCCTCGCTAAGCATAATTGGCAAAATAAACAATCTGCTCACTTACAAGTGTTACTATACTAAAGTTTTAGAAAAACTCAAATAATATTTCCAATAAAAAAAGCCCCTTCGGTATATCAAAGGGGCTTGGGAATAATCATAAAATGTATTCTTACCAGAAGATTATATACAGAACTATTGTGAGGGCTATCACGAAGAATCCGAAATATAAAGAGCCTTTTGATGTGACTATTTCTATCTTGGTTTGCTCCGGTAAAACAATCTGTTCTTTTAGTGGATTTATCAATGTCACAATAGCAAGTATTGCGGCAATCGCGCCGACTGTAATTGCCATACGATTCAGGAACGCAATTTGCGGCCAGCCGAAGAATAGAATACCATAAATGATTGGGCTTAGGACGAGACCCAATACTCCACAAAAACGCGGCGTCTTTTTTACGAATAAGCCGAACAGGAATATTGTCAGAACGCCGGGCGAAATAAATCCCTGGAATTCCTGGATAAACGAGAATGCTCCCTTAAAGTTGGGATTGGCAAGTATCGGGGCAATCAGACACCCGACGACAACGCCTACCGGGATACAGCAACGGCCAACCCAAACAAGCATATTCTGGGGAGCTTTTTTGCCAAACCACTCCCGATAAATATCCATTGTGAAAATTGTAGAAGCGGCGTTCAGCATTGATGCAAGAGAACTGATTACCGCGCCCATTAAAGCTGCCAGAACAAAACCTCGAACGCCATTCGGAGTCAGATAGCGAATTAATAATGGAAAAGCTCCATCATAATCATAGCCAACCAGCGTTTGCTGTACTGCAATATCAGGGCGGCTTTTAACAACACTTTTAAGTAACTCATCATTCGCGGCTTTAATGTCACCGCTTACCATAATTGACTGACCCAGTACATTTGCGTTGAATGACACTATATCAGAAGCAAGTTCAGGATGCAATTGCGCGAAGTCACCATCAAATGGAATAACCATTCCTGCCTGAGCAGGCGATGCGCTGGCCGTTTGGTATGATTCCAGCACAGGTTTGTTAAGCGACTCAAGATTCATAGCGTTTTCCTGCATCTTCGAGCCGTAAAGTGTAAAAGCGATAATACCTGGAATGCAAACAATAAACGGAATAATCAGCTTCAAAAAAGCGGCAAAAACTACTCCGCGCTGTCCTTCTCGTAAAGAATGCGCTCCGAGAGTTCTCTGCATGATAAATTGATTCAGACCCCAGTAATAGAAATTCGGTATCCATATTCCCAACAGTAGAGCAGTCCATGGCAGAAAGCTGCTCGTTCGCGGCAGAACCATGTGCATACTCGATGCTTTAAGAGCCATAAACTTTTCACTTAAAGAAGCTCCATCGCTTAAGCCGAGTGAAGAATTAACAACCGCGGCGTTTATCCCTTCGAAATTTTCAGGTTTGTCCAGTGCCATAAAAGAGAGCACCATAATCACCGCTCCGCCAACAATAAGAGCCGAACCCTGAATTAAGTCCGCCCAGGCGCAGGCTTTCAAACCGCCTGCCGCTACATAAACACCGGCGAGAATTCCCACGAACCATGAAAGGGTCGTAATGTTAATCGGAATTCCCATCAGCTCTTCTTTGAAAAGCGGACTCAATGCTTTGGCTCCGAGGAAGATAACAGTCGGGATAGTGACACCAAGGTAAATAATAACCATAAGCAGTGACATCACTAATCGGGATTGATGATTGAAGCGATATTCAAGGTATTCGGGAATCGTGAAAATTCCACTTTTAAGGAACTTGGGCAGGAAAAAGAACGCTACCGCTATAAGTGTTATCGCGGCGATCCATTCGTAACTTGCGACTGCCAACCCAATCGAACTTTTGGCAGCCTGGCCGGACATGCCAACGAACTGTTCGGCGGAAATGTTAGCGGCTATCAGTGAAAAACCAATCAGCCACCATTTAAGACCGCGTCCGGCGAGAAAATAATCTTCGCTGGTTTTTTCCTTCCCACTTTTCAATAAACCAACAGCGATTACGCAAACAAAAAAGATTGCTATTATGCCAATGTCCAATCCGCTTAATTCCATAACAAGTCCTTTCCTTATTTTGTATATATTCTTAACTTGTACAATTTATGAAACAAATATTGAATATTATAGCTTTTTTGCTGAATGCCGCTATAAAATATATTTCAAACGAGGCTTAACTTTTTTATTTTTTTGAAGATAGGGGGTAACAAAATAGGCAATTATTGCATTTTCTTGAAAGCGTAAGGCAAATTTTCTATTATATCAGTTGTTATCATCCCGATTTGTCCGAGCTTTTCCGCCGCTATATCTCCGGCGAGTCCGTGAATGTAAACACCTGAAACCGCGGCATCGAAATTGCTCATTCCCTGGCCGAGCAGGGCGGTTATTACTCCGGTTAAAACATCACCTGAACCCGCGGTCGCCATACCGGGATTGCCGGTTGCATTGATATAATATTTTTCGCTGTTAGTGACAATTGTTCCCGCTCCTTTTAAAACAATCAGTGAATTTGTTTTTTGAGCAAGTGCAGCGGCTTGTTCTAATCTTTCGTTTGGTAATGGTTCTCGAAAAAGTCCCGACCATAATCTTTTCATCTCGCCGGGATGTGGAGTAAGAATCAGATTCGCTTTTAGTTTTTCAGGCCAGTTTTTTATAGCCGTCAGGTTATTGAGTCCGTCTGCGTCGATGACAAGTTTCAAATTATTCTGTTGGATAAGTACCTCGATGATTGAACGAAGCTCTCTGCTTGTTCCCAAACCCGGACCGATTGCAAGAACATCATTATCATTTACAATTTCAAGAATCGTATTAATTGCTTTGGCAGAAATTTTTCCGTGTATATCTTCAGCAAGAGAAATAGTTGTAAAAGATGGTTCGATTGATGCGACTATCGGCAGAATACTTTTGGGCATAGCAACTCGGACAATTCCAGCACCGGCTCGCAAAGCGCTTCTTCCGGCGAGAGCCGCCGCTCCGCTCATTCCCAAACTACCGGCGATTATACAAACCTTGCCGAAATCTCCCTTGTGAGCTTCGGATGCTCTCGATTTTAGTTTTGGTACAGCTTCAATTTTCTGCATAAATGCTCCTTTTAACTGAATATATTACAAACTCTATGTAGCATGGTCAATAATTGATTTGACTGGTGAATCTAAACCTATACAATTATTTTTTATAGGATATGTATATTGAATTAGCATACATTTATTATTGTATATGATATTGAGGAAAAAATGATTCTTGGGAGAAATGATATGAGATTATATATAAGTTTTATTGCTGCCGTTTTGGTTTCGTTGCAGGGGATTGTTTCAGCTTCCGTAGAAATTTCAAATCCCAGGGCGATTATGGATGCATCACTGCTTGTAAAAGCGAGCCAGCATCCCGAATTTCGCGTAAGATTAAGTCCTGATGGAAAATACCTGCTTTTTCCTCAACAGGTTGACGCAACTAATGAGACTTACAGGATGTTTCTACAAACTATTGAAACAGGTGATGAGATAGAAATCCCAATTGACTTGCCATCAGGTTATGAATCCGTATTTACCCGTTACAATTTCTTTAATCATAAAGGAAATAAACTTGCATTGTTTGAATTAAGCAAGATGCAAAATTCGAGTGAAATGGAAATAGCAATGTTTGGTATACCATCGAAAACTTTAACTAAAACAGGTATCAAAGGAAATTCGATAATGGTTCAATTCGACTATACAGGAAACAGCTTTATTGTTTCAACAAATAATAGTACCGTAACGAAAGCCTCTTTGGATGATTTTCAACCCGGTAAAACAATTATGTCCGGCTGGGTACATAGCTGCTCTCCGAAAACTCCTTATGCGGCTGTTTTCGTACCTCCGAGCCGCCCAATAATTTCAGAAAGTCGCCCAATGAGTATAGAAGAGTTGAGGAATTTAAGAAATGAAATACCAAAAGCTGAGTTCAGGTTATTAAATCTTGAGACAAATGAATCTTTTATTCTTCCTACTAATAGTGATAACAGTCAGCTTGATGATATTACAAGTCACTGGAGTTCTGATGGCTTATACTTGTTTTATTTTGATGTTAAAGAAAATAGTGCAGGAAAGAAGGAAGCAATTGTAAGAGTCTGGGATGTTAATTCCAATAAAGAAAAAGCGGTTGTGTCGAATGTAATGTGTCTTGGTCCGGGACCAGCGAACAATTTAATGATTATGATTTCTACCGAGAATAATATCTCCGGCAGCAATTTACGATTGTATGATATTAAAACAGGGGAGATTTCTTCTTTTGGTGATGGAGAAATAAAAGGTATCCACGCCTGGAAAAATCGTATTGCGTATGTAAAGACCGAAAATGGAGCGGGAACCATCTACGTAGCGGATTTGAAAGAAGTTGGAAATAATAATTAGAAATCGGTCTTAAATTAAGGTTTTATATAGATAGGGATTTATGATTAAGAGAGGAATTTTATGAAAACGCACATTAGAATGGTAATTGTATTTTTTATTGGTATTTCCTCCTGTTTTGGAGAAGATAATAAGGATTTATCACGTTTTATTTATTCAATTCCGATTATGGATGGAATGGAATTGGTTGGAAAGTCTGCGGGAGAGAAATCAGCTATTAGTGAAAATATCGAAATTGTTACCATAACGAAGGTTCTTCAAAACAAAACAGGTCAGAATATCCCTGTAGAAAAGATTAGTAAGTTTTATTATGACCATTTTGTTTCCTTAAAATTCAGAGCATGGCAGAAAGAAACAGCTCTCTCCGGACATTATTATGCACCGGATCTTGTAACACAAGGAAATGCTTATATCAGGTCTCAGGGGCATATAAGTTTTTGGATACCTAAAGAAGGAAACTCTATTACCTTTTATCTTTATCAACGAAGAGATTTTGATATTCGTAAAAGTCAGCCATTATTGGACAAAATTCAAGCTGCATTTAAAATCGCAGCAGGTGCATTAAAATATAAAGTAACAATATTGCCGCACCATACAATGGTGAGTGATTGGCCTGAGTATTTAGAGAATGAATGTTTTGTTGACAGGATTATTGTTCGAGTTAGCTATGGAGAAGTATCGGGAATGAGCGATACAGGTGATAATAAAAGTTATTCGTTCTACTGTTCCATTTTCCCAACGTATGAGCATGCTAAGCAATGGCGGGACAAAATTATCGAAGAACATAACAAGATTAAAACATGGCCTGATTGGTTTGTAGAAGGTGTGGGTATATCACCGTTTGTTATAAATAACATAGTAGTGGAATACAAGGGGGAAGGTTTTGATAAAGACGATCCTGAATTCGGCAAAAGATTATTAGACGAACTCAATAAAATTGAAAAACAAAATAAATAATTATTTATAATTCTGTATTTTTGTTTGCATCAATTTTTCTGTTTATCAGTGTAGCTGTGACGGCAGCGGAGAAGCCGTTGTCTATATTTACTACTGAAATTCCTGAAGCGCAGCTATTTAGCATTGTCAGAAGAGCGGAAAGTCCGTGGAAGCTGACGCCGTAGCCTATGCTTGTTGGGACGGCGATTACCGGGCAGCTTACTAAGCCACCAAGAACGCTCGCTAAGGCGCCTTCCATTCCTGCTACTACTATAATTATATTTGCCTGCTGGAGTTTTGGGATATGTTTGAATAATCTGTGCAAGCCAGCGACTCCTACATCGCAAATCAGTTCAGTCCGCTGACCCATAATTTCAGCGGTGACTTGCGCCTCGGAAGCGACTGGAATATCCGCTGTTCCGGCTGTCACTATAGGAAGGATGCTTTTTGATTTTGGAAGGTCTTTTTGTTCGAGGATAATTGCGCGTGCTGATTTTACATAGCGAACATTAGGAATTCGGTTTGATGCAACCATTGCGTCGAAAACATGTTGTTCCGCTCTTGTGGCAAGTACATTATTTCCTCTTTGAGCGAGGCTATCGAATATTTCTATAATTTGTTCTGTGGTTTTGCCGGGGCAGAATATTACTTCGGGAAAACCTCTTCGTAACTGGCGATGATGGTCAACGTTGGCGAATCCCAAATCCTCGAAAGGAAGGTGTTTGAGTTTTTCCATAGCGTCACTTATTTCCAATTGGCCGCCTTTAACCTGTTCTAATAGTTTCTGTAATTGCTCTGGCTGCATATTTTAATCCTGTAGTTTATAGTTAATTCATTTAGAATATCAAAATACGATCATCTTATAGGATGTTACCATAACAGCATTTTGGATTCAATACGAAATTCATTATATAAATGTTTGGAAAATTAGTGTGCATAGTTATAACATCAGGTTATAATTACTATTTTATTGTTTGAAACAAATAACAGGAATCCGATACATCGATTTTCCATCCCCGGAGATTATCTATCGAAATTCAATTATGTCGAAATTAGTAAAAGACTCAGTATTAAAAACGATGATTCGCATGGCTGTTCCCATGCTTGCGGGTACTTTTGCGCTTAACGCGTACAATTTGACCGATACATGGTTTGTATCGCGTCTTGGTACAGAGAATTTGGCCGCAATGTCATTTACATTTCCGGTGGTAATGTTTCTTGGCTTTGTTTTGCGGGGTATTTCGACCGGCTCGATGGCACTTGTGGCGCATGCTTTGGGTGGGAAAAGGCAAAAAACCGCCGCGAGGTTGACAACACATGCTATTTTTCTTACATCAGGTATTTCGATAATAATTATGATAGCTGGATTTTTGACTGTAAATATGCTTTTTACAGCTCTGGGAGCATCAGGGGAAGCGCTTGTTTTGACCAGGAAATACATGTATATATGGTACGGCGGAATAGTATTTCTTGCTGTGCAGGTATTAATTTGTGATATTATTATTGGCACGGGAAGCACAATTCAATCGAGTTTATTAATGGTTTCAGGTACGCTGGCGAATGTTGTTCTTGACTATATAATGATATTCGGTCGCTTTGGTTTCCCTGCGATGGGTATTCAGGGAGCAGCACTTGCTACTATCATATCGCAAACATTGGTTTTAATAGCGGCTATATTTGTGGTTCATCATAAACACGGATTGCTTGCGCTAACTTCGTTTCATTTCAATAGAATGCTTATTTCCTGGCGACGTATTTTAAGTATGGGTATTCCAAGTGTTTTAAGTACGATTCTTACTCCTATTTCCGCAGGGGTAGTGACACGAATTGTTTCCGGCTATGGTGAACCTGCGGTAGCGGCTTGTGGTGTTGCCAGCAGAATCGAGATGTTTGCTTTTATGATTCCCATGACGGTCGGAATGTCTATGGTTCCTTTCGTCGCGCAAAATTTCGGCGCAAAGCGTTTTGATAGAATCAGAATCGCTCGAAAGGGAGCAATGATATTTGCTTTGGCTTTTGGTTTTATTGCCGCTGTGATTTTCTTTATTTTTGTGAAGGATATAGCTGTGATATTCACGCCGCCTGATGATCCGGAAGTTGAAAAAATAGTCCAAAAGATAATAATTAGTTATATTTGTATAACTTGTTTCGGTTATGGATTTCTTGAAGTACATCGTTATGCCGGATTTTGTATGACAGGAATACACGAACCTTTGATGTCAGCTTTATTGAATATGGTTCGAGTATTTGTCTTATTGGTTCCCCTGTCATTACTCGGTTCAATAACGATAGGTATTTCCGGCGTTTTTTATGGTCGCCTTCTGACAGATATACTTTCCGGGATAATAGGAATAATCTGGTCAGGAAGAGTGTTAAAATCGAAAGCTTCCAGTACAATGTTTCCAGCTCGCGGTAATTCAGGACAGCTTATAGTGGTCAGTTAAAATTAGCCGTGCGTTTTTGGTTCTAATGTCAAGTCTGCGAAAAGTCCTTCTTTATATTTATGATATGCCAGAGACGCTACCATAACAGCATTGTCTGTGCAATATTTTTTAGGAGCCGCCAAAAGCTTTCTTGGAGGTTTGGACGAATCGCAAAATTTCTGCATAGCTTCTCTTAGCGCGCTGTTTGCTCCTACGCCGCCTCCGAGAAGAACTGTTTTTGCGCCGATTCTTTCCGCTGCCCGTTTGGTTTTTTTGACAAGCACATCCACCACGGTTGATTGAAAAGACGCTGCGATATCAGCAATTTCCTGTTCGCTCATTGAATCGGATTTATTTTCGCCTTTCATGTCTTGTCCCCGGCAATGATACAGAACGGCCGTTTTTAAGCCGCTGAAAGAAAAGTCGAGTGAGTCGGGAGCAATTAGAGTTCGAGGGAAATTTATTGCTTTCGGGTTACCGTTTTTAGCTGCTTTTTCTATACTTGGCCCGCCGGGATAGGGCAGTCTTAAAATAGAGGCGACTTTGTCGAACGCCTCACCAGCGGCATCGTCAATTGTTGAGCCTAAAAGCGTAAGTTCCAAAGGAGACTGGCAATCGAAAAGCGAAGTATGCCCGCCTGATACAACCAACGCCACAGCAGGTAATTCGATATCCTGTTCCGAAAGCATCGCGGATTGTAAATGAGCGTGAAGATGATTGATTGCGATAAGAGGTTTTTGCCATGCGAAACTGAGCGTTTTCGCGGCGGTTACTCCGACAACTAATGCCATTGCAAGACCAGGTTGGTTCGCTATAGCGATTGCGTCTAAATTGTCCCTGGTAACTTGTGCCTGTTCGAGAGCTTCCTTTATTACAGGGTATATTTTCTCGGCATGTTCACGGGAAGCGAGTTCCGGAACTACGCCGCCGTACTTTTCGTGAAGCTTTGTCTGCGAAGCCACAACTGAGGATTTTACTATACTTCCATCAGTTACAACGGCAGCGGCGGTTTCGTCACAACTTGTCTCAATTCCTAATATATTAACTGATTTTGTTTTCATAAAGCGGGATATTAGCCTAAGAGAAGATTTAAGTCAATCTTGTATGACAGAATTGGATAGGTACAAAATGCAAAATTTCTCTGATTACTTATAGGTGTACTACTTTTTAAGTAATACCATAGTATTATATAATTGTACGTAAGTATTATTAACTTTAACAAAATTGGTAAAAATTCCTATATCTAAAGTGGTAGTAAAAAGTATTAGATGTTAGGTAAGAAATTATTTTTTAGTTTTTTAAATTTTTTTGTAGATTTTTTATTTCTGTTATGTTACACTTGTAGAAATTAGAGTACCTCATAGGAGGAGGTTCTGACTCATAGATTAAGGACAGCATATGATGCCCGGTTTCGTACGGGAGTTTGTGTGAGGAGTAGGTGTATACGTGTGTTTTTAATAATGGGTTAGTTTTTTTAAAACATACTTTTGTGCTTCCTGCATCTCCATTGTGAAAAATTTAACAGACAGGTTTTCCTAAAGGATTGAACTTTACGGATAAAAACTCGGAAAAGGAAATGAAAAGAATATTAACTTTTTGTTTGGTTGGTTTGTTAATGTCAATAGTTGGTTCACAATCTGTTACAAAGGCTGCTTTACAAGGGGTTATTGGAGGTACAGCGGCTCCGGCTTCGACATTAGGGCCTTATACAGTGACACCTTTTACGGTAGATTCGCGTTCAACTTATCAAGAATATAGTTTTGTGGAATCTCCTTTGGGCGGTAATGTTCTTTTCCAGTTACCTCTGGAACACAGAAGAGTATCAGAAGGTTGGCCGACATGGAGTCATGATTATACAGGAGATGTTTACCGCGTAAGTGATAAAACAAGTAGTGTATTTTTAGTAACATTAACAATGCCGGAAAATACTACTTCGTTTTACTTTTATGCTCAACCGGAACAGGCGACAGTAAATACTATTGAAGCAATGGCCTTTGATGGAGCTGAATGCGATGTTATTATTAGCCAGGAAGTTAATGGTAATTCTGGTGCATGTTATTATGGGTTTTATGCAACTGAAGGCAGTACTATTTATAATATAAATATTTATAGTCACACAACGGCTTTCACTATCGGTGAATTTGGTATCTCTGCTGCGGTGCCGGTAACAGTACCAGTACCAGGAGCTTTTCTATTAAGTAATATTGGCTTGTGTACTTTAATTAAATTAAGAAAACACAGGTTTTTTAAAAAAATAATGTAAAAAAAGGGCATAAATAGAAGAAAAGGCAAAAAGGATGTTTGTCTAATCAATGAATGGATTGAAACTATGAACTTTAAAACGAAATAAAACATGAGGAGAAAAAGATGAAAAGGGTAATATTGTTTTCTGTCTTGTTTTGTATGGTGTTGGGCTTGAGTCTTGACGTCCAGGCGCTTACTACCACACAAACACTTAATGGGGCAACAAATCCGCAATGGTTCATACCTAATGGTTATGATCCATATCCTGGGGATTTGGATTTTGGACGTCTCTTACCAGGAGCTGGTGGAGTGAATCCGTACTACAGGGGTTATAATGAAGACTGGGGTTGGACGCATACAGTAACTTTCGCCCCGATAGGCCCGGTGACAGTTACTGGCGCAACTCTTACTATCCAATCATGGGATGTGGATTTGACAGGCGGATCTGGTGTGAAACCAAATGAGATAGATGTAATTAAGGTTGGAACATCAAATGGATCAGGTGGAGTGAGTTTAGGTAATTTAACAGGCTCAGAACAAACCTGGAGTACAACAACTTTTACACTTAACGCGGCCGCTCTGGCTAAATTAGTAGTTAATAATACAACTGGAACTATGCAAGTATGGATGGATATTTCCTCATTGGAAGCAACACCCGGATATACTTGGGATCATTGGTATGTAACATTGAAGAGTGCTACACTTTCAGTTGATTATATTCCAGCACCAGGTGCTATAATTCTCGGAAGTCTCGGTGCGGGAATTGTCGGCTGGTTAAGAAAACGCAGAACATTATAGTTCATTGTATTATTTGCTATAATTGAACAGTATATGTTATTTTTTGTATATTATTAACAAAAGGTATCATTAAAAAGAATCTGTTTATTATACTATTATATTACCTTTTCTATAATATGTAGTTAGGGAGAGGTGAGATACGGGTGAAGTGTATATACCGTCTGCTCTATATTTAGTATAGAGCAGGCGGTTTTTTTTTTAACATGTGACAGATAGCTTCTCACGAAGCGAGAAATAAACAAATCTTAATACTGATCGTATATATTTTATAAACGATAAATTTTCGATTTCCTATTATTTTCGGACTAAATAATCAAGGTATAAAATATGCACCCCCAATAATAATTCAGCTAACGATAATATCGATTATGATGATTATAAGGTTAGTGATGTAAATTCATATTTACAATGGATTTACAGTAAACAAATATTGAAAAAAAGAATAAATATGATAAAATTTTTAACAGGAAATAATATAGTCTCTTATATTTTATTTAGAGATATTGATGTCTTGCTTTTTTGACGAAATACAACTGGCAATCCGCCCGAAATATAAGAATATGATATTACTTTTAATTTCATTTGGAGATTAAAATGAAAACGTTATTAAAGAGATGTATTAAACTTGTAGTGGTCTTGTTGTGTTATGCGCAGCCGTTACAGGCTCAAACAGAACCTACTGTAGCTTTCGAGTTATCTTCTTCAGCGCGTTATGAATCTTATAGCCCAACTATTCCGATAGCAGTAATTCTTTCATCACCAACTTCAAATACAGTTTATGTCGATTATTCTGTTACTGGTGGAACTGCTACAGGAGGAGGTGTTGATTACTATCTCCCTTCTGGTTCGCTTACGTTTGCGCCGGGAGAGACTAAAAAGAACATTATCATTTATATGGTACATGATTTGTATGGTGAAACCAATGAGACAATTATTATTTCGCTCAGTAATCCGACTAATGCCACATTAGGCTCTCCCAGCAGTCATACATATACAATAGTAAACGATGACATGGATGTTTTTGGTTTTAATCAGACCGGTTCGAGCGGCTTGGAATCAGAAAATAAAGTAAATGTAACTGTTGGTTATTATACTTGGTTGCCAGGCAATGTATCAGTTAATTACCAGGTTATCGGTGGTACCGCTACTGGCGGCGGAGTTGATTATATACTCGATTCCGGTACATTGACACTCCCGCTTGGACAAGATACTAATGATATTATAATCACAATTAGCGACGATTCAATCTCAGAAGATAATGAGACAATTATTATAAAGCTGATAGGTGATCCCAATACAGTAGGTATAAATTCAACTTATACTTATACAATTCTTGATAATGATGATGATAGACCACCAAGCATATCAGAGTATTATCCAGAGCCGAATTCAATTCAGGTTCCTCGGGACACATATATAAAGTTGGCAATTAAAGATAATTTTAGCGGAGTAGATGCTAATACAGTTCAGATTTTAGTTGAGGAGAATCTTGTTTATGATGGAAGTTTAGCAGAACCTAATGGTACTTATAAGACTTCATTCGGTACATGCATTCGGACCGGCACTGAAGCTGAGTATGTATTTGTTTTCCGACCTTTGACATGGTTTGAATATGAGCAAGAGGTAAATGTTATTGTTTACGCAAAGGATAAATATAATAACACTATGCCGAAACAAAACTATAGTTTCTATATAGCCATGAGAACATTTGGAGGAAATCTGAAAGTTAATACAGGTTCAGATTCTTTTAGTCAGGATCACCCGGCAACCGCGGCAGACTCATCAGGTAATATATGGGTTGTTTGGGATCATTCGCCATCAGCATACGATTCAGGTATTTATATTGGGAAACTTGAAGCAGGTAAAAATTCTTTTGAACAAAGCACTGTTGTTTGTGATGACCCAGGCATACAAAGCTTTCCTGTAATTGCGATTGACAGCAATGATAATTTATATGTTGCCTGGCAGGATCAAAGTGCTATTGGTAATAAATGGAGTATTTATGTGTCGAAATCTGCTGATGGTACGACATGGAGCGCGCCTGTAGTTGTAAACTATAGCGAAACGAGTAATAGTTATAACCAGACCTTGCCGGCAATTGCGATAGACCATACAGCAATTGACACAATATACATAGCCTGTGAGGATGATCGTGATGGTAATAAGGATATTTGGCTGTCAAGTTCTACTGATGGGACTACATGGGCGCCAAAAAGAATAACCACAAATACAGAGGATCAGGCAGATCCTGCTATTGCAGTAAATAATCATGTTGTTCATATAGGATGGACGGATGCAAGGAATGAATCAACTGATTTTTACGGGACAGATTCATCTGTTTCCTGGTCGAATATACCTGAAGTAGCTACCGGCAGTAATCAGTCCGGTGTTACACTGGCAGCTAATACTATTGACAATGTTGTACATCAGTTGTGGGTTGACGACGTTGGCGGTTACTATGATATATTATATAAGATGGCAGGGAGCAGTTCTGACGGTATTAGTGTCACCGATGAACCTGGCGTTGGTAAAAACCGACCGGCGGCGGGAGTTGCGGTAATTAATGAATTACCCGTACCTTTTGTCGCATGGAGAGATTGGCGTAATGTACTTAGCAATAATGATACAGACATTTACTACGCAGAGAAAAACGCTTCAGGATTTGGTACCAATGTTTTAATTAATGATGATACCGGAACAAGTCCCCAGACAAATCCAGCGGTTGGCGTCGATAGTTCAGGTAATCCTTATATAGTTTGGACAGACCAGCGGAATGGCAACAATGACATTTATTATTGCGGCGTATCTTATTTGAGTGAGCCGTTCTCTATGGTGTCTTTGAATAATAGTTCATCTGTTATTATTCAAATAACAGATCATATGGAACTTACAATTCCGACAGGTGCAATGCCGAGCGGTTTCAGCACTTCTGATATTTCTGTTTCCAGATTAACAAATCCGCCGAGATTGCCAGACGGATGTTTCGGAAATTGTTATGATATCAGACCAAGTGGAATAACTTTTAATACGCCGGTAACAATAACAATAGTTCACGACGCGGATGACTGCCCGAATCTCAACAGTTATCAGGTTTATTGGTACAATACTGAAACCGATACATGGAGTCAGGACGGAATCTCGGAAGTAGAGCATTATGAAATAACTGGAGGTTTACATGCGGTTGTTTGTAAAACTACTCATTTTACGAGTTTCGTCGTTGGGGCAAGCGGAACTTCCGATCCAGGTTCTGTTGGCGGCGGCGACAGCGGCGGCGGAGGAGGTTGCGCAATGTCACCATATTCGCAGAGTTCTGAGGGAGCTATGGGTTATTTCCTGGAATATTTAGTTTACCTGGCAATACTATTTACAATAAGCCGGATATATAAGAGAAAAAGAATTAACGAAGTGAATTGATCACGAATTAGATTATTTTGTCTCCTGGTTGTAAGCAGAGATGCAGCAAATATTTTACCAGGTATGTTTTCTTAACAGAGGGATGTTTCTCGCCAGCTTCCGATGCCGTCCCACCAGAAAGTGATATAATCAACAACTTCTTCGTTATTGTTGTTTTGTTTGTATAGTTCGAGGGCCATGTCATGTAGCTCTCTCATGCAGTTTAAACCTCCCATCTGCCATGCGTCAATTCCGATTCCAGCCGCCTCGCGTTCGGCCTGTTTAAAATCATTTACATTTGATGATAATAATAAAGCAAGTTTTTCGGCATGTGGTTTAAGTTTATCATGCAGGAGTTGCTGGTTTGAATTATCTGTTGCCATGATTTCGGAAAGTAAACGTTTCCGTTCCTGCTGCTTTTTCTCTTTTATAAGTTTTGCTTCGGTTTGTCGTTTTATGTAATGTTTTCGGCTTTCAGGGAAAAACATTTCCAACAATCCAAGAACGGGATCGACTATTACCCAAACAATAAATGTCATTCCAAGAGTACCAAGTGCGATTCCTGATATGAATTGGTTTACTGTGTCAGCACCGAAAGTTCCAAGGAAACCGGCAACACTTCCAAAGAAAGGAGTCGCCGCATAAAATAACGCGTATTGGTCTGTTTTGGTTATAGGGTGTTCCGCGTGAAGCTTTTGACTGCTGCTGATTCCTCTGTAAATCGCGAATAAATACAGGCTTATTATCAATAAAGCAAATAAGATTCCATGCGCTGAAAGTGAAAATACAATCCACCATTTAACCCCGGCCTGCAAAAGCGCTATGACCAAAAGAAAGCTGACACATATAACAAACCATATCGTACCAGCAAGATGAATTGTCGCTATCTTTTGTCGCATCGACATAATATATACTCTTTTTTTCTTCTTCTATTAATCGGAATTCCTGTTATAAGTACTTTGTCGAACGGTATAAATCCCGCTAAAAGTTTGTGTAATCGGATTAATAAATTCTTCTACTTTCAGAGCAAGCCATCCTAAAACTGTAGGAGGAACATAAATTATATCACCTTCCTCCAATAGAACATCTTTAGTTTCATCCCCATGCGACATTACACGGTAATAGTTTATTTCGAAAATCGCGGGATCGATTTTTATATCGCTCGATGGCCTTATTATCTGAATTCGTTCCTTCCATGCCAAAATGTTGGGCTGGGCACGATTGATTGCTTTTATTGCGCTATCACGGCCGGAACATAATTTTGGTCCGGGTAAATTAACCTGTCCCAAAACATAAAAATATTTGCTTTGATACGTTGAAATAAGAATATCAACCGGTTTTTCGTCTGTTAATTTATATGATAGAATAACTTTTTGCCTGATGTCTTCACTTAGTTCCGCAGGTGTTTTGCCCGCGGCTTGAATTTCTCCTATCATTTCAAAACTTATTTTCCCATCTGGGCGGATTATTTGAATCTGGTCGTGAAGTTCTGGAACATCCGAACTTGATATATGAATCTTATCAGCAGGCTGTAATAAATAATCATTCATAGTTACATCAATATCATGAGGTCTTCTAAATGCACGTATATCCTCAGGATTAGATGTAAAACAACCTGTAAGACAAACTGTAAATAATAATAAAATTATTGCTAAATATATTTTCATCTCATTATTTTGCGTTTTTTATCATTTATTGTCAAAAACAATTGTGTATAAATATTATTCTGCATTAATACTATATTTAACTCAGCTAACAGAGCCATACTTTTTATCGGCATATCAGTCTAATCTCTGAACTATACTCTATAAAACATAAAAAAAAATTGTACGTTTTCCTGTATTTAGAAACGAGATAATATAGGACTATATTTCAGCTTTCTTTTTAATATCTGGTTATTTTCTTGAATTGTCACTCAAAATTTGATATAATAATGCCTGGTGAATGATAGAGCATGAAAGGCTGATATGACTCCCTTATTAGAGACTGCGGGCGTAATTTTAATATCTGTGCTTAGTATTATACTGGGTAGGTATTTTTCTGGTTTCAAAAAACCTTATTGGACCTTTGGTTATTTTATCCCCTGTTTTTTAATAGTGGTTCTTTTATTAGCGAGAATTTATGACGGGTTATCTTTTATTCATCCATTAGGATGGTTTATTGCCGGCAGGGCGAGATTTGCTCTTTTATCTGTTGCTGTTTGTATGGGTCTTACCACGCCGCTTTCACGCTTGCCGAGAAAATATGAGAAAATCCTTGTATATGTTATAATGTTTGTTGTCGTTACGTGGTTTTCTGTCATGCCGTTCCTTTTTCCTGTTCTTGTCAGGAATAGTCTTCTAAACAATCCTACATTTTATGACAAAGACGGTTTTTGCCGCCAGACGACGGACTACACATGCGGCCCGGCGGCGGCGGTAACTGCGTTGGAACGTCTGGGTTTGTCTGCAAAGGAAGGAGAGCTTGCTGTGCTTTCTCATTCCAGTCCTGTTGTGGGAACTTTACCAGCATTGCTTTGTTCGGCGATTGAAAGTCGTTATAAAGACGAAGGTTTGAAATGCAAATATCAAAAGTTTGATACAATCGAACAGTTAAGAAAAACTGGTGTCACCCTGGTAGTTGTCAAAGAAGGTTTTATGCTGGATCATTGTATCGTAGTGCTTGAAGTTCTTGACGATGCAGTAGCGGTTGCCGACCCGATTACAGGCAAGGAAATTATACCTATGGAAAAGTTCGAGAAAATATGGAGATATTCCGGTATTATTCTGGAACGTGACATAATTTAAAGTATTTAAGAATTTACTCTATTCGTTTTTTATATAATCTCGTTTGCAGCGCATTTTTCCATGCTGTCCAGTTTTCATCGCCGTCTTCTTCCTCAATCGCGGATTCCACCATATTTATTTTAGCGTCGAGGTCATCTATAAAACATACCATGAATGCCTCGGACATAGCCGGTAATTTTGGTGAGCCGTATTCATATTGGCCGTGATGCGCAACAATGATGTGTTCCAGTGAGTCTATTATTTGCTGGTCGATTTTTATTCCGCCGGATTTTAACGAGTTAATCTTCTCGTTTATCATCAGAACACTTTGAACGATATGGCCGAGAAGCTGCCCTTGGTTTGTATATGCAAAAGATAAGTCGTATGAAAGCTCTTCGGTCTTGCCTATATCGTGAAGGAAAATTCCAGCCAGTACAAGGTCCGGCTGAATATTCGGGTACATTGGAAGAATAGCGTTTGCCACACGCAGCATATTATGGACATGTTCAAGAAGACCCCCGATGTAACTGTGATGGAGTTTCATACCTCCGGGCGAGCTGATAAACTTCTCCATCCTTTCTTTGTCGTTCAGGAAAGAATCTACAATTGCCTTGAGTTGAGGATTTTTAATTTGTGAAATTATTTGTTTTACCTCATCGAACATCTGCTCAATGTTTTTCTTCGTTCTGGGAAGGAAATCATCGATATTGACTTTCGAAGAATCTATAGGTGTAATTTTATTTACTACAATTTGCAGATTATTCTGGTAAAGTTCGCTTCGGCCCTGAATATGAACAAAACCGGGTTTTGGTATGGATTTATAGACTATTTCAGTCGCCTGCCATATCCGGCCGTTTATTTGTCCGGACTTATCACACAGGAACATAGCGATATACAAATCCCCTCGTGTAGTGCTTCTGAGAATAGGGTCCTTTACAAGGTATAGATCATTAATTGTTTCGCCGGCTTCGATTTTATTTATGAATTTATGTTCCATTATTATTCCTTATATATATTATTTCTTAGTCCAGGCTAAACAATATATTATGAATACAGGTATTATGCAAGAACCGTTATGAGTTCTCCTGTTAATATTTCTTCGTTTTTCTTGAAAATGGGAATTATTCTCTATATAATTGTGTCATAAAGACAGGGCATGGTTGTTTCAGTCGTTACCCCTGAATAGTTTAATCCATTAAACGAGGTGAAAAATGAATGCAGAACGTAATAACATATCCCGCCGTAATTTTATCAAAACAACCGCTCTTGGTACAGCCGCTATTATTGCAGGCAAAGCAGTTTCATTCAGTTCCGAAGAGAAAAAGGAAGAAAAGAAAATTCCGATTGGAGTACAGCTTTATTCGCTCAGAGGTTTGGGTGGTAGTGCTCGCGGCGGAACTGCTATGGAAGTACCGGCAACTTTCGAGGGTATAAAAAAGCTGGGTTACGACGGCGTGGAATTCGCGGGCTATTACGGCTATGATAACAAGGCCGAAGATATGAAAAAACTTCTGGACGATACAGGTTTGAAAGCTTGTGGTTTTCATCTTCAGGGAGTAACGCCGGATACAATGTTGGGCGATAAGTTCCAGCCGACAGTTGACTACAATAAAACTATCGGAAATAAATATCTCATTTTCCCAATGCTAAGTGCGCAGGGTGAAGATGGATGGAAAAAGGTAGCCGATCAGTTCAATCAAATTGCGGACAAACTCAAACCTCTCGATATGTATATTGGTTATCATAATCACTACCAGGAATTTCAGCAGAAATTCGGTGACGTGACTCTTTACGATACGATTTTCGGAAATACAAAACAGGAAGTGATTTCTCAACTTGATATAGGTCATTGCACAAGAGGCGGCGGTAATCCAGTTGAGGTTATAAAGAAATACCCCGGGCGAATGGTGACTGTCCATGTCAAGGATTATGGCGATTCACCCGTTAAAGATGTTGTTGGCGACGGCACTATAAAATGGAAAGAAATTTTGCAGGCCTGCAAAGATGTCGGCGGCACAAAATGGTATATCATCGAAGAAGAAAGCTTCCAGTTCCAGGGATTAGAAGGAATAGAAAAAAGCATCACCGGCCTGAAAAAAATCCTCACCGAGATGGAAGCATAATGAAAATTGGTTCAACTCCCTAAAGTTTATTTAGAAAAAATGTTGGTTTCTGCGTAATCGACAAAGAGATTCAAATCTGATAGACTTTCAGGCGTATGAATATTGACCTTAAAGATAAAACGTTGAATGAGTTGGAGCAAATCGTTGTAGAATTGGGACAGCGAAAGTTTCTGGCTAAATATATATTTCAATTTATCCATGCGCAGAATGTATCAGATATTGAAAAGATAACTCCTTTGAGTAAGGCTTTCAGGCAGCAATTAACTGAGCACGGATATTTCATTTCTAAAATCGAAATACTCGAAAAACAAGTCGATAAAGACAAAACGGCCAAATATCTCTTTAAACTCAATGACGGCGAAAGAATCGAGTCTGTTCTGCTTCACGACGGTAGAAGGAAAACGCTTTGTGTTTCCACGCAGGCCGGATGCAATATGAATTGTTCGTTTTGTGCGACAGGGAAGCTTAAGTTTAAGCGGAATCTCAGCGCGGGCGAAATCGCCGACCAGGTAAATACGGTCGAAGTTGATTCAGGTAAAATCACAAATCTTGTTTATATGGGTATGGGTGAGCCGCTCATGAATTATGACGCCGTGATTAAATCGGTGGAAATACTTAATCATGAAGAAGGCAAGAATATTGGCATAAGGCACATCACAATAAGCACTTGCGGCATAGTTCCTATGATAGAAAAGCTTGCAAGTGAGAAATTGCATCCAAGGCTGGCAATTTCACTAAATGCGCCGGAAAACGCTCTTCGTTCCAAAATAATGCCTATTACTAAAAAATATCCTCTTAATGAGCTTATAAAAGCGGTTAGAACTTATCAGGAGCAAACCGGCCAGCGTGTTACATTTGAGTATGTTATGATAAAAGGTCTGAACGATTCGCAAAAAAACGCTCAAACGCTTATCAAATTAGTCCAAAATATTCCCTGCAATATAAATCTTATCGAATACAATCCCAATTCAGAATGTGATTATAAAGGCAGTAATAGTACTGTTATCAAGGATTTTGCTTCAAAATTGAACGAAGCTGGTATTGAAACTGTGATTCGTTTCAGAATGGGCAGAGAAATAAACGCCGCCTGCGGCCAACTCGGCGCCGATTGGCTGAAAAAGTAGGCGATATAGGCAGAATGAGTAAAATAATATGTAAAAAAGCATATTTGGTCAACTTTTTAGCTCATTTTTCAAAAAATATTGTTGAATAAGTTTGTAGGCATTGCTATAATCACTCGTTTATTGCTCTGTCGCACGGGGTAGATTAAACTTCGATGGACGAAAAGCAGATGGACGAAGGACGGAACTTGACTCGTTTATCTTGCCTCGTCGATTGTTTTTGGGATCGACAGTTATCACGGCATGGTTGATTCAAGCCTCCGACAGAGTCAGGTCGAGCCATGAGGCTCCCGTGACAAGTGAAAAATGATGGATAAAATAACGATTACTTATGGACGAAGGGTCCCTCGTCTTTTTTCCATCTTCCATCGTATTTACCCGATGGTGTAATCGGCAACACATGGGCTTTTGGTGCCCATATTCTTGGTTCGAGTCCAAGTCGGGTAGTGTTTATAATAAGTAATATTAATAGAAGTTAGAAAAATGACAGAAACAACTGCAATAATATTGGCTGCCGGTAAGAGCAAGCGAATGAATACCAAAATGGCGAAAGTCCTCCATGAGGTATGCGGTCGTCCAATGCTTTCATACGTGCTTGATTCATGCAGGCAGGCAGGTGTTAAGAAAATATTTGTTGTAGTTGGTTTTTCATCCGAACAGGTTCAGGAAAGATTTGCCGACGCGGATGATATTGTCTGGATTACGCAGGAAAAACAGTTGGGAACAGGTCATGCTGTTTTATGCTGCAAAGAGCATTTGAAAAATTTCAAAGGCCAGACGCTTGTATTATGCGGCGATGGTCCTCTTATACGCACTGAAACTCTTGTGAAATTAATACAAGAGCATGAAGAAGGTCATGCCGCGGCAACTCTGGCGACTGCGGTTATTGATAACCCAAAAGGTTATGGAAGAATTGTTCGTGACGGTTCTGGTAATATCAGGGGCATAGTCGAACATAGCGACTGCACGAATGAGCAGTTGGAAATACAGGAAATTAATCCGAGTTATTATTTATTTAATAATACTCTTCTCTTTAATATGCTTGATAATATAAAGCCTGATAATGCAAAGGGAGAATATTATCTCACTGATGTAATTTCCGACATTCTGGCGACAGATCATAAAGTTCTTGCAATCAAAGCTGTTCTGCCGGAAGAAGCGTTAAGTGTCAATAGCAGGGCGCAGCTAAGCGAAATAAGCAAGATTATGCAAAAAAGAATCCAGAAACAACTGATGGAAGACGGGGTTACGATAGTTGATCCTGATAATACATGGATTGATGCAAGGGCAAAAATCGGTCAGGATACTATTATTGAGCCGTTTACCTATATTAAAGGTCAGGTCTCCATTGGGCGAAACTGTAGAATAGGGCCTTTTGCGTATTTGAAAGATGGTACTATTTTGAAGGACCAAGTTGTGCTGGAGTTTTCACAGGGAAGTGTAAATCAATTGGGCAGAAAGGCTGAAAAATGATGTTTCTTAATGACAATCTGAAGATTTTTTCAGGCAGGAGTAATCCAGATTTAGCTTGCGAAGTATGCAACTATCTTGGTTTGCCGTTAGGCGGAGCCAAAATAGACAAATTTCCTGACGGTGAGAAAGTTATCAGAATTGAGGATGATGTACGAGGAAGAGATTGTTTCGTAGTGCAATCCACATGTAATCCAGTTGATGAGAATTTGATGGAGCTTTTAATTTATCTGGATTGCCTGAAACGAGCAAGCGCAAGACGAATTACCGCCGTAATTCCTTATTTCGGTTATGCGAGACAGGACAGGAAAGACGAAGGAAGAGTCCCGATAACAGCGAAGCTTGTCGCCAATCTTATAACTACCGCCGGAGCTGACAGGGTTTTGACGATAGACCTTCATGCTCATCAGTTGCAGGGCTTTTTCGATATTCCAGTGGATCATCTGTCCGGTGAACTTGTCCTTGGTAAATATTTCCGCGATCTGAAAATTCAGAATCTTACAGTGGTATCTCCTGATGTAGGTAATATGAAAATCGCATCCCGATACGCGGCTCATCTTGGCGGAGATTTGGCAATTGTATATAAAAAACGCATAACAGGCAGTAAGGTCAAGGCGCAGGTAGTAATAGGTGATGTCGAAAACAGAAATGTCCTGATGTGTGATGATATAATCGCAACAGCCGGAACTGTTTGCAGTGCGGCGAAGATGGTCAAAGATCAGGGAGCGAATAAAATTATTGTCGGTGCAACTCATGGGGTTTTGACTTCAGAAGCAGTGGAACGATTATCACAGACTCCCATCGAGGAAATTGTTGTAACTAATACTATTCCTCTTAATGAGAATACGAAGAAGATAGAAAAAATTAAAGTATTAAGTGTCGCCGCCATGTTGGGCGAAGCGATAAAAAGAATTCACAGGAACGAATCCGTAAGTAGTTTATTTAGTAATATTTAACCAGGAAAAAAATTATGGCAAAAGAATTGCTTCTAAAAGCTGAGATTCGAGAACGAACAGGCTCACACGCAGTAAAACAAGTCCTTAAGCAGGGCAGAATTCCTGCTGTAATATATGGACACAAAGAAGAACCGGTATCTGTATCATTGGACGGGCATAATTTCATGGAAGGTCTTCATCATGGCCATCGACTCCTTGATATTGAAATCGGAACAAAGAAACAAACAACAATTATCAAAGATTTGCAGTATGATTGCCTTGGCAAAAATGTTCTTCATGTTGATCTTATGAGAGTTGATGTAACTGAAATGATAGAGGTTACAGTCCCTCTTGAATTAAAAGGAATAGCCGTGGGAACACGTGAAGGCGGCATAATTGAACAACAGGTCAGTCAAATTGAAATTAAATGTCTCGCTACGGACATTCCTGAAAGCATTGTTGTATCAATAAAAGAAATGAAAGTCGGAGATTCCATTCACGCTGGAGAAGTTCAGCTTCCTGAAGGCGTGAAGCTGGTTACTTCACCTGACATGCTTTTAGTAGCCTGCCGCGTTGTTGCTGAAGTCAAGACATCCGAAGAACTCGATATGGAAGCTCCAACAGCTCCTGAAGTAATCGGTGGGGTTAAGGAATCTGAAGAAGAATCAGAGTAAGTGTATTTACGTTATTAAGCTATGAGTAATATTCGAATGGTCGTTGGTCTTGGTAATCCGGGCGACGAATATGTTAATACAAGGCATAATACCGGATTTGAAGTAATAGATGCCATAGCGAAAACGTTGGATATTGAAGTAAAGCAGAGAAAATTCGGTGCTCGTTTTGGAACAGGCGAATTTTCTGATAAAAAGTTAATATTGTTAAAACCCTGGGAATTTATGAACCGAAGTGGCCAGGCTGTTGCTACCGCAACGGGTTTTTATAAACTTGATTTAACTGACCTGATTGTAGTAACTGACGATTTGGCTCTTGAGCCGGGTAAAATTAGATTGCGTTCTAACGGCTCTGCCGGTGGTCATAACGGGCTTGCGGATATTATAAGCCGGCTTGGGACGATTGATTTTGCAAGATGCAGAGTTGGAATTGGCGCAGCAGGCGAAGAAGTTCGGCAAAACCAGGTAGATTACGTTCTTGGAAAGCCTACAGCGAAACAGCGGCTTCTTATGACGGAAGCTATTGAAAAGGCAAAGAACGCGGTGTTATGCTGGATTGAATCGAATATTGAAACCGCAATGAATAGATTCAATGGCAGTAATGAATAAACAAAATATAATATTTATGTATTAAAATAAATGATTACACAATTTTTTAATTGGAGGTAATTAGTTTGGAAACTATTACGAAGCAATTGTATGAAGGAATGTTTCTTGTTGATGTAGCGAAGGCCAGTTCAGACTGGGATGGTGTTATCTCTAATATAACGAAGATTCTGGAAAGATCAGGATCCGAGATTATATCTATAAAGAAATGGGATGACAGGAAGCTTGCTTATGATATAAAAGGCCAGTCAAGAGGAGTTTATATTATCAGCTATTTTAAGGTAGAAGGTCCAAAAATTCAGGAAATTGAAAAAAATCTTCGCCTTTCAGAGCAAATCATGCGTCTCTTAATTCTGAATGCGGAATTAATGACACAGGAAGATATTGACAGGGAAACACCGGCAGTGAAAGCTGAAAAGGAAGGAATTAAATCCTTTGATGCTTCAGATGATGATGAACGGGTTCAGGATACTGAAGAAGAGCCGATTTATGACGAATCCGAATCAGATTCTGAAAGTGATGAAGATGACCAGTCATAAAGAAAGGCTTCAATATGGCAAGTTATAACAAAGTCTTATTGCTTGGCAACCTGACACGTGATCCGCAGTTGTCATATACGCCTAACCAGACGGCGGTTGTGGATTTCGGACTGGCTACAAATAGGAAGTGGACCGGCCAGGATGGTTCCCAGCGAGAAGAAACATGTTTTGTTGACTGTAGAGCGTTTGGCCGTCAGGCAGAGACCATCAATAAATATCTAAGCAAGGGTAAGCCTGTATTTATCGAAGGCAGATTGACTTTCGATTCATGGACTGCTCAGGATGGAACCAAACGAAGCAGACATAGAGTTACTGTCGATACCTTCCAGTTTATATCCGGTTCAGGTGGTGACAATCAGGGTGCGCAGGGAGCTAATGCGGAAACTGATGAAAATCGTCCGGTAAGCGATGATGATATACCATTCTAAGAATTTTGTTATTTATCATTGTTTCGTATGCTTGTAGTGAATTAATAAAATGTATTTTTTTTATAACGTTTTGAAATAAAATAGACGGGATGAATATGATCAAAAATGAGAATGATAAGAAAAAAGCAGGGTTTGCGGTGACAAGAGAGCAAACACAATGTCGTTTTTGCAGAAGAAGTATTAAATATATAGACTACAAAGACATTAACACATTGCAGAAACTTCTAACAAACCGCGGCAAAATATATTCGCGTAAAAGAAGCGGTAATTGTGCCGGTTGCCAGAGAAAAGCAAAAACTGCGATTAAACGTGCCAGGTATATGTCTTTATTACCTTATACTGCTTAATTTTTAGTGCCTAAAGTGCCACTTATTTGTCATCCTGAGGCTATGCCGAAGGATCTGGCCAGCGAAATAGAGATTCTTCGCTTTGCTCAGAATGACAATTTCGCGGCCACTTTTCACTTTAGAAAGGATATAACATGAAAGTACTTCTAAAAGAAGATATTCAGAAACTTGGTTGGTTCGGAGATGTCGTCGAAGTCAACAATGGATACGCACGTAATTATTTACTTCCTCAGGGGCTTGCTACCGTAGTAAATGATGATAATGTCAGAGCATTGGCGGAGGAAAAATCCAAACGTGCCGAGCAGAGAATAAGAGAGAAAAAGAGACTCGAAGAAGCTGCTAAAACTGTCGATGGCGCCGAAGCTGTTATTGCTGCAAAAGCTAATGAGCAGGGACATTTATTCGGTTCAGTTACAGAGAATATGATTGCTTCCAATTTGCGGGCTCAGGGTTTTACGGTTGCCGACGAAGTTGTTCAGATACATGACCACATTAAAGAAGTTGGAACGCATAATGTAAAATTGAGATTTGCAGAAAATGTTGTCGTCAACGTTAAGGTTGTTGTCGTAGCCGAAAAACAGGAAGCTTCAGAAGTTGAAACAGACGAATAATTAACAATCCCGAATTTCGTCTAACTTTCGGAGTTTCATATTTGATAAAACACGTTCTCCTGTTTGGGTTTGATTTGCTTTTATGCAGGAGGATGATAATTATGAATTATTATTTGTTTTAGTATTTAATAGCCGCTTTCAGTGATTGTGATACTGGAAGCGGTTTTTTTGTCTATATAAAACGCTTAATAATAAGCATTGTTACAATAAGCTTATAGTGTTCTGTGATATAACAAACCAAGGGTGTCATTCTGATTGCAACGAAGAATCTGGGTATCGATAGCTCCGCCAAATTAGCTCTGGCGGATTTCGCCTGCGGCTCATCATAAAATGTTATGCTAATTCCAAGTTTTATTTGAAAAATGTGTTCTTGTTGCTTTTGCTCGAACGATAATCTCACAATCAAATTGTTAAAATAGTAAAATAATTATTTTTTGTTATACTTTATCGATTCCCTTCATATTCCAAATATTATTCGTTTACTCTTCAAGATATTAAAAAAAATAGTATTCTTTTTACAAAAAAAGTCTTATTGGACTTTTTATTGTTGACAAGTTAATGCTTAAACAGTTAAATTAGGCCAAATAAGGTAACATGGTAAGGGGGTTATCAAAAGGATTTGGTTAAAAAAAAGGAATGGATAAGATGAAGGATTTATATACCACCGGTGAAGCAGCAGACATCTGCCGCGTCAGCCAGCAAACAATAATTCGCTGTTTTGACGCTGGGAGACTGGAAGGATTTCGTGTACCTGGTTCGAGGTTCAGAAGGATTCCGCGACAAAGTCTTGTCAAATTTATGAAGGACAACAGGATTCCGCTTGATGCGATTGAGTCCGGGAAAAGGAAAGTCCTGATCGTAGATGACGATGTGGAAATTGTCGAGCTTTTAGTTGATGTTCTCGAAAGGGACGGCAGGTTTGAAATCAAGACTGCTTCCAGCGGATACGAAGCAGGAATGGCGACTGAAAAATTCAAGCCAGAGTTAATCCTGCTGGATTACATGCTGCCTGATGTGAATGGAAACATAGTATGCCAGGCGATAAAAAGTAATCCTGAATTTGAGAATATTAAGATTATCATCGTCAGCGGTGTTGTAAAGCAGGATGAAATCGCACAACTTCTCAAGTCAGGGGCAGAGGGTTTTATAAGAAAACCGTTTGATGTCACCGAACTGATAGGCAAAATATCAGAAGTGCTTGTTATGAAATAAAAAGTGACGTTCATCTTAAACGGATGTGCGGTTGCTGATAATTGATGAAAAGAAAAGATTGAGACGACTATATGTCGGAAAATATACCTAATGCTGCAATTTCTTCCCGGCAGGTGGAGTTGGCTATCAGTCGGCTTGAATGTCTTTCAACTCTGCCTTGTGTCGCGTCTCTTTATATACCAAAACTTACCAAAATACAATTCCAGCCATCGGTGATTTCAGATATTATCGAATCGGATCCCGCAATGGCAGTGCGTGTTCTATCTTTACTCAGCAGCCGGGGTATGAATATGTTTGACAGGAGGTTCTCTCTTGCGAATGCGGTCGATAAGCTTCCCGCCAACGAAATTCGTGACGCTCTTTTATCACTGAAAATATCAACGAATCAGGATAATCCTGAGCAGACTCCAGATAGAAAAGGATTGTTTAAACATAATCTTGCAGTAGCTTGTTATGCCAAAGCCATAGCTGATTACTCATCGCCTCAAATGGACACGCAATTAGCTTATTTAGCCGGGTTGCTGCATGATATTGGGAAGTCTGCGCTAATTGAGGTAATGCCAAGAAGTTTTTTGCGAATTACAGAGCAGTCAAAAAAAGAAAAAACAAGCTGCCGGTCAGTTGAACTCAAACATATTGGTTTGGATCATACATTGATTGGCAAACATTTGGCGGAAAAATGGCAATTACCTGATTTAATTACACTTTCAATCTGGCTCCACCATAGCATGACTGATACTATTCTGCATGATATGCCTGAAGCAAGAATCGCGGCGTTAATACAATTAGCCGACTATCTGGCTCGTCAGTCCGGAATTGGGAATTCGGGAAGCTTCGATTTTCTTGAGCCTTCTGATGCCTGGCTGGTAGAATTCGGCATAGATTCGGAGAAATTAAAGCAAATTCATCAAAGAGCTCGCGAAGAAGTAAGTAAGAAAATCGCGTTTTTAGGTATCGATTCGCCTGATTCTCTCCAAAAATATATCGAAACAGTTCAAACCGCTATTGTTCAATATTCTAAAAAAGATGGTGAGATTTCGAGTGAGTTTCGCCAATTGCAAACTGTTTCTGGCCATTTTAATTTTTTAAGAGATTTTCTGCTGAGCATAAATTCAGGTGCTTCAGCTATTGATATTGCGGAAAATTTCGCGACTCGCTGGCAAAAATTTTACCAGACCGGCAGAGTATGTTTATATCTTTTGCCTCAATCAGGCTTGCAAACCCTGGAAGCTGTGGTTGTAGGAGGTCTTTCGCAAAGCGAAGTTGCTTTATTGAATACACCTACTGAGGATCCTGTTATTCCTAAAATTATCGCGGATAAATTCGCGATTATTGACGCTAATGATGATCTTACCTGGCTTTTTGAGCAGCTTGAAACAGATTTTGATATCAGGCGAACAAAACTTGCGCCTGTAATGTTCGGTGCCAAAGCGGTTGGTGTAATTGTATTTGAATTAAATTATCCATCTGATATTGGATTATTTGAGGAACAATATAAAACTTCAGCGAAAATAGCGGGAATCGTTCTGGCCGCCGCTTTGAATAAGAATAAAGAAACGCATTTTTCTGAGCGTTTCGCGAAAATAATAAATCAAATGGCTCAGGAAAAATATTCGATGCTGAATCGTGCCGAAATAACCGAAGAAAAAGCAGATTCCATGTTTGATTACTCGCTTACCGCTTTGGCGGAATTGGCAGCGGGTGCGGCTCATGAATTGAATAACCCGCTTGCTGTAATTGCCGGACGTGCGCAGCTTCTTGCAGAATCCGAGCAGAATCAGGGGAAAAAACAGATACTTCAGCAAATTCAGGAAAATGCGAATGAGGCTTCTGAAATAATTGAGGATTTAATGAGTTTTGCCGAGCCGCCGTCGCCGAGACCGTATAGAACGGAAATTTCTCAGATAATTGAGGAAGCTTTGCAGCTTGCCAGCAGGAAGGCAAAAACTGAACAAATTAATTCCAAGATAGCAATTGCTGATAATATTACGAGTCTTTTCATTGATTCTGCACAGATTGTTTCTGCTCTGGCGAATATAATCTGTAACGCAATCGAATCATACGGCCAGATTGATGGTTCGGTAAAAATAAGTGTTCAGCTTGCGGAATCGGAAGATTTTGTCAAAATGTCTATTGAAGATAACGGATGCGGAATGAGTGGCGAAACATTGAAAAAAGCTACTCAGCCGTTCTTCTCAGCCAAACCAGCGGGAAGAAAACGGGGAATGGGTCTTGCTTATGCCGCCAGGCTTATACAGATTAACAAAGGTACTTTGAGCATAGCGAGCGAGACTGGCAAGGGAACCACCGTAAGTATTTATCTGCCAAACAAATAAAGTCACGAACCTCTCAGAGCCAATCTCGTATATCAAATACCTAAGAAAAATTCTCTTAAGGCCTTTTTAAGCAGGAAAATTATGTTATAATCAATAATTCAGTATAGTTTTTTTAGCTGTTTGTTATATTTAAATAAAATACTAAGCATTTTTTGGGAGAAAGAGACGGATGAAAAGAGTTTTTTTATCATTCATAATTGGTTGTGCAGCGATGTTTATCTTATCAGATGAAATTTACGGGCAAGCAATAAATATACCCAATTACTCATTTGAATCGCCGGAAACTTCATTTGTAAATACGAATATTTCAATTTGGCAGAAATCACAAAAACCTTTGTGGTATGACGAAAGCGGCGGTTATTACTGGGAGCAATTAACCGGTGTTTTTAAGAGTGTTGACGAGAACGACCCAGCATATATAGATAACTGTGACGGAACGCAGGCGGCATGGCTGTTCGCGGTGCCGGAAGTCGGTTTATATCAGGAATTGGAAGATGCTTTCGAGGCTGGTTATAGTTATGAGCTTGCTTTTGGCGTTATAGGCGGCGGCGGTAATATGAAAGACGGCGTGCCTATTGAGATTCGCTTGTATTACAGGGATGCAAATGATACAAAGGTAATTATTGACTCAAACGAATATACATACGAAGTGAAGAACGGCTATATCAAACATTTCAACGATGTATGGGTAACTCTTCCTGTTGTTCAGAAAAGTGATTTGTGGGCTAATAAGAACATTGGTATTGAAATAGTCTCTACCCTGACACTTGCAGATATGGATCCCGAAACTGGCAGAGCCGGTGGATATTGGGATATTGATAATGTGAGATTGAATAAATATTTACAGTCACCTGTAATACCAGTAGATGTTCCAAACTATTCATTTGAATTACCTGATGCTTCTGCTTTTGTTAATGTGAATATTAATTCATGGAAAAAATCGGAAAAACCATTTTGGTATGATGAAAGCGGCGGTTATTACTGGACTCAGCTAACTGGAGTATTTGCTAATGTTGACCAGAATGACCCGGCACATATAGACAATTGTGACGGTTCGCAGGCGGCATGGTTTTTTGCTTTACCGGAAGTTTCTTTGTATCAGGATTTAGAGGATGTATTCGAGCCAGGTTATTGTTATGACCTTGGATTGGGCGTTATCGGTGGCGGCGGCGGTATGAAAAATGGTTCCGGTATTGAGATTCGCTTGTATTACAGAGATGTAAATGATACTAAGATTACCATTGACTCAAATGAATATTCATACGATGTAAACGACGGTTATATAAAACATTTGAACGATGTATGGGTAACACTTTCGGCTGTTCAGGAAACTGACGCTTGGGCTAATAAGTGCATTGGTATTGAGATAGTCTCTACTCTGACACTTGCTGACCTCGATCCTAATACAGGTCGTTCCGGTGGATATTGGGATATCGATAATGTGAGATTGAATCAATATTTACCTTCACCAGTGAAACTTGCGGATGTTCCTAACTATTCTTTTGAATTGCCAGAGGCTTCTTCGGGAGTAAATGTAAATATTGCATCGTGGCAGAAATCGCAGAAACCTTATTGGTACGATGAAAGCGGCGGTTATTATTGGACTCAATTAGCCGGTGTCTTTACAAATGTTGACCAGAATGATCCCTCTCATATAGATAATTGTGATGGTTCGCAGGCGGCGTGGTTTTTTGCTTTGCCGGAAGTTTCATTATACCAGGATTTAAATGATGTTTTTGAAGCAGGTCATAGTTATAATCTTGGTTTTGGCGTTATCGGTGGCGGCGGAGGTATGAAAGATGGTTCTGGTATTGAAATTCGCTTGTATTACAGGGATGTAAATGATACTAAGATAGCCATTGACTCAGAAGAATATATATACGATGTGAATGACGGCTATATAAAACATTTGAACGATGTATGGGTAACGCTTCCTGTGGTTCAGGAAACAGACCCTTGGGCAAATAAATGCATTGGCATTGAGATAATCTCGACTCTGACGCTCGCCGACCTCGATCCCGAGACTGGTCGAGCAGGCGGTTATTGGGATATTGATAATGTGAGACTTGTTACGAATATGCCAGCGGATAATAACGATACATTAAATGTCAACGTTGTTCCATAAGGATTTGATATAAAAGTTTAGTGAGAAAACCAGAAAATATGAAGCACTCAACATATCAAAGTAAATTTCGCGGTTTTACGCTTGTTGAGCTGCTTGTTGTAATATCGATTATTGCGGTACTTTTAGGCATTCTTCTGCCGGTTCTTGGTAAAGTGAGATTCGCAGCCAGAAAAGTTGTCTGTATGTCGAATCTCCGTCAAATTGGTACTGCTATTACTACATATTCGATGGACTTCCACGGCAGTATCCCAATCGGTCCGAAAGCACCGCCTTTTTTATCACCGGCGGATTTTTATCCTTCTACTGGTGCGCCTACGAGTTTGATATCACTTGAAACAGGTCAGCCTGTTGGAATGGGACTTTTATTAGAGAAATATTTATCGAAAAAACCCGAGGTTTTATTTTGCCCGGACGCGGATCAAACTGTTTCATCGAAAGATGAATTAGCCAAAGTAGGCAAAGGTCAGGCACAATGCGGCTATTATTACCGACATGCCTCGAAAACAAATTTATTTGATAATCCGCAGGAAGCTCCTGTTAAGGATATTCAATTAACTAATCTTGGACTTAATCGAAAAAAGCAGAAGATAAAAGCTCTGGTTATTGATACTCAGTTTATTTGTCCTGATGATTTGTCGCAGTTCAATGTCATGCCGCGAACTCATCATAATTTAGAAATTGTAAATATCCTTCTTGCGGATAATCAGGTTTCATCCTCTCGAAATGATGATAACAGATTTACGGTCAATCTTACGAGCTATGAGGAGATTCGCAACGCTTTCAGTAAGATTCTTGATGTTTTTGAAGAAGGAGATCGGCAATAATGAACCTTTAGTTTTGTTTGCTGAGGGTATCACCAGAGTTAAATAATAGAGATTATTGTTGAATATATCGATAATTCTTATAAAAACGCGTTTTAAAAATTCAAATATAACCTAAATAATACTTGCTATTTATAGCTTTTTTTATATAATAGCAAAATCATATTGGTTGCAGCAGCATATAATCTGTACTGTTTTCCTCTTTAGACGTAAGCTGTAAGACAGAGTATGGTTTTTGTGATATAGTGATAGTGAAGATAAATTTATTATATTGTACTTGTATTTAGGAACAAAAAAATGGCATTAAAAATTAATCAGGATTTTGGAATGGCAATCGCGGCCGTCAACTTTCTTAAAGATAAAAATACTTCGGAATATATTCAGGCCGGAGAAATTGCAAAACATCTTAATTTTTCGGTCGGATACCTCCAAAAAGTCATACAAATGCTTAATAAGCATGGTGTATTGGAATGCAAACGCGGCCGAGTTGGCGGCGTACGCTTGAGCGCTGATTCTATAACACTTCTTGATTTATGGAACGTAACCTGCGGCGAGCCTGAAGTGGCTGACCCAAATATGGCGGTTATGGAAAAACCTCTAAAAGCTTTTTTTGATTCGATGGGTAAGATTGTCGTTTACAAAAAATCAAAGAAATAATTGAATTAAAATAAGCTTTTCCTGTCTTTGTCTAAGAGCCTATCCTAATAATTATTCGCTGTCTGTCATGCTGAACGCAGTGAAGCATCTGGGGCTTGAATTATAATACTCAACCCGGATTCTTCGGCTTTGCCTCAGAATGACAGGGAATTATTAGGATAGGCTCTAAGTTTGTCTTTTATACGCAATGGGTCCGAAAACAAAATCGTTCTGGTTTTGTGGCCGGGGATTTTCTGTTTTTTACGAGCTTGCAAATATATTCATAAGACTGAAAACAAGTCATTTATAGGGCGCACATTATCCTTATTTTCAAATAATACTATACAAATTAAGATTCGTTTTATTTAAGCCGAATTGGGAACATAGAGTTTTTGAAATATTTGACGGACTTATTGTATAGATAGGATACTGTGAATAATAAAAATAGACATCAGAAACTGCTTGGGCTTTTGAATAAGATGAAGCTCGAAAGCAGGAAACAGGCAAAACAAATTGATATACTTTGTAACGATATGATCGGTGCGCAGAGAGAATTTATTAAGAGACTCAAAACTATCGATTTCAGGGCGAACTTTTATGAATCTATCATGGGTGCTGCCGACCTGAACTGTCTTTTATCTGCCGCTTCTGTAATCATAAAAGAAGAAACAAACAATGCTGATATAATTTTCTTTTTACGTCATGCCGAATCTTTCGAGATTTTTACTTTTGATGAAAGCCAGGGCAAAGAATCTCAATGGCAAAATATTGAGGATTGTTTCAGTCCTGAACTGATGATTAATATCTGCAAATCAAATAAAATATGTGATATCAATGATATGTTTGCTATGGGTTTGCAGGGTAATTTAACATGTTTAAATGAATTGTCAGCGGTAACGATTCCGCTTGGTTCTTTGGGAACCGTTCAGGGATTTATGCTGGTCTGCCGCTCATCTGGGAATAAGCTGAATAATGAAGAAATTCGTAAAATATCTTCGATTTCAAGCGGCCTTTCACAAGCTATTTATGCCTGTCGGATTCTCACGCATACTTCAGATTAATTTACAATAAGAGTTATGAAAAAATAAGAACTCGTCACGGCTGAACTCGCCGCAAGCGGGGAAGGCATACATTCAAAGAAATATATATTGTAAATATTTTTATAACTGTTCTAATCTACATAACACGTTACTGACGCAAGATTTACGCGCACGATATATATATCGAATAATAATAGATAATTATCCTTGACTTATTTTTTATACAACTATATTATAGACTTGTAAAGTGAAGATATATCGAGTGCGGCGTTTTACACTCGGAAAAAGTGATGGTGGTTTGTATTTCGCCAAAGGCTCTATATATTTGTGAGGTATTGGAATATGCGAAAAATGGAAATATCTAATAAATTAGCGTTAATCTGCCTGTTTCTATTCACTTTTTGCGGCTTTGCCCATGCGAATAAAGTCATCTATGTAGATAATGACGGCCCTGCGGATTTTAATAACATTCAAGCGGCTATCGATGATGCAAATGACGGAGATACAATTCTTGTCGCGGATGGTATTTATACAGGTGATGGAAATCGGGATATTGACTTTAGAGGCAAGGCTATAACTGTAAAAAGCGAAAATGGAGCCCAAACTTGTATTATAGATTGTAACGGTTCTGAAGAAGACCCTCATCGGGGATTTTATTTTCATTCCGGCGAAGACACAAATTCTGTACTGGATGATTTCACAATAAAAAATGGATATCAGGTACGTGGCGGTGCCATAGTTATTGATTCAGCTAATCCCCAAATTATACGTTGTACTTTAATAGCTAATACCGGCGAAAATGGCGGTGCAATCTGGTGTGAAATGAGTAGTCCAAAGATATTAGACTGCAATATATCAGGAAATACAGCTCATCAAAATGGTGGAGCGATTGGTATATGGGAGGGTAATCCTGTAATAAGCCGTTCCTTACTAACTGATAATTTTGCTGGAAGTGATGGTGGTGGAATTTTTTATGTAGGAAATCATGATCCAACCATCAGCTATTGCACGATTATGAGAAATACCGCCGACAATGGAGGTGGTATCTTGTTGGCATGTGGAGAAGCTGAAATTACCCACTGCATAATATCCAACAATACAGCAGGTTGGGACTACTTTGGTGGTGGTATCCGATTGGAAGGAGCACCTAAGAATGGTATTGTTTCTAACTGTGTTATAACAGGAAATATGACTGGTATATCGGTTGGTTTTGGAGCCTGGACAATCACTAACTGCACAATCGCTTCAAACAGGAACTTTGGTGTTTTATACTCAGATTCCAACAACTCCTTACTGACTAACAGCATTCTATGGAATAATGAACTTGAATTATATATAGAGACCTTTAGTCTTGGTTTACCTACCAGCGCACATGCAATTGTTACTCACTGTAATATTGAGGGAGGTTTAGCGAAAGTAAAGATTGGTGAACATAATTGCACACTTGAATGGGATAATAATATAAATGACGATCCTTGCTTTGCAGATCCAGGCTATTGGGATACTAACGGCACACCGAAAGTTGTAAATGATGACTTCTTTGTTGATGGTGATTACCATCTCAAGTCTCAGGCGGGAAGATGTAATCCGAATTCTCAAAGCTGGGTACAGGATGATGTTACAAGTCCATGTATAGACGCAGGTGATCCGAACTCTCCTATCAGATTAGAACCATTTCCGAATGGCGGCTATATTAACATGGGCGCTTACGGCGGAACTGCAGAAGCAAGTAAGTCATATTTCGGTAAGCCGCTCTGCGAAACAATAGTCGCCGGTGATGTTAACGGTGATTGCAAAGTAGATGAATTAGACTACGAAATTATGATGATTCACTGGCTTGAAGAACACTAAAAGTTAACGTGTTATATAAAAAGTATAGCGTATAGTGAATAAATATTAAAAGAAAGATTGTGGAGAAATGAGAAAATTAGAGTAAGGATTAATACAAAAGATAACATTTTTCACATCTTATTTACTATAAACCATCAAATCCGTGTATATTTTTTATAAATTCGCGGATTTTTTTATTATCACTAATAAGGATAGTTTTCTTTTATATTGACTTACCTAACATAATCTGTACAATCTACGCTGAATAAGTTGATTTGTTTTTAATTCGACATATCATTGAATGTAAAAAATCAAATAAGGAGAATACAATTGGGTTATAATTGTGTTGTACTGATAAAGCAAGTGCCTGATACTAAAAGGGTTACAGGCAATGCGATGAATGATGATGGAACAGTAAAGCGTTCGGCTCTACCGGCTATTTTTAATCCGGAAGACCTTAATGCGCTTGAAATGGCGATTCAGATTAAAGAAAAATTCGGCGGCCATGTTACTGTAATTACTATGGGCCTTCCCGCAGCTTCTGTAGTTCTTCGTGATGCGCTATATCGCGGAGCGGATTCGGCGGTTCTAGTAACTGATGCTCGCTGTGCCGCAAGTGACACGTTAGCAACGAGTTATATACTAAGTTGTGCGGTTAAAAAACTGGATTATGATATAGTTCTTTGCGGCAGACAAGCTATTGACGGCGATACCGCTCAGGTCGGGCCGCAAATGGCAGAAAAACTTGGTATAACACAAATTACATACGTAGAAGAACTTGAGCAGATTGAAGATAAAACTATAATCGTAAAGCGAAATATTGGCAACGGCTGGCAAAAAGTTAAAGCGACTTTGCCTGTATTGCTTACTGTGGTTGATGGCGCGAATGAACCAAGAGTTGCTGCCGCGAAAAGAATGATGAAGTATAAAAAAGCTTTATCCCCGGTAGAAATAAAACAAAAAAGTAAAGCCGAAAATCCACAGGCACAGGAAACAGATATCCAGAAACTGGTCGAACATAAATGCACGGAACTGGAAAACGCCAATTTGCTTATAAAACAGTGGACTCTTGATGACCTGGAGGCTGATTTGCAATGGTGCGGCCAAAGCGGTTCACCAACTAAAGTACATCGGATTCAGAGCGTTGTTCTGACCGCAAAAGAAAGTAAAGAAATCGAGCCGACTGAAAATGGCATTGCTGACATGATACACGAATTAATTTCAGATAAAGTCATAGCATAATTGAATACACAAAGAAACGCTCTCCAAGGCTCGACGCGTGTTTAGCCCTATTGAAAGCGGATACTGATAGAAGCTGGATGACCGGCTTCGTTTTGAAAGGAAGAAAAATGAATATTTATGTGGGTAATTTATCACGCGAGACGACAGACGAGGATTTGCGTAAGGCTTTTGAGGCGTTTGGTGAAGTAACTTCGACAAACATTATCAAAGACAAGTTTTCTGGCGAGACAAGAGGATTTGGTTTTGTGGAAATGCCGAATAAAACCGAAGCCCAAAGCGCAATTGAAGGTATGAATGAACAGGAGTTAAACGGCAATAACATTAAAGTTAATGAAGCCAAACCTCGCGAAGATAAACCAAGAGGTGGTCGCGGCGGCGGTGGTGGCGGCGGCGGTCGCGGTGGCAGCCGTGGCGGTGGCTACGGTGGCGGCGGCGGTCGTGGTGGTAGCCGCGGCGGCAGTGGCGGCGGTGGTCGTGGTGGTTCATCAAGAGATAGTCGCGGCGGTGGCAGTGGCGGCGGCTACGGTGGTGGCGGCGGCGGTCGAAGATATTAAAAATTACTATTGATATCAATTGTTTAGGATTTTAGTTTAATGATTGAAGTAAACAGAAATGGTGAAGTTTGGGTGTTTGCTGAGCAGCATAATGGGCAGCTTGAAGATACACCAATTGAGTTGATGAGTAAAGCAAGGCATCTGGCTGATACTTTGAAAGTGAAATTGGCCGCCGTTTTGCCGGGCGACAAAGTAAAAAAACTTGGCAAAACGCTTATACAGCATGGTGCCGATAAGGTATATCTTGTCGAAAAGCCTGAGCTTAAATTGTACCAGACGAACAGTTATGCGAAAGTTATGTATGACTTGATTCATAAACATAAACCGCAAATTGTTTTGTATGGTGCAACTGCCGCGGGTCGTGATTTGGCTCCGAGAATTGCAAGTGCGGTTAAAGCGGGTCTTACCGCGGACTGTACTGATTTGCAGATTGGAGACCATACGACTGTCAAAGATAACAAAGTACACCCAAACTTACTATTTCAGATTCGTCCTGCTTTTGGCGGTAATATTATAGCAACAATTATCAATCATGATCGCTGGCCTCAGATGGCGACCGTTCGTGAAGGTGTAATGGTACCGTCGGAACCGAATACAAAACGCAAGGGCGAGATTATAGAAGAGAAAATAGAACTGACTGCGTTGGATTTGCCTCTTGAAATTCTTGAAGAGCATAAGCGCCCGAAGAAAGTTGACCTCAAAGCGGCAAGAATCATAGTTGCCGGTGGAGCGGGAGTTGGCAGTAAAGACAATTTCCAGCTTATTTGGGATTTGGCGAATTGTCTCGGGGCGGCACCAGCGGCTACAAGAGCCGCGGTTGATCTTGGTTTTATCGACCATGACCATCAGGTGGGCCAGACCGGAACGACTGTTCGGCCAAGCTTGTATATTGCCATAGGTATCAGCGGGCAAATCCAGCATCAGGCCGGTATGTCGCAGAGCCAGAAAATCATCGCGATTAATAATGACCCTGCGGCGCCGATTTTCAATGTCGCTCATTACAAAATCGTTGGCGATTTGAATACAATTGTGCCAATGATGATAAAGGCGATTAGAGAAAAAAGTATTAAAGAGTAAATTTTCGAGAGTACGGAAGTAAATTATGTCAAATTTTTACAAAGACAATAATGATATACAATTTTTATTTAAACATATGGATTTAGAGTCTCTGGCAAAGTTATGTGAGGAGAATTTTAAATTTGCCGGTCAGTTCGATTCAGCTCCTTCTGATGCAAAGGAAGCCGTTACCAATTATGATTTAGTGCTGGACTCTCTCGGCCAGTTGAGCGGTGATTTTATCGCTCCTCGTGCTGAAGGCGTAGATCGTCAGGGTAACAAACTCAACCCGGACGGTTCGGTGACACGGGCGCAGGGAATTGCTGAAGACATCGAAAAGCTTGGTCAGGCGGAAGTGATGGGATTTACATTGCCTCACAGGTTTGGCGGATTGAATTTTCCCACTCTGATTTACTCGATGGCGATTGAAATTGTATCACGCGCAGATGCGGCTCTGATGAATATTTTCGGCCTTCAGGGAATTGCGGAAACGATAAACGCATTCGCCAGCGAAGAAATAAAACAACAGTATCTTCCTGCTTTTGCGGCGGGTAAAGTTACCGGTGCAATGGTACTTACTGAGCCGGATGCGGGATCTGATTTGCAGTCAATTAAAGTTTCAGGCCACGATCAGGATAAAGAAAAACCCGCGAGAGTCTATCAGGATGCAGAAGGCAACTGGTTTATTCGCGGCGTAAAACGCTTTATCACAAATGGCTGCGGTGAAATTCTTCTCGTTCTCGCGAGAAGTGAGCCGGATATTTCGGACGGCAGGGGACTTAGTTTGTATTTGGTCGAAAGAGGCCCGTGGGTTAAAGTCCGCAGACTCGAAGATAAACTTGGCATTCATGGCAGCCCGACTTGCGAAATGTTTTTCAACGATGCTCCGGCGAAACTTATTGGTGAACGCCAGAGAGGTTTGATTACTTACGTAATGAGCCTGATGAACGGTGCAAGAATTGGAATAGCCGGACAGTCACTCGGTATCGCGGAAGCGGCGTTTCGTGTCGCTCGTGATTACGCATCGACAAGAAGGCAATTTGGCGTAACTATAGAAAAATTACCGGCGGTTCGCGATATGCTTATTGATATGAAAATAACTGTCGAAGCAGGCAGAACCTTGCTGTATGAAACATCACGTGTTGTCGATATTTATGTAGGCAGCGAGAAACAGCTTGAAATTAACCCGCCTGAAGATAAAGAAGCTCTAAAAGAACTTAGAAACAACTCGAAGAAGTATAAGAGATTAGCTTCAATGCTTACGCCAATGAGTAAGTATTACAACTCCGAAATGTGCAATACAGTCTCTTACAATGCAATCCAGGTGCTTGGCGGCAGCGGATACATGAGAGATTATGCCTGCGAAAGATATGCTCGTGATGCGAGAATTACAACTATATATGAAGGAACGAGCCAGTTGCAGGTAGTCGCCGCTGTTCGTGGTGTTTGCAGTGGAACCGCGGAAAAATATCTCGCTGATTTTGCGGCAATGGAATATGACGACAGTGTCAAAGATTTGCTAAAAATACTTGCCGAAGGAACTGAAATAATGCAGGATGCCATTGTCTTTATAAAATCACAGGGTAATGAGTATATGGATTTATACGGCAGACCTTTGGTGGATATTGCGATGGATTTGATTATAGGTTACTTATTCTGCGGCCAGGCAAGCTCAAAAATTGATATGCAAGTCCCCGTTGCGGAAAATACTCAGAATGATTCATCTGGAACTATATCGATGAAAGAACGCAAAGCCAAAATTGCTCGCAGGTTCATAACAAAGAACGCCTCGAAGATTAAAGCTTATGCCGAACTGGTCAAGAGCGCTGATAAATCAACTTTCAACGAATATGAATCATTAGTTGGTCCTGTACCTGAATTATGATAAAATCATTGTAAATTTTCAATGAAAAACGATATAATACAACCCTGGCAAAATAGCCGGGGTTTTTTATTAGCCAAAATAATGCTGCCTGAAAAGGAAAATAGTATGGGAAATGCGATAAGCAAACTAACAATAAAAGGATACAAATCAATTCGAGAGCTTAAAGATTTCGAACTGCGAAATATAAACATCCTAATCGGCCCCAACGGCTCTGGTAAAAGTAACTTCTTAAGCTTTTTTAGACTGTTAGGTGAAATCTCCAAAGGGGAAGACTACTTGCAGCAATATGTTAAATATGTAGGTGGAGCAGATAAACTGCTATATATGGGTACAAAAGTAACTTCCGCAGCTACGGTAAGCTATGAAGTATCTGATGTAATCGAGAATTTTATATTAAAAGCAACTTCAGATAACAAATTAGAATACCCAAATCTTTCTTTAGTTGATAGTGATACTACAGACAATGAAGTATTTAAGAGAAAATTTGATTTCTCAAAACAATTAAGGAAAGGATATAGGGTATATCATTTTCATGATACAAGTGATTTTGCGGGTGTTAAAAGACCGTGTACGAAAAGAGATTATGAATATTTAAGACCGGATGGGAGCAATTTAGCCGCATTCTTGCTTTTTCTAAAACAAAAACACGAAAAAGTATATAGATTTATCCGTGAAGTAATTCAATTGGTTGCTCCATTTTTTGGTGATTTTTTGTTGAGGGATTTTCAATCTGGATTGGATGTTGATACTCTTCTTGAGTGGAAACAGAAAGGTTCAGATTATCCATTTCATCCAAGTCAGTTATCAGATGGCACGTTACGTTTTATTTGTCTGGCTACAGCTCTTTTGCAGCCAGAACCACCTTCGACAATTTTATTGGATGAGCCTGAGTTGGGATTGCATCCTATGGCTTTATCGGTATTAGCAGGGTTAATACAAAAAGCTTCTTATAAATCGCAGATTATCGTTTCTACACAATCAGCTTCGCTAATTGACCATTTCGCACCAGAGGATATTATTCTTGTTGAGCGTAATAATGATGAGTCTATATTTATTCGTCCAGATACGGAAAAATTAAAAATCTGGCTGGAAGATTATTCGTTAGGAGACCTCTGGAGTAGAAATATTATCAATGGAGTGTCTGGGCAATGAGAAATATAAAGGTTCTTGTAGAAGGACAAACGGAAAGACTTTTTACAAATGAGATATTGAAACCTTATTTCTATGAAAGAAATTTTTCTATTATAGCTGTTCTTTTACAAGAAGGAGGAGGTATTCCAAAATATTTGAAAGCTCGAAAAGAAATTATTAGGGCTATCAAATCTGATAGAAGTTGTTTTTATACTACAATGGTTGATTTCTATGGAATGCCTAAAGACTGGCCTGGAAGAACTGAATCTGAAAATAGCCAAGATTATCAGGGCAAAGCTCAGTTAATTGAACAGTCATTATTGGATGATATCATTGCACAAATGGGTGATACCTGGAATCCGATCCAATTTATTCCTTATATTCAAATGCATGAATTTGAAGCATTACTTTTTTCAGATATATCAGCACTGGCAGGGGATAATCAAAAGATATATGAGTCATTTAATAAAATCTTAGAGTCGTTTACATGTCCTGAAGAGATTAATGATAATTATGAAACTTGTCCATCCCGAAGAATTAAACAACAACTTGAAAATTATAGTAAGCGAGTAGATGGGATTATAACGGCTAAAAAAAATGGTTTGAGGAAAATGAGTGAAAAATGTCGGCATTTTAATGAGTGGATTGAAAAATTAGAGAGGATTGGGAAATATTAAATATGCTAAAAGCGGTTATATTTGATTTTGATGGCGTGATTACGGATTCGGAAATTCTGCATCTTCGTTCTTTTAATAAAATTCTGTCTCAGTTTAACGTCGAGATAAAGAAAAAAGATTATTATTTGAAATATCTTGGTTTTACGGATAATGATTGCTTTACGCGGTTAATCGAAGAGGGCATCCTTAAAATTGATAGTAAACTTATTCCGAAACTTGTGGAGCAAAAGAATGTTGTTTTTACGGAGTTGGCAAAAACAGACGGCAAAACCATTGAAGGTGTTCGTGAATTTTTGAACCTGCTCAATGAAAATAAAGTTCCTATGGCGATATGTTCGGGTGCGCTTTTATCAGAGATTGAACTTATTCTTGACGAAGCTAACCTTCGTTCATTTTTCGAGACAATTGTATCAGCCGAACATGTAAAAAAAGGCAAGCCGCACCCAGAAGGTTTTTTGCGAGCCTTAAAAAGACTGAACAAAAATCGTGAGAAGCCAATTTCTGCAAGACGATGTGTTGTAATTGAAGATTCTCTCTGGGGTCTTCAAGCCGCTAAAACAGCGGGAATGCATACAGTAGCGGTAACAAATTCATACGATGCCGAGCAGCTTACAATCGCGGAAAAAGTTGTAGGGAATTTAAAAGAATTGCGCATGGAAGATTTGCAAAAACTCTGTGCTTAGAATTACACCTATAGTCACGTAACCAAAATTAGAAAAATTTATTCTTCTAAGAGCTGTTTTTGCCGTTTTGGTGAAGATTGTGAGTTTTTTGCTATATTTATTAGAACTCCGATAGCCGCGGCGGTAAGAAGCATACTTGTACCTCCCGCGCTTACAAAAGGAAGAGGTATTCCTTTTGTAGGAAGCACTACAGTTACAACTCCAATATTAATAACCGCCTGTATCGTTATTGTCAGGATAATTCCGCTTGCGAGAAGTTTTCCGAAGGTATCTCTGCATCGCACGATGATAAAAATACCCAAAATTACGAATGCGATAAAAAGCAAAATTACAGCGGCATTTCCGGCAAAGCCAAGTTCTTCGCCGATAATCGAGAAAATAAAATCAGTCGTATCCTCGGGTAAATGCCCGTATTTACTTACACCCTGCCCAAGTCCTTTGCCGAGTAAACCGCCAGAACCAATTGCAATCAGGGATTGGTTCGGCTGGTAATTTAGGGTATCTTGCCATTTATCGAGGTGTCTAAAAGCGGTAATTCGATTTATTCTCGTAGGTGACGATACTATAGCATAATAAAACGCAAAGCCAGCAAGAGGAAGTGGGGGTAAAATGTGCCATAGCTTAACACCCGCCATTATCAGCATTAAAAATGCGATAAGTGCGATAAGAGCCGCGGTTCCGAAATCTTCAACTATGATAAGACCCATAATCAGGCCTACGATAAGGCAGATAGGGACAAATCTTTTCCAGAACAGTTTAATTTCATCGCCGAATTTATCCGCAAGAGCCGCTATTAAAAATACTACCATCCATTTTGCAAGCTCGGAAGGCTGGAAGCTTACCGAGAAAGAACCCAGTGGAATTTTTATCCAGCGGTAATGTTCATTTATTTCAGGTACAAATTTCGGGAATATATTTACGAATTTTTGAACTAAAACAATAGCAAGCAAAACAATACTAATAAATAATAAATAAACTGTGGGATTTTTCAACCAGCCTTTGGTCATGCTGTATCTTCTAAAATCTATGCTTGAAAATACATACATAATAAGGCAGGCCATTGGGAAAAACATAATTTGTCTCAAACCCGGGTAATCATAAAATTTCTGGAAATCTATTTCCTGGCCGATGCTCATGCTTGCCGAGAAAACAAAAACCGTCCCGATAGCCATAAGTAAAACGACTATAGCCGCTATCATATCGGCGGCAAGTCTTGTTTGCTCCTGCTTTTGCGATAAACTGACCGGGGGTTTTTTATGATGCCAAAAACCTATTTTTTCTGCAATTGTACTGCTCATTACTATGTTGCTTTTATTTGAAGGAGCGATTCCTTTATTTACTATATAAGCGCAGACTAATCCTTGACATAGATAGTCTTCATAATATATTGTTCGGCTTTTTTTAAGTTAATACAGTAGTAATTATCGGAAAAAGAGAATTTTATATATTTTTTTTCACATATTATATTGGAGGTCTCGTTCAGAAACATATTCTATCTAAAGTGATATAATCATAATGCCGAAAAATTCTAATAAACAATGTGGAGATACCATACAATGGAAAACAATAAAAACAGAAGAACGGAAGATAGGTTAAATTATCAATGGCCGGTTTTATTCGCTGAAGATTTTTCGAAATCTTTATCAGAAGGAATAATGGTTGATGTATCCAGCGGCGGCTTATCTTTTATGTGCAGAGCCGATGATAATTGCCCGTTTGTTGGCCAGAAATTGGAACTTCGTTTCAGTATTCCCCGTGTTGATGAGGAAGATTCTGCCGCTATGACAAGTTTCACACGCAAAGGCCGGGTTCTTAGAATTGAGTCAATAAAGGCTTCTTTGTGTAAAATAGGAATTCAATTTGACAAACCACTAACACTAAAACCCTGCGAACAGGAAGGTATCAATTTATTGCAGAGTAAACAAAGATAAATACTGTTTTGTGAGTTATAGGATGTGTTGTCTTTGGAAATAGTATGGATTTCCTGCTATTCGGTACAATATCACTCCATGTTTGGCAAATACTCGGATTTGTTTCAGGAATAATCCATAGTTATTGAAAAAGTATCAATTTATTTTATTGCAATTAAGCTTTTTTTTGTTAAACTAAGGGTCTGTTTGACTGGGGTCCAGTCTGCATGGGCAGGTAGCTCAGTTGGTAGAGCAATGGACTGAAAATCCATGTGTCGGCGGTTCAA
>CAZVOA010000022.1:0-56670 GCA_964628465.1 uncultured Pirellulales bacterium | reverse complement strand
GGTTCAAATCCTTGCGGGCCCATTTCATCAACGCCTTGTAAGTAAAGCACTTATAAGGCTTTTTTTATCATTATTAAAATCAGTCATTTTTTATATTCTGATGTTATTTATGGCATTATAAAAAGTCAATAATATCTATGCCATAGTCAACTTTAGGCATATATTACTTGTTTAGAAGCGGTTATAGTAAGCATTTATATAATAACCTAATCAATAAAATACAGGTCTTGGTTGCTATGATTAGAGATAGATACATTTCAGTCAAACAGAGAACAGAAATTTATGGCAACGGAATTTCTTCTGTTGAAACATCTGGTAAGGTTGTAAGGCGCAATGGAGGTTAAATATGAAGCGACATTCAGTAATATTATTGATTATTTCCCTGATAGTCTATTGTCTGACAGGATGTTCGGACAACAAATTATCGCTATCCGGCCTGTCATCTCAAAATGACATTTCAGGTACAACAAGAAATTTATCATCCGTATTAATCGATTCCAACTGGCGATTCTTAAAAGCGGATGCTCCCGGCGCAGAAGTCGCGGATTTTGATGATACTGCATGGCGGCTTCTTGATTTGCCCCATGACTGGAGTATTGAGGATTTGCCGCAGGAAAGTAATAGTGTATCTCAGACACCGGCACCTTCTCCAGCAACTGGTCGTCGCGGCCGGGGGCGGGTTAATTTTACAGCGGTTGGCCCGTTCACGCCGCAAAGTCCAGGCGGAAAAGACACTGGCTACACGATTGGCGGAACAGGCTGGTATCGCAAGCACTTTGTACTGGATGAAGATTCCATCGGCAAGAATGTCGTCATCGAGTTCGACGGAATCTATATGGATTCCGATGTTTGGCTCAATGGTCATCATCTTGGTAATCATCCCTATGGCTACACCGCCTTTGCTTATAATTTGACTGATTTTTTGAATCCGCCCGGACAGGACAATGTAATAGCTGTTCGCGTACGTAATCTTGGCAGGAACAGCCGCTGGTACACCGGTTCTGGTATCTATCGCCATGCAGCTCTTCGAGTAACAGACCCGCTGCGAGTCGGCCAATGGGGTCTTTACATTACAACCCCCGTGGTGACAAAGCAAAAGGCGACTGTAAATGTAGTGACTACTATAGAGAATGGGCGAAGCGGGATAATGGATTTGACGCTGCGTGTTAAATTGCAAGATCCAAAAGGTAAAACGTTACAGACCAGTGAAGCCAATACGAAAGTAATAGCTGGTGACAAGGTGAATATTCCGCTTGCTTTGGATATCAAGTCACCGCCGCTCTGGTCCATCGATTCACCGAACCTTTGTCAGGCCGAAGTGACGATTCTGGTTGACGGCAAAGCAGTGGATACGGTCATTACGGCTTTCGGCATCAGGGAAATAAAATTCTCTGTGGAAAACGGTTTTACACTTAACGGCGAAACAATAAAACTGCGAGGCGCATGCCTGCATCATGATAATGGCCCGCTCGGCTCGGCAGCGTTTGACCGTGCCGAGGAACGCAAGGTTGAATTGATGAAGGCAAATGGTTATAACGCTATCCGAACCAGCCATAATCCACCCTCGACTGCGTTACTGGATGCTTGTGACAGATTGGGTATTCTGGTAATGGATGAAGCTTTTGACTGCTGGGAAGAAGGCAAGAATCCCGAAGACTACGGCAAATATTTCAATGAATGGTGGCCGCGTGATGTGGAATCGATGATTCTGCGTGACCGCAATCACCCGTGCGTTATTATGTGGAGTATAGGAAACGAGGTCCCCCAGCGTGTAAAAGAAGAAGGTTATGTTATCGAAAAGAAGTTATACGACGAGGTCAAACGCCTTGATCCAACACGTCCTGTTACCGAAGCTATCTGTGCGCCATGGGATGGCCAGCGATGGCCGGCGACTGAGAAGGCTTTTTCGTTTCTTGATGTTGGCGGCTATAACTATCAGCCGGGTCAGTATGAGAGTGACCACCAGAAATATCCCAATCGCATCATCGTTGGTACAGAGTCATATCCAAGGGACTTTGCTCAATACTGGCGCGGCGTGGAAAATAATTCTTACGTATTAGGTGATTTTGTCTGGACCGGTATGGATTATCTTGGTGAGGCGGCTCTTGGTTCCGCTCGTGTTGGTAACGAGAGCGGCGAATATTTCAACGCTTTTTGCGGCGATTTGGATTTATGCGGTTTTAAGAAAGCCCAGTCCTATTATCGTGACGTAGTTTTGGATATAAGCCCAATGGAAATATTCGTACATCGTCCAATACCAGAAGGAAGCCGTGAGTCGGTCAGCGCATGGGGTTGGCCGGATGAACTGGCAAGCTGGACATGGCCCGGCAATGAAGGCAAGACGATGCAGGTCAACGTCTATTCTAAATGCGAATTGGTGCGTCTGGAGTTGAACGGCAAAGAAATCGCTGCTCAGCAAGTGGATAGCAGAAGATACACTGCTCGCTTCGAGGTTCCTTACACATCCGGCGAACTCAAAGCCATTGGTCTGGTTAATGGAAAGGATGTTGCCGCTAAAATTTTGCGTACAGTCGGTCCGGCAAAGAAGATTCGCCTTTCCGTTGACCGCAACACTATTAGTGCCGACCGCGGCGACCTGGCTTATGTTACAGTAGAGATTACTGATGAATCCGGCAATGTTATGCCGGATGCCGCGGATATGGTGCATTTTACACTGACCGGCCCGGGCGAACTGGCAGCAGTTGGCAGCGGAGCGCCCAACGTAATGGAAAGTTTCCAACAGCCAAAGCACAATACCTGGCATGGACGCTGTTTGGCTATCATTCGTCCTAAAGGCGATTCCGGCGAAATTACACTCAAAACTGAATCCGACGGTCTCGAAGCAGCTTCAATTGTAATTAAAACACGTTAATGATGACTTCGAAGCTTTTTAAATAGGAGATAAAGATGACTGCTAACAAGCTGCTCAACTTCGTCCGTGACATCAGAGTTTCTCTGATTATATCCGCACTAATATTCTCTGTTTATAGTTCGGCTTTCGCTGCTGAAAAAAATGTGTTTGAGGCGGAGGCCGCTGAACTTGTTGGGGATGTGAACAGTGTCGCTGACAGTGTGGCTTCAGAAAATAATCTCATCAGTCTGGTCAAGCCCGGCCAGAGTGTCAGATTCACCAGAATACCGGCTGGGAGCAAATTGGCGATTCGATATGCGTCAATGACAGTAGGCACGATCAGTATCGCAATAAACGATAAGCCGATGCGCAAGGTGAACATTCATTCTTCTGGTGCGCTTACGGGTTCATTTCTCCATGCCATCATTGATGTTGAAATTCCTGCCAATGCAACAGTGGCCGTGAGTCTGGCCGCTGATGATGTCGCGGTGAATATTGATCGAATAATTGCGGGAGACGGGGATTTAGGCTTGCCGCCGGATATCTGGAATCTTCCGCCGCTGAAAGTGGCTGACGGCCCATATTCGGCAGACTGGAAGGAATTGAGTCGGCTTTATACTGTACCCGAATGGTGGCGTGACGCCAAGTTCGGCGCTTGGTCACACTGGGACCCTCAATCCATGCCGGAGCAGGGTGACTGGTATGCCCGCGGCATGTATATGCAGGGCAACAGCCAGTATAATTTCCATATCAGTAATTTTGGCCATCCCTCGGAATATGGTTACAAGGACATATGCAACAACTGGGTGATTGACAAATGGGATCCGAACGAGTTGATGGATTTGTATGTTGAAATGGGTGCCCGCTACTTTATGGCGATGGGCGTTCATCATGATAATTTTGATTGCTGGGACTCGACCTATCAACCCTGGAACTCTGTGAATGTCGGTCCCAAAGTGGATGTTGTCGGCACTTGGGAAAAGGCTGCCCGTGCGAATGGTTTGCGTTTTGGTATCGGCTTTCACCATTCTCCGGGACGCACATGGGGACAATTTATGCCCGTACGTTACACCAGTGACAGGTCAGGCCCTAAACAGGGCGTGACTTATGATGCGCTTCAAACGATTCTCGATGGAAAAGGAAAATGGTGGGAAGGGCTGGATCCGGTGGACCTTTACGGGCCGCAGCATACCATAGCGAGAGGGCAGCGCCGTCCAGAGAACGATCCGCTGCTCTCGCCTTTTGCCAATCAGTTCATGTGGCGTGTGGATGATGCCATAACCAAATATCATCCGGATATAATCTATTTCGATGAACATGCGGGTGACTCTCAGACAGACTTAGGCGTGAATATGGGATTGGGTTTTCTTGCTCCACCGCTGGCCGCGAATTATTACAACAAATCTTTAGAGTGGAACGGCGGAAAAATGGAGGCCGTGCTGAATCTCAAGGGTGTAGGCGGGCGATATAATAGTTTACAGAACAGCCCTGAACTTCTTCCCCATGTTGACCGTTCCTTAGTCAAGAGTACCGAAGCCATTATCGAACCTGAAATCATGGCTTATTCATTCCAGACTGAAACCACGATTGCAGACTGGCACTATAAGACGGGTCAAAGATACAAGGACGCTAAAGAATTAGTCGGATTATTAATGGAGAATGTCTGCCGGAATGGTACTATGCTGCTTAACCTCACCCAGCATGGCCGCGGCGATCTTGATCCAGAAGTGACACGTATCGCCAAAGACATCGGTGCCTGTCTGAAAGTCAACGGCGAAGCGGTGTACTCATCCCGTCCGTTTGAAGTTTATGGCGAGGACTCTGTTCGTTACACCCGCAACAAAGGTAATGTCTATGCCGTACTTCTGAATTGGCAGGGCGGCCCGATTACAATGAAAGCTCTGCACGCCGGAAGCGCGACTATTGGTAAAGTGACTAAAGTCGAAATGCTCGGCTCAGATGTTGAGATGACGTTTGTTCAGGATAACGAAGGATTGACCGTGACACCAGGTGGAACAGCACAGCCGATTCCAGGAATTGAAAACCAGCAATTGGCGTCAAGATGCCGCGTTCTGCGTATCACCCATGACAAGGGCTGGTTCAACGATGATGATCCAGGCGCAACATATGTTGGATGGTCCCGCCGCTGTAATCTCGGCACAGGTGACTTCAACAATGACCTTACGATAAGTAATACACCAGATGATGTCTGGAGTTGTTCATTTACCGGGAGCAGTGTTGCAGTCATCGCCCCGAAAGAAGCTGGAGCTGGAAAAATCGAAATTCAAATTGACGGCGAAAGCCATGCAACAGTGGATTTATCCACAACAGGTACACGTCAAGCTCAAAAGACAGTATTTGAAGTAACCGATTTGACTTCCGGTAAACATACAATTCAAATTATCAATCGTGGTTCCGGGCCAGTATCAATTGACGCTTTAGTTATCAAGTAAAAATATAGTTACATTTAAGGAGATAGATCATGAAAGTTAAAGCAGCATTAATATTGAATATTTGTGTTTTGCTGGTTACTACTATATGTAATGCCCAAGGAACACAAGATATGATTCTTTGGTATCGTCAACCGGCGGCCAATTGGCTTCAGGCGATGCCGATAGGCAATGGCATGATTGGTGCCATGGTATTCGGCGGCGTACCTCAGGAACGTATCGCACTCAATGAGTCGTCTTTCTGGTCAGGACGTCCGCATAATTACGATGATCCCAACGCTGGTCCGTATTTTAGCCAAATTAAAGATTTGGTTTTTGCCGAAAAGTTTCAGGAAGCCGAAAAGATGGCGGACGACCATTTCTGGGGCATTCCAAATTCACAGGAAGCTTATCAGCCAATAGGTGACCTGGTTTTATCTTTTGAAAATACAGATTATACCGATTATCGTCGCGAATTAAACATGGAAACCGGAGTAGCAAAAGTCACCTATCGCCAGGGTGACACTGTAATTACCCGCGAAACATTCGTTTCCTGGCCGGACAAAGTTCTTGTTATGAGAATCAGTTCTGATAAGCATGGAAAAGTGAACTTCGAAGCACAGTTTAAAGGACCTTACCTTGAGACCAGCATAGCCGGCGGGAGCAATCTTGTTATGGACGGAATGTGGAAAGGCCCCTTTTCAGCGCCGGCGACAGGCATGGACGGCCTGATTGCGAGAACAAAAGGTAATGGTTTGCGATATGAAGCGGCGATAAATGCTCGTCTCGAAGGCGGCGAATCCGAAGCATCCGGCAATACTATTAAATTTAAGAACGCCAATGCAGTTACGCTGGTTATGTCGATATCCACAAGTTTTGTTAACTATAAAGACATTAGCGGTGACCCAGCCGCAAGATGCAAGAAAGTTCTAAATGATGTATCTGGTAAAGATTATGCGGCACTTTATCGCAGGCATATAGATGATTTCAGTAACATGATGAAAAGAGTTTACTTGCAAATCGGAGATGATTCTGCGAATGAGAAACCGACTGATGAGCGTATGAGTTCTTTTCGTCAGGGAGGTTCGGATATTAATCTGGAAGCTCTTGCGTTTCAATTCGGTCGATACATTTTTGCGTCAGCCAGCCGCGAAGGAGGCCAGCCGGCAAATCTTCAGGGTATATGGAACGAAGCTATCTTACCTCCGTGGGGAAGCAAATATACCGCTAATATTAACGTTGAAATGAACTACTGGCCTGCCGAAGTTTGCAACTTGTCGGAGTGTACAGAGCCATTATTTGGTTTAATCGATGACCTTTCTGAAGGCGGTGAAAGAACCGCCAAAACATACTATAATAGTACAGGCTGGGTGCTGCATCATAATACTGATTTGTGGCGTGGTACAGCTCCGGTTGATTCGGCTCGATACGGCATCTGGCCGATGGGCGGCGTTTGGTTATGTCAGCATATTTGGGAACATTACGCTTTCGGTGGTGACAAGGAATTCCTTCGTGAGAATTATCCTGCCATGAAGGGAGCCGCTCAATTTCTTCTTGATACTATGGTGGAGGATCCGAAGCATCACTGGCTTGTCACGCCAATATCAATGTCACCTGAACACAGGTACCAGGATAGAAATGGAAATACAGTTTCAGTGTCACCTGGTCCGACCATTGACATTGCTCTCATTCAGGATTTGTTCTCGCATTGCATTGAAACCGGGAAGATTCTTAATATGGATCAGGATTTCAGTACGAAGCTTTCCGATGCTCTTAAGAGACTTCCGCCGTACCGGATTAACAGCCAAGGGACTCTTCAGGAATGGATCGAGGACTGGACGCCCGGTACTGAGGGACATAACACATCACCTAATTTTCCATTCTTCCCGGGTAACTCCATTACCTTACGAGGAACACCGGATTTAGCCGCGGCTATCAGCAAAGGAATGGAAGCTCGCCGTACCGGCGGTGGCTGGATTGGAGCATGGAACACGTGTGTCTGGGCACGCCTGGAACGAGGCGATAAAGTAGAGCAATGGCTGAAATCCATCGTGGGTTCTTATGCTGATAATCTTCAGAATCGTGGTAATAATCAATTGGATTCTAATTTTGGTCTGACCGCGGCGATTGCCGAATCACTCTTGCAGAGTCATGCGGGCGAAATCAGCCTTTTACCGGCGTTGCCTTCAGGCTGGGCAACCGGCTCAGTCAGCGGCCTTTGCGCACGTGGTAACTTTGAATTGTCATTCAAATGGAAAGATGGCACACTTACAGAAGTTACCATTTTGTCAAGAGCAGGTAACGATTGTATTCTCAGGTATAAAGATAAAACCGCAAAATTTGAAACACAAAAGGGAAACACGTATTTGCTTGATGATATGTTGAAATTAAAACAATAAACCGAATTAAAGGAGTCTTCTTAATGAAAATATTAATAGCGGCAATTTTACAAATATATTCTTTTAAACAGAATTTCTTGATTCGAGTTTTTTTATTTGGAATTATTCTTTCCTTATGTTCAATTGGCTGTGGATATACTCAGGTAAAAGCTCCTGCGCCTTGCGGTCCTGTACCGAACGAGAATCAATTGAAATGGCAGGAAATGGAATTTTATGCCTTCATTCATTTCTCATTAAATACCTACACCGACCAGTCGTGGGGAAATGGCGATGAAGATGTCAACTTGTTTAATCCCACGGAACTGGATTGCCGCCAGTGGGCTCGTATTTGCAAAGAAGCAGGAATGACAGGAGTCATTCTTGTAGCCAAACATCACTGCGGTTTTTGCCTCTGGCCTTCCAAATACACCGAGTATTCCGTAAAAAATGCTCCGTGGAAAGATGGTAAAGGTGATGTCGTTCGCGAAATGGCCGATGCCTGCAAAGAATACGGCCTGAAACTGGGTATCTATGTCTCACCGTGGGACAGGAATCACCCAGAATACGGCAGACCTGAATATATTACATATTTCCGAAATCAACTGACCGAAGTGCTTACCAACTATGGCGATATTTTTGAAGTATGGTTCGATGGAGCCAACGGCGGAACTGGTTATTACGGCGGAGCTAATGGAACCCGAAGAATAGACCGAACAACCTATTACGACTGGAGTAATACTTATAAGATGATTCGCGAACTTCAGCCGAACATTGTAATATGGAACGATGGTGGTGACAGGGCAGACCTGCGCTGGGTTGGAACAGAAGCTGGTTTTGTTGGCGAAACCAACTGGAGTTTATTGAATGCCAAAGGTGAAGTCCCATACAATATGCTGCATTATGGTGTGGAAGATGGTGATTCATGGGTTCCGGGTGAAGTCAATACATCCATCAGGCCGGAGTGGTTTTATCATCCGAGTGAAGATACCAAGGTCAAAACACTGCCAAAACTTATGGAGACTTACTATAACTCCGTTGGGCGTAATGGCACATTGCTTCTTAATTTTCCGATTATGCCGAACGGCTTAATACATGAAAATGACGAAAAGGCCGCACTTGAATTCGGTAAAATGATTAAGGAAACATTCGCGGTTAATCTCATTGAGAATACTAAAGCTGACGCTTCCAACGTTCGCGGCAACGCTAAAAAATTTGCGGCGGCAAATGTCGTAGATAGTGACAAAGAAACCTATTGGGCTACCGATGATGATGTAAATCAAGCATCCTTGACTATAGACTTTGGAAAACCAATAAAATTTAATCGCTTTCTTGCACAGGAATATATTCGTTTAGGACAACGTGTAAAAACCTTTACTGTTGAAGCTCTTGTCGATGGAAACTGGAAAGAACTGGCGAAGGCAACTACTATCGGATATAAACGTATTCTTCGCTTTCCGACTGTCGAGACGACACAACTGAGATTGAACATAACCGATTCGAAAAGCTGCCCGGTAATTTCCAATATCGGCATTTACAATGCACCGCAAATCCTGAATCCTCCATCCATTATCAGGAACCAGTCTGGTGAAATAATCATTACTCCTGTAGATGCTGAATCGGATATCTATTATACCTTGGATGGAAGCGAACCAACTCCTGCTTCAAAAAGATACAGCGGCCCCTTTCAAACAGAAGGAAAAATTCAGGTCAGTGCCATCGCATATGATACAGCTTCAGGTAAAAGCAGCCCGGCATGTCACGAAGAATTCGACCTGCCGCGAAAGGATTGGAAAATCGCGGGAATTAGCGATCAAAAGGCTTACGCGATTCTGGATGGGAATCCTTCCACCGCATGGCATCAGCCCAGAAATACAAGAATTCCGGCTGATTTGGTCATAGATTTGGGAAAGGAACAAAATCTTAGCGGCTTTAGATATTACCCGGACCAAACTATGTGGGGACCCGGTATCATTACACAATACGAGTTTTACGTTTCAAATGATAATGTAGAATGGAAGCTGGTCAGCCAGGGCGAGTTCTCCAATATAAAGAATAATCCAACGTGGCAAACCAGAAAATTCGAGCCTGTAAAAGCCCGCTATATTAAGCTGCGCGCCTTGAAAAATACCGAGAATAACAATAACCTTGGTTATGCTGAAATTGACGTTATTACTAAATGATTTATTTCGTTGTTAGCCGGTAACCATAAGCGTTCGATTTTCAAAAGTTGCACCAGATGGATTCCGTCATCATGCGTTTGGAAGTACCGCCGCTTACCTTATTATCTATTTCCCGGTCGTGACGATTCCATTGGCTAAGAGTTCGGTCGTATAATTCGTTCGGGTAGCCTGAAAGCATGACTCGGCCGCTGCACTGCTTAATCGTTGACAGCAGTTCTTCATGCGAAGATTCATCCATTTCGTATTGGTAAGCGTCAGTTGTGGAACGGGTGTTATGAACGTAGGGCGGATCAAGGTAAAAGAGGGTGCGTTCACCGTCCTGTTGTTTTATTACCTTTATGGCGTTGTCATGTAATATCACGACACGTTTTAAGCGATCATGTACATCCGGCAGTCCTTCAATACAACCCAGCCATGCCGAGACCTGTTCGTTCATAGACCGACGTGTTCGATTTCGTGAAAGCGTTGCAAAAACCTTGAATCCTCCGGCGCGGGACTGCCTGCACCTGACAAAGAAAGAAACAGCCGCTTCAACATCTAATTCGTGTTTTGGCAGCATAAGTTTCCCTGCTTCTTTCCACTGAGATTGTGAAAAAGGTGTTGCCTCTACGATGCGCTGAAATCGCCTGAATGCCTCTTCGTCCTGAAGCACTTTCCAGAAGTTCATTAGTTCCTGGTTCAAATCGTTTACCACTTCGCTGATACCTTTTTCAAAGGCCTTTTCACTCCATTGATGGCGTTCATCAAAAGGGTTCTTTGCCAGGAGTACGGCCAGGCCGCCGCCGAACGGTTCGACATAGTGCAAATGCCTCGGCATCAGGTCAATAATCCAATCAGTCAGGTAAGACTTTCCGCCATGCCATTTCAGCGGTGCCGTTAATCGAGTTTCAATGTTCTTTGTCATCCGGCTATTTGTAACAAAAGTTAATTATTTAGTCAAAATTAATTGTTGACAGGAATTGTTTTTGAGTTATATTCTACTAAAGAATTAGTAAGATAATTGTTTATAAGGACGAAAAATGGCGCGCAGCACATCGAAACATCCAACAGAACTTGAGCTGGAAATTTTAAAAATTCTCTGGCGGGACAAGCAGGCGACAGTAAGAGAGGTACGAAAGAAATTGCTGGATTTTCGCAAATTGGCTTATACTTCTGTAATGACGATGATGACTATTATGACGGAAAAGGGCTACCTCAAGCGCAGCAAAGAGGGCAATTATTATATTTATACGCCGCGAGTTACAGAGCGAGAAACGACTGGAGGGATTTTAAGCGATATAGTAGAGCGGCTGTTCTATGGTTCTGCTGCCGCGGCGATGGTGAATCTGCTTGAGACGAGAGATATTCACGAAGATGAGTTGAAGCATCTTCGGGAACTGATAAAACAAAAAGGCAGGGAGACAAAACAATGAATATTTTCAATTATTTGAATAGTGCATTTTGTGCAGAATTTGCAATTGCCATGATTCATTTCCTCTGGCAGGGCTTTGCTATAGCCGGTATTGCGATGATAATCGTGAACATATTTGGCAAAAAATCATCGCGGTTCAGGTATGGAGTTTATGTCGCGAGTTTGTTTGTTATGGTTTTCACGCTGGCCGTAACTTATGTTTTGATAGATGTGCAAAAACCGCAGATACCCCAAAGTCATTACGCTGAAATAACTCCGGCAAATAAAAATACTCCTGAAATTGTTATGGAATCTAATCCGCCGCAAAGAGTTATACCGGATTACAATCCTTCGCCAGAGCGGCATTCGGAAACAGAAATCGCAGAACCTTATGAAGCTGTAAAGCCATCGAAGGACAGCTTTTCTTTCGATTGGCGGCAATTTACACCGTATCTAACAGGCTTTTATTTTCTTGGCGTAATTGTAATGACATTCCGACTATTGCTTGGTTTGCATGGCGGCCAAAGGTTGCGAAAAATTTCTGAAACGGTAAAAGATAAAGCTATACTCAATGCGCTTACGCGCCAGGCTAAATTAGTTGGGCTGAATTTCGTCCCTGCGATTTTATTCTGTAAACGTGTATTAGTTCCAACTGTCGTGGGGGTATTCAAACCGTCAATTTTATTGCCTCTGTCTTTCGCGAGCGGCTTAAGTTCCGAGCAGATTGAAATGCTTCTCGCCCACGAACTTGCGCATATCCGCCGCTATGACCCGCTGGTAAATATAGTTCAAAGAATAATCGAAGCATTACTTTTCTTCCATCCGGCTGTCTGGTACATTTCGCACAAAATCCGAATTGAGCGGGAAAACTGCTGTGATGATATAGTTTTACAAATTGGCGGCAAACCTGCGGAATACGCATTATGTTTAGTCGAAATCGCCCAGCAAACATTATCGGTAATATCAAAAAAACGAATCCCAGCCGAAGTGATGAACGCCGTAAATAATCCATCCAAACTCAGCAACAGAATCCGCAGGCTTTTAGGAAGCCCCGAAAAACAGCAATTCAGACTCCGGCATATATGGTTGATTGCATTTGTCGCGATAGCGATACTTACCGTATTGGCAATCAATATGAAAGAATTGGATGCTTCTACTCCGAAAGAAACAAGACTGACAATAAAGTCTAATGATCCTAATGGGGCGAATGAGGACGCTGAAGAATTGATGGGGGAATTTCAACAGGCTTTGAAGGATTTTGATTGGAACAAAGCGTTATCTTTATGTTCGGATAAAGTGAAATCATACGCGGCCAACTTCGAGTCGTTAGAGAAATTCTTTAATGATGTTGTACCAGTTGAGAAAATAAAGGAATTGAAAGAAGTTCAGGTAAGCGGTTATGGCGGTCAGGTTAATATGAGAGGGCTTTATCAATGCTTTATACGTCTATTAGAACCTGATTCTTTGCCGGCTGTAAAATGGGAGCCGACAATTAGCTGGGTATGGTACCTGCAAAAAAACAGTTCCGGATGGGAGATTGATTTTCAGCAAATACCATTAAATGAATGGATAGAACAAGACACGAACAGGCAAAAAAATGAACATGAAAAGTTTCTCGAAAGACAAAGGATATTGCGGGAAGGTTTGAAATTAACACTTATTCCATTAAGTGAGAGTTTTGTCATTGGCAGGTCTATGGAATTTCGTGTTGAATTAAAAAACGTCAGCGATTCGCCGATTGAGTATTGGTCATCAATACATCCTTTTGTTAGTGATTCGATGACTATAAAAGCACCAGATGGGATAAAAGTTAAACATATAGGAGATCTGGTTCAAATAGGGGAAGCACCGGAGACAATCAATCCTAATCAAACTATTGTGCTTAAAGAAAAATACGATGTTGCAAGTCAATACCTGATAACAAATCCCGGAACTTATTCTTTTCAGCTTAAAGGTTATGATATTCCTGTAATTAAATCAAATATTGTAACAATAGAAGTAGAACCGGGTGAGATTTCTAATGAGGATTTGGTATTACAAAAGCTAATTGAGATTGCTCCGGAAGACTGGATAATAACGAAAAATAAAATTCGTGATAACGGAATATCAATATTGATGATAGGTAGTTTCGGCGGAAAATCTATAGGAACGGGGATTGAAATATTGATTAATCCGTCAAAATCTTATCTGGAAGCAAATGGCAATAAAGCAGAATTCTTCGGGCAATCGAAGTGGGGCAATATTTATATCAACTCATTAAAAGCCGAAACACTCTGGCCGGACTATAAAGAACAAATTATAAATGCTCTAAATATTGAAGGCAAGGGAGATATTCATAACAATCAAATTAAAGAAATGGAAAATATTAAACCATTCATTTCTATAAAACATTCAGACAGAGTCCATCAAGTTCTTTTTTCCCCGGATGGCTCTTTAGTTTTGAGTGAAAGTTTTAAAGATAAACTGAAAATTAATGATACAAGTACAGGCTCTTTAAAAAAGTCGCTTCCTTTACGTTATTCTGCTAATTCGATGGCCATATCGAGTGACGGGCAGTTTTTAGCGGTTGGAACAAATAATGGGAAAGTTGAGCTATGGGATATTAAATCGTTCGAACTGGTAAAAACATTTCCTGTAACTAAATGGAGTATTTATGCAGTCGCATTATCACCTGATGGCAAAATGCTTGGAAGCTGTGCCGCAGATGGAACAATACAGTTATGGGATATTGCAAGCGAAAAAATGCTTTACAGTCTTGGGCAAAAAGATGACAGAATGATTTCTATGGATTTTTCAGATGACAGCAAATTTATCGCGGCATTAAATCGCAGAGGAAAAACCTCTGTATGGGATGTTTCGACCGGCCAGTTAGTTGGCTCTATACATATCGAGAGAATTTCCGAATCAGGCTCGATTGCATTTCGACCGAAAAGAGATGATGTAATAATCGCTGCTCCTGATGGAATACGCTTATGGAATCCCAAAAATCCGACACAAATTCAAAAAATTAATATACCTGATTCGATAAATCCGGAAAAAATATTTAAACTACAAGTACTTTCCTCAGCACCATATAGCAGACCTGGTTATTTTGGAATGATAACTGTTTCGGACGATTGCAAAACTGCGGCTGCACCTCTCGAAGATGGTTCAATTGTTATCTGGGATATTGAAACAAAAAAAATATTACAGAAATTGTCCGGCTCAAAAATTCCGGATTTCCCCGGCGGTGGAATAGAAGATATTACTTTTTCAGCCGATAAAAAATTATTAGCAAGTGCAAACCGTAACGGTACTGTCGAAGTTTATAAGTTATCTGCAGATGTCACTGGAGATGAATCCGGAACGCAAGTTCTTGAAATTAAAATAGCAGAAAATACCACCAAGCCTAATGAAGAACAATGGGGCGGGGCGGTTGATGGAGTACAGGTTAGATTGCGAGCGGAGAAACTTGTTTGTAAAGATGGTGAGGTTATACAACTGTTACTTGATCTGCAAAATGCCGGTAAAGATGACATAATGATCGCTGCAATTGCACAGCAATGTGAAGTTGAATGTGATGGCCAATGGTTCGAATGGACTGGAGCTACATATGCAGAAGTACTGGCATTTCCATTGAGACCTGATACGAAAAAACTGAACGCAATGCAAATTTTGATACCAAAATCATGGACTTCAAAAGCTGGCGACAAGCCGCTGAAGCTTACCCCCGGCAAGCATACGATTCGTGTGAACTTCAAGCCGATGGTGGGCAGAATTTACAAATCAGATCCCGAACCATCACCAGCTATAAGTAATTCGCTCGATATCGAAATTGTCGAACCAGCAAAATCACCCTCGGAAATAGGCAACGGCTATGGTTCTATGGGAGCTAAGATAAATATCAAGCCGACTGCTGATGGAAACAGTTTTGAGCCGATGGAAATTGTATTAGCTGAAACCGGAAGCGCAGCATTATCAGAAAATATTGAGACGGGCGTAGTATTGGATGTAAATGATACAATCAAGTATATCGAAATCGATGGCCAGAGAAGAGAAGTTAATTGGGTTCTGAGAGTGGTAACAAGTTACATTTATGAAAAAAATCTTGATAGAGCTCGTTACCATTCGAAATGGTTTTTGAAAAAGTCCGGCATGGAAGAAGAGTTTATTGCTTCGGATATTTCAAAAATGATACAGATTGATGACATTAAAGTGTCACCGGATGGAAGGTATTTGGCTGTTCAGTCGCAGGATATTTTGGGAACTGAGCAAATCCTCGAAGTAATACACCTGCCCCTTTTGCTGGAGCAAAAACAGTATAAGGTTCTTCAATCAATTGATCCGTATCCATCATGGGTAAAGATAGATAAATGGGAAGGTGATAAATTGATTATCAGTAGTACTGCTCTTCTTACACATTTAGATAAGGATGGTCGTGTGCTGGACGACAGCTTGGGGTATTTACCAATTCAGCAATATTCGCTTTCAATAAATACTGGTCACATAGAAGGCGTAACTGAAATAGTGAAAAATCCAGCCGCATATTTCTTAAAACAATTTGCGACAAATCCTAATAATATGTATCAATCCGCGAAAGCTCTCGTTTATTTAAAGGAGGCATCAATTATTCCGAAACTGGAAAAAATCATGGCTCAGGAGACTGATACTAAACTTAAAATTAGGATGCAGGAAGTTATTGATTCGGTTTTCTTCAGATTCAATTTGGTGGAAAGTTTCAATATAATAAATAAGGATACGACTGAAAGTGAGCTTAGAAGAATATTTGGAAACGAGAATGTAATAAACGATGATATTCCTATCGGTGAAGGTGAATATGAACCGGGAACTGTAATTTATCCTAAAGATGAAATGAAAAAGCTGGAGATAGTCTGGGGTGATTTAGAAAACAAACGTTTTCCAAAAACAGCATCTATTTCAGGTACAAAAAGTAAATGGCAAATATCTAATAGAGTTACACTTGGAACGAAATTAAGCGAACTGGAACGGTACAACGGCAGACCTTTTGTATTAACCGGGTTTGGTTACGATTATTCCGGAACTATTATCGACTGGAAGTACGGTTATTTAAAAAATACTTTAGGTGATTTGAAGGCTCCATCAAATCGAAGAGTTTTACTAAGGCTTGGTCCAACGAATATTGAGTTGTATTCTCAGGAAGAAATAAGATCAGTTGGAGGAGATAGGCCTTTTTTATCTGATAATCCAATAATGCGAAAAATCAATCCTCAGGCGTACCAGATTATTGTAGATTTTAATGAAAAATCCGCTTTTCAGGAATATAGCGATGATAAAAGAAATTTTTCATGGGGTAAGGAAAATCAAGGCTTAAGATGTACCGCTCTGGCTCCGGATATAGTTGAACAAGGAATGAATCTGCATACGATTGTAAAACTTCAGAGCATACCTGAAAATCTTGATAAAGGTATTAAACAACTAAATATGTATTTGCGTGACGCTTTTTTAACACTAATTTTGAAAAATAAAAGTACAGGTGAAAAAATTATAGTTCAGCCGCATGATCCAAGCGGGGGCATGCCTTGGTTTGATGAAGGAGGTAATACAATATCATTACTCGAAGGTAATTCATTAAAACCATGGGAAGTAATATTTCCATTGGCAACTCAAAGAAAAGCTCTTAAGACGGGTACTTATCAATGCTCTATTGAGTATTCATATCCAAATGAGCCAACAAATATGTGGAATAAAAATAATGATTGGGATAGTTTTGGTTTCTGGAGCGGTACAAGTGAATCTCAATCATTTGATTTGAAAATCACAGAAGAAATTCCAAAAACAGCAAAAGTTCTGCTTCCTGAAAAACTGCATTATGAAAAACAAGAGCGAAATATTACGTATTCTAAAGAAGAAGCAAAAGAAGTTGAGCTTCCAATAAGAAATGGCTGTTTCCAGGGAATGGATATTTATTTCCAAAGAGATGGTGAATTTGTTATGAGCGGCGGGTGCAGTGGATTTCCTAATCCTGGAGATAGTATTGATAATTGTATTGATTCTCCTGGAGATGGAAAATTCATTTATAAACTTGTAATTTTCGAAACTACTGAGCCGCCTGGGCACATGTGGGCACCTGAAGTAGGTGATTATAAAGTACTTTGGGAAAATATATTTGAATTTGCAGCCGAATAAAAAATATTCCGACAGATTAGCTGAAAAGTTTGGTTAATATTTTCTTTTAAAAATACTTTAAAACCATCAATAAAATATGTAGCAAATTTCTTGGTCATACCGATATTACTACTACGAGCGGACAGTTTTTCCCTCAGGGAAACACCGCCATGTCTCGAAGCTTTAAAATTCAACGGTTTTATTTCTCTTTAGAAGTTGTGCGTTTACTTCAAAGTGAAAACGTTAATATAATTTATTGAATCATATACAAGGGGTTTCTTATGCTGAAAGTTTCAAAAAAATTCATAGCTTTAGCCGGTTTGCTGGCGGGAATAAATATTATCGGTTTGATTTGGATTAATTATGAGCTTGCAAAATCTCCAAAAGCTACCGCTCGCTTAATATCGTTAAGCGTTTTGCCCAATCAGGATGCCGCCGACAAGGTTTCGCTTACATTTGACCGCGATATGGTATCGCCGGAAAGAATCGGCAAGACGGAAAAGGCATCGATTTTAAAACTTACGCCGGAATGGCCCGGTGAGTGGGTGTGGACGGCAGCCGATAAAATCGAATATAAGTTTGCTGAGAAGCTGCCCCCGGGCAGAGTCTTCAAAATAAGTTCTACCGAGGAATTTAGAGATGTAACTGGAAGAACGATTGAAGGCAAGAACGAAGTTGAATTTAAAACTAAAGCTCTTTCTTTAAATAGAACAGAACTTGTAGCTTTCGATGATAGTGATATTACATTTAAATTAGTATTCAATCAGCCTGTTGATCCGGGTGATTTACTGCGGCATATCAGGTTCACAAATCTGCGAAACGGAGATAAGTTAGCGGAACCGGTCTGTCTTACGCAAACGCCAAATGAAGAACTTGTAGTCAGGTTTCCGCGGAAAGGCACAAATCAATTCGAGATGGTTCTTGACGAGCGGCTTACTGGTTATCAGGCGGAATTAGGGCTTGGCGGCAGAGTTTTTCGAACTCAGAATGTTCCGAGAGGTTTTTCACTGCTGGATATCAACGCCGATGGGCCGAATCTTGATGAAATTGTTTCGGTAGAACTGAGATTTTCACACGAATTGAATTTGGAACAAAAACTTCCTGAACTTGTAATAACGCCTGCTATTGAAGAATTAAATGTATCACGAAATGATTCATATCTTACGGTAGTTGGTAAGTTCAAGCCGGGTATTACCTATAAGATTGAAGTACCGGGAACGATTTTATCCAAAGATAATAAACCATTGGGTGAAAATAAAACGATGTCTGTAACCATTCCTGAATATCCAACACGTTTTAAGTTTGAATACAGGGAAGGAATTTTATCACCTATGGGAAATCTCCAGCTTGATATAAAGGCTGTAAATGTTGAAGGTCTGGAGTTGATGGCATGGAAAGTACACGCGAACAATCTTATATCTCACCTTCAGAGTGAATATAATACCGCTGCAACTTCGCGTTCGATTCTTACAAAGGAAGTCAAGTTGGACCTGCCGCGCAATAAACCGCAGAATCTAATGCTGGATATAAATGATTTAATCCCTGTTTCTACCGGCATTTACAGAATAAACGCAAACGTTACAAATTCAAGATGGACAAGCAGCAGTGCGCTTGTGACTATAACAGACCTGGCGATAACGAACAAATCAGACCGAAATGGCGCTCTTGTCTGGGTAACTTCATTGCGAACAGGCGAGCCGGTAAAGGATGTTGAAGTGAAAGCAATCACTTATAACAACCAGATTTTATCTTCGGAAGTAACTGACTCGAACGGACTGGCCAGATTGAGATACACTGATGATAATCCTGATGGCGGAATGTGGGTAATAACCGCACAGAAGGGTGATGATATTACTTACCTCAAGCCCGGCGAGAGTCAGTGGGTAATTGATAATATTGATCAAAGCGGCCGACCTTTTGTTAAGAATTATGAGGCTATGCTTTACACGGAGCGAGGCGTATATCGGCCGGGCGAAACTGTTCATCTGACCGGTATTATTCGCGGCAGTTCAGGTGATACTCCAAAGCCTTTCCCGCTGGAAGTCAAAGTTACTCGTCCGGACGGACGACAAGTAGCGGAAATAATCGCGAATCCTGAGTCACAACAGGGTATGTTTCATATTGATTTCCCAACACGCGACGATGCCCAGACCGGCTCATATAATTTCAATGTAACCTTGCCAGGCTCAGATGAAAGCCTCGGTTCTATTGATACATTAGTCGAGTGTTTTCTGCCGGTCAGGATGGAAGTCTCGGCTGAAACGACAAGCAAAAGGTATGGCCCGAATGAGCCGCCGGTGATTAATGTAAGCGGACAATACCTCTGGGATGAACCGGCTGCTGAACTGCCTGTTGCGGTTACCGGTACGCTCAGGGAAATGAATTATCAGTCGGATAAATATCCTGATTATAGATTCGGCGGTAAAATTAATTACCAGTCAAAGGTTATACCTGATTCTGATACAAATTTGGATGCAAATGGTCTTGCTGAAATACAAGTTCCGTTGCCAATACCCTTAAAAGCCGGATTATACCGTTTGCAGTTAGCCGCCTCGGTAACTGAAAATGGCGGGCGATCCGTATCAGCGAATACATCTACTGTACTTGATACCCTGGATAACCATATTGGTATTAAAATCTCGGAAGGGCAGGTAGTTTCTGTTGGAAAACCTGTTCAGGTGGAATTTGTACAACTAACCGGTCAGGACCAGTTTTTCACTGAAGGCCAACTCAAAATGAAGCTGGTGAAAGTTGAATATGACAACGTGATGAAGCTTGTCAATGACGGTCGAGTATGGCAATCAGTCGAAAGAACTATCCCAATCGGAGATGAAGAAACATTGGACGTAACTCCGGCTGAAGGAAAATTTGAACTTACATGTACCGATCCGGGTTATCACAGGATTATTATTACTGATGCCAATAATAGCTCTTCGACTCTGGATTTCTATGCTTCGAGATATTCAGATGGGCCGCAGCATATTCCGATGAACCAACCCGAAAGGATCGAAATAATTACTGATAAAGAAAAATATTTGCCGGGTCAGGACGCGACTATACTCATCCGAAGTCCTATTCCGGGTAGATTCTTACTTACTATGGAAAATGACAATGTAGTATCAGTGCGTACCGGTATGATTGAAGATAATACAGCGGAATTGCAGATTTCTTTACCTGCTGAATCCCGCGGCTCAATGTTTTTCACCGCTACGGTAATTCGAGCGATTGATCCAAATGTTGAAAGCTGGCTGCCTCATAGAGCAATGGGTGCAGCTCGTGTTGCGATTGACAATAAGCAAAGCGCAATTCCTGCAAAGATTCTCGCTATAGATAAAGCGGAACCCAACCAAACTGTTACTATAACTGTAGAGACAATCGAACCGCTGGACCCGAATCATCCTGCTTTGGTTCATCTCTGGGCTGTAGATGAAGGAATACTTTTAACGACGTCTTATAAAACACCAAATCCATTTGAATTTTTCCTGGGACCAAGAAGGCTCGGAGTTTCAAGTTCGGATATTTTCATGAGTCTTCTACCTGATTATAAGAGACCGGCCGGAATAACACGAATTGGTGCGGATGGTGGTTTGGAAATAGATTCCCTTCGCCGCAATCCATCGCCGGTAAAGTATCGCAAGTCCGCTGTGTTATGGCAAAAGGCTATGCCGGTCGATAAAGACGGCAAAGTCAGCTTCGAGCTTAAAATGCCTGACATGATAGGGCAAATGCGTTTTATGGCCGTAGTTGTAGAAGATGATAATTACGCTAAAACTGAACATTCTATGGTAATTACATCGCCGTTGATTGCTGAAGCGAGTTGGCCGCGATTTGTCGCTCCGGGTGATAAATTTGAAGTGCCTGTAAAATTATTTAACTCAACTGAAAGGTCGCTGAATATTCAGCTTAAAACATCAATTACAGGGCCGGTCGAAGTATCTGCCGATGAAGGATTAGATAATATCGTCTTGGAACCCGGCAAGCCTGAAATGGTTGTATTGAATCTAACCGCAAAAATGATGGGAGTTGTTGAGGCGGATGTTATCGTTTCAGAAATAAATTCATCAGAGAAACCTTTGACGGCTCACAATAGCGGCACTTTCAGTGTTCGGCCCGCGGCGGTTCTGCATAACGAAGTTAAATTGTATTCAATTGAAGCCGGTGAACAGTTAAACATTGAGCCTTCTGAATCTTTTATCGAAGGTACATTTAATATGACAATATCTGTGAGCGGTCGGCCAAATGTACAACTTGGTTCAGCGCTTCAGAAGCTAATTGATTATCCTTATGGCTGTGTCGAACAAACCAGCAGCAGGTTACTTTCGCTTTTATACGCTGGGGATGTATTCGCCGACGACCGCAAGGAGATGATTGATTCGATGGTAAAAGCCGGCATAGCGCGTCTCTGGTCTATGCAGACCCGTTCAGGCGGCTTAAGCTACTGGCCGGGCAGTTCTGAGCCATACTTGTGGGGTACCGCTTATGCCGCTTCATGTTTGCTTGAAGCTCAAAATGCCGGTTATGAAATTGATTCGCAGTTTACATCCGAACTGTCAAAGTATCTTGAAGAGCAGCTTAAAAATACCGGCGATGACGAAATTGATATAAATACAAAAGCTCTGATATGCAGGGTGCTTGCGGTTTTTGATGCGCCGCCGCTTGGCTGGATGGCTCGTCTTGTCGAGCAGAAAGAGAAACTTGATTTGGCGGGAACGGCTCATCTGGCAGCCGCTTACGATGCTTCGGGAAGAAAAGATAACGCATTGGCTCTGTTGCCTGAACTATTGCCGCAAAGTTTCGGACCGACGACCACATCAGGCCGTTTGACTTCCCCGGTAAGCCAGCAGGCGATAATGCTTTCGGTTTTGCTCGAAGTAAATCCTGACAATCCTATCACCGCTATTCTCGCCAGAAGATTAAATGAGAACGGCCAGAATAATCAATGGGGAAGTACGTTGAATAACGCGAACGTTATCGCGGCTCTTTCACGTTATCAGGTTATGACGAGCGGCGAAGACCCGAATTTTTCGGGAACTTTTTCGCTTGAGGATAAGGAAATTGCGCAATTTAGTCATAAAAACACTGTTACTCATAAGTTTGTGGATATTAATAAGCCTGTAACTATATCTTCTTCCGGGACAGGAAAGATGTATATAATCGCATCGAGCGAAGGTCTTGCCAGAGAAGGATTGATTCAGCCTTTTGATAACGGTATCCATATCGAAAGAAAATGGTTAGACAGGCATGGAAACGCTATCGATGCCAACTCAATAAAAGTTGGAGACCTTATTAATGTAGAAACTTCGATTTCAGCTCCGGCTCAGACATTTGATAATATCGCGATTGTGGATGCTTTACCGGGCGGAATGGAAGTCGAGAATCCAAGAATGGCTACATCAAGCAATACCGGAGATGACGAGCTTAATATGCCGGACCATGTTGAATTTCTTGACGACCGTGTAGTATTATTCTGTTCGGCCAATATTCAGCGTCAGACATTTAAATACTCTTTGCGAGTCATTACCGCGGGCGAGTTTGCGTTGCCCGCAATCCAGGCTTCATGTATGTACGAGCCTGCCGTAGCTTCTCTGGGTGCGGAAGGCAAAGTGATTATTAAAAACAATAGATAGTCAAAAACGATTTGCTATGAAAAGAAAGTTGAAAAGAATATTTAAGTTCATGCTCTTACTCTGTGCGATATCAGGAGTATTGGGACTCGGTACGTTTATTATGTTCTGGTCACTGTTTCCTTTTCCGGTTGAGCGGCTTGATAGATGGCCTGTAAGTCCCTCTGTTCTCGATGTCAAAGGCAGGCCGCTTTTGAGTATTGTTGGTTCAGATGACCAATGGCGATTACCGGTTGCAATGGATGAAATATCAAACTGGTTAAAACTCGCGACGGTAGCGGTTGAAGACGAACGATTTTATAATCATTGCGGCGTTGACCCTCTGGCGGTAATGAGAGCCGCGGGCCAGAACATTACATCCGGTCGAATTGTTTCCGGTGCAAGCACACTGAATATGCAGTTGTGCAGAATGATGGACGACCGCCCGCGCACGCTTAACGCCAAAATTATCGAATCATTTCGTGCGTTGCAGCTTAATCATCTTCTGAATAAAAACGCGATTCTCGAACATTACTTAAACGCGGCTCCGTACGGCGGTAACATAAGAGGTGTGGAAGCCGCTTCGCTCAGGTATTTCGGCAGACATGCAAAGGACCTGAATTTAGCTCAGGCAGCTTTACTCGCGGGCCTTCCTCAATCTCCCAGCCGATACAGGCCGGATCGAAATCATGAGGCGGCTGTAAAACGCCAGCATACCGTTCTGACTCGAATGCTCGAAGAAAACATGATTGACGAGCCGCAGTTTCAGCAGGCAATGTCATGTCCGGTTGAGTTAAATAATCAGCAAATTCCGCAAGAAGCTCATCATGCGGCGTGGTATGCGCTGAGCCTGCGCCGAGAGGGCGGGCGGACTACAATTAATCTCGATATTCAAAAACAGGTGGAAAAACTCGCGAAAGCGCATCTCGACAAATTACCCAAGGACAGTGAATTAGCGATAGTAGTAATCGATATAAATAATTCCGCGATTGTTTCTATGATTGGATCAGGTAATAAATCGGACCCGAAGGATGGTCAGGTAAACGGCGCACTTGCCAAACGCAGTCCCGGTTCTGCGCTAAAACCATTTATCTACGCCGCCGCTTTCGATGCAGGCCGACTCAACAGCGGCTCGATTGTGTACGACATACCGATTTCCCGAGCAGGCTGGACTCCCGCAAATTTTGACAAAAATTTTGCCGGCCCGGTTACCGTCACCGAAGCATTGCAGCGGTCGTTAAACATACCGGCAATAATTGTATCGGAAGAAATTGGATTGGCCAGATGTTACGGTATTTTGCAGGCTGTCGGAGTCAGCTTGCCGTACAATTCAAGGTGGCGGGGGGGACTGTCACTTGCGGTCGGAGGAATTGAAACAACTTTACTGGATTTGACAAACGCCTATGCGACTCTTGGCCGCGATGGTATCCGAAAGTCACCGAAAATATTTACGGATCAATTGACTTCTGAAAATTTCGCCTTGAGTCCGAATGTCTGCCGCTCGATAAGCGATATTTTGTCATCACATAATCGTTGTCCTATCGGGATGGAATCTATCGCGGCTGAAGATATGCCGTACTTTATGTGGAAAACGGGAACAAGTTCAGGCAGAAGAGATGCCTGGGCTATCGGGCACAATCGAAAATACGCGATTGGAGTCTGGGTAGGGCGTTTTCGCGGTAACGGCAGAATAGATTATGTCGGAGCGCAGGCGGCGGAACCGCTTTTGGCGGAGTTATTTTTTACGCCGGAATTGAAATCTTTTTCCGAGACGCCTGAAATTAAACCGATTGTAGTAAAAAATCCTTTGCCCCGGCCAAATGAATTGGCTCCCAACCTCAAAATAACATCACCGAACTCAGGTGAAACATTCATAGCTTATAATGGCTCGGCGATAGTCCATACTTCCGCAAATCGCAAAGAGGGAATTTCATGGTTTCTTAACGGCAAATTAATTGAAAACGAGATAGCCTCCCGCCTCACATTGACTTCAGGAAAATATGAACTGTTATGCGTAGATAAGGACGGCCATTCATCGAAAACAAAATTTTCAATAGTAAGTAACCTTGTTTCCGCCAAACAATAAGACAACTTAGAATTTATCCGCAGATAACGCAGAAAAACGCAGATTAAAAACTATCGACCAAAGACTTAAGACCAAAGACAAAAGACTTAAAACTAATCACTAAAAACTAAAAACTAATGATTATCCCCTATACACTACCCACTAATCACAATTCACTATTTTAAGACACTGATTTACACGGTTTTTTTAGACACTGATTAACACGGGATTTACACAGATTAGTTCTATTCACTATCGACTAATGACTAACGACTATAGACTATTTGTTTATTTTGTCAATTCTAATGCGCTGCCGCCAAGTTCCTTGATTTTGTTATTATAAAGCTCGAACTTAGCTGTTAGATCAGATACAACTTTTGTCAGATTCTGAATATTGCTCTGTATTGTTTTAGCATCCGTGCCAAGCTGTTGTGTAAGCGGTATTTCTTTTAGTTTTGCGGCTTCTTTTGTGAGTTCTTCTTTTTTAGCAACTATTGCATCTTTATATTCCATCGCTTTGGCTTTAAGCATCTCGATATTAGAATTTTCTGCTACTTCAGCCTTAACAGTATCAATTGGAGCGGCTATAAGAGAATCAATTGTACTTTTTACAGAAGCGGCTGGCGCCGGGGCGGCGGCTGCAGGTGCTGCAGTTTCATTCGCCGGCTCAGATATTACCGGTTTTTGAAGTTCTTCAGTTACTGATACAGGAGGCTGAGGTTCTGATTTTTTCTTGCAGCCTGAAAAACCAACTAAGCATATAATAACCAATAAACATAAACCGAATTTTATAACAGTATTCATTTTTTTCTCCTAAAAAAGTTTGTAATCGTATGTATAATATTAATAGTACAATATATATAATTTTATTATATTCACCTTCAATAGCCAGAAAATTCTTTTTCCAGGACAGTTTCGCGGAGAAACGAAGAAAAACACTAAAAACTAAATACTAACGACCATCGACCAAAGACTAACGACTAAAAACTATTCGTTTTGCCTTCTACTGCTGCAATTTCTTCCTTATTTTTCAACAGTTTTAATCTCTTTTGGTTTTTGTGATTTATAAATTATAAGCTGCACAATAGCGCCTATGATAACCATCGCGCAATAGATTAAAGTTAGAATAAGCCGATGCCCCTTAAAGGCATTGCACATCTGAAAACCAGCCGCCATTACCAGACTTTCAATCCCCAGCAAGACTAACAGTGACCCAATAATACTGCAACATAGAGCGACTACGAATTTCTTGACCAACCACGCCACAAGCAAGCCGCCCGCTCCGCCAAGAAGTATAGAGATTAAAAGTTTCCATTTATGCGGACTCATGGTACTTATTGTATCTTTTAGAAGCGCCTTAAGTTTTTCAGTGGAACTGTCTTGTTCTGTGGAAATCTTATTTACATACGATAATCGCGTAGTTGAGTCCATGTGGCTGAACGAGCTTGCCGGGTACGTATCGACTCTTGCATTTGGCTGTTGCTCAGGAGGATTTCCAAGAACAATGCTTGAATAAGTTGTCCCACCCACCAGGGCAAAGACAATTAAGGCAAGTACTATGATTATTATGTTTCTAAAAAGAACAGCGGCTATACACAATACAACAGCCCCGATAATCATGCTTAATAGTGAATCCACATTGAGCCATTGAGAGACCAGTAATCCGCAAAACGAGCCGACCGCAGCGCCGAGAATGCCTATTATCACAGAACTGAAATATGTGCCAACTAACCAGAGCATCAGGCCGACAATCGTAGTTACTGCTCCGACGCCAAGCAGCGTCAGCAGATTCGCCCCCATAAAAATTGTTTCAATTCTTATAAGCAATTCATACATAACAGTTACCCAGATAAAACCAGTTCCCAAAAAACTATATGACTTTTCTTTTGTTTCATATTACTTCAACAATCAATAAAACAATATTATCACACAAAGCCGCAAAGAGTTACAAAATTACAAAGAAAAAATCAAATTCTTCACACAAAGACACTAAGAGTTCGATTCTGTCATTGCGAGACTTCGTAGCTTTCCAGCCTTCGTAGCCAAAGCTACTTCGGCGGAGTAGGCTAGCGAAGTAGTCGTGGCAATCTTCCACTAATTATTAATCCCGCACCCATGGCATCTTCGACAAAGTCGCCACGCCGCAGAGAAAAAAGTACATAAGCCTTAAGTTCTTTTACTCTTATATGTTATTTACCAGCGACTATCGACTAATTGAGCCACAGAGAGCACCGAGACCACAGAGAAAAACAAATTAATATCGATCAACGACTAAAGACTATAGACCAAAGACTATTAGTAAAATGTCCCCATATAATCCCGAAATTAGTTATGCGTTTTCTGTGCATTTTGTGGCAAAAGCCATTTTTGTACTGTTTCCTGTATTCTGTGTTCTGTCTTCTCAAGTAAAAAATTCTCAACTCTTTTTATCAGCTTTTCCCTGTCCTTCGTCTGACATTCCCATATAGTAAGAGCATTTTTTATTCAAACAACATTGATTGCATAATGGATTTCTCTGTTTACAAACAAGTGCCGCAAAATCGAGAATTGCCCAGTTAAATTCTTTGAAATCCTTCCTTGGAAGAACATCTCTTGCAAGTTGCAGTAAGTAGGGATCATATCTTATATCAGCCATTTTACGCGGGCCAAAAAAACGTTCAAGAATTCTTGCCATATTAACATCAAGTAAAGGTTGTGGTTGATTATGACAAAACATTAATACTGCATTTGCAATGTATTGACCTATTCCAGGTATTTTCTCAATTTCATCTCTTGTCTTTGGAAAGCGACCATTTCTTTTTGCCATTTCAGAAGACAGTTTTTTTATAGCACTTGCTCTTTGTCGCCATAAACCAATCGGTTTCAAAACGTTTTCTAAGTCTTTTTTCTTGGCCTTTGCTAAAACTTTCCAAGAAGGAAATATTTTAATGAATTGCGGGTAAAATCTTGATATTGTTTCAGCTTTCGTTCGTTGAAGCAAAACCTCTGCCATTATTAATTGAAATTTTGAAACTCTTTTGTGTCGCCAAGGAAAATCTCTACCATCTTTAGAATACCATCGAGATATTTTCCCTCTAAACCATGAAATTACTATGTTATTATGAGACATTAAGCTAAAAATGCAATTCATTAAACTTGGGAGAAGGCTATAATTTGTTAATCAAATTATCAAGGAAATCTGAGGTATCATTTGTTTTAGCCAATATTTTATTTACTTCAGTTTTATTGAAAGATTTTTGTTCTCCCATGCAAATCAGCACATTTTTATTAATGGGATCTGTCTTACAATGGGCCAAAAGGTTTCTTTTGTTTGCTAACTCCCTTATATCCTGTAACATATTTTTGAATTCTGCCATTATACCTTTTTTCTTTATTATTTTTTCAAGAGTTAAAACTTTCCCTCCAAGTGAATTGTTTTGGTTTTCTAAAATATAATTGTGGAAATGTTCCTGATTAGCATCAGGTATTTTAAAATAATTCACAAATAATTCATTCACCTTTATTTCGAGATCAATAATCAAGGAGATTACCAATCCCCTTAGGAAAACAATATCCTCGCACCGTTTTAAATTCTTATTGATCAATTTTTTGAGTTGATCTTCAATATCTTTCCCTTCGACAATTTCAACAAATCCATAATGTTCCTGACGGACTTCTTCGGGATCAAACCCTTTTGCAGAATAGAATAAGACATCGGTCAAATTTCTTTTTTGTTTTAGCTCTTTTATTATAGCGATTCCGTCTATAGATTCTGTTATATTTTTATCCGTCACGACAATATCTATCGTTATTTTTTCCTTAATAGCGTTATTGAATTTTGTCCCATCTTCATCGTGTATTATATTGGGTTCGAAATTTTTACTCTTCAAGTACTCTATGATAGCTTGAACCTGACTCTTCATTGCTTTTGGTTTGTCCTCAACCCAGATTATTGTAAACATTGGATTCATGGTAATATCACCTCAAAACAAGCCCCTTTTCCAAGATTATTTTTATTATTTCCAACAAACCTAACACTACCTTTCATTTCCTCTATTATTGTTTTAATATGATGTAATCCTATACCTGATCCTTTTGTAGAAGTTTCACCTCGCTTAAAAAGTTTTTCTACCATTTCTAAATCTACGCCTTTGCCATTGTCAGATATAAAGAGATGCAATTTCTTATTCAATAATCTAAACATAATGTAGATTAATGAAGCTCCAGCTTTTCTTGCATTGCTGATGAAGTTGTCAAGAACAATAGAAATCTCCAGTGGGCTGAATTTTATTATATGTTCAATATCTTCATTGTAAAACTCAAATTTTATTATTTCTGCTTTTATTATCCTTTCAAGATACTCTTTAATATAAACTACAACATCTTTATTTAAAGATTCGAGCTTGGTATTAAAATTTGCAATGCTAACGATGTTAGAGAGTGTCATTATTTTATCATTTTCTCTACTTATTTCATCAATTAAAGGTATAAAATCTTCTATGGGTTTCTTGTTATGTATTCTTTTGTTAATATCTATAATTAATTCTTTTATTGTTTTTGTGGAATTTTCTATGGTATGATTTAAACTAATCACTATTTCTTTGTCAGTTGAAGCTACTTTTGTTAAGAATAATGACTCTTTTTCTTTGGCTTTTAATTGCTTTTCTTTCTCAAATTTTTCTATCTCAAGGTTTTTGGTTGCCAGCTTAACAGATTTCAATTGCTTTTCTATATAAGCTTTATGTTCGGGAATCATTACATATTTATTTAAAGATTCTATATTCTTAATTACTTGTGGTAAATTCTCTACTTGTTTATCTTTCAAGATAGTAAGTAATTCTTGATTGAATTGTATGTTTTTTTCAGGGTCTTTTACCTGCCCAACAATGTTTTGAATCAATTTAAGGCTATCCTTTTTGATTTCTTCTGGTGCTTTTTGTTTTTCTGTGTTTTCCCGATCCCAGTCAATTCCCTCAGAAACGTATTTCTCGAGCCTTCTGAGAACCTTTTCTATAAAAAACTCTGTGATGTGTTTAAATGACTCTGTCTTAATTACCCCGCCATCTCTGCTGGAAACTTCTTTAAATTGTTCTTGCAATCCATGTATTTCAATTCTGCCCATTAACTCCCTGTTTGCAAGATATCTGGCGTACCCTTGTGCTTTTCGTTTTTCCAATCCAAGCCAATCATCCCCCTCATCTCCGTAAGGATGTATCCTAAATTTGTTCTTGTATAAAAAAATAGAACCATAATTCTTGGGTTCCACTCCCATAATGCGTGTAAAAGATGTTTTAGCCGCTTGGTTCAAGTAAAATAGATTAATAGTAATATTATTCAGATCATCATATATATTTTTCTCTACCAGACGAAATATAAACTTTCCTTTATCAATCAACTCGGTTATTATCTTCCCCTCTTTGATATGGCATATTATCTGGGTAGTCTTTATTTCTAATTTTTCAAAAACAATATTTTTTACAGGGCCATTTATTAGGTTAAAATCTTCATCTATTTTTACCTTCTTATCTTGTTCAAGGAACTCTTTTGCCTCAAGGAAAATCCTGAAATCCTGTTCCTTTTCGGTTGATGAAGGATTAATTAATCGCTGAAGGTATTTTTTTAATTCCAGCAATTTTGTTGAATCCCACTTATCATTAAGCGAGGAAATTTCAAGAATAGTTCCTTTTTTAAAACAATGTAGTTGGTAATCTGGTAGGTCTAATTTTTGTAAAGTAGAGTATGTTACTTTAATAGTTTGGAATTCATTCTTCTGGTCCTCTTCAAATTCTGTCCAATCGACTTCCAAGAAATGTATCCCTTTTTCGTTATCCTTTTTTGTGTATAGTTTAAGCTTTGCGCCAAGCCTGTCACAAGAGAATCTACCCACGCCTTTGGCACCGGCAAAAATCCTTTTGTTTTTTATCTTATCTCTGAAATTTTTTTTTGTTATTTCTGCTTCATTAATTTTCTTATCTGAATAACCAACAAATAACCACTTTCCCTCCAATTCTTTTTTAGACATTCCATCGCCATCATCAATGATTAGAATTCGTGAATTATTAATTTTTACTTTCTTAATCGTTTCATTAATGTTTTGAAAGATTATTTGTACTGATGTTGCATTAGCATCATATGAATTTTTAACGATCTCAAAAATCGCTATACGGTCATTAGTAATTAGCTCCTTACCAATGATATTTTTGAGTCCAGAACTGATTTTAAAATCTAATTTTTCACTCACCTTACTAGTAACTCCTTGAGCACATTGCCGATGTGTTCAGCAAATAATGGAGGAATAGCGTTCCCGATTTGCGTATAACGTGGGACTTCATGAATTCTCATTTTTCCACCTGTTGTATATTTGCCCTTAAATTCAAACCAGTCGGGAAAAGATTGTATTCGTGCATATTCACGAGCTGTCAATACTCTTGGTTCACTATAATGAACATAATCGTCAGGTATGCTCATTATTGTTGGCGATTGTTTTTCACTGTCCAGTACAGCTATATCCCGCTTTCTTATTCTAAGTTTATCGCGTAATTCGTTGTCAATGGATTGAAGTCGCTTCGCATGTATTATTAAATGGTTATAGATGTCTATAGTATTAGAACGATGATTTACAAAGCGATGACTGTCAGGGATATAATTGGTATTTATAGATTTTCGAAGTAATCTTTGGTAATTAGTTTGAGGGTTTCCGTATATCCCAGACTTAAAACCATTTGTATCTGGGCAGTCTTCTGTTCCGTTGGACATATGTAGGTCTGAAATAGCATCAAATACGTTTGTATTACTATTTAAACCTATTGAAGTCAGGAATTTTCCTTTTGTACTAAATAGCTTATCAAAAAAAAGGTCTGATTTTCCATTTTTTGTCCCTACAATAATATATCTTTTTCTTCTTTGTGGGATACCAAATTCCGCGAAGTCAATCAATTGTCCCCTTATATCTTGGTAGCCAATGTTTTTAAGGCCTTCTAATACGGCCTCAGAGTACGCTTTGCCTTTCTTTCCATTTTTGTTAAATCCTAATGTAAATCCTTTTACATTTTCGAATAAAATAATTTCAGGTTTAACGTAATCAACAAATTTGATATACGAATGAATTAATTTGTTTCTTTTATCGTTTTCCTGTCTTCTTCCTGCCATTGAAAATCCCTGGCAGGGCGGCCCTCCTGCAACAAGGTCTATTTCTCCTCTTAATCCTTTTAGTTCTTTCTCGTAATGGGTGATTATTTCATCAATATCGTGGTTAGTTTGCGGTAGCCAATCAGGCCATGAAAAATGATGTTTTTTGCTTATTAAGTTGTACCGAAGAGTTTTGAATGCCATTTCATCTTTTTCTATAGCAAAGAAACCTTTCCACCCAGATTTATATAGACCAAGGGATAATCCCCCGCACCCTGCAAAAATGTCTATTACAATAGGTTTCTTCCTCGCCATAAATATCCTAAATAACAATATAATAAAGCAAATAAGCTATCAAAAGCAATTTACCAAGTAAAGAATTAATTTTATAGAATAATAATATAAAAAAAAGTAATTTGAAATAAAAAAAACCGGTTCCTTGAATTGTTTTCCGTATTTATGATAAAAATGTCATTAATTATGGATTAAGGATTTTCAATCTATATAAAGTAGGGTGGGGGCGGGAAGTTTTGGAAGAAACAAATTATTATGCTCTATAAATAATTTCTGTCTTACAATTTCCGATTTTCAAGCTGTTTTCTGATTAAACCAATGATTTTTTCGTAATGTTTTGCTATTGAATGGGCTTCTTCTGGGTACGAACATTCCTCGATAAAGTCATCTATTTCAGAAACTCCGGTCCTTAAGTATCTTTCAGTTGCCTTCCATACTTTCATTCTTTCAGTTAAGCCGTCAATTATTTGGCCTGCATCAAGATCAGATAGTTTTAGAGTCACAATTTTCTTCATATTAAGATCCTTTCTATTTAAAATAAATCAGTAAAATATTAAGAAAACCATAATTTTAACGATAAATCAACGGACTATGAGTCACGTTTTATTTTTCATGTGTAAATGAACAAATTTATTTTTCGACAATTTCAGTAAAAAAAGCAGCGGCGGGGCGGGGGGAATATTGGTTAGTGATTAGTCTTTAGTGATTGGTGATTAGTTTTTAGTCTTTGGTCAATAGTTTTTAATCTGCGTTTTTCTGTGTTATCTGCGGATAAAGAAATAGTGAATTGGGTTTAGGGGTTAAAGGGTAATTTTTAGTTTTTAATTTTTAGTCTTTAGTGATTAGTTAAAAAAATAATATAGCATTTTTTCAGTGTAATCGGTGAAATCTGTGTCTAAGAAAATAATTTGTTTGCGTCTCTGCGTGATAATTTTAATGATTTTTTAAGCGGCGGGGCTGGTAAAATTTTGCGAAATTTTGATTATGCAATAGAAATATTTGTAATTTATTTGAATTTTATTAAATTTTTTTTAGGGTTAAAAAAATAGTTGACTGAGCATGGTGATATTGCTAAAATAGCCTTGTTTCCTGCATAATTTTTGCAGTTTAAGGAAATATGAAATTAAACCAACAAATGCTCGAAACAAAAAAATTATAAAAAAATTATAATTTTTTTGAAATAAGTATTGACGTGATTCGTATTTCATGTAGAATACACGAGGATTGGTGGTCAAGTGATTAGTGTTACTTATCGCTTGGCCGTTGTCTTTATGGGAAACGAAAGTTTCCAAAGCTATTTGACAAGTTAACAGTTAAGCCAGAAATTATAAAGCTTCTTTATGAATATAATTCTTTTGAAGTGATACGCCTCATGTTGTAATGAGGTGAAAAAAAGCAGCGAAAGTGCAGCATTCCGAATCGAATACGTTTAATTTGGTAATGCTTAAATAAAAACCCCGAACGACGGGGTATATAAATAATCGGTGTAACAGCCGACACTTTTGGATGCGTATGCCAAGGTGTTGAGCCTTTCATAGACGATAGCTTTGTGTAACGAAAGTTATGCAAGGATTCGACGAATAAAATTGAAGGGTTTGATCCTGGCTCAGAACGAACGCTGGCGGCGTGGCTAAGACATGCAAGTCGAACGGACCATTAATTTATTAGTGGTTAGTGGCGAAAGGGTTAGTAACAGGTGGGTAACGTACCTTGTGCTTCTGGATAGCGTCAGTTACTTCGGTAACTTTCCGAAAGGGGCGATAATACAGAATTACAAATAGAGTCGATGGATTCTATTTCAAAGATTTATCGGCACAAGAGCGGCCTGCCTCCTATCAGCTTGTTGGTGAGGTAATGGCTCACCAAGGCTTTGACGGGTAGCGGGACTGAGAGGTTGATCCGCAACATCGGGACTGAGACACTGCCCGGACCTCCACGGAGGGCTGCAGTAACGAATATTGTGCAATGGGCGAAAGCCTGACACAGCGACGCCGCGTGTAGGAGGAAGTCCCTCGGGATGTAAACTACTGTCAGGGGGAAGAAAGTGTACTTCGGTACATTGATCCACCCCGGAGGAAGTCACGGCTAACTTCGTGCCAGCAGCCGCGGTAAGACGAAGGTGGCAAGCGTTGTTCGGTATCACTGGGCTTAAAGCGTGTGTAGGTGGAAAAGTAAGCGTTTTGTGAAATCCCCCGGCTTAACCGGGGAATTGTGGGGCGAACTGCTTTTCTTGAGGCAAGTAGGGGTGCATGGAACTCTTGGTGGAGCGGTGGAATGCGTAGATATCAAGAGGAACGCCAGTGGTGAAAACGGTGCACTGGGCTTGTCCTGACACTGAGACACGAAAGCGTGGGTAGCGAACGGGATTAGATACCCCGGTAGTCCACGCCGTAAACGATGTCTACTAGGTTGTGAAAGTTCTGACACTGGCACAGCCGAAGCAAAAGTGCTAAGTAGACCGCCTGGGGAGTACGGTCGCAAGGCTAAAACTCAAAGGAATTGACGGGGGCTCACACAAGCGGTGGAGCATGTGGATTAATTCGATGCAACGCGCAGAACCTTACCTAGGTTTGACATGCTTGGATGCCTATCCTGAAAGGGAATAGGCTGCTCTTCGGAGTGAAACTTGCACAGGTGCTGCATGGCTGTCGTCAGCTCGTGTCGTGAGATGTCGGGTTAAGTCCTTTAACGAGCGAAACCCTTACCATTAGTTGCCATCAGGTAATGCTGGGGACTCTAGTGGGACTGCCGGTGTTAAACCGGAGGAAGGCGGGGACGACGTCAAGTCATCATGGCCTTTATGCCTAGGGCCTCACACGTGCTACAATGGCTCGGACAAAGTGACGCAAGACCGCAAGGTGGAGCAAATCGCAAAAACCGGGCCCCAGTTCGGATTGTAGGCTGGCAACTCGCCTACATGAAGTTGGAATCGCTAGTAATCGCGTATCAGCTATGACGCGGTGAATGTGTTCCTGAGCCTTGTACACACCGCCCGTCAAGTCATGGGAGTCTGGAGTACCCGAAACCGGGTTGTCAACCGAAAGGAGACGCCTGTCTACGGTAAGCCAGATGACTGGGACTAAGTCGTAACAAGGTAGCCGTAGGGGAACCTGCGGCTGGATCACCTCCTTTCTAGGGATATACTAGAACACTACTCGTTTATAGACGAGTTAGATGTATGTCAGCCTTTCGCTGTTTTTTTTGGCTTTAACTGTTCTTGATATAACGCCCCATATTTCGGTATGGGGCTTTTTTTATGCGCCCATACCGAAAATTTCTAAATTCTAATATCTAAATCCTAAACAATTAGAACTTTGAGCTTAGAGTTTATTATTTTCAGCCTTTGGCTGATGGTGGTGCTTTTTTTATTTTTAAAATTAGACACAGATTTCACAGATTAACACAGATTATTGATTTTGTCATTCTGAGTGAAGTCAAAGAATATAGTTTACAAGAAAAATTCAAAAATTATTAACTATTTAAAGAATGATGACATTTAATTAAATCAGTGAAAATCTGTGAATATCTGTGGTTAAATAAAATATTTGTGTTTTACCTTGGGTATTTTCAATTGATGTTTTTGATGAACAGAAATTAAAATAATTGTTGAAATAAATGTTTTTTATAAAATGTATTTGAGTATAGTTAGTATGTATACTAAAATTAAGAAAATTTGAAGGAACAAAAATGATTTATTGGTTATTTTACAGAAAAATACAGTTTAAATTATTAAATAAACGGAATCTGGTAACCTATTTTTTGTAAGGAGACAATATATGAAAAAGATTTTTAAGATGCGCATGTTTAGTCTGGCAGTATTAGCCGCGTTTATAATTACCACCACAGGTTGCGGTTATATTATGTATCCGGAACGGCGAGATGCAAAACTTTCCAATGAAATAGATGGTAAGATAGTCGTATTCGATTGTCTATGGTTGTTTGTCGGTGTCGTTCCGGGAGTTGTAGCAATAATCGTTGATGCTGTAAATGATACATGGTATTATACTGAAGAAGAATGGAATGAAATAAAAGAAAGGTCATCTATGAATATACAGCCCGGCCAGCAGCTTGCGGTTGATATTCACGGTCTGGCTCCGGCAGATGCAGATGTAACGCTGAGTCTTATGGATAATCAGGGTCGTCAGGTAACTCCTATTGTAGAAGCTCAAACAACTTCCGGAGAAGATTTGACTCCTATGATGGTAAAAATTCCGCAACAGCTTGATCAGAGCGAGCTGACTTTGGTATTGGCGGTAAATAATCAACAGCAATGCTCCTGGATTCTTAATGTGGCACAAAACTAATAAATAAATCAATTATTGCACGAAATCAGGGGATACATCAGTGTCCCCTTTTTTTGTTCCTCTTTTTTTAAAATTAACCACTGATTGACGCAGATTTTCACAGATTAACACAGTATTTTTTTGTATAAATTCTTTTAATCTGCGAGAATCTGCGTATATCTGCGGATAAAAATAATATTTGTGTTTTTTGTGGCAATTAACTTCGTGGCTAATCAGGGAAATTCAGAATAGCAAACTCGCCGCGGTATTTTTTTGCTGCTTTGTCATATTCCTTAGCGGCCTCTATTTCATCTGTAAAATAGCCGAATCCACGCTGTTTGCCGTTGACGGTAAGCTGTACCTGCCATTTCTGCCTGTTCTTATTGAAGTGAATACCTGTATATGGTGTGTTCGATATTTTCCTTTTTTGCTTGGTGTTCCAGATATTTTGCTGTTGCGTGGCCGGACGCAGGTTCGATTTGCGATTATCATTGCGTATGCGGTTTATATGGTCAACACACATATTATCCGGGACGGGGCAAAGCTCTCTATGCATCAAAATGCTCTGTTCATTACCTTTGCGAAGTTTTGGTGGAATTTTACGGGCTGCGTAGCCGTGATTTGTGCAATGCCATTTGTATTGACTGAGCCTATCGAAATCTTCCGGGTCAATGATTGCGTATTTGCCTTTTGACAGCTTAATCAGGCGAAATGCGTAGCCGCAGCGAATACGTCGATACAGAAGGACAATCCATACCGCGATACGTACAAGAATAGCCGGTACCGGCAAAGAAAAAGAAATGTCAATTTTAGTCAGTGAAAACACGGTTTTTCAGAAAGTTTCCTTAGCCACAGAGGCCACAGAGAACACAGAGAAAAATAACCACTGATTCTCACAGATTTTCACTGATTTTTTATATTTATGTTTTAATCTGCGAAAATCTGCGTATATCTGTGGTTAAATATGTTTTTATGAATTGTGCGAGAACGATGAGTTCCGCACTCCTTGGCTCGCTTGCCCTTAAAACCGTGCCGCTCAGCGGCTAATCATCCGGCTGTGCTGCCGGAATTGCTTATACGATGTATTCTAAATAATGTTCTATAAATATAAAACATTATATAATATTAACTAATATATGAACATTTCTAAATATGTAAATAAAATTCTAAAAAAAATATAAATATTTATCCGCAGATGAACGCAGATTCTCGCAGATTATAGACTTTGTTATTCCCGCGCAGGCGGGAATCCAGAAAATAATCATAAAAATCTTAGCGGCTTGGCGACTTGGCGGGAGATAAATTGAGGAGAATTGTATTTTTTTATTAAATTATCTGCGTTTTTCTGCGAAATCTGCGGATTGGATAAAATATTTTAATTTTTTTGCATTTTTATAGTCAACATTTTGGCTTCGAGATGTGCCTTATATAATAAGAATACAGAAAACTGAAGTTTTTATTAACCGCAGATAAACGCAGATGAACACAGAGAAGCTGAAAAGTAAATATATTCTTCCTTTTCCATCTTTCTCAAAAAAAGTAGTTCAAAATACGCCAACTTGACAGATAAGACACATACTATATCTGCCAAAATAGCAGTTATGATATACTATATATAGTATTAAACAGCGAAAAACAGTGATTTTAACTTGGCACAGATTTTGCTACTCTATAATATAAAGAATTTAACTCGGCTGGGAGGCCGAGATCGCATTTGTTTTAGCACCTTGAAGCTTTCCATGCCAGTAGCTAAATAACCGCGGATAGTCTGTGGTTATTAATCTCAAATAGTATTTTTTTAAAAGGCAACGTAAAATGACAAAAGAAAGACAAGCACGACGTGGTGCGCGTGACTCAGGAACCGGGCAGTTTATTCCGCTGAAAGAAGCAGATAGACGTCCAGCAACGACACAAAAGGAAAACATCCCGCTCCCAGGATACGGCGATACAGGTCGTAGCAAGAAGGGTAAGTAAATAAAAGAATCTGTAATGTTAGGAGAAAACAAGGGATAGCCATATAATAAAAGATGAAGAAAACATTGACTGTTCCTAATTATTCTTTTGGTTTTTAAATATTTATTCTAAATAAGGAGCAGTAATGGTAAATGAAGTCCTACAAGCAGTGATTGATTATGTCAAACTGCCTCATACAGATTATGCGATTCTCATCAATGGACCTTGGGGTTGTGGCAAAACGTACTTTTGGAAAAACATAGTTGGGCCTGAACTTAAAAAACTTCTGGATTCTAAATACATTGAGCGTGTATTATATATTTCCTTATATGGTGTCTCAGATGTAAAAGATATCGATAGATCATTGTTTTCACAATCTTACCCGGGGATCAGAAAAAAATGTGTAGGCAAGATTTCACGCTTTGTAGGCAGTGCAATTGAAGCTCTTGGTTATGTGGATTTGGCAAAAATCAACCTCAGATCTTTAGTCAAAGTAGATGGTTCCGTAATCTGCTTTGATGATCTTGAACGTAGCAATTTACCGTTTAATGAGGTTTTGGGTTACATCAATACATTTGTTGAACACGAAGGTGCAAAGATTGTTGTTTTATGTAACGAAAAATCTATCGAAGAAGCAGACAATAAGTTTTATAAAAAAATGAAAGAGAAAGTCATTGGAAATTCTCTGGATTATCAGCCGGATTATAAAACCGTTCTGTCTACACTAATGGAGGAGTATAAGGACCAAAAAGAATTCTATGATTTTCTTATTAAAAATACAGATCTTATCTTGCATTTATTTAAAAGTAGTAAAACTGATAATTTACGATCCCTTCGCCGTGTTATTACAACTTTGAATATGGTGTTCAAAACTATTTATGAAGGAGGCATTGATCCGGATAAGCTCGCTGTACAGTTGGTTTATGCTATAGGTCCGACAGCTTTTGAGCTTTATGGTCGTGCAGCGGATCCGGAGAAACTCAAAACGATCCATGCAATGAATTATATGTCTTTGTCTGGAATCTCTATGAGGGCACTTAAAAAAGATGAAGCAGCCGAAAAAACATATGAAGAACAATTTAATGATCACTATTTCAGTGAACTTGGTTTTATGGACATGGGTAGTGCATTAGGATGTCCCCCTATTTGCGACTATATGATCACTGGTTATCTCGATAAAGATTTATTGCTTGAATGGGCAACGAAATTAACCAAGGCTCCTGATGAAAAAGATGAGCGGATTAAACATCTGATTTTTAATGCAAGAGAAATGGAGGATGAGGAATATGCGACTACAACTTCACAAGTGCTTGGTTACATCGAAACAGGTGATATCTCAGATATCAAAACATACGTAAGTTTATATGGTCACTTTGAATGGTATATTAATGAGAGCCTCGTCAGTTTAACTGAAGAACAGATATTAGAAAAATTCAAACAGGGATTACAAAAAGCACAGGAAACGGGCAGACTTATTTCGGATTCACAATTAGAGTTTGAAATTGAACATCTTCTGGAAAAACCAAGGTCGAAGGAATGTCAGGATTTCTGTGATTACATTCTGGAGATGAATAAACAGATATTTGAAAGGCAACGATTTGATCACATTCAAAAGTTGCTCTCACATTTTCAGGATGATCCACAAGCATTTATTCATGCCCTTATAGATAATGGAGAATCAGGTTTCCTTTCACATCCGGTTTTCCATCAACTCAATATCCAGGAAACAGCAGACAAAATACTCTCAATGCCCAATGGTTTAAGAACACGGTTCGAGATGTCTCTGTATGAGAGATATTTAAAGTATGGCCCACGACTCGAATATATAGATGAGCTACTTGCTCTAACTGGGATTAGGGATATATTGAAAGATTTTTGCGAAACAGCATCTAAAGGTAAAACAATCAAGCCAATGGGATTATTCATTACACAGGATATTGTAAGAAAACTTGATCAAATAGTTGAAAAGCTTGATCTAATTAAGCAAAAGTAGGAGAATAAAGAGGAACGGTATAATTAATTATTAGGGAGAATTTATGTGGTCCTGTCCATTTTGGGAAGAATAAAAATGAGTGAGTCAGACAAAATAATTCCGCCGCATGGTGGGTATAGGAAGTTGCGATCATTTCAAACTGCTCAGACTGTTTATGACGCAACTGTAATATTTTGCGAGAGGTTTGTTGATAAGTTTTCGCGGACACGTGACCAGATGGTACAGGCCGCTCGGAGCGGCGTGCAGAATATTGCGGAAGGGAGTGTGGCTTCGGCTACGTCCAAAAAGATGGAATTGAAATTGACGAATGTTGCGAGGGCGAGTCTGGAAGAGCTTCTTCTGGATTATGAGGATTTTCTTCGACAGAGAGGGCTTGCGCTTTGGGATAAGAACTCGCCGCAGGCGATGGCCGTTAGGAATCGGTATAAGTCGGATAGGTCGGATTCTTCGGGCACGTCTGACGAGTCGGATTCTTATTCTATTAGAACGGTATCTGCTGAAGTTGCGGCTAATACTCTTATCTGCTTAATAAATCAGGCGACATTTTTATTGAAAAGGCAAATTCAAAAACTTGAAGACTCCTTTCTGAATGAAGGCGGTTTTACAGAACGTATGTATAAAGCAAGAATGAGGAATAGGAATAAATAGTGAATAGTGATTAGTATTTAGTAGTTAGTATTTAGTATTTAGGTTTTTTCTTCGTATCTTCGTGGTTAATATATTAGAAATAAAAAAGGGCGGCTCGTTATCTTGAGGCGCCCTTTGTGTTTTTAGGAAAAATATTTTTTATTTAATATTTTTCTTCTGTATTGTCCAGCCTTCCATTTTAGCCACGCCGCAGGGTTCTCCTTCAAACATTTTCGCTGATTCCGCGTCAGCTTTTAGCTGCCATTGCAGCCATGCTGTAGCGACTTTTGCGAAGTCTCCGCCGTGTGGCTGTGAGTATGTTCCACCGTGTCCGACTGGAAGGTTTGCTGCGAAAGCCGGAATCTTCTCGAGTTTAGCGAAGTCGTCCATACCGTTTGCGTAAGCAATATCAGACTCGCCGCCGAGTATGAAAATAATCGAGCCGTGTACTTTTTCGAGGTGCGATTTTGGCAAATTAGGCATTCCGCCCATTCCGCCGCCGCCTTCACCGAAAAGTCCGCTGTTGCAAATCATGACGGTTGAAACTCTCGCGTCCGGAGCTGCCTGATAGGCCTGGATACCGCCGCATGACATGCCCGCGACTGCAATCTTTTTTGTATCGAGCTTTTTGTAATATATGCTTGCTTCGTTGCTGTCCTGAGCGATTGCCCAATCGATGGCTTGGGTTAATTGTGATTTTGCATTTGGATCGCTGGTCGCTGCTGCCGGAGCACCTGCACCGCGAGTGCCTCTGCCGCCCATCATACCACCTGGCATACCGCCCGGCATACCGCCGCCCATCATACCTCCAGGCATTGCACCTCTGCCACCAGCATCGCCGGCAGGAGCTGCACCACCTGGTGCCGCACCTTGCGGCATTGCTCCTCTTTCACCTGCCGCACCCGGCATTGCACCTGCACCGCGTCGTTGACCGCCTGGCATTGCTCCGCCCATCATTCCAGCACCGCCGCGCTGGCCGGATTCCGCGGGCATCGGGCCAATAGCGATTACCAGGTATCCGTGTGAGGCTACTTCTGATAAAAAGTTCAAATGTTCGCGTGGTGAATTTGCACAGCCGCCGTTACCCCATGCGATAATCGGAAGTTTTGTTTTATCGGTGATGAGGCTCATGTCACTGGGTCGGAAAATAGTAAATTGTGACAGGCTGCTGTCAGAAACCATTACGGCCTTAAAAGCGCCAGTGCCGCCGTCTTCAACTGTTCTTGAAGCTGTTTCCTTTGTTTTCTTCGCCTGTGCGGCGTCTTGTGCCTGGATTGCCTGTGTAAACAGGAACAGGCATGTTACTGCACATAAAAAATACTTTCTGAGTTGATTCATTCGTTCTCCTTTCAAAATACATTTCTTCTTAACATTATTATTACTTTTAGATTATTAATTAATCTTAGTACATTGTAGTTTTTGAGGTCACTCAGTTCGTGACAATATTCCGCCTGAGGAGCCAGTCATAAAGTCTGTCTGTCCATGTTGCTATCGGCATTCCTGAAGCAGGGCCGTTTCCGTGGTCATAAACATGAATCTCAACGGGACGTCCGGCTTCTTTCCATAGTGCGTACAAAACCGAGCAGCCATTTGTTACATTACGATGCCCATCCATGACGGCGATGAACAGCGGGGCACCCTGCGCCGGCACGTTCACATCAACCAGTGACGGGCCATAGACTGTTGCTACGAAATCAGGATAAGCATCCGGGGATTCTGTCACGGCGGTTCCGATAGCGACTCCACCTCCGGCTGAGAAACCGAGAATGCCAATACGATTCTGATTGATGTTATATTTAGCCGCGTCGCGCCTGAGTAAGCGGATAGCCTGTTGCCCGTCTGCGATAGCCATCTGGATTACTTCTGTATGTAACTGATTGTCTGGAGCAGGATTTGCATTGCCGTTTCTTTTGAGTATTTCCCTGAACGAAAGTTCACTACCCATTCCACTCGGCATTCCGCCACGCATACCGCCGGCTATTCCTCTCCCAGCAGGGCTGGAAGGTGAAAAACCTGCGGGCTGCAAAATATTATTTGCAGGTGGGTTGTCAGGAACTACTCTGTATTTAAGAATAAAAGCGGCTATACCTTTGGAGTTGAGCCACTCAGCGGTACGTTCTGTTTCCGCGAATCCCAGCATACGCATGGCGCCTCCGGGACATAATATGATTGCCGCTCCGTTTGCCTTGGTCGCTTCCGGCAGATATACTGTGAGAGTAGGATCAACGACATTGGAATAGGTCTTCGAGCCGCCAGCGCCTTCTGTGACTCTTTCGCTAAAAGTCCAGTTCTCAGAACCTGGTGCTTTTCCGGGCCAGATAGAAATTACAGGTTTAGGCTGAATATCAGAACCGGCAGCGGATGTTTGATTTGCAATCGATTGAGAATTAGCTGATGATATAGCCAATGCGGCAATCAGGATTTTTGAAAGTAGTAAATTTTTAATAATACAAACCTCCTAAACAAAAATTTAACTATAAAAACGTATGATAGTTGAATTATGCCTTGATTTCAACACCATTTTATGCAATACTATAAACATATTGCGCAATATGGTTAAGGTTATAAAAATGCAGAAAAGAGTTTTATTACTTATTGATACATCACGAGCGGTCGGTCAGTATTATATTAAAGGTGTTGGAAAGTTTATCCAGACTAATGGTAACTGGCGAATATATGTGCCGACGCCGCGATATTTATTATCTGGTAAAGTAAATTATAAGAAATTTATTGAAGAGAATAAAATTGATGGAATTATTGCGCTTGATGCTATGGAGCAGCGGCAACTCTCTGACCTCCAAAAATCAAATATGCCTATAGTTATGCATAGCGCCAAATCTCGTAAAAATATTACAAATAACAACGGTTACAATTTCGCAGTAGGTGAAATGGCGGCTAAATATTTTATCGAGCTTGGTTTTAGAAATTTTATGTTTATAGGAATACATAACTATTCATGGTCAAATAAGAGATTGGAAGGTTATAAAAATGTTATAAATGCACGAAAAGATTTGTGTTTATATGTGCATAAACTTCAATGCCTGGGAAAAAATATTAAAAAAGAAAAACATCATATTTCTGAATTGCTCAAGCAAACGCCAAAACCTTTTTGTATCTTTGTGTGTAATGATGATGTTGGTTTCTTTGTTCTTGAGGTATGCAAAGATTTTAATATAAAAGTGCCTGAAGAAGCAGCGGTATTGGGAGCGGATAATGATACAGTAGTTTGCCGGATGGCGACACCTCCTTTATCCAGTATAAAGATAGGTTATGAAAAGGGCGGCTATGAAGATGCAAATGTGCTGAATAAATTAATGAATGGTGATACGAATGCCTCAAACATCGAAATATCACCAATGCCGCAATATATAAAAACACGACAATCGAGTAATGTTATCGCGATTGACGACCCTGAAATGAAAAAAGCCCTTATGTTTATTCGAGAGAACTATAAGCAGCCAATACAAGTTACCGATGTTGTATCAGCCACCGGCCTGTCTAAACGAATGCTGCAATTGCGATTTAAAAAAGCCCTGAAAAGGTCTATCCACGAAGAAATAAACAGAATGAGATTGGAATATATCAAGGATCAGCTTCGTAATTCTCGTGTTTCTATTAAAAAAATCGCAACATCTCAACAATTTATGCATCCGGCGCATTTCTGCCGCTTCTTTAAAAAATCGTTGAAAATGCCTCCAATAGATTTTCGCCGAAGATATGGGTCGAATTACTAATCATACTAATTGTTTAAAATACCCAAATAATATTTAGAACGGCAGTGAAAATTGTTTTATTATCGGATGGCCTTTGCGGGCAGGAAGAAAATGCCGGGGCCTACGCCTTCCGGGTAGGGCGTTTTGCCATCGGAAGTAATCGAGACTTTCATTGGGACAGTGTCTCTTGAGGAAAACGTTTCTACGTGGCCGTCGGTATAGCCTGCGCGTAACGTAACTTCAGGGATTTCCGCAAGTGTTCCGGGAGCGGTCCAGTACGAAGAAAGAAGAAGTGTTTCCGATTCTTCAGTGGCGTTGTCGAATATTTCACAACTGCCAAATTCCGGCGGAGTTCGCCGCCAGTTGCCATAGCCGAAATAATCGCTCACAAGTAAAGTGCTTTGACGGCGGCCGGCCGATTGGTCACGCGGCCCCTGGAAAACACGGTTCTGTTCTTGAAGCACACCTTTGTAATTCCAATAGAAACAATACGAGCCGCCAACCGGATCAGCAGGATTGGATGTTTGCGGGTTGTCCCATTTGTCGCCGGCTTCCCATGACTGCTTTAGATATTTATATTCTTGCGGTGAGCATGAGCAGAACATTACGCTCGGATCTGTAACGTAATCTTTCAAATATGCGCTCATGGACCTGTACAGGCGAGGGCTTCGCTGACGCGGGCCGGTCAAACTCCTTGGGTCCGCCCAGTTCCAGTTTTCGCCGTAACCAATAGTAGCAACAGATTCTGGATACCTGTCGTGATTGTCATTCGAGAAGATATTGATAGCGGAAGTGATTAATTTCTGGTTATTCATGCTGACTAAATTGTTAGCCTGCAATCGCGCACGGTTAATAGCTGGTAAGGAAATCGCCATAATCGCTGTGACTATAGAAATAACCACCAGAAGCTCAACGAGTGTAAAACCCCGTTTCACCACCTTACGCACCTCCAACCCTATTCTACAAAGTTGCGTTTCTTTGCGAATAACGAATTGTCTGCGGATGATACGGATTTTCATATCCTCCGAATCTTAAGCAGAACCAAAATAGCACCCGCGCTTTGCGAAAAATACCGCTTAGCTACATATAACGAGTACCTAATTTAACAAATACAATTATATATGCTTAATATACATATGTCAAGGTGGAATGTTCGTAATAATCCATACAAACCGTCAGAAAGCGTCTTTTTATGGGGCGGATTACTGTAACTCCTTTTGTAATAAGCTGTTATGTGTTAAGCGTGCTGTGCAGACTGAAAGCATAAATAAAAAATAAATATAATCAAACTGGCTGAATTTTTCTTTATCATGCTGTATCTCCCCAGTGTATGCAATAGAGCCGGAAACTGATACAGCGGCGGCCCTATGGCATGGGCGGTGTCAATATATAACGGCATCGCCTTGTCTTAACTATCATGCTTCTTGCTTAAAGCGTAAAATCCCAGGTGTACGTGGACAGAGTCCCCGAATATGGGAAACAAAAAATGTGCTTCCGATTGGCTCCTGATTATAAAACTAAATTGTTACACTCCACATGTTAATGCGCCCTTATCTTCATGCCATTCGTACCTGACCCCTTTAAAATTCCCCGAATGCGTCTTGCGCCCAAAATCCAACATGACGCAGAAGTACCGGTTTCGATTTATGACCTGCTCTATCATATAGATACATTTCGACTTCTACTTTATTTGGTTCCGGCACAGAAACAAATACTTCAGGAAGAGTTCGTTCCCAATCTACTACACTTCTTATTGTACTTTTTTCTACATTCAGACCATCTATATATCTTTTCCATATTTCTTCAGATTTAATTTGTCCGTTTTTACGAATATGATTAAATATAAAAAACATAAAAACTCCTTTTGGAGGTTTCCAGAAAATAAAAACAGGATATTCTTCTTCAAATATCATTTCATTACCACTTGAATCAATGTGTTTTTCTTTAATTAAAATACCTGATAAATCTCCATCTTCATCATAAGATAGAAGACTTAAAGTTGCTTTTGGATTTTCGGAATCTTCCTCAATGTGAGCAAAGACTAACACTGGTTCCGGATCTATTGATTTTTTATTATATTTAGAAATTGCATATTGAGTATTATTTTTAACATCACTAAAGTCACCTAAATTAGAACCAGTTACTAATTTTTCAATCATTTCTTGTTCATTAAGGCTATCATCATTTCTAAACCGAATTACAAGAAAACTACTTAATATGATTAATAGCAATATTACAACACTTAAGAAGAATTCACTAAAATTAACTTTGGCCTTTTGCATTAGTTTCTTTCTATAATAATAGAACTATTTAAAGTCATAATGATATTATATAATAGAGTCCGTCCCCCGTTAAATCCCCCAGTCTATTCAATTTGACTTGTTTTGTTCTTCCTGCCATAATCTGGGGACACCATACTAATTCATGTAATCATGTAATCTGGGGACACCATACTAATTAATTTCCTTTTTCTTTGGTCTTCCCGCCTTTTTTGGTTTTAACATTATATCTAACATTTTCTCCAATTTTAATGTAAACTTCTCACTGCCAAGAGGTCTTCCTGTATGTTCATGTTTAGCTATCCTCTCAGCTATTAAAGAATCTACGCCTTCGTTGAAAAATCCCTTCCAGTCATCAATCATCTTATTCAGATGTCGAACCTTAACCAAAGGATCATCCTTACCTGAAAGGTACGCCGCTGCACTGCTCCAGCGATATTGTTCGGGACGCTTCGATAAACCTGCCTTAACAGGATTCATCGCCACATAACGAACCGCAGCAAGCAAATATTTGTTGTCCATTACAAAAGACGAAAAACGACCCTGCCATAAATGACCTCGCCAGTCTTCACGGAAATTTATGCGGCGTGTATAACGGCGATGAGCCTCGCCTATTGCTCTTCGCAAACCATCTTCTGATTGAGGTGCGGCTATCAAGTGGACATGGTTTGGCATCAGGCAATAAAACCATATTTCGACACCGAGACGGTTGCACCATTCAGCCATTAGAGAAAGATATGCCTCGTAGTCTTCATCGCAGAAAAAAGTCTCCTGACGACGATTTCCACGCTGCGTTATATGGTGCGGATAACCAGGAACAACTATTCTTGCTAATCTTGCCATAACGAAATATTACTTCAATAAAGACTTCATGTCAATAAAATAATTAGTATGGTGTCCCCAGATTACCCTTGGTGTCCCCAGATTACCCTATTAACAAGAAAAATCACTTTAATAATAAACTACTATGGTGTAGTCGGTAATATTTTAGGGTTCCTCTAAAAATTGACGAATTTACGTGCAAGTTACTGCACCTTTAAATATATTAAGCTCATTGACAATTAAATTACGATTTTTCATAAAACTGGCAAAGGATTGCAAATGATGCACACTGGACTTTTTGACTGGCAAACACGTTTTGAACAACTCGATAACAGCGGTGACCCTCTTGTTAAACTCAACGAGAAATAAATAGAGAAATAAATAGGGTCTGTCCCCCTTTAAACCCAGTTGCCATAATTTCTTTTGTTTCAAAGTTAATTTGACTTTTTTTGTTCTTCCTGCCACGTTTGACGCCATTGCTTTATCAAAGCATCTTTCTTTTTGTAGAGATCCTCTTCGTTTGTTCCACTCATGTTATGCCCGATTTTACCATTGGTAATCTTATATATTGTTCTTGCCGCTCTCAAGAAAACTGAAGATTCAGGAACCGTTTTAGAATTGGAATCATATGTTACAACATAATCATTATCAAGAGCATGACCAAGCAATAAAGACAATAAAGATTCATCAGGGATTTCATAAGCTACATACACCGCTGCATAAAGTTTTTCGCCTGTAGATTTTTCCATTGCTTCAGCAATAAAAGGAACCAGACGTCTATCTTGCAGGTCTTTGTCATTTACCACTAATGAAATAACCGCATTGAGATATAATCCCTCTGTCATGGCATAGGCTATTGTTTCAAGCTTATCATTTCTTTTCTTAATTACGAATTTTGCGAGAATCTGTTCTTTTTGTTTCTTAAGGATTTTACTTTTTTCATTTATTTCCTCTTGACTCATTTTTCTTTCGTCATAAGGTTTTGATGCTTCCATTGCAAATTCTTTTTCTTCTTTTTTATAATTCTGCATCTCGATCAAGATATCGATTATTTCCTTATGAGCTACGGGGCGTATTTCCATTCGGAGCTCTCTTTCTTCTTCCAAAAGCTCCTGATGTACTTTGGGCCATTCCGCACGCCATTGTGCGACCAAAGCTTCTCGCTGACTTGAGGTTGGCGGTAATTTAGCAAATTGATCAATATGTTTAATTTTACCTTTAGATATTTTGAAGAGAATTAATGAAATATCTTCAATAACTGAAAAGTAGTGAGTTTCACTACCGGCTGTGCCAACACTGGGTGCTATACTAAAAACACTATAATTACTCTGCCCGGCATAATCCAAAAGAGCTGGAACCAGATTCGGGTCAGGAAAATAATTCTCTATCAACCTGACAATATTGTAAAGCAAAGGCCCGTTATCTTTATTTTTCTCAACATAACCCGGAAGATATTTAATAAGACGCTTATCCTGTAATTCTTTATCGTCTCTTATCATTCGTTCAGTTGCGTCAGGATACAAGTTTTCCTGCAGAGCGTATGCTATGGTTTCGAGCTTGTCAGATTTTGAAAAGGACCCGAAGGTTTTGATCAATTCTTTTTTATCCTTAACGGCCTCTGCCTGTGCCAATACATCAAGCAAACTCTCATGCTTAACAGCAGCTATAGGAGTAGCGTTATTCCCCGAATCTGCTTTTGCATTGGTATGAAAGCATATTATACAAATAGCAATTATGATGAATAATACGCTGCTCTTAAAGCTTCTGTTAGTTATATTTCCAGTTGCCATAATTTCTTCTCCTTATAATTATATTCAGCATTATACTGCACTACACTATTTTAATAAATATCTTTTGAAGAATAATAGGAATAGCAACTGTTTTCTGAAAAGTGTTTTAATTTCATATTAGAATATCTCTTTTAAAGTACCTCGTTAAATCATAATATGACTCCACAACATACATATATGGTTTGTTCGCGTCTAAGAGTTCTCTTTATAATTTCATTTTCAGGACAAGGTTAAACAAAAAAGAACCGCCTGAATTTCCCATAATTCAAATGTTATCAGAAAATAATATATAAGCAATATTTTATTCCAGAATATTATTGTCCATTCTCAGGCTTTTGGTCTTGAACTCTCCCCTGAAACCCATCGTGTTCTGTAAAACTTAATATGATAAGTTGTCATGTTGAGTCCCAAGGGGCGAAACATCCGGCTATCGAATAAGAAGTTACGAATGAAACTTATTATACATTCGCGCGTCAGATCCTTCGGCTACGTCTCAGGTCCCTCGGACTCCATGCGGGTATGACAAAATGCGTCAAGTATTTGATAAAACGAAGTTTATAATATTGGTTAATTTATCATCGGTCAGTATGAGTAAATTTAATAAACAGGTAAAAAAAAGGCTGTGGGTTTGTCGCCCACAGCCTGATTTGAACTTTAACTAAGGTTTATTACTAATTAGTTGCTTGCGCAATTGTTGAGCCAGTTCCACATGTAATTAATCATATATGTGTACAAATCGTTCTCATTAAGAGTTCCGTTTCTGTCCCAATCTATGCAATCTGAGCAATCTTCGGATGGTGTGAAGTAGTAATCTTCTGTTTCACCATAATCGTATCCGTTGGCAGGGCCTGAACCGGCAGCGCCTGTGCCGCCTTTGAACGGCTGGTCTGACAGTGTGATTCTCATCCATATTTTCTTATCGCCCGAAGCAGGATACCAGGCGAGGAAGCCCGGAGTTGTAAGTGTATTTATACCCGCGTTGAGATCGAACAGAAGCACATTTTGTACTGCCCATTCGTTCACTATTCCGCTTGTGTCACAGCTTGAGCAGTTAAGTTGAGCATCAGTCAGGCCGCTGTCATTCCAGTCACCATCACGATTCCAGTCAAACCAGACATTTACATACATATCCACGTTCGGGTCAATTACATTAACTTTGTAATCGAAAGATGAAAGTTGGCAATGAGTCATTCCGAAAGTCTTGCCAAGGAACGGATCAGAGTGCATAACTACACCATCATCTCCACCATCTTTATCTGCATTGACATTAAGTTGTGATGGAATTAGATTGTTTGTCGCATCCTGGTCATAACCCTGATCTGCTTCGTCTTCATAAGTAACAGTTTCGCCAATATAAGCAACTGTCTTTGGATTCAGGTGAATCGGGCCGACAATCACGTTTCCCTGATAAACTGTTGGGAATTTCGCGGGTGCCTGATGGTCATAAGTTCTCATGTTCGAAGATGGGAAGTGGTTTGTATTATCCGGCGCATCGCCCAAATCCGAAGCCGTCTGTACCTGCCCGCCGCAACTGATGGTAAGTTTTCCCGCGCCCGTGACATTATCGAAACCTCCGACTTCAACCCAATATGTTTTTCCCGAAGTTACATTAATTGTGAGTTTGGATTGCTGGCCGCAGTCTGCGTCATCGTTGCATCCGAGCGGCGGAATGGTAAGGTTTGTGCATGATGTTCCTGAATAAACCGCCATAATTGTATCGAAGCTGCTTCCGCAGAGACTGAAAGTTGCAGATCCCGTGCAGGTTGCGGTGTATTTATACCAGATATTCGGGCTTGTCATGCAGGCGCCCGGTCCGTCATGTGTCGCGCCTACAGTTGAAAACGCTAAATTGGTAACATTACCAACAACCGTGGCGTTTGCGCAGTTATTATTTACCGCTGCTGTTGAGCATGGAGTTCCTGAACTGCTAATAGTAAGGACTCCTGTGCCTGTACCGCCTGCAAATCCTCCAACCTGGATCAGATACTTGTTACCGCAGACTACGGAAACATTTAATTGAGATTGATAACCGCAGAAATCATCATTGTAAGCAATTTCTCGTTGTGTTGTTGCCGGACACTGATCACCGCTATAAACCACGAGTTGTGTGTCAAAAGAACTTCCGCATAGGCTTATCGTTGCTGTACCTGTATGTGCGGGTGTATAAATATACCAGATGTCCGCGTTGACTAACATGCTGCCTGATGGCGGGCCGTCAGGTGTAGCACCTGTTGTATCAAAAGCCAGATTTGTTACGTTTCCGGTTTGAATGGCATTTACGCAATTATTATTTGACGGGACTGCGTTAGCGGCCTGCCCGGTAACAAGGAAAATCGCAATTGTACATGCCAGCGACCAAATTAATTTATAATTTCTCATGATTTAAACCTCCAAAAAAGTATTATTTCTATTTCATATTTATCATTTATCGGCTATTTTTGAATTAACTTTTTTTTTATTGCACTATTTTTTCCTCCAAAGCTCAAAAATGCTTGTTTTTTAAATATACTGGGGGATTACAAATTTATATTGATCTATGTACATGCAGTATAACACCACTCCTGTCTTTAAATATTTAGACAAAATAAGCATGTTTATAGTTCCCATTTATCAATTCCTTTAAGTTAAATACTCTTTTTTAATCACCTATAACTAATTAAAAGTGCCATCCTGAACTTGGAATGTAACGTTTATTTATATTTTTTTTGTTTTTTTTGACTTATACATATAAGTTAACAGGTTTGGTAGTCAGTTAAAGCAAGGAATTGGCGGAATAATTGATATAATCGTTATAAATCGTATATTGGGAAGGTCATTTATCGTTAATATGATGTTCTGATAAACCTTTTACGAATCTCTTGACGATTCGTTATTCTGTAAGTAAAATCTTATCAATTTATAGCATAAAATTCTGATAACTTAAAGGTAAAATACCTCATCGGATATTGATAAAAGTGAATACAAAAACTTAATTAAGGAATATATTAATGATTGATTTAACAGGAAAAATCGCTCTTGTAATTGGCGGCGGTGGCGGAATAGGACTTGAAATAGCAAAATCATTAGCTTTGGAAGGCTGCAAAGTTGCATTAGCCGATTATAATGAAGAATTACTGAAAAAAGCCGAAACAACCGCGGGCGGTGGTGTAAAATTCGCATGGAAAGCCTGTGATATTACGAATCGTCCCCAGGTCGCGGAACTTTTCAAATGGCTCGGCGAGAAACTTGGACCAATTGATATTCTTGTCAATAGTGCCGGAATTAATGTATTAAACAGAAAAATGGCAAACGTCGATCCGAAGGATTTTGACAGGATTATGGCCGTAAATACTACAGGCGCGTTTAATTGTTTGTACGAGGCGGTTCCTGTAATGAGAGCGAAAAAATCAGGATTGATAATTAACATAGTATCAATCTCCGGCAAACATACAATTGAATTAGCTGGTCTTCCATATGTTGTTTCGAAATTCGCGACAGGTGCAATGGGCCAGTTTGTCGGCCTCGAAGAACGTGAGAATGGCATCAATGTCACGAATATTTATCCGGGCGAAGCGAATACTCCAATTATCGATAAGAGACCTGTACCGGTTTCCGCCGAAAAGAGAGCGCAAATGCTCCAGCCGGAAGATATCGCGGAATGCGTAGTTATGGTAGCAAAACTGCATCCAAGAGCGATTGTGACGGAATTAGTAGTTACTCCAAAACACATGATGTATCCATAAATTTCATATAACTGGAAATTTGAAAAGATAAACAACTTTTTATGAGAGGGCTAAACTATGAGCATTGCAAAAAATGTAGCTTTGCTTGCGGTATTAATTCTGTCCGTTTCGGTTTGTGCGGCTTCAGAAAGCAGCGGTTTGAATGTCACCAGTGAAGTAAATGGAAAATTTACCGATGGAAATGACATTCATGTGTTCACTTTGACCAATAAGAATGGCATGATTGCCAAATTTACCGAAGTAGGCGGCGCTCTGACAGCATTGGAAGTTCCTGACCGTGACGGAAAAATCTCGAAAGTAAAGATTGAAACACAACCTATGTTCGCTCGCGGCGGTTTTATGAACGGCGGCGTAATTGGCAGAGTAGCAAATCGTGTTTCGGGTGCAAAATTTACTATTGACGGCACAACATACGAGCTTACAAGAAACGAGGGCAGAAACCAGCTCCACGGCGGAAGGAAAGGTTTTCATACTGTATTCTGGAAAGGCTTTGAGTTTAAAAACGAAAAAGAAGTTGGTGTAAAATTCACTTATCTAAGCAAGGATGGCGAGGAAGGTTATCCCGGCAATCTTAATTGCAAAGTGACTTACAGCCTGACAAATGATAATGAATTAAAAATTAATTATCTTGCGACTACAGATAAACCGACTGTTGTCAATTTTACCAATCATAGTTATTTCAATCTCGCCGGTCCGACAAGCAGGTCGGTAATGGACCACGAACTATATATCAACGCGGACAAATATACTCTAATGGATAATTCAGGATTACCTACAGGGGAGATTGCTCCTGTGAAAGGTACCGCGTTGGATTTTACGGAACCGAATAAGATTAGCGTCAAACTTGCTCAATTTCAGCCGAGCCGTAGAAATTTCGATCATAACTTTGCAATAAACGGCTGGGACGGCAAAAAACTTATTCCTGCCGCACGTGTTTATGAGCCGACAAGTGGAAGAGTTATGGAAGTTTTGACGAACCAGCCTGGAATTCAGCTTTACACGAGTGAAGGTGAGGCTTTTTGCCTTGAAGCCCAGCATTATCCTGATTCTCCGAACAGGCCGGAATTTCCTACCGTAGTTTTGCGCCCCGGCGAGACTTATGACTCACAAATAATATTCAAATTCTCAACGAAGTAATTTCGATAAAAATATGAAAATAGTAATCGCGATGGACTCATTCAAAGGCACTTTGAGTGCCGCTGAAGTCTGTGGAATTATTGCGTCCGCAATTAAAGATAACTTGCCCGAAGCTGAATGTATTATGAAACCAATCGCCGATGGCGGCGAGGGAACCGCGGACGCGATGCTCAAATCAATTCCCGGTAAGTGGATACAAAAAAATGTCACCGGCCCGTTGTTTGATATGAAGGTTGACGCGGGATTCGCGTGGTTTGCAGAATCTCAAACCGCGTTAGTAGAAATGGCCAGTGCCGCGGGTTTGCAATTGCTCAGAAAAGACCAGTGCAATCCGATGAAGACAACCACGTACGGCGTCGGTGAACTTATCAACGCCGCTATAGAATATAAGCCGTCGAAAATTCTATTCACGATTGGAGGCAGTTCCACAACAGATGGCGGTATAGGTCTCGCCTCTGCGCTTGGCTGGCAATTTCTCGACAAGGATAATAATAGGGTTCCCGGCTGCGGCGGGGGACTTAAAAAAATAGTGAAAATAGTACCGCCAAAAAATGCAATGAAAATTCCAGTTGAAGTCCTCTGCGACGTGCAGAATCCGCTTTGCGGCGAACATGGCGCCGCGAGAATTTATGGGCCGCAGAAAGGCGCTACTCCTGAAATGGTAGAAGAGCTTGATGCCGGTCTTTGCAATCTGGGTAACTTGATTAAAGAACAATTACATCGTGACGTACTTGAAGTTCCCGGCACCGGGGCGGCGGGAGGAATGGGAGCCGCTGCTTTAGCGTTTATGAATGGCAAGCTTGTATCAGGAATCGAAACGATAATTAAATATAGTAATATTGAAGCTGAATTAAAAAACGCCGACTGGATTATAACCGGCGAAGGATGTTTTGACAAACAGAGCCTCTATGGAAAAGTGGTTTCCGGAATTTCCAAAATTGCCAACAAAGCCAAAGTTCGCATCGCGGTTATCGCCGGACAGGTCAGATTGGAAGCGGGTGAGTACCAAAAATTAGGTATTGTGACCGCTCATAGCTGCAAGCCGGACAGCATGAATCTCGACGAAGCACTTGAAAGAAGCAGGGAATTGCTTAAAAAAGCCGCTCAAAATTTTGTTGATACAAATCTTTTATAAACAAACCAGCTATTTGCAGTAATTTGGTTCATCAGGTTAATGATTTGGTAGTTAAATTTATGGATATACGAGAGTTTCAGGCTTTGGTTTTTCCTTTTCGCAAATGTAACGGAACAGGTTATGAATTTGCGATTTTCAGAAGGATAAGGGGCGGCTTTTGGCAGGCCATTTCGGGTGGTGGAAAAACCGGCGAATCTTTTATCGAAGCCGCAAGAAGAGAGGCTTGGGAAGAAACCGGCGTGCCGCAAACATCGGATTTTTTTTCACTTGAAACAATAAATTCCGTTCCGATTCATTATTTCAGCGAGCAGACGCCGGAGGGAAGGTATGTAATTGAGGAGCATTGTTTTGCGGTCGATTGTAAGGATATTGAAATTACGTTGTCACCGGAACATTCTGAATTTCGCTGGGTGGACTACAAAACCGCTCATGGATTATTGAAATGGGACAGCAACAAAACCGCGCTATGGGAACTTAACCAGCGATTAATAGATAACAAAATGATTCCTGCCGTATGAAAAGATATTAGACACAGATTAACACGTTTTTTTTCTGACACGGATATACACGGGATTTACACTGTTTTTTTGACTCTGTCATTGCGAAGGAGTTCCATTGGAACGACTGCGGCAATCTTCTGACAATATTATTGAGTGTAGCCCAAGGATTAACACGGATATTTTATTACCACGACTCTGTCATTCCCGTGAAAACGGGAATCCAGTTAAACAAGTAAATCATAACCACCTATGAAGAACTCAAAGTCAAGAAATAAATTTCTTATTGCCTCAAA